>NZ_VBTL01000004.1:0-987609 GCF_013277835.1 Rhodococcus sp. MS13
GAAGACAGTCTCCGGGATGACCGTGACTCGCAAGCTGGTAGACAGGTTTGTCGCCGGGGACGCGGAACCCGCAGCGGTCTCTGCCGTACGCGACATCCTCACCAGTGGACGGTTCGTGACGGTCGACTACCTCGGCGAGGACACTACCGATCCAGCTCAGGCAACAGCTACCGTCGACGCCTATCTCTCCCTTCTCCGCTCGTACGCAACGCTTTCCGAAGCGGCTGGGACGCAACACACCCTCGAGGTTTCGCTCAAGCTCTCCGCGTTAGGGCAGTCACTTCCCGGTGACGGCGAGAAGATCGCCCTGGCGAACGCTCACCGAATCGTCACAGCGGCAGACGAAGTGGGCGCGTGGGTCACCGTCGATGCGGAGGATCACACCACCACCGACTCGACACTGTCCATCGTCGAAGAGTTGCGCCGCGACTTCCCGACGCTCGGCACGGTCCTGCAGGCGTATCTGCACCGCACCGAGGCCGACTGCCGGCACTTCTCCGGATCAGGTTCACGAATTCGGCTGTGCAAGGGTGCATACAAGGAACCGGCCGACGTTGCGTTCCAAAAGCCCGGCGAAGTCGACGCGTCGTACCTGCGTTGTCTGAAGGTCTTGATGGAAGGTGACGGGTACCCGATGGTCGCCTCCCACGATCCCACCATGATCGACGCCGCCCTCGAACTCGCCACATTGACCGCACGGACAGCCGAGGATTTCGAGTTTCAGATGCTCTACGGCATCCGCGACGGCGAACAACGCAGATTGGTAGCCGAAGGCAATCACCTGCGGGTCTACGTTCCCTACGGCAGCCAGTGGTACGGCTACTTCATGCGTCGCCTGGCGGAACGGCCGGCCAACCTCATGTTCTTCATGCGCTCACTCGCCTCCAACAACTAGGTGCTGGAAACCGGTGGCAGCGGTGGCAACTCGAGGTTCTCACGGAAGGTACCCCCGACGTAATCTGTTCCCACGATTCTGCGCTTGCGTAGTTCCGGCAGCAGTCCGTTCGTGACGAAATCGCGTGTACGCGGATCGGCAAGGTCACCGAGCGTAATGACGTCGAGTACGCCCGCGTCGTATCGTTCCTCGATCGCGTCCGCGAGCTGTTCCGGGGTGCCCGCCGCTGCCCAGTGGCCGGTGTCCTTGGACGCGATGATCAACTCACGCAGAGTCTTTCCTTGTGATGCGAGCTTGCCGAAGATCTCGACCCGGCCCCGTCGTCGATTCACCGACGACGGGTCCGGCAACAACGACTCCGGGATCGGCCGGTCCAGCGGCAATTCCGAGAAATCCACGTCACCGCCGAACATGTCGGCAAGCCTCGTGCGACCGGCGTCGAAGTCCGTCGATTCCTCGGCTTCTCTGACCAATCGTTCGACTTCGGCTTCGGTAGCGCCGTACGTTGCGTGGAACGAGCTGAAAATCAGTGGCAGTTCGTCCCCACGCCCCACCTCTGCCGCCCTGGCGCGGATCGTCTTCGTGTAGGTGACCGCGTCCTCGAAG
Source organism: Rhodococcus sp. MS13 (assembly GCF_013277835.1). Taxonomy (NCBI): domain Bacteria; kingdom Bacillati; phylum Actinomycetota; class Actinomycetes; order Mycobacteriales; family Nocardiaceae; genus Rhodococcus; species Rhodococcus sp. MS13. The sequence goes on from NZ_VBTL01000004.1 coordinate 1,502, forward strand.
GTTGCGAGAGAAGTGAATACGACCTCCGCGAAGCGAGCACCCAGTTCGATACCTCCGGCAGATTGGCCTGCCTGGAATTGGACCGGACGACGCTGCGGCAGGGAGGGGATGTTCAGCGGCCCCTGCACCGTGAAGTACTTGCCTCGATGCTCGATGGGGACCACCCTCGACGGATCGAGCACCGCTGAGCCCTCTCCCCGGGTCAGGGCGCCGGGCTTCCAACTGTCGAAAAGCGCGTTGACCACCTCGAGCGATTCGGCCGCTCGGGCGTACCGCTCCTCCGGACTCGGCAGGTCCAGGTCGCTGTAGTTCTCTTCTCCGAGTGAGGAAGTGACGGCATTCCATGCGGCTCGACCATTGCTGACGTGGTCCAGGGTGCCGAACAACCGTGCCAGGTTGAAAGGGTGATGAAACGTCGTCGTGACGGTGGCGATCAGCCCCACATGGGCGGTGACCGCACTCAGCGCGGCAAGGAAGATCAACGGCTCCTGCGCACCGATCGCGCCCTGCGCGCCGAAACTCAGCAGGTCGGCGGCAAACAGTCCGTCGATCTTGTTCGCCTCGGCCGTCTTTGCGACGTCGATCGCGGACGTTACCGTCGAAGTCGTCGGATCGATCGCTGCGTCGTAGATACTCACCGCCCCGCTGACACCGGTCACCGTCTTGAGTGGACGCCTACGATCGGCCACCGACCATCCTCCTGGCTTCGCGAAATCTGTTCCGAATTAACAACGCTAGACCGATCCTGGCTCCCGACAAGGTATTCACTCAGCCTGGTTCTATCCCTCCGCACACCGCTTGGTCACGCACCGGATTTACGGGCACGATAGGCGGCGACATGCGCCCTGTTCCCACAGTTTCCGGTGTCGCAGTATCGCTTCGAACGATTGCGCGACAAATCCACGAAGACCGCCTCGCAGTCCGGGGCCTCGCACCATCGCAACCTCGAGAATTCGTCGGTACGGATCAGATCGAGCACACCCATCGCCGCTTCTGCGGCCATCCGGTCCACCAGTGGCGAATCGTCAGCGGTGACGTGCAGATGCCAGCCGAGGTCGTCGTGCCTGGTGAGCCGCGGCCTCGCGCCCGATTCGAGTAGCAGTGTGTTCACCACCTCGACGGCGTCGTCCACTCCCGCGGCTTCCCAGAACTTTCGCAGTCGTGGACGCAGCGCACGAACCGCCGTCAATTCCTCCCGCGTGCCGTCCCGCCTGCCGGTCCAATGATCCGCGTCGAGAAACCGTGTCAGCTCCTCTTGATCCGGAAGCAGTTCAGCCCCGCCGCGGGCCGTGTTGACCAACGACGCGGCGAAGACGAGCGCCGATTCCGTGTCACCAGCAAAATGCACTTTGACTCCTGAGCTCTATCAACCTAATGTCAGCATCGTAATCGCTTTTACTCCTGACGGGTGACGACGTGAACTCTCGCAACGGCTTGATCTTCGCTCTGCTGTCCGCGGCAACGTTCGGCGTCTCGGGCCCGTTCGCGAAGTCTCTCATCGAATCGGGGTGGTCCCCCGGCGGCGCAGTGTTCGCGCGCGTTGCCGGCGGCGCACTGGTGATGATGGTGATCGCCGTAGCCACCCAATGGCCTCGCCTACGACAGGTGAGCGCCCACACGCGAACGGTACTGCTGTACGGGGTGTTCGCGATCTCGGGCGTTCAACTGTGCTTCTTCAATGCCGTGCAACATCTTTCGGTCGGCGTCGCATTGCTTCTCGAGTACCTTGCTCCCATCATCGTCATCGGATGGGTGTGGATAACCAAGGGCGCGCGTCCGAGCGTGCAGACGCTTCTCGGTGCGGCGGTTGCCATGATCGGCGCCGCCGTGGTGATCGACGTCTTCGGATCGGCAGAGATCAGTGCCGTCGGAGTCGCCTGGGGACTGGCCGCCGCGGCATGCCTTGCAGTCTATTTCGTCATTTCCGAACGTGCGGACGGTGATCTCCATCCTGTTGTGCTCGCGGCATCGGGGCTCACGGTCAGTGCAGTGGTCATCGGCGCGCTCGGACTCGTCGGCGTCCTCCCCCTCCAGTTCTCGGCCTCGAACGCCGTCGTGGCAGACCATTCGGTGAACGTATGGCTGCCGGTGGTGGTCCTGGTCCTGGTCAGCACTGTCATTGCCTATCTCACCGGCATCGCCGCAATCACGCTGCTGGGGCCGACAATCGGATCTCTCGTAGCGCTGACCGAAGTGCTGTGCGCGGTCCTCGCCGCGTGGATCCTGGTCGGGGAATCCGTCACTGCACTCCAAGCTGTGGGTGGCGCAGCAATCATCGCGGGGTTGGTCCTCGCGCGCCTCGGCCAGGTTGCACCGAATCAGATACCGGCCGACCCGATGACAAATGTCATGGCAGAAGAATGACGGACGGACGAGGGATCACGACCTCGAAGCGAGCAGATTCTATGTATGACCTCAGCACAGGCACGGCATTCACCACAGGCACTGCACACACTCACTGAAGGATCGGCACACGACGCCGTCCGGTTGACCGGACTTCGCAAGAGTTTCGGAACCGTCGACGCCGTCAAGGGTATCGACCTGAGCATCCGCCCCGGCGAGATCGTCGCGTTCCTCGGCCCGAACGGCGCAGGCAAGACGACAACCATCGACATGATACTCGGCCTGTCCCGGCCGACGTCGGGCGACGTGAGCGTCTTCGGAATGTCACCGCGATCGGCGATCGCCCGCGGACTCGTCTCCGCAGTCATGCAGACCGGCGGACTACTGAAAGAGCTGACGGTTACCGAGACGGTGCAGCTGACCGCCAGCCTGTACGCCCAATCCCGTCCGGTCGACGAAGTGCTGGGGAGAGCCGGAATCCTCGACATCTCCGATCGCCTGGTCAGCAAATGCTCAGGCGGACAACAACAGCGGTTGCGATTTGCGATGGCGTTGCTGTCGAACCCGCAATTGCTCATTCTCGACGAGCCCACCACCGGCATGGACGTCGAAGGGCGTCGGGACTTTTGGTCCGCCATCCGCGCCGACGCAGATCACGGTCGCACTGTGCTTTTTGCGACGCACTACCTCGAAGAGGCCGATGTCTACGCCGACCGCATCATCCTGGTCAGGCAAGGCACCGTGGTCGCAGACGGGACCACCGCCGAGGTCAAGGCGATGGCGTCCGGACGCACCCTGCGCGCGACTGTTCCAGGCATCACCGACGAACTCCTGCGAGCCATACCGAACTCCGACGCCGTCGAGGTGCGCGGTGAGTCACTGCTCGTGCACTCGGGTGACACCGATGCCGTTGCACGGTTCCTGTTGACCAATACCCAGGCTCGCGATCTCGAAATCGTCTCGCGTGGCCTCGAAGACGCATTCATCGCACTCACGTCGAACAACTCCGAAGGACAGAAGTGATGACCACAGCAACCGAAGCGAACACCTACGGAGCCGAGCGAACCGTCGTACCTCTCGGCGGATTCAACACGACGCTACTGCGATTGGAATTTCGTCGCCTGACCCGCAATCGGCGCACGATGATCTTCACGCTCGTCATGCCGGTTGTCTTCTTCCTCGTCTTCGGGCTCGGTCAAGGCGACGACGATCACGGGATCGGGCACGGCAATGTCGCCGCGTACATCATGATCAGCATGGCCCTGTACGGCGCGATGCTTGCAACTACCAGTGGCGGAGCGATGGTCTCGATCGAGCGAGCGTCGGGATGGAGCCGTCAACTTCGGCTGACTCCCCTGACCCCGGTCGCCTACATCGCCGTCAAACTGATCATGGCGATGCTGCTCGGTCTCGTCTCGATCCTTGTCGTCTACGTCGTCGGCGCGTTCACCTCGGCGCAGATGGACGGATCACTCTGGTTCACAACGGCATTGATCGCCTGGTTGGGATCGTCGATCTTCGCGGCCTTCGGCCTGTTCATGGGGTATCTACTCCCCAGTGAGAACGTCATGCAGTTGCTCGGACCGGGACTGGCTCTGCTCGCCTTCGGCGGCGGACTCTTCGTGCCGCTCACCGACGGTTCCGTATGGGCGACCATCGCACAGTTCACCCCGATGTTCGGCATCAACGCCCTCGCCCACGCGCCGTTGACGGGCAATAGCATTCACTGGACCTGGATCGTCAATATCCTGGTGTGGTTCGCCATCTTCGCCGGCGGAGCGATCTGGCGGTTCCAACGAGATACGGAGCGTGTGTAGTTGTCGCAAACGACTGACCGAGAAGATTCCGTCGCGCTCCCGCGGCGGAATCGTTTCGGCGTTCTCTTCGCTGCGGTCTGGATGGTATTTCTCGGCGGGCCGCTGATCGAGGGATGGAATCTGCGCGACGAACTGCGCGGCTGGACAGGGATTCTCGCGACGGTCGCCTTCGGTGCGCTCTATCTCTACACGTTCGCCACAACGCAGCAGCGGCGTCGAATGACAATGACTCGGCCGACGATTCGCGAAGCTGCACTGGCTTTGGCCGCCTTGACCGCGTTGGCCGCCGTGATGATCGTCAGCGTCGGGCCGACTGGTTTGGCAGCCGCACCGTATCTCGCGGTGACAGCGGTGACGCTGCTGCCGACCGTCGCGGGCGGCATTCTCGCCTTGGTGTTCGCGGCCTCCGTGGAGATAGTCAGCCTCTCGTCCGGGTGGGGGAACTACTCCGGACTCTCGCTCGGAGTCTGCGCGGCCGCATTCGCGACCTGGGGCATCATGTCCCTGATCAGCCGCAACTTCGCCATGCTCCATGAACGCGAAGAGCAGGAGCAGCGGGCAATCATGGAGGAGCGAACGAGGATGGCGCGCGATCTGCACGACATCCTCGGGCACTCGCTGACCGTCATCACGATCAAAGCCGAACTGGCCAATCGCCTACTCGATGTCGATATCGAACGTGCGCGCAACGAACTCGACGACCTCGAAAGACTTTCGCGTGACGCGTTGGCAGACGTGCGTTCAGCCGTCGAAGGATTTCGTGGGATTTCTCTTCCCGTCGAGATAGCCCGAGCACGAGAGGCATTGCGTGCGGCTGGTATCGAGGACGAGGTGCCGAGCAGTACCGACATGGTTCCCACGCGTCTTCGCGAACTCTTTGCATGGACGATCCGTGAGGGCGTCACCAACGTCGTTCGACACAGCGGTGCGACCCACTGCCGGATCACGGTCGACGAAAATAGTGCGTCGGTCGTCGACGACGGGCAAGGGGCCGGGTCGACGTCTTCCGGCAACGGTCTGATCGGATTACGCGAGCGCGCCGGAGCGTCGGGCGCACGAGTGATCATCACTCATCCCCAGCCGCAGGGGTTTGCACTTCAGGTAGTCGAACAGGAGACAGAGTGAACAGCCAGGGCGATCGAGCAACCATACGGCTGCTCTTGGCGGACGACCAGGCGCTCGTGCGAGGAGCGTTGGCCGCACTACTCGATCTGGAATCCGACCTCTCCGTGGTGGCCGAGGTCGGTCGCGGCGACGAGGTTGTGGCCGCTGTTCTCGAACACCGCCCGGATGTCGCGCTTCTGGACGTCGAGATGCCCGGCATGGACGGAATCGCCGCGACGGCGGCCCTTCGCGAGGCAGCACCCGACACCCGAGTCCTGATCGTCACCACGTTCGGACGTCCCGGATTTCTTCGCAAAGCCCTGCACGCCGGGGCCGGCGGGTTCGTCGTCAAGGACACACCCGCCAGGCAGTTGGCCGACGCAGTCAGGCGTGTCCACGCCGGACTGCGCGTCGTCGATCCCACCCTTGCGGCCGACAGCCTCGTCAGCGGCGAGTCGCCCCTGACGGAGCGTGAGACCCAAGTACTGCGCGCCGCTCACGACGGCGCACCCGTGGCAGCCATCGCAGGGGCGCTCTTCTTGTCCGCAGGGACAGTTCGAAATCATCTGTCATCCGCGATGGGCAAGACAGGTGCGTCGACGCGCGCGGAAGCCGTCAGAATCGCCGAGTCGAACGGCTGGCTCTGATCCGCATGGCCGGAATCCACTTCCCCGGCAAATAGTTCGCCGTTCGATTCTTGACGGCGATTTGTCCAGATCACTCAAAGTAGGGACCTTCTACCCTAGGGGTTTTCCCTGCAAACAAACCCCTTCGCGAGAATCCAAAACAGCTAATCGTTCGATAACTGGCTATGATGCAGTTAATTGAATCGACGGAGCCTGTGCGTAACGGGGGAAGGGACGTCTCATGTCGAACCAGTTCAACGATCGCTTGAACTCGCTGTTCGAGACTGCCGACTTTCACGTCACCAACGCGATGGTCGTTCGCGGCATGACCGAGTTCGGCTGCCGCATCTCGACGCCGTACCTGTCCCAACTGCGCACCGGCGTCCGAACCAACCCGTCACCCGAAGTGGTTGCCGCCCTCGCCCACTTCTTCAACGTCCATCCGGACTACTTCTACGCCCCGTCCGATCAAACTCCGCCCGCGATCTCGGGCGGCGAGGCGGACCTCTCTCTCCTCGAACAGCTGCACAACGTGCGCCTGCGAAACCTCACCTCTCGCGTCGTCGATCTATCGCCGTCTTCGCAGGATCTGCTTGTCGAAATGGCGGAGAATCTACGTTCCTCCGAGAATCTTCCGCGCGTACCACCGGACTCGAATTCCTACATGTCACGCGCGTAGCGCCCTTCGCCGACTCTCCTTGACTGCTCAGGGAGGGTTGGCCTTATGCTGGTCGATGCAGCTGGTTCGCCCGGCGCGGTCATGAGGAGCCCCGAAGACCGTTCCCGGCGTCGAAGCCCCGTCAGCGCAAGCTGTCGGAGTGAGAGGGAACCCGGTGAAAATCCGGGACTGTCCCGCAGCGGTAAGCAGGAACGACCGCCGTTTATGTGCACTGGGCATCCGCCTGGGAAGCGACGGCCAGTAGGTTCGATCCAACTCGATCGAGTGCCCGCGAGTCCGAAGACCTGCCGACTGTGTCGGGCACGCCGTGCCCGACGGTCCACCGCCTCGTGGAATGGGCGTGTAGATCTCCATCGGACCTCGTGTGCGGTGCGGGCAGTACTGTCCGCCGAAACTCGAGGTCTCGTGAGGTGTACCCGTCTGCCGGCAGTGGCCATCAATGCATTGGCAATCTGGAGAAACTCCGTGACAACAACATTCACTTCGACCGTGCTGGGCTCACCGCGCATCGGTCCTCATCGAGAACTCAAGCGGGCAACCGAAAGCTACTGGGCAGGGCGCATCGACGCCGACGCCCTGCAGGCTGTCGCCCGTGACCTCCGTCGGCAGGGCTTGGCCGACCTCCGCGACCTGGGCCTCGACTCCATCCCGGTCAATACCTTCTCCTTCTACGACCAGATGCTCGACACCGCAGTTCTTCTCGGCGCGCTGCCCGACCGCGTCGCGTCGGTCGCCGATCCGTTGGACCGCTACTTTGCCGCCGCCCGTGGGACGGACACCATCGCGCCACTCGAAATGACGAAGTGGTTCGACACCAACTACCACTACCTGGTGCCGGAGATTTCACCGTCCACCACGTTCGCACTCGACCCGTCCAAAGTCTTGTCCGAACTGGCAGAAGCACTTTCCGACGGCATTGCAGCCCGCCCGGTCGTCATCGGACCGGTCACCTTCCTGCTGCTCTCGAAGGCTGTCGGCACAGACGAGCCGCTGCTCTCGCGGCTCGACGAACTACTCCCCCTCTACGCGGATCTACTCGGTCGGCTCGCGAAGGCCGGTGCGAGCTGGGTTCAGCTCGACGAACCCGCCCTCGTGGGCGATCGCACCGACGAGGAAATCGAAGCGGCACGCGCTGCGTACGAACAGCTTTCAGCGCTGTCCGAGCGGCCGTCGATCCTGTTGGCGTCGTACTTCGGTTCGCTGCGTGACGCGTTGCCCGCGCTTGCGTCCACCGGCGTCGAAGGATTTGCCGTCGACCTGGTGGCCGGTCAGGATTCGATCGGCTCCGTACCTGAACTCGCCCGCAAACTAATCGTCGCCGGAGTGGTCGACGGACGAAACATCTGGCGGTCCGATCTGGACTCGGCACTGAGCACTTTGGGTGCCTTGCTCGGCAGCGTCGACACGCTTGCCGTCTCCACGTCGTGCTCCCTGCTGCACGTTCCGTACACACTCGACGCTGAATCCGATGTCGACAAGGCCCTGCGCTCGTGGCTCGCGTTCGGCACCGAGAAGGTCAAGGAAGTAGTAACTCTCGCAACCGCTCTCACACAGGGCCGAGAGTCGGTGGAGGACGAGTTCGCTCTGGCACGAGCGGCCGCGTCGACCCGCAAGGACGATCGCAGACTCAATGATGCGAGTGTTCGAGGCCGTCTGGACGCGGTGCTGAACTCGGCGACCGGTCGCGCGCCCGCCGCCGAACGTCGCGCTGCCCAGGACGAGCTGCTTTCTCTGCCGCCGCTGCCCACGACGACCATCGGTTCATACCCGCAAACCTCGAAGATCCGCATCGCTCGCGCAGCACTGCGCAAAGGTGAGATCGACGAAGCCGAGTACGTCAACCGGATGCGCGCCGAGATCGCCGAAGTTGTTGCGCTCCAGGAAAAGCTGGACCTGGACGTGCTTGTTCACGGTGAGCCGGAACGCAACGACATGGTCCAGTACTTCGCGGAGCAGTTGGACGGATTCTTCGCCACCGCCAACGGTTGGGTCCAGTCGTACGGCACCCGCTGCGTGCGTCCGCCGATTCTGTACGGCGACGTCTCGCGCGCGAAGCAGATGACCGTCGACTGGATCACGTACGCACAGTCCCTGACCGACAAGCCGGTCAAGGGCATGCTCACCGGACCCGTCACCATTCTGGCCTGGTCGTTCGTCCGCGACGACCAACCCCTCGCCGACTCGGCAAATCAAGTCGCACTGGCCATTCGAGACGAGACCGTCGATCTGCAGGCCGCCGGAATCGGAATCATCCAGGTCGACGAACCGGCTCTGCGAGAACTACTCCCACTGCGTGCCGAGGATCAGCGCGCCTACCTGGACTGGTCGGTCGGCGCCTTCCGGTTGGCCACCTCGGGCGTCGCGGATTCCACCGCGATCCACACGCACCTGTGCTACTCCGAGTTCGGAGCGGTGATCGGCGCCATCGCCGGCCTCGACGCGGACGTCACGTCCATCGAGGCGGCACGCTCACACATGGAGGTCCTCGACGATCTCAGTTCGGTCGGGTTCGATCTCGGCGTCGGCCCCGGTGTCTACGACATCCACTCGCCGCGGGTGCCGAGCGTCGACGAAATTGCCGAATCACTGCGTGAGGCACTCAAAGCTGTTCCGGTCGAGCGGTTGTGGGTCAACCCGGACTGCGGTTTGAAGACTCGCGGTTCCGTCGAGGTCGAGGCGTCACTGCGTAACCTCGTCGAAGCCGCGAAGTTGGTACGAGCGGAGCTTTAGGGGCAAAGCCCCGGTGCGCCTTTTTGGTAGTGGGCACTACCAAAAAGGCGCACGGGGGGTCAGCTCAACCACGTGTTGCCGAAGAGCAGAATCCCGTCCGCACTCGGCATCACTCCGTGCACGTTCTCGCGCCACGGGATGAAAACCTTGCCGGAGTTGACCACGGCCATCGGCGCCGTCTCGTTGACCACGGTTTGAATATCGTCGATGACGGCTCGCCGCTCATCCTCGCCCGACGCTGTTTGCAGCTTGCCGAGCAACTCGTCCATCCGAGCGTTCTTGTAGCCGAGAATGTTCGACGGCGATTCGCTGAACAGGTTGCCGTACATACGCACGAACGGTGACTCTTCCAGCACGTTGAACGCGAAGTAGGACACGTCGTAGTCATGCTTCGCGTACAGCATGGAAATCAGATCGTTGATGCTGGTTGCGTAGGTGATTTCGACCGTGAAACCCACTGCCTGCAAGAGCGACTGAAACGTCAGTGCGCTGCGCTGCGTCGCCGGATCGTTCATACCGACGTACGTCAGTTTTCCGTCGTAACCGTCGGCCTTCGCCTCGGCGAGATACTTCTTCGCCGCCTCGGGGTCGAAGCCGTTCCCGGCCACCGATCCGTGCCACTGCGACCACGACGCGAACATGTCGGTGCCGGGTTCGCCGAAGCCGCCCTGAACTCGCTCGTTGAACGTAGTCGGGTCCACCGCAGCGACAATCGCCTTACGCACGCGCTCGTCCTTCGCTGCCCGATCGTCGCGCTGATTGATTGCCAGAACGCCGGCCATGCTGGCCGAGTACACAAATCCTGGATCACCGGCTTCGAAAGCCTCGTGTATGAAATCGGGAGACTTCAGATAGGCGACTTGAATTCCGTCGGTGTGCAATCCCTCGAGTTTGCTCTTCTCGTTGACGATTGCCGGAAAGCGCAACTTCTCGAGGTACGGCGCCCCGTCCCAGTACGTCGGACGGGCAGCGAGCACCAATTCGTCCTGGGAGGCGAACTTCTCGACGGTGAACGGACCTGCCCCGATCGGGGTGAACGTGCCGGTAGCCATCGCCGAGGGCGCGACGATCATGCCGGGACCGGTGGTGAACATGATCGGGAACTCGTCCCACGGCTGCGCCAATGTGAAGACGACCGTACTCGGATCCGGTGAATTCATCTCGCGCACAGCGGTCTTCCACACCAGCGCGTGAGTTCCCTTCTTCTGCAGATAGTGATCGATGCTCCACAGGACTGCCGCACTGTCCATCGGAGTGCCGTCGCTGAAGGTGACGCCGTCGCGCAATTTCAGTGTCCACACCGTGTTGTTGCCGTTGGCCGACAAAGACTGCGCCAAGTGGGGAACGTATTCGCCCGCCGCCGTATCGAAGCGCATCAGAAGGTCGTAGATGGCTGCCATTTCGCTACCACCGGTAGCGCCGCCGTCCTGACGGTCAGCCGGATCGAGACTGCTGATCCCGTTGTAGGTGGCAAACGACACGGTGCCACCCGAGCGCGGCTCTCCCCCGTTGTTCTGGTCACCGACAACTCCGACCGTCACGTCCGATGCATCCGTGGTCGTACCTTGGCTGCTACCGGCGCACCCCGTCACCACCAGTGTCGCCGACGCCAGGACAACCATCCAGATTCGAGAGCGAGCTCGGTACGAGCGCTTCATTGCGACTCACTTTCACAGTTCACGGACACGTCGATCCTTGGATCGGACATCCCGGCAGTTTTGTAAGTGAATTCTAGGTAAGGACGCTTCCTGCGTCTTCGTTTTCACGAAGCTGAAGCGATGATTCGCATTCACAGCGACAGAAACAAGAACTGAATTCTAGAGTGACACCGTTCATCGAAGTACCAGTCCGATGACGTCTTCGACGTTCCGCTGGGCCTCTGCGAATCCGATCCGGCCACTGGTCCACAGTGCAAGGGCCGTCAACATCGTGCCGCCCATTGCCACGGCCGCAACCCGCGCCGTCTCGGCCGGAATACCGTCCATCAATTCGAACAGCATTCTCCGATGTGCAGCCGCGCGCTGATCCAACGACTCGATCACGAACTGATCCGAGGACGAATGGAGTTCGATCTCGAGTCGAGCGAAGTGAGGCCTACGCTCGAATGCCTTCATCTCGCGGCGATGAAGTGCCAGAACCCGTTCGTACGCGTTGCTCTCTTCGCCGCCCGTTTGCGACTCCTCAGGACGACGAGCGGATTCGAGCCCGCTCCACGCCGTCATCGCCGCAGCAAGAAGTTGCTGTTTGGTCGGAAAGTAGCGATAGAGAGTGCCTAGCGCCACGCCTGAACGCTCCGACACTTCTTTCATCTGGATTCGATCCGACGGCATCTCTGCAAGCATCTCGACCACCGCCGTGGTCAATCGTCGTCTCCGCTCGAGTTGCCCCACCGACATGAGGTCGGTATCCAGGGGAAACTCGTCGCTGCGCACAGTCACGCGCGTCACGATAGTTCAGAACCTCGACCGCAGTGCCAGGTTGCGAAGTTTCATCAGAACCCCGAAATCTAGTACATAGATTAATCACCTGCCGATCGCGCTAGGGTTAGTCCATGAATGACCGGACAACCGATGACCAGTCAACCGTCGGCGAACTCAATTTCTGGTCGTTCATCGAACTGGCCAACAAAAAGCTGGCCACCGAACACGGCTTTCGCGATCAGCTCGCCACCGAGGTTCTCCTGACGCTCAACCGAGCCTCCAACGTCGTCACGTACGATCTCGAGTCGTCGATCCACCGCCCTCGAGGCTGGTCATGGTCCTCCTTCCGACTGTTGTTCGTCACCTGGCTGGCCGGCCCGATCGAGCCGAAGGCTGCCGCCGAGCTCACCGGAATGAGTAGGGCAGCGGTCTCCAATCTGTCCAAGTCGATGCTGGCAGACGGATTGATCGATCGTCGGCCCACCGAGAACGACGGCCGTTCGGTCCAGCTGTACCTGACCGACAAAGGCCGAGAAGCCATGGTCGAAGCGTTTCGCGAGCAGAACGAACGCGAACACGCCTGGGTCAGCGTCCTGAGCGAGGCCGAACAGCGAATTCTTGTCATGCTCCTGGACAAACTGATCACCAACCGCAGCCAGTTCGACGTACGCGGACGTAACTGACATAGACCCGAACCCCCTTGAAGGGTTGCGCCCATCACATCATTTTAGTTAATGTATTTACTATCTGGTGGAGGTGAGCCAGGCAGAACAGCACAGAAGGAGCCCCGTCATGGCGTTCTATCGACAACTCGGCAACATCCCACCGAAGCGTCACACCCAACACCGTGACGAGTCCGGCAACCTCTACTACGAAGAACTGATGGGCGAGGAAGGTTTCTCCTCGGATTCTTCGTTGCTCTACCACCGCGAGATCCCGTCGGCCATCGTCGACGCAACAGTCTGGGAACTGCGCGATCAGAGCACAACCCCCAACCATCCCCTCAAACCGCGCCATCTGAAACTCCACACACTGTTTCCCGAAAGCACCTGGAACGAGACCGACGTGGTAACCGGCCGTCGTCTCATCCTCGGAAATGCCGACGTGCGACTGTCCTACGTCGTTGCGGCGGAGCCATCTCCCCTGTACCGCAATGCAATCGGCGATGAGATGGTCTACATCGAATCTGGCGAGGCGACCGTCGAGACTGTCTTCGGCACACTCGAGGCCTGTGAAGGTGACTACGTCCTGATCCCGATGTCCACAACGCATCGATGGATCCCCAAGGGTGACAAACCACTTCGTGCCTACGCCATCGAAGCGAACAGTCACATCGTCCCGCCCAAGCGCTATCTTTCCCGCTTCGGCCAGCTACTCGAGAACGCACCGTTCTGTGAACGAGACCTGCACGGACCGACCGCGCCCATGATCGCCGAAGGCACCGACATCGCGGTACTGGTCAAGCACCGCACGTCGGCGGGCATCGTCGGCACCCGAATGGTTTATCCCACGCACCCTTTCGATGTCGTCGGTTGGGACGGATGCTTGTACCCGTACACCTTCAACATCTCCGACTACGAGCCGATCACGGGCCGTGTTCACCAGCCGCCGCCCGCGCACCAGGCATTCGAGGGGAACAACTTCGTGATCTGCAACTTCGTGCCCCGCAAGGTCGACTACCACCCCCTGTCGATCCCCGTGCCGTACTACCACTCGAACGTCGACTCGGACGAGATCATGTTCTACTGCGGCGGTGACTACGAGGCACGCAAGGGTTCCGGCATCGGGCAGGGTTCGATATCGATTCATCCCGGCGGCCACGCCCACGGCCCACAACCCGGCGCGTACGAGCGAAGCATCGGCGCCGAGTACTTCGACGAGCTGGCCGTGATGGTCGATACGTTCCGGCCCCTCGAATTGGGTGAGGGAGCCTTGGCCTGTGAAGACGAAGCGTACGCCTGGAGTTGGGCAGGGCGGGGGCCTCAGCAATGACGATCATCTCCCCACTCCTGCGCGGCCTGTGCGACGACGCAGCACTCTTCCCACCCGGCAATGCTCCTCTCGCCGAGGCAGTTCCGGCCCACGCGGCCTACCAGCAGGCGGACTATGACGCACTGGTCGGGCCCTTCGTCTTTCCCGCGCCGCGATTGAGCGAACTGGCCGCGTACGTTTCAGCTGACAACCCGGTGACGCTGAGTCTGACTGTGCCGGCCGGTCCAGCCGATACGGCGGCGGCACTGTCGAACGCGCTCGCTATCCCCGGTGTCAGCGTCGCCGCCGTCGAAGTGGGAATTCCTGACGGGTTGGACGCCGAAGCCGCCTTCGAGGAACTCGCTCCCGTCCATGCCGCTCATCCCGACCTGGACATTTTTGTCGAGGTACCCCGCGGTGATCGACGCGTGGACTTTCTGACGGCGCTCGAAACCGCCGGGTACTCCGCGAAGTTTCGCACCGGAGGAATTGTCGCCGAAGCGTACCCGGACGAGGACGAGCTCGCCGATGCCGTGATATCCGTTGTCCGAGCGGGTATCCCGTTCAAGGCGACCGCGGGACTGCATCACGGCGTGCGCAATACCGATCCGGAGACAGGTTTCGAGCAGCACGGCTTCCTCAACATCATGGTGGCCGTCAACGCTGTGAGGCGGGGCGCCGACCGCTCGGAAGTTGTTGCTGCTCTGGCGCAACGCGATGGCGAATCGATCGCGCAAGCCCTGGCCGAACTGACCGCGGACGAGGCCGGCGAGGTGCGTCGCCGCTTCCTCTCGTTCGGGACCTGTAGCATTTCGGACCCTCTCACCGAACTCGAAGGTCTCGGATTGATCGTCCGCTCCGACAAAACCGAAGGAACACTCGTATGACCGTCACGACCATCGACATTCCCGCCGACTCGTTGTTCGGGATCGACAATCTGCCATACGGCATCTTCTCCCCCGCCGGAGGATCACCCCGTGTTGGTGTACGGGTCGCCGACTCGGTGGTCGATCTCGCAGCGACACTGGGAGATTCCGTCTTCGCCGAACCGACTCTGAATGCGTTCATGGCGCTGGGCCGAGATCAGTGGGTATCGGTGCGTAATCGGATCACGGATCTAGTGACCGGCGAAATAGACTCGGACGCAGTGTTTCCCGTCGACTCAGTCACAATGCACTTGCCGATCGCGGTGGCCGACTACGTGGATTTCTACGCGTCGGAAAATCATGCGACCAACCTCGGACGCCTGTTCCGACCCGACGCTGCCCCCTTGATGCCGAACTGGAAGTACCTTCCGGTCGGATACCACGGGCGCTCGAGCACCATCGTCGTCTCCGGCACCGATATCGTTCGTCCCTGCGGACAGCGGAAGGCACCCGATCAGGAAAGCCCGGACTTCGGACCGTCCCGCCGCCTCGACATCGAAGCCGAAATGGGGTTCATCGTCGGAACTCCCTCGAAGATGGGCGATTCCATCACCCCGGACGAATTTGCCGAGCACGTCTTCGGCGCCGTCGTCGTGAACGACTGGTCTGCCCGAGACATCCAGGCGTGGGAGTACGTGCCCCTCGGTCCGAACCTGGGGAAGAGTTTCGCGACCTCCATCTCACCGTGGGTCGTACCCTTGCTCGCTCTCGAAGCAGCCCGAATCGACACTCCGGTGCAGGATCCCGAACCGCTTTCCTATCTGCGTGGTGAAGAGAAGTGGGGGCTGGACATCGACCTGGCCGTCGAATGGAACGGTCACGTCGTCTCCCGGCCGCCCTACGCCCAGATGTACTGGTCGCCTGCGCAGATGCTCGCGCACACCACCATCAACGGCGCAGCAGCGAGCACCGGCGATCTCTTCGCGTCCGGAACCATTTCCGGGCCGGACAAAGATCAGCGCGGCGCCTTCATCGAGCTGACGTGGGGCGGCAAGGAACCCGTGGCTGTGGGCTCCGAGACCCGTACCTTTCTCGAAGACGGCGACACCATCGCCATCTCAGCCACCGCTCCCGGCGTCGGCGGATCACGAATCGGCTTCGGGGATGTTCACGCTCGGATCCTGCCTGCAACGCAAACCGAAAGATAGTGATTGACAACTGTTTGATTCACGCTGATCTGATGTCCGGAATTCCTTGCCTCACGATTCTCCGAAGATAAGCTGGACTAACCATCCAGAGCGATCGAGAGTCCTGGCTCCGTGACGTCGCAGCAACCCCCTCTGCTGAGGTGCGGGTGCTTTCTGCCAGGTCCGATGGAGGACTCGTGCCAGGCGATCGACCCCGTACCTCAGTGGGGACAGCAGCTGTCGTCGTGATCGTGGGCGGTGGCCCCCGCGGGACCGGCGTACTCGAGCGAATCCTCGCTCACGAATCGGTGAACGCCGATCCCGTACCGATCGACATTCACGTCGTCGACCCGTATCCGGCAGGCGCCGGCCGCATTTGGCGAGGCAGCCAGGCGCCGCTTCTGTGGATGAATTCGACAACCGCGGACGTCACGATGTTCACCGACGAGACCACCGCCGTGACCGGCCCGGTGCTGCCGGGTCCGACCCTCGCGGAATGGGTCGCCGAGCACTCGACTGAACTTGCCGAATTTCCCGAAATCGCGGCAGAAGTTCCGATGATCACCCCGTCGTCGTTTGCATCGAGGTCACTGCAGAGCCGATACCTGAACTGGGTGTTCCAGACTGCGGTCGACTCTGCACCAGCGCACGTCGACGTTCGGGTTCATCGACGATCCGTGGTCGACATCGTGAACGTCGGCGAGATACAGACGGTTCATCTGGACGACGGAGTTGTCATCGAAGCGACGGCCGTCCTTCTCGCGCAAGGGCACCCCGATGCGTTGGCTGCCCCGCGTGAAACCGCGCTGACCAGCTTCGCGTCCGAGCACGGGTTGACCTACGTAGGTCCGGGATACACCGCCGACCTCGACGCCGATGTCATTCCCGAACGCGAACCGGTTCTGATCGCCGGACTCGGGCTGGCTTTCATCGACTGGATGGTTCTCCTCGCCGAGAGCCGCGGCGGCGTCTTCGAACGCGGTGAGGACGGCACCCTCACTTACACTCCCTCGGGTCGGGAACCGCTGTTGTACGCCGGATCTCGTCGAGGCGTGCCGTACCACTCCAAGATTTCGTACTCGATCGCCGACGCGCGGCCACCGCTACCTCGGTTCTTCACCGCTGATCTTGTGCCCGGCGACGGGCCGTTGGATTTCCGAAACGACATCTGGCCGCTGGCGTCGAAAGAATTGGCAGGCGCCCACTATCACGAACTGTTCGCGTCGCACCCGGATCGGACGGTGGGCACCTGGGAGGAGTTCGACGCCGAATTCGCCTCGCTGGCTTGGGGATCGTCTCGATTGCAGGAACTGGTCGAGAACGCAGTTCCGAAGCCGGAAGACCGTATCGATCTCGAGCGACTGAACCGCCCACTCGGCGGTGAGCGCTACGACGGACTTGCCGAGGTCCAATCCCGGATCAACGAATACATCTCGGCAGACGTCGCGCGGAGGTCGGACCCGTATTTCAGCGCCGACGCCGCTGTCTTCTCAGCGCTGCTGTCGACGTACATGACTGTCGGAGAATTGCTGCGGCGCGGCAGAATCCCGGCCGAATCCGTCGCCAAGGACGTCGAGGGTTGGCTTCATTCGTTCTTCAGCTTCATCGCCAGTGGTCCGCCACCCGAGCGACTGGAACAGTTGATCGCGCTCAACGAGGTCGGCATCGTCCAGTTCCTCGGGCCGGATTCAGCGTTCTCCACCGAGATCGACCCGGCAACGGGGGTTGGGATCTTTGTCGCTCGCAGTGCGTCGCACACCGACATCGTGGCCGCGAACACCCTCGTCGAAGCACGCTTGCCGGTTGCTTCCATCAGCGCGAGCGGTGACTCGCTCCTGCGGACGCTTCACGGTCGAGGCGAGGCAGTCGAACTTCGTGCGACCGTGGACAGTTCGGCGAAGCTCGCCGTCGACGGTACTTCACGAATTCTCGACCAGGACAACACAGCTCATCCTCGCCGCTTCGCGGCCGGGCCGTGGGTTGCAGGCCACAACTGGTCGGCGGCTTTCCCTCGTCCCCGTACCAATGCGGGGTTTTTCCGGCACAACGACGCCCTGGCGGCGGAGATTTTGGGCGCTGCGCGCCTGTGAGCGGTTAGGGAGTCCAGGGACTCCCTAACCGCTCACGGGGGCTGTGCCCCTCCTAGCTGAACACCAACTCACCCTCGTCAACCGCGACGGTGATGCTGCCGCCCTCTTCGAGGAGATCGTCGAGCAGCATGTCGGCGATCTTGTCGTCGACCACACGCTGGATCGAACGTCGCAACGGGCGAGCCCCGAACTCGGGTTGATGCCCGTGCTCGGCAATCCAGTCCACTGCGTCGGCGGTGAACTCGATGTCGATGCCCTTGGACTGCAACCGCTTCCGGCTGTCGTCGAGCAACAGATCAGTGATCCGGTGCAGTTGCTCGGTGTCGAGCTTGCGGAAGATCACTATCTCGTCGATGCGGTTGAGGAACTCCGGCCGCATCGATTCGCGCAACCTGGCCATCACGCGGTCGCGCAGTGGCTTCTCCGCCGACTCTGCATCACCTGTGGTGAAGCCCAGTCCACCGGACTTGCTCGAAATGATGTCCGAGCCGAGATTGCTGGTCATGATCACGACGGTGTTCTTGAAGTCCACCGTTCGACCCTGGCCGTCGGTCAGACGCCCATCGTCGAGCACCTGGAGCAAGGTGTTGAACACGTCCGGGTGTGCCTTTTCGATCTCGTCGAGCAGGATCACCGAGTACGGGTTACGACGCACCTGTTCCGTGAGCTGTCCGGCCTCGCCGTAGCCGACATATCCGGGAGGAGCACCGACCAATCGGCTTACCGTGTGCCTCTCACCGAACTCGCTCATGTCGAAGCGCAGCATCTTGTTCTCGTCACCGAAGAGTGTGGCAGCCAGAGCTTTTGCGAGCTCCGTCTTGCCGACACCGGTAGGTCCGAGGAACAGGAAGCTACCGACGGGACGATCCGGATCGCTCATACCGGTCCGGCTACGACGCACCGCACGCGCGATTGCGCGAACGGCGTCATCTTGCCCGATGACACGACCGTGCAGTTCCTCTTCCAGACGGCGCAGGCGATCTTTCTCTGCTTGAGTCATCTGGCTGGCCGGAATACCCGTGGCACGGGCGACAACCTGGGCAATCTGTTCAGCAGTCACATCCGGAGTTTCCTCGGAAGGAACCGAGGATCCTGCCTTCTCCAGACGCTTTGCGACGCTGTTGATCTCGTCACGCAGGGTCGACGCCTTCTCGTACAATTCATCGGCGACGGCTTTCTCCTTGTCGCTCTCCAGCTGCTCGAGACGTTGCTGCAGAGCAGCGGTGTCTACCGTGGCCGTCTTCAACCGAAGCCTGGCGCCGGCCTGGTCGATCAAGTCGATTGCCTTGTCCGGCAGGAACCTGTCGCCGATGTAACGTGCCGACAGCTCCACCGCAGCGGTGATCGCCTCGTCGGTGTAGTGGACCTTGTGGTGATCCTCGTACCGACTGCGCAGTCCGCTCAAGATGGCGATCGCGTCCTCGATCGACGGCTCTCCGACCTGTACGGGCTGGAAGCGCCGCTCGAGCGCGGGATCCTTCTCGATGTTCTTGCGGTATTCGTCGAGCGTGGTGGCGCCGACGATGTGCAGTTCACCGCGAGCGAGCTTGGGCTTGAGGATGTTTCCGGCATCCATCGCACCTTCGGCGCCGCCTCCGGCACCGGCGATGGTGTGCATCTCGTCGATGAAGACGATCAGCTCGTCCTTGTGTGCGGTGATCTCGTCGATCACCTTGGTCAGCCGTTCCTCGAAGTCTCCGCGGTAGCGAGTACCCGAGACCATGCTCGAGAGTTCGAGCTGGACTATCCTCTTGCCCACCAACGATTCCGGGACATCCCCGTCGACGATGCGCTGGGCGAGACCTTCGACGATGGCAGTCTTGCCGACGCCTGCTTCACCCACCAGGACGGGGTTGTTCTTGGTGCGGCGGGAGAGGATCTCGATGGTCTGTTCGATCTCGTCGGCGCGGCCGATCACCGGATCGACGCCGCCGTTGCGTGCGCGATCGGTGAGATCGACGCCGTACTTGTCGAGCGTCGGTGTGGTGGACTCGTCTTCGACTGGACCGGCTGCAGGATTCTGAACCGCTGCCTGCAGCTTCTCCGGCGTGATGCCGGCCGAAGCGAGCAGACGACCCGGAACATGATCGGGGTCACCAGCCAATGCGATGAAGAGGTGTTCGGGATCGATGTACGTCGATCCCAGGGCTCGGGCCAGTTGATGAGCCTCGAGTAGAGCGGTTTTCACGGCGCTGCTGAGCGCAGGAGCAGAGTAGGCCCCCTGCTCACGGCCTTGTGGCAGCCGCAGGTCGACGGCGTCGACCACGGATTTCGGGTCGGCTCCGGCGCGCTGCATGAGCGTGCGGACCGGATCCTGCTCCGCCATGACGCGGAGAACGTGCAGTGCATCGAGATCCGAATCACCGCGAGCAGCCGCTACACGTGCAGCGTCAGCCATGAGTTGCTGGGTGGCCCTGCTCATGAGCCGGGAAATATCGATGCGACCGGGACCCTCGGGCCCGAAGAATGCTGGCATTCCGAAGCCTCCTTGCAGAAAGTTGAGCGTTACTGACTCAATTAACGTGCATGGGGCTCGATCAATTCCCGCGGGCTCAGATTTGTTTCAACACCTTCGGGCCACAGATCGTTCTCAACTACCGAAGGATCCGGTAGATCGACCGACCGGGTACGCCTCGACGTGCATGATCACCGATCCCTCGCAGGGACCACTCGCGATGTCGGTACGCCACGAACCTTTCAGACTGCCATCGGGCTGAGGTGTGTAATACGCCTCGGAGTGCGCCGGTGCCCACACCTTGGGCACGCCTTCCCCCTGGTAGCAATCCCACTCCCAGTCATAGGGGTGCACCCAACTGGTTCCGTCCCAGGTGTATCGCGCAGGCTGCGGCAACGTCGGATTGGCGGGAGCCGGACCGCCGACCACTGTGGCGATACAGACTCCGCTCGAGCAATCCGTCTCGAACGTGTATGTATCGGAGAAATCCGGCTCCCACTGGCTGGCGGCCAGACTTGTGCCCGTCTTGGTCGCGGCGAAACGCTTGAGCGAGTAATCACCGGACCAGTTCGCATCCGCAGCCCCCGCGGGCATCGCTCCGGCGACAAACCACGTAGCAACGAGAGCAACCACCAGCAATGACTTTCGCATGCGTGAAGTGAATCACAAGCTATGTCCGAATTGTCGGATACTGACCACAAGAACACCGACGACGATCAGCACCAGCGAAACCAACGGCAACGCTCCCGCACCCCTGTCCGCCAAGATCAGCCCGCCCACGACGCCGCCCGCTGCGATCGCCGCATTGAAGATCGTCACGAAAACCGATTGCGCAGTGTCCACAGCGTCGCCCGTCGTGTCGGCGAGCGCAGTCTGAAGGACAGTGGGAGCGCCTCCGAATGCCACGCCCCATACCGCAACGCTGAGTGCGATCACTGCGAAGCTGTCACCGCCGACGCCCAACGCGGTCAAAGCTGCGGCAAAGACCACCAAGCTCAGCACGGTGAGACTTCGAAGGGCCCGGTCGACAAACACCCCGACCACACCGATGCCCACGAAGGCGAAAAGTCCGAACACGAACAAGACGATTCCCAACCGATCGCCGAAACCGATGCGATCCAGAAACGCCGCCAGGTACGTGTACACGATGTTGTGCGCGAAGATCCACAAGAACGCGACAAACAGAATCGGTCGTACGCCCGGCAGGACCAGGACTTTCCGCACCGACAGCTGCCGATCCGCTTGTTGCCCGGGAAAGTCCGGCATCACCGTGAGTATCCACACGACCAGAAGTAGCGCAGCAACCGACATCACGGCGAAGACTACGCGCCAATCGGCCAGGGTCCCGAGCCATGCACCCATCGGAACGCCGATTGCCAGCGCGATCGGCTGTCCGACGGAGGCAACCGCAACGGCCCGCCCCTGCAGACGAAGGGGCGCCATCCTGCGTGCGTACCCAGCAAGCAACCCCCACACCACACCTGCTGCCATGCCCGCCAGAAACCGAACACCCAAGGTGAGAACAAGATTCGACGACAGCGCTGTCACCAGATTGAAGACACCGAATCCAACAGTCGCCGACACCAGGACAGCACGCCGTCGCAGTCCTCGGGTCAATGCGATCAGTGGTACCGCCCCGACGACAGAGCCCAACGCGTATGCAGTGACCAATTGCCCGGCGCCGGAGACAGATACGGACAGTCCTGACCCGATCTGCACCAGTAGTCCGGCCGGCATGGTTTCGGTTGTGATTGCTATGAAACCTGCCATTGCGAGTGCCGACAACCCGGCCAGCGGTAGTGTCCGGACGGAATCGGTCTCCGCCAGCGCCGAAGTCGCAGTCCCGTCAGAGCTCGCGCTCACCTCGTCGGCGTTTCGGGACTGCCTTCACCCGGCTGGCCGGAACGGACCAGTTCTGCAATCGACGCCCAGTCCATCTCGCCCTGACCGTTCGCCAGAGCCTGAGCGAGCGCGCCTCGAAGTACGCCGCCGAACGGCAAATCCAGATCGACGCTGTCGGCGGCGTCGAGCGCAAGCCTCAAATCCTTGAGGCCCAGAGCGGTGGTGAATCCTGCAGGCTCGTACTGACGCGTCGCGACGAGGTTCCCGTAGCTCGAGTAGACCGGCCCCGGGAAGATCGTCGAGGTCAGCAGTTCTACGAGTTGGCTTCCGTCCACACCTGACCTCTCCCCCAATGTGATTGCCTCACCCAAGGATTGAATCGCGGCGAGGATGAGGTAGTTACCGATGATCTTGACGATGTTGGCCTGCTCCGGACGCTCACCTTGTGGCCACGTGCGAGCCCCGATGACGTCGAGGAAGGGTTGCACTCGCTCGAGGAGGGAACTGTCGCCGCCGGCGATGATGTTCAACTGGCCAGCCTGAGCAACAGAAACGCGTCCGAATACCGGCGCCGCGATGTACCCGATGCCGTACTCGGCGTGCAGTGCGGCGGCGCGCTTGGCAAGGCCGACGCTGACGGTGGCCATGTTGACGTGCACGGTTCCAGTCGGAACGGATGCGAGTACGGCGGGATCCAGAATGGCCGCAGACACGGCCGAATCATCCGCCAACATCGACAGCACAACACCGGACTGGAATGCCTCGGCAACGGTTTTCGCGCCGGTCGCCCCTTCCGCGACCAATTCGGCTACCGCTTCAGGGCTGCGATTCCACACCGTCACGTCGAAGCCTGCACCCATCAGATTTCGAGCGATGGGACGACCCATCGCACCCAAACCGACCACGGAAACAGAAGTCATGGATTTCCCTCTCGAAAATGTTGAACCATCTAAGACGGTTCAACACTCTCACACAGGTACAGTTGCTGTCGAACCGGTTGAGATGGTTCGCTACAAAGGAGGATGAAAGTGAACGAAGCAGGAGCTGATCAATCCGCTCGGGACGTGTTTCGACTCGACAACGACACGCTCGCCTTCCGCTTCACCGCCACCCTCACCAATCGGAACGGCTCGAGGTTCGAACGACTCACGAGCCCGCAGCGACTCGAATTATGGTTACGCGCCAACGATCTGATGGACACCCCAGCAACCGCGACAGAAGACGACCTCCGCGGCGCGCAGGATTTACGTGAGGCCATTCATCGCATCGGAACCGCCGTATGCGAGGACCGCCGCGCCTCACGCGCCGATGTCGGGATCGTCAACACCGCATCCGAACTCGGTGATGCCCACCTCGTCCTCGAGAGTGGCCGGGCCCTCTGGAAATCAGCCGGAGACAATCCGATCCGCGACGCTTTGTCGATAGTGGCTGCCGACGCGATCGCGGTGCTCGGTGGACCCGACCACGACCGCGTCAAAGCCTGCCAGGGCGACGGGTGCACCGGCCTCTACGTCGACACCAGCCGCGGCAACAACCGACGCTGGTGCTCCATGAACATCTGCGGAAACAAAGCCAAGAAATCCGCGATGACCGCTCGCGCCGACTAGCTCATCTCACCTTCACCGCGACTCCATTTCGCCGCCACTCGGTTCCACAGCTTCTCGATCGGCGTCGACAGCAGGAGAAGAAACAGCGGGAAGTACGACGTCACCGGAACGAGCACACTGACGAGCAGCGCCACCACCATGATCAAGAAAGTGACGATTTCAGCGGTGAAATGCGGCTTCGCATTCTCTTCGCTCAACGAAGGGTTGCGAACCAGACCCCACGCGACCACCGCCAGGCACGCAGCACTGGCTGCCATTGTCCCGATGTAGAGAGCCCTGGTTCCGAGATCCTGCGACGGCGCTGCAACGAGCGCAGTCGGGAATGGCAAGAACACGATGGTCATCACCCACAACCCCAGCCCGCGCACAACCACCTTGTCTCCGTCGACCACGAAACGAAGCAGCCGATGCTGCGACCACCAGAGACGGAAGATCACCAGAAAGCTCAGGGCGAACGAATAGAACTGCGCAGCGTGATCGCGCAGGAGTTCCGACGTGGTGCCGTGGTGGTCACTGGTGAGTTCGACCAGCGGCAGGACGAGCAGCGTGATCGCAATGGCGACAATCGCGTCGACGAAAGTGACGTAGCGCTCGAAGTAGCGGGTGCGTTCCGCAATCTCAGCCATTGCGGAAGCATAAGCCTCACAACAAGAAACAGACCGGCGACGCCACTTTGCGGGAGGCGGTATCCCGAAACATACAATTAACGAATCAAATTCGTTATACCTCTTGACCGAGGCAGGGCCCATCCCCATACTTAACGAATCACATTCATTAAGTGACTCGCATCACGCCATCAGGGGTCGGTTCCGCCACCCCCTTCAGGACATGGGGTTGCCCTAGTGCCAATCAACGCTTCTGCGATTACGCAGTCCGACCGGGTTCCACTCACCGCCAACCGCGGTATTGCCGTCTTCAGCATCGGTGTCATGGGATTCATCACCGCGAACCTCATCCCCCTGATGATCGTGGCAATGGTCGAGGACCTCGGTGTCACCGAATCCGCCGCCGGTGCCGTCCTGACCGCATCGCTGCTGGTCTGCGCGTTCACCTGCCTCGCCACCACTCGTATCGCATCGGGTCGGCATCGTCATCTCCTCGGCCGCGTCAGCCTGATGGCAATGGCAGCCGCATTCGGCGTTGCGGCCATCGCACCGTCCACGATGATCGCGTGTACCGCGATCATCGTCGGCGGCATCGGCGCTGGTGGATCTGCATCCGTTGGTGGAGCGGCACTGGCCGCGCTCACGAACCCGGACCGGGCGTCAAGCATCAGCGGCCTCGTGAACCGTGTCGTCGTCACAGCCGTCCTCGCTCTCATACCCATCCTCGGCACACACATGACCAACGCATTCGGCATCGTCGCAGTCCTGGCACTGGCTACCGCAGCAACGGTCACCTGGTTGCCGTCATCCCCGGTGAAAGAGTCGCCGGAGACGGCGAAGTCCGCCAAGACGACCACCACTCTCCCCGCCGGGGTAAGCGCGAAACGACTCACTTTTGCCGGAACCGCATTTCTCGCGATGCTTGCAGTCTGGGCGATCAGCGAAGACTCACTGTGGGCAGTACTCGGCATCATGGGTTCCGAGCACGCCGGACTCTCGGATCAACAAATGAGTCTCGCGCTGAGCGCATCAACGGCGGGTGGCGTGCTCGCGGCTGTTACCTTGACCGCGTTGGGTTCTCGGGTCAGTCGGACAGTATCGATCTCCGTGCTACTGATACTCGGGGCAATCCTGAAGCTGTCTGCCAGCCTCACCACCGATCCCACGATCTACCTGGTACTGGTCATCGCCTGGAACACTGTCTACGCGGCCACGTTCATCGTCTTGGTTGCCATCTCGGCCGCGCTCGACGCCGCCGGCCGATGGTCGGCCCCACTACTGGGCACCTACCTCATCGGCTCCGCGTTCGCGCCACTGTTCGGCACTTCGGTGACGGCCAGCCTCGGGTATCCGACCTTCGGAGTCATCATCTCCGGGATCAGCTTCGTTCTATTAGTCCCGTTCGCCTTGGTTTCCCGACTCTCCGCACGTACCGAGGGTGCGTATCGTCACCACAGCGCCGCCATCACTACTACCGTCATCGCGTAAGGATCACGTAGAAGTCATGAATGACAGCATCACTCACTACCGCAACGGAAAGATCTTCACGGCTGCCGACGACGGATGGGCCGAATCGATAGTCGTCGAGGACCACAAGCTCAGATTCGTGGGCGAAACCGTCTATGCCGATATCCTGGCTCCCGACGCCGAGGTGATCGATCTCCAAGGCGCCGTCGTGCTACCCGGTTTCGTCGACGCCCATACACATTTGGTCATGATGGGATTCGCGCTGCAGAAGTTGGATCTGCGTGATGCCACCGATCTCGCCGACATTCAGTCCAGCATCAAGCAATTCGCGGAATCGAACCCGGACGCACCACGCCTGCTGGGTCGCAGTTGGTTGTTCTCCGCGCTGGATGGAGGGCACCCGACGCGAGAGATGATCGACGCCGTCGTGCCCGATCGCCCGGTGTACCTCGACGCCAACGACGTACATTCGGTCTGGGTGAACACTGCAGCACTGCGAGAACTCGGCATCGACGCGGACACGCCCGATCCGATCGGCGGTCGTATCGGCCGGGATCCGGACACCGGAGAAGCCACCGGAATGCTGTACGAGACCGCCATGATGCTCTACGTCTGGCCGAAACTGGCGGAGCTCGCATCCGACGAGGACCGGGACGCCGCCCTCGCGCTCGCGTTCCGCCACTATCTCGAGGACGGCGTGACCGGCGCGGTCGACATGGCTCTCGGCGCGGACGAATTAGCTTCGCTGGAAAGAGCATTGGATGCAGGAGACGGCACATTGCCGCTGCGCGTCGCGGCTCACTGGCTGATGACCCGCGAGGACAACGAGGCTGACAACGTCCGACAAGTTCACGACGTGATCGAACTCCACGAGCGCGTGCAAGGTCCGTGGCTCCGTATCGCCGGAATCAAGATCATCATCGACGGTGTGATCGACAGCTGCACTGCCGCAATGAAAGAGCCGTACTCTGACGGCACCAACGCCGAGCCCATCTGGGATCTCGAGTCCTTGATCCCCGTCGTGACAGCCGCTGACGCCGCAGGCCTGCAGATCGCGATGCACGCGATCGGCGACGAGGCGTCGGAGATCGGATTGACGGCACTCGAGTACGCGATCGCCGCCAACGGAGACATTCCCCGCAGGCACCGAATGGAACACTTGGAGTCCATCACCCGGGACAACGTCGAAAGGCTTGCCCGCCTGGGAATCATCGCCTCGATGCAACCGGTTCACGCTGACCCTGCTATCCAAGAGAACTGGCAGGCGATGCTCGGCGACTACCGGGTGAATCGCGCGTACCCCTGGCCCGAATTCACCGAGGCCGGAGCGGTTCTGGCGTTGGGTTCGGACGCTCCGACGGCGCCCCACCCGCCGCTGCCGAACATGTTCATCGCCACCACCCGTCGATCCGCAATCGATCCGTCACTGGCACCCAACCTGCCGGGGTACGCACTCCCCCTCGCGGACGCGCTGGCTCACGCAACCCGCGACGCTGCCTACTCGTGCCGGTGGGAAGATGTGACCGGCCAACTGGTTCGGGGAAAAGCAGCCGATTTTGTCGTACTGAAACAAGATCCGTTCACCGAAGGGGTCGATTCTCTCCTGACCACGGAAATCGCGATGACCGTGGTTGCCGGATCCGTGCGATACGACTCCGCTCGCGCCACAAACGCCGAAGCCGTCAACACCGAAGCCCGATAGCTGATCGTTATCAGTTGTTCGATAACGCACGCATGCGGCCCGGCGACAGAACGAGGGAGGGACTTGAACACGTGAACCCACACTCTCTGGAGGACGCATGCGCAGGAAAGCTCCGATTTCGGCCGCCGTCGCTGTCTCGGCACTGGTGACGGCCACTGCCCTGATGGTCGCCGGTTGCGGGTCGACCGAAGGAACACCCGAGGCGGCGGCGAGTTCAGCAGCGTCAAGCTCAACGGCGTCGGCGACCTCGACGGCAAACGAATCCGGGACGACGGTAACGAGTTCTCCCCCGCCGCAATCGGGCACCCCAGCAAGCGAATCCGTGCCGGCGACGACGCCTGCAGTCCCGGCTTCAGGTCCCTGTGTCGACGTCGACTCCCCGGTCGTCACGGACGCAATCGGTACCTTGGGAACCGACGTCAACGGCGGCAGCTGGATACCGAGATCCGCGAGCGAGGAGCAGATCGGTAATTGTCCTGACCTGCTCTGGGTTTCGGTCGATGGTGACGGCGTGGGCGATGCGACGTATCAGTCACACGTCCTGTTCTTCCACGACGGGACTTACCTGGGCACGGCTACCAGCAAGCCGTACTCGTACACACACGTCATCGACAGCAACAAGAATTCGGTGTCCGTCCAATACCGATGGTTGCTCGACGACGACGCATTCTGCTGCCCTCAAGGCGGACCGAATATCGTGAATTTCACGTGGAACGGCAGCGCTGTGGTCGCCGACGGCCAGTTCCCGCCCTCCTGAACCCGTTTCCGTACGATACAGCTCTGAATACAACTGTGCCCCAGCGACAACGGTCGCTGGGGCACAGTCTTCTTCAATCTACTCGCCGACGCTCCTACTCACCTACACCGAGTTCGCGCAGGCGAGTCTTGTACAGCTCGATGTTGCCGAGCTTGATGTCCTCGTAGCCGCGAACCACGTCCGGCAGCGCCGCGATCTCGACGGCGCGATCGTATCCGTCGGTTGCGAGCGTACGAGAGAGATCAGCGATCATGGCCTCGTACTCGGCGAGCAGTTCACGCTCGACCTTGCGGACGTGCATGTAGCCGAAGGGATCGAGCTTGGTACCGCGCAGCTTCTTGCCCTTGGCCAGAACCTTCAGTGCAACATGCGACTTGGGCCCGAGGCCGATCTTCTTCTTGCGGCCCATCACTCGGAGGATCGGGGGGTGGAGCTTGTAGGTCAGGTTCTCCCCGGCCGGCACCTGCGACTTGACGTCTTCGATGAAGGCAGGATCGACCAGCATGCGAGCAACTTCGTACTCGTCCTTGTACGCGGTGAACTTGAACAGGCCGCGGGCGACCGCTTCACTGAAATCGGTCCGCTCGGTTGCGGCACGTTCAGCAGTCCAGACTGCCTGAACCTGATCGATGTAGCGCTGGGCGATCTTGACGGACTGGAACTCGATGAGCTGTGCCGCACGCAGTTCGACCAGTCGCAGGGTTTCACCGGTGAAGGTGGTTCCGGCGAACATGTGAGCCGGTGCGACAACGGGTTCGCGGACGGACTTGGCCGGCGTGGTGACGGCCGAGAACGCTGCAGTGTCGGCAATTGCTGCACGGCCCCAACGGAATGCCGCGATGTTCGCGTCCACGGCAACGCCGTTGATGCCGATCGCTTCTTCGATGGCCTCGGCCGGCAGACGAAGTCCACCGCTCTGGTAGGCAGCACCGATCAGCAGGAAGTTGGCGGCTGCGGTGTTACCGAACAACTCCTGTGCCGCGGCGAGTGCGTCGAACGAGCGCAGGGTGCGCGACACCTTGTCGAGACGGGCGAGGAGTGACGTCTCCTCGGGGTAGCGAACAGCCTTGTCGTAGACCATGTCTCCGGTCGGCGTCTGCGACGTCGATGCGATGGAGACCGTCTTCTCGGCGTTGCCGTAGTCGAGGTTCTTGTTGTCCGTCGCGGTCAGCAGGTCGAAGGCGACGATGCAATCCGCGCTGCCCGGGGTGAGGCGGTTGGACGGCTCGAGCGCGCTGGAGCTGAAACGCAGGTGCGAGACAACCGGTCCGGCCTTCTGGCTCAGGCCGATCTGGTCAAGGCTCTCCACCTCGAGGCCGGCGCGCAGTGCCGCCGTTGCGAGCACCTGGTTGACGGTCACGATACCGGTGCCGCCGATGCCCGCGAGGAACACGTTCTGCGTGCTGGTGAGCGGTCCGAAATCGGGATCTGCGACGACGGGCGGGACGGGACGTGCGGCCTTGGGAGCCTTCTTGCCCGGCACCAGTTCGACGGTCACGAATGAGGGGCAATCGCCGTCCATGCAGGTGTAGTCCGTGTTGCAGGACGTCTGGTCGATCTTCGTCTTGCGACCGTACTCGGTGTCCACGGGCTGGACCGAGAGGCAGTTCGACTTCACACCGCAGTCACCGCAGCCCTCGCACACTGCCTCGTTGATGACGACGCGAGTGTTGCGAGTGGGCAGCGTGCCACGCTTGCGCTGGCGACGAGCGTCGGCCGCACAGTGCTGGTCGTAGATCAGTACGGTGACGCCCTTGATCTCGCGAAGCTTCTTCTGAGCCTCGTCGAGGCGATCGCGGTGCCAGAGCTTGGTGCCCTTGGCCAGGGCGCGCTTGTTGTGGCGCGAAGGCTCGTCAGCGCAGATGATGATCTGCTTGACGCCCTCGGTGGTCAGCTTGTGGCTGAGTTGAGCAACGGAGAGGGCACCTTCTGCGTCCTGTGCACCGGTCATCGCCACTACTTCGTTGTAGAGCAACTTGTAGGTGATGTTCACGCCTGCGGCGATGCATGCCTGGACAGCCAACTGACCGGAGTGGAAGAAGGTGCCGTCGCCGATGTTCTGGAACAGGTGAGGCACGTCGGTGAACGGTGCCTGCCCGATCCACTGGCTGCCCTCGCCGCCCATCTGCGTCAGGCCGGTGACAGCGCTGTCCTCACGGCCGGACATGGTGACGAGTGTGTGGCAACCGATTCCGCCGCCGCCGATTGAGCCCTCGGGGATAGCGGTGGAACGGTTGTGGGGGCACCCACTGCAGAAGTACGCGGTTCGCTTGGCGGAGAGCACGTTCAGTGACAGCGGTGCCGGGAGGGTGCGCTTGAGCTCGACGTGCGGCTTCAGTACGCGCCGCAACGGGGCGAGCAGCCGGCCTGCGGTCAGTTCACCACTGGCAGGCATGAGCAGACGGCCCTGGCCGTCACGCTTGCCGATGATGCGAGGAGCATCGTCGGTGCCGTACAGGACTTCCCGGATCTGAGCTTCGATGAACGCGGTCTTGTCCTCGACCACGACGATCTGCTCGAGACCTTCGGCGAACTCCTTGATCTTCTCGCCAACGACGGGGTAGCACATTCCGATGCGAAGGAGACGGATCCCGGCGCGGTGCAGCGCCGCATCATCGACGCCGAGGTCTGCCAGAGCTTGGCGGACGGAGTCGAAAGTTGTACCGGTGGCGGCGATACCGATCTTCGCACCGGAGGGGTTGACCTCGATCACATCGAGGTTGTTGGCAGTTCCGTACGCGTGAACAAGATCCCATCGCGGGCCGTACAGATCGGCCTCGGCGATGACACTGTCCGGCGGCGCAGCCATCTGACGCTGCTTGTAGACGAAGGGCTTGCCCTCGAACTGCACTTCCGGAACCACGATGTCGAAGTCCGCGATGCTGCCGTCGATCGTCCAGGCACCGTCGGCGACGTCGGCGACGATCTTCAGCGCTACGACGCAACCGGACACCCGCGAAAGTGCAACGGCGTGCATACCCATCGTGATGATCTCTTCGGCATTGCGCGGAAAGAGAACCGGCACACCCATCGCGGCAAGCGAGCGCTCGCTGACCGCCGGAACCGTGGAGGACTTCGACGCCGGGTCGTCGCCCACCAGCAGGACGACGCCGCCCTTGGGGTTCACGCCGTACATGTTGGCGTGGCGAATGGTGTCGGTAGCGCGGTCGACGCCGGGGCCCTTGCCGTACCAGACGCCGGTCACGCCGTCGTGGGTCGCGGTTCCGGCGGGGAGATCCGTCTGGCTTCCCCATACCGCGGTGGCAGCGAGCTCCTCGTTGAAGCCGGGGATGAAGGTGATGTCGTGTTCCGCGAGAACCTTGGGCATGCCGTGGAGCATCTTGTCGACGCCGCCGAGGGGGCTGCCCTGGTAACCGGAGACAAAAGTGGCAATACGCTTACCCGCCCGGATGTCGCGAACGTGCTGCTCGACGAAACCGCGTGCGATTGCCTGAACACCGGTCAGCAACACCGGTCCCGATCCCGACCGGTACCGATCATCGAGGTCATAGGGCTTGGCCTGGGCTACGCCCGACACCAGTTCAGTCATCGTGGACCACCGTTCCGTCTGCAGTGCATTTCAACTACCGTGCATTTTCAACAACCGCGTAACTCGATCTGTTCAGATGATCGTGGTCGAGGTATGTGAAAGCGTCAACAGAGGCTTGTTCAACTATTCAAATTGGCAATTTGTGAGCCAAATCACGTGACCTAGGTCATCGAATCAATCAGTTGGAGACCCGTTCGTGGCGATACGGCGAAACGGACATAAAACGTTCCCGACAATGCACACCGAGAACTTTCTTGACATTGACGCAACGTCAACTTGCATGCTGAATGAGCACAACCGATCCGAGAGTAGGAACTCCACGTGAGCGAATGGTCCATCCAAGAACTCGCCAAATCCGCCGGTACCACCAGCAGAACGCTGCGCCATTACGGCGATCTCGGACTCCTGGAACCAAGCCGCATCGGCGCCAACGGCTACCGCTTCTACGACGAAGACGCCCTGGTGCGACTGCAACGCATCCTGCTGCTTCGGGAACTCGGACTCGGATTGCCGGCCATCGCCGAAGTCCTCACCGGTGAACGCGACACGGCCGCCGCGCTGCGTACGCACCTCGAACTCCTCGAGCAAGAGCGCACGCGGATCTCGAGACAGATCGAATCGGTCAACAGGACGTTGAACAAGACGAAGAAAGGTGAATCACTCATGCCGGAAGATGTTTTCGACGGGTTCGACCACACCCGATACAAGGACGAGGTCATCGAGCGTTGGGGCAAGGACGCCTATACCAGCGGCGACAACTGGTGGCGGTCGATGTCCGAGCAGGACCGGAAAGCACATCTGCAAGCTCAAGCTGACATCGCAGCGGCATTCGGAAAAGCACTGACAGCGGGCCTACCCGCGGAAAGCGACGACGTCCAGACGATTACCCAGAGACAGTTCGAGTGGATAAAAATCGGTTGGCAGGGAAGGACTCCCAGCGCCGACGCCTTCACCGGACTCGGCCAGATGTACGTCGACGATCCTCGCTTCACCGCAAACTACGACAAGTACGGAGAAGGCACCGCTTCGCTGGTCCGTGACGCGATGAAGATCTACTCCAAGCGCAATTTGCACTGACGTCGATCAGTCCTGCCCACTGCCGAGGAGGTTATGTCGGTGCGCTGCCGCAACGGCCTCTTCGCGGGAATGCGCACCGAGTTTGCGATACAGGGCTCGCAGGTGACTCTTCAATGTGTTGTTGGATACGAACAACTTTCGCGCTATCTCGCCGATCGGAATGCCGAGACCCAGTTCCACGAGAACGTCCATCTCCCGCTTCGTCAATTGGACTCGAACGATAGCCGCCGGATACATCTGCGGCGCTTCGGATTCGAGAAAGGTTGCGACGGCACTGCTCGGGCCCTCGGCCCGCTCTTCCAGTTGCCTGATCAGATCACGCGATATGGTCGCCAGCGCCGACAGGACACCTGAGGTTTCGAGCAGTCCGCGAGCCTCCTCCCACGGACTGGCGGCCGCGGGGATTCTGCCCAGTTCGCACAGCGCAGCGCATTCGATCAGCAGGGACTCGAGCCGAAACCTCGTGAGATACTGCTCGCTCCAGTCGATTTCGCGACACAATTCCAATGCCTGTGACGGAGCCCCCGTCAGGAGATGCGCACGAGCGACAGAAACCGTGACAACAGCAAACGTATGTGACGCAGCGACTGATTCCTCCAGCGCCTTGGTACCCTCCCCGGACGCCAACAGAAGATCGATACGCGCCGCGGTGAGAAGTGCGTCACCGAGTGACCGTTCACACGGATTCACGTGCCCGTGCGTTGCCACTGCGCGCTGGAGCGAAATCAGCCCCGAGAACGGATCCGATTGCAGCAGTGCGAATCTGGAGTAAGTGTAGGCCGCGAACGCCCACAGGTCGCCCGGCGGTGTGATCTCGGCGAGCGCGTCCATCGCGGCAGCGCCGGCATTCAGGTCCACGCGATCGCACGCCACCAGTGCCCGCGCGATCGCTCCCCCCATGTGCGAGGGCGGTCCCAACCATCCCGAAACGTCCGGGTGTGTGCTTTCGAGGTGAAGCCAGTCTGTCGCGTGCGCGATGTCCCCGATCAGCGCGGAGTTGAGCGCGGCATTGCCAGCGGCGTGCCGCAGGACGAACTCCGGACCGTGTTCCATCGCACCCTGATAGGCGAGTCGCAATTCCACCGCGGCATCACCGAGGTCACCGGTCAGTTGATGCGAAACACCCCAGATCAGGCGCAGGGCGGGCAGTTGAGACCCCAACGCGCCCAACGACTCGTCGCCGAGTCCGTACACGACGTGAGCCAACTTGCGCGTGATCTCGGTAGAGCGTTGGTACTTACCGGATGTTCTCAGCACAACCGATTGGACCGTCCCGACGTTCAACAAGCTGTGCGCATGCGAACTACCACCTATCGCACGCAATTCCGCCGGTTCCGTCGGCAACGAATCGCCGTTGACCAACTGCGGCCGCAGGCGTGATTCGAGCAGGTCACGGCCCACCAGAATCGAAGAGTTCGAACTGAGCACGTCGCCGGGTATGGATTGCAACGCAGTCCGGACCAATCCGGTGTGATCGACCAGAAGATCGGCCCAGTGACGCTCGAGTATGTCGAGCACCCTGGTCCAATGGCGTCCGTCCAAGGCGTAGTGAACGGCACCGGCTATATCCGAAGTCCCGAGAGCGTGATCGACGAGAATCTTGAAGGGATCGTCGAATCCATCCCCTTGTTCGGTCCGTATCTGCATGAATGCCAGTCGAACTGACGGCGCAAAGTACCAGGATTCTTCTCCCTCGAGACCGCCCCGAAAGATCAGACCGAAAGACTCGAGCAAGTCCAGTTTGCCCTCCACGTCAAGATCGTCGGACAAGACACGAGCGATCTCTGGTGTGACGGTGCGGGCGGCGGCGATCGTGGTCGCGAAGTCGAACAACTCGAGCGACTTGCCCGATCGAGGAGCGGTCCGACTGACGTACGCGTGGATCGCCTGGTCCACTCGCTGCTGAACGCGTTCGCGCCCACGACTCGGTTCACTCAGCCCCGCAACCGCACTCAGAGCAACCTTCATCAGCACAGGAACGCCGGCAACACGCTCGCAGATCGAATGGACGATGCCCGAGGGAAGGTGGATCCCTGCCTCCGCGAACAGAACTGTGGACTCGTCGAGCGTGTACCTGAGGTCGTTCGCGCACAGGTACTCGTCCACGCGGACGTCCTCGAGTAAGTCCGTCGCAGACCGATCCTGCAGCGTGACGATTACTTTCAATCCGGGAAGCCGCACGATCAGATCCACGATTCGGCGTCCCACCTCGTCACCCTCAACCAGGTCGATGCGGTTGAACACCAACACGAATGGGGTGGGCGACGAGTCGAGTAGTGATTCGATTGCCCCCACCGGATCCTCGCGCATTCGTGGCGGGGCCTCGAGTGATTCCAGAGAATCTTGAATCACTGCGAGCGCAGTGTTCCAGTACTCGAGGGGGGTCATCCGATTCGATGGCGCCGGTACCCAGACAACTGGTCTGATGGGCATGTGCCCGAGAGTCGTGAGCCACAACGCGGCGAGGTCCGTCTTCCCGAACCCCCGCGGCGAATCGATGACCGTCAAGCCCGCCGAGCGTTCCATCAACCCGAGCAGACGAGGACGAATCGCCGTGGCTCCACGCCCGGCGAGCCGTCTTTGCAGCGTGCCCCTTCCTCGAGGATTTCGCTTTGCTCGAGATAGCTGCGACCGATTCGAAGTGGATGTCATGATGGCCGACAAACGAGCAGTCGATCCCCGCCGAACTCGAGATTTCGTTCGAGCATCGAACTCCCAACCTGTCCACCCATAACGAACAACATAGACAGAATCACCGCGACACGCGAGCACTGGCCGTCTCACAAATACGCCCGATTTGTCTCATTATGTGGGCTCGGTCACTATTGACATTTATTTGCGGGAGAGTGACTGCGACCTGCGGGATCTGACATATCATGCCCGCGTGCCGATGAATTCCGCCCGCATTCGCGTGTCGACTCGATCGGTGGACCCTGCGGACGCCAACGACTTCTGGCGTGTCGTCACGCGTCCGTTCTTCGTCACCGAGCCGATAGGCGCCGACACGCCCCTCCAAGGCTCGATCTCCGCCCTGCCTATCGGGACCTCGCTGATCGGTGAAACGACCTTCAACGCGCAGAAGTACCACCGCAGCAAAGTTGTGATCGCCGAGAGCGGACTCGACGATCAGTACATGATCCAGGTCGTTCTCGGCGGACAGGTCAGTGGTGACGCCGACGGAGTGGATTTTGTCGCCCGCCCGGGGGACATCGCGTTCTTCGACCTCGGGCGAACCTGGACTGCTGACGTCGAAACCGAGGCGACCGGACGCACCATCACACTCCTGGCACCGCGCTCCCTCGTCGAAGCGGAGTCGAAGGGTCGTTCTCTACACGGGACGGTACTGCGCGGAGTTCCTGCCGTCGTGCTCGCTCAGTGCATGCAATCGGTCGTACTCGCGCTACCGCATCTCGATCCCGATGCTACGGCCGGCTACGAGGACGTCGTCGCTTCCCTCCTTCGTGTCAGTTTGGGTATCGCCGAACCTGATCTGTCGCCGCGGCCCGATCACTCTCTCCGCGATCGTGCGTACGCCTACATCGCCGAGCATCTCTCGGAGACCTGGCTCGGCCCGACGAGCATGTGCGCAGCATTGTCGGTCTCCCGAGCACAGCTCTACCGCGCATTCGCATCCGACGGCGGAATCGCTCTTGTCATACGGCGCAAGCGTCTCGAACTCGTCTACCGCGAGTTGACCAGAGCCAAGATGTCGAACGAAACGATCGACGCGTTGGCCCTGCGATGTGGCTTCACCTCGAAATCCCAATTGGCGCGCGCGTTCAAAGACTTCTACGGGATGACTCCGAGCCAAGCTCGTACCGATGGCAGGCGCACGATCGGGGACCCGTCGATCGCACGGCTGCACCGTCGACTCGAGTTCTTCAGCCCCTGAATCCGAAATACTCCACAGCCTCGGGAACGCGCCTGTGTTCTAGTTGTTCCATGAGCTGGGTCGACAAGGAACTGAGTCTGGCTGCGCTCACAGGCGCGGTCACAGGTGTTGCCTTGATGATCCCGATAATCGGTGATGGAGCCTGGTCCTGGGTAGGACTGTTCATACCCGCTTTCATCGGAGCGCTGGTCGGGCTGATTGTTGGCTCGAGCGCTGTTGTAGGCGGGCGCTGCGCCCTGAGAACAAGCCACACATGGCCGGCGCGCACAGTCTGCTGCTGGAAGCATCGGTTCGCTGCGTGCTCGGCCTTGGCCGTGACATTGTTGGTAATCGGAGTGTTCATGGCGGCCGTCACCGCTTCAGGTGCCCCGGTGCGAGATGCCGCAGGGTTCCCGACGTCCTTGATCGTACTGGCGGTCATCGCCGCAGTTACGTACGTGTTCTCCTACCTGCTCGCCCCCGCCCAGGCCTCCCAGACCCCGTAAGAACCTCTGCTTCATCACGATTCGGCCTCCGAACCGCGGTGGAGATCAATAACTCCTTGCCAGGCAGCGAGCTCAGATCACTTCAGCTGGAAATGAACCGGAGAACAAACTGCTCGATGCCTTCCGAAATGACTTTGGTCAGCGCAGTGAAGTCGTTCGACCAACGTTGAATATCCAAGCTGCTCATTACTTTCCTCCGGTCTACGACCCGGTGCCTGTGACCGCACAACGTATGCGAGGCATCGGTCGCGCACTGGAACTATCCGCAAGAACGCGGCTTCCGTTACCGCTCGACCGATCGAACAGCACCGCATTCGCTATCGCATCAGACGGTCACTTCTTCGGCAGGTTTCCCCTCGTGGCTCGCCGCGCCGAAGACGGCTACGGCGACGGCGCCCGCGATCGCTCCGACGAATCCGACGATGGCAAGCCATTCCAGGCCAGGTCTCGACGCGTCGCCGAGCACCACGACGCCGACGATTCCCGGAACGACCGTCTCGCCGACAACCAGTGCCGCTGTCGCTCCGTTGACGGATCCCAGTTGCAACGCCACCGTGTGCAGATAGAAACCGCCCAGGCCCGAGACGAGGATTGCCCAGCCGGCCGGATCGCGGAGCATCGTGCCGATTTCGAACGGATCGATTCCGTAGACCACGCGTACGGCAATGGCCAGACAGCCAAACAACACACCCGAGATCAACCCGGCGACAACTGCTGCGCGTGAGCCCAACCATCGGATCAAACCGATACCGATCGACAAGATCAACGCCGAGCCCACCAGGACACCCCAGTGGACGACGTCGTTGGAACTCCCGCCGCCCGCGTGACCCGAAGACAAACCGAGCAGCAGGAGCGATCCGATCACCGCGGCGATCGCGAACCAGTCGCGACGATGCAACTGGATGCCCAGGACCACGGTCCCCAGCACTGCCGTGATGACGAGATTGGCACTGACCACTGTCTGCGACAAGAACAGTGGAATGAGCCGCGCGGAGATGGCACTACCGGCGAATCCGACCGCATCGAGCACGGTGCCCAGGATGAACGACGCCGTCAGCG
This sequence comes from Rhodococcus sp. MS13, assembly GCF_013277835.1. Lineage (NCBI taxonomy): Bacteria > Bacillati > Actinomycetota > Actinomycetes > Mycobacteriales > Nocardiaceae > Rhodococcus > Rhodococcus sp. MS13. The sequence goes on from NZ_VBTL01000004.1 coordinate 39,833, forward strand.
CTGCGGCGAACGTCGAACGCAAGGTCGGGCCACCCGTCGCCGTCACGTGTCCGGCCTCGCCTCGCTGCTCGGCGGCCGCTGCCGACTTGCGCGCGCCGTACGCCTGCAACACCGACGCCACGCCGTATCCGACGCACGCCACGATCGCGGCAATCAGTCCGATCAGCATCGAAATTCCACACGAAGTTCATGGGCAATGGTCATAGAGATAGACCCTGCCCTATTTTCCCAGGCCTGACATCACCCTCAGGTATTCGAACAAGTGCTACCCGAGAAGTACACCGACCGACCCTGACCGGTACCTGGGGACACCCCGACCCCTAGTGGAATTGCTTGAGAGCCCTGATCTTGTTCATGACGTCGAGCGCCGCCACCTTGTACGCCTCGGACAGTGTCGGATAGTTGAAGACGGCGTCGACAAGGTATTCGACGGTCCCGCCGCACCCCATCACCGCTTGGCCGATATGCACGAGATCCGTTGCACCCGAGCCGAAGATATGAACGCCGAGCAGTTTCAGGTCATCCGTCGACACCAGGATCTTGAGCATCCCGTAGGTGTCGCCTGCGATCTGCCCGCGCGCGAGTTCACGGTAGCGGGAAACCCCGACCTCGTACGGCACCGATTCCTTGGTCAGATCGACCTCGGTGGCGCCTACGTACGACACCTCGGGAATCGAGTAGATGCCGATCGGCTGCAGATCCATCAGCTTCGCGCCTGGTTCGTCGAAGGCGTGGTAGGCCGCGAGTCGACCTTGATCCATCGACGTCGCCGCCAACGCCGGGAAGCCGATGACGTCACCGACGGCGTAGATGTGTTCGACCTTGGTGCGGAAATTGTCGTCGACGTAGATGCGGCCACGTTCGTCGGCTTCGAGCCCGGCGTTCTCCAGCGCGAGTGGCGCTGTGAGGCCTTGCCGTCCCGCCGAGTACATCACGGTCTCGGCGGGAATCTGCTTGCCGCTGCGCAGCGTCGTAAGTGTTCCGTTCGCTCCGACGTCGACGGCCGTCACTTCTTCACCGAATCGGAAAGTGACCGCCAGATCGCGTAAATGGAACCGAAGCGATTCGATGACCTCGGGGTCACAGAAGTCCAGCATCGACGTTCTCTTCTCGACGACGGTGACCTTGGTGCCGAGTGCCGCGAACATCGACGCGTACTCGATACCGATCACTCCCGCGCCCACCACGACCATGGTGGTCGGGATGGAGGTCAGATCGAGGATTCCGTCGGAGTCGAGCACCCGGTGACTGTCGAAGGACACCCCCGCCGGGCGGGCAGGCAACGTTCCGGTCGCGATCACAACGAATTTTGCCGTGATCGTCATCTTGTCTCCGCGCGAGGCGTCCTCGACGAGGATGGTGTGCTCGTCGACGAACGAGCCGACCCCTACCAGCAATTCGACGCGGTTACGCAGGAGCTGAGATCGCACGACTTCGATTTCTTTGGTGATGACATGCTGGGTTCGCGCCAGCAGGTCGGCCGGAGTGATGTTCTCCTTGACGCGGTAACTTGCGCCGTACAGTTCGCGTTGGTTCATCCCGGTGAGGTAGAGAACCGCCTCGCGCAACGTCTTCGACGGAATGGTGCCGGTGTTGACGCACACTCCCCCGAGCATGTTGCCCTTCTCGACCATCGCTACCCGTTTACCCAGCTTGGCCGCCGCGATGGCGGCCTTCTGCCCACCCGGGCCGGAGCCGATCACAACCAGGTCGTATTCCATCGGATCAGTCATCGCTTACAAATACCGTCTGCATACGACCGGCAGATGCCGAGCATGTCAATACTCGGTGAACAATCCGCGCGCCGAACGGGCACGACGGATGTACACGAACCCTGTTGCAATTAAAAGAGATACAGTCAAACCCTTACGAAAATTGCTACACACAAACATATTCCGACATTCGCATGCGCACATTCTTCGCCGTCCGACGGAATTCACAACGGTCTGTTGAAATTTGTTTCACCACAGAGTGATTGATCGATCAACTGACAGGTGACCAGGGCAGTAAACCGGATGTCCAGTATTCGAATTGTCCGAAATAACGAGCAGAATGTTCCTCGTCACATCCCGGACCGAAGCAGTTGCGCGAAGCCTCGGGTCGCGTTCTACTTGCCTTGACTAATCATCTGTCACTCTCGGTTACAAACATCCGCCCCGTTCACGATCCCCACCTTTCGCCATCTCGAGAGATCAGGTTTCCCAATGGAATTCACGGAACTTGCCGACTATCCCCTACCTCCTGGGACCGTCACCGAGTGGACTCCTGCCGCAGTGAATCCGCCCGAGCTGTGGCCTGTCGACCAGCGTCCCGCCAGCTACATACACGAAGCACACTTGAAACATGCCGAGCAGGCGAAACGGCAGGCGCACCATCACAACGACGGATGCACTCCGTCGTGGCTGGGTACCTCGTTTCGTATCCACGACCGACTCGACCGAAGGATCTGGGCGGCCACTCTCGATCACTGGATCGATCGCCACGAAGTGCTCCGAACACGAGTCGCCATGGAGGGCGAAGCGATAGTCCGACGCACCGCGGGTCCTGGAGACGTCCGAATTCTGGGTAACGAAGTCGGACATCTTGCGTCCTCGATGTCCGTCTTCACGCATCTGCAGCAACTGCTCGACCGGTCGACCGATCCACTTGTCTGGCCTGCGTACCAGTTCGCGACAATTGAAGGTCCCAACCATTTCACCGTGGTTTTTGCCGCTGATCACGCTCTGCTGGACGGATATTCGGTGGCGTTGACCGCGCACGAACTGCAGACGATCTACCGTTCGGCGAGCGAGGGAAGCCCTCCCTCGCCGCCGGAGACCGGAAGCTACATCGACTTCGGCACCAGGGAACGAGATCTCGTGGGACACGCGGACTGCTCTCACCCGGCGGTGCAGACGTGGCGCGAGTTCTACGCGCAGGGCGAGGCTCCGCTCTTTCCAGCGCTGCCCGAACCGGTCGCCGGACGCCGAGTCCCTCAGCAGAGCCTGTCCGCCTGGCTTCTGAGCGCCCGGGGAGCCGAACGCCTGGCAGAAGCGAGCAAGCGCAGCAACCAAGGATTCCTGGCCGCGATACTCGCGTGCGCGGCCAAGGTGACCGGCGATCTCACCGGTGCAGACGAATTCCGCGTCGTGGTGCCGCAACACACCCGTTCGGAGCTTCGATGGGCCGCGTCGCTGGGATGGTTCATCGGTGTTGTGCCGGTGAGGATTCCGATTGCCCCCGCAGCAACCGTGAGCGATCTGGCCAAGGTTGCCGGCACGGAGATGCGACGCGTCCGTCCTGCAGCGGCCCTGCCGTATTCGAAAGTGTGCGAGCTGATCGACTCCCCGCAGCACCTGCCGTTCGTGCTCTCGTACATGGACGTTCGTCACGTTCCCGGTGCCGAGCAATGGACGAGCTGGCAGACCAGAGGCCTTCGTAGTCGCGATCATTCGGGAACCGACGTCTACATCTGGCTCACACGGACTCCCGAAGGGCTCAATCTGGCCATACGCCACCCAGGCAACGCGCGCACAAGCCGCCACATCCATCAGTTCGCGGGACTCCTACGCCGCGAAATGGAGGACTTTGCCTTCTCGACCGACACATGCTCACCTCCGACCAACACCGCTGTACCGATCAATACCGCTGCACCGATCGAGGAGAACTCTCATGGAAATGACACCCATCGATCTCTGGGCACCGAAAGCCGGGACGCTCACCGAGTTCAGGCCTACTGAGCAGTCCCTGACGGCAGCATCTCGAGCACCACTGAGCGACCAACCTCTCTCGTTCCTCCAAGAGGGACACATTCGTACCGCCGATCACAAGCGCGCACAAGGCGTCGACTGGTCACCGTGGATCGGATTCACGTTCACTCTGCCCGGTGATCTCGATCGGGAGGCACTGCGTCGGGCTGTCCAGGCGTTTGTCTTGCGGCACAACACACTTCACAGTTGGTTCGAGGTGAGACCATCCGAAGATCCTGGCGGCAGCGGGGTCATCGACCGTCATGTGGTGGATGAATCGACGATCGAACTCGCGCCGCACAGCGTCGGTTCCCTGAACACGACCGATGCGGTTCGCGAGCATGTCAGCCGAAGTTTCGCAGGCGATACCAGCCCACTGCAATGGCCTTCGTTCACCAGTGGCGCCGTCGAGCACGGCACCGGCGCCGGTTTCACCATCTACTACGGCGTCGATCACTCGCACACCGACGGCCTGTCGCTGATGCTGGGCGTCGAAGAACTTCGTGCGCTGTACATCGCCGAAAGCGCCGGCATCGACGCTCAACTTCCCTCTCCCGGTAGCTACGTCGAGTACAGCGGCGAAGAACGGGCAGCGGCGAAGAACCTCGACCTAGCCGCAGAACCTGTGCAGCAATGGATTTCGATTCTCGCCGCCAACGCCGGACAACTCCCGACGTTCCCCCTCGACCTCGGCGTCGCGCAGGGCGAACAGACCCGGTCGACCCGCACACATATCGACGTTCTCGACAGCGACGAGTCAGCCGCGTTCGCAGCGCTGTGCAAGTCCAATGGCGTCGGATTCTCCACGGGGATCTTCGCAGCCCTCGCCCTCACCGAGATCGAAGTTGCTGACAGAGCGAACTACTTCGCGCTCAACGCAGTCGGTACTCGTTCCGATCCGAGATACCTGTTTTCTCAAGGCTGGTTCATCAATCTCGTCCCGGTCTCGTTCACGCTGAGTGGTGTCACCACCTTCACCGATGCACTCCCCCTTGCTCACGCTGCTCGCGCAGCCGTGAAGGGACTCGCGGACGTGTCCATTCACTCGGTGATCGCCCAGGCGTCGAAGTTGACCGGATCCGACATCGGCGGAACCTCGGTCCCGCCGATGGTGTCGTACATCGACATGCGCCTGATTCCAGGTGCCGAGCACCACGACGAACTCGAAGCGCGCGCACTTGGTGGGCCAGGAACGACGGGTGATCTGTCGATGTGGATCAACCGGAAGGAAGACCGTACGTACGTGATGGTCAGTTTCCCCGATACCGAGCAAGCGCACACATCGGTGGATCGGTACCTTCGACACCTCCGCAACGTCCTGAGAACGGTCGCCGATACCGGCGACTACCGTGTCGTTCGTAAGGCGGATGCACGTCAGGAAGTGGAGACCGCCTGATGCACATCACCTTTCTCGACAGGTTCGAGGCACGGCCGGGCCGCATCCTGCAGTGGACGCCGAGCGAAATCTCCACCGGATCGACGTATCCGGTTCCTCCGACCTCGAATCAGCAGCTGCATCTTGCCGGGAGCCGCGGCGATACGACTTGGCTCGCCGCCACTTTCGACGTTCCCGGCCCGATCGACACGGACGCACTCCGGGCCAGCTTCGAGGAATGGACGTCCCGTCACGACGCCCTGTCGTGCTCGTTCTCCCAGGCCGAAGAAGCGGATGAATCCTCGGCGCTGTTCGTCGACGTCGCCGATGTCGTCGATCTGCGCCTCCGTGAGGAAACAGTGGCGGACGCGCGAACGCCGGAACAGGTGCGAAAACTCTTGGGCGAGCGCTTGGATCGATGGTGCAATCCTTTTGCGTTTCCCGCCTACTTTCTCGGGGCCATCACCCGCGAGGACCAGTCGACAGTGATCTGCGGATTCGACCATGCCATCTGCGACGGCTGGTCCATGAGCATCGCAATTACCGAGATCAGCACTCTGTATCGTGAATACACGCGGGCGGAACGTAATCCGATCGCGTCAGATCTCTTGCCCGAGCCCGGGAGTTTCCTCAACTACTGCTTCCGTGAATCGGCAACCGCGGATCCAGAGCCCGGCGACCACCGCATTGCGGGGTGGCGGTCCTTCCTTCGAGCTTGCGGGGGTGACACTCCCCATTTTCCCGTAGATCTGGGGCTGCCCGCCGGGACCATGTCGCCCCAGGGCACAGACACCCGAATGCTCCTCGACGCCGACGAAGCAGAGCTGTTCGACCAGAACTGCGCCGATCATCGACACTCGTCGTTCGGTGCGATTCTTGCGTCGATCGGTTTGGCCACAACACAATTGACCGAAAAGCGAGACACACGCCTTCTGTTCCCTGTTCACACGCGTCGGGAACCGCGGCACAACCACACCTTCGGCTGGCTGGTGGCCAATGCACCCATCACCGTGACGAGCATGGATGATCTTCACAGCACTGCTCGGGCAGTCAATCTCGCTTTCCACGAGGCACTTTCACTGTCGTCCGTGTCGTCGAGACAAGTGTTGAGGAGCTTGGGGCCCGAGGTTTCGCCCACTCGCCGAGACATCTTCTCGGTGTCCTACGCCGACTACCGGACCATGCCCGGTGGATCTCGCCCCCGCGAATCACGGCCCGGCGACTCACAACCTGCGCCGATCAATCCGCAGCAACTCAGTCGCGTGTCGAGCGCCGACGACGTTCAGTTCTGGTTTTCGCGCACCAACGACGGGCTGGCAGTGCGCACCCGATTTCCGGCACCCGCGGCCCAGGCAGTGTTCACCTTCCTCGGGTGCGTATCCGAGATTCTGTCGACGCCGTAGCCAGACGGCTGTGCATCCGCGGATCTATTTGACACTTCTTTGTTGTGCACAACTTAACTGTGCGCTACAGTTGTTCTCGTGACCAACCCACTCGCTCTCGAACGCCAGGTCTGCTTCGCCCTCTATTCGGCGTCGCGGGCCACTACGGCCGCGTACCGGGCAATGCTCGACGACCTGGGAATCACGTATCCCCAGTACCTCGTCCTGTTGACACTCTGGGAACGAGACGGCCGGGGCGTGCGTGAGATCTGTGAGGCACTCGATCTCGATACCGGAACCCTGTCGCCGCTGCTCAAGAGGCTGGAGGGTCTGGGATTCATCGAACGCCGACGCCTCACCACGGACGAGCGTCGCGTCGAGATTCACCTGACCGAGGCGGGTTCCACCTTGCGCAGCAAGGCCGAGGACATCCCGGCCAAGCTCGCAGGCGCCACTGGTCTGAGTAACGACGAACTCACAGAACTTCGAGACGTTCTCACTCGTCTCGGTGAGTCACTTCAAGCATCCAATGCCCACTCCGACGGAAAGAAGAAGTCATGAACATCGTCTACACCGCAGAAGCACTTGCCACCGGCGAAGGCCGCAACGGTCACGCTCGCACTTCGGACGGACGCCTCGATCTCGGCCTCGCCATTCCCAAGGAAATGGGTGGCAGTGGCGAAGGCACCAACCCCGAGCAGCTCTTTGCCGCCGGATACGCAGCATGCTTCCACTCCGCTCTGCAGATGGTCGCCCGCGCCGAGAAGGCCAACGTGGCTGATTCCGCAGTCGGCGCGCGGGTCGGCATCGGCCCCAACGGTGCAGGAGGCTTCGGACTCGCTGTGACGCTGGAGGTTTCACTCCCCCATCTGCCCCATGATCAGGCCGTCGAGTTGACGGAGAAGGCGCACCAGGTGTGCCCGTACTCCAATGCAACTCGCGGCAACATCGAGGTCACCCTCGAAGTAAGTAAGGACGACGAATGAGCACCACCACTGTCAGCCGGGAAATCCGTCTCGCTTCACGCCCGAACGGTTGGCCCACCTCGGAGAACTTCGCCACCGCCGAAGTAGAACTCCCCGAACTCGAAGACGGCCAGATCCTGGTCCGCAACATCGCCATCTCCGTCGACCCGTACATGCGCGGCCGAATGAACGACGTGAAGTCCTACCTTCCGCCGTTCCAGGTCGGTGCGCCGCTCGACGGTGGTGCTGTCGGCGAGGTCGTCGAATCCAAGTCGGCTGATCGCGCTGTGGGCGACGTTGTCGTCCACGGCCTCGGATGGCGTGAATACGCCATCCTCGACGGATCCGCAGTGACTCCGGCCGACACGTCCATCGCGCCGGCGACGGCCTACCTGGGTGCCCTCGGCATGACTGGCCTCACCGCGTATGCCGGCCTCACCGCGGTTGCGGAGTTCAAGGAAGGCGATACCGTATTCGTCTCCGGCGCAGCCGGTGCCGTCGGATCGCTCGTCGGTCAGATCGCCAAGTTGCTCGGAGCGAAGCGAGTAATCGGTAGCGCCGGTTCACCGGCGAAGGTTGCCCGACTTCTCGAACTCGGATTCGATGCGGCATTCGACTACCACGACGGCCCGATCACCGAACTGCTCGCCGCTGCCGCCCCTGACGGCATCGACGTGTACTTCGACAACGTCGGTGGCGAGCATCTCGAAGCCGCCATCGATGCCATGAACCAGGGTGGCCGGATTGCCCTGTGCGGAGCCATCGCTCAGTACAACACCACCGAGAAGCCCACCGCTCCCCACAACCTGGCACTGGTGATCGGCAAGCAGCTCACACTGCGCGGATTCCTCGTGGGCGGCTACCGTCACCTCGGTGGCGAATTCCGCACCCACATGGCAGGGTGGCTCGCCGACAACAAGATTCAGTGGGACGAGACCATCGTCGAAGGCCTGGAGAATGCACCGCAAGCGTTCATCGACCTGATGCGCGGCGCAAACACCGGCAAGATGGTTGTCACGCTGTAACCCGAACAACATCTGGCTCGCACGAATATGAAGGTGGCCGCGAACTTCTCGAAGTTCGCGGCCACCTTCATATCTGAATCAGATCCCGAACGAGACTCCGGTCAACTTCTCCGACAGTGTCCATAAACCCGAGGCTGTCTTCGAATCGTGTGACTTCTTGTTCGACCCCACGACCTTCGGATAACCTCGCTGCTCGAACGGACCGTCCGGTCCGATGTAACTGCCGCCGAAGGCATCCGGCGCGGTTGCCGCCCACAGTTCGGGAAGGGCACCCATCTCCGCGGACTGCGCGAAGATCGAATTGCCGATTCCCATCAGCTTGTCCTGGATCGACTCGGTGTGACCCTGCAGGTTCGTCGACGCGTATCCCGGATGCGAAGCAAGCGCTTTGAGCGAAGATCCCGAGGCCGCAAGCCTGCGTTGAAGTTCGTACGTGAACAACAAATTGGCAAGCTTGGACTGCCCGTAGGCCAACCAGCGGTTGTACTTCCGACGCTCGAAATTGAGATCGTCCAGATCGACAGTTCCGAGCTGATGCAGGGCACTGGACATCGTCACGACACGGTCGGTGAGCTTGTCCTTCAGCAATCCGGTCAACGCGAAGTGCCCGAGATGGTTTGTGCCGATCTGCATTTCGAATCCATCGACAGTCCGGCGAAACGGAACCGCCATCACGCCGGCGTTGTTCACCAGGACGTCGACCTTCTCCGTTGCGTCGGCAAAGGCTCGTACCGACGACAGATCCGAGAGGTCCAATTTGCGGACAACCGCGTTGGGTCCGATCTCGGCGGCCACGGCATCGGCCTTCGTGGTGTCACGACAGGCGAGGACGACGTCGGCCCCGGCTTTGCCAAGCGCCCGTGCGACTACCTCACCCAGTCCGCTGTTCGCCCCCGTGACGACAAATGTGCGGCCGGTCTGATCGACTACGTCTTCTGCGGTCCATTTGGTCATGCATTCCAGCGTACGTGCCTTACCCGCCGGTAGGGAGGGGTCGCTTTTCTGTCATCGCTTGCGTTTGGCGCGGATCGGCTTTGCACCCGGCAGCGGCGGTGCTGCAGCCACCCTGGGCGACGGGGGCGCAGTCACTCCGGGTGTCGGCGACGATTCAGCTTCCTTCTGCTCCGCCGCGATCCGGCCGTAGACCAAATGCTGTTGTCCCAGCGTCCAGCAGTTGTTACTCACGAAATACAGCAGGATCGCCACGGGCGCGAAAGCACCGAAAGCGATCACACCCACCGGAAACACCCACAATGCGAGCTTGTTCATGATCGCTGTTTGAGGGTTGACGGTTCCGGTGTCCACTTGGCGCGCGATGGACGCCCGCGACGTGAAATGTGTAGCGACGGCGGCGAAGATCATCAGCGGTACGGCAACCAGAATGATGGAGATACGGCTGACGTCGCCGAACGCTTCCAGTTGCGCTGCCGGACTCGAAATCATGGCGGACAACGGCGCGCCGAACAGTTTGGCGTCGAGAAACGACTGCACGTCCGAGGCACTGAAGAAGTAGTTGGCCGTATTCGCGTTGTCCGCCACCGACATCGGTTCGGTCGGGCTCAGAAACGGGACGTGCGATGCCGCTCCAGTCCGATTGAACGATCGCAGGACGTGATAAAGGCCGATGAACACCGGTGCCTGAACGAGCATCGGCAGACAGCCGAGCAACGGACTGTAGTTGTGTTCCTTCTGCAGCTTGGCCATCTCGACAGTGAGTTTCTGCCGGTCACCCGAATACTTCTTCTGCAACGCCTTGATCTGAGGTTGCAGCTTCTGCATCACCAGTTGGGTGCGGACCTGCTTGACGAAGGGTTTGAACAGCAAAGCCTTGAGCGTGAAGACCAGAAATACGACCGACAACGCCCATACGACGCCGTTGTCGGGTGATCCGGAGATCAGTGAAAAGACCTTGTGCCAGAACCAGAGGATTCCGGACACGGGGTAGTAGACAAAATCGAGCATGACGAATGAACCTCACCGAGAGGCACGCTCACAGGAGATGAGAGCGCGGGAATGGTCGTGGACGCAAGACGTCTGACCGACCTACGACGAGTTCACACCCGCCGACGGCCGATCTACAGACCGATTCCCGGAGCTCGAGGCTGTGGACGGCCGGGCGCGTCCGGGCTGCTCTGCCTGCGGAAAGCGCCACGCAGGCAGCGTTCGTCATCAGAGGGGCCAGTGGCCGAAACCGTGCACAGCTGCAGAAGTTCGTACTTCGACGACGTTGCGAGGGCTGCGACCACGAAGACGGCAATCGCAGTTCCCAGCACCGCGGCGCTACCCGACGATCCAAGCGGAGGCACGGCGAGAAGAGCGATGAACGGCAGCAGAAGCAGCAACAGTGACCGTGTCACCGTTCCCGTGCTCCGCTGTTGCATGACTGCGAGAGTACAGAACATCTGCCGAATCCAGCTAGACGCTTGCCTCACGTACTTGTTCGCGCAGCCATTTGTGTGCTGGATCGTGGTCCAGCCGACCGTGCCACTGTTGGTGGATGGTGACGGCCGGTAGTTCGGTCGGCACCGCAAACCAGGCGACATCGAGGCGAGCGGCAAAGTATCGGGCAAGCCTTTCCGGCACCAGTGCAACGAGATCGCTGTCGGCCGCCATGAGCGCCGCCGCAACGGGCGAGGCAACCACCGCGATCACCCGCCGGCGCATGCCGACTGCGGACAACGCGTCGTCGATCGGTCCGTGTGTCCGGCCACGTCTGGATGTCGAGACATGTGGATGCTCACACAACTGCGCGAGTGTCGGCTGAGCCGTGCGGGCCAACGGCGACGACTTCGATACCAAGCCCACATGACCCTCTCGGTAGAGAATCTCACTGCACACATCAGAGGACGGCAACGGATCAGCGCCGATATCGAGATCGATCGAACCGTTCCGCAGCGAGTCGACGTCCTCGTTTCCCTCTCCGACACAACGGATTACAGCGTTCGGCGCTTCCGCCGCGAAACGCCTGACCAGAGCCGGGGTGAGGCTGGCCGCCGTGCCCTCGTTGATTCGGATCACGAAAGTCCGCTCGAGCTCTGCTGGTTCGAAGTTCTTGCGGTCGATCAACAGGCCTTGCGCCCCTTCCAGGAGCGATCGGACCTGAGGTGCTGCACGCAACGCAAAGGGCGTCGGTACCAACCCACGCCCGGCACGAACAAAGATCGGGTCACCCATCGCACGCCGGAGACGCCCCAAAGCCCTACTGGTTGCCGGTATCGACAAGTTCAATCGCTCGGCCGCGCCGGTGACACTGCCCTCCGCTACCAGAGCGTCGAACACTCTCAAAAGATTGAGGTCCATATCCATCGCCATAGTTGCACCATACGCAACTATCTACTGCAATCTTTGCAGTAGACGCACGTTACCGAGATCCCTACTGTCGTTTCAGTAGCCGAATTGGCTGTCGATCAACAACTCCCGCAATAGAACAAATTTCCGCAAAGAGGTGCGTCTTGTCCACATATACTTCGATACCGACGGAGGGTCGGGCGAACTCGGACGCGCGACAAGGATTGGTGCTCGCAACGTTGTGCGCGGTCACCGTCCTCGTTATTGCGTTCGTCGCGGCCATCAAACTGGCAGTTCCGCTCCTGACGTCCGGTTCTCTGCATCCTTCCTCGACGCAGCTTCTATGGATCGTCGATTCCTACGTCACGGTCTTCGCCTGTCTGGTGATCCCCTGCGGGGCACTCGGTGATCGCTTCGGACGCAAAGGGGTGCTGACCATCGGGTTGATCCTCTTCGCAGCAGGCGCCGCCGTGTCCGCGAGTTCCCCCACAGTGGCGGTGATGCTGATCGGCCGCTGCGTCACCGGAGTCGGAGCCGCCTGTGTTCTGTCGAACAGCCTCGCAATCCTCATGCACGCGACTCCCCCACAGAAGCGTCCTCGCGCAATTGCCATTTGGGCATCGTCGACCGGATTCGGCGGCGTGGCAGGGAATGTCGGTGGTGGCGCGCTTCTGCAGACCGGGTCCTGGCGCTGGTTGTTCGTCGCCGTCGTACCCATCGCGTTGGCAGGTGCTGCCGCAGTCGCCAACCTTGCTCCTCGCACCCCTCGAAATCACCGCGGTCTCGACCCCGTCGGAACCGTCTTGCTGACGGCGGCGACGTTCGGGTTGCTGGTCGGCGTCATCGAAGGACCCGAAAGTGGTTGGGGCAGTACCACGGTGATCACAGCGTTCGTCGCGTCGGCGTCGCTTTATGCGGCATGGATCATCGTCGAACTCCGCGTCGAGCAACCCTTGCTGGATCCGCGGTTGTTCCGCCTTCCTCTGCTTCGCGCGGGATGCCTGGGAATGACCGTCGCGTTCTTCGGTCTGTTCGCACTGTTCTACGTCAACGCATCATTTCTGCAGTACGCCAAGGGATTCAGCGTTCTCACCACCGGCCTGGCGGTGATACCGCTGACCATTCCACTGCTGTTCGGTGCTCGCTTCGTGCCGCTGATCTCGGCTCGTCTGGGTTCCACCATCACCGTGGCGGCAGCATTCGCGTTCATCGGGGTCGGCATGTTCGGGCTGTCGACCAGCACAGCCCACACTCCCTATATCGCCTACGCGTTGTGGCTCGTCGTCATCGGCATCGGCGCGGCAGCCGCGCTCCCCGTATTGACTCACGACATCGCGGACTCGCTGCCCCTCGAACAGGCAGGCGTCGGTTCAGGACTGCAGGCGACGGCACGAGAATTCGGCAGCGCCTTGGGCGTCGCCGTCATCGGCACCATCTTGACCAGCCGTTTCATCAGCGCATTGCCCGACTCGATGCGCAATGGAGACGGCGCCGCGCCGCGCACGGTCGCAGACGGACTCGAGATGGCCGACACTCCCCTCGCTCACGACGCCGTCCTGAGTGCCTTCACCACCGGCGCGGACAGCGCCGTGCGCGTCATCGCGGTCATCACCCTGATCGCCGGCTGCCTGGTCACTACGCAATCCGCGTGGTCGAACAGAACGCGAACGAAGGAGACAGAACAGGCGCACTGACAGCGCGTCCGGCCAGTGATTCCGTCAGCACCTGGCCGAACAATTCCGCATCGTCGATAAGCCAATTGTGATTGCCAGGAACCTCGCGAACCTCGGGATCACCCAAGGCGGCGCAGACAGCATGAAAACTCGTTCGCGGAATCACATGATCATCAGCTCCCCACAACACGACAACAGGCATCGCGCGGACTGCGATCTCTTCGAGTGCATCGATGAGATCCGCAGTCCGCGCGAGGTTGCCCGTTTGCCACACTCCACGGGCGTTGCGAAGCGCGTTGAACGCGAACTCGTCGAGTCGAAACTGCGGGATTCTGCGAGCGTGTACCGACTCGGCAGCCTCGACCATCGCCGACCCACACCAGTTCCACCACGGACGTTCACGAATCGGGCGCTCCTGACCACCAGCACTCGACCACACGCCACCACCAACCGAGTTCACCAGAACCAAGCGCGAGACTCGCGTGGGGAAGTCCCGCGCCACTGCTGTCGCTACACCGCCGCCGAACGAATGCCCGACGACGGTCACCGGACCGGTAACTCCGGCCGCGTCGAGAAACCGCGTCACCCACGCCGCATAACCTTCGAAGTTGCGATCGGCTCGGTCTAGTTCAGCCGTACCGCCAAGTCCCGGAAGCGCAGGCGCAATCACCCTGGATCCCCGGTGAACGACGGCAGCAAGCGCAGATCCATAGGCGCGAGGGGACAACCCCCAACCGTGCAGAAACAGCACTGTCTCGCCGTGCCCACCGACGCCGAAGTCGACAGGTCGAGAATCGACCACGGCGGTGCGCCACTCGATGAATGCATCGGTTCGACTTGCGGAGACAATCATGATCAAATCCCAGTTCAGGTGAGGTTTTTCTCCGGGTGAAGTATCGAACTCGATGTTGCCGCGCACGCACCGGCGCGGCGACGACCGTAGTACCTGCATCGGTACCTACTTCTTTCTTCTGCCACTTCGCGAGACGTCACGATTGCCGACACGCCACTCGAAAACAGGTATGCATCCCGTCCAACTGACCGGCGCGAACACGTCGAGGCGAAACCAGGCTGTGTGTCACAAGCCGAAGCCCGATCACGCCCAGCCGGATACCTGCTTCGGGACGCACCGACGCGAAGGCAACACGAGAAATGTCGCACCACCGATTCACCAGCCCCAGCACGACGAAGAACGCACTCGGAAGGGCGCTTGTCATCGGCGCTCTTTCACTGACAACCCTTGCCGTCAGTATCGACACCGCGAACGCTCAGGCCCCCTTGCTTCCGGACTGGAACACCGCCGGAGTTTCCGTCGTCACGAATCCGGCGAAAGTGTCAGCTTTCGCTTCCTCGGATGGAGGCCGCGCATTGGCAGCCGCAGAGTCCAAGATCGGCGCACCGTACGTCTGGGGCGCGACCGGACCGGACTCGTTCGACTGCTCCGGCCTCGTTCAATGGGCCTATGCACAAGCGGGCGTTTCAATTCCGCGAACTACCTACGACCAGGCGGTCGGCGGAGCTCCGATTTCCCGGGACGATCTCCAGCCAGGTGACGTAGTCCTGTACTACGGCGGGGAACATGTGGGGATCTATGCCGGAGGCGGTGAGGTCCTTCACGCCCCGACGTCCGGGGAGTCGGTCAAACGCGCACCCGTGGACTCGATGCCATACTATCTCGCCCGGCGCTACTGACATGTATCACGTCAACTTGACAAAAAGTCTTGTATCGCAACGATATTCGGACCGTTCATCACGATCCGAATGCTTGACACTCCCCCAATGCGCGGAATGTGATGCCATCCTCTCCCCCGCGAGCGCGGTCTGCACCAGGTGTCGCGGAGCGCGGTTGGACGTAACGCGGTGTTGCGGAGACGGCACTGTCGTGTCCTGGCGAACGGTTCACGGCGACCCCACGACCGTTCTCGCCATCGTCGAATTGGACGAGGGGCCGTGGCTGTACACGTTGCTCACGGAATCCCCGCGCGCGGATGCGTCCGGACCGCTGCGAGTATTGTTTCAACGGCGAGAATTAGGTAAGCGGTACCCGGTGTTCTGCCTGTGCGGCGACGATCGGGGAGAACTGCAATCGGACTTCAGTTCCGATCTGCTGAACCATTGACCTCGCGCGAGTCACGCTCCTGCGCAGTCGATACCACCCACGCCGCGATCTGCGCTCTGGAGGTGAAACCCAATTTCGTCAGCACGTGCTCCACGTGCCCCTGTGCTGTGCGTGGCGAAATGACGAGGTGCTCTGCGACAGCGCGGTTGGTGAGGCCAAGAGCAACCAGTTCCGCAACTTGCTGCTCACGACGGGTGAGTCGAATCGCCTCGGTCGACGATGTGTCCGGGACTCTGCGATGCTCGTCGAGCGCGTACGCGACAGCTTCACCCTCGGTCATCACAATTCCCCGGTGAAACTCCTTGTCGAAAGCACTCTTACCCAATGCCTTTTGAGCATCGTTTGCCGCCTTGTCATGGTGGGGTGACAAGATCGGAAGCCCCGCGAGCCGACTCCCGACCTTCTGCCAGTACATCGCCGCAGCGCCGAGCAGAACCGCCGATTGCTTCCAATCACGTTGCGCTGCAGCAATCCACGCCAACTGTTCGATACACCACGCCGAGTTCATTGAAGCGGCCGTGGCCCGCAGACTTCGCGCCAAATGGTCACGTGCGCGCTCGAGGTCACCTCGAAACCAGTCCACAAGCCCTAGATTGCTAAGCGCCGACGCCTGATACATCACTTCGTGCGGCGGTCCGGTGATGGCAAGGGACTCGTCGAAACACTCCACCGACCGCTCCAGCGCGCCGGTAAAGATGCAAGCGAGCCCGAGGGTAATCAAGCCGGCCACTTTGTGCTCCAGATTCTCAGCTGATTGGAAAAGCGATACGGCAGCCTCCAACTTCCTGGCGGCAGTGTCGAATTCGCCGTTGAACGTGTCGACATATCCGTCCGCCCATCCAGCCAGGCCTCGAGAGCGTACATCTCCCACGACCTCGGCAAGGCGCCAACTCTCCGCTACCTGTCCGCGCGCCCGGACGAGGTCACCCTGCATCCCATGCGCTACGGCGTCGATACACAGAATTTCCACGCGATAAGTGTCCGGCTCCCCATCGGAAGCTCTCAGGGTTCGATCCGCCCAGTGCCGCGCCGAAGCGATCCGACCGCCGAGAACCCAGAATCGGTACAGCGCCGCGACCATTCGCGTCGCTGATCGCGTCTGACCCGGCGTCGAGATCGAAAACTCCAGCGCGTCGTAGACGTTGTGCAGTTCACGACCCAGCCGTGCGATCCACGCAGCTTGCTGGTCGCTGATCCACTCGGCTTCCGCACGAACGACCAGCGCTTCGAACCAATCACGGTGGCGCCATCGAAGTTCCACGTAGTCGTTCGAGATCTCGGCCTTCTCACGTCCGTACTCCCGCAGGAGGTCGAGCAGGTGATAGCGAACAGTGCCATCAATCTCCTCACGAATGAGGATCGACTTCTCGACCAACGCGGTGACGAGATCGAGCACTTCCGTCGAACTCGATTCCTGCCCGCACACTCCCTCGGCAGCGTCAAGCTCGAACCCGCCGGAAAACACTGTCAGCCGACCCCACAGCTGCTGCTCCGGAGGTGAGCACAAGTCGTAACTCCAATCGATCGACAACCGCAGGGTCTGCTGACGACTGGGAACATCACGCCCACCAGAAGTCAACAGGCTGTAACGATCCGAGAGCCGATCCATGATCTGCTCCGCCGACATAGATCGCAGCCGAGCAGCAGCCAACTCGATCGGCAACGGCAATCCGTCCAGATCGTGGCAGATACGGGCAACGGCATTCCGGTTCCCTTCGGTCAACACGAAACCCGGCACCACAGTCGCAGCTCTTTCTGCGAACAACAAAACAGACTCGTACCGAGCCAGCCCGTCGAAAGCGCGCGGCCCCCGCAGTTCCGGCGTAGTGAGAGAAGGAACCCGCATCACCACCTCACCGCCCACACCCAGAGACTCTCGCGACGTCGCCAGAATCTTCACACCGGCACACCGACGCAAGATCGCCCCGGCAAGCCGGGCAACCGAATCCACCAGGTGTTCACAGTTGTCGAACACCAACAGCAGACTCCGATCGGCGCAAAAGTCGATCAAAGCGCGCAGCGGATCAGACGACGAAACCGGCCGCACCCCCAAAGTCACGGCGACATAATCCGCGAGCAGATCCGGATCCGACAACTCCCCCAACTCCACCAACCAGGTACCGTCGCTGAACACCCGCTGCAGCGCACCCGCAAGCCGAATCGCGAGACGTGTCTTGCCCACGCCCCCGACGCCGGTCAGCGTCAACAAACGGGACGACTCGAACAATCTTCTGGCATCGGCCAACTCACGCCGCCGACCGACAAAACTCGTCAACTCCAACGGCAAGTTACCGACAACCCGATGATCGGCTTCTGCACGCACAGCGGATGCCATCGACCGACTCGCTTTCTGCGATTCCACTCCAAAACCAACGCTACCCCCGCGAACTGCACCCGAGAAGCGCTCACCACTGCCTGCGATCTCAGCCTCGGGAGTCGGTCTCCTGCTCGGTCGACACGAACCACGCCGCGATCTGCGCTCTGGAGGTGAAACCCAATTTGGTCAGCACATGCTCCACATGACCCTGAGCCGTGCGAAGCGAGATCACGAGATGTTCCGCGATAGCGCGATTGGTCAGGCCCCGCGCAACGAGTTCCGCAACTTGCTGCTCACGACGAGTCAGGTGAGGTGCCTCCGTTGACGATGAACCCGGAACACTGCGACGCTCGTCGAGCGCATACGCAACAGCTTCACCCTCGGACATCACAAATCCGTTGCGAAACGACTTGTCGAAAGCACTCTTACCCATAGCCCTACGAGCAGTCTCTGCCGCAGTGTCGTGATGAGGCGACAAACCCGGCAGGCCCGCCAGACGACCCCCGACCTTCTGCCAATACATGGCTGCCGCGCCGAGCAGAACCGCGGAATTCTTCCAATCACGTTGCGCTGCAGCAATCCACGCCAGTGGTTCGATACACCACGCCGAGTTCATCGGGGCATCGAGAATTCTCAGACTCCGCGTCAAATAATCACGTGCGTCATCTAATTCACCTCGGAGCCAGCCCACCAGCCCGAGGGTTCCCAACGCAAAAGCCTGGAACATCACTTCGTTGGCGGGCACGGTGATCGCGAGAGTCTCTTCGTTGCACTCCACCGAGCGATCGAGGGCCCCGGAAAGAAAGTACGCAATCCCCAGGGTGTCCAGGCCGATCACCACATGCAGCAGATTTTCGTCCAATCGAAACAACGTCAACGCGGATTCCAACTTGGCCGTTGCGGTATCGAAGTTGCCTCTGAAGGTATCGACGTATCCGTCACCCCATGCCGCCAGACCGCGTGAGCGTACGTCCGCCAAGGCATTCGCCAGGAGCCAACTCTCGTCGACCAGCGCTTGTGCCCGTTCGAGCTCCCCCTGCATCGCGTGATTCACAGCGTCGATGGCCAAGACATCAACGCGGAACGGGTCGAGCTCCCGATCCTCTGTATTCAGAGCTCGATCCGTCCAATACCGTGCCTGCACAAGCAATCCACCAGAAAGCCAGAATCTGTACAACGCACCGACCATTCGCGTTGCAGATCGCGCCTCTCCGGTAGTGGAAATCGAAAACTCCAGCGCGTCGTAAACGTTGTGCTGTTCGCGACCCAGCCTTGCGATCCACGCCGCTTGCCGGTCACTGATCCACTCGGATTCCGCACGAACGACCAGCGCTTCGAACCAATCACGGTGGCGCCGTCGAAGTTCCACGTAGTCGTTCGAGAACTCGGCCTTCTCACGTCCGTACTCCCGCAGGAGGTCGAGCAGGTGATAGCGAACAGTGCCGTCGATCTCCTCACGAATGAGGATCGACTTCTCGACCAACGCAGTGACGAGATCGAGCACTTCCGTCGAACTCGAATCCTGCCCGCACACTCCCTCGGCAGCGTCCAGCTCGAACCCGCCGGAAAACACGGTCAGCCGACCCCACAGCTGCTGCTCCGGAGGCGAGCACAAGTCGTAACTCCAATCGATCGACAATCGGAGAGTCTGCTGACGACTCGGTACGTCGCGTCCACCGGAAGTCAACAGGCGGTAACGATCCGAGAGCCGATCCATGATCTGCTCCGCCGACATACCGCGCAGGCGAGCGGCCGCCAACTCGATCGGAAGCGGGAGTCCATCCAGGTCGTGACAGATATGAGCAACGGCGCGCTTGTTCTCCTCAGTGAGGGTGAAACCGGGGACGACTGAAGCCGCGCGCTCGGTGAACAACGACACGGATTCGTACTGGGCAAGTCCCTCGAATTCGCGCGGCTGTTGCTGCGGCGTGGTGAGCGAGGGAACGCGCATCGTCACCTCACCGCCCATTCCCAGCGATTCTCTGCTCGTCGCCAAGATCTTGACACCGGCACATCGCCGTAGGATCGCACCGGCAAACAGAGCGACGGCATCGACCAGATGTTCGCAGTTGTCGAGTACCAACAGCAGACTGCGATCGGAGCAGTAGTCGATCACAGTGTGCAGCGGGTCCGACGAGGACACCGGCCGCACCCCCAAAATCACGGCGACGTAATCCTCGAGGAGTTCTGGATCCGTCTGCTCCCCCAACTCCACCAACCACGCGCCGTCTCGGAACACCCGCTGGAGCGCACTCGCAAGCCGGATCGCGAGCCGCGTCTTGCCGACACCTCCGATACCGGTGAGCGTCAATAAACGGGACGACTCGAACAATCTTCTGGCTTCGGCCAACTCACGCCGTCGGCCGACAAAACTCGTCAGCTCCAAGGGCAAGTTGCCGACAACTCGCTGGTCGGCTTCTGATCGCACAACGGATGCCATCGACCGACTCGCTTTCTGCCAACCACTACAAATCAACGCTACCCCCGCGTTCGTCGCCCTGAGCAGCGCTCACTTGTGCTTCGTCATCGCAGTCGAAATGACGGCCCCTCACGCATGCGATTCACGACGGCCATGCCGGTGTCACGCGCCCGAAACAACGGATTTCTACCCTGGCAGCGACGAGAAGGGAGACCGACATGCCACCGCGCCGTAGATCGGTACTACTGACGCAACTGGTAATCGATGCTCCCGGCAGTCCACAACAAACGATCCTCGACGAACTGCGCCGAGTGATTCTGTCGGGTTCGGCGCCTCCGGGTACCCCGATCCCCCTCGGCGACGTGGCTGATGTGTTCGGGGTCAGCCGAATACCAGTGCGGGAATCGCTGAAGACCCTGGTCGGAGAGTCGTTGGTCGACCACCGCCACCAATTCGGCTACACCGTTGCTCAGTTGACGCCGGCAGAACTGCGCGAGATGTACATCGTCCGCGAAACTCTCGAATCAGCTGCATTGGCCGTCGCCGTCGAGCAGGCCACCGAAGAGGATCACGAACACGCCGTCGAGGTGAATTCCCGTCTGGAGATCGCGTTGCGCTACGACGACTCTCAGTCCTATCACTGTGAGAGCCGAAACTTTCACCTCGCACTGACCCGACCGTCGCAAATGCTTCGACTTCTGCACATGTTCGAAGCTGCCTGGAACATCACCGAACCGGTACAGCCGATGGTCCATGTTGCCGGCGTCGATCGCCAGGTTCTGCACTCCGATCACACCGCGATGCTGGACGCATTCCTGCGTCGGGACGCAGCCGCTCTTCTGAGTGCTTCCGAAATCCATCATCGCCGACTCAACACCGTGATCGCGACTCTGCCGACAGACACCGGCCTACTGGCCGAGAAAGATATACCGATTGCGCAATAGCTGTGCAACACAGCGTCGATACCTTTCTCTCAACACAGTTTTCATCACTGACGCTGAGAGCTCGTGCACTGTCCGCTGATTTCCTGCACTGATGCACAGGAGCTGTCATGACCGACATTCTTCCGTCCCGAACGACCACTACCCCAACTCCCCCAAAGGAAACCGGCTCGGCCGACCTCGTCGAAGCCGCGGGCCACCCGGTCGGCGGCGGACTGATCAAACCGGGCTACGACCCTCGCTTGACCAACGAGGATCTGGCGCCGCTTCGCAAGCAGACCTGGTCGTCGTACAACATCTTCGCCTTCTGGATGTCCGACGTACACAGCGTCGGCGGATATGTCACTGCCGGTAGTCTTTTCGCACTGGGATTGGCCAGCTGGCAAGTACTCGTCGCCCTGCTGGTCGGTATCACGATCGTTTACTTCTTCTGCAATCTCGTCGCCAAGCCCAGCCAAGTTACCGGCGTACCGTATCCGGTGATCTGCCGCAGCGTGTTCGGTGTCCTCGGCGCGAACATCCCGGCAATCATTCGTGGCCTGATTGCCGTGGCCTGGTACGGGATTCAAACCTTTCTCGCTTCGGCAGCCCTCGATGTCGTACTGATCAAACTCTATCCGTCACTCGCACCGTATGCCGTCGTAGAAGACTACGGATTCGCCGGACTCTCCGCACTGGGCTGGGGAAGTTTCATGCTCCTGTGGGTACTTCAGGCCTGCGTCTTCTGGCGAGGCATGGAATCGATCCGCCGCTTCATCGACTTTTGCGGGCCGGCTGTGTACGTCGTGATGTTCATGCTGTGCGGGTACCTCATCTACCAGGCAGGCTGGAGCGCTGTCGATCTCACACTCGGCGACGTCAAGTACTCCGGTTTCGACGCCGTGCCGGTCATGCTCGGTGCGATCGCTCTGGTTGTCTCGTACTTCTCCGGACCGATGCTCAACTTCGGTGACTTCTCCCGCTACGGGAAGTCGTTCGCTGCAGTCAAGAAGGGCAACTTCCTCGGTTTGCCGTTGAACTTCCTCGTATTCTCGGTGTTGGTCGTCGTCACGGCGTCGTTGACACTGCCGGTGTACGGCGAACTGATCACCGATCCCGTCGCAACAGTGGCACGAATCGACAGCACCTTCGCCATCGTCCTCGGCGCACTCACCTTCACCATTGCCACGATCGGCATCAACATCGTGGCCAACTTCATTTCCCCGGCCTTCGACTTCTCCAACGTGAGCCCGCAGAAGATCAGCTGGCGCGCCGGCGGGATGATCGCGGCGATCGGCTCGATCCTCATCACCCCGTGGAACCTCTACAACAATCCCGACGTCATCCACTACACGCTCGAAACCCTCGGAGCCTTCATCGGTCCGCTGTTCGGAATCCTGATTGCCGACTACTACCTCGTGCGCAAGCAGAAGGTGATCGTCGACGAACTGTTCAGCATGTCGCCGACCGGAACCTACTGGTACAGCAAGGGATACAATCCTGCTGCAGTGATCGCCACCGTGGTGGGAGCCGTCGTCGCGATGGTCCCGGTCCTGGGCAAGGACCTCACCGGGATGTACACCGCAGCGCAGTACAGCTGGTTCATCGGTTGCGGGCTCGGATTTGCCGTCTACTACCTACTCGCCACGCGCACTTCCCTGGCTGTCCGGAATGCTTCTTCTCCCGGCACTGTGACGGTCGACTGATCGTCATGAGAATCAAGGTGATCAACCCCAACACCACGTGGGCGATGACCGCCAAGATCGAGGAATGTGCTCGGGCCGTCGCGGGCTCGGGCACATTCGTCGAGGCCGTCAGCCCTGCGATGGGTCCCGCGTCGATCGAAAGCCACTACGACGAAGCTCTCAGCATCCCCGGAATCCTGGCCGAGATCGCCGCCGGAGAAAAGAACGAAGTCGACGGCTACGTCATTGCTTGCTTCGGTGACCCAGGCCTAGATGCAGCCAGAGAGCTGGCCAAGGGCCCCGTCGTAGCTGTTGCCGAAGCGGCAATGAATTACGCAAGTTTCCTGGGACGCGGATTCAGCATCGTGACCACCCTCGGTCGAACCCGCGGCCGCGCAGCCGATCTGGTGGACCGGTACGGCATGCAGGCTCGGTGCCGGGGTATCCACTCCTGCGAGATTCCGGTTCTGGAACTCGATCGTAATCCCGACGCGCGAAAGGTGATCTTGGAAGCCTGTTTCGACGCATTGGAGCAAGACGACTCGGACGTCCTCGTGCTGGGTTGCGCCGGCATGGCGGACCTGTGCCAGGACTTGTCCGACGAACTCGGTGTCCCGGTAGTCGACGGCGTTGCCGCTGGGGTCACGATGGTTCAATCGTTGGTCACCCTCGGACTGTCGACCAGTGCGCGCGGCGAGTTCACACGGCCACTGCCCAAAATCTACACCGGCGCACTGACACCGTTCTCGCTGTGAACGTGCCCGAGCGAGAGTCGAGCACCGATCGTCACCAGTGCCAGGACCGAGAACAATACTCCGGCCCAGACTAATTGGCGGGTTTCGAAATGCGCGAGAAACAGTCCACCGACCGCAGTTCCGAGCGTGATCCCCAAGTTGGAGAACGAGATGAAAAGGCTGTTGCCGAATTCAGGCGCGTCGACTGCGTCTCGCCCCATCCAACTCTGCGAAACCACCAGACCACCGGAATGCACTACACCCCAAACCAACACGGCTACAACCATCGCACCGAAGTACGGGCCTGCCAGATAGAGCATCACGTAGACGACGATGTACAGCAAGGGAAAAGCCACAACCGTGCGCACCACACTCTTGGCGAGCACCGCCCCGAAGACGAAGTTGCCGAAGATCATCACGACACCGAAAGCCAAGAGCATCGCGCTGATCCACGATCCGCTCATGCCCGTCACTCCGCCGAGGTATTCGGCGAAGTATCCGTACACCGAGAACATGGCTGCGAAGACGAAGGTGACGGAAAGGATGGTCAACCACACGCGCGGCCGGCGAAGGATCCCGACCTGTGCGCCGTACGACAGGCGTTGTGTCACCGGAGCCGAGGGCAGAAGTACGACAATCCCGAGAAACGCGAGAACGTTGACCACGGCACCGAAAACGAAAGCCGTGGACACCGAGAAGTTCTCGGCCAGATACGACGTCAGCGGTACACCGAATGCGAATCCTACTGTGACACCCGCAAATACTTTCGTCACAGCTGCAGTTGCTTCCTCCGGTGGCACCAGTCGAACTGCACTCGCGAGTGCGAGCGCGAAGAAGACCGGGTGAACCACGGCGGGAATGATCCGAAATACAAACATCACCTCGAAACTCGACGTGCTCGCGTACACCATGTTGGAGACCGCAAAGACTGCAATCGCCACCAACAGAACGGTTTTCCTGTTGATTCCCGAGGTGATCAGCGTCGTGAACGGACCGGTCACCGCCACGACGAGCGCAAACACACCGACCAACCATCCGGCAGTGGACGCGGTGATACCGAACTTTTCGCTGACCTGAGGCAGAACCCCGATAATGCCCATCTCCGTAGTGATGATTCCGAATACACCCAACGCCAGAACCGGTATCAACAATTTCGACTTCACGACACACTCCTTACTACTACGCCACACAAGACAGATACATATCTAGATATATAGATATGTTTGATTGAGCAAAACCGGCCGTCGAGGGCAATCCGACCGCTACAACTTTTCGCGAACGAATTCCCTGAACTCGCCGATCACGGTTTCGTTTCGTCGGTAGTACGTCCACTTCCCGATGCGCTCGGACTCGAGCAGACCTACATCTTTCATGCCCTGCAGGTACCCCGAGATCACCGACTGGGCAAGTCCCGACCGCCCCTGAATATCACCGACACAGACTCCGATATGAAACCCGAGATCCTGTTGCGTGTACGAGTCCTCGTCGAAATACTTCGCCGGATGCGCGAGCCACTCCAAGATCTGCAGACGAGTCGGGTTGGACAGCGCCTTGAAGATCGCCAAAGCATCCATGGACCGCACCCCTTCTCCTCGCCAACCGGAACGCATCTACTTTTATGGATATGTTTGGCGAAGTCAAGCCCGATTCGGACGCAAAGCTACGTACGTCACATCGACGCATTTGAAGTGAGCTGTGCCACTTACGTTTCGACGACCTGCGGAAATCTCAGCGCCGACTTTCTATCTGTGACGACTTGTTTATAGTTATCGCCAACAACGAATTGCCGGAAGTTTCCGGTTCGCCCGAGAATGCTCGCGGGTGAACACAATTCGCTCAACACCAGCCGTACCCGGCTAGTCATTCGGGAGTCGAACCATGAACACACCGCATCAGTTCAGGGCCGTCCCCACATGGTGATGTCGAAGCTCGCCAAGTGGCAGCTGGTCGCACTCGTCGTGGTTGCACTCCTGGGTTTGATCTATGTCGGAGCGAAATACGTACGGCTGGACAATCTTCTGGGATTCGGCCAATACACGGTCAAAACCGAACTGGCGACGTCCGGTGGCATCTTCACCAACGCCGAAGTGACCTATCGCGGGGTACCCGTCGGACGCGTCGGCGACATGTCGCTCACGTCCGACGGAATCGAAGTCGACCTGTTGATCGACAGCAGTGCTCCACAGATTCCCGCATCCGCGCGAGCCGTGGTGGCCAATCGCTCAGCCATCGGTGAGCAGTACGTCGACCTTCAGCCCGATACCGACCAGGGCCCGTTCCTCGAAGACGGCTCGGTGATCGCCGTGGGCGAGACCACCACGCCGATCCCCATCGAGAACGTCTTGACCAGCGCGAACGGTCTGGTGCACTCCGTTCCGGTCGACGCACTCCACACCGTCGCGAAGGAACTCGGCGCGGCATTCAACGGCAAGGGCGAAGATCTGCAGGTACTTGCCGACTCGCTGTCGGGGATTTCCCAGTCGGGCCTCGACACTCTTCCCCAGACCCTCGGACTGATCCGCGACAGCCAGACGGTACTCACGACCCAGTCCGATCAATCGTCGGCGATCAAGCAGTTCAGCACCGACCTCGACGCACTGGCTGCGCAATTGCGCACCAGCGACCCCGACATCCGACGCGTGATCGACAACGGCATACCGGCCAGCGAACAAGTCGGCTCTCTCGTCACCGAAGCCGGCCCCGCGCTCACGACCAACCTCTCCAACCTCTCCGCCGTTGCAGCGGCAGCCGCCCCGACACTGCCCTCGCTGCAGCCCTTCCTGCTCTTCCTGCCTGCCCTCGCCGGGGCGGCGCCCACCGTTGCACCGGGAGACGGCACAGTACATCTGGGCTTGGTACTCGAGACCAACAACCCGCTCTCGTGCACCGTCGGTTACGAAGGGACCATGGCGATCCTCGACGAGATGAAGCGCAAGGACCCGAACTTCGACGACACGACGCAGAACTTCCCGTTGAACACAGCCGCCAACTGCCAGGCACCCCAGGGCAGCGAAACGGGAGTTCGGAGCGCCAACCGCATCGCGTTCGCCGACCCGAACACCTCGCAACCGTGGGACAGCAAGCCCAAGGTGGACCCGGACAAGCTCAACCTGAACCCGATTGCCACACAACTCGCACCGATGCTCGGTGCCACCCCGAAGTAGCCGTAAAAAACTGGCACCGTCGACGCTCCGCGACGATGATGATGTGATGTCGCAAGGAACGCCTGAGAGGACGTCACGAAGTTTCGAGGAACTTGTCGCCGAAGCCGAATCCGCCTCCGTCGACGGGTGGGACTTCTCGTGGCTCGACGGGCGCGCCACGGAGCAGCGTCCGTCGTGGGGGTATCAGAGGTTGATGGGTGAACGTCTCGGTGGTGCCGGCGCTGCGCTGGACATCCAGACCGGCGGCGGCGAAGTCCTCGCCGCTGCACCGACACTCCCGCCGGTGATGGCGGCAACCGAATCCTGGCCACCGAACGTAACCAAGGCCACCGCGCTTCTGCGTCCCCGAGGTGTGGTGGTGGTCGCGGATCCGGACGAGCCACCGCTACCGTTTGCCGATTCGGCTTTCGATCTGGTGACCAGTCGACACCCTGCGACGGTGTGGTGGGCCGAGATCGCTCGGGTACTCGAACCGGGAGGAACGTACTTCGCTCAACATGTCGGTCACGCCAGCGTGTTCGAACTCGTCGAGTTCTTCCTCGGTCCTCAGCCGCAGGCTCGTCGCGGACGGCACTACGAGGACGAAAGCGCCGACGCGATTTCGGCCGGGCTCACCGTCGTCGACCTTCGTTTCGAGCGTCTGCGCATGGAATTCTTCGATATCGGCGCCGTTGTCTACTTCTTACGCAAGGTGATCTGGATGGTTCCGGGATTCACCGTCGCGCAGTATCTGGACCGGCTCCGGGAACTCGATCAGCAGATCCGTCGAGACGGATCTTTTGTCGCGTACTCGAGTCGATTTCTGATCGAGGCGCGCAAATAGCCCCGCATTACGCGGGGTGAATGGTCTTCCAGTGCTCGGCGATGTCGATTCGCCGCGAGATCCAGACCTTTTCGTGTGACTGCACATGGTCCAGGAAACGCTCGAGGGCGGCAGCTCGGGCAGGGCGTCCGACTATGCGGCAGTGCAACCCGACGGAGAGCATCTTCGGTGATCCGGCCGTTCCCTCCGCATACAGCACGTCGAAGGCGTCACGTAGGTGCGCAAAGAACTGATCGCCGCTGGGAAATCCTGCTGGAGAGGCGAAACGCATGTCGTTGGTATCGAGCGTGTACGGAACGACGAGATGCTTCACCGACTCTGTGCCACGCGGAACGTCTACCCAGTACGGCAGATCGTCGGCGTACGAATCGGAGTCGTAGTCGAAGCCGCCGTGCTCGACCACCAATTCGCGGGTGTTCGGTGAATCGCGTCCGGTATACCAACCGAGAGGCGCCGAACCCGTCAGATCTTGCAGAATCTGGACTGCCTCGGTCATGTCGGCGCGTTCACGCTCGATGTCCACGGATTGGTAAGACTTCCAACGTAATCCGTGACACGCGATCTCGTGACCCAACTCCTGAAAAGCACTGACTGCTTCCGGGTTACGCTGCATTGCCCGCGCCACCGCAAAGACCGTGAGAGGCAGGTTTCGCCGCTCGAAGGTCCGCAGGACACGCCACAACCCGGCCCGGGAGCCGTACTCGTACAGCGATTCCATGCTCATGTGTCGATTCGGAAATGCCTCCGCCGGAGTCATTTCCGACAGAAAAGTCTCCGAGGCCGCGTCCCCGTCGAGGACGTTGTTCTCGGCTCCCTCTTCATAGTTGAGTACGAACTGAACCGCTATCCGCGCGTCGCCGGGCCAGTGCGGATGCGGCGGATGAGGGCCGTACCCCACCATGTCCCGGGGATAGTCGTCGCGCGGATAGTCGCTCATGGCAACAACTTTACCGTCAGCGCCCGGAGATCACAGCGCGAGCAGCGTCGGTGAGTACGCCGAATACTCTCAGCCGCGCCAGGCCACCGTCCGGGAAGATGTCCAGACGGACATCGGTGACCGGAACTTCGGAATCGATCGGAAAGCGATGGCGCGTGTCCGGACGCAGCGTCGTACGCGGCAACAGTTCGATCCACTCCCCTTCCGGAGTTCGGCCGGTCAGAGCGCCCTCACCTGGACTGTTTCCGAGGAAGTACGAGGTGTCGATCTCGACGAAACTCAACACGCCTTCACCCGCGAGTTGTACTTGCACCCAGTCGTTTCCGTCGTCGCGGCGCCTGGCGGTCTCCCACCCGTCCCCCATCGAAGCAGCGCGGCCGGGGAACAGAATGTTCTGCGGTGAGCTGTAGAACATGTTGGAGCAATCGGTCACGCGGCCACCGTTTTCGAGTGCTGCGAGGTCCAACGGCCCGGCATCGAGGAAACGCGGGTCTGGCCGCGCTTCACCGTGAACACGGAATCTCGCAACGCCGCCGTCCGGATAAATGGTCAGCTTGACGTGCGTCCATCGATCCTCCGAAACCACCGAGAACGGATTCTCCGAGTCACCGTGCACGGTCGAGCGTTCGACGATGGTTGTCCACTCGCCGGATCCGGCCAGGTCGACGGGATCCGGATACCCGTCGACGGAGATTGCTTCCACCGAGATCTCGGGCGGGTAATTGCCCTTGAACCACGCGGTGTCGACCACGACGCCCCGCACCACTCCAGGAACACCGAGGCGCACGATCGCCTCGTCATGACCTGCCACACGGCGACGACGCGTCTCCCAACCGTCGTACACCTGCCCCTTGTGTCCGAACGTCGCCGGCTGGTATCCGGCTTTACCTGGTCGGATCAGGGCCTCGCGCTCGGCGAATGCCTCGTCGTTCGCCCAGATGACGGCTCCGCCGAGGGTGCGCAGTGCCAGGTCGGGCAGCAAGGTGAATTCGGTGGTGCTCATCGGTCAGTGTTCTCCTGTGATCGGTGTGGTGCGTCCTACGAGGTGGTGGAGTGCGTTGGTGTCCGCGCTCGGGGCGAGCCGGAGAACGTCGGATTCTGGATAAGCCCCCGCGTCGAGCCCGCGCAGTACCACCGCTGCCAGCGCCTGGGCAGTTGCAGGTTCGTCCATCACGTCGCCACCTTGGCGCCCCAGGTACGACTGGATGCGCGGGGCAGCGGCGCCGAGTGCGTTGCGGTAGAAGCCGAACGTGGCGAGCCAGCGGGTGACCAGATGCCCGGGGTGCATGTCCCACCCCTGGTAGTAACCGCGTTCAAGGGACCGCGTGACGAGACGATGGTGCCGAGTGATCGCGTCGCGGATCGCCGTGGCGCTCCCGACGGGCGCGACCTGAGTTGACCCGTCGCACACCCAGACGCCGGTCTGCGCGGCAGCAGCCAACATGAGAGCCTTTGCGTGGTCTGCCACCGGATGTTCGAGCGACTGATGACGCGATGCAATTCCGCAAGCCGCACTGTAATCGTAAGTGCCGTAATGCAAACCGGTCAGACGGCCGGCACCGCGATGGATGGCCTGAGCAACTGCCACAGTTCCGTCGGCAGCGATGACCGCCTGCGGGCTCTCGATCTGCAGCTCGAACCGAAGCGAACCGGTCTCGAGTCCGTGCGCCTTCTCCAGTTCTTCGCAGAGCGCCACCGTCGCCGTGACCTGCTCCACCGCGCGCAGTTTGGGAACGGTGAAGACAAATCCGTCCGGCACTCCGCCGGCCGCGTCGAGCACAAGCTCGAGCGTCCTGATCGAGCGTCGACGCTCACCGGCCGGCAGCCCTTTGAACCTGATGCCGCCCCAGTTCGGCCCGGCAGGATCAGCGCTCAACGCTGCAAGTGTCCGCCCGGCCGACGTCGCTGCTGCGTCTTCTTCTTCGTCGCTGCGGCGTCCGTACCCGTCCTCGAAATCGATCCGAAAGTCTTGGACCGGCTTGCGGCCGAGTTGAACTCGCACAGCTGCGAGCGCATTCTCCGTGTCGAGATCGGCGAACACATGCGCATGGGAATCGAGCAGCGCGATCGCCTGCTCACCCCAGAGACGAGGGGTGTCGACGGTTGCATCCGCGGCACTGACGTAAATCGTGTGCACGGGCTGGATCTCGTCACGGTTTCCCGGGTACTGGGCCGCGAGCCGCTCGTCCACCGGATCCAGAAGTCCGTCCAGACGATCGTGGACGGCGGCGGAGAGTCGGGATTCTGTCATCGGACGATCTTCGCAGAACGTCCGCGAGCCCGCAGGTTCTCACGCCGCCGATCCAGTCCGGGTCAGCGACCCCCTACGAACGGAACGTTGACGAAGCTCGGCCGATCCGCAGCCAATTCGATGTGCTGCGGCTTCAGTTGGCTGTCGGCAAGCATCGGCCCGAGCGCCAGGTATCGCGGCACGCTGGCAGCGTAGACGTCGACGCGGAGCCGGTGACCGGGTTGTAGCACTGCGTCCGTCGGGAGCATCTTGATGTCGACGGCGGTGACCTCACCGGGAACCACCGGCTGACGCGTGTCGATCGTCAGATAGTGGTGCGGTTCACTGTAGTCACCGTTGGCCGAGCGA
This sequence comes from Rhodococcus sp. MS13, assembly GCF_013277835.1. NCBI lineage: Bacteria > Bacillati > Actinomycetota > Actinomycetes > Mycobacteriales > Nocardiaceae > Rhodococcus > Rhodococcus sp. MS13. The sequence goes on from NZ_VBTL01000004.1 coordinate 70,986, forward strand.
GTGCTCTTGGAATCGTCGACCGCCCGGAGCGACGCAGTCAGAGCGCCGTTCGTGATCGGTCTCGATGTTCCGTCCGGCGCTACGTCGTTGACCGTCGCTGCCCAGAATCCGTCCGTCGCGTCCAGGACTGTCTCGAGGTGGACGTTGATCGGGCCCGAGAGTGAGGTCGGCTCCGTGACTGCCTCACCGGTGAACGTCAGACCCTCCGCTTCCTGGAATCGGGAATCCTTGGAACACGACGCACCGAGCACCACGGAGATCCCGGCAGTGCCCTGAGTTCCGTCACCGGAGCAGAAGCCTCGCAGTCCGGGTGCGACTGTCAATCGCGCTGCGGCACTGGGCTGGTCACTGGTCAGTGAACCGTCGTAGGCCGCATGGGCGGCAGTTCCGCTGGGCGCGGAGTTCAGATACATACGCTCGTACGTCGCGCCCGCTCGCGGGAACTGATCATCCGTGATCCATCCGCCACCTTGCTGGAACATCGTCACCGGACCGTATCGCTCGATTCCGTTGTCGATGCCCTTGAGCCACTTGTCGAACCACGCGCGTTCGAGTACGTCGAGGCGAGGCGGCGCACCGTCCTTGCCGAATCCTCCACCGGGAGTGACGTGATAGCCGTTGCCCATGATCAACTGCTTCTGCCCCGCCGGCAGATCGATTCCGTTGTAGATCCGCGGCTCGCTGTTGGCGAAGATGTCGTGCCAACCGCCGTAGACCATCGTCGGAACAGTGATGTTGCCGACGTCAGCGGATCGGTCCTGATAGAACTGACCGTCCTGTGCGACTTGCAGAGTCGACGGTGACACGTCCTCGATTCTCTGGGCCGTCATCGCTTGTACCAGTTCAGGAATCAGGGTGCCGGGATCCTCGAGGCGGCTCGCCAACCACAGTGGATCGAAGTTGCCTTGCAGGATGTCCTGAACGTTCGGAATGAGTTTGAGCCCGTTGACCGCGGTCAGCCACAACGGCATGAACCCGACCCCGAGTCCGCCACCGGTTCCGACGATGTCGCGTAGCAGATCGTTGCCGGGTTCGACTGGGAAGATTGCCTTCAACGCAGGCGGATTGTTACTCGCGGCCTGTACGGAGTTGATCGCGGAGTACGAGATTCCGGCCATCCCCACCTTGCCGTCGGACCACCCCTGCTTGCTCATCCAATCGATGACTTCGACCGAATCCTGTTGCTCGCGCTTGCCGAGCACGTCCCAATTACCTTGGGAGAAGCCGGTTCCACGTGCGTCGACCACTACCTGCGTGTATCCGTTCTGGACCAGATCACGGTTGACGCCGAGAACCCTGGCGCCTCCGCCGGCAATGACGCCCGTCAACTCCGAGACTCCGTCGAACGGCGCCGCGAGGTCGAGCGAGTTCGCCACGTCCATCAACGTCTCACCCACCTGCGGGATCGACAGAGCTGAATCCACCAACGTGTCCAGCAGTTTCGTGTACGGAGTTATGTTGAGAACCGAAGGCGCCTTCGATTCCACAGCGCGCCCGGACGCATCCGCCGGTCGGTACACATTTGCCTGCAGAACCGTGCCGTCACTCATCGTGATGGGTACGTCCCACTCGACGGAGACGCCCGGATACTGCGGCGCAGCCTCCGTGGCCGCGAGCCAGGCCTGTCCGTCCGACCCTCCCGTCGGATCCGCGGAAGCGACAGCGCTCGGCACCGTCAATCCCACGACGCACAGCCCCACCGCAATCGTTGTCGACCTTCGACGTAGAAGTCGTGTCCTCACGAAAACCCCAATTTTCTGTTGTGATGACCCAGCCCTGCCCCCACGACAGTGACCGGCGTCACGAACTTACCGGATAGTAACTTCCGTCCCATATGTCGTCAATAGGTCTCGATGCCGCCCGGACGGCTAGCTTTGAAGATGTGTCACGATCTCCCCTTCCCGTCCGCGACGGCCTGAACCCGAGTCGCATCCGTCAGCCAGACGACGGCATGTGGGCGACGACGCTCGACTATCTGCTCGAACGGTTTCCCCAGGACGCCGTCCGCCTACGGGAGAAAGTCGCAGCCAGGGAGGTCGTCGACGAGAAGGGCGTCGCGATCACCGAGGCGAGCGCTTTCGCTCCCCGGCGTTTCGTCTACCTGTACCGCGACGCTCCGGTCGAAGCGCGGGTGCCGTTCGAGATCGACATCCTCTACCGGGACGAAAACATCCTGGTCGTGGACAAGCCGCACTTTCTCGCGAGCACGCCACGCGGGCGATACATCGCCGAATCGGCCTTGGTGCGGTTGCGTCGGGATCTCGATCTGCCGGAGTTGAGTCCAGCGCATCGCCTCGACCGCGTCACGGCAGGACTGCTGCTGTTCACCGTGCATCAGGCGGCCCGGCGCGGCTATCAGACCATGTTCGCCGACCGCCGCGTCACCAAGGAATACGAGGCCATCGCGCGTTACGACGCGCAGGTGAGCACTCCCGCGGTCGTGCGCAGTCGCATCGTGAAAGAAAGGGGCGTGCTCAAGGCCGCGGAGATCGAGGGCGAACCCAACAGCGAGTCGCGGATCGAACTGATCGAGACGCGAGACGGCTTCGCGCGGTACCGGTTGATTCCCCATACCGGCAAGACCCATCAACTTCGCCTGCACATGACCTCGCTCGGGCTCCCGATCCACGGCGACAACTTCTATCCCGACTTCTACGACGTTGCCGCAGAGGATTATTCGAACCCGCTGCGCCTGCTGTCGAAGGTTCTCGAGTTCGAGGATCCCACGACCGGCCGGCTGCAACGGTTCGAAAGTCGGCGGACCCTGTCCTGGCCGGACGAATCAGGCCGTGGCGACTCGCCGTAGGGACCCCGGACCCTTCCACTGCGCCTCCGATACCGGGAGGATGGAAGCGCAGACCGCACCGCAAGAGGAGACCAGATGAGCAAGACCGCCGTCGTACCCGAAGCCGTACGGGAGATCGAGCGCAAGTACGAGGCGCCGGCCGAGCAGGAAGTTCCCGCGCTGGGTGGACTTCCCGGTGTCGTCGGCGAACCGGTCCACGACTCGATACAGCTCTCTGCCACCTACTTCGACACCGCCGACTACCGGTTACTCGCCGAGAAGATCACGCTGCGCAAGCGTGAGGGCGGCGACGACGCGGGGTGGCACATGAAACTTCCCGCAGGCGAGGACACTAGAACCGAAATCCACCTTCCCCCGGACGAGAGCACCGATGTGCCCTCGCCGCTGGCGAGTCTGATCCGGGCGGTCATCCGCGGTCACGATCTGGTGCCGGTCGCCCTGATCATCACCGATCGGGAGCGCACCAGACTCAACGGCGAAAACGGTGTTCTGCTTGCCGAAGTGGTCTCCGACACCGTCATCGCCTGCAAGGCAGACGGTTCCGGTGAGTCGACGTGGCAGGAAGTCGAGGTCGAACAAGGCGCAGGCGGGCAAGCCCTGGCCGATGCAATCGAGTCGGTTCTACTGGACGCGGGGCTCGAGCGTTCTGCGAGTCCGTCCAAACTCAAACGAGCACTGGGCACTTCGGTCACTCCATACGTCGGCCACGAGGTCACCACTGGCAAAGCGTCGAATCCGCGAATTCTGTTGCGTAATTACCTCATCGAACAACTGCGCGCACTGGTCGCCGCGGATCTCGGCACGCGCCGCGCCGACGACGAAGCCGTTCACGACTTCCGGGTCGCAGCACGTCGTATCCGCAGCGCTCTACAGTCGTACGCCGGTCACTCCCCCAAGACCGACGATCTCATCACGGATCTTCGGTGGATCGGTGGAAAGTTCGGTGACGCCCGCGACGTCGAGGTCCAGTGGGAGCGTCTTGTGGAACGACTCGGTGAAATCGACGAGATGCCCGAGCGAGAAGCAGTGCGCGCTCGAATCGACGAGTACTTCTCGGCCCGCGGTGAAACCGCGCAGGAAACCGCCCTCGAAGCGCTCGATTCCGAGCGCTACACCACACTGCTCGATCGACTCGACGAGTACGTCGGCGACCTCGAATTCGACACTGCCGCCCACCGTGTAGGAAAAAAGGCGTCGGCACGAGAGCTGGCGCATACCCTGCGCCATCTAGCTCACAAGGTCGGTAAGCGAGTCGATCACGTCTTCGATGCCGATACCCGCACCGAGCGTGACGAGCGAATGCACCGCGCACGCAAGGGCGCCAAGCGGATGAAGTACGCGATCGAGGTCATGGAACCGGTGTCGAAGAGCCGGGCCAAGCGCGCCTTGAAGCATTTCAGCCACTTCCAGGATGTTCTCGGCGAGCATCAGGATTCCGTTGTAGCCCAACATCACCTGCTCGAAATTGCTGCGGAGCAGGAGCACACCTCGCTCACCAGTTTCGGATTGGGCATGGCCTACCGACGAGAACTGGAAATCGCCGACGGGCAATCAACACTGCTCCGCAAGACGTGGAAGGAAGCCGTCAAATCAGCGTCGTCACTCTGGTGACCAGGCTGCAACCAGTCGACCGATCTCGATCATTTCAGAGGAGTAGACATGAACACACTTGCAGGACACCAGGACGTCGTCGCCGGTATCGACGGATCCGAGGCCTCGACGGCGGCGGCCCGGTGGGCAGCCTCGGTCGCGAACGCGGTGAACTCACGACTGATTCTGGCGCATGCCCTGCCGCAGGAGGGCCCGATCTACAGTCCCGCTGCAGTGATGTTGCAGTCGCAGTTCCTCAGCCAGATCCGCGAAGACGGCGAAGCGATCATCGATGCCGCCGCCGCGGTGATTTCAGCTGAATTCCCGGAACTGACCATCGAATCCGAGATCGCACCGGGCCCGGCGTCGACGCACATCCTCGAATCCTCGGGTACCGCACGCCTGATCGTGATGGGGTCGACCGGATCCGGTGCACTGCGCTCGCGGCTGCTCGGATCGACCGCACTGAAGGTGGCAAATCACGCAACCTGTCCGGTCACTGTCTGGCGTGGTTCGGCGGAGAATCCCGGTCCGGATCAACGTCCCGTCATCGTCGGAGTCGACGGAAGTGCGTTGAGCAAGAAGGCCGTCGAGTACGCGTTTCGTTATGCCGATCAGTTCGACGCGCCGCTTATCGCGGTCCACACCTGGCAGGGCTCGTCCACCTTCCGCGAAGGCGGAGCGGGAATCCTCATCGACTGGGAGGCCGTCGAGCAGGAGGAATCGGCACTGCTGGCAGAGAACCTGGCCGGCATGGCCGATCAGTACCCTGACGTGCCGGTCACCCGCATCAGTGAACCCGGCGCCGCCGCCCCCGTCATGCTCAAGTACGCCGACGACGCGCAGTTGATAGTTGTCGGAAGCCATGGCCGCAGTGCGATGGCCGCCGCCGTGATGGGCTCGACCAGCCAGAATCTGCTGCACCATGCACCAGGGCCGGTTATGATCTGTCGCGCCTGAATTGCTGTGCGCCTTTATTAACCCCCCGCGGTTAATAAAGGCGCACAGCAGGGGTCAGGCGAGGCCCGTGCCCACCAGCTGACCTACTCCGTACGTCACAGCCATCGCGAGCGCGCCGCCGATCACCACTCTCAGCACCGCTCTGGTCTTGCGGGCTCCGCCGAGCGCCGCGCTGATCGTCCCCGTCAGTGCAAGTGCGATCAGCACTGCAAAGAAGGCGATGGGGACGCGGATACCCGTCGGCGGCAACAGAATTGCGACCAACGGGATCGCCGCACCGATCGTGAACGAGATTGCCGACGAAATCGCCGCATGCCATGGATTGGTGAGATCGTCCGGGTCGATACCCAATTCGACTTCGACGTGTGCCGCAAAAGCATCGTGCTCGGTCAATTCTTCGGCGACGCGGCGGGCCGTCTCCGGACTCAATCCCTTGTTCTCGTAGATCTCGGTCAGTTCCTGGAGTTCCGCCTCCGGTGTCTCGAGGAGTTCCTTCTTCTCCTTCTGCAGGAGTGCGCGTTCGGTGTCTCGCTGAGCGCTGACCGAGACGTACTCACCCAACGCCATGGACACAGCACCGGCAACCAGACCAGCGAAACCGGCCGTGAAGATCGCGGAGCGCTCGGTTGTGGCTGCCGCGACACCGACCACGAGGCCTGCGGTCGAGACGATTCCGTCGTTTGCCCCCAGAACACCTGCACGCAGCCAATTCAGGCGATTGTTCAAACTCGGTGCGTGAGGTTCCGATTCCCCACCGGGCGCCCCGTCGGTCAACTGCACACTGTCTCCGGACATGGCAACAGATTAGGACGATCAGTCCGGTTGCGATAGCAATCTGAGCCTGTCCTTCGCGTACTGATATATTCCCAGACAGAACCCAACCAAGCATTTGCTAGGTTATGAACGGCACACCTCTGGAGGCATTGTGAGCGCAGCACGCACCGCTTTTGTCAGCGGCGGAACCGGTGGAATCGGGTCGGCGATCGCCCTGACTCTCGCCGAACGCGGGCACGACGTCGCCTTCACCTACCGAAATAACAAGGACGCTGCCGAGCAACTGAGCGAGCAGATTCGAGCGCATGGCGTGCTCGTCCACTCGTATTCTCTCGACTTGACCGACGAGCTGTCGATCAGCGCCGCCGTCCGCGATGCGGTCAGTGATCTGGGCGCATTGACGACCCTCGTCCACGCTGCGGGACCGCACGTCCCGATGACACACCTCTCGCGCGTGACGCCGGCGTTCTTCACCGAACAACTGAACCAGGAAGCCGCGGCGTTCTTCACACTCGTCCACACCGCCCTGCCTGCGCTGCGTGCATCTTCGGGTTCGGTGGTAGCGGTGACAACCGCGGCAACGGATCGTTTTCCCGTGCGCGACGGACTCTCCGCAGGCACCAAAGGGGCTGTCGAACAACTTGTTCGCGGATTCGCCGCAGAGGAAGGACGCTACGGCGTTCGGTTCAACGCGGTAGGACCAGGCATGTTGACGGACGGAATGGCGGAGCGACTGATCAACTCCGCCGAACTCGACCAGAGCGCACTCGACGTGACAATGAGCCGAATTCCGTTGAAGCGCTTCGGATCAGCTGCCGACATCGCCGAAGCAGTATGTTTCCTCGCAAGCGACGCGGCCGGATTCATCAGCGGTCAAAAGCTCAACGTCGACGGCGGCTACACCGTCTGAGCGCTATCCACCCAACTTGCGAAAGACCAGTCGCACGGCAAGTTCGAGGTGCGCCATCACCTCGTCCGTCGTCATCCGGCCGGCAACCCACGAGACCAGACTCGACATCCAGACGTCGTCGATGACCTTCACCGCATCCATCTGCTGTTGCGAGACTTCCTCGACGCCGATCGCCTTCGCGAACATCTCGGTCACGACCCCACCGAGCGCGTTGAGTTCCGGAGTCGCCGACGCGTCCGCGAACATGTACGCCCGGACCAACGCTTCGTAACGGAGGTGATCGGTCTCGAGGACCTCCGTATTCTTGCGCAGCACAAACAGAATCCGGTCCGACGGAGTCTCCCCCGGGATTACAAAGTCTTGGAATCTGTCACGCAAACCCTCGAACATCCACAACAATGCGACGACAAGCATGTGGTTCTTGGACGGGAAATACCGGTAAACAGTGCCGATCGCGACGCCGGCGCGATCGGCCACCGATCGCATCTGCACCGCGTCGTAGCCGCCTTCGGAGGCGGATTCCATTGCGGCGTCGACAATCCGGCGAAAACGCGCTCGTTGCGACGGCGTCGTACGACGTCCGGTCACCGAGCTACGTTCGACCACCGACTGGTCTGCCTTGTCGCCACCTGCCATGTCCACAACCCTAATTAGACGTCGTTTTGCCGACTCCCAATGTAGCCGCCCAACGCAATCGTCGGGTGCATGACTGCCCGCTTCCGAGCTGGCCGCCAGTAGGACTGGCCGAGATCAGGAAGCGCGCCGCGGCCGATCGGATCGGCCGCGTCTACGTGGATCTTCCGACCAGTCGCGCGACGGTGCGCGTCGGCCCGGCGCTTGAGTCCGGCGCCTGTCGGGTTGCGGCGCCCGTCGCTCCGGTCGGCGTTGACCAGTAGGGGTCGGCTGGGCGCGGCGAGCAGGCGGCCGACGTCGGTCAGTCTGTGGCTTCTTGGCAATGCCGAACCGAGGCTTGCCGAAGACCAGCGGAATCCAACCGCGACCGCTGCTCTCGGCCGAGGCGACAGCCTCGGGCTCACGGAAGGCTGCGTGCGCGATGAGCCCGAACATCAGCAAGGTGGTGATCATCGACGTTCCGCCCGCCGAGATGAGCGGTAGTTGCAGACCGGTCACCGGAATCAGGCCAACGACGTAGGCGATGTTGATGAACGCCTGCACGACGATCAACGTCGTTGCCGTCGCCGTCATGACCTTGAGGAACGGATCGGTGGACCGCTTCGCGATTCGCAGTCCGACGATCAGAACCGCGGCGAAGAGAGCAACGACGATCAGCGCACCGACCAGACCCAATTCTTCACCGATCACGGCAAAAATGAAGTCGTTGTGCGCCTGCGGGAGATAGCTCCATTTGGCGTCGGACTGCCCCAGACCGCGACCGAAGATGCCGCCGTTAGCCAATGCGTACTTGGCCTGAGTGCTCTGGAAGTTCAAGCCTTGCGGGTCGAGATCAGGATTGAGGAAAGCCTTGATGCGATCCGAGCGGTAACCAGCAGTAAGCCCGAGCACGAGAAATGCGACTGCGGAACCGAGCGTGAGGCTGATGAACGTCTTCATCCGGAACAGCCCGAACCACAGCACCGACATGAAGATGATGCCGATGGTGATCGTGGTTCCGAGGTCCTTCTCCAACACCACCAGAACCAGAACCAGCAGCGTCGTACCGCCGATCACCGGCAGCGCACGGTTGACATCCATCCGCGCGTTCATGAACGACGCAACCGTCGCCGCGGACCAGATCGCCAGAGCAAGTTTGGCCAGCTCCGACGGCTGGAAGGAAATACCCGCGATCACAAACCAGCTGCGAGCACCCATCTGTTCCGAGCCGATACCTGGAATCAGCACCAGGACAAGCAGAACAAGACACAGGATCAGCAGCCATGGTGAGGCTCTACGCATCGTTTCGGTCGGCAACCGCACGACCGCCACGAACATCACCAAACCGATCGCTGCGAACATGCACTGCGGCCAGAAGCGGGCGTAGGACGTCCCGGACAGAACATAGGATTCGACGCCCGAAGACGACAGCACCATCAGCAGTCCGAACGCGACGATCAGCACGACCAGACCGACGATCATATGGAAATCGAACAGTGGCCGATTCGTCCACATCGCCGTTCGAGCGCGGAAGGGTGTCGATGTGCGGTCACGTTTGTCCGACGATCCACGGGGTGAGTTAACTGGCTCTCCACTCCCGCGACCGTTGGGCTTGTCTTCACTGCGACCGGTCACCACACAAGTATCGTCCCACGACTCCTAACCCATGGGTAACACAAGTCCCATGAGTCACACGGGCTCGGCCTCCCGAGGTCCATGTAGACCCACGAAATACCAGGTCACGTCCTTCGCCGGCGTCGGTCTGCCACCGCTCCCGCCAACGAGAGCGTCAACATGACCACGCAGACGGCAAGCGCGATCCCGAACGCACGTCCGTATCCGTCGGGCGACGATCCGAGCACACCGAGATACAACCCCGATACCGCGGCCAGCGAGATGGTCGCTGACAGGCGCTGAGACAGTTGAAGGAAACCCGCCGCAACACCGTTCGCGCCCGGCGGTGCATATTCGAGAGTCAGCACCCGATTGGGCGCGTCGACCAAACCGCTGGCAACTCCCGACAACACCGCCAGGACCACCAGCACCGGGATCAGATGTTCCCGCGGAATCAGATTGACCGCTGCGATGTAGCCGAGGATGACAAGGATCTCGCCGACTATGGCAAAAACCACCGCACTTCGGCCGAACCTGGCAACCAGCCGCCATCCGAAAGCCGACGTCAATGCCATCGCGAGTGAGCTACCGGTCATGATCAACGCCGCACTCAGCGGGGCGAAGCCCAAACCCTCGATCAGATAGAGGCTGAGCACCGCGTTGACGGCGAGGATGGATCCGAACCAGAAGAGTGCAACCGTCGTACCCAACCGGAAGCCCCGTGAGGCGATCAACGACGGAAGCAGTACCGGCGTCCCGCCGCGCTCGGCGTACCGACGTTCCCAGAACCAGAAGGCAACGGCAGCGCCGAACGCACCGATCAGGAAAGCCGCAGCCACAGTGACACTGGTTCGGGTCACGATGGGCCACAACAGGAGCCCGGTCGTAGTCGCCAGCAGACACAGCCCAACCGGATCGATCGATGCGCCCGATCGGGTAGTTCGATCACGGCGCAGAAAGCGAAACGCCAAAATCAGAGTGATCACGGCAAACGGCACGTTGAGAACGAGAAGCAACCGCCATCCGAAGTCGGCGTCGGAATACTTCAGCAGAACGCCACCGAGGATCGGTCCGGAAACGCCGGCCAGACCACCCGCGGTGCTGTACGCGCCTAACGCCTTCGCCCGAGCCTTTCCGGACACCCGGTCGGTGATGATGCCGAGCACCTGCGAACTGATGGTGCCTGCGCCGATCCCCTGCCCAAGACGAGCCAACACGATCATCGACGGATCCGACGCACATGCTCCGAGGATTCCCATCACAGCGAAAATGCTCAGCCCCGCCAAGAACAAGCGTCGACGCCCGACGACGTCACCGAGTCGGCCCGCCGGCACAAGGGCCAAGCCGAAAGTCAGCGAATAGCTCGCAAGGATCCACTGCACCTCGGAGGTCGACGCGCCCAGCGACGCCCGGATCGACGGAACCCCGATTCCGAGCACCGCCGAATCGAGAAGGGTGGTGAAGCCCGCGGCTACGCAGACGATGATCTCCCAGCGGACGGCCGAATCGAGCTTGGTGGATTCGGCCGCCGCTGTGACCGTGTGGGACAGGACCCGTTACCCCGCAGCTTCAGACGCGGCCCGACGCGTGAGCGGCGGTCGCAACCCCAAGTGCTCTCGCAGCGTCGACGTGGAGTACTCGGTGCGGTACGCCCCACGCTCCTGCAGTTCCGGGATCAACCAGTCCACGATCTCGTCGAGGCCGGTCGGCACCAGGTACGGCGAGATGTTGAAGCCGTCCGAAGCTCCGTTGCGCACCCAATGGACCAACTGATCTGCCACCTGCCCCGGAGTGCCCGCAAAACCCGAACGCTGCGAGGTCTCGATGGCGACCTGACGTAGGGACAGATTCTTTGCCTCGGCGAGAGCCCGCCATTCACGTGCAATCGCAATGGGGTCGTTGCCGTCTCGTGCGGAACCGCGCGTCTCGGACACCGGGCGGGCAACCGGATCTTCCTCCGGTAGTGGACCGTCCGGGTCTCGGTCGGAAAGGTCCTTCCCCCACACCAATCCGACAAGGGACAGTGCGGTTTGGCCGGTGAACTGACCTTCGAGGACCCACCGCGCCTTCTCTTCGACCTCGGACTCGTTCTCCGCCAACACGATCTGCGTGCTGGGCAGGATCTTGACGTCGTCCTCCGGTCGCTCGACGCTACGCAGCCGAGCCCGAATGTCGTCGGCGAAGTCGAGCGCGCCGTCGAAATGCGTCCCGTGTCGCGAGAAGATGACGTCGGCGTGCGTCGCCGCGAAATCGCGTCCAGTCGGCGAATCGCCCGCTTGAAAGATGACCGGATGTCCCTGTCTGCTGCGGGGAAGCGTCGGCGTCACGGTGATGTCGAACTGCGAAGTCTGGCGGCGTACGTCGCTCACGGCTCCCGGAGTCGACCAGTTCTCGGACGTGCGAGAGTCCGAGATCGCGTCGTCGGCCCACGAATCCCACAGTGCCCGTGCAGTTTCGATGAACTGCCCGGCACGCTCGTAACGCAGGGCGTGGTCGAGGAAACCACCGCGACGGAAATTCTCTCCCGTCCAAGCGTTGTCAGTGGTGACCGCGTTCCAGCCGGCCCGTCCGTCGGAAAGTAGATCGAGGCCGGAGAGTCGACGGGCGAGGTCGGCCGGTTCGTTGTACGTGGTGTTCTGTGTCGCGACCAACCCGATCTTGTCGGTGATACCGGCGAGGGCGGCCAACTGCGCAATGGCGTCGGGGCGGCCGGCGATATCCAGATCGAGAATCTTGCCGTTCTGCTCGCGAAGACGAAGGCCCTCACCGAGGAAGAAGGCGTCGAACAGACCTCGCTCGGCGGTGAGTACCAACCGCCGAAACGTCTCGAAGTCGATCTGGGATCCGCTCGAGGAATCGGACCAGATGGTGGTGTGGTTGACCCCTTGGAAGAAGACGCCGAAGTGAACGTGTGCGTCGGGTCGAGGTACGGCGGAGCGTGATGCAGTCATAGCCGAAATGTCCTTAGCGCGAAGTCAAGTCAGGAGGAGTGGACGAATCGATTTGCGGGCCGCTGCAGGCCGAGGTTGCCCCTCAGAGTCGATCCCGGAACCGGGCGTCGCGCCAATCCGGACTTCGACAGCGCCGGAAGCACGAATTTGGCCAGCACCGGAAGGTCCTCGTCGATCACGAGAGCGTGGAAATGAACACCGTCGAGGTGTCCGGCCAATTCCTTCAGAACCACGGCCGCTTCCCCCGGATCTGCAGCCAGGAGCAGTCGGCCAGTGACGACGGCATTCCCGTACGAGTTCAGCTCGATCAACCGCTGCGCCGCAGACAGATTCGGCGTATCGAATGCCACATCGACCTCGGCGACCACCAATGACGCGCCCTCATCGCGCGCCTTGGCAGCCGACTGTGCAATGGCCTCCACCGAATCACCGGAAACGAGAACAACATCGGCCTGGTGTGGTTCGATGGCGCCGTAGCGGCCGAACACCACCAACTGGCCTTGCGGCGGCCGCGGAACGATTGACGGCCCCTTCACCGAGAAGGTGTCGCCCTCGAAATTGACGTAATGCAGACGATCACGCTCGAGGAAACGCCCACTGAGATAGTCACGGACGACGGCGTCGTCCTCCCACGAATCCCAGAGATCTGTCACGACGGTAACCGAATCCCGCTGCTCCTGCTGACGCGCCGACTCCGTCGTTACCGGAGCCCTCCCCCACGCCCTCGCCGCGGCATCGTCTTCGACCGGAACAGCAAGCCAGCCGCCACGCCCACGCGAGGAGTAGTCCAATGTCGCCAATTGCGAAGAGGTGTGGAACGGTTCGGCGTACGTGGTCCCGACGACGGGGACCAGTCCGATCGTGCTGGTCGTCGCCGCCACGTATGACGCCCTGGAGACGGCATCGATGCGGCCGACAACGTCACCACTCGGAGGGAGGATGGAATCGTCGAACGTCGCGAAGGTGAAGCCCGCATTCTCGGCAGCCGCGACGCGATCGCGCACAGCCTTACCCGTGAGCAACTGATCCGGGCGATGTGAGCTTCGGCGCCAGGCAGCGGGGTGAGTGCCCTCGCCGTCCAGTTCGATACCCACGGCAAATACAGTCATGTGTCCTCCATCGGTCCTGGCGGTAGCACCCACACTGCGGTTAGGTAGCGGGTTGCTGCGGCATCATCGAGCCAGGTCTCTCAGCCACTCTGGATGGTGGATGCAATCTATGCGGGCGACGCTGAACAAGTCAAATCGCGCTTGACGAATCATATTGACCTACAACATATTTCAATACAATCATCCTGATCGAAAGGGTTGCGCAACGCTAGCCGACGTAGACACGAAAGAGCCCCGCCCGACTCGCGTCGGACGGGGCTCTCGGTGTGCGCTGGAACGCTACTTCGCGCCCATCCATGCCTGATCGAACAGCATGATGCCGGTTGCAGTCGGAACCACACCGTGCACGTTCTTCTGCCAAGCCCAGAACGACGTGAGCCCGCCGATCGGCGCCGACGGAACCGTCTCGTTCCACAGCGTCTGAATCTTGCCGATGATCGCCAGGGTCGACGAATTATCCTTGGCTTGTTGTAGATCTGCGATCAGCTGATCCATCGCCGGGTTCGCATATCCAGCAGTATTCGCCATCGAGGTGCTGTTGGTCGTGGAGAACAATCCGAGATCGAGTATCGACTCGTACATTCCGATGCCCGCGTGCGCGAGGTCGAAATCGTGCTTGACGTAGACGTTCTGCACGATGTCGCCGGCGTTGTTGGCCAAGATCAAGTTCACCTCGAACCCGACGGCCTGCAACAGTGACTGCACGGCGAGGCCGATCGCGTGGTCCTTGGGCTCACTGAGCACGACGTAGTCGAGAGTGCCGTCGTATCCGTCTGCCTTCGCCTGATTCAGAAGCTCCTTGGCCTTTTCGGGGTCGTAGGCAATACCCGGTGTGTCTACGTGCCATTGCGACGTCGGACCGAACAACTCCGAGCCAGGCAGTCCCTCACCGTTTTCCACGCGCTGATCGATCAACGTGGTGTCCAGCGCGTAGCCGATAGCCTGGCGAACGCGAACATCCGAGCCCGGTCGGCCTTCACGATTGTTGACAATCTCGGCACTACCGGCGTTGAGCACGTCGATGTAGCCGGGGTAACCAGCGGACTTGGCGGAATTGATCGCCGAAGTAAGGCCGCGAATGTAGGCAACATCGAGCTGACCGCTGTTCAATGATTCGAGATTGGCCTGCGGACCGTTGAGTGCAACCATCCGCAGTTTGTCCAGCTTGGGAGCACCGCCGTAGTAGGACGGGTTGGCCTTGAAGATTCGCTCGACGCTCGGCGTGAAGAGATCTTCGGTGAAGGGTCCGGCACCCACGGCGGTGAACTTGTCGCCTTGCTGCGAACTCGGGGCGACGATCATCCCGTGCCCGAGAGCGAGCATCGACGGAAAGCGCATCCACGGCGTCTTCAGCTTGAAGTCGACCGTCGTGGGACCGCTTGCCTGCGCCGATTCCACCGAAGCCAGCCACAACTCGGCGCCATTGCCCTTGCCCGCGTTGTACCGATCGATGCTTGCAATCACGGCGTTGGCGTCGAGCGCGGAACCGTCGCTGAACTTCACACCGTCGCGAAGTTTCAACGTCCACGTGCTTCCGTCATCGCTGGTATCGAGCGATTCAGCCAACTTGGGCTCGAACTCGCCGCTCGCAGTGTCGTAACTCATCAGGACGTCGTACACCGCAGCAAAGGCCTCACCGCCGGAACCGCCGCGCGCTGCCGTCTTGGTCGGGTCAAGTGAGGGAACGAGAACCTGCACGCCGTACGTCATGGTCCCGCCGGCGACCGCGTCGCCTGGGTCCGGTTGCTCGTTGACCATGCCGGTCACGACGTCCCCCGACGTATTCGTCGTATCGGTTCCGCTGTCGTCACCGTTGCTCGCGCAGCCCACCAACAGAACCCCGGTACCGAGCAATGCGACGGCGACCCGGCTGACTTTCCCGATGCGCCAAGATCTCGAGTGCGACACGGAGATTCCACCTCACTTCCAGTAGACGCAGCCACGGATCGGCCGCAATCGGCTAATAGTGATGTCCTCCGTGGAGTGACGCCCAGCACGTTCCCGGTGACCGGAAACATTCACGGAGACAAAGGATGCGCACAACTGAGATGATCAGGCCGAGTGGTTGACGGCGACTGACATCCGAGCACGAAAAAGCTCCAACCTTATGTTCGAAGAACATGAGATTGGAGCTTGTCGATAAGAATTATGGTGGCCAGGGCCGGGATCGAACCGGCGACCTTCCGCTTTTCAGGCGGACGCTCGTACCAACTGAGCTACCTGGCCGGACGGCACCCGAACCGAATGCCTATCGCATTGCTTTGTTCTCAACCAATTGATTGAGAACAAAGCTTTGCGACCCTGACGGGACTCGAACCCGCGACCTCCGCCGTGACAGGGCGGCGCGCTAACCAACTGCGCCACAGGGCCTTGCTTTTTCCTTGCTGTGAAACCGTACTACATCTTCGAGCCGCTCCCAAACCACTGTCCTGGCCTGGCATTTGTGCATCTCAAAGCGTGTCGTGCGGGTCAAACCATACTGCATCGTTTCGCTTTCGCAAAACGTACCCCCTACGGGATTCGAACCCGCGCTACCGCCTTGAAAGGGCGGCGTCCTAGGCCGCTAGACGAAGGGGGCCCGCCGGATCTCTCCGAACTAGTACCCCAACGGCGTTCCGTTGGGAGCTTGGATAGCTTATGGCACAGCGTTCGGAAATCACAAATCGCCTGGTCATGGGCGAAAAATGGACTATTCCGCGTCGGGGAACTCCACTTGTGGCCAGCCGTCGCGATGAAACTTCTCCAACCACTCCGGCGTGGCCATGGCTTCGAGCACCACTTCGAGGGACTCCTCGAACCACACACCCAGATCACCACTCGAGGCAATCAGGTCCGCCATGTACCGCTGGCCGGCAAGGCTCGCTGCCAGTACGCGCGTGAATTTCTCCGGGTCCACGTCTTCGCGGAGCAAACCGTCGTCCTTGGCGCGCAATGCCAACTCGTAGGCGGTCTTTCCCCAGACCTGCCCGCCACCCGATTGCACATCCTTGTAGAACTCCGGCTCGATGATCAGCCGGAATTCCGCCTGCACGATTACCTCGGTACGGAAGACCTCGGCAATGTCGAGCACAAGCCCGTGCAAAGCGACGAATGGATCGAGGTCTGTTCTCTTGGCCCAACGATCAGTGATTCCAGTGAAGGTTTCGATAGCCGAGGTCAGAACCGCTCGCGCCAACTCTTCCTTGGACTGGAAATGGAAATACATGGCGCCTTTGGTGGCGCGGGAGCCCTCGAGGATCGTGTTCACCGACGCAGCTGCATAGCCGCGCTTGGCGAATTCGACTGCAGCCGCTTCGACCAGGGCGGCGCGGGTACGCCGCGCACGCTCTTGTTGACGTGCCATTTACGGTGTTGTGCCTCTCGCAGAGTTGGTACGCAGAATCGCCGTGATCGGCGCCTGTCATCCCCCGAAACCTCACAATATCCCCTCCAACACACCCTACGTAAGGACTAGAGCGATACCCGCCAAAAGTACTAGAGGCAATCGGCTGTTCGGGGGACAACAACCGACTTTATGCCCAAAAGACACCAAGTGGTATGGTTTCGGCCGCTCGGGTGCGCTGCAGGGGGGTGCGCATCCGAGCTTTTTCGTGTCCGAGATTCCGATAATCCGACCTCGCAGACGGAACTGCTTCGCCGACGGATGAACGGCAAACCCAAGGTTTTAAACAACTAATGCGATTGTTTATTCCCCAGTTTTTGTCGAAACCGTGCTGGCAGCATCGAAATAACACAGTTAGACTGTCTAAATGAACGATGGCGAAGGTCGCAGCAAGACTCGGGACGAGATCGACGTACTTTGGGACGATCTGGGTGCCTTCGTCCGGCGTCTCCGCACCAAACGCCACGACCACAAACTCACGCCGAGCCAGATCCAAGCTCTCGGCCACCTCGACCGACAAGGTCCGTTGACCGCAAAAGAGTTGGCGAAATTCGAGCGCGTCACACCGCAATCCATCGCAAAGACCGTGGCCGCGCTCGAGGAACAGGGCATGGTGACGCGAAGGGCGGATCCATCGGACGGCCGCGCGGCCTTGGTCACGATGACCGAACTAGGCACGTCGACCCTTCACGAAGACCGAACGAAACGCACGCAGTGGCTGGCCGAGGTCATCGACGCCGAGTGCACCGAAGCCGAGCGTGACTTGCTTCTGATCGCCGGCCGAATCCTGCGCAGACTAGGCCAGGGCGCGTCCCCAGCATCGACATCGATATCAGAGGAGTCACTGATGAACCCGTGACCGCCGTCGTCGAAACGTCGACACCCCAAGCCTCCGTTCCCCTGAAACTGAGTCTTGCTCTCGGTTCGGGAACCGTTCTTCAGGCACTGAACTCGTCGATGATTGCGGTGGCAATCGTCCCGATCGCCACATACTTCGGTTCCAGTTCGGGCACAGCGTGGGTCATCTCGGCTCTCTACATCGCGACTGCAGTCACGGCACCGGCGGCGGGGCGACTCGGATCGATCCTCGGCGCCAAACGCGTCTATCTGGCGGGATTGGGTCTGATCGCTGCCGGATCGATCCTCGGCTCGCTCGCCCCGTCGCTGGGTTGGCTTATCGCGGCGCGAATTCTGCTCGGAATCGGCACGGCGACACAGTATCCGAATGCGATGACCGTCATCCGCGAATACGCTGACCGTCACCGGGCTCAAACCCGTTCAGCTATAGCAACACTCACCATTTGCGCTCAATCGGTCGTCGCGCTGGGGCCTACTCTCGGCGGGTTGCTGGTCGGCACACTCGGTTGGCAGTCGATCATGTGGGTGAACCTCCCGCTTGTCGTCGTCACTGCCATATGGGTCTTCTTCGCCGCTCCGAGCGCCTCCGCCCTGCCCGACCGGGCCGGCGCCGCTGCGTTGTTCAAGTCTCTCGACCCACTCGGTATCACGCTGTTCCTGGCCCTGACGACGTCGACGATGCTTTTTCTCCTGTCTCTCGCCGAGCACGCGAAGTGGTATCTCGTCCCGTCGACCGCACTCTTCGCGTTCCTGTTCGTCTGGTGGGAACGTCGAACCGCCTCGGCGTTCATCGACGTCCGTGCCGTCGCCCGAAACCGCGCACTGAGCATGACTCTCGGCCGGACCCTGCTGACTTACACAGCGTTCTACTGCATCTTCTTCGGACTCCCCCAGTGGCTACAGGTAGCCCGCGGAATGTCACCGATCAGCGCCGGGCTCTTCATGCTGCCCGTCGCTGCGGTCGGGATCTTCGCGACCATGTCCGCGTCCAGGGTGTACGGGAAATTCGGCGCACGAATCACCCTCCTGATCGGCACCGCCGCGTTGGCTGTCGGCGGGATTCTGATCGCCTTTGTCGAATCCAGTTCGACTCCCCTTGTGGCACTCCTGCTGATAGCGGCGATCCTGGGCATCCCCAACGGCTTCAACAACATGGGAAACCAGAACCTGATCAACTCGGTGACCACCTCCGCCGACGTCGGGACCGCGATCGGCCTGTACCGAACAATCCAGTACATCGGCGCCAACCTTGCGGCCGTCGTCATCGAGCTGACCATGCGCGGAACCATCGACGACCCGGGTCTGCATCGCACGGGCGGGACCATCGCCGTCATCGGAATCGCCCTTCTGGTGGGGGTGGTGTTTTCACGGACTCTGCGGTCCCGTTAGACTCTGCGCCGCGCCCCTATAGCTCAGTTGGTAGAGCTACGGACTTTTAATCCGCAGGTCGTAGGTTCGAGTCCTACTGGGGGCACAAACACAGACCCGGCGCCTCATTCGGAGGCGCCGGGTCTTGTGCGTTCATGCCACATCAATTCGTGCCACATCAATGCATCAGCAGGTCATCGAAGCAGGAACTCGAGGGTCACGCGCTCGAATGCCTCCTTGGCTTCGATCATCACCCAGTGCCCGCAGTTCGGGAATACATGCAGTTCGGCGTTCGGAATCAGTCGCATCGGAATCATCGGCATGTCCGGTGGACACTGCCTGTCGTCGAGCCCCCATGTCAGCAAGGTCGGGCATTGCACCTTGTGCATCATCGACCAGTACGGCGGCACATCCGAGTTGGACATCATCTGCTGCTGAGCGGCAAAGGCTTTGGATCCGTACATCGCGGTCAATGCCTGGTGCGAGGCCGGATCGTTGGCCGTTTCCCATCGTTCCTCGATCCGCGCCTCGGTGACGACGGTCTTGTCGTACACCATGCATTCGAGCCATCGAACCAACTTCTCACGGCTGGGAGCGTCGGCGAAGTCCTGCAGGAGACGGGTACCTTCACTTGGATTCTGACTGAAGATGTTCGGGCCGACGCCACCGATGGTGACCAGCCTGCAGACACGCTCCGGGAACCTCATCGCGACGTTGACGCCGACTACCCCACCCATCGAATTGCCGATCATCGCAGCCGATTCGATTCCCAGCGCGTCCATGAATCGGATCACCGACGACGCTGCCGTGATCACCGGATGGCCGTCGACGGGATCGCTCACGCCGAAACCCGGGAACTCGAGGATGTAGCAGTGGAAATGCTTCGCGAATACCTCGAGGTTCCCCCGATAGTTCCGCCAACCACTCACACCGATCCCTGAGCCGTGCAACAGGATCAACGGCGGACCATCGCCCGCCTCGTGAAAGCGCAAAGTCCCCTTGTCGGTAGCGACTTCGCGTTTGGTCCCCTCATAGGTCACGTCCATCACGCAAGATTAGAACGTGTTACAGATTCAGGACGGCTGATTGCGGAACTTCGCAACCACCGTCAGAAGCATCCCCCGCTACCTCGACGCCCACTGCGATTCGTGGACTTCTGCTCGCTCGGTTTCGACTTCCCCGGCCCAGCCTTCACACATCGGTTGGGGCGCCGCACTTGCTCGAAGTGTCCGGCGCTCACAACATGACCGGCCACACTCACCCGGACAGACGTGTCTGCGCGGGCGGTTCCGACTTCCGCCGAACCCAACGCCAACGCGAATGCAGCCACCAGCACCAGGGCTACCTTCTTCGAGATCTTCATTGGCACGGCCACTGAGACACGGTTCCACTCCAGATACTGAACAGGTGCGCGCGCCGAAGGAACACGCTGAGTGTCGACGATATTCAGTACGGGTGGCCGGCCGCGATCCTTTAGCTCACCAGTATCTGAACAGTCGACAACAAAAGTTTGGGCGGCACGTCAACATCCCGAGGGCGTCAACGAGCCAACGACCAAGCTACGCACCAATACTGAGAATCACGTAAACATCGTGCAGACGCCGGGGCCGGCGCCTTTCGAAAATCCCCCAAAGCGATGTCCAGGTTCACGTCCTGCCTGAATCGTTCTGTTTGGTACTTTTACCCCCTGAGGCGCACTCCTCAGATTCGCTGTCGACCCAGCACAAACGGCGTGCAGTACAAATCGGATACTGCGGCCCGCGAACGCCTTACCAAGCACTCACGAAAGCCCGGGCAAACATGACCGAAACGGAAACCACAGTGCGGGACGACCCGCCGCGGACGCCATTCGAACCCGAGGATCGCTGGGTTCCCGTCGACCGTAGATGGTTCGGCCTGGACCGAGCGACCATCATCCCGGCAGCGATAGTGCTGGCCGTTGCGATAGTCATGAGCATCCTCATCCCGGCCGTCAACAACTCTGTCGCCTACGACGACGAAGTCGTGGCCGGGGATGTCATGGAACTCAAAGACGGCATCACCTTCGTTCCCGCCGTCGGCTGGGGAATCACAGACGGGGTCCGCGAAACTGATGCTCCCGTCTCCGGTTCGTTCCCGCAGCGCGCAACTCTGGTGAACAGCGGTGCACTGTTCACCGTCTACACGGCACCCTTCGCCGGTGACGCGAACGCTCTACTCGAACAGATCAAGAAGACCTCGGACGCCCTGGCAACAGCAGAGTCTTTGCGCGTCAGCGGCGACTCTTCCTCGATCACCACGGCGAGCGGCATTCGTGGTGTCATCACCAGCTACTCGAACTCGACTGCCGACGGCGTGATCGCAGCATTTGTCGTCGACGGAAAAGGCATCGAAGTTGTCTCCACCGGGCCGAGCGATGTGGCTCCGACCATCACGGACGACATTGCTCACATGATCGTGAGCATCAGCCACCGAGCCGGAGAGGGTTCCTGATGAGCACTCCCACAACACAACCCGCAAACGATCTCCTCACCCGCGCCGGTGCGATCGAGAACTCCGGTTGGGGTAGGTCGTTCACGTTCTACCAGCCGCGCAACGCCGCTTTCTGGGTTTACCTCGCTTTGGTGGTGAGCGGCGCCTTCAAATTCTTCTCGCTGCTGTCGTCGTCCGCCGGCGCTTACGGAGAAGCCATCGCGCTTTCGCTGGTGCTGTTCGGTGTGTACGGCGCCATCTTCTGGTGGTTCACGCAGCACATCGACAGGTACGCGCGCCAACCGGTCAAACTGATCGTCGTTGCGTTCCTGTGGGGCAGCTTCGCCGCTACATGGGTGATGGCCGCAAACGCCAACGACGCCATCTTGTCCTTGTACGCCAAGACATTCGGACAGGCGTGGGCATCGGACTGGGGCCCCGGCCTGACAGCTCCGTTCACCGAAGAAATCGCCAAGGGCATCGGGTTGCTCCTGCTCATCGCACTGGCATCTCGATTGGTGCGCACCGCATTCGACGGATTCATCCTCGGCGCCTTCATCGGACTCGGCTTCCAGATCTTCGAAGACGTTCTGTACGCCTTGAACTCGGCCGCGTCGCAGTTCGGAGCCGATCCGGTCGGCGCTGCGATGCCGACGATCATCCTCCGCATGGTATTCGGAGTGGCCGCACACACTCTGTACAGTGCGATCTTCGGTGCCGGACTCGTCTATCTACTGGGACGGCCGGCGGAACCGCGTCGTGTGGGGCGCGGACTCGCGCTGATGGCGACCGCGATGCTGCTCCACGGCCTGTGGGATTCCGCCGGTGCCTTGACACAAGGCAAGAATGCACTCCTCTTTCCGCTCTTCTTTGTCATGGTCGCCGCCGCATTGACCCTCGTGGTCCGCGTGTTTCGAATGACGGTTCCACGTGAACGCCAGTTCCTGAGCGACATCCTGACACCGGAAGTCGGCCGTGGTGTCATCACGGACGAAGAATTCGTCGCTCTGTGCGGCGACCACAAGGCACGCAGGGCTTTCCGCAAATCTGCAGGCGGACACGCGGCCCGTAAACGCGCCGAATACGTCCTCGAAGCCGCGGCAGACCTCGCCGACGCTCTGGCAGACTCCCACGGAACCAACACCGGCCGAGTCGAATTCGCTCGATCCGAGGTAAGTCGTATCAGGAGTGGTCAGCCGTCGGTCAAGCTCTGACCCGCTCCGAACTGGAATTCGACGCCGCGTCCCCTCGTGCGAGAGCACAAGGGAACGCGGCGTTGGCCATTGATCACGTTGCACATCCGGTTCGTCACGTCGCGATCAACCGCTGAACCGCCCCGACCGCAGCCTCGCGACGCTGAGCGACGGGACGGGACGACTTGAGCGCGAACATCCGGGCGATGTCGGTGATCAACAGAATCAACTCCGCGGGATTCCACTCGGGGTCGATGTGTCCCTCGAGTTGACCTTTGCGAATCTCGGCTACCTTCGGCCGGAACGTCTTGCTTCGTATGTCGTCCTCGCTCATGACGTCCGGTGCTTCGAGATCCGCCCATTGCTGCAATCGAGCGTTCTCGGGATGCGCTACGTAGTTGTCGAAGAGTCGACCTGCATACCCCGGCAGATCATCACCTCGTAGCGCTGTCTCCGCTGTGGTTTCGGACGTCCATTGCTCAGTGACGGCAGAAAACAACTCTTCCTTGCTCGCGAAGTACGCGTAGAGACGGTCCTTGCTGGCACGCGCTTGCGCGGCGATCCGATTGATCCGCGCGCCGGCCAGGCCGTACGTCGCAAATTCGTCCTTTGCGGCCGCCAGAATGCGGTCTCTCGTGGCTTCCCCTGCTGAGCGCATGTTCACAGCCTAGAACGAATCGACCGTTGCCGAACCATCCGGTTCGGCGTAGCGTGCAGAGTTGACGAACAATTTGGTTCGCGAACTTCGGCCAACTCACCCGCCGACGCAAGGAGAGACATGAATCTCGATGACGCTCGAACCGCATTCACCCGGCTCCGTGGATCGGAAAGTGGTGTTTCACCAGCAGAACTCGACGAAGTGTGGGCCGCGCTGGAAACCGTCGCCGCCGAAGAAATCCTCGGCGAATGGAAGGGCGACGACTTCGCCACCGGTCATCGTCTGCACGAAAAACTGTTCGCGAGCCGCTGGTACGGCAAGACTTTCAATTCCGTCGAGGATGCAAAGCCGTTGATCTGCCGAGACGAAGACGGCAACCTCTACTCCGACGTCAAGAGCGGCAATGGCGAGGCAAGCCTGTGGAACATCGAGTTTCGTGGCGAAGTCACGGCGACGATGGTCTACGACGGCGCGCCGATCTTCGACCACTTCAAGAAAGTCGACGATTCGACGCTCATGGGCATCATGAACGGAAAATCGGCGTTGGTTCTCGACGGCGGACAGCACTACTACTTCCTGCTCGAGCGAGCGTGATTCGCGCCGAACAGAATTCGACGTCCGCCATGCAGATGACAGCGGCGCTCTCACACGGCCCGCACTCCCCCTTCACCCTCGACACCGTCGAGATCGACGAACCCCGCGCAGACGAGATCCTGGTTCGCATCGTCGCGACAGGCCTGTGCCACACGGATCTGTTCACGAAGACGGTGCTACCGGAAAAGCTCGGGCCCTGCGTGTTCGGACACGAAGGCGCCGGCGTCGTGCAAGCCGTTGGCTCGTCGATCGACAACATCGCGGCTGGTGATCACGTATTGCTGAGCTACCGCAGTTGCGGTGTATGCAGGCAATGTCTCAGCGGCCATCGGGCGTACTGCGAAAGCTCACACGGGCTCAACAGCTCTGGCGCACGCACCGACGGCTCGACGCCGGTCCGGCGAAACGGAACTCCGATACGGTCCGCATTCTTCGGCCAGTCCAGCTTCGCGGAATACGTCATCGCCTCTGCCGACAACACCGTCGTCGTCGATCCTGCGGTGGACCTGACCGTCGCGGCTCCGCTCGGCTGCGGGTTTCAAACCGGCGCGGGTGCCGTGCTGAATCTACTTCGCCCCGAGCCCGACTCGACGTTTGTCGTTTTCGGGGCAGGCAGCGTCGGACTCGCAGCGCTGCTGGCGGCGAGGGCTGCCGGCGTTTCCACCCTGGTCGCCGTGGACCCCGTTGCGCAGCGGCGCGAACTCGCCGAGGAATTCGGCGCCGTCACTGTCGATCCCTCGAATGAAGATGCGCTCGACGCGGTCCGCGCCGCCACCGACGGAGGTTCGACGCATTCCCTCGACACCACCGGAATCGGCTCCGTGATCAATCAAGCCGTCACATCACTTCGAGCACGGGGAACACTGGCGGTAGTCGGACTCGGAGCATCCACGGTCGAGGTGAACATGGCCGACATCATGCTGAGCGGAAAGACAATTCGAGGATGCATCGAAGGAGAGTCGGAAGTCTCGACGTTCATCCCCGAACTCGTCGAACTCTTCACTGGTGGCCGGTTTCCGATCGACCGCTTGGTGACGCGCTACGCATTCGCCGACATCAACAAAGCCGTCGAAGATCAAGCGTCGGGGCGCGTCATCAAACCCGTTCTCGTGTGGTGAGGGGCGAAATGTCTCATTCGTCGACCCGACGGAATTCGCCCTAGACTGCGCTCCTGCACTAGACGTCGGAGCAAGGTGGGGACGATGACAGAACACACCAGTACAGGCGCGGGCCACGGCCGGGCCGTTATGCCGATCATCCGGATGCGCGCACGCAGCCGCGACGAGAACCATCGCGCATCGACGCCACTCGAACTGTTCTTCGACCTGTGTTTCGTGGTTGCGGCCGCACAGGCCGGAGTTCAACTGGTGCATGCTGTTGCCGAGGGCCACTACGTCGACGGCATCGCCGGTTATATGTTCGTCTTCTTCGCGCTTTGGTGGGCGTGGGTGAACTTCACCTGGTTCGCGTCTGCCTACGACACGGACGACGTCCCCTACCGGATCGCGACCTTCGTACAGATTTGTGGCGTGCTCGTCTTCGCCGCCGGAATCCCCGATGCGTTCGACGGAACCGACCGTACGACGGCCATCGTCGGCTACCTCATCATGCGAATTGCGCTCACCTGCCAATGGCTTCGAGCCGCCAGCGGTGAATCCGGTGCAGCGCGAACCACTGCTTTGCAATATGCCGCCGGGCTCGTGATCGTCCAGGCCGGCTGGATCGTGCTGCTCCTGATGCCGGCGTCGGCGTGGATTCCGGGCTTCTTCGTTCTCATGATCGCCGAACTCGCCGTGCCGGCAATCGCCGAGCGCAACCACCAGACGCCGTGGCACCCGCAACACATCGCCGAACGCTACGGCCTCTTCACCATCATCATGCTCGGCGAAACCATTGCTGCCGCCACCATCGCGGTCCAATCCGGCATTCGTGATTTCGACGCCGCCGACCTATTGATTCCGATTGCTGTCGGCGGAGTTCTGATCGTGTTCTCCGCGTTGTGGATCTACTTCGCCGTCCCGATCCACGAGTACCTCGCAGACCAGGGCAATCGCGCCGTCCTGTTGTGGGGATACGGGCACTACTTCGTATTCGGATCCGCTGCGGCCATCGGCGCCGGCATCGAAGTAGCCGTCGAGGAAGCAGTTGGCGAGGCGCACATTTCGACGTTCGCAGCATCTGCCGCGGTCACGATCCCCGCCGCGATGTTCCTGATCTTCGTGTGGCTCATGCACTCACGACACTTCAAGCGTGACAGGATCGAGCAGGCTGTTCTACCGGTGAGCGCAATCCTGGTTCTCGCCTGCACATTTGCCGGACACTGGGCGGTCCCGCTCGCCGGACTGGTGGCGGCGGGAACCGTCGGAGTCGGTGTCGGCCTGAGTACTCGGTCGAAGAGCTGACTCAGATTTCCGGGGCTGGAGCCTCGCCCTTACTCTGCGGCTCGTGTTGCTTGAGCTCACCGCGCATCTTGTCGAGATCCTTGCCACGCTTTTTGTACATATAGCCGAGCGCAACAAGACCCAGGAACAACGCAACGCCCAGGACTGCACCGACAACGGAGGCTCCGCGGAAACCGGGGCCGTCGACGTCGAGGATCCGCTCGCCCGCATGCGCTGCATTGTTGTTGCCGAGAACAACTGTCAGAGAGAGAAGATTCGGCAGCGCGAAGATCACACCCAACGCGAGAGCCGTGATCTGGATGATTCGAGCATGCTTGCGCTTGCGCACCTGCCAGACCGCTCGGAAGAAGATGAGCGGGACCAGGGTGCAGACGAGACCGAACAGCAGTCCCCACGCGATTCCGGCGCTGAAGCTGCCGTTCGCCAACGACGCAATTCGCTGCGCCCACCAACGCGGAAGGAAGGCGGCAAGGATGAAGTAAGCGATGACCAGGACCACCGCCATCACTGCGATCCCGATGGCCTTCTTCGCCCACGGCGGCATGCCCGGTTTTGCGGTGGCCGGTGAAGTTTCCGGTGTCGTCATGACAAATCCTCGTCTAGTCGGCGTCTGTACTGACGAATCTATCCGTTACGGGCGTTCCTCATCCGCATCGAGAACGATCCGGGCAAGCCGCTTCGGAGCAACGAGGGTGAACGAGGTGTAGATCCACTCCTCCAGTTGCGACCATTTCTCCTCGGAAACGTCGGTGCCGATGTCGAGCGCAACCCACCCGTGTCGACCGAGACCGTAGCCGGCAGCGCTTGCACCTGGTTCGGTGGCCACCACCGCTTCGGCTTCCTCCTTGCTCAACTTGACGGTCAAGGAGGTGGCTTCGACGTTGCAGAACACGAAGTTCTTGCCGCGGACCCGGAAGGTCGGGTGACCGTCCCACGCTTCGATGTCGACGCGCTCAGCCTCCGGCAGGGACAACGAGATCTCTTCGAGTCGACGCATGTTGTCGGGCATGGAGACGATTCTGCACGCTCGATACCGAGCTTGACACCCGCGACACAGCTAGGCTCGGCGACGACCGCGTTACCGAACTCCGAACACAGGGAGAGTGGCATGCGCACGTTAGTTCATCTGGTTCTGCTCATTTGTGGAATCGCCGTTGCCGTCGGCTCGTTCATGTACGTACTGGCCGGGGTCAAACCCAACAACATTCGCCTCGAGGACCTGCGGGACGGTTTTCCGGCCGGGTGGGCAATCGAGCAACTCGGCGATCAGTCCGTGACCTTCTACCGTTCGATGGCGATACTTCTGCTCGCTGCAGCCGTATTGATTCTGATCGCCGCTTTGTTCGGTTCTCGTATTTCAGCGTGGATCGGAATCATCTTGGGATTGGGAACTCTGGGCACGTTCTACTACCGAGTGAACGATCAATTCGACAATGTCATCAGGGAAAACTACTCCACGATCCTGACAAATCAGACAGGATTCATCTTGACGGCCGGCGGACTGATTCTCGCTCTCCTAGCGTGTCTGGTCCCCCGCGAGAAGACCCGAGCCTGACCGCTCGGCAACCGGAGGGTTACCGTCGACGCCGACATTCACTAGTGTCTGCAACAGCCGGGTACTGACGAGTAGTACCCCAGAAGAGGTAGGGCATCAATGGCATCGCTTGACGACCTTCTATCCCAGATCCCCATCGACCAGATCGCGCAGCAACTCGGCGTGGACCAGGCAACTGCCGAATCGGCGGTCAAGACTGCACTTCCGACCCTCGTCGGTGGCCTCGGCGCCAACGCTCAGGATCCCGCAGGCGCAGCCTCACTCGAAAGTGCGCTGCAGTCGCACGCCGACACCAGCCTTCTCGACGACGGCGTCGACATCAGCAAAGTCGACACCGCTGACGGTCAGAAGATCGTCTCGAACATCTTCGGCGGCAACACCGATCAGGTCGCCAGCGCACTGGGCGGTGTCGGTGGCGGCGGTGGAAACGATCTGGTGAAGCAGTTGCTGCCGATCCTCGCTCCCATCGTCCTGGCCTACCTCGCCAAGCAGTTCACCGGTGGCGGCGCCGGCGCGCAGACCCAGGCCTCCGGTGGCGGCGGGCTCGGGGATCTCCTCGGCGGAATTCTCGGCGGTGGCGGCAATTCCGGCGGCGGCATCGGCGGCGCACTCGGCGGCATCCTGGGTGGATCCAGTGGCGGCGGCCTCGGTGACCTGCTCGGCGGCCTCCTCGGCGGCGGCAAGAAGTAAGACGCTCGACAGATTCGCACTGCGGCGATCCCGTTCGGGGTCGCCGCAGTGCTCTGTCATTCGACCGTCGAAGATCGAAACATCTTCAGCGACAATGCAAACGCAACCAACAGCAGCGCGCCCACAAAGGCACTGACCCCACCCCAACCGCCGCCCGCGTATGCGAGACCAGCGAGGGCGCCCGCCACGGACGAACCCGCGTAGTAGGCAAACAGATACAACGCCGACGCCTCGGCCCGGTGATCGGTCGCGATCAGCCCCACCCAACCGCTGGCCACCGAATGCGCCGCGAAGAATCCTCCGGTGAAGAGCAGCATCCCCACGAGAGTCAACGCCAGATTGTCCGGAACGGTCAGTGCCAGCCCGATACCGATGACAACAACCGAGCCGAGCAGAACACTGCGCCTACCCAGCCGGTCCGAGGCCCCGCCGGCTACCGCTGAGGTGAAAGTTCCGGCGAGGTAGAAAAGAAAGACCAGGCCGACAAGTGCTTCGGAAAGTCCGAAAGGTGCTGCCGTGAGCCGAAACCCGAGGAAGTTGTAGATCGAGACGAATCCGCCCATGAGGATGAACCCCAAGGCGAAAAGCGTGCGCAGCGACGGGTTCGCAAGGTGGCGCCGTAGATTCGACGCGATCGCACGCACCGACACCGGTTGCGGGCGAAAGAACTTCGACGCGGGGAGCTTCCGGATCATGTTGAGCGCAAACAACGCTGACAGCAAGGCCGCAGTCACCAATGCCCAGCGCCACGTACTGAAATCGACGACGGCCGACGGAACCAGCCGTCCGATCAGCCCACCGATCGTCGTGCCGGCTACGTACCTTCCCATCGCTGCACCGAGGTCCTTGCGATCGACCTCCTCGGCCAGATAGGCCATCGCCACCGCCGGGACCCCCGCCAGAGCCAAGCCTTGCGCCGCGCGTCCGATCAGCAGAACCTCGATCGTCGGACTGAGTGGCAGAAGCAAACCGATCACACAGGATGCCGACGCCGACGCGATCATCACCCGTGTGCGACCGAACCGCTCGGAGAGCGCACTGGCCGGAATGATCGCCAACGCCAACATGCCCGTCGTCGCCGAGACCGAAAGTGCAGACACCGCGGGCGAGACGTCGAAGCCTTCGGCGAACGCAGGCAGCAATGCCTGTGCCGCGTACATCGAGATGAATGTCGACAGCCCGGCCGCGAACAACGCAACGGTCACCGTGCGATACCCCGGTGTTCCGCGGCGAAGCGGCACCACTTCGGATTCGATCACGTTCTCGACAGTCACCACATACCTCCAGGCATCGCTTACCTCCGGTAAGAATCCTCCCGCCGCGCTTCCACAAAAGAAAATGCATAAACTTGGAGTTCTATATGCGTCATAGGTATATAGATTGGGTTCGTGATGCTGACCGAAGACCTCGAATGGTTTGTCGTTCTCGCCGAAACCCAACAGGTGACCGCTACCGCGGATCTGACTCACCTGTCGCAGCCGACACTCTCGCGCAAACTCGCACGCCTCGAACGACAGATCGGAGTGACGCTCTTCGACCGTCAGGGACGCCGGCTCGAACTGAACCGGTACGGCGAGATCCTCTACCGACACGCTCGCACCGCTCTTCACTCACTCGACGCGGCGCAGAGCGAAATCCAGTCGCTGGCGAGCCCCGAAAGCGGCACGGTCCGGCTCGACTTCCTCCACTCGTTCGGCACCTGGTTGGTGCCGCACATGCTGCGCGGATACCGCGTCGAGCATCCCGGAGTGCGATTCGAACTGCATCAGGACAGTGCGCAGTTCCTGGTCGACAGAATTGCCGCCGGCACGTCCGACCTGGCCGTCGTCTCGCCGCAGCCGCGCGATCCGCAGGTGGCATGGATGCAGATCGCCCAGCAGTCACTGGCATTGGCTGTTCCGGCTGATCATCGCTTTGCGAAGTTGCATTCGGTCGAGCTTGCGGACGCGGCCGACGAACCGTTCATCGGTATGCATCCGAACTTCGGGATGCGAAGAATTCTCGATGAACTGTGCGCGGCCGCAGGATTCATTCCGAATTTCGTCTTCGAGAGCAGCGAGCTGGCAACGGTCGGCGGACTGGTCTCCGCGTCCTTCGGTGTCTCGGTCATGCCGGTGCAGGATCCACCGATCTGGGCCGAAGGAGTCGTCTACGTACCGATCGAAGGAGCACAGCGAAAAATAGGGCTGATCTGGTCGAAGAGCCGCGAGCTGTCCGATCCCTCTCGGACGTTCCGCGACTACGTCGAAAGAACGACTTGGTCGTGAAAGTGCCCCCGGATAACTACGGATCGGTAACATCCCTCGAGGGGAGCAATTTTCATGCCATTCTTTTCAAACCTACGGTGCCGTAGGCTGGGGCGAAGTCGCGCATTCACTCAACATGGAGGCAAGAAATGACGAGGATTCTGACGCAGCTGGAGCTGCTACAAGAGCTGCAGCCGGTTGCCGAGGAGAACGTCAACCGCCACATCTCCATGGCCAAGGAATGGCATCCACACGACTACGTTCCGTGGGACGAGGGTCGTAACTTCGCAGCCATGGGCGGCGAAGACTGGAGCCTCGAGCAGTCACAGCTCGGCGAGGTAGCTCGCGCCGCGATGATCACCAACCTGCTCACCGAGGACAACCTGCCCTCGTACCACCGCGAGATCGCCGAGAACTTTTCGCAGGACGGCGCCTGGGGAACGTGGGTCGGCCGGTGGACCGCCGAGGAGAACCGTCACGGCATCGTGATGCGTGACTACCTCGTCGTCACGCGCGCAGTCGACCCCGTCGAGCTCGAGCGCTTCCGCATGGAACACATGACAAACGGTTACAGCGCACCCATCGACGAGGGCGACGCCGGCCTGCTGCACTCGGTCGCCTACGTGACCTTCCAGGAACTCGCGACGCGCGTCAGCCACCGCAACACCGGCAAGGCCTGCGACGAGCCGATTGCCGACAAGATGCTTCAGCGCATCGCCGCTGATGAGAACCTGCACATGATCTTCTACCGCAACATCTGCGCCGCCGCGCTCGATCTTGCTCCCGATCAGGCTCTCAAGGCTGTGGCGAACATCGTCCAGAACTTCCAGATGCCGGGCGCCGGCATGCCGAACTTCCGTCGTAACGGCGCTCTCATGGCCAAGCACGGCATCTACGACCTTCGCCAGCACCTCGACGAGGTCGTCTGGCCCGTTTTGCGCAAGTGGAACATCTTCGAGCGCAACGATTTCAGCGCTGAAGGCGAGAACACGCGCGAAGAGTTGGCGGCCTTCCTCGAGACCCTCGCCGCCAACGCGACGAAGTTCGAGGAACAGCGCGATCGCATGCTCGCACGCGAAGCCGCCAAACGCGAACAGCAGGCTTCTTAGTTTCACCAGCTATTCTGTGCCCGGTACCGGATTCGGTACCGGGCACTTCCAATTGTCACAAGTATTTGTTCAGAGGTAGACATGTCATCCCTACGTATCGGTTCACTCGAGCTGCACAGCCCCGTGGTCCTCGCCCCCATGGCGGGCGTCACCAACGTCGCCTTCCGCACGCTGTGCCGTGAACTCGAACTCGAACGTGCAGGCAGCACGTCCGGCCTCTACGTCTGCGAGATGGTCACCGCACGTGCGCTCGTCGAGCGCCAGCCGGCCACGATGCACATGACCACGTTCGGCCCGACCGAAACGCCCCGGTCGCTGCAGCTCTACACAGTCGACCCGGATACGACCTACGCCGCGGCGAAGATGATCGTCGACGAGAACATGGCCGATCACATCGACATGAACTTCGGCTGCCCCGTCCCGAAGGTGACCCGCAAGGGCGGTGGCTCCGCGCTGCCGTACAAGCGTCGGCTGTTCGGACAGATCGTCGCGGCTGCTGTGCGCGCGACCGAGGGCACCGATATTCCGGTCACTGTGAAGATGCGCGTCGGCATCGACCCCGAACATCACACGCACCTCGACGCCGGCCGGATCGCCGCAGCTGAAGGCGCTGCTGCCGTCGCACTTCACGCACGTACCGCGTCGCAGCGCTACTCCGGCACTGCTGACTGGAACGAGATCACGCGTCTCAAGGAACACGTCACCGACGTTCCGATCCTCGGCAACGGTGACATCTTCGATGCTTCGGATGCTGCCCGGATGATGAACGAGACCGGCTGCGACGGCGTCGTCGTCGGACGTGGCTGCCTCGGACGGCCATGGCTGTTCGCGGAACTCAGCGCAGCTCTCAACGGACAACAGATCGCCACGCCGCCGACGCTCGGCGAAGTCACCAAGATCATCGCCCGTCACGCCCAGCTGCTCGCCGCACACCACGGTGAGATGAAGGGCTTGCGCGAACTTCGCAAGCACGTCTCCTGGTACATGCGTGGGTTCCCGGTCGGATCGGATCTGCGGGTCTCGATGGCGTTGGTCAGCACGTTGTCCGAACTGGACGACCTGCTCGGACAGCTCGATCACGACGTCCCGTTCCCCAAGGACGCCGAAGGCCCGCGGGGTCGCCAAGGCTCGCCCGGTCAGGTAGCACTTCCGGAAGGTTGGCTCGACGATCCCGAGGACGATCTTGTGCCGGTGGGGGCTGACATGATGCACTCCGGTGGCTAGCGAGAACACGCCGTCGGATTACTCTCATCACTTTCTGAGTGAAGCACTCAGGATTCACCAGTAATATGGCTCCAGCTTCGTCGACAACCGGTTGACGCCGGCATCTGAATGACGAGTTACTGACAGTCGACGACGGGACAGGTTGCATCGGTGGGTGATGATCACGATTCGGGCCCACCTCCGCCCGAGAGCCGCGCCCCCTGGGAACGTCCGCTCGCAGACAAGCGGTTCCGCAACGCCCGCCCGGACCAACCGGCAGCTCCCCAGCGTCCTGCCACACCCCAGCGACCAGCACCGCAACCACCCAGTCCCCCGGAGCGTCGCAGCAGTGGACGGACCGGCCGCCGGGATTCGCCTCCGACCGACGACTCTGTTTCGGTCGCCGAGTTGGTCCGTCGGGTAGGCGACAAGAAGCCGCCACCTGCCCCGGCTGCGCCGCCCAAGGCAGCGCCGACCAAATCCGCGCCACCCAGGACTCCACCTCCATCAGCGTCCGCGCCGCCCCCGGCCCGGCCGATTCCCGCGCGTCCGACAGTCCCGCCCGCCGCTGCGGACTGGATCACCGAAGAACATCCCGTCACCTCCGCAGTGCCGCGGGTAGTCGGTGACACCGGCGCTACCCGTCTGGCGCAAAGCAAGATTCGCCGCCGCCATCGCGCAAAAGTGATCGGCCGATCGGCAGTAGCGTTCCTGGCCGTCATGTCTCTCGCGTTGACCGGCGTCGTCTGGGGTTATCTGCGGTCAGTCGAAGGCGGTTTCGATCAGATTGCGGCACTCGACACCGAGTCCGACGACATCATCGACGCCGGGGGCCAGCTCGGCGACGAGACGTACTTGATCATCGGCACCGATACCCGCGCCGGTGCGAGCGGTGAGATCGGCGCCGGAACCGTCGAAGACGCCGAGGGCGCGCGCGCCGACACGGTCATGTTGGTGAACATTCCCGCCGACCGAAGCCGCGTCGTCGCCGTCTCCTTCCCGCGTGACCTCGACGTCGAACGTCCGATCTGCCAGGGCTGGGACAACGACGCCGGCAAGTACACCAGCGAAACCTTCCCGGCAGCCAGTGGCGACAAGCTCAATGCGACGTATGCACTCGGTGGTCCCAAGTGCCTGGTCAAGGTCATCCAGAAGATGTCCGGCCTGAAAATCGGGCACTTCGTCGGAATGGACTTCGCCGGTTTCGAGCGCATGGTCGACACCGTCGGCGGCGTGAACGTCTGCTCCCCCGGACCGATCGAGGACGGCATCCTCGGAACCGTCCTCGCATCCGGCGGAACACAGATGCTCGACGGCCGTACCGCCCTCAACTATGTGCGTGCGCGCCACGTCGAAGCCGAGGGTAACGGCGACTACGGACGCATCACCCGTCAGCAGAAGTTCCTGTCGGCGCTGCTCCGCTCGGCCCTGTCCAACCAGGTCCTCCTGAATCCGAGCAAGCTCAACGGATTCATCAACGCCTTCACCAGCGACACGTTCGTCGAGAACATCGACACGAAGTCGCTGGTCACCCTCGGCCGTTCGCTGCAGAACGTCGACGCGGGCGCGGTCACGTTCTTGACGGTCCCCACGGACGGCACCAACGACTGGGGCAACGAGATTCCTCGCACCGACGAGATCAAGTCCCTCTTCCAGGCGATCATCGACGACGAACCGCTTCCGGGTGAAGAGCGCGAGGACACCACACCGTCGTCGACCAGTTCCACGACAACCGCTCCTACATCCAGCACGCCGCCCGCCGCCACTTCCGTCGAAGCGATGAGTGCCTACAACATCTCGGTCGACGTCTCCAACGCGTCGGGAATCGCCGGGCAGGCCGCGACGATCGCCGACAGCCTCGCTGCCTACGGTTTCCAGATCTCCACGGTCGGCAACTTCAGCGCAGCCACCGGCCTGGCGAATGCTCAAGCGTCGACCACCGTCGTGCGTTACGCAGCAGGTTACGAGGCTGAAGCGGTCACTGTCGCGTCGTCGATTCCCGGTGCGGTTCTCGTTCTCGCTCCGAGCATGGGAGACATGATCGAGGTCGTCGTCGGAAGCAATTTCGCCGGCACCGTCGTCGCCCCCGCGGACCCGGGGACCATCCTGGCGGCAAATCCGACATCGGTCGACACCAGCACCTCGACGGCTCTGCCCGCCGACATCGCCAGCGTCAACGCCGGCGACACCACCTGCGACTGACACGCGTTCATTCACCTTGCGTTCACCTGGTGCTTGTGACTTGGTCTTTCACGGCACGTAGGCTCTGACCTCATGCGCGTGGCTTACAACGAACAGATGACCGAGCTTGCAGACACGCTCGGCGAGATGGCAGGACTGGCAGGTGCCGCTATGGAGCGCGCCACCCAGTCCCTGCTCCAGGCAGACCTGTCCCTGGCAGAACAAGTAATCGGCGAACACGACAAGATCACCGAACTCAGCACCATTTGCGAGGAGCGCGCGTTTGCGCTGCTCGCCTTGCAGGCTCCCGTTGCCGGAGATCTGCGCTCGGTGGTCAGCGGAATCCAGATCGTCGCCGACATCGACCGCATGGGTGCACTCGCCCTGCACGTCGCGAAGATCGCGCGCCGCCGACATCCCAACCACGTGCTTCCCGAAGAGGTCAACGGCTACTTCGCCGAGATGGGACGCATCGCTGTCTCCATCGGTGCGGCCGCCAAGGTCGTCCTCGAGACCCGCGACCCCGAGCGCGCTGCCCGCCTGCGCGAAGAAGACGAAGCGATGGACGACCTCCACCGCCACCTCTTCACCGTCCTCATGGACCGCGAGTGGAAGCACGGCGTTGCCGCCGCAGTCGACGTCACGCTGCTCGGCCGCTTCTACGAGCGGTTCGCCGACCACGCCGTCGAGGTCGGCCGACGCGTCATCTTCCTGGTGACCGGCAAGCTGCCCGAAGAGCCGGAAACCACCGAGAAGGTCGACAACCTCACCTCGTACCCGGATCTCTGAACCCAACCGTCCACGTGAGTAAAAGGCGGCCGCGCACTTGCGCGGCCGCCTTTCCTATTCAGTTCTCGTGTAACCAGGTCTTCAACGTGGGTCCTGCAGTTGTGGATCCCGGCCCGGGCAGCAGCGACCCACCCTTCATCGCCTTACCCGCTCCCGGCATCGAGATCGGGATCAGCCACTTGCGCCGGCCACGGTATTTCAAAATCTCACGCGTCATGGCCGGGATCTCGAGGACCTCAGGCCCGGCGAGATCTGGAGCCCTCCCGGTCGGACCGTTCTGAGCGCATGTCACCAGAGCCTCGGCGACGGTCTTCGCCGCTATCGGTTGGGAGCGCATCCGGGGAACCATCGCGACCGGCCCCAGTCCGAAGAGCGCGATGGTCTTCTCGCCGAACTCGAACCACTGAGTGGATCGCAGGATCGTGAAGGGAATGCCCGACGCTTCCACCGCGCGTTCCTGCGCGGCCTTTCCCTGGTAGTACCCGAAGGACTTCAACTGCGGATCGTCGCAGTTCACGATCGAGAGCAGCACGTGATGCTTAACGCCCGCTCTGGCTTCGGCTGCGGCGATGTTCTTCGCTGCCGTCTCGAAGAACTCGATCGCCTTCTTGGCACTGTTGGTGACGTGATCACTCACGTCGATGACAACGTCGGCACCGACAAATGCTTCGTCCAACCCCGCACCCGTGGAGATGTCGACTCCCGTCGATCGAGCGGCGGCGACGACGTCATGGCCCCCGATTTTCGCCTGCTCGACGACCAGCTTTCCCATCTGGCCGGTTCCGCCCAGAACAACAATTCGCATGATGCCTCCGTCAAACCCGTGCGCCCGGCTCTCTTCGGCCTGGTCACATACTGGACGACGCAGCCTCCCGAAGTGTGACGGTCGGGCGAATCAGTCGGTGTACTTCTGCGAAACCCGCCCACGCCACTGCGACCAGATCGGATCCAACGCTGCGCTCGCCTCGTGTGCGTGATCGGCGACGGCCCGCGCCAGCATCCCTGCTCCCGCCAGCGGCGTCACGTGCCCTTCGACGTCGTCGGAAGTCTTGATCCCCAACAGCATGGTCGTACCGAGCACGCGATGGCCACCGAGAATTCCCGGCAGCGAACGGCCCGGCACGCTACGCAGGTCGAGTGTTTCCACGAGCAGCGCGTCACCGTCGACGGTAATGCGCTGATCCGAGCGAAGGGCACCGCCGGTTTCGCCGGTCCGGCCGAACACGATCATCTCGTCGAGCAGCGCAACCGCATCGGATTCCAGTGAAATATCCACGCGCCTGGTCACATCCGCGCCGCCCGCGACGACAAACGGTGCCGCGCGCCAGATCAGCGCCGCACCGGCGCCGACGCTCGCCGAAGCCGACCACGACGCCCGGCCGCCACGCGCGTTGTACGCGACGGTCCCCGACGGCTCGATCACCTCGAGGCACGTACCCGGAGCGACTACGAATTCGATACGCAGGTCGTCGCCGGCCAGCAGCGTTGCACTGTGCCCTACCAAGGCAATTCGCACGGTGAGCCCGCGAGCGTCGACGAACCGCGGGGCCAGGAAGTCGCCCGAGATCAGCTCTCGCGCAACAGCGGTGTCACCCACTCTCTCGACGACGACCCGCGTAGCTCCGGTGCGCATCAGTGAGCGTGAGAGTGGCTGTGCCCGTGACCGTGTCCGTGGTCTTCTTCATCGGCATGGAAGTGCGGCGCCATCGGGCCCGGATCCTGCGGGGTGTGACTACCCGCGCGGTGAGCTGCGATGACCTGGCGAAGCCACGCACTGAGCTGGTCGATCGTCGCGTGATCCTTCTGGCTGAGCGCGAGCACGGGAAGTCCGTCTCGCGCGGCCGTGGCATCGGCCACCATCTGGACCGCGTCGACGTCGACGTACGGGGCCAGGTCGATCTT
Source organism: Rhodococcus sp. MS13 (assembly GCF_013277835.1). Lineage (NCBI taxonomy): Bacteria > Bacillati > Actinomycetota > Actinomycetes > Mycobacteriales > Nocardiaceae > Rhodococcus > Rhodococcus sp. MS13. The sequence goes on from NZ_VBTL01000004.1 coordinate 108,893, forward strand.
GTTGACCACCAACAGATCTGCCCGCTCGATTCCGGGACCACCCTTACGTGCGACGTCTCCGCCGCCCGCGACGTCGATGCAGAAGATCTGGGCGTCGACCAGTGCCGGGCTGAACGTGGCGGTCAGGTTGTCACCGCCGCTTTCCACGATCACCATGTCGAGGGGATGGAACTGACGCTCGAGGTCTTCGACCGCAATGAGGTTCGGCGTCACGTCGTCACGGATGGCCGTGTGCGGGCACGCTCCGGTCTCGACTGCGACGATGCGCTCGATCGGAAGTACGTTGGCCGCGCGCAACAGTCGCGCGTCCTCGTCGGTGTAGATGTCGTTGGTGACCACCGCGATCTCGTACTCCGACGCGAGCTCGCGGCAGATGGTGGCGATGAGGGTACTTTTTCCGGTGCCGACGGGGCCGGCAACTCCGAGCCTCAAACCTCTTGCAGCAGTGGTGGTGTTGTTCAGGTTGTCAAGCACGGAAAATCCTCCTGGATCGAGCGTGGTGTTCGAGTGACCATTGTTCGACCAACGGTCCTGTTGTTGCGGGTATATCTGTGACGCCTTCGACTGCCACGGCAGCCGCGGCGACGGTTTCGATGGTCGGGGCTGCTCGGAGCAACCATTCGACCGGTTCTGCCGGATCCACCGGCAGTAGCTTCAGTGCCGCCGACGCCACTGTTTGAGCGTCGTCGTACAAACAAGATCTAGCTGCCTGTAGGTCGTCCATCCCGGAGATCGCCGTGAAGACTCCCAACGCGAGCGGACGCATCGGATGCCCAGGCAGCGCCATGAGCATCTGCACCGCGGGGTGCTGCGGCCACAATCGCGACGCCAGCCTGGCCAGTCCACGCCCGAGCTGAATCGACGCCTCACGCAGCGGTGCGCTGGGGGTCCGAGCGAGCAGTTCCCGCGAGATGTCCTCGAGTTCGCCTGCACCACCGGCACTTACGGCCCAGCGGCGCGTGACCACCGCTGCAGCGGCCTCGACAAGTCCCACTGTTTCGAGTCGACCGCGAATGAAGTCGGGGACCTGACTCTGTAGGAGTCCGCCCGCCAGTGCCGGTTCCAACCCCGACGAGTGAGCGTGACCGCCGGTAGGCAGACGCCCGTCTGCCAAGAGCATCGATGCTATCTCGGCAGACGCCATCTCGATTGACATGGTTTCAGAACAGCATGTAGCGCTGAGCCATCGGCACTACGTCAACGGGGTTGGGAGCGATCAGGTCGCCGTTGACCTTGATGGCAAACGTCTCCGGATCGACGTCGATGGACGGCAGTGCCGTGTTGTTCGGCATATCCGCCTTGGTGAGGTGCCGCGTCGGACGAACACCGGTAAGGGTGCGCGTGAGACCGAGACGACCGGCCAGACCGTCCTCGATCGCCATCGGCGAGACGAACGTCGTGGACAGGTGCGGGGCTGATCCCGGAGTTGCCGCGATGGCCGGCCGAACGAACACCGGCTGCGGGGTCGGGATAGCAGCGTTCGGATCACCCAGCGGCGCAGCAACTATCGCCCCACCCTTGATCACGGCAGAAGGACGGACACCGAAGAACGCGGGATCCCACAGCACCAGGTCCGCCATCTTCCCGGCCTCGACCGATCCGATCTCGTGATCGATACCGTGAGCCACCGCGGGGCAGATCGTGTACTTGGCGACGTAACGCCGCGCACGCTCGTTGTCGGCCGGCATGCTGGTGCCCAGCTTGCCGTACTGGGCCTTCATGACGTGGGCGACCTGCCATGTCCGCAGGGTCACCTCACCGATACGGCCCATCGCCTGGGCGTCGGACGAGGTGATGGAGATGGCACCGATGTCGTGCAGAAAGTCTTCGGCTGCAATAGTTGTCGGCCGGATCCGGGACTCGGCAAAGGCAAGATCCTCCGGAACCCGGGGATTGAGCGCATGACACACGATGAGCATGTCGAGGTGCTCGGCAACCGTGTTGACGGTGTGCGGCAACGTCGGATTGGTCGATGCCGGAAGAACGTTCGGCTCACCTGCCGTCACGATGATGTCCGGAGCGTGCCCGCCGCCGGCGCCTTCCGCATGGAACACGTGGATCCCGCGTCCGGCGATCGCGTCCAAAGTGTGCTGTACGTAGCCGGTTTCGTTGAGGCTGTCGGCGTGCAGCGCCACCTGGAGCCCGAACTCGTCGGCTGCTCGCAGAGCTGCGTCGATTGCGGCCGGAGTGGAACCCCAGTCCTCGTGGACCTTGAATCCACCTGCGCCGGCGAGAGCTTCCTGACGCATGGCCTCATGGCTGACGGTGCTGCCCTTGCCGAGGAGAAGAACGTTGAGCGGGATGTGGTCGAGGGCCCGGTGCATCATCGTCAGCGACCAGGCGCCGGGCGTGACGGTGGTTGCCTTGCTTCCCTCGGTTGGGCCCGTTCCGCCGCCCGCCACCGTCGTCGTACCGGTCGCGAGCGCTTCCATCATCTCGATTTCACTGAGGAAGTGCACGTGAGTGTCGATCGCACCCGCGGTGAGGATCTTCCCCTCGCCGGCGATCACGTCGGTGCTCGGCCCGATGAGCAACTTGGGGTGCACGCCATCCATGATGTCGGGGTTACCGGACTTGCCGATCGCAACGATGCGTCCGTCGCGAATTCCGACGTCTGCCCGGACGATTCCCCAGTGATCGAGGATCACCGTGTTGGTGATGACGACGTCGAGAGCGCCCTGATCGCGAGTGGTCAGGCCCTGGCCCATCGACTCGCGGATGCTCTTGCCGCCGCCGAAGACCATCTCGTCGCCGGTCGCGGTGTAGTCGTGCTCGATCTCGATCCACAGATCTGTGTCGGCCAAACGGATCTGGTCGCCAGCGGTCGGGCCGTACAAGGAGGCGTAACCGCGTCGATCGATCCTGCTCATTCGGCTGTCCTCTCAACTGGCGTCGCGGCATCGTCCGGTGAATCCGCCTCGACTGGAACATCACTCACACGAACGTTCACCGAAGAGGCTCGCAAAGGTTCTTCGACCTCGACACCGGGCGTGCCGAACGGCATCACGGTCTTGGGCTCACGCGCATGCGTCGGTAGGTCTTCGTCCGGCACGATCTGCAGGCCCGGAACCCTTTTGAGTCCGCCGAGCGCGATCAGTGTCACCGTCCTGCTTACCCCGGGTTCGAACCGAACCGACGTTCCCGAGGGGATGTCGAGCCGGAAGCCGTCTGCCGCTTCGCGATCGAAGGTCAGCGCCGGGTTGGCCGCTGGAAGGTGGAGATGTGAACCGATCTGAATGGGGCGATCGCCGTCGTTGACGACGACCATCGTGATCTTTTCCGCGTCAGTGCCGAACTCGAGCGGTTCGGTGGACACACGTACCTCACCGGGGATCATCGAATGGGCTCCGTCACGGTGACCAGCTTGCGACCGTCCGGGAAAGTGGCCTCCACCTGGACGTTTGCAATCATCTCGGGTACCCCTTCCATCACGTCGTCGCGGGTGAGCACTTGCCGACCGGCGTTCATCAGTTCCGCAACCGTCATTCCGTCACGCGCACGCTCGAGAATCCAACACGAGATCAGGGCCATCGCTTCGGGGTAGTTCAGCAGTACCCCGCGCTCGCGGCGGTCGCGGGCGACCATGCCCGCAACGCTCAGGAGGAGCTTTTCGGTATCTGAAGGGGTGAGGTGCACTGACAAGCCCTTCCGGTTGTGAAACGACATCGATCGACAGCGTGCTGTCGGGCCGAGATTAGCATTGCCCGAAGCGTCGTCAGTATCCACGAGATTCACATCGTCGGCTACTTCAGCGCCCACTCGGCGCACTTGCGCTGCTCATCGAATTATTCGGGCGCCCAACGACGCTCAGCTCTGCGCCCCGGAGTGGGAACTATCACCACAACCAAAAAGTTTCACCCCCGTCTCCTGTTGGAAACGGGGGTGAAACATGATCGTGCAGTGTGCAATCCCAGGGGCTATCCGAAGCGGCCGGAGATGTAGTCTTCGGTGGCCTTCTGCGTCGGGTTCGAGAAGATCTTCTCGGTGTCGTCGATCTCGACGAGCTGACCGGGCTTACCGGTTGCCTCGAGGTTGAAGAATGCCGTCTGGTCACTCACACGCGCAGCCTGCTGCATGTTGTGCGTGACGATGACGATCGTGAAGTCCTTCTTCAGCTCGGTGATCAGGTCCTCGATCGCGAGAGTCGAGATCGGGTCGAGCGCGGAGCACGGCTCGTCCATGAGCAGAACGTCGGGCGAGACCGCGATGGCACGCGCGATGCACAGACGCTGCTGCTGACCGCCTGAGAGGCCGCCACCGGGCTTGTCGAGGCGATCCTTGACCTCGGTCCACAGGTTGGCACCGCGCAGCGAACGCTCGGCCACCTCGTCGAGCTTCTTCTTGCTGCGCTCGCCCTGCAACTTCAAGCCCGCGACGACGTTGTCCTTGATGGACATGGTCGGGAAGGGGTTGGGTCGCTGGAACACCATGCCGATGGTCTTGCGGACGCCGACAGGATCGACGTTCGAGCCGTAGATGTCCTCGCCGTCGAGCAGGACCGAACCCTCGACGCGCGCACCGGGAATCACTTCGTGCATGCGGTTGAGTGAACGGAGAACGGTGGACTTGCCGCAACCGGACGGGCCGATGAAGGCGGTGACGCTCCGGGGCGGGACGGACAGGCCCACATCGGCGACGGCGTGGAACTTGCCGTAGTAGATGTTGACGTCCTTGAGATCCAGACGCTTGGCCATTACCGGCTCCCTACTGAGTTGTTGACGCTGTTGAGTACGAACATGTTCCGAGGCCGCATCACTTGCTTCTGACCTGTGAGAAGTGACCGATCAGCTTCGCGACGATGTTGAGGATCGCGATCAGCAGGATCAGGGTCAGTGCTTCGCCCCAGATGCGGTTGGTGCCGGCGTCGGTGGGGTTGTTCATCTCGGCGACCATGACGGAAGGCAGAGTGCCCATTTCGCCGTTGAACAGGTCGAAGTTGATGAACGGCGCGTAGCCGACGAGGATCAGCAGCGGCGCGGTCTCACCGAGCACGCGGGCCAGGGCCAGCATGACGCCGGTGATGATGCCGGGAAGCGCCGTCGGCAGAACGATTTTCGAGATGGTCTTCCACTTCGGCACACCGAGCGCGTACGACGCCTCGCGCAGATCCATCGGGACGATGCGCAGCATTTCCTCGGTGGAGCGGATGACGACCGGGACCATGAGAAGGACCAGAGCCAGCGACACGGCGAACGCGGACTTGGGGAAGCCGAAGGTCGCGATCCACAGTGCGTAGATGAACAGCGCAGCCACGATCGACGGAACACCGCTGAGGATGTCGACCATGAACGTGGTGAGCTTGCCCAGCTTCGACTTCCGGTCGGCGTACTCCACCAGGTAGATCGCGACGAAGATACCGAGCGGGATGGAGAAGACCGCACACACGATGCCTTGCAGCAGGGTGCCGATCAATGCGTGATAGATACCGCCGCCGTCGGCCGACGCCGTCAATCCGCTCAGCGAGTTGGTGAACCACGTGGGCGACGTCAGAGCGGGCAGGCCCTTGGCGATGACCGTGAAGAGCACCCAGACCAACGGGATGAGCGCGATGACGACTGCCAAGCTCACCAGGATGGTCGCGATGACGTCCTTGGCACGACGACGGGCGCCGACGCCTTGGAAAGTGGGGGCCTTGACCGGCCGGTCCAGAGTGGAGGTCATGGGTCAGTCCTTCTTTCCGGCGATCACTGCGCGGGCAGCCGCGTTGACGACGAAGGTCAGTACGAACAGCACCAGTCCGGCCGCGATGTACGCGCCTGCCTGGATGTCGTTGTTGAACTCCGCGTAGCCGAGGGCGATCTTGGAGGCGATGGTCGAGCCGCCGTCGAACAGCGACCAGCCGAAGGCCTGAGAGGTGGTGCGCAGGATCAGGTACAGCGCCATCGTCTCGCCGAGTGCGCGTCCGAGACCGAGCATCGAGCCGCTGATGTAGCCGGACTTACCGAACGGGATGACCGTGGTGCGCACAACTTCCCAGCGCGTGGCGCCGAGAGCGAGTGCTGCTTCGATCTGTGAGCGCGGGGTCTGGATGAACACCTCGCGGGTCACTGCGGTGATGACCGGAAGGATCATCACGGCGAGGACGATGCCTGCGGTGAAGATGGTGCCGCCGCCGGTGATCGATCCGCTGCCGTCGGCGAAGAGCGGGAACCAGCCGAGTGTGTCGTTGAGCCACACCGCGACCGGGGTGATCGCCGGAGCGAACACGAGAAGTCCCCACAGGCCGTAGACGATGGACGGCACGGCCGCGAGAAGGTCGATCGTGTACGACAGTGGCCGCGTGAGCCACTTGGGTGAGTACGAAGTCAGGAAGATCGCGATGCCCAGTGCGATCGGCATCGCGAGCACCAGTGCGAACAACGAGACCAACACTGTGACCTGGAAAAGATCGAGGACACCGAACGCCATCGCGTTGATGTTCTGCGTCACCCATTCACGGCTGGTCAGGAAGTTGACCTGGTTCCGGCTCAAAGCAGGAACTGCACGCCAGATCAGGAACGCGCCGATCGCCGCGATGACAACCGTGATGAAGATTGCCGAACCGGATGCGAGCGAGCTGAAGATGCGGTCACCCGGACGGGTCACCGTCTTGCTGTTGCCGCTTCCCGGACCGTCACCCTTCGGAGGATGCTCGGTTTCTGGAGCCTTGGTGGAAGTAATCGTGTCCTCCGTGGTGCCGTTCGGACCGCCCACCCCGGCCCCGCTGGTTGCGGGGCCGGGAGAACGAGATGTCGAGGTGATGGGCGCGTCACTCATGTGCGCTCACTTCCTTCACGTCTGAATGTAGATCCATGAGCTTGTCCGCACGAGTCTCTAGGTCAGCTGATTGCCGTGATGGACGCGTTGAGGCGATCCTGGACGTTGGCCGGCAGCGGGACGTAACCCTGCTCGGCCAGGTTGGCCTGACCCTCGTTGGCCGCGCTCGTCAGGAACGACTTCACTGCTGCGGTGGTGTCCGCGTCGTAGCCCTTGGAGCAGACGATCGAGTACGTGGCGAGAACCAGCGGGTATGCGCCGGCTTCGTTGGTCTTGAAGATCGACGCGAGGTCGAGCGTCAGGTCGCCGGTTGCGTCGGACTTGAACTTCGCGCCTGCGATCGACTTTGCGGCCGAGTCGTTGGTCAGTGCGACTGCCTCGGAGCCGGTGTTGATTTCTGCAACCGAGAGCTTGTTCTGATCGGCGAACGACTTCTCGACGTAGGTGATCGAACCCGGCGCCGTGGCAACTGCCTGTGCAACGCCCGCCGAACCCTTGGCGCCCTCACCGACGCCACCGGTGAAGTCGGACCCTGCGCCCGACGTCCAAGCACCGTTCGATGCCGCGTCGAGGTACTTCTGGAAGTTGTCGGTGGTGCCCGAGGAATCGGAGCGGATCACGGTGGTGATCTTCTCGTCGGGAAGCGAAGCACCGGAGTTGAGCGCGGCGATTGCCGGATCGTTCCACTTGGTGATGCCACCGTTGAAGATCTTCGCGAGAACCTCTGCGTTGAGAACGAGCTTGTCGACGCCGTCGAGGTTGTATGCAACTGCGATCGGGCCGAAGACGAGGGGAAGGTTCCAGGCTTCGCCGCCGACGCAACGCTCCTTGGCCTTGTCGGCCTGCTCGTCCTTGATGGCCGAGTCGGAGCCGGCGAAGTCGATCTGGCCGGCGATGAACTGCGTGCGACCGTCGCCCGAACCGCTGGGGTTGTAGGCGACGTTGACGGTCTTGCCCTTTTCCTGGCACACGGAGATGTAGGTGGCGACGAACTGGTCCATGGCATTCTTCTGTGCCGAGGAACCAGCGGCAGAGAGGTTGCTCTTGCCTTCGCACGTTGCGTTCGATGCGGACGCGTCCACACCCGTCGACGACGAGTTGTTGTCGCTGCCACATGCGGCCAAGGTCATGGCGCCCACGGCCACTACACCGAGCAGAGCACCACTGCGCTTGAGATTCACCAAGATCCTCCGGAAATCGCTACCGCCACGCCCACGATCGGGCGGCGACATGAGATGCAAAATGATTGAAATCTGCATCAGGCAACACGGCGCTGCCCACAGAGAAAAGTAGGCGGGCGCGGTGTCCGGTTGGACCACACATGGTTAACAGAGAATGAACAGACTGGACATTTCTGCGTGTTCGACTGTGACGTCAGAGCGCGCGAGCGTAAGCCATGTCCACGTGGAACCGATCGAAGCCGAGTCGCTCGTACGTGTGGAGGGCGGCAGTGTTGTCACCTTCGACGTACAGAAGGACCGTTCCGAGGCCGCGATCTCGCAGGTAATGCATGCCTGCGAGAGTCAGCACTCGGCCGAGACCACGTCCCTGCGCCGCGGGATCGATCCCCACGACGTACACCTCCCCCAGCTCGGGATCGTCACCTTCGGGTGCGTGCACCTTGGTCCAGTGAAAGCCGAGAAGAGTATCGGGATCGGTGTCCGCGAACGCCATGAACAGACCGGCCGGGTCGAACCAACCTTCGGCCGTTCTCTCGTCGATCTCCGCCTGGGTCCAGCCACCCTGCTCGGGATGCCAGGAGAAGGCCGCGTTGTTGACGCGAAGGATCTCGGAATCGTCTTCGGGCCCACGGTACGTCCGCATCGTTATACCTTCGGGCACAACGATTTCCGGAAGCTGCGGAGCATCGAGCGGTCGACGCAGCTGGAGGAGTTCACGAACGCTGACCAGATCGAGACTCTTGGCGAATTCCACTGCAGCGTCGACGTTTCCGTGCGCCCAGACTCGCGTACCCGGCCGACCTTCGTCGAATACCGCTGCGGCAAGCCTGGTTCCGATACCGCGGCGCCGCGCCTGCGGGTCGACCACCAACTCGGCCATGTCGGGATGCTCGTCCGAACCGGCTTGCAGCTGTGCATAACCGACGACCGTATCGCCGTCGAGTTCGACAAAGTGTCGTGCTGCGCCACGCCCGGCAACGGCATGGCGCCCCTGTTCCGACACGGGCGCCTTGCCGTCGAACTCGGTCGCGCGATCGAGAAGCGCGGAAACCTGCTCGGCGGATCCGGCCGGCAGTGAATCTGTCCAACCCACGTCAGACCACCGATCCGTCGGCCGCGTCGTAGTCGACGTCTTCGTCGTCCTCGAACTGAACGGGAGCAGCTGCGCCGCCCTTGGCCCTGGTCGGACGCACTGCCTTGTATCCGACATTTCGGACTGTACCGATCAAGGACTCGTATTCGGTGCCGAGTTTCGCCCGCAGACGACGCACGTGGACGTCGACCGTCCTGGTACCGCCGAAGAAGTCGTAGCCCCACACTTCCTGCAACAGCTGTGCCCGGGTGAATACCCGACCGGCATGCTGCGCGAGGTACTTGAGCAGCTCGAATTCCTTGTAAGTCAAATCAAGGGGCCGTCCACGCAGTCGTGCCGTGTACGTCCCCTCGTCGATAACCAGTTCGCCCAGCGTGATCTTTCCTGACGCTTCCGGACTGGCAACACCGCCGCTGCGGGCGACCAACAACCGCAATCGGGCGTCCACCTCAGCCGGACCGGTACCGGGAAGCAGGATGTCGTCCAACCCCCAGTCGGCGTTGACGGCAACGAGTCCGCCTTCGGTGAGGACGGCGACCACAGGTACTGCGGATCCTGTGCTTCCGAGCAATCGACACAACCCGCGTGCGGCAGCTAGATCAGTGCGCGCATCCACCAATGCCACGTCCGCGGAACTTGCCTCGAGTAGCGAGGAAACCTCTGTGGGGGCAGGCCGAACCGAGTGCGCCAGCAACGCCAACGCCGGTAGTACAGCTTCCGGGTTGGGGTCGGAGGTGAGGAGGAGCAGTTCCACACGGCCTCCTATCTAGTAGCCCGCGCAACCCGTGAGGGCAACGCTCGAGTAGTTCGACGCTTTTGGTCGGTCCCTACATTAGCGTGCCTGGTACCGGGGCCGTCGCATCGAACCCCGACCGGAGTCCGTCACAATGGTGCGGTGCGCAAACTGATCATCGGCATCGTCTTTCTCCTCGGCCTCGGACTGGTGGCCGATTTCGGCGCTGCCGCGTACGCCGAGTACCGGGTTTCCCGCGAGCTCCGAACCGGCGCATCACTCGAGTCGGATCCGGAGGTCACCTTCAACGGGTTCCCCTTCCTCACCCAAGCACTCGGCGGGAAATACAAGGACGTCTACGTCAGGGCTACCGGCGTCCAGAGCGACGTGGTCGGCGAAGTGACCGTCGAAGCCGACCTGCGCGGGGTCACCGTTCCCTTCTCCGACATCGTGAACGGCAATGTCACCCAGCTCCCCGTCGACAAACTCGACGGCCGGATGGGAATCAACGCCACCGACCTCGGAAAGCTGCTCAACATCCCTGACCTGCAGGTATCTTCACCGCCGGCCAACAAGTCGGATGGCACCGGGGGCAGCGGTGGAACGGGGGCGAGCACCGCGGGGGCCGTCGTGCTGACCGGAACGGTTGCCGTCGGTCCGGTCGAGACTGCAGTGAGCGTCCAGGCCAACCTGGTTCTGGAAGGTGGGCAGGTCAAGATCGTCGCAAGCAACCTGTACTTCGGTCCGGAGGGCAAAGCCGATTTCTCGATCCCCGCAGCACTCGAACCCGTGGTCCTCGGATTGTTCAGCTACACGATCGATCCGCAAGCACTCCCCTACGGAATTCAGCCGAGCCTGGTCTACGCGGAAGGCGGAAGAATCGTGATCGAAGGCAGCGCCGAAAACACGACGATCGATCTCGCAGAGCTGCAGAACCGATGACCGGGATCACAATTCTGCTGGTCGCGCTTGTCGCCGTCGTCGCGGTCGGGCTCTTTCTCAAGTCACGCAACGGGAAGGTCCGAGTCACCACGCCTGCCGCAGCCGGCGCCGCTGACAGTCGCCTCGAACTGCTGAGTTCTGCCGGAGTCTCTTCGCCGAACGGCGGACCCGTCGTACTGCATTTCTCCGCCGACTGGTGCGGACCGTGCGCGGCAGTACGCCGCGTCGTCGGCCAGGTTGTGGTTTCGATGGCGGACGCTCCCCGTCCGCCGGTGGAGATCGAGCTCGACATCGACAAGGAACCGGCCCTGGCACGCGAAATGAGCGTCCTGTCGCTGCCCACCACGTTCATCCTCGACGGTGGCCTGGAGGAACAGTTCCGAGTGTCCGGAGTTCCGTCCGCAGCCGATCTGAAAGCTGCGCTCGTACCACTATCCGGACCCCACGAGCCAAAATCCGAGAATTCGGGGTAAACTCGCCGACGTGCAAACCCGCCACGAGCTGATGCTCACCCGACGCCGCGCAGTAGACCTGTGCCGCCTCGGGGGCTGTTGCTGTACCTGTTGCTGATCACCACATCCGTCAGATCTCTCTGACCTTCGAGCTTTCGCTCACGTGATCAATCCACCGAGTGGGACTTTTGCGTCCCCTTTTCTCGGTCCAGGCAAGCACCATGCAATCCAGCGCAGGAGCACTCCCGATGTCCACAACCACAGCCCAGCTCGAGCAAGTCGACGTCCGCGGACCTCGGTTCGCCGCGTGGGTCACCACCGGCGTTCTCGTTCTCACGCTCATCCTCTCGACCTTCTCTCTGCCCGCCGCCACCGTCGTTCTCGCATTGCAGGCGATCGTCTTCGCAGTCGGAGCGGTACTCGGCCCCAAGCGCAGCCCGTACGGCCAGATCTTCGGCAAGCTCGTCACCCCGCGACTCTCGCCGGTCAGCGAACGCGAACCCGTGGCGCCGTTGCGCTTCGCTCAGTTCGTCGGCTTCGTCTTCGCGTTGGCAGGCACGGTCGGTTTCCTGGCCGGGTCGACGATCGTCGGCACCGTTGCCACCGGCTTCGCCCTGTTCGCGGCCCTGCTCAACGCCGCGTTCGGCATCTGCCTCGGCTGCCAGATCTACCCACTCGTCGCCAGGCTGCGAAATACCGGCCGCGCGACCACCGCGTGAAAACGCTTGCCACACAACCCCGCTGAACCCCTGCTAGATATCGACCGATGCAAGACCACATCGAAAGGAACACCATGGCTCGCTCCGACGTCCTAGTCTCCGCTGACTGGGCTGAGCAGAACCTCAACACCCCCAAGACCGTTTTTGTCGAGGTGGACGAGGACACCAGCGCATACGACGGCGGCCACATCGAGGGTGCAGTCAAGCTCGACTGGCGCAAGGACCTCCAGGACGGCGTCCGACGCGACTTCCTGAACCAGGAGCAGTTCTCGGACCTGCTCTCCGCCAAGGGTATTGCGAACGACGACACCGTCGTTCTCTACGGTGGCAACAACAACTGGTTCGCCGCTTACGCGTACTGGTACTTCAAGCTGTACGGCCACCAGGACATCAAGCTGATCGACGGCGGCCGCAAGAAGTGGGAACTCGACGGACGCCCGCTCTCCAAGGACGCAGTCAACCGCGAAGCCACGCAGTACAAGGCCGAGACCCCCGACTTCTCGATCCGCGCATTCCGCGACGAGGTCATCGACGCCATCGGCAGCAAGAACCTCGTCGACGTTCGTAGCCCTGACGAGTTCTCCGGCAAGATCCTCGCTCCCGCCCACCTTCCGCAGGAGCAGGCGCAGCAGCGTGGCCACGTCCCCGGAGCCATCAACATCCCGTGGAGCACCACCGCCAACGAGGACGGCACCTTCAAGTCGGACGACGACCTCACCAAGCTGTACGCGGAGAAGGGCTTCGACGACACCAAGGAAACGATCGCCTACTGCCGCATCGGCGAGCGCTCGAGCCACACCTGGTTCGTACTGCAGGAGATCCTCGGCAAGAACAACGTCAAGAACTACGACGGCAGCTGGGTCGAATACGGCTCACTCGTCGGCGCACCGATCGAATTGGGAGCCTGATCATGTGTGGAGCACCTACCCAGGGGCAGACCCTGCCTGCCGGCGTCGACGTCGAGAAGGAAACGGTCATCACCGGCCGCGTTCTCGCCGCTGACGGCCAGCCCATCGGCGGCGCATTCGTGCGTCTGCTCGACGGCTCCGGAGAGTTCACGGCCGAGGTCGTGGCATCGGGAACCGGCGATTTCCGCTTCTTCGCCGCTCCGGGTGAGTGGACCGTGCGTGCACTGTCCAGCTCGGGCAACGGCACATCCACCGTCGCTCCCGAGGGCTCGGGCGTGCACAACGTGGACGTGACCGTCAGCAAGTAATTCCTGCTTTTCCAGGCGGCCCCGCACCCCTTCGGTGCGGGGCCTTCTGCATTCCGGCTCCCGATTTTTCCGGTCGGTCGCCGCGGTCTAAGATGTACCCGTGGTCATTTTCTTCGAGGTACTCCTCGCACTCGCATCCGTCATGATCGCTTGGTTCTCCGTGTACGTCGTGTACCGCTTGGTCACCGACGAGTCGTGAGTCAGGCTCCGGATTCAGGGTCCGACGCGACCGCTGACGATTCCGCCGCTGCAGGTGCCGTGAGGCGCGGCAGCGGGGACGAAGCTGTCGCCATCGCCGTCGAGCGCTCCAAGTCGACGGCGTCGCTCAACATTCCGACCCTGCCGGACCTTCCGTTGCCCGAGGACACCGCAAACCTGCGCCTCGGCCCGGACATCAATCCCGAACTCCTCGCACTGCTCCCCCTCGTCGGCGTCTGGCGCGGCGAAGGCGAAGGGCACGACGAGACCGGCGACTACGCCTTCGGTCAGCAGATCGTCATCTCTCACGACGGCGGCCCCTACCTCAATTGGGAGTCCAGATCTTGGCGTCTCGACGCCGACGGCAAGTACGTGAGCCCTGATCTGCGCGAGAGCGGGTACTGGCGCATGGGCGGCGACGGCATCCCCGGCAGCGTCAACCAGGAAGTCGTCGAACTCCTGCTCAGCCACAGCTCCGGCGTCGTCGAAATGTACTACGGTCGTGCGCTCACCCAGGCGTCGTGGGAACTTGCCACCGACGTGGTGATCCGCAGCCAGTCCGGTGCACTGTACGGCGGCGCGAAGCGCCTCTACGGCATCGTCGAAGGCGGCGACCTCGCGTACGTCGAAGAGCGGATCATGTCTGACGGTGGCCTGGAACCGCGCCTCTCGGCGCGGCTGACCCGCTACATCGGCTAGTTCTGCTGTGCGCCTTTATTANNTAATAAAGGCGCACAGCAGATCCATCCACAGGCACCGACAAATTCCACAGGCGGGCACTGGAGCGGCAGTTTCGACCGATTCCTGTCGGACCGCGATCTCACGGTATTCGCATGAACTGCGACTACATCGATCCTGATCTCCGAAGACTCTTCGACTTCCAACACGGACTCGCGACCAATAAACAACTACGCCCTTTCGGCTATTCACCGCGGCGCATCCAACATCTGGTCGAATCGGGTCAATGGACTTCCGTCCTCCACGGCGTTCAATCCAGCACCAACGGCCCACTCAACCGAGCAATGATTCTCGAGGCCGCCCTTCTGTTCGGCGGCGGAGAGACCTACCTGAGTCACCGGACTGCTGCTGAAGAGTGGGGGCTCACGCACATCGAGTCCGAACTGCCGGTCCACATCACTGTCCGATACGGCAGATCCTCACGCTGTCAGAGGCCGACGGTCAGACCCGAACGCTCCCCGGCGCGCCCCGTTCCGTTGGGGTGGTCCACTGCCCATCCCGGAGTGATCGTTCATCGTTCACGCGCTCAGGCCCACATCGGCGTTGCCACTCAGCCTGCTCGTACTTCGCTGGCCGACACCGCAATTGACCTGGCGTTTGCAGAGCCGTCGGCTCGCGACGCCGCTCGTTCTCTGGTCCGATCGGCCACGGCGTGCAAGGTGTCCCGGATGGAACTACGCACCCGAATGGAATGCCGCCGGCCGAGGCGATATGTCAAAGCGCTGTCCTCGACGTTGGACCTCTTGGATCGCGGCGTCCAGTCGGTACTCGAACATCGCTACGCAATCGAAGTCGAGCGCGCACACGGTTTACCGGAAGCGCGACGGCAATCGCCGGTCCTCGTCGATGGGAGAACTCTCTACGAGGACGTCGACTACCGCAATTGCGGTGTCGCACTGATCGTTCGACTCGACGGTTTTGCCTTCCACTCTTCTCGGGCGACTGCACTGCGGGATCGGCGGCGAGGTAACGCATCCGAACTGTCAGGCAACGCCACACTGGTCTTCGGTTGGGAGGAGGTGGAGGGGGCCTCGTGCCGAACTGCAGCCGAGGTCAGAGCGATCCTCGAGCGCGGTGGTTGGTGGGGGCCTAATCCTTGTCCACGCTGTGCGCCCTTATTAACCGCCGGGGGTTAATAAAGGCGCACAGCACGAAGCGACCCCCGAGCCACACCCACGCTTTCGCGCGGATCCCGGTCGGACTGATCGGGGGCTCGGGGGTCGGGTGGCTGCCTGGGATTCGCCGGCCGCTCACGCGGTAAGTGAATTCCATCAGCGATTGCGGCTAGCTGGCAGCCACCTCACGCGTCCGTCTGTACTTCAATTTCAGACCACCTCCTTCCTTGTGTAAAGGAGAAAGTACGCCCACTTCACGACGACGGCAACGTATTTTCCACAGAAACTTTTCCGACGCATATCACCTGGTCAGCTGCTGTGCCGTCCGGAAGTTGGTGGGTGACGACAACAACGGTTCGCGAAGAATCGACCAGCGTTGCGTCGCGAGCGAGCAACTCGAGGAGCAACTGAGCGCCGGCCTCCGCGTCCATGTGCTCGGTCGGCTCGTCGAGCAGCAGCACCTCCGCAGGCGAGACGATCGCGCGTGCCAACAGCAACCGACGACGCTCACCGCCCGAAACCGCTCGCATACCGCCGACCAGGTAGGTATCGAGCCCTTCCGGCAGTTCCGACAGCCAGTCGCCGAGACCAACTGCGGCAAGTGCCTTCTCCGCGTCCTCGGCGGTGAGGTCACCCCGCGCAACGCGCAGGTTCTCGAGTACCGACGTCTCGAAGAGGTGTGCATCTTCGGCGAAGTACCCCACGTGCCTGCGCAGGTCGGCCGGATCGATATCCGAAATATCCACTGCGCCAACGCGAACTGTTCCCGCGACGGGCGGCAGCAACCCCGCCGTCGTCATCAGTGCGGTGGTCTTTCCGGATCCGCTCTCCCCGACGACGGCAACGCGGGCACCGCGAGGAAGATCGACGGAGAGCGGTTCGGTCTCTTTTCCCCCGGGCCAACCCGCCTGCAATGCATGCACGCTGAGAATCCCGTTCTCCGGCCACGCACGATTTCCTTCGACGTGTTCCGCGTCGGCTCGATCGAGTACCGCCATGATGCGAGCCGACGCCAGCCGCGCCTTGGTCAATGCAACTGCCGCGCTGGGCAGTATCGCGGTTCCCTCGAAAGCCGACAGCGGAAGCAGTACAAGGATTCCCATGGACATCGGTGACATGTCGGTGGTTCCGTACAGCGTAATTCCGATCAGCAGGGCACCGAGGACGCTCACGCCGATTGCCAGGGGCGTCGCAGCGGCGGCAAAGGCACTCGGTACCGCCGCGCGATCGGTTGCATCGACCACCTCGTTCTCGGCGGACACAGCCTCGCTCACCGCCTGATCCAAGCGACCTGATACTCGAAGCTCAGCGGAATGGTCGAGCGCGGTCACCGCTGACGCACTGAATCGCGCTGCGGCAGCTGAACTGTCGGCCTCCGCAAGTCGAGCAGCTCGCGCCGACAGCCAGGGCGCCGCAATCCCGGACACCGCCAGCGCAACAGCCAGAATGAGTGCGGCCGGAATCGAGATGAACAACAGGATTCCCACCGCGGCGAAGGCGAGGACAACCGAAACAGCAATCGGGATCAGCGCTTTGACGACGACGTCGCCCAGTGCGTCCACGTCGGAGCCCGTACGGGAGAGCAGGTCACCGCGTCGTAGTCCGGCGGCAGCCGCGGGATCTCCCGCTGCCAACTGCTGGTAGATCCTCGACCGCGCTGCGGTGGTGCCGCGCAATGCGACGTCGTGCGTCGTCAATCGTTCGAGATAGCGGAAGACACCACGTGAGATTCCCAATGCGCGTACGGCAACCACGGCGACGCTGAGATCGAGAACGGGAGGCATCTCCCATGCGCGCGTGATCAACCATGCGGACAGCGCGGCCAAGGCGAGTGCGCTACCGAGTGTTGCCACACCGGCGGCCACCGCAGTCAGTACGCGTCGTGGTCGAAGTTCCAGTAGCCGAAGAGCACGCAGAAGCGGATCGTGAGCGTCACTTCTCATGAGCGCGCACCTCGACGATCCGGTCAGCTGCGGCGAGCACACTCGGACGGTGGCCGATCACGACGACGGTGTCGCCGCGCTCCGCCCGTGCTCTCAGAGAAGCCAACACTGTCCCTTCAGAATCGGAATCGAGGTGAGCGGTGGGTTCGTCGAGGACAAGAAGTGCGCGGTCCGAGGCGAGCACGCGTGTCAGCGCCAGTCGTTGTCGCTGCCCCAGCGACAAACCTGTGCCGCCGACGCCGATAACGGTCTCGACACCCGCAGGCAGCTCGGCCAATACCGCGTCGAATCCCGTCGCAGCAGCGGCGCGAGCCAATGCTTGCGCATCGACGACCCCGGTGAGATCGAGATTTTCACGAACGGTGCCAGGTAGGAGGACCGGATGCTGGGGAAGCCATGCCAACTGACTCCACCACGCGTGCTCGTCCAGGTCTCGGACATCGACGCCGGCGACCGTCACGCGGCCACTGCTCGGTTCGATCAGTCCGAGTAGCGCGTGCACTGCCGTCGACTTGCCGCAGCCGTTGGGACCGGTGAGCACGGTGATCGCCCCTGGTGACGCCACGGCGGAAAGTTGAGACGGTGCGACTCCCCCACGAGAGGTCACGCCGAGTCCGTCGAAGACGATGTCGGCGCCGCAAGCGACCACCGTCGTGCTACCACCCTCCGGTGCCGCAGAATCCGCCTCGATCACCTCGAATGCCTTGTCGGCTGCTGCCATTCCGTCCTCGGCGGCGTGGAACTGGGTTCCCACCATCCGAAGTGGCAGATACACCTCGGGTGCGAGGATCAACGCGACTATCCCCGGCTCGAGTGACATGTCCCCATACACGAGTCGCAAGCCGATGCTCACGGCCACCAATGCGACGCAGAGTGTTGCGAGCAGTTCAAGCACCATCGAGGACAGGAACGCTACGCGCAGAGCAGACATGGTTGTCCGTCGATGGGCGTCACCGAGTTCACGGACACGCTCGGCAGGGCCTTGCTGACGACCGAGCGCTCGCAGTGTCGGCAGTCCGGCAAGTAGATCGAGCAGTTGCGAAGACAGCGTGGTCATTGCTGCCAACGTCTTCTCCGACTTACCCTTCGTCAGCAAGCCGATCAGAATCATGAAGATCGGGATCAGCGGCAGCGTCACGAAAATGATGACCGCGGACGTCATGTCCTGCACCGCAATGACTATCAGGGTGATAGGCGTCAGTGTCACCGACAGGACCAGAGCCGGAAGGTATCCCGTCAGGTACGGACCGAGGCCGTCGACACCGCGGGTGACCACGGTCGCGATCTCGTCACGCCGAGGATCCAGATCACGCGGACTCATCGCCGTCGCCGACGTCAGCACGCCGTTCTTGATCTCGGCAACGACGCGAGTCGACGCCCGGTGTGCGTATCTGGTCTGCAGCCAGGTCCCCAGAACCCTGACCGCCACAGCTGCGGCCAGAACAACCAATTCGGTTGTCCACGAAGAAACATCCACAGTTCGAGTGGTGATCACTCCGGCCAAGACTCGGCCGATCATGAGCGCCGCGACGATGACCATCACGACGTTCACCATCGACAGAGCGACCGTCAGGATCAGATAGCCGCGCGCAGAAGCGGAATGGCGCCACAGTCGCGGGTCGATCGGCCCCCGGCGACGCTCCCGAGTGGTGGGAGCGTCGCCTACTTCGATAGTCACGTGAATTCGACCGTCAGTTCTTTCGTGTTTCGAATCTTTTGTGATTGCGGGTTTGCCACTACCACGTCTTCTCCTTGAATCGCAGACCGATCGACGCCGGAATCTGCTTCGAGGAGATGCGCTGTCGGAACACCCAGTACGTCCAACCCTGGTAGATGATCACCACCGGCGTCATGAATGCCGCGGCCCACGTCATCACCTTGAGCGTGTACGGACTCGACGACGCGTTCTCGATGGTCAGGCTGTACGCCGGATCGAGCGTCGACGGCATGACGTTCGGGAACAGCGAGGCGAACAGCAGCACGACGGTGGCGATGACGGCCACACAGGTGAGAACGAAGGCCCAGCCTTCGCGCTCGGCCCGCGTCAGGAAGACGACGCCGATCAGTGCAGCAGCAGCGCCGGCTACCAGAATCCACGTCCATCCCTTGCCGTAGGCGAGCTGCGTCCACAGGACGAATCCGCCGGCGACGGGAATAGCCGGAATTGCGAGTCGTGCAGCAATTTTCACTGCGTCTTCACGAACCTCGTCGGCACTCTTGAGCGCCAGGAACACAGCGCCGTGGAGAGCGAACACCAGTGCGGTGGTCAGACCGCCGAGCAGTGCGTACGGATTGAGCAGATCGAAGAATCCCGACTCGACCTGCTTGTCGGCGTTGATCGCCACGCCCCGAACGATGTTCGCGAAAGCCACGCCCCAGAGAACTGCCGGGACCCAGGAGCCGAAGATGATGCCCCAGTCGCAGCGCTGACGCCATTTGTCGTCGTCGATCTTGCTTCGCCATTCGATGGCACAGATTCGAACGATCAAGGCCACCAGGATGATCAGCAGCGGTAGATAGAACCCGGAGAACAATGTCGCGTACCACTCCGGGAATGCCGCGAACATCGCGCCACCGGCGGTGATCAGCCACACCTCGTTGCCGTCCCACACCGGGCCGATCGTGTTGAGCGCCACCCGTCGACGCGTATCTGCCGGGAGGTCACTGCCTCTGCCGACGATCGGCATGAGCATTCCGACACCGAAGTCGAATCCTTCGAGGACGAAGTAACCGATGAACAGTACTGCGACGAGCACGAACCATACTTCTTGAAGTCCCATGATCGCCTCCTAGTACGCGAACGACAGTTGTTTGGGCTTGTCCGGATCTTCCGGCTCGTCATGATCCGTATCGCCCGGCGGATGCATGTCGTGCTCCAACGGACCTTCCTTCGCGTACCGCACGATCAGCTTGAACCAGACCACACCCAGCGCTCCGTACAGGAGGGTGAAGGTGATCAGCGAAACCCAGACGGTAGCCGACGCGTGGTCCGAAACACCTTGGTCGACAGTCAGTCTGATCATGTCGACGCCGGTCGGATTGGGATGCACCACCCAGGGCTGACGGCCCATCTCGGTGAAGATCCAGCCCGCGCTGTTCGCCATGAACGGAGTGGGAATCGCGACGAGACTGAGGATTCCGAACCACTTCTGGTCCGGGACCCGCCCCTTCCGTGTGACCCACAGTCCCGCGAGAGCCAGTGCTGCCGAACCGGCGGCGAGACCGATCATGGCGCGGAAAGACCAGTACGTGACAAAGAGATTCGGTCGGTAGTTGCCCGGTCCGAAGTCCTGCTCCGCCTGCTCCTGCAGTTGGTTCACGCCTTGCAGTTCGACGCCGGTGAACTTGCCCTCGGCCAACCACGGTAGAACGAACGGCACCTTCAGAACGTGCGTCACGCTGTCACAGTTGTTGTGTGTACCGATGGTGAGAATCGAGAAATCCGGATCCATCTCGGTGTCGCACAGCGACTCTGCCGACGCCATCTTCATGGGTTGCTGCTGGAACATGAGCTTGCCTTGAACGTCACCGGTGTAGATGATGCCGATTCCGGCCACGATCATGACGAGCAAGGCGAATCGTGTTGCCGGGCGGTACATCGTTCGTGCGTCGGTTTCGAGACGCTCGGCTTCGGCGGCCTCAGCCTGCTTGGCGCGGCGCATGTTCCGCACCATCCACCAACCACTGATGCCGGCAACAAACGTCGCCGCCGTCAGGAAGGCGCCGGCAACCGCGTGCGGGAAGGCAGCAAGAGCGGTGTTGTTGGTCAACAACTCCCAGATGCTGGTGAGTTCGGCACGACCCGTTTCAGGGTTGTACGTCGCACCGACCGGATGCTGCATGAACGAGTTGGCCGCGATGATGAAGAACGCCGACGCGTTGACGCCGATCGCCACGAGCCAAATACACGCCAGGTGTACAAGTTTGGGCAGCCTGCCCCAACCGAAGATCCAGAGTCCGATGAAGACGGACTCCATGAAGAATGCGACCAGGCCTTCCAACGCGAGTGGAGCTCCGAAGACGTCACCGACGAATCGCGAGTACTCGCTCCAGTTCATGCCGAACTGGAACTCCTGCACGATGCCGGTGGCTACACCGAGTGCGAAGTTGATGAGAAAGAGCTTGCCGAAAAACTTGGTGAGCCGATACCAGTGGTCCTTTTTGGTGACCACCCACATCGTCTGCATGATCGCGATCATCGGTGCAAGTCCGATGGTCAGCGGAACAAGGATGAAGTGGTAGACGGTAGTGATACCGAACTGCCACCTGGAGACGTCCAAAGTATCCATTGGCTACTCCGAGAGTAGGGCCCTGGGACAGGCTTCGGGGTTCGAGACGCGGGCAGTCGCTCGGCCCCTGCGGACACGGTACTGCTGTCCGGTTTGGACCGCAGGACTTTGCTACTACCAAATGTAGTAGAGACCTGTCGCGATTCCTATTCGCCTATCGCCCTGCTGAATCCGAATCAATTGCACGTTCAACCAATTCCGCGAATTCCTCGGAGACCTTCGGCTCTGGCAATGCGAGCCCGTCGAGTGTATGGACGCGTGCGGCCAGCGTGACGCTCGAAACCATCCACACTCCGTCGGCCGCAATCAAATCCGCAGGTCGGAGGGTTTCGTATCGGCAATCGAAGCGAGCACTGCCGGCAACGTCGAACAGAGCACGCTGCGTCGTACCCATCAAAATGCCCTGTGCGGGAGGCGGTGTGATCAAAGTCCTGTCCCGAACGATCACCACCGTCGAGCGTGGCCCCTCCAACACATTGCCCTCGGAACTGACGAAGATCACATCGTCGGCACCCAAATTCGCCGCATATCGGAGCGCTGCCATGTTGGTTGCGTAGGACAACGTCTTCGCGCCCAGTAGCTGCCAGGGTGCCCGGGCAGAGAGATCGACCGAGAAACCTCGCTCGAGAGTCATCACCGACAGCCCCGATTCGCGGACCTGTCTGACCCGATCGGCCACCGGACCGACCATCACGAAGGCTGTCGGCTTGTCACCGCTCTCACGGCCGCGGGTCAGAACAAGACGAAGAGCGCCTTCCTTCTCTGTCCCCCACTCCTCGGCAGCCATCTCGATCGCCAGACGCCAGTCATCGAGAACGGGGGCGGGCAGACCCAGTGCCCGCGCGCTCAGAACCAGTCGACTCAGATGTCCCTCGACCACCCGCGCCCTACCGTCGCGCACCAACAGCGTCTCGAAGACTCCGTCGCCGCGCACCACCGCCAGGTCGTCGGCGTGCAGAAACGGTGCGTCAGCATCGAGCACCTCATGGTCGAGAGTCACCAATACGCGATCAGGCATGCCATCAACCCTAACGATCCGCCAAGCCGCCGGGGCCGCCCTGTAACCGCGATCCCGCCCACACTCCTAGACTGGTCTTGTGGTCGACAACGCTCTTGTGCCCAACAGCCCACTCCTGACTTCCCCCGGCGCGGTCACCGCACCGGACGGTTCGGCCGACATCGGTGTCGCATGGCACTACGGCGATCCCCTCGGTGAACAGCGAACCGCGCAGCGCGCAGCAGTGGTGGTCGACCGCAGTCACAGATTCGTGATCGCCATTCCCGGCGACGAACGCCTCACGTGGCTGCACACGATTTCGAGCCAGCACATCGCCGCGCTCCCCGACGGCAAGAGTGCCGAGAACCTGAGCCTGGATGTCAACGGACGCGTCGAGCACCACTTCGTGCAGACGGACCTGGCCGGTGTCACCTGGATCGACACCGAAGCCGACCGCGGACCCGACCTCCTCTCCTTCTTGAAGAAGATGGTGTTCTGGTCCAAGGCCGAGCCTCGGGACGGCAACGAGCTCGCGGTATTGAGCCTGGTCGGTCCCGAATCCCCAGCTGTCCTCTCTGCGATCGGCGTGCAGACACCAACCGATGCCTACGACGCTCTCGCGCTGGCCGACGGCGGGTTCGTCCGCCGCATGCCGTGGCCCACCGAGGACTCTTTCGATCTGCTCGTCCCACGTGAGCAACTGGCGGCGTGGTGGACCAAGCTGACCGATGCCGGTGCCAAGCCCGCCGGAAGTTGGGCCTTCGAGGCGCTCCGCGTCGAAGCGAGGAGGCCTCGCCTCGGACTGGACACCGACGAGCGGACGATCCCGCACGAGGTCCACTGGATCGGCGGGCCGGCCGAACACGGCGCCGTCCACCTCGACAAGGGCTGCTACCGCGGTCAGGAAACCGTCGCCCGGGTTCACAATCTCGGCAAGCCCCCGCGCCATCTCGTCATGTTGCACCTCGACGGCAGCGCCGAAGCGGTCCCGGAACCGGGTGACCCGATCACGGCGGGCGGACGAGCAGTCGGACGTGTCGGGACCGTCGTCAATCATCACGAACTCGGCCCCATCGCGCTCGCTCTGATCAAGCGCAACATTCCGGTCGACACCGAACTGATGGCCGGCCCCAGCGCTGCGTCCATCGATCCGGATTCGATCGTCGCGGACGACGCACCCCAGGCCGGACGTGAGGCTGTCAACCGATTGCGCGGAAAGTGACGGGCATGGTCGACGCGGTCTGCGTCGTCCACACCGAACGTGACAGTGGCGTCAGGCGAGTCCCCCGAACCGCGATCGACAAGCGTCCCGTCGACGGCCGCGTAGCGGTCGGCCGACTCGGCCTGGGTGGCGACTACGTCTGCGACACCGAATTCCACGGCGGCGCCTTCCAAGCTGTCTACGCGTATCAGCGCGACGAAGCGCAGCGATGGTCGGACGAGTTGGGCCGACCGCTCGCCCCGGGGTGGTTCGGCGAGAACCTCCACATCAGCGGAATGCTCGTCACGGACGCCGTGATCGGCGAGCGTTGGCACATCACCGGAGCCGAGGCGTCGGACGTTCTCGAACTCGAGGTAACCGCTCCCCGCGTCCCGTGCGGCACCTTCGGCATCTGGGCCGCGGAAAAGGGCTGGGTCAAAAGATTCACCGAGCGGACCGACGTCGGCGCATACCTTCGCGTCAACCGGACCGGCACGATCGCCGCGGGCGACTCGGTCACCCGAGTCCACGTACCGGATCACGGCGTGACTGTTCGAGAAGTCTTTGCCGGAACCGACCCCGAGAGACTCCGACGGCTCCTCGCAGAACACACCGATCTTGCACCGAACGTCGCCGCGCGCGTCCAGAGGTTCATCGAACAAGCAGAAGCGCAGGTGCACTCGTGAGTATCGAATTGGTGGAAGTGGTCCGCTCCGGATTCCGCGAATGCGTGCATCGCGGATCGGCCGTCATTCTGGGCGCCGACGGCGAGGTCGTTGTCGGACTCGGGGAAATTCACACACCCATCTACCCGCGCTCGGCGAACAAGCCGCTGCAAGCCGTCGCTGCGCTTCGTAACGGCTTTGCACCCACCAGTCCGGAAGAGTTGGCCGTCGCGTCGTCCTCACATGCGGGCGAGGCCGATCACATCGAATTGGTCGCCGCGCTTCTCGCTCGCTACCAACTCGGTGTCGACCAGTTGCAGTGCCCCTCCGATCTGCCGGGCAACGAGCTGGCCCGAGCCGAACTGATCGCAGCGGGCGAACTTCCCAGTCCGATCTACATGACCTGCTCGGGCAAGCACTCCGCGATGCTCGCGACGTGCGTCGTGAACGACTGGCCGCTCGAGACGTACATGGAGCCGACCCATCCCCTCCAACTCGCGATCCAGGAGACGATCTTCGATCTCAGCGGCGAGGAAGAGCAGGAACTCG
Organism: Rhodococcus sp. MS13; assembly: GCF_013277835.1. NCBI lineage: Bacteria > Bacillati > Actinomycetota > Actinomycetes > Mycobacteriales > Nocardiaceae > Rhodococcus > Rhodococcus sp. MS13. Next base: position 133,680 of record NZ_VBTL01000004.1, read on the forward strand.
GCATCGACGGTTGTGGTCTCCCGATCGTCCCGCTTTCGCTCACGAACCTGGCTCGGGCATTCGGACGCCTGCCCTCGGCTGAGCCGGACTCCCCTGAACGGGCTGTGGCCGACGCGGTCCGCGAAAACCCCTTCCTCGTCTCGGGCACGGGCCGCAACGATCAGCGCCTGATGTCCGCCGTGCCGGGTCTGTTCTCCAAGACCGGATACGACGGCATCTACGCCGGAGCGCTTCCCGACGGTTCCGCTTTCGCCCTCAAGATCGACGACGGCCACGAGCGGGCGCTCCTGCCATTGGCGGCAGCTCTGCTCAAGCGAATGAACACCGAGTGGACCGAGGAATTGGCGGCTCTCGCATCCGCTCCGGTCTTCGGCGGGGACGCCCGAGTGGGGACGATTCGCGCAATTCCCGGAAACTTCTGAGCAGTTCTCACAAAGTTCTGACGAGTTCTTTCAGCATCCTGGCAGCTCGCGGCCATAGTGAGAGCAATCAGACACGGCGGTGAGGCGTTCGTGGAAGCGGAAGCGACTTTTCCACGCTAGAGTGTGTGTCAGGAAACTTACACACTCAAACGGGGCCGCCAAATTCCCCAGGCCGCCCCGCGAAAGCGCGAGGGGGTCAGCCATGGGCCGCGGCCGGGCTAAGGCAAAGCAGACCAAGGTTGCACGCGAATTGAAGTACAGCGTACCGACCACGGATTTCGACAGCCTGCAAAGAGAGCTCGCAGGTGGATCGACCAACTCGCATCGGAGCAGTGTCCGATCGGACCAGACTTCCGATAGGGAAGGGCATGCGCGAGAGGACGACTACGACGACTGGCGGCGTTGACCGCGCACTGCCACCGCGCAGACTGTGAAATGAGGAAGAGCTGATCGCTCTTCCTCATTTTTGCGTTCCATTTTCTGCCCCGCGCCTGCTTGTACGGACACACAAAACTGCCCCACCGGATCTCTCCGATGGGGCAGCTGACGTTGCGGCCTAGAAGCGCGGGTGGTCTCCGGCCAGGAACGCACGCTCTGCAGCGGCGTCCGACGCCTTCTTGACGCTACCGAGCGTCCAGCAGTCGATGTGGCGTGCAGTCAGGACGGCAAGTGCGCGGTCGACGTCCTCGGGCGCCACGACGGCAACCATGCCGACGCCCATGTTGAAGGTCTGCTCCATCTCGGCGCGCTCGACGCGTCCGCGCTGCGCGATCATCGCGAACACCGGAGCGGGGCTCCAGGTTCCGCGATCGAGTTCGGCGACCAAGCCCTTGGGCATGACGCGTGCAAGGTTGTTGGCGAGGCCGCCACCGGTGACGTGGCAGAAGGTGCGCACGTCGGTCTCGGCAGCGAGTGCCAGGCAGTCCTTGGCGTAGATCTTCGTGGGCTCGAGCAGTTCCTCACCGAGCGTGCGGCCGAACTCGTCGACGTGTGCGCTCAGGTTCATGCGGTCGATCTCGAGCAGGACCTTGCGGGCCAGCGAGTAACCGTTGGAGTGAAGTCCCGACGAGCCCATGGCGATGACGACGTCGCCGGGGCGAACGCGGTCCGGTCCGAGCAGCTTCTCGGCCTCCACGACACCGACGCCGGTGGCGGAGAGGTCGTAGTCACCGTCGGCCATGATGCCGGGGTGCTCGGCGGTCTCGCCTCCGAGGAGAGCGCAACCGGCCTGGATGCAGCCCTCGGCGATGCCGCTGACCAATTCCGCGACGCGCTCGGGGATGACCCGGCCGACAGCGATGTAGTCCTGAAGGAACAGCGGCTCGGCGCCACAGACGACGAGGTCGTCGACAACCATGGCGACGAGGTCGAGTCCGACCGTGTCGTGCTTGTCCATCGCCTGCGCGACAGCGAGCTTGGTTCCGACGCCGTCGGTCGATGCGGCGAGCAGCGGCTCCTTGTAGTCACCCTTGAGGGAGAACAAGCCGGCGAAACCACCGAGGCCACCCATGACCTCGGGGCGGCTGGCCTTCTTGGCCAGAGGGGCGAAGAGTTCCACCGCCCGGTCGCCTGCGGCGATATCGACTCCTGCTGCCGCGTAGGAGGCGCCTGCGGTGCGGTGACTGTCCTCGGTCATCGGGTTACTACTCCAGCCTTGTATTTCTCGCGAGCACGTATTGCTCGTGCACAGGTAAGTGGTCTTGCAATGTGAAGTGTTTGCAATCCTCGTGACGCGAGATGGATCGTTCGACTCGAGACCCAGAGCGCGCACACAAATACCGACGATTACGCCCATACGCTACCGGACCGGCCCCCTCGGTGAGACCTCGCGTACCCCGAGACGTCAGTTCTGCAGCCGCGCACCGATCGAGGAGTGCAGCGCTCGCAGACTGTTCTGCCCGAGTGCAACGGTCTCGGATTCGATGTGTTTGAGGAGGTGCCCGTCGTGGACGACCTTCTCGCTCGACTGGATCAGCACCGTGCCGGCTCCGGTGAAATCGAACTGGCGTTCTTCACCGGTATTCGCGCCGAACATGCTTCCCCGAACCGCGCCCAGGAAGCTCTGCATCCAGTCCGCATCGAAGTGATGGGACGGCGACGGGCAGTCGGCCCAACCCACCAACGCCTGCGGGTCGATGCGCAGCGGCGGCTCCGCGAACATGACCGGGCCGTTGGACGACGCCAGGAACTTGCCCGTTCCCAGCAGCGTCAAAAAGCCTGGGACGATGGACTGTTTGAGGTCCAGGCTCGTCTCGAAGGCGAGGAGATTGGCCGCGCGAATCGTGAGGTTGCCGTCGTCGAGGTCGTAGGAATTGATGTTGAATCCGCGGTCGCCGAGGATCAACTTGCCCTGCCCCTGGGCGAGCACCCAGTCGTCCGCGTAGAGCGGCGAAGAGAACCTGGCCGCGACGATCGCCGTCATACTCGTGCGCCCGAGCGGCTCGAAGTTGATGTTTCCGTAGTACGCGATCATCGCGCCCTTGGACGTGAACCACGGTTGTCCGGCCATCTCGACGCAGAAGGCGTAGTCGTTGCCCGGGACGTTGTCGTTGGCGGGCAGAGTTGCCGGATTGTGAATTTCGATACCCATGCTCGTTGCCCTCTCAGAACTTCTGCTCGGACGCCTGGACCCAGACGGTGCCGGCGCCGGTCATCTTCAGCTGGATGGACTCCCCCGAGCCCTTGCCGACGGCCTCGCGCCAGCCGACGTTCGCGGAGATGTCGACGTTGATCTGACCGATGTGGCACACGTATGCCTGCGGGTCGACGACGACCTGAGGATTGTTCGGACCGACCTGCAACGGAATCGCGCCCCCGTGCGAGAGAACCGCGACGCTTCCCTGTCCGTGCAACTGCGTCGTGAACAGCCCTTGACCGGTCATCGCTCCGCGTACCGCTCCGCGCACACCGCCCTGCGACGTGAGAGCGACTATCGAACTCTGGAGGTAACCGTCGTGTGCGAGGAGTCGGTCGGCTTCGACCGTGAGCATCGACGAACCGTCGAGGTGGATGACCTCGACATACAAACCGGCGTGCCCGTAGAAGACCTCACCGTTTCCCTCGGCCGCCATCATGCGTGCATGCTCGCCGGACATCATGCGGCCGGCCATCCCGGCGATACCGCCCATGTTCGGCATGGCGCCTGGCCCACCGCCCATGCTGTGCGGGACGAAGCGGACGTCACCGGTGTAGTAGAGCATCGACCCGGTGCGGGCGAGCACGTTCTGGCCAGGCGCGAGGGTCGACTTGACGACCTTGCTGTTCACCAATTCCAACGGCATGGTTCAGCGCTCCTCGGGCTGGATGTAGACGACTCCGGATCCGTCGAATCGCAGCGAGAACGCTTCACCGCTGCCACCGCCGATCGCGGAGCGCCAGGTGACGTCGGTGACGAAGCTCTGGTTGAGCTGGCCACGGTGAGCGACGAATGCGTCGGGATCGGCAACCAGCGGATACTGCGGGCTGACTTCGAGCGCGATGATCGGTCCGCCCTTCGACAGCACGGCCACCAGACCGGTGCCGCTGACGACCGTCGTGAACAAGCCCTGTCCGGAACCTGCGCCGCGGAGGCCGGCAAATTTCACATCGGTTCGCAGCTGTCCGACCAGTGCGAGCAACTGTGACGCTTCCACGTGCAGAGCGTCGTTGTCGAGTTCGATGATCGTGATGTCCTGGGCGTCGACCGCGAAGTAGACGGTGCCTTGTCCGCTGACTTCCATCAGGGACAGCGATTCACCTGCCGCCTTCTGTTTCAGCGCGGCACGTAACCCTCCGCCACCGCCCATTCCGGCGTTCTTGAAGGTGATCGCACCCTCGTACGCCACCATCGAACCGTTGATCGCTTTGATGGTGTCCCCCACCAGGTCTGCGACCAGTACCCGGTGCCCATCCATTCTCAGTTGCGCCACGGAGGGCACTATGCCAGATGCTCACGACGTATGCCGTGTCGTCGAACGGAAAGTCGTGGAACAGAAAATCTGCCGCCCACATGTTGTGGACGGCAGATTCTCGGCTATCGATTTTCGGCGCTTAGCAGCTTTCGGTGTTCAGGGGCGGCTGAGCGCGCTCGCGTTGTCGTTGTCGCGAGTGGCCGTCGAACCTGCGGTGCTCTCGAGCATCCCCTCGAGGACGTTCTTGCCGATCGAGGTTTCCTTGGGAAGCGCGATCGGGTAGGTCCCGTCGAAGCACGCGGCGCACAGACGGCTGGCCGGCTGCTCGGTCGCGGCGATCATGCCTTCGGTGGAGATGTATCCGAGCGTGTCCGCTCCGATGGAACGTCGCACACCGTCGAGCATTTCCTCGAACGTCGCATCCTGTCCGCCTGCGCCGTTGGCAATCAATTCGGCCGGTGAGGCGAAGTCGATGCCGTAGAAGCAGGGCCACTTGACCGGCGGCGAGGCGATACGGACGTGAATTTCGAGGGCGCCGGCTTCGCGGAGCATCCGGATGAGCGCACGCTGAGTGTTACCGCGGACGATCGAATCGTCCACCACCACAAGCCGCTTGCCGCGGATGACTTCCTTGAGCGGGTTGAGCTTGAGCCTGATACCGAGCTGACGGATCGTCTGCGACGGCTGGATGAAGGTACGGCCGACGTAAGCGTTCTTCATCAAACCCTGGCCGTAAGGAATGCCCGAACCCTGGGCATACCCGACGGCGGCGGGGGTGCCGGACTCGGGAACGGGGATGACCAGGTCGCCTTCGGCGGGGTGCTCGCTGGCGAGCAGACGGCCGATCTCGACGCGGGTCGAGTGGACCGAACGGCCACCGATGACGCTGTCGGGACGCGCGAGGTAGACGTACTCGAAGACACAACCCTTGGGAGTCGGGTTCGCGAAACGCGAGGAGCGGACGCCGTCTGCGTCGATCGCGAGTAGCTCACCGGGCTCGATGTCGCGAACGAACGACGCGCCGACGATGTCGAGGGCTGCGGTCTCGCTGGCGACTACCCAACCGCGGTCGAGTCGACCGAGGCAGAGCGGGCGGATGCCGTGTGGATCGCGCGCTGCGTACAGCGTGTGCTCGTCCATGAAGGTGAGGCAGAACGCGCCCTCCAACGTGGGAAGCAATTCCATCGCGGCCTGTTCGATGGTGCTGTCGCCGGCAGCGTGTGCCAGGAGACCACCGATGAGGTCGGAGTCGGAAGTCGCGGCATTGGGGCGCTTGTCGTTGACCAGGCCGGCTGCACGGGTGCGGCTCGCGAGTTCAGCGGTGTTGACCAGGTTGCCGTTGTGGCCGAGCGCGATGCCGGTACCGGCAGTGGTCGTACGGAAGATGGGCTGCGCGTTCTCCCACGTCGTGGAACCGGTGGTGGAGTAACGGCAATGTCCGACGGCGACATGTCCCGGCATCGCTGCGAGAGTCTGCTCGTCGAATACCTGGCTGACCAGGCCGAGATCCTTGAACACCAACACCTGGGAGCCGTCGGCTACCGCAATGCCGGCAGCTTCTTGACCACGGTGCTGAAGTGCGTACAGGCCGTAATAAGTGAGCTTCGCCACATCCTCTCCCGGCGCCCAGACGCCGAATACACCGCATTCTTCGCGGGGCTCGTTCTCGTCCTCGTCGGACGGGTTCGAAGCGAGGAGATTTGGACTGTTGACCGACAGATCGGCACGAGTCACCGGGCGCTCCCTTTGTGGGCAGGGGTTGGGGGGCATCCACAGTCTACGGCCATTTTGGGACACACTTCCCCTGAGGGCAGCCTTGGGCCTCAGATCACGCCGAAGCGAACCGGATGGTCTCTGTCACTACGCCAACCGGAGCAGTGGGAGCCAGTGCGCAATTTCGGGGGCGCGGCTACCTGATGCGTCGACTCGTCCGTCACCTGCGGCCTCGGAGAACTCGAGCAGTCCGGTGACCATCTGCAACCACGTGCGAGCGTCCGTCTCGACGACGTTGGGCGGGGTTCCGCGCGTATGACGTGGACCTTCGATGCATTGCACTGCGACAAACGGCGGCACGCGCACCTCGACGCTCGATCCGGGGGCGATCTGTTCGAGAGTGCGCGCACTCATCTTCACTGCGGCGCCGAGTTCAGCGCGAGAAGGCTTCGGAAGTTCCGGATCGCGAAGCCACGGGCCGACAGCCAGGACGGCGGCACGGAATTCGGCGGGGTCGACGGCGCGGCGGGGCGGCATCAGTTCACTCCTTGTCTTCGAGTAGCGATACGAACGGCAAGTGCGCCACCGGCATTGGTCGCGAGGTGCAGCAATGCCGGTGCGAGGACGCTGCCACCCCTGCGATGCAGCCACTCGAACAGCAGTGCCGACGCGCCGGTGAATGCCACTGCAGCGGGAACGTTGTCGCCGGCACCGCGGGCGGGGGCGACGTGCCACAACCCGAAAGTCAGTGCATGAACAGCCTGCGCGGTGGGACGGTTCAGCTCACGATTCCAGACTGCGGACATCGCGCTACGGAACAACAGTTCCTCGGAAAGCACCGTGCCGAAGGGGATGTGCAAGATGATCCATTCGAGGAAGTCCTCACGGCCGTCTGCTCGCTCGTCGGCAGCGAGTGTCGCACGCAAGGACGGGACAACCAGAGCGACGCTGTAGCCGGTGAGGACCGCCCCGGCCGCGGCTCCGCCGAACTGGGCACCACCACGAATTCCGGTGTGTGCCAATCCGAGTTCCTCGAGGGTGTAACCACGTGCGAGTAAGACTCCGATGGCCGACAGACCGGCCGCGGTGTTGACCACGGCGCGAGCGCGAGGCGAAAGACCGAATGCCGGAAGCACGACGTTGCTCCAGGTGATCGCGGCGGCGGAGAGCGCGATCGAGGCGACTCTCTTCACTTCTCGGGGCCCTCGGATTTCACGGCGACAACCAACGCCGACCGCACCCGCTCGGTTTCTGCGGCCGTCCATCCCTCGGGCTGGGCGACGCTGATCCAGGCGTCCAGAACGGAGGTTCCGTAATTGTGACCGTGACCGTCCGGAACTCCCGCGGCGTTACCGAGGTCTGCGGACACCTGCCAGAACGTCACGACCGGGAACCATTTCATCGACGGTGAGCGGTCGAATCCCGGTACTTCCTTGAGCCACTCGGGCCGGTTGAACATGAGGTCGGGTGACCACCACACCACCGGATCGGAAGGATGCTGGACAAACAGAACTCGCGGCTGCGGCCACGTCATACCGTCGGTCGGAATGTCTTCGGAGCGATCCGCGAACCGGACTCCGGCCAGACCGTCCGCGTACACGGGCGCCACTTCGGGAGTGCCGGGATCGCGCCTCTTCTCGATCGAACGCCACAACTGCGTCGCGTTCGGTGGACCTACCCACAGAATTCCGTCGGCGGTATCGCGCGCCACTTGCAGTGTGTCGAATGCCCCCGCGCCGGCCATGACGCCGAGGCTCTCGCCGTAGACCATGAACTTCGGTCTGGTGGCTTCCGGTTCCTGAAGCCATCTTTCGTGTACCCGCTCGATCAACAGGCGACCGGCAGCTTGCGCCTTCTCCTGGTCTGCGAGGAACGAGATCCAACTCGGCAGGTACGAGTACTGGCTGGCGACAAGAGCAGTGTCGCCGCCGTGTACAAGCTCGATTGCCTGTGCCGCAGTGGGATTGACCCACCCCGTACCTGTCGTCGGAATGACCACAAGGACCTTGCGTTGGAAGGCGCCGGTTCGCTCCAGTTCCTTGATGACCAGATCCATGCGCTCTTCGGAATCTTCGGCGCTTTCGAGTCCGGCATACACGCGAATCGGATCCATCGCAGGCTTACCGGTTGCCGCTTCGAGTTCCTGGGCGTCCAGTCCACGCGAGACGAAGTTTCGTCCCTCGAACCCCAATGTGTCCCAGGGAGCAGCAGATTCGGGGCTACCCGATTTCATCGGATCCTGCGGTTCGACGACGCCGTCGCGAGTGGTCGAGTTCTGCAGACTGAAGATCGAGTTGGTCGCGGCATAGATTCCGCGGACCAGAACGCCGTCGACCAACATGAAGAACAGGACGGTGACAACCAGGACGCCGACACCATTGGCCACAGACCGCGACCAGTGGAACCGCCGCATCAACTGTCGGGCAATCAGTTTCACCAGATCGTGGAGGACCCGCCAGATCGAGATGAGCAGGCCGCCGATGAAGAGGCTCAATCCGAGGGTTCGGATGTAGCCGGAGGTGGTCGTGCCTTCGGCGTCGGTCAGCGCCGCAATTTCGCGTTGCCACCCGGCGGCGTAGACCAGCATGATGATCGCCGCGACGATGGATGCGACCGGTACGAAGACCTTGATCGCGGAAGGCACCGGCTCGGGCAGGGGCCACCACCGTCGACCGCTGAGCAGGTATCGCTCCACAGCCCAACCGATCGCGGTGCCGACGCCGTAGCCGATGGCCGAGTTGATGCCGCCGATCAGACCCTGGAAGAGCCAATCGCGCGGCAGCAACGACGGCGTCAGAGACCAGCAGAAGAAGAACGCGGCAAACGCGATGCCGGTGAAGTCGAGTTTGAGGAGCCCCCACGCCCACTCGGTGAAGCGGTTGTCGAACTTCTCGAGAGATGCGGGAACAGCCAGCCGCAGGTGGTGTTCCTGCGGCTGGCTGTCAGAAGAAGTCAGTTCTCCGGAATCGACCATCTATCACCCGAACAGTGCGGGCAGCGTTCCCTCGAAGGCCTCACGGAGCTTGGCCATCGTGACGGAGAAGTGTCCCTGGACCTCGACGGAGTCGCTGCCCTCGTCGACGACTCCGATACGCGTCCACGGCAAGCCGCGAGCGGTGCACATACCGGTGAAGCGGGTCTCCTCGGTGCGAGGAACCGCAACCAGGACGCGTCCGGACGATTCCGAGAACAGGGTCACGAACGGATCTGCGCCCTCGGGAATCAGGATGCGGCAACCGGTTTCGCCGGCCAGCGCGGCTTCGACGACAGCCTGGGCCAGTCCACCCTCGGAGAGGTCGTGAGCTGCGGTGACCAGTCCGTCACGCGAGGAGGCGAGCAGGATGTCCGCAAGCAGCTGCTCACGGGCGAGGTCGACCTTCGGCGGCACGCCACCGAGGTGACCGTGCTCGACCTGCGACCAGATGGAGCCGTCGAACTCGTCGTGGGTGTCGCCGAGCAGGATCAGCGTCTCGCCAGGCTCGAGTCCGAGGCCCGTCGGGATACGGCGGTGAACGTCGTCGATCACACCGAGGACGGCAACCACCGGCGTCGGCAGGATGGCCGTGGATCCGGTCTGGTTGTAGAAGCTGACGTTGCCGCCGGTGACGGGGATGCCGAGGGTGGCGCAACCGTCGGCGAGGCCGCGAACAGCCTGCTGGAACTGCCACATGACACCCGGGTCCTCGGGCGAACCGAAGTTCAGGCAGTTGGAGACGGCCTTGGGCGTTGCGCCCGTGACTGCCACGTTGCGGAAAGCCTCGGCCAATGCGAGCTGCGCACCGGTGTACGGATCGAGCGCGGTGTAGCGGCCCGAAGCGTCGGTGGACAGTGCGATTCCGCGTCCGGTCTTCTCGTCGATGCGGATGACACCGCCGTCGGCGTTCTCGGCCAGGACGGTGTTACCGCGGACGTAGCGGTCGTACTGCTCGGTGATCCACTTGCGGCTGCACAGGGCAGGCGAGGCGATCATCTTCAGCAGGGTCGCTTCGAGCTCGGCGTCGGTTTCGGGACGCTTCAGTCCGGCGGTCGTGTTCGCGATCAACGCGTCCTGGCTTGCCGGGCGCTCGACGGGACGGTTGTAGACCGGGCCTTCGTGAGCGACGGTGCGCGGGGGAACGTCGACGACGGTCTCGCCGTGCCAGGAGATGGTGAGGTGCTCACCGTCGGTGACCTCGCCGATGTCGGTGGCCAGGACGTCCCACTTCTTGCAGACCTCCATGAACGCATCGACGTTCTCGGGCGTGACCACGGCGCACATGCGCTCCTGCGATTCGCTCGAGAGCACCTCGGCCGGGGTCATGCCGGTGGCGCGCATCGGAACCTTCTCGAGGTTGATGTGCATGCCGCCGTCACCCGCTGCAGCCAACTCGGAGGTGGCGCAGGACAGTCCGGCGCCGCCGAGGTCCTGGATACCGACGACGAGGCCGGCCTTGTAGAGGTCGAGACAGCACTCGATGAGCACCTTCTCGGTGAACGGGTCGCCGACCTGAACCGCGGGCAGCTTCTTACGTCCGCCGGTGTCTCCACCCTCGTCGTCGAACGTCGCCGACGCGAGGACCGAGACGCCGCCGATGCCGTCGAGACCGGTGCGTGCGCCGAACAGGATGATCTTGTTGCCTGCACCCGAAGCGAAGGCCAGATGCAGATCCTCGACGCGCATGACGCCGGCTGCCAGTGCGTTGACCAGCGGGTTACCGGCATAGGACTCGTCGAAGACCGTCTCGCCGCCGATGTTCGGCAGGCCGAGGGAGTTTCCGTATCCACCGACACCGCGCACGACACCGTCGACGACGCGACGGGTATCGGGGGCGTCAGCAGCACCGAACCGAAGCTGATCCATGACGGCGATCGGACGCGCACCCATGGCCATGATGTCGCGGACGATGCCGCCGACACCGGTTGCCGCACCCTGGTAGGGCTCGACGTACGACGGGTGGTTGTGGCTCTCGACCTTGAACGTGACTGCCCAGCCGTCACCGATGTCGACGACGCCGGCGTTCTCGCCGATTCCGGCCAGCATGTTGGCGCGCATCTCGTCGGTGGTGGTCTTGCCGAAGTATCCGAGGTGGACCTTCGAGGACTTGTACGAGCAGTGCTCGCTCCACATCACCGAGTACATCGCCAGTTCGGCGTCCGTGGGACGGCGGCCCAGGATCTCCTTGATGCGTGCGTATTCGTCGTCCTTGAGACCGAGCTCCTTGAACGGCTGAGCGGCATCGGGATCAGCCGATGCGTGCGTGACGGTATCGACCTGGTGAGCAGACACTGGAGAGTGGTCCCTTCCCTACGGGAGTCAAGAGGCAAGCCGGCGCGGAGCGGGACACCACGAATGTGCCCAACGAAAGAACGTGCCGGGGGACAGTCTATCGGTGTGGGCTGACGACTTCCGCAGACGGCAGCACCCGCAACACCTCCGGGCCTGCGAAGTATCGCCCGTCACACCCGCCCCGGTTTGGGTAATCCGGTCGGTTTTCTTAAGGTCAGGCCGGTTCATTCTTTCCCTCGAAAGGTCTCGCATGCCCCAGGATGTTCGTCAAGCCGACCTCACGGCACAGTCCCAGTCGGTGACCACTCCCCTCACTCCGGCTGCAATTTTCCTGGTCGCGACCGTGAATCCGGGTGGCGAGAACACCACACGAGAACTGCTCGCCGATGTCGCCGGTCTGCAGCGGGCTGTGGGGCTGCGTGTCCCTGGATCGGGTTTGGACGTCGTGACGAGCATCGGTTCGCTGGCCTGGGATCGACTGTTCGCCGGTCAGCGCCCTGCGCTGCTGCACCCGTTCACCGCTTTGCAGGGTGACGTTCACTCGGCGCCGTCGACTCCCGGTGATCTGCTCTTCCACATCCGCGCGATGAGTATGGACGCGTGTTTCGAGGTGGCTCGGCAGATCACGAAGCGACTGCACGGCGCGGCCACGGTGGTCGACGAGGTTCACGGCTTCCAGTACTTCGAGAACCGCGACCTCATCGGCTTCGTCGACGGCACCGAGAATCCGGTCGGCCGCGACGCCGTCGCCGCAGTGACGGTCGGCGACGAGGATCCTGCGTTCACCGGCGGCAGCTACGTCCATATCCAGCGCTACATCCACAAGATGCGCGATTGGGAAGCAATCACCGTCGACGAGCAGGAGCGTGTGATCGGGCGCAGCAAGCTCGAGGACATCGAGATGACGTCCGACGTGAAGCCGGCCAACTCGCACGTCGCGCTCAACGCGATCAAGGACGAGAACGGCAAGGCTCTCGAGATCCTGCGTGCCAACATGCCGTACGGGCGCCTCGGTGACGACGAGATCGGCACCTTTTTCATCGGCTACTGCCGCACGCCTGCGATCACCGAACGGATGCTGGAGAACATGTTTCTCGGCGACCCCCGCGGCAACTACGACCGACTACTCGACTTCTCGACGGCCGTGACGGGCTCGATGTTCTTCACACCGAGCGCCGACTTCTTCGAGGGTCTCCCGGCCGCACCCGCCGGGCTCTCGGCACTTTGACTACGCGACCTCTAACTTCGCGGCGTGAGGAAGGCACCGAGCGCGTCGGCATACATGCGGACGTCTGCCGCGCCCATCAACTCGCGGGCAGAGTGCATCGCGAGCTGGGGTGCGCCGACGTCGACGGTGGACAGTCCGGTCCGTGATGCCGTGATGGGTCCGATGGTGGAGCCGCACGGCAGATCGGCGCGGTGGACGTAGCGCTGCATCGGCACTCCCGCCTGATCGCACGCGAGCGCGAATTCGCCTGCACCGGCCGCATCGGTGGCGTATCGCAGGTTCTGGTTCACCTTGAGTACAGGCCCACCGTTGATCTCGATCCGATGAGCGGGCTCATGGCGGTCCGGGTAGTTGGGGTGCGTCGCGTGAGCCATGTCGCCCGACGCACACACCGAGCCCGCCATCGCCTGCAGGAATTCTTCGCGGCCACCACCGCGCCCCAACACGATCCGTTCGAGCACGGTGTTCAGCAGATCTGAGAAAGCTCCACGGTCGGACATGCTGCCGACCTCTTCATGATCGAAGAGTGCGAGCACCGGGACCTGCTGACCAGGTGACTCGACTGCGGCCAGAAGTGCTTGTGTCCCTGCATAACACGTGCCCTGATTGTCCAGCCGAGGGGCGCTGACCAATTCCTTGTCCACCCCCACGACTGCGCTGGGCGCAAGATCGTGTGTCATCAATTCCCAGCCGAGAACCGACGACGCGGCTACACCCGCACGCTCGGCGACAAATCCGATGAACGACTTGGGTTTCGAACCCACTCCCCAGATTCCGTTGAGGTGCCGCTGCGGATCCAGCGTCACGCCCTTGCGATCTTCGGACAGGTGGATAGCCAACTGCGGAACACGCAGAATCGGGTCGTCGATGCGAACCAGCTTCTGCTCCACCGTGTTTCCCACCCGGACACTCAATCGGCCGGAGATACCGAGATCGCGGTCGAGCCAGGAGTTCAGCCACGCACCGCCATACGGTTCGAGGCCCACCATCTGCCACCCGGCCGAAGTGAGGTCGGGATGCTGTTTGACCCGCAGATTCGGGCTGTCGGTGTGACCTCCGACGATCCGGAACGGAGCGGCGTTTTCCACGCCCTCGGTGCTCCAGGCAATCAGCGAACCACCGCGCACGAGGAAGTACCGTCCGGGCTCGGCGGGCCACGACTGCGTTTCGTGGACTTCGACGAACCCACCGGCCGTCAGCTCGGTCGCCACCGTCGCGCACACATGGAACGGCGACGGTGACGAATCGACGAAGCTGCACAGGCCGACTGCGTCGGCCCCGGTCCGAGAAGTCTGAGAAGTCATGCCCCTCATCATGCCCGAATCGGTGCCCGCGAAATCAGTGGGCACGAAATCAGTGGGCGCGAATCGGGTGAGCTCAGAACCTGTCAGCTCAGGCGTGAGGACCGGACACGCAGAACTGGTTCCCATCAGGATCGAGGAGCGTCACCCAGCGGAAACCGTCCATGTTCTCCCGGTGGTGCTCGGTTGCTCCGGCCTCGACGAGCCGCGCCACCTCGGCGTCGAGATCCGGACTCCCCAAATCGAGATGGATGCGATTCTTGCCGGCAGTGGGGTCCGGGACCTTCTGGAATGCGAAGTTGGTGGCGCTGTCAGGGACCGCGACGATGTAGAACCAACCGTCGTTCTCCTCGACGATGTTTCCGCCCAACTGCGCCGCCCACCACGTTGCGAGCGGACCGGGATCGAGACTGTCGAAAGTGATCATGCCGAGTGTGAGAGTCATGCGCACAAGCTAATGCAAGCCACCGACAAAGAGTCTCGATCTCGGGCTGAGATGAGACGATCCTCGAATGCGACTCACTACGCTTCGCAACCGCGTTGCAGAACCACTCTTCGCAGTTTTCATCGCGACCGGATTACTCCTGAGCGTCCTCGGAGTGCTCGCCTGGCGATTTGCCACGCCATCCACGCGGACAGAACATATCGGCATCCAACCTCCACCACCGCCGCCGATAGAGGACGGCAAGACGGGGTACATGTGGGTGATCGACGGCTACAGCTACTCCGACGCACCACATTGGTTCCCCGCGGCCGCTTGGTTCCTGATGGTCGGAACGGCTGTCGCCGTTGTCGTCTCGGCGATACTGAACGCGACGGGATGGCGACTGGCCCGCGACGCGCACGGTAGAAAATTTGCTCTTCCGCTTGCCCTTTCAGCTTTCGGCGCAGCCTACGGACTCGCGGTTGCCGTTGTCGGACGAATCTGGCCGCCCACCTTCTATTCGGTGGTCCTTCCCGAACCGCGCGACCCTCAGAACCCCTACCCGGCATCGGCCGTTATCCACTTCGACCTCGAGCCGAACCTGATCACCTTCACCGCAACAGGTCTTGCCGTCGGCCTTCTCGCGGCCGCCCTGCTTTATGTCCGGAACTACTCGCTCACACGAACGAACTAGCGGGCGCGGAGATCACTCGACCGCTTCGAGTTCCGCGACACTACCGTCCGAGATCACTCGGACGTGGCGGGTGATCTTCTCGATCGGCCAGTCCCACCACGCAATTCGCACCAACTTCTCGATGTCTTCAGCGCTGAAGCGGCGCTTGATCTCCATCGCCGGGTTGCCGCCGACAATTGCGTAGTCCGGGACGTCGCGCGTTACGACGGCGCCGGTGGACACGATCGACCCATGGCCGATCCGGACACCGGGCATGACTGTCACGTTCCCGCCGAACCACACGTCGTTCCCCACGACGGTGTCACCGCGCGACGGCAAATCCTGCACCAAATCCATGTGCCGGGCCCAATCGCCGCCCATGATCGGGAACGGGTAAGTGGAGACACCGTTCATACGATGGTTTGCGCCGTTCATGATGAAGGTGACACCGGTGGCCAGGGCGCAGAACTTTCCGATCACCAGTTTGTCGGGACCGTAGTGATGCAACACGTTTCGAGTCTCGAACTCTTCGGCGAACTCCGGATCGTCGTAGTAGGTGTACTCCCCTACCTCGATCAACGGGTTGTCGATCAACGGCTTCAGCAACACCACTCGTGGTTGCCCGGCCATCGGATGAACATTTGTGGGATCTGGCGCGTTCACTGCTTACTCCGATCCGCCGGCGCGGTGTCGCCGACCGCAGCAAGACTATCCGGTTCCTGCTGCGGTCGACCGACCAGCGAAAACGTTCCGGTGTCAGCCCAGGAGGCCCTTGGCGATATGGGTGACCTGAATTTCGTTGCTGCCCGCATAGATCATGAGCGACTTGGCATCACGCGCCAACTGCTCGACTCGGTATTCGGCCATGTAGCCGTTTCCACCGAACAGCTGTACGGCTTCCATCGCGACCTCGGTCGCTGCGCGCGACGAGTACAGCTTCATCGCCGACGCCTCCGCCAGGCTCACTTTGTCTCCGGCCGCGGTGCGCTCGATCGCGTTGAAGACCATGTTCTGCACGTTGATTCGAGCGACCTCCATCTCGGCGAGCTTGAGCTGGATGAGCTGGAACTGCCCGATCTCACGTCCCCACAGTTTGCGGGACTTCGCGTATTCGATGCTCAGACGGTGACATTCGTTGATGATGCCCAGCGAGAGCGACGCGATGCCGATGCGTTCGGCGGCAAAGCTCTCCTTGGCGCTGGACTTTCCGTCGGACTTTCCGCTGTCCTCGGTTTCGCCGAGCAGACGATCCTTGGTGATGCGGACGTTGTCGAAGAACAGCTCACCGGTGGGCGAGGAGTTCATTCCCATCTTCTTGAACGGCGGGCTCTGCGTGAGCCCCTCCATGCCCTTGTCGAGGATGAAGGCGAGCACCTTGCGGTCACGACGATCAACCGAAGCGTCCCCTTCGTCGAGCTTTGCGTAGACGATCATCACGTCGGCGTACGGACCGTTGGTGATGAAGGTCTTGTTGCCGTTGAGGATGTAGTCGTCACCGTCGCGGCGTACGTAGGACTTCATACCGCCGAAGGCATCCGAGCCGGAGTCCGGTTCGGTGATCGCCCATGCACCGACGGTTTCGAATGTCACCAAGCCGGGGAGCCAGCGTTCCTTCTGCGCGAGTGTGCCGCGGCTACGGATAGTTCCGGCGGCCAATCCGAGGCTGACGCCCAACGACGCGACAAGACCGAGGCTGACGCCGGCCAATTCGCTGTTGAGCACAACGCCCATGCTGCCGGCGCCACTGAAGGCGCTCGACTTCTCACCGTCACCGGACGGAGCATCGCCGCGCTCGCGTGCGAGCGACTTCTCGAGGCCCTCGCGTGCCATGTCGGCCAGACCGAAGGTCGAGTACAGCTTGCGAATGATGTCGAACGGCGGCAGCGCACCACTTTCGAGCTCGTCGACGTGAGGTCGCACCTCTTTGTCGATAAAGCCCCGCAAGGCGTCGCGGAACATCAGGTCGGTGTCGGACCACTCGTACATGTGCCTGAACTCCAGTCGGTGAACGATCGAGAGACTGCCGAACGGCAGCCACACACCGAATATAGAACACGTTCCAAAACCGGAACAGGATTCAGCTGATCAGTCCCATTCGCTGCGAGATCCACGTCAGCTCCTGCTCGACGCCGGCCGACCACACCGAAAAGCTGTGACCACCGGGAAGCTCGAGATACCTGGCGTCCATTCCGGCCGCTTTGGCCGCTTCGTACACCTTTTGCTGGCCGGGCTTGAACTCGTTGTCATCTGTTCCGACCACGAACACTCCGCCCGAGTTCGGGAACTTCCGGGTCGCCAGCAGGTCCATCGGATTCACCTTCACGAATGCCGCCTCGTCGCCGCCGAATATCTCGTCGACGGTTCGCTGTCGGTCACCGAGCGAGGGCTCCAACTGACCGGAGAGATCGAGGAACGTCGGATACACGTCGGGGTAGTTGGTAGCCATCTGCAGCGAGCAGGTACCGCCGTAAGAGAGTCCGCCGATGGCCCACGCCCTCGGGTTCGTGTCGATCTGGAACGCATTCGCCACTGCAGCGGGCAAGTCCTTTGCCAGGTACGTGCCGACCTTGCCCTGCGACGAGTCGGTGCACAGCGGATTGGCCATCTGCGAACCTGTTCCATCGGCTATCACGACGACCGGAGCCAACCCCTCGTGATCCCGGGCAAAAGCATCCATTGTCGCGGTGAGCTTTCCGCCCTGGAGCCAGTCCTCGGGCTTGCCAGGCTGACCGGCCATGAGCACGAGCACGGGAAGAAGTGGACGCGGATTAGTGAAGTACGACGGCGGCAGATACACCTGGGCATCGCGCGCGGAGAATCCCGAAATCGTTCCGGGAACAGGCAAAGTCGTGACTCGTCCGCGAATCGGCATGCCTTCCGGCGCTTTCCACACCGTGTCGGTGGGATCGCCGGTGACAACAGGATCCGTCGGACCGGGAACTTCGCTGAGTGAAATGCGGTCGAAATCGTCGTGTCCGAAGGCAATTCCCACTGTCGGGTAGGCAGCAAAGACCAGATTGATCTGCGTCGCGGCGGTGACGATGACCAGCAAAGTCGCAACCACAGACAGCGCCGCCTTGGCTACGGTTCCGCCCGCTTTGATTCGCGGTCCGAGAAGTAGCACCGCGTAGATACCGATACCGATCCACACGTAGATCGACATCTCGATGGGATCCGGGAACGGCACGATCACCTTTTCGACGGTGATCCAGACGGCGATCATGATCACCAGTGCGATCAGCCCCGCGATCGGTACCGCTCTGCGGTAGTACCAGCGGACGTTCGAACCGAGCAGCCACACACCACCCAGGACCCCGAGCACAGTCAGGATCACCGGCAGTGGTCCCGAGATCAAACTGATTCGGTAGAGCCAGTCCACGTCAAGCCTCTCGCACGTAGAAATGTCGCACGCACGAGGCTAGACGACGACGCTGGTACGGCGACGACGCTAGTACTGTGTATCAGGTGACATTCATCAAGGTCTGTGGGCTGCGGGACGCTGACACGGTCGACCTCGCGGTGGGCCTGGGCGTCGACGCCATCGGTTTCGTCTTCGCCGAGAGCGTCCGCAAAGTCGACCCCGCACTCGCAGTCGATCTTCTTGCACGAATCCCCGAACACATCCGGGCAATCGGAGTATTTCTCGGGAACCCGATCGATCAGGTCCTCGAGATCGCCGAGATCACCGGTCTTCGTACCGTGCAGATTCACGATCTGGTCGACGCCGAGCAAGTGCAGCGGCTGCACGACGCCGGCCTCACTGTCATCCGCGCTGTTGTCTCCAGCAACGTCCGCGACGGTTACAACCTCGACCTCGGTGAGGACGAGCTCCTGATCGACGGCGCCGACGCCGGATCCGGGGTGCCGTGGAACTGGGCACAACAGCAATCGCGCCCCCAAGGCCAGTGGATCCTGGCGGGCGGACTGTCCCCGGAGAACGTCCGTGACGCGCTGGATGCCACCGGTGCCTGGGGCGTCGATGTCTCCAGCGGCGTCGAGTCTTCCCGCGGCGTCAAGGACCACGCTTTGATCGAGAAGTTCGTCAGCGCTGTCCGGCAGACCGATCACTCGAAATAGGACGCATAGTCACTGAAGGCGACTTGGCCGGTGGGACTGGACTTCACGGCGTCGGCAACGGCAGGCGGAATGGGAGCCCAGTGCGCAGGCATGGCCGCCGCCAGTGACGGCTTCAAGATGTAGAGCAGTGCGAAGTTCACTATCCAGAGCGGCGGCGCCATCGACATGCCGACTTCCGAACTCACATCGCCTTTGGTGTTGGTCACCAGCTGCGCTGCTCCCGAAATCTGTTGCGCTGCAAATCCGTAGACTGCCTGCACCGTGTATGCCGACTGATAGAGCGCAATCAGAGTGTGCGTTGCACCGTTGTTGCGCAACCAGGTGCCCACGAAACCGCCAGGGGCGATCAGCGTATTCACCTGTCGCGTCGGCGCATCCGCGTTGGCCGGACTCTCCAGCAATCCGTCGGGATTCACGTACAACCCGTAACTGGCCAGAACCGACGGCGAAGTGCCGGAATAGAGGGGCCGCCCGTTCGTATTGGTGAGAATCCGAGCGCATTCGTCGATCACCTCGGCATCCTCGAGATTGCCACCGATCCCACCGCCGGTCATGAGGTCGCGATACTGCTCCTCGGTCAAAGCGTCGGCTGGCTCGAGTCCGATCTGCGCGGCAATCTCTTCCGCAGTCTGCTGACCGAGTGGCTGGTTGAGTTGATCTGGAGTAGTCATCTGCGTGGGCGCGACGCTCTCGTAGACCGGTGCCCCGGCAAAAGGGATCACGAACCCGGTATCGACATTCTCTGTAACCGGTTGAGCGCCGGCCATCTGCGTGGTGGCAAACGAAAGTACGCACACCCCAAGCAAAGCCAGAACCGAGACGGTCCCGCGATGAGACCTTGCTCGGTGAGATTCTTGTCCACGTCTACAGCCCTCGCCTGAGAAAGCCTTGCCTGCAATTCCATTGCCGCGCATAGGTCAACCTCCCGGGACACAGTCCGGCGAATCAACTCGAGCTTGCATCTCAGTCAAACGCTGTGACCAGCGCCGTGTCAAGACACTGGTCAGGTCGAGGCACCTACGGCGACAGCTCGCTCGATACAGTCGACAGCTCGCCCGCTACAGTGATGCTTCCAACTGAAGTGACCTCACCCCATTTGAATTGCAGGACATCTCTGGAGGCGAGCAATGTCTGACAGGCGCGGGACCGTGTTGATCACCGGCGTCGGCCGGAGCAAGTCGATCGGAGCAAGCCTCGCATTGGGTCTAGCCGAGGATGGTTGGGATCTGACGATCGGCTACTGGGCGCCTTATGACGAACGCGTCGGGTTCGTCCGCGGAGCGCACGATCCGCAGGACGTTGCCGAGAAGTGTCGCGCACTCGGGAGCCGTGTCGACCTGGTTCCCGGAGATCTGGCCTCGCCGGATGCGGCTGCACAGCTCGTTGACGCTGCCGCATCGCGGAATGACCTTCGTGGGCTGGTTCTCTCGCATTGCGAAAGCGTCGACAGCTCGATCCTCGATACCACCGTCGAGAGCTGGGAACGACATTTCGCCGTCAACGCCCGCGCCTCTTGGCTGCTGATCAAAGCGTTCGCTGAACGCCTTCCGGAGCAACGCGACGTCAGTCAGGTGACTGGGCGGATCATCGCACTCACCAGCGACCATGCGGCCCATAATCTTCCGTACGGGGCCAGCAAGGGCGCTCTCGACCGCATCGTCATCGCCGCCGCAGTCGAACTGGGATCACGCGGCGTAAGGGCAAACGTCATCAACCCAGGACCGATCGACACAGGATGGATGACACCGGAGATCAGACAGGCCGCAACCCTCCAGACCCCTGCCGGCCGGCTGGGTACTCCCGGCGACACTGCAGACCTCGTTCGATTTCTGATGTCCGACGCCGGAGGCTGGATAACAGGACAACTCCTTCACTCCAACGGTGGATTCCGCACCAGCTGAGCAGGCAGACTGGGCCCGCGCCCGGACTCAGGTCAGGCCTTGTAGGTCGGTAGCGTCTGCCCGAGCCTGCGGCCCATCTCGGCAGCCAATGCGGCGAGCCCGCTGGCCGGACGCACCATGACCTCGAAATCGACGATCTTGCCGTCCTCGTCGAATTCGACCATGTCGATTCCCTTGAGGCTCTTGTCTCCGATGTTCGCACTGAATTCGAGAACGACCTGCCGACCGTTGGCTCCGGCGAACTGACGGTGGTACTCGAAATTCTCGAACACCTGGATCACCGTATTGAGAATGAGCACAACGGCATCCGCGGACTGGTACGGCTTGAATCCGGTGGGCGATCGGAACTGCGCGTCGGGCGCGACAATGGTCGGTAGTGCCGACAGGTCACCGGTTTCGATCATGGTGTGCCACAACTGCAGTGCAGCTTCAACTTTCGGTTCGAGAGTCAATTCCGTGCTCATGCTTCTACCCTTTCCTCGATGTTACCTGCCGCTTGATTTACCGGCACTTGACTTGCGACGGCCCACGCACTCAACACAGTTCGCACCCCGGTCACGAGTTGCAACGGCTGATCGATCATGACGTGATGGCCGGCTTCGGGAATCTCCGCCACGATGGCCTCCGGTCCGAACAGTCCACGCATGTGCTCCATGAGTCGATCGGACACGATACCGTTCTCAGCTCGGAAATAGGCTACGCGGCAACGTGGTTCACTGTCGAGAACATCTTCGGCGCCAACTCGGAGAAAGAAGTTCGGATCGAATTTCCATGACCAACCGCCATCAACTTCCTCCATGGACGTGGCTGCCACATGGTCACGCACCGCAGGCAGTCCCGAATCCTGGGGCGGAACGAAGCGGAATCGACCCATCGCGTCTTCCCTGGTGGGATAAACTTTCTTGGGGCCGAACGCATTCTGGCGTCGAGCTGCCTCCTCTTCGGGCGTCCGCGCCTTGAGTGGCGAATCGATGATGACAACGCCGTCCAACAGTTCGCCGTGCAGATGCGAGGCCACGAAGGAAACAATCCCACCCATACTGTGCCCCACCAGAATCGGCTTGCCGTCGATTCCCCCGGCCTCGGCCGCCGCCAGCACCTCGCGAGCCCACTGGGATATCGCGTAGGCATCGCGAGTGTCACTGTCTCCGTGGCCCGTCAAATCGAGAGCGACGACGCGCCGCCCCTCGGCGAACTGCGGCGCGATGTGATCCCACCAGCGACTGTGGGCTGCGCCGCCGTGGATCAGCACAATTCCCGGCCCCGCCGACCCCCAAGCCCGAAAGTGCACCGAAGCGCCCTCGACCTCCACCGACCCCGTCTCGACCGGCGCTTCCAGCGCCCGAGTGAACCAACCAGGCGCGTCTTCGACGACATTGCTCATCGATCGAACATACATAGTCGTCAATCGGTTCATCCAACTCTTCCCAGTTCGTGATCCATCACCTATATTGAATCCGGCCTCAAGTTCAATTCGTTTCGCCGAAGGGGAGAGATGACCAACCGCCAAGTACGCCTCGCCGCCCGCCCGACAGGACTTCCCGACGCTTCCACCTGGGAATATGTCGACGCCGAGATCCCGTCCGCCGGGCCGGGTGAGTTTGTCGTCAAGGTCGAATACCTCTCCCTCGACCCCGCGATGCGCGGTTGGCTCAACGACGTCAAGTCGTACGTTCCGCCGGTCAAGCTCGGTTCCGTCATGCGCGCCCACGGCGTCGGACGCATCACCGAATCCCAACACCCCGATTACCAGGTCGGGGACATCGTGGCGGGATCGTTCGGCGCTTCCGAGTACGGAGTGTCCGACGGAACAGATGTGACCCGGGTCGACGAATCGATCGCTCCCCTACCGACCTGGCTCGGAGCTCTCGGATTCCCCGGCGTCACCGCATATTTCGGACTGCTCGACGTCGGAAAGCTGAAAGACGGTGACACCGTCGTCGTATCCGGTGCTGCGGGCGCGGTCGGCAGCCTGGTCGGTCAGATCGCAAAGCTCCACGGATGCAAGGTCATCGGCATCGCCGGCGGTCCGGAGAAGTGCGCGTGGCTCACCGAGGACCTCGGCTTCGATGTCGCCATCGACTACAAGAACGAATCCGTCTACAAGGCGCTCAAGTCCAACGCTCCCGACGGTATCGACGTGTACTTCGACAACGTCGGCGGAGAAATTCTCGACGCTGCTCTCTCCCGTTTGCGCCTGGGCGCTCGGGTGGTCATCTGCGGCGCCATCGCGGGTTACAACGCCACCGAGCCTCAGCCAGGCCCCGCGCACTACCTGTCACTTCTCGTCAATCGGGCCACGATGGCCGGCTTCGTGGTCTTCGACTACCTCGATCGCTACGCAGAAGCGCAGGAGCAGATCGGAAAGTGGATCAAGAGTGGCGAATTGACTGCCCGCGAGCACGTCGTCGACGGGGGTATCGACGCGTTCGGCGACAGCCTCAACCTTCTCTTCGCCGGTGCGAACACCGGAAAGCTGGTCCTGAAGGTCATCTGAGTCACCCACACACGCAGATCGGCCACCGGTATTCCGGTGGCCGATTCGCTTGGGTCAACTGACTCCCGACGGAGTGGGAACGCTGTCCTCCCCCAACCGCGGCGGGGCCGACCGATAGGTTGCCGGCGTGCCGCTCATCCGAATCGGATTGGCTACCTGGCGGGTCGGTGCATCGCGACGCGGGTCGTCGATGGACACCACCGGATCGAGATTCAGTCGCTCCGCCAGCGCTATCGCGTCGGCGATGTCGTTGAGAGGTCCACACGGGACACCTCGCTCGGTCAGCGCCTCGAACCACGAGTCTGCAGTGCCCTTGGCCAACGCAGCAGTGACGGCATCGAACAACTCTTCTCGATGCGCGACCCGATCCCGGTTCGAGATGAACCGCACATCCGCGGCAAGTTCGGGAACTCCGAGAACCTCTGTCAACGAACCGAATTGCCGGTCATTGCCGACAGCGAGGACCAGCGGACGGTCCGCGGTGTCGAACACCTCATATGGTGCGATGCTCGGATGTCGATTGCCCATTGCCTGAGGCACCACGCCCGCGGCAACATAGCCGGACGACTGGTTGGCGAGCGCGGAGAGCAACGAGGACAACAGATTGACCTCGACGTGCTGTCCTTCGCCCGTTCGATCGCGATGGCGCAGCGCTGCAAGGATTCCCACGCTGGCGTGTAGGCCCGTGATGACGTCGACCACCGCGACGCCGACCTTGGTGGGAGTCTTGGAATCGGGGCCGGTGATACTCATCAATCCGCCCACCGCCTGGATCAACAGGTCGTATCCCGGCAAAGAGTTGTTGCCACCGAAGCCGCTGATCGAGCAGTAGACCGCACGCGGATTCATTTCTCGCACAGAGTCGTAACCCAATCCCAGCCGGTCCATCGTTCCCGGCAGGAAGTTCTGAACCACTACATCCGCGCCGCGAACCAACTTACGCGCACTCTCCAGATCCTCCTGCTCGCGCAGATCCAGAGTGACCGACTTCTTGTTGCGGTTCACCGACAGGAAGTAACTCGACTCGTCCCCGACCCATGGCGGACCCCAACTACGAGTGTCGTCGCCGACACCCGGACGTTCGATCTTGACTACCTCCGCGCCGAGGTCGGCGAGAATCATCGTGGCGTACGGGCCGGCGAGGACGCGACCGAAATCCGCGATCACCAGCCCGTCGAGTGCTCCGACAGCGTCGACCGTCACCGGAACGCTTCTTCACCGGTGAGAGCGCGACCGATCACGAGCTGGTGAACCTCGGAGGTGCCCTCGTAGGTGAGAACGGATTCGAGGTTGTTGGCGTGGCGAATCACGGGGTACTCGAGCGTGATGCCGTTGGCGCCCAAAATGGTGCGGCATTCACGGGCGATCTTGATGGCCTCGCGGACATTGTTGAGCTTGCCGGTACTGACCTGCTCGGGGCGAACCGTCCCGGCGTCCTTGAGGCGTCCGAGGTGGATGGCGAGCAACTGCCCCTTGCCCAATTCGACTGCCATGTCGGCGATCTTGGCCTGGGTGATCTGGTACGCGGCGAGCGACTTGTCGAAGACCTTGCGATCACGCGCGTAGGAAATCGCGGTCTCGAGGCAGTCACGTGCGGCACCCATCGCGCCGAAGATGATGCCGAAGCGTGCCTCGTTGAGGCAGCCGAGGGGCCCGGAAAGTCCGCGTGCCTTGGGCAGCATCGCCGAGGCAGGAAGACGCACGTCCTCGAGCACCAGTTCCGAGGTGACCGACGCGCGCAGCGACATCTTGTTCTTGATCTCGGGGGCGGAGAATCCCGGAGTATCGGTGGGAACGACAAATCCGCGCACGCCGTCGTCTGTTCGCGCCCAGACCACGGCGACGTCCGCAATGGAGCCGTTGGTGATCCACATCTTGGTGCCGTTGAGGATCCAGTCGTCGCCGTCGCGCTTGGCGTTGGTTCGCATACCGCCGGGGTTGGATCCGAAATCGGGTTCCGTGAGACCGAAGCAGCCGATGGCTTCACCCGCCGC
Source organism: Rhodococcus sp. MS13 (assembly GCF_013277835.1). Classification (NCBI taxonomy): domain Bacteria; kingdom Bacillati; phylum Actinomycetota; class Actinomycetes; order Mycobacteriales; family Nocardiaceae; genus Rhodococcus; species Rhodococcus sp. MS13. The sequence goes on from NZ_VBTL01000004.1 coordinate 159,066, forward strand.
CATCCGGGGGAGCCATTCTTCCTTCTGCTCTTCACTTCCGTTGTGGTGGATCGCGAACATGGCCAGTGAGCCCTGGACCGAGACGAGGCTGCGAATGCCCGAATCGACAGCTTCGAGTTCCTGGCAGGCCAACCCGTACGCCGTGGCGCTCATTCCGGCACAGCCGTAGCCCTCGAGGTGCATGCCCAGAACGCCGAGCGCGCCCAGTTCCTTGGCCAGCTCACGCGCCGGCAGTGCTGCCGCTTCGAACCATTCACCTATGTGCGGGCGGATGCGATCGTCGACCATCTTGCGGACCGTGTCGCGGATCGCGATCTCCTCGGCGTCCAGCAGGGTGTCGATGGCAAAAAGCTCGGACAGGGACTGCGGCGTGGTCACAGGGCCTCCAGTGTTCTCGGGCGCAATCCTTTGCGAGAACGATTGCGCAATCGTTTGCATCGCCTAGAGTAGAGCCCGGTTGCACACCCGTCAATCCCCGGACGGCCAACCGACTCAGAACCAGCTCAGAACCGACGCACACCAGGAGCCCCGACGCAGATGACGCCCGATCCGTCGAACCGCAGCAACGGCCGTCCGCCAACGCTGCGCGAAATCGCCGACCAGGCCGGGGTCCACATCTCGACGGCGTCGCGGGTCCTCCGTCAGCCCGAGCCCGCCGACGGTTGGTCCGACTCCGCACTCCGAGTTCGTCAGGTTGCCGAGGAACTCGGTTACCAACCGAACCTGTGGGCGGCCAGCCTGCGTACCCGCAAGACCACCACCATCGGCGTCGTGATGCCGAGGCTGACGGACGTCGTGGTGGCCACGATGTTCCAAGGCATCGAGGAAGCCGCCACCGCAGCCGGGTACTCCGTCCTTCTCTCCAGCCCACCCGACGATCTGGACGCGCAGCGCAAAGCGGTCGAGTTCCTGGTCAGCCGACAGGTCGACGGTCTCATGCTGAGCAGCATCCACCTGCCGGGTACCGATTTCGTCGACTCGCTCCCCCTGCGCTCACTCCCGATCCTGCTGCTGAACCGGCACATCGACTCGGCGACGTCGTCTCCGAACCGAGGTCTTCCCTTTGTCAGCGGCGACGACCGCCTCGGCGGCTACCTCGCGGGGAAGCATCTTCTGGACTGCGGCTATCGCGATCTCGGAGTGATCGCGGGGCCGGATCACGCCAGCACGTCGCGGGAACGCGTCGCGGGTTTCCGCGATGCCCTGACCGAAGCCGGTCTGGAACTGCCGCCGAACCGAATAGTGGCGTCCGAGTTCGAAGTTCAAGGGGGTGTCGATGCGGCGGCCACATTGCTCGGTGGGGATTCACGCCCCGACGCCGTCTTCACGGTGAGCGACACCATCGCGATCGGCGTACTCGGTGTGGCCCGTGATCTCGGGTTGAGCATTCCCGACGATCTTGCGCTGGTCGGCTACAACGACATTCCGGTTGTCTCGCAACTCCCGGTGCCCCTGACAACGGTGAGGTCCCCCGCCCGAAAGATCGGCGCGACCGGGCTCGAGCACCTACTCGCACTTATCTCCGGCAAGAACGTCGAATCCGTGAAACTTCCCGTCGAACTGATCGTGCGAGCCTCCACCAGAAAGCCTGCCAGTCGCAAACTCTGAGCAGCTACCAAACCTGAGATTCGTCGATGCCCAACTGTCGCGCGTAACCGGAGTTGAGTGCGTCCCAGCCGTACTCGCGCGCCCGTTCGCCCACGATCGGTCCGAAGGGCTCGCCTGCCAGAAGGGCATCGAGTACGTCGAAGCACAAATGCCATCCGGCAGCGAGTGCCGACGCCATCCCCTCGGCGCGCGACCTCTGTGTAAGTGCGACGCGGGTGCCGCCCTCGACCGAGGTCAGGTCCCACACCAATTCGTCCGGGCCCCACTCGTGTTCGAGCCGCCGAGTGGTCTCCACAACGTGAACGGTGACCGGCAGCGACATTTCGGGGGCACCGTCCTCGGTGAGCATGGTGATCACGGCGTCACCGGTACGGCTCAGATTCCGATCGGCGGTGTACGGCGTCCATTGCGCCAACATCTCCGGGTCGGTGATCGCCTCCCACACCTTCTCGACGGGATACGGCAGCACCCGAGGGAAGCTGACGACTGTGTCGTCCCCGTCGACGCTCACCGTGACGTCGGACAGGGCACTGGGCTGATACGGCTGGGCACTCATGATTCGATCTCACCAGGAACCACCGACACGGGCAACTGCCCGCTCGGCGTTCAGAACACGAACAAAGCCGATACGGCCGCGACTGTCGCCTCCACCACCGGAAATTTCACCACGGACAAGTCGTGTCGCGCTCCTTCGAACTCCACCAGACGTGTCGCGGCGGGAACCAGGTCGAGTGCTGCCTGTATCTCCTCCGTCGTCGCGAACTCGTCCTTCGATCCGTGGACGACAACGGCGGGTGTGTTCAGGTCGGGCAGGTGTTCGGTTCTGAGCTTCTCGGGCTTCTTCGGTGGATGCAGTGGATAGGACAGCAGGACCAGGCCGTCGACAAGTCCCGGGTTTTCCGCTGCCAGCATCGACGCCTGCCGACCGCCGTACGAATGTCCGCCGAGCAGAACGGGTCCGGGCACCGAGTAGTCCGAGCGAACAGCGGCAATCACCTCGGCAATGCCCGCACGATCCTCCGCAGCACGCGACGGATGCGGCGGCCCCGAAGCTCGACGCACCCGAAACGCGAGATCGAAGCGCAGAACTTGCACTCCTGCTGCAGCAAAGCCGTCGGCGACAGCACGCAACAGCACAGTGTCGCAATTACTTCCGGCGCCGTGGGTCAATGCCAGGGTTGCGACGGGCACTGACTCGGGGCGGTGCAGGAAACCGTGCACCGCGCCTTCGTCGACCGTTTCGACAGTACTCATGGACGCATCCTTGTCCGGCCCGCTCGGGCCTGTTCGACTGCGGCAGCCAAGCTGCCTTCGTAGACCGGCCCGTGTCCGGGAAACAGCGCGCCGGCGGGCGCAGCGGCAATATTGTCCAACGCCTGGTCCGTCGCTCCACGGTCATGGTTGAAGGGGCACACCAGAAATTGTGGTCCGGCGACGCTCGACGTCGCATGTCCGGTCACCAGAGCGTCACCCGACGCGATGACTCCTGCCTCGGGGACAAGGTAAGCGCTGTGGCCGTCGGTATGCCCGTGGGTAGGAATCGGTACGATCCGACCGGGAACGTCCAGCGCACCACCTGCCGCAAAGGCCTGTGCGCGAGGCAGTTCCGCGCCTCTCAATGCGCCTGCTCCGATCACGTCGAGTAGCCACTTCGGAGCGCCTCGCCGCCACAACAGCAACGGAACTTTGGCCGGCGACAACTGCTGCAGGTACTCCCGCTTCGCGTGGGGCACTTCCAACGGATCCATCAGGACCGGAACCTGGAGCCGAGTCACGATGTCCGCGATTCCACCGATGTGATCGACATGCGCGTGAGTGACGAGGATTGCCCGAACATCCCCGAGCTGGTGACCGATCTGCTCGATCGAGCGTTCGACGTCGGCGCCGTTGGCCGGGTATCCGCCGTCGATCAACGTCAGATCGGCCCCCTCTTCGACCAGGACCCAATTGGCGTGACCGCACCGAACCAGATGTGTGTTCTCGATCTGCGTGATCGACAGTGCCGCAGTAGTCATGCTTGGTAGTCTGCGCCACGTGTCGGAATCCGTGAAGCAGGCCAGCAGCCGCAGCATTCGAGATCGCGCCGAAGCGTCCTTGGTAGCAGCCGCATTCGCGCTGCCCAGCGCGGTGAAACGTCGAATCACCGGGCCACCCGTCGTCATCGAGGGCAACACGCTCGACGCCGACGCACACCTGCTGCTCACGCTTGCGAAGACGCGGCCACTCCCCTCACATTCCACCGATCCCCAGTCACTCGCCGCTGCTCGCGCCAATCTCACCCGAACCGCGATCATGATGGGTGGCAGGCCCGCGCAGGTCCGCACCGAAGAGATCTCCGTTTCGGGCTCCGACGGCCCGCTCCGCGCCCGGCTCTACGTTCCGACTGCCGACTCCGGCGCTCTGCTCGCCTACTTCCACGGCGGCGGCTGGGTACAGGGCGGCATCGAATCCCACGACGCTCCGTGTCGCCTGTTGGCCGAGACCTCCGGCGCACGGGTCATCTCGGTCGACTACCGGCTTTCACCCGAATTCGCTTTCCCCACACCGGTAAACGACGCCTATTCCGCGTACCAGGATATCGTCGACCGCGCCGAAGAGTTCGGGGCAGACCCGACACGCATCGCTGTCGGAGGAGACAGTGCGGGCGGGCACCTGTCCGCGACGGTGGCGTTGCGTGCCCGCGACGACGGCAAGACCCCACCGGCAGCACAGCTGTTGATCTACCCCGCGACCGACTTTCACGAGAAGGCTCCCTCGAGAACGACGTTCGGTGAAGGCTTCTTCCTGACCGAGGCCAATATGAACTTCTACGAGTCCAGCTTCCTCGGCAAGGATGCCGATCGACTCGACCCGTTGGTGTCGCCGCTACGCGCCCCCGACGTGGCCGGACTGCCACCAGCCATCGTGATCACGGCGGGATTCGATCCACTCCGAGACGAAGGCGAAGCGTACGCAGCACGATTGCGAGACAACGGTGTTCATGTCACGGATCGACGCTATCCCGGCTTCATCCACGGCTTCGTCAACATTCTGGGGCCCAGTGCCGGATCCCGTGCAGCGGTCGCCGAGATCGGCGGCATGCTCCGCGCACTCCTCAGCCGCCCGACAGAATCTCCCGCACCGTATCCACCAGCGGATCGACGGGAAGCTCTGGGCTGATTGCGCGCTGTAGCCCCAAACCGATTCCGACGCTGAGCATTCGCAGCGCGGCTGCGTCCGGATCCAGCGTCGGCGTCACCCCGTTGGATTCCGTGAGGTGTTGGACCAATCCGGCGATCAGTCCGCGCACCTGGTCGGCACCCGCCGCGATCTTCTCCCGAATGTCCTCGCTGTGCCGCGATCTCACCGAGAACTCGACCTCGAGCAGCGTCCACCTCTGGTCCCCGATTGTTCGCTCGGCCCACCGCGCGAATTCAGCCACCGCATCGTCGAGGGTCGATTTCGCCCCGAGTTGCGCAGTGATCTCACCGACCTTGGTCAGCCTGATCCGGCCGAGAACTTCGGCACACAATTCATCCTTGTTCTTGAAATTCGAGTACACCGCCCCCTTGGAGTACCCGGCGTCCTCGGCGATCTGATCGAGAGAGGCCGCGGCGTATCCGCGATCGAGAAAGTGCTCGACGGCCGTCGCCAACAGGGTCTCGCGGGTCAGCGCCTGCGCTTCCTGCCTGGTCAATCGCGCCATCGGAACCTCCCAGTGGTCCTCGGTATCGAGATTCCCACGGTAGCCGAATATCGCGGACGGTCGTCGAGTGGAGTACTGAAACCAATTTTGGGGTACCAACGTTATTCGGATACTGATAGTCTCCGAAACATGACTTCAGATGTGACCGGTACCACCGTGCGCCAAAACAGCGCACCGAGACGCGGCTTGGCCATCGGCTGCGGCGGCACTCTCGGTTTTGCCTGGACTGTTGCCGCGCTCGCCTCGGTCCGGGATGCACTCGACTGGGACCCACGGGAAGCCACAGCCATCATCGGGACGTCCGCCGGCGCCGAGTTCGTGACGATGCTCGGCAGCGGAGTCGGTGTCGACGAGTTGGTTGCCATGCAACTCGGCAACGCCGCCGCACGCCCCGAGCTCCTCACCCACATCGCGTCGGCGCCCGGAAAGCTCCCGCCACTTCCGAGACTGGGCGTCGGCAATCCACGACTCCTCACGCGTCGAGACCTTCCGGTTCTGAGCCGGATGAGCGGAATCGCACCGGTTGGTGGCGGCGACCCGTCCTGGCTCACTACGCTCGCCGAATCACTTGCTCCGGGCAATTCGTGGCTCCCACATCCGAACGCGTACATGGTATCCATGGACTACAGAACGGGGCGACGGGTCGCATTCGGGGCACAGGGGGCTCCGAAAGTGACCGTCGGTGAAGCGCTCCGAGCGTCATGGGCGATTCCCGGCTGGTTTCCACCCGTGACGATCGACGGCGTCAGGTACATCGACGGCGGCGCCGCATCCACGGCTTCGGTAGACCTTCTGCTCCCCCTTCAACTGGACGAGCTGGTTGTACTGGCGCCCATGGCTTCTCGAACCCTGAGGCCGGCGCGCGGCGCCGCCCGTATCGAACGCAGTGCCCTGCGCAATGCCATGTCCAAGGGGCTCGATCAGGAGATCGAACTGGTCCGCTCCGCGGGTACCAGAGTCATACGAATCGATGCCACCGACGACGACCTTGCCGTGATGGGCGCCAACTTCATGGACGGCCGCCGACGGCTCGCCACCTTCGAATCATCGCTGCGTACAACACGTGCGAGTGTCAAGCGCGAACTCGATGTGCACCCGTTCCAGCCCACTCGTTCCCACCAGTGAAAGCGCAGACTCAGTGAACAACGAATCTGACCACTTCGAGGTCGTGATCATCGGCGGTGGAATTTCCGGAATCGGCGCGGCTATCCACCTGCAGCGTCTCGGAATCGACAACTTCGCACTCCTCGAGAAGGCCGACTCCCTCGGTGGAACCTGGCGCGCCAACACCTATCCCGGGTGCGCCTGCGACGTTCCATCCGGTCTGTACTCGTACTCCTTTGCCGCCAATCCGGATTGGACGCGCTTGTTCGCGGAGCAACCGGAGATCCGCGAATACATCGAGACCACGGCGGGCACGCACGGAGTCGACAAACACGTTCGCTTCGGGGTCGAAATGCTCTCCGCGCGATGGGATGCGTCGCAATCACTTTGGAAGATAACAACTTCCATCGGCGAACTGACTGCTCGCTTCGTGATAGCCGCTGCCGGCCCATGGAACGAACCCCTGACACCGGCGATCCCCGGACTGGAAGCGTTCGAGGGAGAGGTGTTTCATTCCTCGCAGTGGAATCACGACTACGACCTGACCGGAAAACGCGTCGCCGTCGTAGGAACCGGAGCCTCGGCAGTCCAGTTCGTTCCGCGCATCGTTTCCCAGGTCTCCGCCCTTCACCTCTACCAGCGAACCGCTCAATGGGTTCTTCCCAAACCCGATCACTACGTACCGCGGATCGAAAGGTCCGTCATGCGATTCGTGCCGGGAGCACAGAAAGCCTTGCGCAGCATCGAATACGGAATCATGGAAGCGCTCGGATTGGGATTCCGTAATCCGTGGATCCTGCGAATCGTGCAGAAACTCGGGTCAGCCCAATTGCGCCTGCAGGTACGCGATCCGAAGCTGCGCAAGGCATTGACTCCCGATTACACCCTCGGTTGCAAGCGACTGCTCATGTCGAACTCGTACTATCCGGCCCTCGGCAAACCCAACGTCAGCGTCCATGCCAACGCCGTCGAGCAGATCCGCGGTAACACCGTGATCGGCGCCGACGGAGTGGAGGCGGAGGTGGACGCCATCATCTTCGGAACGGGCTTCCACATCCTCGACATGCCCATCGCATCCAAGGTATTCGACGGAGAAGGTCGATCACTCGACGATCATTGGCAGGGAAGCCCGCAGGCGTACTTCGGTTCCGCCGTCAGTGGATTCCCCAACGCGTTCATTCTGCTGGGCCCCAGCCTCGGCACCGGGCACACATCGGCGTTCATGATCTTGGAAGCCCAACTGAACTATGTGGCGCAGGCAATCGGCCACGCCCGTCGTCACGGCTGGCAGACCATCGACGTGCGAGAGGAAGTTCAGGCAGCCTTCAACTCTCAGGTTCAGGAGGCATTGGGGACCACGGTCTACAACGCCGGTGGTTGCGAAAGCTATTTCTTCGACGTCAACGGCCGCAACAGTTTCAACTGGCCGTGGTCGTCCGGCGCCATGCGTCGACGGCTACGGGACTTCGATCCGTATGCCTACAACCACACGTCGAACCCTGAGTCAGACAACACGCCCCCTGAACCCACGCCGTCTGAACCCACCACCAGTCCGGAACCGGAGTACACCGCATGAGCCTCTTCGGCACCACCTACCCGCCGATCGATCTCGACGGAGCGGTCGTCGTCATCTCGGGCGGTGGCCGCGGAATCGGCCGGGCGACAGCCAAGTTGTTCGCTACTCGCGGTGCACTCGTATGCGTCGGCGATCTCGACGAGGAGACGGCCGCCGACACAGCGGAGTCCATCGGCCCACGTGCCCGCGGTTACCTGCTGGACGTCACCTCACGCGATTCCTGGGATGTGTTCGTCTCCAAGGTGATCGGCGAATTCGGCCACATCGACATTCTCGTCAACAACGCGGGAGTGATGCCGCTCGGCAGCTTCCTCGACGAGTCCGACGCCACCAGTCGAGTCACCCTCGACGTCAACATCTGGGGGCCTATTCACGGGATGCGCGCCGTGTTGCCCGGCATGGTGGATCGACGACGCGGGCACGTCGTCAACATCGCATCGATGGCAGGCAAACTTCCGGTACCCGGGATGGCCGTGTACAACGCCAGCAAGTTCGGCGCAGTGGGTCTTTCGGCTTCTGCCCGTGTCGAATTCGCAGATTCCGGGGTCAGCGTCAGCGCGATCCTGCCCAGCGCGGTGCGGACCGGCCTCTCGTCAGGCGTGCCACTCGGAAAGGGAATGCCGACGGTTGAGCCCGAGGTAGTGGCCAAGGCCGTCGTCGACACGGTCGCGCATCGGCGAGCCGAAACTGCAGTTCCCCGTTACCTTGCGGGCTGGGATCTCGTCGACGCACTGGTCCCCGAATGGATCATCAACATCGGCCGCCGGGTGATCGACGATCGCCGCGCACTGACATCGGTAGATCCGAACGGGCGTGCGGACTACGAAAAGCGAGTGGCACGTCAGGCCGAAAACGGGGAGCACAATCCGAAGTGAACCGGGTAGTTTCGTGGCCATGTACATCCGCCGCGAAACTTCTTCCGACCGTGACGCCATCTATTCACTGCTCGGGGCGGCGTTTGGCGACCAGGCACCGCCCGGCGAGACTCCCTACGAGATCGAACTGACACGCCAACTCTTCGCCTCGGACGACTACTTACCGAAGTTGTCGCTGGTCGCCGTAGCCGGCGGTGAGATCGTCGGCTTCGTGATCGGGACACGCGGATGGGTAGGTCCCGTGGAGGCTGTTGGCCTCGGCCCGCTGGCTGTCACCCCGGGTAACCAGCGCAGCGGGGTTGGTTCGGCACTGATGCACGCGGTGGTCGGCGCGTGCGACGCCCTGGACGTGCCGCTGATCGCACTCTTGGGCAGCACCGAGTACTACCCGCGGTTCGGATTCGTCACCAGCACGGACGTCGGAGTGGAGTCTCCGGAAGCTGAGTGGGGCGCTCACTTTCAGATCAGAACGCTCACCACACATCGCGCTGATCAGACGGGGAAGTTTTCATACGCAGCGCCTTTCGGAATCGCGTGACCCGGAGCGCGATGTAAGAGTTCTTTGACATACGGCGTGCGTGAATCTACGCTCAACCCTGTCAAAGAACTCTTACATCCGGGAGGCTTCATGAGCACCACGGCACGGTGGAGCCTGGTTATCGGCATCGGCGTCGCAGTAACGCTGACCCTCGGCTTTTTCGCAGCACTGACCGCCGGCGACCAGAAGACGTTGACCTTCGTCGTCTTCGCAATCGTCATGGCGCCGGCTTGCATCGGATCGGTATGGGCCCTTTTCCCATCGGAAAAGAACAAGGCTCCCGCCTATCCCGAGGACACCGTCGAAACAGAATGGAGTCGCAAGGCCGGATTCGGCGCGTTCACAGACTTGATCACTGCCATGGGAATCGCGCTGATCGCGCACAATGTCTTCGGCGCTCCCGAACTGCCGCTCCTGATCTTCACTGCCCTCGGCCTGGTCGACTTCGGAATTCGGTACTGGGCGGTGTCGAGGGACCGCGCCCCCACGATCGAGATCTGATGCGCAACAATCTTCAAGAACTCAGGACGGCGGCCGGATTGTCACAGCAAGCGTGCGCCGACGCACTCGGAATCACGCGCCAAACCGTCATCTCGATCGAGAAGGGACACTTCGACCCGCGTCTGTCGCTGGCGTTCCGAATCGCCGAGTACTTCGACAAACGCGTCGACGACGTCTTCTCCAGCTGACGCCGTCTCGGGCTGACAGAAGGTCAGTCGAACAGGGTAGGCGACCCGTTTTCGTCTTTCCCGTCGTCGACCGCCGTCGTCTTCTTGCCCGAGCCCTTGCGGACGACGGTCAACGTCGTCGTTCGACGCGACAACCTGTGCCCGTCACTGTGTTCGAGCAACGCCATGCCCTGGCGAACTTCGACTACCGTCCACGGACCCGCATGGCCGGCTGCCTGCACGAGGTCACCGGACTCCACCTCAGTTGCCATGACCACTCCTTGTTCGTCGTGTCCTGCACGTTCTCCTTCCTATTATCGACGCGGCCACCTGGTAGTCGACGCGCAGGGTACCTACGCTGCAGCAGCAACCTTGACCGCATGGCCGACTTCGGCTCGGAATGCCGCGTATTCGGGTGAGCCTCGGAGATCGTCGGGATCGACGCCGGTTCGTGGCAGATCGATTTTCAGGTCCAGTGCGACCTTGCCGGGCCGGCTTGTCAGAACTACGACGCGGGAGCCGAGAAAGGCCGCCTCGTCGGCACTGTGAGTGACGAAGACACTTGTTCGCCCCGATTCGGCACTGACACTGCGGAGGTCCTCCTGCAGACGCTCGCGAGTGAGGGCGTCCAATGCGGCAAAGGGCTCGTCCAGCAACAGCAACGACGTTTCGGCCGCCAAGGCCCGGGCAATTGCCACCCGCTGCTGCTGCCCGCCGGATATTTCCCAGATACGCCGGTCCGCTGTGCCGCCCAGACCGACGCGGTCGAGAAGCTCGTCGCGCCTTCGCCCGCGTTCGCTCTTCGTCACCCCGGCATATTTGAGTGCCAGATCGATGTTGCCGCCCACCGATTTCCACGGAAACAGTCGTGGTTGCTGAAACACCACGCCGGCACTCGACCCTGGAATCGGGTCGGATCCTGATACCTGAACTGTTCCACTGGAAGGATTTTCGAAACCCGCAATCAGCCGCAGCAATGTGCTCTTGCCGCAACCCGACGCTCCGACGAGGACCAGAAACTCACCAGGGGCGACGTCGATCGATACCGGCCCGAGTGCCGTGACGGACTCTCGACCGTGGCCGTACTTGTGCGAGACGGTGTCGATTCGGATCGCGCCCGGGCGGTCGGCAGCGAATCCTCCCGCGGCCTGCTGTGCGGTCTCGCTACTGGTCAAGGACATCGGGAAGCCCCTTCACATAGAGAGCATTCTGAAAGACCGCCAGATCAGGCACACTGTCGATCTGCTTCTGCTCGGCCAGAAATTGCGCTGCACTCTGCAGGTTCACTGCCAGATTCCCGGGAGCGCCTTCGGTGCCCAGCCATTCCGGCGAGGAGATCTGCTCGGGAGTGAGGAACACTCCCTGCTTCAGTTGCGCTGCCGCGTCTTCCTTCGAGGCGCCCAATTGCGCGGCAACAGCTTCCGCTGCCGCGTCCGGGTCTGTGGCGATTGTCGTGAGCGCGCGGGCCTGAACCTGGCGCCAGGTGTCGACGATCTCGGGGTGGTCCTTGGCAAACGCGGTCGACACCACACCAAGATCGAGTGTCGGCTTTCCAGCCGTCGCGAGCTCGCGGCTGGCGATCAACTGTGTTCCGTCCTTACGGAGTTCGTCGAGCGTGGGCAACCAGGTGTAGACGGCATCGATGTCACCTCGCTGCCAGGCAGCGAGGGATGCTTGCGGCTGGAGATCCACCAACTGGACGTCGTCAGCACTGAGTCCGGCCTGGTTCAGTGCTGCCAGCAGACTGTAGTGCGCGGTAGAGGCGAATGCCGTGGCCACTTTCTTGCCACGCAGATCTGCGACGGTCTTGATTCCGGTTGCGTTGCGCGCCACCAGGGCTTCGTTGTCGCCGGCCACGTCGAGAACAAACGCGACCTGGTACGGAATGTTCAGCGGCGCCGAGAGGCCACGAGCAACCGGACTCGAACCGATTGCGCCGAAATCGATTTCACCGGCGATGAAGGCGGTGTTGATGTCGGCTCCCGAATCGAACTTCGTCCACTTCACGTTGTACTCGGGCAGTGCGTCTTCGAGCCAGCGATTGTTCTTGACTATCAAGTCGCCGCTCGGGAACGACTGGTAAGCGATACGGATCGTTTCCTTGGACGAATCCTGGCCCGAATGATCCACCGAGCACGCACCGAGAACAAGGGCAAGAACGCCGATCAGCACCGTGAACGCCGTCCGGGAAGCCCTTCCCTCGTTGCGGTTCGGATTGCTGTTGCGCTTCAGATTGCCGCTGGGCTCGGAAATGCTGCCATATATCTCGTTGTCGGTCATACTTTTCCCCTCCAGGGAACGGCGCGGCGCTCAGCAGCCCGCAACAGTCCGTCGATGATCAAACCGGAGAATCCGATGGCGAAGATCCCCACCAGCACTACCGGAGTGTTGTTGTAATTGCTTGCATCCTTGACCATTCCGCCGATTCCGGGGATGCCGTTGAACAATTCGGCCGCGACAACTGACGAGTACGCCATACCCACCGACAAGCGAATGCCCGTGAAAGTTTCAGGCAGCGCCGACGGGACAACCACGTCTCGGATCACTTGTGCCCGTGAGGCTCCCAGCGCCCTGGCAGCTTCGACCAGCCCGACGGGTGCCGCGACAACAGCAGCTGTGGTGGCCACTGCTGCCGGCGGGAGGGCAGCCAGCGCCAGAAGCGTGATCTTCGGCGCCTCGTCGATTCCCAGCCAGATCACCAGCAGGAAGAAGTACGCCAAGGGCGGCAGTGCCCGCAGGAAGGTCAACCACGGTTCGAGCAGGCTCCGCAGCCACGTCACCGATCCCATTGCCAAACCTAAGATCACGCCCAAGCCGACGCCGATGATCACACCGACCAGCACCCGTCGCAGCGTCATGTAGAGGTGCTCCCAGAGCAAATACCCCTGGTAGCCACGCACTCCGTCGTGCGTGGTCATCGTGTTGACGAAGGCATGCCAGACCGTGCTCGGAAAGGGCACGAAGGTCTCACTCCAGGTGCCGCTCGCCGCGGCGACCTGCCACAAGGCCAAGAATGCGATCACGGAAAGCACCGGCAGTCCGACAGTGGTCACACTCGAAGTCCACGGCCGACGCGGTTCACGGTTCGGTTCCGCGACTGGTGTTGGTTCTATTGCTTCGACAGGAGTCGACATCGCTGTTCTTCCTCGACGTACGGAAAATTCCGGCACACATGCAGCAACGAGCGCATATGCAGGGGCGAAGGCGCACAGAGCGGCGCCGTTCTCACTCAGGAGAGTCGGAAGGAATCAACAGCAACAGCAGTTGGCACCAAGACGGCACAGGTCGACGGCGATGCGTCGTGTCAGTGGCGTCGTGGGCATGGGGGTAATTACTACCTGTGTCTGCAATTACCCGCAAATGCGGGGGAAATAGGCGTCAGTCGGCCAAGCGAACAGACAGCGAATACATCAGCGGTATCTCTGGTCGTCCGGCCGGGACTCCCCAACGCTTGCCGCCGCGTTCTGCCATCTCCTCGAATCCTTGCCAACCGTTGGCGTACGGGTACTCGTCGAAGGACTCGAGCGTCAATCCGGCACGCCGCAGGGCGCCGAGCACCTCGGCGATGGACCAGTTGAATTCACATGAAGGGAAGGGATTTTCGAAGTTCTCGACTCCGTCTCCCTGAGCGCCCGGCAAGACGAGATCGGCTGAATCTGCCACGTAGTCGCCGACGCCACCGGGTTCGGTCACGGGAGTCCCGCCTCCGTACGGGTATGTCAGCGAACACTTCTCGTCGAAACACATGGCAAACGGATGAAACTCCACCAGAACGAATCGACCGTTCGGCGCCAGAACACCGGCAATCCCCTCGGCCCACTCGTCGAGATCGGGTAACCAGATCACCGTTCCGTACGAAGAGAAGACTCGATCGAACGTCCTCCCGGTAGCGCCGGCATCTCGGAGCCACGCAGATACATCCGCTCGCTCGAAATCGGCGGCAATGCCGGATTCCGCAGACAATGTTCGCGCGAAGTCGATCGCAGAATCCGAGATGTCGACGCCGGTCACCGCGGCACCGAGAGCAGCCAAACTCAACGAATCCTGACCGGAATTGCACTGCAGATGAAGAATCGAGGAGCCGTCGATCTCGCCGAGCAGCGCCACTTCTTCCGGAAACAAGGTCGACCCGCCGTTGCGAAAGAACTGTGCTTGGTCACCTTTGTGACTGTTGTGAGCGACGGTCGCCGCATTCCACGACAACCGATTCATCTCCACTGCGTCCATCTCTACTGCATCCACCTCTCGGCCCACAACAACTCCGCCCGAGTTCACCACGCCCCCGGTCACGTCGGCAATCGATTTACTGGGCTGGAAACCTATCCGAACGAAGATGCAACAGGTTACAGTTTTTCGACGGACCATCGAAGGAGAACCAGTGCGCTACGGACTCAGCCTGTTCACCAGTGATCGCGGCATCCGCCCTGCCGATGCAGCAAAGGCTGCGGAGGCGAATGGATTCGACGCTTTCTACGTTCCGGAGCACACTCACATCCCCGTATCGAGGGATTCCGATCACCCCGGAACCCAGTCGGCAGAATTGCCCGACGACCGTTACATGCGCACACTCGACCCCTGGGTTGCCCTCGGCACCGCCGCGTCGGTCACGAGCACCATCCGATTGGGCACCTCGGTGGCCCTCCCCCTCGAACACGATCCGATCACTCTCGCGAAAACCATCGCATCGCTGGACCATCTTTCCGACGGACGCGTGGTTTTCGGAGTCGGATTCGGCTGGAATGCAGAGGAACTCGCCGACCACGGCGTACCGCCCAACAAACGCCGGACCGCACTCCGGGAGTATCTCGAAGCCATGGGTGAACTGTGGTCGAAGGAAGAAGCTTCGTACGACGGCCAATTCGTGAAGTACGGGCCAAGTTGGGCCTGGCCCAAGCCAGTTCAGAAGCCCCGTCCGCCCATCCTCTTGGGCGGCGGCGGCAACGAGAAGACTTTCAAGTGGATCGCAAAGTCTGCCGACGGGTGGATCACCACACCGATCGAGCAGGAGATCGACGGAAACGTGGAACTGCTCCGAAAGATCTGGGCCGAAGCAGGTAGAGTCGGCGAGCCTGAAATAACCGTCCTGGCAGGCAAACCCGATCCGGAGAAGCTCGCCCACTGGGCAGATATCGGTGTCACGGAGGCGATGTTCGGCACTCCGGACAAGAGCCCCGAAGAGGTGGTCGGATACATGGAACGTCTGGCAGCCAAGCTCGGACGGTGAGGTCCGCCACAGCACCTTGACCTCAACTGCACTCGAGGTTTTAACGTCGGTATTGCACAAGACAGTGCAACGACAGCAAAACCCGAGTCAGAAGAGGTGCTAAGTGTGACGACAAAATTGGTTGGCACCCAACCTGTTTCGGATGTCGCTGTTGATTCGGCGCCGTCCATCCGAAGCGCATTCGTCGAGGCATTCCGAAATCATCCCGCCGGCGTCTCGATCATCACCGCGACGGGCGATGACGGCCCGGCCGGCATCACGTCGTCTTCGGTGATCTCGATCAGCGCCGATCCGGCAGTTCTGGCGTTCTCACTGCAGTCGTTGCGTGGTTCTGCGAGCGTCATTGCTTCCGCAAGCAGTTTTGTTGTTCACCTGGCAAATTCGGCGAACGAGCGACTGGCGGCCACGTTCGCGACCCGCGGCGCTGTGCGCTTCGGAGACGACATGCGCTGGTCGTTTCTGTCGACGGGTGAACCATTCCTGCACGGCACGGGCCACGCCTTGCGGGCGGTTCCCTTGAATGCCACGACGTGTGGCTCCGCAGTGATTGTCACCGCCCGCGTCGTCGACGTCATCGATCCGCAGCACGTGTCAGCGCCGCTCGTCTATCACGATCGAACCTATCGAAATCTCTCGTCTCACAACATTTCCTCAAAGGAAGGCATGTCACATGACTGAATACGTTCTCCCCGAGCTGGACTACGACTACGCCGCGCTCGAACCGCACATCTCCGGCGAGATCATGGAACTGCACCACAGCAAGCACCACGCCACGTACGTGGCGGGCGCCAACAGCGCAATCGAGCAGTTGGCTGCTGCACGCGAAGACGGCACGATCACTGCGAAGGCGCCGCTGCTCAGTAAGAACCTCGCCTTCCACCTCGGCGGCCACACCAATCACTCGATCTTCTGGAAGAACCTCTCCCCCAACGGCGGTGAGCGACCAGAAGGCGAGTTGGCAGCCGCGATCGACGAGCACTTCGGTACCTTCGACGCATTCGTCAACCACTTCTCCGCTGTAGCAACGACTTTGCAGGGGTCTGGCTGGGCGGTACTGGCCTACGACACGGTCGGGCAGCGCCTGGTCATCGAGCAACTCACCGACCAGCAAGGCAACATCAGCATCGGTATCGTTCCGTTGCTCATGCTCGACATGTGGGAGCACGCCTTCTACCTGCAGTACAAGAACGTCAAGGCCGACTACGTGAAGGCCTACTGGAACGTCATCAACTGGGAAGACGTTGCACAGCGATACGCGACGGCCACAGCCTCGACCGGCTTGATCGTCCCCGCCTGATCGTCTCCGCCTGATCGTCCCCACCTGATCACTGCCATATCACCCCGATCAGCCCAGCTCGGCACGGTGGCTCCGTTGCCGAGCTGGGTTTTTGCACCCCCGAGATCGATGTATGTGAAGGCAGGTAACATACACCGAGCGCGGCTGACTCGGCCGTCCGCCGATTCGACTCCGAGGGGAACCAGTGCTCGATATCAGTGGTTTGATCGCGACGTGGCGTCCGACGCTGGACACCGCAGCGCGCAATGCATGGGGACTCTCGTTCGGCGACGGTGTCGAAAAGGCCGAACGCACGCCGTCGGTACTGATCAGCGAAGGTCTACACCGCGATCTGTATCGCTTCGGCGCATTGTGGACGCCCAGAGGCAATCCGGTCCTCCTCGTACCTCCCCTCGCGGTTTCAGCCGACTGCTACGACCTTCGTGCAGGCCAGAGCCTCGCCGCACACCTACTGGATGGCGCAAACACGCCCTACCTCCTCGACTACGGGACCATGCGGTACTCCGACCGCGGAATGGGTTTCGAGGCCTGGGTCGACGACATCATCCCGGAAGCGATCCGTACGATCTCGGACTTACATGACGGCGCACCTGTTTCGCTGATCGGGTGGAGCCTCGGCGGGACCATGTCTCTGCTCACGGGCTCCGCTCACTCCGACCTTCCGATCGCATCGATCACGGCAATCGGCACGCCAATCGACTACACGAAGATTCCCGCTATCAGCCCGTTGAGGCTGATCGGCAAATACACGGGCGATACCCCGCTCACCTCCGCGACCAATCTGGTCGGCGGACTACCTGCTCCACTCGTTCAGGCGAGTTACAAGGTGACGGCGTTGCAGCGCGAGGTCCTCAAGCCATGGTTCATCGTCCGCAATCTTCACAACACCGAGACCCTGGCTCGCATGGAATCGATAGACAAGTTCATGGCAGCCATGCCTGGATACCCTGGCAAGGCATTTCAGCAGATCTGCGAACAACTCATGCTCGGCAACAATCTCTACAACGACGCCGTCACGCTTGCCGGACGCGAGATCAAACTGTCAGCTCTGAGCGTTCCCGTTCTCGCGATCGGCGGCACCACTGACGTGATTGCACCCATCGCTTCGGTGGAAGCAATCACGTCGGTCCTCACCGGCGCGCCGTCGGTCCGGTTCGAGAAGGCGCCGGGAAGTCACCTCGGGCTCGTTGCCGGCCCCACCGCGAGAGACTCCACCTGGGCGCACATCGACGAATTCTTGAAAGAGAATGCACCGCAGTTGGTTTCGACCAGCTAAATCACGGCGTCGTGATGCCCGCGGCTACAGCTGCCTTGTGCCAATCCGGGAATTCACTCAGCAAACGGGTGTACAACTGGGCATCGTCGACGGTGTCGATGTCGTCCAGCGCGAAGAATCCGGCATTGTCGACCACCCTGCCGTCGAGGTCGTCGAGCTTCTCCAGCACTCCGTAGTTGGCCTTGCCGATTCCGACGAACTGCCAAAAGGCCGGGAGCCCAGACGCTTCGCGCATCAATTTCGTGATTTCCTTGCGCTCGCTGAAGCCTCCGTCGGTGAAGAACAGGACGAGCGTCGGCGCCGAACCACGTGTCAGGCCGGAGAGAATCTCAGTCATGATCGGCACTTCACGATTTGCGGCGCCGATGTGGTCATAGTTGAATCCGCCGTGCGAGCCGCGCAAGTGCAGGTAGGTATCCGACCACTCTTCCGCGTCATGGACAGAGATCTCGGGAAGCTTGACGAAGCTGACTGCATACAAGTACGGCTCGAGCTTGCCGTCGTCATCGAGTTGGATCGCAACGGGAACCATGCGTTCGACAACACGATGCACCACTCTGGTGCGGTACTGCTTGGCCATACTTCCGGTTTTGTCGATCACCAGGACCACTCGCGCCCGAATTCCGTTGCCACCCTTGGTCAGCAGGACCTTGGCCACTTCGCGCTTTCGGAGGTCCAGTTTTTCCCGCTTCACCATCGAGAGTTTGGCTTCGTCGGGCACGGTCCGAATGCCATCTGCCGATTCAGCGGAGCCGGCGGGTCGGCTCTGCGGTTCCTCGTCGACCGAGACTCCGAATGCAGTGACCAGATCTGCCAATCCACTGTCCCAACCCGCCGAAACGTTCCGAACCTTCCAGTCCGTGCCGCGGCGATAGATCTCGACGAGGACCGCTGCCCTCTCACTCGTCAAACCCAAAGCCTGAGCCACGATAGCGGTGGAACCAGCCTGCTCCACCACGACACCAAGGCCCCCGACAGCAGAAAGGGTTCCGTTTGCCGCCGCATCAAGCGCCACGGCAACACTCAGCTGGTGGATGTCGGCGGGCAACCTCGCAATGTCGATTTCGATGACGCCGCCGGACTCCAAGCGCACCGCACCTTCGGGCGACACCGGCTGATTGAAGAAGACAAAATCTGCGTCGTTCCGCACCTGGTTCCGTTCGTCGAGCTGGAACACCATCAGGTCCACCGTGCCCGGGGCGCTACCGTTCACCGCCACCTTCAGCGAAGTTCCGTCAACGACTGTGTTCGCTCCACGCGCCAGCTCCATGCCTGAAGATTAGCGGGCCACCAAAGAATCAACGGCCCCGCGGTCGGAAGAATCACAGCACACTTTCAGCAATCGCCAGGATTCTCGAGGCAGACTGTTCGTGGAAGATTTGTCGCACGCGGGACCAAGAGCCTGAACATCGACAGAATCTTAGGGTCGATCAGGAGGTCACCAAATGCCGCACGGCCAGGCGCGCACCATCCCGATGTTGCCACTCCTGCCACCACTGACGAATTTCGACGACGCCAGTCGCTCGATCGTGTCCTACCTCGACGAATATCTTCCGCTGGCACTGTGGTCGATCACGCGGTTCGACGGGTCGAATCAAATCTTTCTCACCGTCTCACCCAACCCACTTCACATCGAAGTCGGCGAGACCCGGACTTGGCAAAACACCATGTGCAGCGAGGTAGTCCTCGGAAATGCGCCGCCAGCCTCATCGAATCGCGCACTCGTACCTGCACTTTCCCGAGATGACAGGTGGGAAGGCATAGGCGCATACGTCAGCATCCCAATCCTTCACAACGACGGCAGTCTCTTCGGCACTCTGTGTGGCGCCGACCCGATTACGGGCGACTCCGTACTCGAGGACAACCTGGCCCTCCTCACTCTCCTGTGCCGACTCCTCGGAACGATTCTCGATGTCGACTATCAGCGCGCGCAGTCAGTGCGACTGGCCGAAACTGCGCAACTCGATGCCGAGACCGACCCGTTGACAGGTCTTCTCAATCGGCGCGGGTGGAACCGCATCCTCGAGGCCGAGCAAACTCGGTACCGCCAATTCGCCGATCCGGGATCTATCATCATCGTCGATCTGGACGGCATGAAGACCATCAACGACGAACTCGGTCACGCCGCGGGTGACGAATATGTTCAACGGGCCGGCAAGATCTTGGCAGCATGCGCGCACCCTGGTGCGGTGGTTTCACGGTTGGGCGGAGACGAGTTCGGAATCGCTCTGCCCGATACACAGCCGCGCGCCGTCGACTACCTGGTCGAGTGTTTGGAGAAGGCGTTCCGGAATGCCGACGTCTGTTGTTCGATCGGCCGAGCCGACTTTTCCATGTTCCAAAGCCTTTCCGAGACTTGGGATACGGCCGATGCCGAGATGTACCGCCACAAGCGCTCGAAGCACTGATTCGACTCCCCCACGGCCTGTTGGCACCGCATCGGAGGATCCCTTCGATGCGGTGCTGGCCCGTGTTCTGTTGTGCCCGAGGTTCTTCTCAGGTTTTGAAGGTGGTGTTCGCGGGCCGTGGGTGCTGGCCGGGGTCGATCGAGGGCGGCGGGATGAACCAGGGTTTGTTGTCGACCCCGATGCGGATCACCCATTTCCCGACGAATCCGGACTTGCGGTGCATCAGCCGGTGATGTGAACGGCACAGTAGGACAAGGTTGTTCATCACCGTCGGGCCGCCGTTGGCCCAGTGCCGGATGTGGTGCGCGTCGGTCCAGGCCGGTACACACGTGCAGCCGGGGAACGCGCAGCCCTTGTCTCGGGCGATCAACGCCACTCGCTGCTCCGCGGACACTAATCGCTTTCCGGGTTTCGCATCGAGCGGCGCCCCGTGATCGTCGAGCAGCACCGTGGACAGGAAGCAGTCACAGCCGAGAAGCCTGGTCTGCGACACCGACAGTGGTCCGAGCCACGGCATGTGCCCGACATCAAGATCCGACACAGCCACAGCAACACCATCGGGCGAGGGCGCGGCGGCGCAATCCCGATGCTCCGCCAGATCACGCGCGTTGATGTGCACGTTCACGTGCGGACGCTGCCCACCATCGACACCGGTCTTCGCGCAGTCCAGATAGCGGCGGATCAGTTCGGTGAACCCGTCCGCGGTCCGCTTCGCCGCCGACCGAGAATCCGGGGTTCCATCCGGTGCCGGGGTGGGCATCGTCAGATTCGACAGGGCGGAGAGCAACATTTCACCGGTGAGGGCGTCGAAATCTCCGCGCACCACCACCCGACCGTTCAACGTCGACGCGATCCGGAGCTCGTTCCGGTCGATGTCTTCGGCGGGCGGAATCTCATCCGATTCGAACACTCGCTCCAAAGTCGCGATCACATTCCGCACCTTCGTGGTCGTCGCCTCCACACCGGATGCCGCAGCCAACAACAAATCGATACAGCGAGGGAGCGCTTCGTCCGGCATGCCCTTTGGTGGTGATTCGCAGAACGCCACGATCAACACGGCATGATCGAAGGAGCAGTCCCCGCCATCGAACCGGGCAGCCACCGCGGGAAAAGGCCGCAGCGCCGCACCCAGGGCGGCGATCTTCTTCCCGTCCCGAACCTGCAGCATCGTGTTTGCCGCCAACCAGCAACCCACCCCGCGGCTCGCGATCACCTGATCATCAGGACGCATCGAGAGTTCGTCCACCACCGCCACACGAACAGCCTCGAGACGCAGAATCTCCGCACTCGCCCCGATAGCAGCAGCACGCAACTCAGAAGCAGACAACCGCCACAGGCGTCCGCGCAACCCCACCGCAGAACCAGACACCACATCCGACAACAGAACACTCATTGAATCCCCCGATCCCCACCCCCAACAATACTCGAACACGTGTTCGAGTCAATACCTTGCTACCAGCACAAATGAGAGCGGGGAATAGTTCGATCGATCCAGGCGTATTATTTGAGTAAGCAATACTTGCGAGCGCAAATAAATGGAGGCTGTCACCGATGACTACCGATGAACGTCGACGCGGTTCCGTCTGGCGTGACCTAGTGGTCAGCCACAGCGTCATCCTCGGCAAGATGGAGGCGGACCTTCGAACCACCACCGGGCTCACCCTTGGCCAGTACGACGTTCTGCTCCGACTGCACGAAGCGCCGGGAAACACGATCCGAATGGGCGATCTGACCGAACTGGTCCTGGTCACCACCAGTGGCGTGACGCGCGTCGTCGATCGATTGGTCGAGGCAGGACTGGCAGAGCGCGTTCGCCCGGAAAACGATCGACGCGTCGTGACGGTGTCAATGACGCCTGCGGGCAAGAAGACGCTTCGAAAAGCGTCCGCCATACACACCCGAGGGATCGCCGAATACTTCTCCGATCTCATTGAAACCGAGGAGCTTCCGGTACTCGAACGCTTCTTCTCCCGACTTGCCGCACATCACACGAATCAAGGCGGCGCATGCGATGCGCACGTAGAACAGCTTTCCATCACCCCCACGAACAGATAGCGAGAAACAACATGGCTTTCGAATTGGGCGTCTACCATTTCGGTGAACTCACCCCAGATCCCACTACCGGCGCGATGATGAATCCCGGTGTCCACCTTCGCCATTTGGTCGAGCAGGCAACCGTTGCCGATCAGGTTGGACTCGATGTCTTCGGCGTCGGCGAGCACCATCGCACCGACTTCGCAGTCTCAGCCCCGGCAGTTGTGCTCGCGGCAATGGCTCAGGCTACCGACAACATCAAGCTGTCCAGCGCCGTAACTGTACTCAGTTCCGACGATCCCGTCCGTGTGTTCCAACAGTTCGCGACAGTTGACCTGCTTTCCGAAGGCCGTGCCGAGATCATTGCCGGCCGAGGTTCGTACACGGAGTCATTTCCGCTTTTCGGGTACGACCTGTCCCAGTACAACGAGCTCTTCGCCGAAAAGCTCGATCTACTACTGAAACTGCGCGACGAGAACCCGATCAACTGGGAAGGACAACTTCGCGCACCACTGATCGACGGTGACGTGACGCCCCGCCCGGACCGTCAGATTCCGGTGTGGATCGCAGTCGGAGGTACTCCGGCCTCTGTCGTCCGTGCCGCGAAACTGGGCCTGCCCCTCTCGCTTGCCATCATCGGCGGAAGCTACCAACAGTTCGAACCGTTCGTCGATCTGTACCGCAGGGCTGCAGCGGAGTTCGGACACGATCCGAAGAAGCTGGCTGTCTCGATTGCTTCGCCAGGATTTGTCGATACCTCGAAGCAAACAGCACTCGACACGTCGTACCCGTACTTCCAGGCCGGGTGGATGCAGAATCATCATCAGCGGGGAAACGGAGTTCCCATGCCGCGCAGGGCATACGAAGCGCAGGCAACCACCGCGGGTGCGTTCTTCCTCGGCGGCCCGCAGGAAATCATCGACAAGACGATGGCGCAGTACGAACTGTTCCATCATGACCGCATCATGATCCAGATGGGGTTCGGCAACGTGCCACAGAAGGACATGCTGCGTGCGATCGAGATCCTCGGCACCGAAGTAGCCCCCGTTGTGCGTAAGGAAATCGAATCACTGAAGTCGTCCCAAAAATAGGAGTTTCGATGAGCACACCGCTCAAAATTGTTGCCGTTGTCGGCAACCTTCAAAAACCCTCCAAGACTCGTGCCCTCGTCGACCTGATCGTCGAAACCTTGGGAGACTTCGAGCAGATCGACACACGAGTTTTCGAGATCGTGGATCTGATTCCAGGTCTTGCATCTGCTCTGGATCGCGATCACGTCGACTCAGTGACCGCCGAAGCGCTGGCAGCAGTCGAGTCCGCCGATATCGTCATCGCGGCGTCACCGGTGTTCCGCGGCTCGTACACGGGAATGTTCAAGCATTTCTTCGATCTCGTGGACCAGTACGCGCTTGCCAACACTCCGGTGATTCTTGCTGCGACAGGTGGCAGCGACCGCCACGCTCTCGTGTTGGACCATGCCCTGCGTCCACTGTTCGCTTTCTTCCAAGCGCTGACCGCTCCGGTCGGGATCTATCTCAGCTCAGGTGATTTCGACGGAACGACTATCCTCAACCCCGAGGTATTCGAGCGTATCGAGATGGCAGCAAAGGACGTCCTGCCGGTAGCGAGGATGCTCGCGGAGCGGGATCGAGTTGCGCTGACGTGAACGCCCCTAATTCGCACAACACGGCAACAGTTGCCGGTCTGAGGATGATCGAACAGCTACGTCAGGTTCACGAACCTCTACGAGCCGATATCGAGGTACTCGAGAACGCCCTGCAACAGTTGTCGGACGAAACCGCCGATCTGACTCGGATACCCGAAATGATCGACAATCTGACGATCGCGGATTTCGTCTGGCAACTACGGGTCAACTGCGACTTCTACTGCAACACGCTGACTCTGCACCACACCATCGAAGATCAACGTATGTTCCCCGTAATGACCAGGAACTTTCCCGAGTTGGCCCCTGCGGTCGAACGACTGCAGGCAGAACACAAGCTTGTCGGGGAGATCGTGTCGGAAGCCAAGCGTGCGTCACTCGCGCTGAGCACCGAATCCTCCACGGTCAATCGGGCACACGCCGCAATCTCCGAATTGGCGGATCATATGCAGTCGCACCTCGATTTCGAGGAGGCCACACTCTTTCCGTACTTCCGACGGATGGATCGCGACTGGCATTACGGCTGATCGTGCACACTCAGTGATTCTTCAGCTCCATCGCAGTAGCGTCGAAAGGGCCACCTCATGTCAGGAGCCCCCATGACCAACCCGGATCAACCCACCGTCCAGCAATCCGTTCCTCAGCACCCGATTCGACCGCCCGTCAATGCGGGTTGGGCAGTGGTCTCGCTGCTGTTCTTCTGGCCGCTCTCCTTCTCCGCTTTCACGCACGCCTTCAACGTGTATCCGCTGTGGGCCGACGGCGATGTGGCCGGGTCGCGGTACGCGTCCGATCGAGTGAAACGACTCGGTCAGATCTCGCTGTGGATCGCAGGCGGGCTACTACTCCTGGTCTGCATCCTGTACGCGATTGCGGCAATCGTGTGGTTCGCCAACGGTGGCCACGATTACGGGCCGCGACGTATGCGCTGAAAAACCACCCTGAAACAACAACACCGCCGAACATCACCTCATCAATCGATCGATGAACTCCATGGTCTGGTCCATCGAAGCGACCGTCGTTTGGCCGTGGTTGATTCCGCTGAGTTCTTGATACTCGAACTGCGTTCCTCGCGAACGCATGTCGACCAGTTGCGCCCAGGTAAGGGCGACAGGAACCGTTGTGTCCGACACGCTCTGCACCACACGCAGTGACCGGTCGTAGCCGTCGACCGGCACCTGCATCATCTCGCGAAACAGATCGTGGAAGCGTGGCGTCCACACCGACCGAGAAAACAACGAGCTCAACTGGATTCGTTCGGCGCGAATGTGGCGGCCGAGTTCTCCGGCGCACAGTGTCCGAGCCTTTTCCATCCACTCGATCCCCTGCGGCGAGAGAACCTCCCGAATGTTCTCTTCGGGTCGTTGATCGTCGATCCCGGCCAGAACGTACAGCGCGTATCCCACCAACCCGGTGATGCCGATGTCGGGAAACAGCGGTCCGCCCAACGGAAACAAACCTTCCATATGGGTGGGGCCGGCAACAACGACCGAGCCGCGGAAATCCAATTCCGGTGCACGAGTGGTGGCCTCGTGTCCCGCGAAGTACGCCGCATGACCGCCTTCGGACAAACCCGCAACCATCCACCGCGGACTCAGCACACTGCCGTACAACTCGTGCGCAGCCCGCACGATGTCGACCGCATTCGCGCCGGCGGCATGTCCGTCGAGATAGGCCAGCACCCCGTCGGTACCAAGTCCCGAGTAGTCGGTAGCTACTACCGCGTATCCCTGTTCCAACCAGCGTTCGATCGGTTCGATCTCGCCCGGACCGAATCCGGTCGACGAGGGTGCACACTGATCCGCACTGCCCAAAGTTCCGTGGGCATAGGAGATGACGGGCCAACCGCCCGCCGGTGGGGCGCCTTCCGGCAGAAACACGGACCCTGACGACTCCCCCCATCTGCCAGCGGTACGCAGAGTGCGATACACGACCCGCTGCGTCTCACCGGCGCCGACCGGAAACACTGCGGCCGAGAGTTCGCCATAGGACTCCAGCGCGCCCGCGACTTCCGGTTCGTCCGTCGTCGCCGCGGCAGCCCCTGACCCCCACCCGAGACTCGACAACAGAATGCTCGCCACCACGGCCGCAACAAAGGTTCTACCCGAACGACTCACCACGCCAACCCCTCCCGACCTATGCAGAGCATGATGTCGATATGCAGATCATCATCACCGGTCACAGCCTGCCCGGACGTGAGTGTTCCGAAACCGCAACCTTCGAAGGGCGCAGCAACATCCACGTCGGCGTTCAGCGCCGAGGCAAGCCACACGAAATCCTCGACCTCGTACCGGGAGATACCGAGACAGTGCGATGGGAACTGACAGCGAGCCAGGAGCGAAAGTCCGGTGCCTGGGACATTCTCGGTCCATACATCCAGGGTCCACCTCGCGGACGCTTCATCTACCTGTCCTGGGTGACGGTATCCGATGACCAGACGTTCGAGATGTTTCGGCGCGCAAAGCTGATGCTCGACGCGATCCCCGAGCACATCGTCGAGCAGGCCGACGCTTCCGGTGTGCTCCACGGAGACCTCGGGCTCACCGACGCCGCAGGTAAACCACTGTGCGCGGCAATCCGACCACCAACGATCACCTGGTCCTCCTCGCCCTACTGAGCATCGTTCAGTAGTGTGGTGATCGAGCACTAACTCTGCCGGTGGCCCCACATAGTCGATACGGAGTCCGAACTGATGAGCACCGAACACCTCGATGTCCTGATCGTCGGCGCCGGCTTGTCCGGCATCGGTGCTGCTTATCGACTCCAGACCGAGCTCCCAGGAAAGTCGTACGCAATCCTCGAGGCCCGAGCGAACAGCGGCGGAACCTGGGACCTCTTCAAGTATCCCGGCATCCGATCGGATTCCGACATGTTCACGCTCGGCTACCCGTTTCGCCCGTGGACAGATGCCAAAGCAATCGCCGACGGTGATTCGATCCTGCGGTACGTGCGCGACACCGCGCGAGAGAACGGGATCGACAAGAAGATTCGGTACAACCGGAAGGTGACGGCCGCATCATGGTCGTCGGCGGACTCGACCTGGACAGTCACGGTCACGACCGGCGACGAAGACGAAACATTGACCTGTAACTTCCTCTATCTCTGCAGCGGGTACTACAGCTACGAGGGCGGATACACCCCCGACTTCCCCGGACGTGAATCGTTTGCCGGTGAGGTAGTGCACCCTCAGTTCTGGCCCGAAGAACTCGATTACTCCGACAAGAAGGTCGTTGTGATCGGAAGCGGCGCCACCGCAGTCACTTTGGTCCCCACGATGTCACGGGACGCAAGCCACGTCACGATGCTCCAGCGATCACCGACGTACATTCTGGCGCTGCCGTCCAGCGACAAATTATCGGACACCATTCGCGCGGTACTGCCGAATCAACTCGCACACAGCATCGCTCGATGGAAGAGCGTCGTAGTGAACCTGAGTTTCTACCAACTGTGCCGACGCAGTCCGGCGCGTGCAAAGAGGATGCTGAACCTCGCGATCAGTCGTCAACTCCCGAAAGACATCCCCCTCGATCCTCACTTCACACCCTCCTACGATCCCTGGGACCAGCGCTTGTGCGTCGTACCCGACGGCGATTTGTTCAAAGCCCTCCGATCCGGCAAGGCCTCGATCGAGACCGATCACATCGACACCTTCACCGAGACCGGGATCCTTCTCGCGTCAGGTCGCGAACTCGAAGCTGACATCATCGTCACTGCAACAGGATTGAAGATGGAGGCGTGCGGCGGGATGTCCATCGAAGTGGACGGCGAACTCGTCACCCTCGGTGATCGTTACGTCTACAAGGGCATGATGATCAGCGACGTACCGAACTTCGCGATGTGCGTCGGCTACACCAACGCCTCGTGGACTCTGCGAGCAGATCTCACGTCGATGTACGTGTGCCGACTGCTGACGGAGATGGACAAGCGCGACTATTCGAAGTGCGTGCCGCACGCGACCGAAGAAATGGACCAGCGGCCGATCCTGGATATGGCGTCGGGGTATGTCATGCGTGCCGTGGAACAGTTCCCGAAGCAGGGATCGAAGTCACCGTGGAACATGCGTCAGAACTACATCCTTGACCGTCTTCACTCCACGTTCGGGAGCATCAACGACCACATGACGTTCTCGAAGGCACCAGCTCGACATTCGACGCCGGTACCGAGCAAGAGTTGAGCGGACCACGAACAACCAGGTAGAGCAGTCTGGCGAAGCCACCAATCGATCCGACGACAAAGAACACGCCAGAACCTGCGACCACGGCACAGAGCGCACCGAGAACGATGATCGTCGACGCCTCTACCATTCGACCGGCTGACTCCGATCCCAGAACGTGTATTTCATCAACTCCTTCGTTCATAAAACTATTTTCAGCCAACCGTCCAGCCGGTTTGTAGGGACTTTAGTCACGAGTCGGGTCGAAATGGACTCATAATTGCAGGTCAAGCGTTCAGTTGGCCACGGCCGGTCGGATGAACTGCAGACCGTTCCGTAGTGTGCGCATCACAGAAAGTGGAACCAACGCCGGGGGGAACATCATGAAGGTCGTCGTTTTCGGGGCAACAGGAATGGTCGGCAGCAGCGTCCTGAGGGAATGCCTCGACGACCCGCGAATCGACGAAGTCGTGACCGTCGGCCGCAATCCGTCCGGTACAACCGCCCCGAAGATCGTCGACATCGTTCACCGCGACATGCTCGACTTCTCGGCGATCGAAGCCGATCTGACCGGCGCGGATGCCTGCTTCTTCTGCCTCGGTGTCTCCTCTGCCGGCATGAACGAAGCCGACTACACCCGCATCACGCATGACATCACGCTTGCCGCCGCCACGACACTGTCGGGTGTGAACCCTCAGATGGTGTTCGTCTACGTGTCCGGCGAAAGCGCCGACTCCACCGAAACCAGCAAGACCATGTGGAAGCGAGTACGTGGCGCGACCGAAAATGCGCTACTCGCCCTCCCTCTCACGACCTACATCCTCCGGCCGGGATTCATCCGTCCGCGCCCGGGATCGCCGTCGAAGACGTGGTGGTACAAGGCCTTCTATCAAATCTCCGTGCCTCTCTACCCACTCTTGCGCAAGGTTTGGCCCAGCAGCGTGACCACCAGTGAAAACATCGGCAGGGCAATGATCACCCTCGCGGCAAACACGCCCGATCTTCCCGACCGCGTCCTTCGCAGCGACAAGATCAACGAACTCGCGCAGGCCTGACAGTCTTACCTCGAAAGACGAAGCCGCGGGCGACGAGTTCCAACGCCACGGCGACCGAGCAGGTTTGCGCCAACAGCAGCCCTGCCAGCACAAGAATTTGCACGGCACCGGCTTGAACGGCCGACCCCGTCGCGAGCAAAACGCCGACAAAAGCTCCCGGCAATGTCACGAGGCCGACGGTGCGCGTCTGGTCGACTCCCGGTAGCAGGGCGTCGGAGGCTGCGGTGCGGGCTACTTCCCACCGTGCATCGCGCTGGGAAAATCCAAGGCTCAGTGCGGCTTCGACTTCCCCGTATCGATCATCGACGGCGTCGAGTCCGCGTTTGGCTGCCATCGATGTTGCAGTCATCGCGCCGCCCAGAACAATTCCGCCGATCGGCACCAGAGCGATGCCTTCCAGCGGAACCACTCCGGACAGCAGCATCAGTGGCAGAACCACACCGATTCCCGACGCCAAGGCGATGGTCAGCCACGCTCCGGACGTTCCTGCGCCGGAGCGTCGTGCAGCGGTGAACGACGCCGCAGCGAACATGCCGACGAGCACGAGGAGCGCTGACCAGATGTGAGCCAAGGCTGCGGCGAGGATCAACGAAATCGCAGCCAACTGAAGAGCGCCACGAGCGAGTGCGCCGGGGACTACCCGAACGCTACCGAGAGAGGTGAATCGGTAGACGAGCGTGGCGACAAGAGCCATGACGATGCAGAGCACAGCCAGACGGATGCCGGAGTCGGCTATCGAAAGGCTCATAGGTCACAGTGTTCCCTACGAGCCGAGTCCGATTCGAATTCGAGAACCGCTCAGAAAACCCAACCGCGAAGAGCGACGAATCGCAGGCCACCGACAATTCCACTCACTGCGATCACAAGCCCGGCTTGAAGAAGTCCGTCGGCGCCGGGGAGAAGGAAGCCGAGCGCACTGATGGCGGCCGAACTGGCGATCAACCCGACCAGAGCGAGTCCACCGCCTTCCCACTGCGCGGTGAACCAGTTGACGCGATCCGCGGCATGGAAGGTGAGCCGGCGATGCAGCTCGTTGGCCAGAATGGTGCTCAAGACTGCACCAACGGCGTTGGCGACCAGCGCTCCGTCACCGCGCAGCGCCAGAAAAGCGGCAAAGTACAAGATATTGCTGGCTCCGCCGACGAGGGCAAAACGAACGAGCTGAGCAAAGGCGCCGTCGCCGGCAAGAGCGCGAAGCCTCGTTGCCGCGAAACCTGCACTCCGCGCACCCACCATCGAGATCGGATTGCTCCCGACCCAGATGTCAGACGTGCTCATATCGGCTTCTCTCATACGGACAATCGGAACCACACGTTCCGCTTAGTAATATAGCACTAACGGAATCGATCATTCCGCTTAGTGCCGTAGACTGTGAGGATGCCGACAACACACCCCGACGCTTCTCATGCGGGGACCTCGGCCGACTGCTCACAGCCGCGCCTTCGGTCCGACGCCAAGGCCAACCTCGAGCGCATCCTCAACTCCGCTCGCGAAGTGTTCGCTGCCCAAGGACTCGACGCCACGCTGGCGGACGTCGCCAAGCACGCCGGCGTCGGCGTCGGCACCGTCTATCGCCGGTTCGCCAGCAAGGACGAGCTGATCCAGGCCCTGTTCGACACACGGTGCTCCGAGATCGAAACGATTGCCGCCACCGCCCGGGAGATGCCAGACGCCTGGGAAGGTCTTGTCTACTTTCTCGACGTGATCTCCCTGCGCATGGCAGACAACCGCGGATTCGGCGATCTCCTGATGGACGGGCGCTTCGCGTCCGACACTTTCGCTCGCGCGCGCGCCGGGATCGCTCAGCACACCGCGGCACTTGTCAATCGCGCCAAGGAACAGGGCACCCTGCGGAGCGACTTCGAAGTCAACGACATTCCGCTTCTCATGCAGGTCGTCAAGATGGCCCAGAAGTTCGGCGGCGACGAGGCCCCTCAGGCTTACCGCCGCGCACTCGGGTTCATGATCGACGGACTCTGCGCGTCCCGCACCGGCCATCGCGAGTTGCCCGTCCCGGCGCTTTCCTCCGAACAACTCGATCACGTCCTTCATCGATTTCAGGCATCGCCCGATAAGAACTGCTGACTCGATTTCGGGGTCGACGCCGCAATGGCGTCGACCCCGAAATTTGCTGTCAGTGAGCGATTACCGGTTCACCTTCCGGCGAATCCGGAAGCAGTCCACTCCGAAGAACCAGTCCGGTCAAGACCGCACCGACCGCGAATATGCCTGCGGCCCAATAGAACGTGGTGGTGTAACTCTCGACGGCAGCCTGTGCCTGGGTCAGCGGATTCATCTCGCGGCCCACCAGGTAGTTGGTGGAAGCCGAGGCTGCAATCGTGCTGAGCAGTGCAGTTCCGATCGAGCCGCCCACCTGCTGCATCGTGTTGACCGTGGCAGATGCGACGCCGGCATCTTCGTGGTGCACGCCTGAAGTTGCTCCCTGCATCGACGGGGCGAAAATGCTGCCCATGCCGAGTCCGGTGACAACGAGCCCCGGCAGAATGTGGACTGCATAGGTGCTGTCCACGGAAATCTGGGCCAGCAGCGTCATTCCGATCGCCGCGATGACCATTCCGCTCACGATCAGCACTCGCGGACCGACGCGCGGTAGCAAAACCGCTGTCGAAAGCGTTGCCGCTGTCACGATTCCGAACACCATCGGCATGAATGCGAGGC
The DNA here is from genome assembly GCF_013277835.1 of Rhodococcus sp. MS13. Classification (NCBI taxonomy): domain Bacteria; kingdom Bacillati; phylum Actinomycetota; class Actinomycetes; order Mycobacteriales; family Nocardiaceae; genus Rhodococcus; species Rhodococcus sp. MS13. Next base: position 190,909 of record NZ_VBTL01000004.1, read on the forward strand.
CGGTCATGATTGGGCTGTACCCGAGGATCAGCTGCATGTAGTACGTCAGGAACAGGAAGACTGCGAACATGCCTGCGCCGGAAAGGAAGATCGCCAGGTAAGAGCCAGCCCGGATTCGGTCGAGAACCACCCGCAGCGGCAGGAGCGGGTGCTCGGACTTGGTCTGCCAGTAGATGAACGCCGCCATGAACACGACGCCGGCAACGAGCCACGAGATGGTGGGAGTTGCACTCCACCCGTCCGATTCGGCCTTCGAGAATCCGAAGACGATGCTGAACAAGCTGATCGACACCAGGATCGTTCCCGGGATGTCGAGCTTGGGTCGCGAGTCACTGGTGTGCGGCGCGAGCAACAGGACTGCTCCGACCAGGGCGATCGCCGCGAAGAAGAGATTCACGAAGAGGCACCAACGCCAGTCGACCCACTCGGTGAGCGCTCCGCCGAGCAGCAGTCCGATGGCGCCACCGCCGCCGGCAACGGCACCGAAGATACCGAAAGCCTTGGCACGCTCACCGGGATCCGTGAATGTCACGGACAGCAGCGACAGGGCTGCCGGGGCAAGGAGCGCACCGAATACGCCCTGGCCGGCACGAGCGGCAACAAGCATTTCGAAGTTGACGGCTGCGCCACCGATGGCGGAAGCCACGGCGAAGCCGATCAGGCCGACGATGAAAGTTCGCCTGCGCCCGAACAAGTCGCTCAATCGACCGCCGAGTAGCAGCAAGCTGCCGAACGCCAATGCGTATGCCGTGATGATCCACTGGCGGTCCGAATCACCGAACTCCAGTGAGCGCTGCGCAGCAGGCAGCGCGATGTTGACGATGGTGGCATCCAAGACCACCATCAGCTGCGCAATTCCCAGAACCGCGAGAACCAGCCACCGCTTTGCGTGGTTGTCCCCTGAAGGCGCTGAGGACTGCTCGAATTCAGTCCGTTCAGCAATGTCTGACATAGTCCCTCGCCCAACCTATGCGGAGATGGCTTCTCCGGTTAGCAAAAACGCTACACGAAAACGGAGAGGCTGTCTCCACTTGGCGGGTAGAGTGGGGACATGAGTACCGCAATGGAGCGCCCCCTTCGCGCCGATGCTGCACGTAATCGGCAGTTGATCATCGACGCCGCACGTGAATTGTTCGCCGAAGAAGGGATCGACGTCACACTCGACGACGTCGCCCGGCGCGCGGGTGTCGGCGTCGGAACGGTCTATCGGCGGTTCGCCAGCAAAGAAGAATTGATCGACGGAGTCTTCCAACAGAACTTCGCCGACATGGCGGCGGCCGCGGACGCGTCACTCGCCAATCCGGATCCGTGGGACGGCCTGGTCACCTTTGCCGAATTCGCCTGCAGCCGTATGTCGGTCAACCGCGGGCTCAAAGACGTCCTGAATGGAACCGACGAGGGATGCGAGCAAGTCGCATGCCAACGATCCATCATCGAACCGTCGGTCGAGAGGATCTTCTACCGGGCCCAGGAGGCCGGGATGCTGCGCCCCGACGCCGTACCGACGGACCTGTTCGGCCTCATCTTCATGGTGGGCGCAGTCACCGAATTTGCTCAGCCCGTCAACCCGACCGTGTGGCGTCGATACCTCTCGGTGATGCTCGACGGTCTACGCACGGAGGGGTTGCACCGTGACGCACTCCCCCTTCCTCCACTGAGTTCGGAGGAATTGCACGAGGCCAAGCAATGCCTGAAAGACCGCCGCCGTTGAGCGGTTCGGTCAGATCTGCTCACGAGGAATGAAAATCCACATCACGATGTAGATCAGAAACTGCGGGCCGGGCAGCAGGCACGAGAGCACGAACAGCAAGCGGACAGTCGACGACTTCCAACCGAAGTATCGAGCGATTCCGGCGCACACCCCACCGAACATTGCTCCCGAGCGGGCGCGGGTGAGCTTGCGGGTCTTCATCGGGGAGGTCATGTGCTGTTTCCTTTCAACGGAACTCGCGGTTCATCCGCGTCGACCTCCACTATCCGCCGCCGATCCACCTGTGCGCATCAGGCCATGGACCCATCTTTTCCGACGCGGTGTGTCCTCAGGTACGAGTCCGTCCCCGCGTCGGACTCAGGGTTCTCCCCCACACCCCAGCCTCGAACCCCAGCCTCGTACCTCAGCAGGGAAACATGCGTCGAAGCCGTTTCGGAGCCGCAAAAGGTTGCCAGTTGTCCACGTCCTGCGCCAGACGATCGGCAACCGTCCACAACGCCGACGGGTTGTGGGTCAGCCCCATGTGACTGCCTTGCACCGCAATGCTTTCCGACAGGCCTGCCGAGGTTTCACAGCACGCTTGCCATGGAACGATACCGTCGTGCCTGGAGTAGACCGACGTGGCAGGAACGGAAATAGGCGATCCCTGTTCGGATTCGATGCCGTCGACCGGAGGCAGTATCGCGTGATTACCGGACAAGCGAGCGTAGAGAGATCCGACTCTCGTCTGCTCCAGACTGGTGAGACCGAAAGGACTTCCGAGTGTCACTACCTGACGTACCGAATCCGGCAGATCCCTCGCCAGCTTTCGGGCGTAGATACCGCCCAAACTCCAGCCGATCACCGACACCTTCTGCTCGTATCGATCTGCTACCTCGGCCAATGCGGCAGGCAATCCGTCGACCACCGTCGCCGTCGGACCGGTGTTCAGACCCAGATTCCAACCGTGAACCCGGTATCCGAGAAAGCTCAGGTACGTCCTCAAGGCGAGAGTCGACACGTCCGAAGTCAGCAATCCGGGGAGAACGAGGACCGGATGCCCGTCCCCACGCGGCGATCGAAGCAACCAAGGAGCCGCGAGAAGCAGTGAAGCGATGTCGACCAGTCCGCGCGTCGGCTCGCTCAGACACATCGCCAAGGATGGTGGCCCCGGAACGAGTGGGTCGACTTCACGAATCCGCGTCGATCGCTGCGCCCAATCGAATTCGGTCTCCGCGAAATCGATCGCCGAGACTTCCGCAACTACGGACACCTGAACTCCTGTCGGCCGGTGCCCTCGTCGGGGCGTGTGGTGGGGCGGTTCCGCGAGCTGTGTGCTCAACCCGCGGAACCTTGTCCTCATCCACCACCGGTAGCGAACCAGGACCCGTTCTGCCCACAGATTCGTGACCAAAGGCCTCTCGACCACACGAACACTGTGTGATCCAGAACACTAGTTTTGATTACGTTGCATCTACGTTGCGTACGTGTTTCGTCCCCGAAGGAGAACAGATGGCATTCACGGAAGAAGAAATCGCATACATGCAGTCGCAGCCACTGGCGCGCGTTGCGACGCTCTCACCGCACGGGCAACCAGACGTCGTTCCATTGGCCTTCGAATACGACGGGGCCCACTTCTGGATCGGCGGGGGCGGCCAGAGTGTCCTGAAAACCAGGAAGTTCCGCAATATCGGGTCAGGACAACTCGAAGTAGCCCTCGTCATCGACGACATGCCGTCATTCGAGCCGTTTGTCGCGCGCGGGATCAGGATCTACGGAGTCGCTGAGCGGCCGATCGAAAGGGTAGGAATGGTCGGTCCCGGAATCTATTCACGCATCACGCCGACAGTCTCGTGGAGTTGGAACTTGGCGGGAGAACCGGCAGGTGACACCTGGTACGAATCTCACAAGACTGTTCACACGCAATAGGTCAGTTCGGGCAACTCTCGGGTGGCAGGTTTTCGGCGGCCCACGTTGTCAGTTCACTGAGAGCGGGGAGCAGCGCCTGCCCCGACGCCGTGAGTTCGTACTCCACAGCGATGGGCGGGCCGGCGTCGACGGTCCGCGTGACCAGGCCCGCACCAGCCAGTTCGGTCAATCGGTCCGAGAGCACGGAGTCGCTGATCTTGCCGACTGCACGCTTGAGTTCCGCAAATCCCGCCGGACCACCGAGGAGCGTCGCCAGGATCACACCGTTCCAGCGTTTGCCGAGAAAGCTGAAAGCGCGAGCCAACGCCGCGTCACAGACGCGTGGTTGGTGCTCGGCTTCACTCTTCCCAGGCATTGCTTCATCCTAGGCCCGAGGCCACGGTGGCCCGTCAACTCTCCGCAAGAGGGACTCCTGGGCGACGGTTGCAGCCAAGACGCCGTCGCGTGTCCAGAAGTGGCCCGCCGAGAATCCCCGACCGTCAGTGGCGGAGTTGCTTTCCTGAGCGAAGAGCATCCACTCGTCGGCCCGGAAGGGTCGGTGAAACCAGATCGCGTGGTCGAGTGACGCCATCAGCACTCGCGAAGGTCCGACCATCAACGACCGGTGGGGCTGGATGTCGAGTGAGGCCGTCGATGCCAAGGACAAGTCCGACGCGTAGGTGAGCACACCAGCGTGGAACAACGGTTCGTCAGGAAAAGCGTGATTCGGTTTGAACCACACCGACTGTGCGACCGACCCCCGCTCGCGCTCACCCTCGTCGGCAACGAATCTCATGTCCATCGCACGATGTGTCTTGTTGTCGCGGAACTCGTCGGCGCGCGCACTCGCCCAGCGCTCGTATGGATCGGGAAGGTCCTCCGGAGCAGGTACGACGGGCATCTCCCCCTGTCGATCGGTGCTGTCCTCCGGAAGTTTGAAGGACACGGACAGTGTGAAGATCGGCGTGGCCAGTTGCAGGGCAGTGACCTGACGGGACCAGTACGTACGTCCGTCACGAAGACGACCGACTTCGTAGGTGATGGGCTGCCGCGGATCGCCTGAGCTGAGGAAGTATCCGTGAAGGGAATGCACCACCGCAGTCGCAGGCACTGTCCGACCAGCGGCGGTCAAGCCCTGTGCCGCGAGATGCCCGCCGAAGATGCGCCCGGGAGAGCCAGCGTGGCAGTACCCATGGAATCTGTCGGGTCCGACGTCGTCCAGGCTCAGCAACGTGTGTAGATCGAAGGACTCGAGTTCTCGAGATTCGGTGAGCGTCACGTCCACAACGTCCCTGCGTCAACGGCTTCAGCGGCAGGGGCCGACGGCAGACCCGGATCGGAGCGGGAAAATCGCGGCGCCGGACGATGCTGAGTGACCCCGTCCAGTTCCACGAGCGAACCACGCTGGGCAACATGGGGATTGGATGAGGCTTCCGCAAACGTCAGAACCGGTGTCGTGCATGCATCGGTGCCGTCGAAGATCGCCGCCCACTCGTCGCGTGTCTTGGACGCGAACACATCGGCAAACACCTTCTTCGTGTGCGGCCATGCACTCTTGTCGTTCTGGCTCGGCAACGTCGCGGGATCAAGTCCCAAACCGGCCAGAAGTAGTGCATAGAACTGTGGTTCGACGGCACCGACTGCCATGTATCTGCCGTCGGATGTCTCGTAAGTGTCGTAGTACGGGGCGCCGGTGTCGAGCATGTTCACACCGCGTTCGTCAGACCAGCGTCCGAGACCGCGGAAACTCCACATCATGTGTGACAGCGCCAGCGTCCCGTCGACCATGGCGGCATCCACAACCTGACCCTGCCCGGACTTCTGTCGCTCGAAGAGCGCGGCAAGTATTCCGAACAACAGAAACATCGAGCCACCACCGAAGTCCCCCACCATGTTCAGCGGGGGAACCGGACGCTCACCGGCACGACCGATCGCGTGTAGGACACCGGTCAGCGAGATGTAGTTGATATCATGTCCGGCAACCTGCGACAGCGGCCCCTCCTGACCCCATCCTGTCATCCGGCCGTACACCAGGGCCGGATTCCGTTCCAGCGCAACATCCGGGCCGAGACCGAGCCGCTCGGTGACCCCGGGACGGAAACCCTCGATGAGCACGTCCGCACGCTCGATCAATCCCAGAACGATGTCGACGCCGGCAGGGTCCTTGAGGTCCACCTCGCAGATACGACGCCCACGCTGGGTCTGATCCCGTGGCTGACCGGGACCGGGGATCCGACCGGCGCGCTGAACACGGACGACGTCAGCGCCGAGATCAGCGAGCAACGTCGCTGCGTGGGGACCTGGACCGATTCCGGCAAGCTCTACGACGCGAAGTCCGGCGAGCGGTCCGCGGCCTGTGGTGGTACCCATGATTGTCCCTCGGTTTTTTCTCGTCTCGAAATATTTGTGTAAGTACGGGTTTCAGCCGAGCAATGACGGCAGCGCCCGGGCGAGGTTGCGTTCGTGAATCTGGGAGGCGCCCTCGTAGATTCGCAAGGCACGCACATCCCGCCACATACGCGGTACCGGGTGATTGCCGACGATGCCGACCCCGCCGAGCACCTGCACCGCCCGGTCCCCGACCACCGACGCCATCTCGGTGCAGTACAGCTTTGCCGCGGCAATCCGATGACGCGGCGGCGTTCCGCGGTCGAACTCACGGGCGCAGTCGAGAATCATCGCTCGTCCTGCCTCGAGTTCCGCATAGCTGCGTCCGAGCATCGCCTGCACGGCACCGAACTCGGCCAAAGGTTGGTCGAACTGCTCACGAGAACCCGCGTATTTCATTGCCTCCGCGAGCATCCGAGTCGCCTGACCGACTGCGGTCGCGGCAACGTGGGTGCGAGCCTGGTTGATTCCGCGCATCGCGTGAATCATCCCCAAACCTGTTGCACCGCCGATCAACCGGTCGGCGCTCACCACAACGTCACGCAAGCTGATCTCGGCGACTGGGCCTTCGGCATGACCGTTCATCAATTCAGGCACCCGGGTCTGTACCCCCGGCGATTCCCGATCTACGAGGAAGGATGAAATCTCGCCGTCCGCGGTGCGGGCGAACACCACCAGAACATCAGCCCACGCTCCGTTGGTGATGAAGCGCTTCTCACCGTTGATGACGTAGCCGTCCGGGGTGTGGGTAGCGGTGGCGCGCACGGCGGAGGCGTCACTACCCGCCTGCTCCTCGGTGAGAGCAAACGCCATGACGCACTCCCCCGCCGCCATCGCCGGTAGATACTGTTCACGCTGAGCGTCGGTGCCGTATTCGAGGAGGATCTGCGAAGCCAGTCCGATACTGGTCGAGAATCGGGAACGGTACACCGCCGATGACCGGGTGAACTCGAAAGTCAGCAGCACCTGCTGTTCGACGGTCCACCCCAATCCGCCGACGCTCCTCGGAAGCGTGATGCCGAATAGTCCGACCTCGGCCATCCTTGTCACGAGGTCGGCGGGAACCTCACCAGCAGAGACCATTTCGTTCTCACGAGGAATGAGCTCATTGTCGGTGAAGTCGCGGATCACCTGCCGGTAGGCGTCGAAATCGAGGTCGCGAATCTGTGGGTCGATCACGGTTCTACTCCTGGAAGCATGTTGGGAAGATGGCTGTGTCACCGGTAGGTCTCACGCAGAGTGCGCTTGAGGATCTTCCCTACCGGCGACAGCGGGAGTGCCTCGACAAAATCGACCGACCGCGGCGCCTTGTACCGAGCTATACGCTCACCGACAAAATCTCGGAGTTCATCACCGCTCGAATTGTTTTCAGGTGTGCGCACCACCACTGCATGGACGCGTTCTCCCCATTTGTCGTCGGGTACTCCGATGACCGCGCAACTGCTTACACCGGGATGCTGGGACAGGGCGGCTTCGACTTCGGCACTGTAGACGTTCTCGCCGCCCGAGATGATCATGTCCTTGAGTCGGTCTACGAGAAACACGTAGCCATGCTCGTCCATGAAGCCGAGGTCACCGGTATGCATCCATCCACTGCGCACCGCGTGCGCCGTCTCCGCCTCGTTGTTCCAATAACCCATCATGACGTTCGAACCCCGCACGACGACCTCACCGATATCGCCGCGCGGAAGCTCTGTGCCGGTTGCGTCGACAATCCGCACCTCGGTATGTGGCGCAGCACGTCCCACTGATCGAAGTCGTTCCGGGTGATCAGGATTGCGGTGGTCGTCGTCGCGGAGAAGTGTTGCTGCCGGGGCCAACTCGGTCATTCCGTAGCCCTGGCGCAGTCGAAGATCAGGTGATCGTTCGATCAAGCGCCGAACCAGTGGTTCGGGCATCGGCGATGCGCCGTAGGTGATCGAGGTGAGACTGTCGATCGGCAGACCTGTCCGATCAGCGTATTCGAGCATCGCTTGCACCATTGTCGGCACGAGCAGAGATTGTGTAACTTCTTTCTCTGCAATGGTTTCGACGAGTTTCTCGACGGTGAAGTCCCCCATCAAAACGTGCACGGATCCGGTAACCGAGGCCTGGACCAAACCGGCGAAGGCTGCGAGGTGGAACAGGGGCGCCACGTGCAGGGAGCGGCCTGGCAGATTCGGCTCACCACTACCGGCAAGGACTCCGAGCACCGATGTCAGGATCTGGCCTGCGCTCAGCATGACACCTTTGGGGCGGCCTGTAGTTCCGCCGGTGTACATGAGCAGCGCCAATGCATCGGGATCTGCATGAGTATCGGGAATCGGACCGTGCAGCGCCAAAGCAGAGTCGTAGTCGACCGTATCGCCGGGCAGATCCGCCGCACCGAATACGATCACGGTCTCCAGTACAGCGCACCGTTCACGCAGTTCCAGCGCAGCGGCCAGGCGCGGTCCGTCCACGAGAAGCACTGTGATTCCGGCGTCTTCGATGTGAAATGCCATCTCGTCGGGACTCCAGCGGTTGTTCACCGGGGACGCGACCATCGACGCCCAGGCACAGGCGAAGGAGTATTCGACATACTCGAGACAGTTCGTGGCCAGTATCCCTACCCGGTCACCTCGGTCGAGCCCGTACGACGTGAACATACCGGCCAATCGCGCAACGCGACTCTCCAGTTGAGCGAACGTCAACTGGCGCTGCCCGTCAACGACGGCGATCGCGTCGGGTTCACGCTGGACCGACCGATGTAAACCCTGAGTCAAGTACATTCTCGTTCACTCTCCTGATCCCGATAACAATGTGTTCCAGTTCTTTTCAGCGGCCCGTGAAGTGCGGTACTCGTTTCTCGAGGAATGCCGAGCGCGCTTCCTCCACGTCTTCGGAATACGCGCACGTGATCAGCCGGTCGGCTTCGTCCATCAAGAATTCGGACAGCGGCCGCGACATCGCCGAATCGAGGTTCAGCTTTGCACCACGCACTGCCAACGGTGCCGAAACAGAGAGCCGCTGAACAATTTCCGTAGTCCTCGCTTCCAGCGATTCTTCGGCGAAAGCCTCGTGAATCATTCCGAACGAGGCAGCGCGATCAGCTTTGATTCGTTCGGACAGCAGCATCAATTCCCGCGCCTTCGATGTGCCCGCTGCGCGGGTCAGCAACCACGCCATTCCCATGTCACCGGACATTCCAGCCCCCAGGAAGGCCGTGTTGAACATCGCATCGGCTCCGGCATAGCGAAGATCGCACGCCAGAGCGAGACTCAAGCCGGCGCCCGCACAGCCACCGCGAATCACCGCCACCGTAGGCTTGGGATGCTGCACCAAAGTTGGTATCACCCGTGAAACATCAAGCAAGCGAGTGCGATCCTCTTGCTGTGAATCACCCCGCACTACACGGCTCGACCGATCACCGGACTGATCGCGACCGACCGAAAAGTTCCCTCCAGCGCCCGTGAGCACGACGACTCTCACGGCCTCGTCACCGGCGGCCGACGTAAGCGCGTTCTGCAGCTCGGTGAGCAGCGTGTACGTAATCGCGTTGCGTCGATCCGGTCGGTTCAGAGTCATCGTGGCGACACCGTCATCGACGTCGTAGAGAAGCTCTGCCATGGTTTCCCTCGATTCGTTCAGAACCCGGCCGCTTTGGCGATGATCGTCTTCATCACTTCGTTGGTTCCGCCGTAGATGCGCGACACACGGGTGTCCGCGTACAGACGCGCGATGGGGTATTCCAGCATGTAGCCGTAGCCCCCGTGAAGCTGCAAGCACTTGTCGATGACCTCGGCTGCCGTCTCGGTGCAGAACAGCTTTGCCTTGGCGGCGTCGGCAACACTGAGGTCGCCGGTCTCGTGTAATTCCAGAGCCCGGTCGACCATGCACTGAGCAGCCTCCACCTTGGCGATGCACTCGGCGATGACGAACTTGGTGTTCTGGAACTCCGCCACCGCCTGGCCGAACACCTTGCGGTCACGCACGTAGGCAGAGGCGAAGTCGATGGCTCCGACGGCCGCCGCAGTCTGGGTGACTGCGATCATCAGTCGCTCTTGCGGAAGGTTGTTGGCCAGGTAGCCGAAGGCAGCCCCCTCCTCACCGAGTAGATCCTCGGCCGGCACCCGTACGTCGGTGAAGGAAAGCTCTGCCGTGTCCGAAGTGCGCATGCCAATCTTCTCGAGCTTGCGACCGACCTCGTAGCCTTCGCTCGACGTGTCCACTGCGAGGATGCTCAACCCGGCGCGACGATTCTCTACCGTCGGCGGTGACGTTCGGCAGATCACGAGAACCCGATCGGCCTGAACGCCGCCGGTGATGAATGTCTTTGCGCCGTTGAGAACATAGTGAGTGCCGTCCTCGGACCGTTTGGCCGTGGTCTTGATGCCCGCCAGGTCCGAGCCGGTGCCCGGTTCGGTCATCGCGATGGCAGTCATCATGTCGCCACTGATGAAATCGGGCAGCCAACGCTGCTTCTGCTCTTCGGTTCCGTAGGTCAGGATGTATGGCAGGACCAGGCCGGTGTGTACACCGAATGCGCCAAAGCTGACTGCCGCACGAGCCGTCTCTTCGGTCAGGGCAGCCTGGAACTTGAAGCTTGTTTCACCCGCTCCGCCGTACTGCACGGGAACCGTCATTCCGAGAACGCCGAGCTTGCCGAGCTGGCGATAGAAGTCGCGGGGCACCATGCCCTCGCGCTCCCAGTCGGAGAAGTTGGGCACTACCTCGGCTTCGATGAAGCTACGGATGACCTTGCGGAAATCCTCGTGCTCTTCGTTGAATACTGTGCGCTGCATTGTTTCTCCTGGATATTGTGAAATGAAAGTGAGTAGTGCTCAGCCGAGGATTCGCACCCGATCGCGGGTGGCGTTGACGGCGCAGAGCGCGATGACGGCACCGATGACAGTCGCGATTCCGAAGATCTGGAATGCGGTGGCGTATCCCTCGGCCGGGGTTGCGGCGCTGTCGACGATGACGCCGGTGAGGTAGGGAGCGATCAGACCGCCGGTGGCCATCAGAGCCATGAAAACACCCAGTACCGAGGCCATTTGCTGTGGTGGGCAGATTTCGGAGATCGCTGCGTTGAACTGCGGAATGATGACCGTCCCGATGCCGTAACCCACTGATACCACGAGCACCGCAACGATCGGAGTCTTGATGAACGGCATGGTGACCAGGGCGAGCCCACAGATCAGCAGGGCAATTCCGGGAACGATGCCGCGCAGGATCCGAGAGCTGGCACCCCGCGCCATCAGCCTGTCACTGATCGACGTGCACAGGAACATGAAGAACAGTCCCGCGATGCTGGGAATGCCGAACATGGTTCCCGCCTGAACCCGCGAGTATCCAAGTCCCACTTCGAAGTACGACGGCAGCCACGTGAGCACCACCGTGATGAGAGCGTACATGGTGAACACCGCGGCAAGCGCACCGAGGAATGTCGGCGTGAAGAAGATCTTCGTCAGCGGCACCTTGGCGACAACCACCGAGTCTGTGGCCGTTGTGGTCTCCCGCTCGGACTTCCTGACCGGCCGCTGCATGTACGGCCCCTCTTTCCAGGTGAACAACCACAGGACGCACCAGACCACGCCGACCCCGGCAAGGATGACGAACGTTGCTCGCCACCCCCAACTGGCTACAGCCAAGGCCATCAGCGGCGCGATCGCGATCTTCGCGATAGAGGCACCGGAAGCCAGGAAAGCTCCTGGCAGACCACGCTTTTCCGCAGGATGCCACGAGTAGACACCCGTGTGAACCAGCGCACCCGCTGGTCCCTCGAAGAATCCGAGCATCATGCGCGTGAACAGAAGCATGCCGAAACCGGCAACCACGACGAGCGGGATCATCGACGCTGCCCACCCCAGTGAGAGCAGAACCAGCAACCACCGCAGCGACATCCACTTGTGCAGTACCCCGGCAAAGAAGCCACCGACGGTGAAGGCCAGGAAGAATGCACTGCCGACCAGTCCGATCTGTGCAGAGGTCAGCCCGAATTCCTTGGCCAGCGGCTGTGCAACCAGGCCGAAGACTGCCTTGTCAGCCCAGTTGACGACGACAAGGAGAACGAGAACTCCGGTGAGCCCCCACGCCCGCACTCGGGATTCCCCTACTTCTCGCGGTGGTGCGGCGGTGGGAAGAGCCGGCTTGCTCAACGTCATTCTCATCGATCCTCTCAGGCAAGTGCGACAACTGCGCCACGGAGTGAGCGCAATGCGAAACAGAAGCTGGGTGAACTGATCTCAGCACCGAAGTACTGGATGCGGGACTCGGAGACCGGTCCGGTGCGAACCCGATGTGGTCGATTCGTGGTCGATTCAACCGCCGGGCACCTACTCTGTGACGCACGCCACCTTGCCGCCCAGAAAGTAAATCATCAATCGATACTCCGACGCAATAGCCTCGTGAAATTGTCCACCTTCGTCGAAAATCTGCCGGATATCGCGACGAAAGTCCCTCGTAAATACGCATTGTGACCCAGTAGACAAAACTCGAATCGTGGTGTTAAGTAAATCTTCATCCGATCATTTAGGAGACAATCGTGACCAGAAAAGTCCATGTTGCCGGAGTGGGAATGATCCCGTTCACCAAGCCGGGCAAGAGTGAGAACTACAACGTCATGGGAGAGACGGCCGCCCGTGCCGCCCTCGACGACGCCGGTATCGACTACTCGCTGGTCCAGCAGGCCTATGCCGGCTACGTTTACGGCGATTCCACTGCCGGACAGGCCGCCGTCTACGGTCTCGGGCTCACCGGAATCCCGGTCATCAACGTCAACAACAACTGCGCCACAGGCTCGTCGGCCCTTTTCCTCGCACGCCAAGCCGTCGCGAGTGGCGCCGTCGAATGCGCATTGGCTGTCGGCTTCGAGCAGATGAAACCCGGTGCGCTCAAGCGAGTTTGGGACGACCGCCCTGCCCCGATGTACCGTTTCGACGATCTGATGACCGAGATCCAAGGCGTCCACGACGCACCGCGCGCAGCCCAGATGTTCGGTGGCGCAGGACTTTCGCACATGGAGAAGTACGGCACCAAGCCCGAGACCTTCGCAAAGATCTCGGTCAAGGCACGTAAGCACGCGGCCAACAATCCCAACGCGGTCTTCCGTGATCTTCTCACCGAAGAGCAGGTACTGGAGTCACCGCACATCTTCGGCCCGCTCACTCGTTACCAATGCTGCCCACCCACCTGTGGTGCCGCTGCCGCTGTCGTCTGCAGCGAAGAGTTCGCCCGCAAGCACGGGCTGGCGGCTGACGTAGTGATCGAGGCACAGGCCCTGACCACCGATACACCAAGCACTTTCGAGGACCGCGACATGATGAAGGTCGTCGGCTACGACATGACGGCTGCCGCAGCCTCGCAGGTTTACGAAGCCGCCGGCATCGGACCTGAGGACGTTCAGGTCGTGGAACTGCACGACTGCTTCTCCGCCAACGAACTCATCACGTACGAAGGTCTTGGCCTCACGCCCGAAGGTACTGCCGAGAAGTTCATCCTGGACGGCGACAACACCTACGGCGGACGAGTAGTCACCAACCCGTCGGGAGGCCTGCTGTCAAAGGGCCACCCCCTCGGCGCCACCGGTCTTGCCCAGTGCGCCGAACTGGTCTGGCAACTGCGCGGTCAGGCCGGCAAGCGGCAGGTCGAAGGAGCACGAATCGGACTGCAGCACAACCTCGGACTCGGCGGTGCGTGTGTGGTCAGCATCTTCAAGAAGGTGGGCTGACATGGCGCTCGATCCGTCCGTCGTCGGAACGATCATCCCGGGCCACGAGGCACTGGTCGAGCGCGGACGCCTGCGCTTCTTCGCCCAGGCCATCGGTGAGACCAACCCGATCTACGGAGACGTCGAGGCCGCCAAGGCTGCGGGGCATCGTGACCTGGTGGTACCGCCGACATTCCTGTTTTGCCTCGACATGGAAAAACCGGACCCGTTTGCCCTGGTCCGATCGCTGAAAATCGACATGAGGTACGTCCTGCACGGCGAGCAGTCCTTCGAATATCACGCACTCGCCTATGCCGGCGACACACTTGCCTACAACGGCAAGGTCACGGACGTGTACTCGAAGAAGAACGGCGCCTTGGACTTCCTTGTCCGGACCGCCGAGGTCACCCGCGACGGCGAGTTGATCGCCCGCCTCACCAACACCCTGGTCGTTCGAAACCCTAAGGCGCAGAAATGAAAACAGGAGACGTTCTTCCCTCCCTGGAATTGCCCGAGATCAGTCGCACCACTCTCGCGCTCTACGCCGGCGCTTCGGGTGACCACAACCCGATGCACATCGATCTCGACGTCGCTCGTTCCGGCGGAATGGACGACGTGTTCGCACACGGCATGCTCTCGATGGCCTACCTCGGTCGATTGCTGACCAATTACGTTCCGCAGGAACGCATCCGCACCTACAGTGTTCGCTTTGCCTCCATCACACCGCTGCACGCCAAGCCGACGTGCACCGGGACCGTCACCAAGGTCGAGGACGGCCTGGCCCATCTCGATATTGCTGTCACTCTCTCCGACGGCACCGTCACCCTGCGCGGCGACGCCGTCGTAGCCGCTTGAAAACTCTCTCTACCGAAAGGAACCCCGACATGGGCAAGCTCGACAACAGGACAGCACTCGTCACCGGATCCGGCCGCGGTATCGGCCGCGCCATCGCCATGAAGTTCGCCGCGGAAGGCGCGAGCGTCGTAGTCAACGATCTTGATCCGGGCCCGGCCAAGGAGACGGTCGAGGAGATCATCGCGGCCGGTGGCAAGGCAGTGGCGTGCGTCGGTTCGGTCACCGAAGAAGGTTTTGCGGATCGATTCGTCAACACCGCAATCGATACCTTCGGCGGCCTCGACATCATCGTCAACAATGCCGGGTTCACCTGGGACAACGTCATCCAGAAGATGACCGACGAGCAGTGGGACACGATTCTCGATCTGCATCTGAAGGCACCGTTCCAGATCCTGCGCGCCGCTCAGCCCTACATCAAGGCCAATCCCACCGACTACCACCGCAAGGTCGTCAACATCTCGTCCAACGCCGGAGTGGTGGGCAATGCCGGACAGTCCAACTACGCAGCCGCCAAGGCCGGCATCATCGGCTTGAGCAAGACCCTTGCGCGTGAGTGGGGTCGTTACAAGGTCAACGTCAATGCCGTTGCATACGGTCTGATCAACACCCGCCTGACGGAAGCGTCGGCGGACGGTAACTCGACCATCGACGTCGAGGGTCGCGAGATCAAAGTCGGCGTCAACCCGCAGCTCCTGGCGGCAGCCGAGCGGACCATCCCACTGGGCCGCGCCGGACGTCCGGACGAAGCGGCCGGCGCGGTATTTGCGCTCTGCCTGCCCGAAACCGACTACGTCAGCGGCCAATGCCTGGTGTGCGACGGCGGCAGTCGCTGACCTCACGTTTCCCGAAAGGAGCGGTCCCCATGTACTTGACTCAGTCTCTGCAACGATCAATGCAGCAACGCCCTGACCAGCCCATGACCGTATGTGGGGACCGTTTCCGCACCTGCGCCGAGGTCGGCGGGAGAGTAACCCGTCTTGCGGGCGCTTTCCGTGACCTCGGTGTGCAGGTAGGCGATCGCGTCGCGATACTGTCGCTCAACTCCGACCGCTATCACGAGTACTTCTTTGCCACCTGGTGGATGGGAGGCGCGGTCAATCCGCTCAACACCAGATGGAGCGCTGCCGAGATCGCTTTTGCGCTGGACGATTCCGATACACGAGTGCTGGTCGTCGACGACACCTTTCTGCCGCTACTCGACGAGGTACGGGTGTTGTTCCCACAGCTCGCCGTAGTGATACATGCCGGCGAACTGCCGACGCCGGCCGGCGCTCTCGACTACGAGAATCTGATCGCCTCGAGCGAACCCACACCGGACCTGCGACTCGGCGGTGACACCCTGGCCGGAATCTTCTATACCGGCGGAACCAGCGGTCACCCCAAGGGGGTCATGCTCACCCACGCCAACCTCGTGACGTCGAGCCTCGGCGCAGTGGCCAGTAACAGAACGCCTGGTACCGACGGCCTGGCTCTGATCACCGCCCCGATGTTTCATCTTGCGTCGCTGGCAAATTGGATCGGCCGTAACACTGTCGGGGCGACGTTGGTGATTCAGCCAAGTTTCGAACCGGCCACCGCACTGCGCTTGATCGAGCAGCACAAAGTTACGTCGATGCTGTTGGTACCCACGATGATTCAAATGCTGATTCGTCATCCGGACCGGACGAACCGGGACCTGTCCAGCATCCTGGCCGTGCAGTACGGTGCTTCCCCGATCTCCGAAACCTTGCTTCGGCAAGCGCAACAGGCTTTTCCGCAGGCAGCCTTCATGCAGGGGTACGGCATGACCGAGGCCGGACCCGGACTCACCAGCCTGAGCGCAGAAGATCACGTCGACGCGACCCGCCTGAAATCTGCCGGTCGGCCGATGGGACACGTCGAGATTCAGGTGGTCGACGAGAACGGCAACGAGCTTCCTCGCGGTGAGGTCGGCGAAATCATCGCCCGCGGCGGCAACATCATGTGCGGCTACTGGAATCGGCCGGAAGAAACACGATCGGCATTGCGCGACGGTTGGCTGTACACCGGCGACGGAGGCTACATGGACGAAGCCGGGTATCTCTTCGTCGTGGATCGGCTCAAGGACATGATCATCTCGGGTGGCGAGAACATCTATTCGACGGAGGTCGAAAACGCTCTGGCCACACATCCGGACGTAATCAGCTGCGCTGTGATCGGCGTACCCGACGATCAGTACGGCGAACGAGTCCACGCGGTCCTGGTCGTGCGTCCCGGGGTGTCTCTGACGTGCGAAGAAGTCCGCGCACACTCGAAGACGCTGATTGCCGGCTACAAGTCTCCGCGAAGTATCACCATCGTCGAGCAAATGCCCGTGTCCCCGGCTGGCAAGATACTCAAGAGAGAACTCCGCAGGCAGTTCTCCGACTTGGCAACCAGCACCATCACCTGACCACGCCACCGACCTCGAGGGCCCCATGACGATCGATACATCGGACGGCACACCTGCGGCCTCGCCGGACCGGCCGGCCGCGCCGAAAACGACCCCGAAGAAGACGTTGCGCCCACGCAACCGCAAGGCGCAGATCATCACCGTGGCTCGTGAACAGTTCGGCCGCTCGGGGTACCACAACGTCAGCATGGAAGGCATCGCGTCTGCGGTGGGCATCACCGCAGGCGCGCTGTACCGCCACTTCCCGAACAAGCAGGAACTCCTCGCGCAGGCAATGCTCGACGGCTCGTCTTCGATCCTCGCGATCCTCGACGAGGTCGATCGAACCGATTCCAAGGTGGTCTTCACGGCACTGGTTCGTTACGGACTCGACAACAACTTCCGTAGCCTTCTCTTCGATCAGGAGGCCCGTAACCTGACCCCCGAGCGCAGAACGGAGGCGCGTGCCGGAGTTCGGGAAGTCACGAGCCGGGTCGCAGCCGCCCTTCGACACGAGCGTCCCGACCTGTCGGTTCCCGATTCCGTCGTTCTGGGGTGGGCACTCACCAGTATCGCGTTCAGCCCCGCTCGACACCGCACGACGCTTCCGCGAAAGCGCTTCGAGGCATTGTTGGCCAGGTTGTTCGATGTCGTTCGTACCGCTCCGGTCCTTCCCGAGGAGCCGGCGGCACAGCCCCAGCCGACTTCGAACTTCAGCCACACTTCGCGTCGCGAAAGTTTGATGGGCGCCGCAATCACGCTGTTCGATCAACGCGGCTACCGATCCGTGACAATGGACGACATCGGCAGCGCCGCCGGTGTTCCGAGTTCGAGCATCTACACCCATTTCGGAAGTAAAGCCGAAGTGCTGCAAGCAATTCTGGCCCGCGGGAACGAAACACTCCGACTCGGCCTGGTCCAGGCTTTGAGGAACGCAGACTCACGGGAAGACGCGATTGCCCGCGTCGTACATTCGTACACCAATTCGGTGATCTCACCTGACAGCGCGATTGCCATTCTCATCGAAGAAACAGCGAACTTGCCCGAAGAAGCGCAGGCCTCGACGCACATTGCACAACGCGAGTACATCGACGAGTGGGTACACCTGCTCGGTAACGAAACCGCGGATGCACGGGCGACGGTGTTGGCAACCATCAGCATGATCAACGACCTCACGCGCGTCCGACTCGAATCACGACAGTGCGCGATCGAGGATCTGGCGGTGAGGATTCTCGCCACCCAGACGGTCTGACTCGTCACTCCCCAGCGCTGAACCCTACGACTGGTGCTACCGTATCCAAGTACTTTCTTTTTACTAGCAACTAGCTTTACCGGGTAACGCTCGGATGAGCTACAACGGAAACGGAACCACCGATGTCACTCGACGCAGCCACCCCATTTACCGCACAGCAGCTCGACGCAGCCGGCCGTGAACTGCTCTTCACAGCAGCCCGCACGGCAAACTCCTTCTCCAACGAACCGGTCACCGACGACGAACTGACTGCGATCTGGGAGCTCGCGAAGTGGGCACCGACCGCGGCCAACACCAATCCACTGCGCGTGCTGTTCGTGCGTACGGAGGAGGGCAAAGCGCGCCTCGTCGAGCACATGTCCGACGGCAACAAGGCCAAGACCGCATCGGCGCCTGCTGTCGCGGTTCTTGCCGTTGACACCAAGTTCTACGAGCACATTCCGGCACTGTTCCCCATCCGTCCGGAGATGAAGGACTACTTCGAGTCCGACGACGCTGCCGCCACATCGAGCAGCAAGTTCAACGCCGCACTGCAGGCTGGTTACGTGATCCTCGCGATTCGGGCGCAGGGCCTGGTCGCCGGCCCGATGGCCGGCTTCGACGCCGACGGCATCGACGGCGAGTTCTTCGCGGACGGACGCTTCAAGACCACCCTGGTGGTCAACATCGGCCATCCCGGCGAGAACCCGTGGTTCGACCGTCTGCCGCGGCTGTCCAATGAGGATGCGCTCAGCTGGGCCTGAGGCCGATTCGTACAGTTCCCACAATGCGGGAGGGTTCTCCGGAGCCCTCCCGCATGGCTGTCTCGAGCGTTTACTGTCTCCAGCACGTTTCAACTCCGCACGCAGTGGGTACCTACCCGCGTCCCGCAAAATCTCACGTCCAGAACAACATCCGACACGCTGCAATCGGAATTAGTTGCAGTATCTCAGTTTTTGGACGACAGTCGAGGGAAACCCTCGGCCTACGGAGGCTGCGGGGAAAGCCCTTGTGCGCCGGTCGGTGTCGAGGGAAGACGTTCGAGCGAGCAGAAGTCCGAAGAAAGTGGGTTCGGAAATATGGGCGCCCTATGGGATTTTGTCGTTGCACGACGACAACAATTGATGACCGACTCGTACCTACATGTTTCAGCAGTTATCCAGTCCGTGATCATCGCGACGATTGCCGCCGTGATCATCGGCATTCTCGTCTACCGGAGCCCGGCGGGATCCTCCATCGCTACGGCGTTGGCCAGCACGATCCTGACGGTTCCTTCATTCGCCCTCCTCGGACTGCTCATTCCGATTCTCGGTCTCGGCGTCGCTCCCACGATCACCGCGTTGATCTTGTATGCCCTGCTCCCGATCATTCGGAACACGATCATCGGTCTGGATGCGGTCAACCCGGCGATCACGGACGCAGCCCGCGGTGTCGGAATGAATCGCATGCATGTTCTGAGTCGAATCGAGCTGCCGATCGCGTGGCCGTCGATCCTCACCGGCATGCGGGTCAGCACACAGATGCTCATGGGCATCCTGGCCATCGCGGCGTACGCCAAGGGTCCTGGTCTGGGAAACCTGATCTTCTCCGGACTCTCGCGCGTCGGTAGCCCGAACGCTGTTCCTCAAGCGCTGGTCGGCACCGTACTGATCGTCATTCTCGCTCTGATTCTCGACGGAATCTACGTCGTCATCGGTCGTCTCACTACTTCGAAGGGGCTGCAATGACTGAAACCATTCCGTCTGACGTATCCACAGATCAGAAGGTATCCGGGGTCGAGATCGTTCTCGAATCCGTGACCAAGCGTTACCCGGGCCAGAAAGCTGCAGCGGTGGACAATGTTTCACTCACTGTTCCGGCCGGTGAGATCGTGGTCTTCGTCGGACCTTCGGGTTGCGGCAAGACGACGACGATGCGCATGATCAACCGTCTGATCGAACCCACCTCGGGCAAGATCACCATCGACGGCAAGGACGCGCTGTCCATCGACCCGGACAAGCTTCGCCGCGGCATCGGCTACTCGATTCAGCAGGCAGGATTGTTCCCGCACTTCACCATTGCGAAGAACGTCGCGACGGTGCCCGGCCTCATCGGTTGGGACAAGAAACGTATCGCAGCTCGCACCGACGAGATGCTCGACCTCGTCGGCCTCGATCCCGATACCTATCGCGACCGCTACCCTCGCCAGTTGTCCGGTGGCCAGCAACAGCGTGTGGGCGTGGCGCGGGCGCTGGCTGCCGATCCCCCTGTCTTGTTGATGGACGAGCCTTTCGGTGCCGTCGACCCGATCACCCGCGGCCTGCTGCAGGACGAACTGATGCGTCTGCAGTCGGAGTTGGGTAAGACCATCGTCTTCGTCACCCACGATTTCAACGAGGCAGTCAAACTCGGTGACCGTATTGCCGTGCTGGGCAATCAGTCCAGCATCATGCAGTACGACACTCCGGAGGCGATTCTCGCCAATCCCGCAAACGACATGGTCGCGGGATTTGTCGGGGCGGACGCCTCGCTCAAGCAGCTGACCCTGACACGCGTGCGCCAGATCAAACTCAAGCAGTGCCTCACCGCCCGCGAAACCGATTCGGTCGATGATTTGAGAACCGCACTCGCAGCGCGTAAGTGGAAGTGGGCCCTGATTCTCGATCAGCGTGGACGGCCGCTTCGCTGGGTCTCGCCCGGCCACCTCGCCCATGCGTCGACGCTTCGAGGTGTCGGTAACGAGATCGGCGAAGCCGTGTCCATCCAGTCCACCCTGCAGGATGCCTTGGAGGCTCTTCTCGCCGAAAGCAATGCGTCCACTGTGGTCACCGGACGGCGCGGCGAGTATGTCGGTCTCATCACCATCGACACACTGGTCAGCCATCTCTCCGAGATGCGCGAGGAGCATGCGCACGACCACGACGAAGAGCCAGACACCGAGAACGTCGAGGGTTGAACATGACTGCCACGACAGAGGAGCGCGTCTCCGCGCCTGAGATGGAACCGGACGCCCCCGATCTGGGTGCGGCCGAGAACGCCGCCACGCGCCGTGCGGAACGGATGCGACTGTATGTGCAACCGGTCATCGTCCTGATCCTGGTTGCGGGCGTGTTGATCTGGGCATTCAGCCGAGATCTCAACGCGACGCAGAAGGCGAGCATCAATCTCGACAACATCGTCACACTGACCTGGCAGCACGTACTGATCACGGCCGCCGTGGTCATCATCGTCGTCGCCATCGCAGTTCCACTCGGAACTCTGCTGACCAGGCCGAAATTCACCCGATTGGCACCGTTCTTCGTGGGGATAGCCAACATCGGAGCCGCGGCGCCTGCCATCGGCCTGCTCGTGCTGTTCTATCTCGCAACAAGAACGACGGGCTTCTGGATCGGCGTATTTCCCATCGCGTTCTATTCGCTGCTCCCGGTGCTGCGCAACACCATCCTCGGCTACCAGCAAGTGGACAAGACCTTGATCGATGCCGGGCGCGGGCAGGGAATGTCTTCGCTCACGGTCCTGCGTCAACTCGAATTCCCGATGGCCGTCCCGTACATCCTTGCAGGACTGCGCACTTCGCTCGTTCTGGCAGTCGGCACCGCGACGCTGTGCTTCCTGGTCAGTGCCGGCGGGCTCGGCATTCTGATCGACACCGGATACAAGCTCCGCGACAACGTCACCCTCGTGGTCGGTGCCGTATTGGCGGTGTCGTTGGCCTTGCTGATCGACTGGCTCGGCGCGCTCGCCGAAACTTATCTCGGGCCCAAGGGATTACGATGACCAAGACTTCGATCACCAGAACGTGGGGCTGGAAAGTCGCGGTTGCCACGATCGGCCTCACACTTGTCGCTTCCTGTGGCCTCGAGTCCGGTGGCGCACTGCCCCTGGCTGTCGGTCCCGGCAGCATCGAGCCGGTTCCGGAGCTCGAGGGTGTGAAGATGACCGTCGGCTCCAAGGACTTCACCGAGCAGATCGTGCTCGGATACGTCATCGAATTCGCGATGGCCGCTGCGGGCGCAGATGTTCGAGATCTCACGAACATCCAGGGCTCGAACAGCACCCGTGACGCACAGTTGAACGGGCAGATCGACCTTGCGTACGAGTACACCGGGACCGGCTGGATCAACTACCTCGGCAACGAGACTCCTCTTCCCGATTCGCAGGCGCAGTTCGAGGCCGTCCGTGATGCGGACCTTGCTGCGAACGACATGGTGTGGACCGATCCGGCGCCGATGAACAATACGTATGCATTGGCGATGAGCAAGGAGACCGCTGAGAAGACCGGTGTCAAGACGGTTTCCGACTACGCGAAGTTGGTCGAATCCGATCCCGGCGCCGCGGTGACGTGCGTCGAGACCGAGTTCAACGTCCGCCAGGACGGATACCCCGGCCTGGCAGCGAAATACGGTTTCGACGCCTCGCGTGCTCAACGCCAGATCCTGCAGACCGGCATCATCTACCAGGCCACAGCCGACAGCGATCAGTGCAAGTTCGGCGAGGTGTTCACCACCGACGGTCGCATCATCGCACTCGATCTCGTTCTGCTCGAAGACGATCTGCAGTTCTTCCCGAAATACAATCCGGCATTGGTCATGAAAAAGGACTTCGCGGAAGCACATCCGGAGGTTGCCGAAGTCATGGCGCCGATCTCGGAGAAACTGACCAACGAGGTGATGACCGAGCTCAACCGGCAGGTCGACGTCGACGGCAAGGAGCCGGCGGACGTGGCTCGCGACTGGCTGGTCTCGGAAGGCTTTGTCACCGCTGAGTGATCGGCGGACCGCAGCACAGCCGAGTAGTTACCGCTTGCGTCCCACGCAGAACACCCGCCGGAACGGAAACAGCGTTCCGGCGGCTGTTGCGGGATACGCCTCCCGCAGCAGATCCGAATACTGGCGCTCGAACTCCGGAGCGTCGGCCTCGCCGAGAACGTCCAGCACCGGCCGAAGTCCAGTCCCCCGAACCCATCCGAGCACCGGATCAGCACCGGCCAGCACGTGTACGTACGTCGTCTCCCAGGCGTCGACGTCGAATCCGTGCTCCTGCAGACGCTGCGCGTACGCAACCGGACTGTCGACGCCTTCCGGGCCGCGTAGGACGCCACCCAGTCGCTCGCTCCATTCCGCGGACTCCGCGAGGCTTCGCATGAGCGCATGTGACGGTGCATCGAAGTTTCCCGGAACCTGCCACGCCAGCCACGACCCGGATGCCAGGGTGTCCGCCCACTGGTCGATCAGCTCGCGGTGGCTCGGAACCCACTGCAATGCAGCGTTACTGACGACCACGTCGTAACCCGTGGCATCGAAGGACATGATGTCCCCCAACTCGACGGTGACGTTTCCCGGTAGGTCTGTCGGGGCCTGCGCCACCATTTCGGGAGACGAGTCGAATCCGGATACCGAGGCGTCCGGCCATCGTTCCCCCAGCATCGCGGTCAAGCTACCTGATCCGCAGCCGAGGTCGGCTACCCGCGTCGGGTCTTCGGTCGCCACCCGTGACACCAGGTCCACGAACGGGCGTGACCGCTCACCCGAATAGCGGCCGTAGACTTCGGGATTCCACGTGACAGTGCGCATGAACCCATCCTGCACCCTGTTCCTGAGAATTGCCGCCCTCTAGATCACCGACGCGGCACCACGGTGGACAGTACGTTCGGCAACCTCGACCAGTCCGCGGTGATGTAACTTGCGTGATCACCCGCCAACCGGTCGAGACGCTCGCTCGCCTCGGCTTCGGTGGCGTGCGCACCGTCGATCTGTGGAGCGACCTTGTGCGCGTCGGTCATGACGAGCAGGTAGCCACGATCGTGGTACCACTGCGGATCCACAACGCCCGAGGTGTAATCGAGGGCGTCGCCGTCGAAGATCACGAACCACGGGCGGATGCCCGGGTCGGCGTAACGGTCGATTCGTGGGTCTCCCGGTGACGCCCGGTGAACAGCGGGAAAGGCGGCGCCGAGTTGGACGAGTCCGGCAGCGGACAGATCTCGCAAGTGCGTCGCGTACTGCCGGTCGGTCCACTCCGTGTCGAGCGGGTTTCCCTCCTCGATCGTTCCCGGAATCAGCTCGAACAGAAATTTGCCGCTCATCTCGGACATGGTCGGCCATCCACGGTCGGTGACGGCGGCATCCGGGGTCGAGTAGGACTCACCCATCAGATCGGATGGAGTGAAGACCGCGTCGCCGAGAGTCCCGAGGATCAAGGCGTCGAGATCGGCAGGTCCGCGTCCGTAGCCGGTGGTGAAACCGTCCTTGAGTTCCAACTTGATCATCACCGGAGGATGCTCGGGGTCGGCTTCGTGCCACGCCCGCATATCTGCCAGGCATCCGCGCAGTCCCTGATCTCGCTGACCACTTCGCAACCCGGATGCGTCCTGCGCACCGACGCAGTTGCTGTCACTCACCACCGGATTCATGTGCGAGACACGCCAGTCCGGACCACCGCCGTTGGTCCACAGATCCAATTCGAGCAGCGAGGCCCCGGAGTCCAAAGCGTCGGCGAAGTACGGAAACGTCGCCTTCTCGTAGGAGTTGTGGACGCCGACGGACGTGGTCTCGGAGAACGAGCGAGCTCGGTCCGCAGTCGTCTCGGCACCGACGGTGGAAGCCGAGACGACCGAGACGACCGCCGCGAATGCACTCACACCGGCTACCAGAATTCCACGCATGTTCGACACTCTCGCAGAAATCACGCCGCTGCAGGACGGAATCGGAAGAGACAACTGGACGAACGTCCTAGGCTGTGTCGACGGTAAGACTGTTCCGCAATACGTTTTTCTGTATTTTTCCCGTTGCGGTGACAGGCAGCCGGTCGACGAATCTGATCGAACGAACCTTCTGATACGGAGCCACCTTCGCGGCCACGTAGTCCGTCAATTCCCGTTCCAGCAATTGCAGGTCCGATGCAGATTCGGACGCGAAGTCGCGGTTCAATTGAACGAAGGCCGTCACACGCTCGCCGACCACCGGCACCTTTTCGCCGACGACGGCTGCCTGCGCAACGGCAGCATGCGAACACAGAATCTCTTCGAGCGGCTGCGGATACACGTTGTAGCCCTTGTAGATGATCATGTCCTTCGATCGCCCGACCAGAAACAGGTGCCCCGCATCGTCCAGCCGCCCCATGTCGCCGGTCGCGAGCCAACCATCGCGAAACTGAACCGCGGTCAGCTCCGGCTGGCTCTGGTATCCGTCGGTGATCTGGGGCCCGCGGGCCCAGACCTCACCGACCTCGCCGGGCCCGAGGACTGCCGAATTCTCGTCTCGGATCTCGAGTTCGGTGTCGAAGATTGCGACACCGACACTGTCCGGCGGCGTCGCGACATCACTGTTCAAAGGCGCACCGGTCAGGCCCATCGTCGCTTCGCTCAGGCCGTATCCCTCCGTGACCCAGGCGTTGCCGAAGATCGTTTGAAGGCTCCGCAGCGATGTCGTGTCGAACGGGGCTGCGCCGGAGTTGATCGCACGCACGGAGGACAAGTCGTGCGCTCCGATCCTGCTGCTCGCCAACAATGCGTAGTACATCGCAGGCGAACCGGTGATGTGCGTGACGCCGAGGCGCTCGATGTCTGCCAACATCCGGTCCGGATCGAAGCGGCCGGTGAAGACAACGGTCGATCCGAGCAGCGTACTGACGTTCTGTCCGACCAAGCCCAGACCGTGGAAGAGGGGCGCCACTGCGATGTTGACGCCTTCGCCAGGCACCAGCGCGTGAGGACCGCGATCGACGGTCGACTGCATGCGAAGCCCACCGAATTCGTCGAGTTCGGTGAGAAGTCCCGATCGCCAGGACGCCATCTGGATGACATTCGAAACCAGGTTACGGTTAAGTACGCGAACAGCTTTGGAGCGTCCGGTCGTACCACCGGTCAGCTGCAGATGGGCGACGAGCTCCGGATCGACGCGGTACGACACCAACGGCTGCGCTTGCAGTAGATCGCCGAATGCACGAACGCCCTCTGGCAGAACCGTTTCGGTCGCCGGCGCCGAGGGTGTCGCGGATACGCACACCACTGCGTCGACGCACTGCGCGTCCGCTGCCAGAACGATGCCGACGGTTTCGGGGTGCGAGATGACCACCCGGGCCTTCACATCGTCCAACTGATCGCGGAGACCGGCGGGCGGGAGAGTCGGATTGACCGGCGCCACAGCAGCACCCGCACACAACGCACCGTAGTACGCCACGACGTACCACAGGTTGTTCGCCATATGGAGCGCCACGACGTGCCCCGGTTGCACTCCGAGTGCACGCAATCCCCCGGCCGCTCGTTGTGCACGATCATGCAACTCGGCGAAGGTGAGTGCAAGGGCGCCGTCTTGCAACGCGATTCGATCAGGGTAAGCGCGCGCAGCTCCCGCGAGAACTGCGTCGATTCCCGTCGTCGGATAGTCGAGGCACCGAGGCATATCGGTCGGCCAGGCGAGCGTCATGAGTAGAACCTCCAGCTGTTCGGAATGGATGGAAAGAATCTTCTAGTCGAGTCGGCGAACCAGCGACTCTTGGACAACAGTGGCTACCAAATCTCCTTCCCTACTCCAGAAGTGCCCACTCGACAGTCCGCGCCCGTCGCAGGACGATGGGCTGCTCTGCGAGAAGAGCATCCAGTCGTCAGCGCGGAAGGGTCGATGGAACCACACAGCGTGATCGAGGGAAGTCACGATCGCCCTGGATTGACCCTTGAGCATCGAGCGATGCGGTTGGATGTCCAGTGACGCTGTCGACGCCAATGTCATGTCGGAGCCGTACGTGAGGGCGCAGACGTGAAGCAACGGATTGTCGGGCAAGGCTCGAGCGGGTTTGAGCCACACCGTCTGCTCTGAAAGTCCCGGTACTGCACGGTGGTCCGATACCCGATCCTGCGGAACGAAGCGCAGGGACATCACTCGCACTGTTGTCGCGGCCTGGTACTCCTCAGGCCGCTCTTGCGCCCAGTGCTCGTACGGATCCGGAAGTTCCTCGGGTGGCGGCACTTCGGGCATCGTCAACTGCCGATCCGCGCCGCCTTCGGGCAGTTTGAAGGAGGCCGACGACGTGAAGATCGGTTCGCCATCTTGTCTCGCAGTGACTCGACGGGAGCGATACGACCGCCCGTCTCGGAGTCGTTCCACCTCGTAGACGATCGGTTTGGTGGGATCGCCCGCGCTGAGGAAATAACCGTGCAGCGAATGCGCAAGATTTTCCGGTGGAACGGTACAGCCGGCGGCGGTCAGAGCCTGAGCCGCCACCTGCCCGCCGAACGCCCTCATCGGATGCCCGGCATGGCAGTAGCCGCGAAAATCGTTGCTGCTCAACTCTTCCAAAGTGAGTAGGCTCTCGAAGTCAGGCGAAACATGATGATCGAGTACGAAGGTCATCGAGATCGGCCTATCGGGCAGCAACAACAGGAGCGTTGGGGCGCACCAAGTTCTTGTCACGGGCAGGGTCGATGATGACGATGCCGACAACGGCCACGACGAGTGCAACCCCACCGAGGATCTGGAAGGCGGTCGCGTAGCCGTCACCACCGTCGCCGGTCGCATCGACGATGCGTCCCATCATGTACGGCGCGATGAAACCACCGAACGCCATGAGCGACAGGAACACCCCGAGTACCCCGGAAATTTGCTTCGGCGGGCACAATTCGCTCACACAGGCATTGAGAAGCGGCAGCACCGGAGTGCATATCGCATAGCCCAAGGACACCATGAACACAGCCATGACGGGCGCACTGACGAACGGCAGGAAGACCAACATCGTGCCGCCGATCAGCATGCCGACCGCAGGAAAGACCACCCGAGCAGCCCGCATGCTGACGCCTTTGGTGATGAGCCTGTCACTGAGCCACGTGCTGCTCAACATGATCACAAGGCCGATGAGGCTGGGGATGGAGAACATGGAACCGGCCTGGAGCCGTGAATAACCAAGGCCCAGTTCGAAATACGACGGCAACCAGGTGAGGACCACTGCTGCGAGTGCATAGGCGGCTGCAATGAGCAGAACTCCGCCGATGAAGGTGCGGGTACGGAAGATGTGCAGCCAGGGCACAGCCGGCTCAGCGTCGGTCGTGGGCGCCGTTGCCGTTGCCGATGCCGATGCCGATGCCGGATCCGAGTCTTCAGGGCCCGATTCTTCAGGGCGCGAGTCGACGCTATCGGCCTTACCCGAGTTGCCACTGCGGCCGTACGGACCTTCCTTCCACATTGCCAGCCACAGCACAGCCCACAACAGACCCGCGATCGCCAATGCGACCAGCGCAGAACGCCAACCCCAGGTGACGGCCACGTACGCGAGGATGGGTGCGATCGCAATCTTCGCGATCGACGCCGAGCAGGTCAGGACGGCTCCCGGCAGTCCGCGTCGCGCCGGCGCATGCCAGGAGTACGCGGCGGAGAACAGCAGGGGCGAGTTGGGTCCTTCGGCGAAGCCGAGAATCATCCGACTCACCAGCAGGGTCACGAAGCTGGCCGAGAGAATGAGCGGCAACATCGCCACGGACCACAGGACGACCAGCAGGACGAGCGCCCAGCGCAGTCCGAGCCACTTGTCGAGAGCGCCCGAGAACAAGCCACCGAGCGAGAGCATCAGAAAAAAGGCACTACCGGTCAGACCGATATCCGAAGCGGAGAGTCCCAACTCCTTGGCCAAGGGCTGAGCGATGATGCCGAGAACTGCTTTGTCGGCGAAGTTGATGACATACATGGCGACCAGCACGCTGGTCATCCCCCAGGCCACTGTCCTGGATTCGCCTGCTTCTCCGAGCTTGGCCCGAGGCCGGTTCACCTGCTGTTCGAGTACCACTAAATCTCCTTAAACTGGTAAGGGAAGATTCGCCACGACTTCGCCGTTGGCGCCCGACATGCCCGATTCGGTGATGGGCGTCACATTGCCTGCTGGGCAGGATTCAATCACTAAAATAGCTTCCTAGCAAGCAGTTCAATGAATAATGTGAATTTGCCATAACTAGATGCAGGGTCAATGATCGAAATGGATCGACATCCAAACAAAAGTTATTGGTAATTCACTTATCTGTCCAACCACAAAGACGCCGACCTCGAAGTCGGCAACGAAGGAGCACGCCATGAACGACGCCGTCATCGTCGACGCAGTTCGCACACCGATCGGAAAGCGGAACGGAGGGCTGTCCGGGATTCACCCCGTCGACCTGTCCGCACATGTCCTTCGCGCCCTCACCGAACGCAACGACCTGGATCCGAGCACAGTCGACGACGTCTTGTGGGGTTGCGTCAGCCAGGTTGGTGAACAAGCCGGCGGCGTCGGCCGATACGCCGTACTCGCCGCGGGTTGGCCCGAATCGGTCACCGGTGTGACCGTGGACCGGGCTTGCGGATCCTCGCAGCAGTCCTTGCATTTCGCCGCGGCCGGAATCATCAGTGGCCACTACGACATCGCCGTCGCCGGAGGCGTCGAGAGCATGAGCCGCGTCCCAATCGGCTCGGCACGCAGCGCCACCCAATTCGGCAAGCCGTTCGGCCCGCTGGTCCGCAAGCGATACAACGGAGTGGAATTCAACCAGGGTGTGGGCGCAGAAATGATCGCCGAGAACTTCGGGCTGACCCGAACGCAGCTGGATCAGCACGCTCTCGATTCCCACGAGCGAGCTGGCGCGGCAATCGACTCGGGCGCATTCGAGAGTCAGATCAGCCCGGTGAAGACCACGGCCGAAGACGGCACCGTGTCCATGGTCGACACCGACGAGGGGGTCCGGCGCGGATCGACTCTCGAGCGATTGGCTGCGCTCCCTACCCCGTTCAAGGACGACGGACGTATCACCGCTGCCAACTCGTCACAGATCTCCGACGGCGCCGCTGCGCTTCTGGTCACCAGCAGCGAATTGGCGGCTCGCAGAGGGTGGAAGCCCATCGCCCGGGTCCACACCGTGGCATTGGCAGGCGTCGACCCGATCACCATGGCTACCGGTCCCATTCCGGCCACCGCCAAGGTCCTCGAGCGTTCGGGGCTGTCACTGTCCGACATCGGGGCATTCGAGATCAACGAGGCTTTCGCTTCGGTCACTCTGGCTTGGCTGCAGGCGACCGGCGCCGACTATGCCAAGCTCAACCCTCTCGGCGGCGCGATGGCACTCGGTCATCCTCTCGGCGGTTCGGGCGCACGTCTGACGACCACCCTCGTACACCACATGCGCGACAACGGCATTCGGTACGGATTGCAGTCGATGTGCGAGGCTGGCGGTCAGGCCAATGCCATGATCCTGGAACTGATCTGAATCAGGCCACGCGCCCCGGACTCCTTGGAGGAAGCACATGCAACTGACTCAATTCGTTCACCGATCCATGCGAGCAGCCCCGGAAACCCCGATGACAGTGTTCGGAGATCGAGTCCGAAGCTGCCGACAATCGGTCGAACGAATCACGAAGCTGGCGGGCGGGTTGCAGGCGATGGGCCTGCAACCCGGCGATCGCGTCGCGATTCTGGCATTGAATTCCGACTGGTACCACGAGGCGCTCGTCGCCTGTTGGTGGTCGGGAGCGGTGGCGAGTCCCGTCAACACCCGTTGGAGCCCAGCGGAAATCACTTACGCACTCGAGGATTCCGGCTCGACCTTCCTGCTGGTCGACGACAACTTCGCTCCCGCCGCGAGCGCCCTCCGCGAATCGTGCCCAAGTCTGGCGACTGTGATCTACTGCGGCGAAGGACAGGCCCCCGAGGGAATGCTCGACTACGAACGGGTGATCTCGGAATCGGTACCTGTCGCCGATCTACGCGTCGGCGGCGACACCCTGGCACTCCTGCTGTACACCGGTGGTACGACGGGCGTACCGAAAGGTGTGATGGTCAGCCATCGATCGCTGATCACCTCTGCCTTGGGCACACTCGCCGCAGGAAATGTCGCTGTCAGTGGTGGAGTGAACCTAGCGGTCAACCCTCTGTTCCACATCGCTGGGATCGTCGGGTGGCTGGCCCAGTCGCTGATGGGTGGCACTCAGGTCTTCCTGTCGAGATTCAGTCCGGGCATATTCCTCGAAGCAGTTGACCGCCATCGGCCGACGACCGTCGGCCTGGTCCCGACGATGCTTCAGATGTTGATCTCGCACGAGGACACGGCTTCCTACGATCTGACCAGTGTTCGAGTCCTGAGGTACGGCGCCTCCCCCATTTCTCCGACGCTTCTGGGGCAAGTCATGCAGATGTTCCCCAACAGCGCCTTCGCGCAGGGCTACGGGATGACGGAGACCGCCCACATCAGTGTTCTCAGCCCCGCTGATCATCTGGAAGGCGGCGAGTTGCTCCGTAGCGCCGGTCGCATTCTCCCGCACTGCGAGGTCCGGATCGTCG
Organism: Rhodococcus sp. MS13; assembly: GCF_013277835.1. Lineage (NCBI taxonomy): Bacteria > Bacillati > Actinomycetota > Actinomycetes > Mycobacteriales > Nocardiaceae > Rhodococcus > Rhodococcus sp. MS13. Next base: position 222,308 of record NZ_VBTL01000004.1, read on the forward strand.
ATCCGGCAGGCACGGAACTGCCTCCGGGTGAGGTAGGCGAAATCGTCACGTTCGGCAGCCACATCATGCTCGGATACTGGAACAAACCGATCGAGACCGCCGAGGTACTACGCGACGGCTGGATGCACACGGGCGATGCGGGATACCTCGACGAGCGCGGTTACCTGTTCATCGTCGATCGCATCAAGGACATGATCGTCACCGGAGGCGAGAACGTCTACTCCACCGAGGTCGAAAACGCCTTGGCTCGACATGAATCCGTGGCAGCGTGCTCTGTCATCGGCCTACCCGATTCCCAGTGGGGCGAACGCGTACATGCCGTGGTCGTCCTTCGAGCGGATTCGAACGTCGACGTCGACGCATTGCGCGCGCATGTGAAGACACTCATCGCCGGGTACAAGGTTCCTCGCTCCTTCCAGTTCGTCGATGCGTTGCCGGTCAACGGTGCCGGCAAGGTACTCAAACGCGATCTGCGTGCCCTGGCCGCCACGTCGGACTAGTCTGTCCTCTCCACCAGGCTCGGGAATCACCCATCACTCGGATTAGGTTCTCAGACTCCTTGACAACTGCACATATCTGGGTCAAAGTGAATATGCGCTAACCGCGATTCGAAACTCATTCATCAGATGGCGGACACTTTCGCCCAGATTCCGAGGAGTTTGTCATGACCAGCCTCGACGCCGGGGTCATCGGCACCCGAATTCCCGAGCACTCGGTGGAGGTCGAGCGCGGGCGACTCGCCTTCTTTGCCCGCGCCACCGGACAGGACGACCCGATCTACACCGACCGGAGCGCCGCCGAACAGGCCGGACACCGCGACATCCCTGTCCCACCGACGTTCTTGTTCTGCCTCGACATGGAGCGACCGAATCCCTCCACCTTCTACGCGGATCTCGGAATCGACATCCGGACGATCCTGCACGGCGAGCAGGAGTTCACCTACCTGAAGACCGCGTATGCAGGTGACACTCTCCTTTTCTCCACTTCGGTCACGGATTGCTACGCGAAAAAGGCTGGTGCACTGCAGTTTCTGGTCCGTACCACCGAGGTGACACGCGAGGGGCAACCGATTGCGACCCTCCGCTCCACCACGGTCATCCGTGATCCTCGAGCTTGACGACACTCATTCCACCTAGACTGCAAGGACATCGAACATGGGCACTCTCGACGGCAAGGTCGCCATCGTCTCCGGTTCCGGCCGCGGAATCGGTCGCGACATCGCACTCCGCCTCGCTTCCGAAGGCGCATCCGTAGTGGTCAACGACCTCGATCCCGAACCGGCCCACGAAACGGTCGAAGACATCAAGGCTGCAGGCGGACACGCAATCGCCTGCGTCGGATCCGTGACGGACGCCGATTTCGCCGAGCGTTTCGTCGGCACCGCGATCGATGCGTTCGACGGACTCGACATCATCGTCAACAACGCGGGATTCACCTGGGACACCGTCATCCAGAAGATGACCGACGAGCAGTGGGACACCATTCTCGACGTCCACCTCAAGGCACCTTTCCGTATTCTTCGGGCCGCCCAGCCGTACATCAAGGCCAACCCCACCGACTACCACCGCAAGGTCGTCAACGTCTCCTCGGTGGCCGGCCTCTACGGAAACCCCGGACAGTCCAACTACGCAGCCGCTAAGGCCGGAATCGTCGGACTGACAAAGACTCTCGCCAAGGAATGGGGACGCTACAAGGTCAACGTCAATGCGGTTGCCTACGGGTTCATCCTCACCCGCATGACCGAAGCAGTTGCCGGCGACGATTCGTTTGTCGAGATCGGCGGCCGCAAGATCAAGGCCGGTGTCAGCGCGGCCGTCATGGAACGAGTCAAGACGTCCAACCCACTCGGTCGCCCGGGTACTCCCGCAGAGGCTGCCGGCGCCGTGTACGTGCTCTGCACGCAGGACACCGACTACGTCAGTGGGCAGTGCCTGACCGTCGATGCCGGCTCGCGTTAGTCTCCCTACCAGCGAAAGATGTCTATTTCCATGACGATTGACGCCAGTCCCAGCGGTCCGCTCGCCGGCCTTCGTGTCGTCGAACTCGGCGGTATCGGGCCAGGCCCGTTCTGCGGCATGCTACTTGCCGATCAAGGCGCTGACGTGATTCGGATCGACCGAAGCACCGAGGCCGGAAAGCAGTCCGGACATCCTGTGCTGCATCGCAACCGGCGTTCGGTTGCTCTTGATCTCAAGGATCCTCACGACGTCGACACCGTCTTGAAGATCATCGACACCGCCGACGCGGTAATCGAGGGCTTCCGGCCGGGAGTCACCGAGCGTTTGGGGCTCGGCCCGGACACCTGCCTCGCCAGGAACCCGAAGCTCGTGTACGGCCGGATGACCGGGTGGGGCCAGAATGGGCCGTTGGCACAGGAACCGGGCCACGATCTCAACTACATTGCCCTGACCGGCGCACTCGGGGCCATGGGAGCCCCCGGGGAGGTCCCTCCGGTTCCGCTGAATCTGGTCGGAGACATGGGCGGTGGCGGAATGCTGCTGGCACTCGGCATCACAACCGCAATGTTGCGCGCACGAATCGACGGCCGCGGACAAGTGGTCGACGCGGCGATGACCGACGGCACCGCCGTGCAGCTGGCATTGATCCACGGACTACTCGCGCGAGATCGCTGGGTGGACGAGCGCGCATCCAACATGTTCGACGGCGGCGCTCCCTTCTACCGGAACTATCGTTGCGCCGACGGTGGATTCATGGCGGTGGGTTGCGTGGAGCCACAGTTCTATGCCGCAACCATGAGAGTGCTCGGACTGACCGAAGATCCACTGTTCGCACAGCAGCACAACAGAGAAGCATGGACGGCAATGGCGGACCGGCTTGCCGATCTCTTCGCGACCCGTACCCGCGACGAATGGGACGCTGCATTCGACATGCAGGGCGCCTGCGTCTCCCCGGTATTGAACTTCGACGAAGCAGCGGTACACCCGCACAATGCCTTCCGAGCGACATTCGGAAAACTCGGCGACGGTCACATCCAACCGAATCCCGCTCCGCGTTACTCCGATACACCGGCCGACGACCCGCGTCCCGCACCCGTCATCGGCCGACACACCGACGAAGTGCTCGCCGAAATCGGCGTAGTCACTGCCGCAAGCTGAAAACGAAAAGGATCGCATCATGGGAACACTCGACGGCAAAGTTGCCATCGTCTCTGGCTCGGGACGCGGGATCGGCCGTGAAATCGCTCTCAAGCTCGCTTCCGAAGGCGCCTCGGTAGTGGTCAACGACCTCGATCCCGAACCTGCCGCTCAGACCGAGCGCGATATCAAAGCCACAGGTGGACAGGCTGTCTCGTGCGTCGGCTCCGTTGCCGAGGAGGGGTTCGCCGAACGCTTCGTGAACACTGCAGTCGAATCATTCGGCGGACTCGACGTCATCGTCAACAACGCGGGATACACCTGGGACAGCGTGATCCAGAAAATGACCGACGAGCAGTGGGACACCATCCTCGACGTCAACCTCAAGGCGCCGTTCCGGATCCTGCGTGCCGCCCAGCCGTACATCAAGGCCAATCCCACCGACTACCACCGCAAGGTCGTCAACATCTCCTCCACTTCGGGTGTCTTCGGCAATGCAGGACAATCCAATTACGGTAGCGCGAAAGCCGGCATCGTCGGTCTCACCAAAACGCTGGCCAAGGAGTGGGGCCGCTACAAGGTCAATGTCAACGCGGTTGCATTCGGCTTCGTCGTCACCCGAATGACCGAGGTGACAGCCGATTCCGACACCAAGATCACGATCGACGGTCGCGACATTCGTGTCGGAGTCAATCCCGACCGCATGGCAGCCATGGCAACCACCATCCCCTTCGGTCGAGGTGCGACTCCGGTGGAAGCCGCGGGTGCCGTATACCTGCTCTGCACACCGGAATCCGACTACGTCAACAGCCAGTGCCTGGTTGTCGACGGCGGACGAGTCTGATACCGCTCCCCTCGATCATTCGGAGAAATGATGAGCCGTAAAGCATTTGTAGCCGGGGTCGGCATGATCCCTTTCACCAAGCCAGGTAAGAGCGACGGCTACGACGTCATGGGAGCAGGCGCGGCCACCGCGGCACTCGAGGACGCAGGCCTCGAGTACTCGAAGGTTCAGCAGGCCTACGTCGGGTATGTGTACGGCGATTCCACCAGTGGCCAGCGCGCGCTGTACAACCTCGGCGAGACCGGCATCCCGGTGATCAACGTCAACAACAACTGCGCCACCGGTTCGACTGCGCTCTGGCTGGCCCGCCAGGCAGTCGAGAGCGGCGCGGTGGAATGTGCTCTGGCGCTCGGCTTCGAACAGATGCAACCCGGCGCCCTCAAGGGTGCCTGGACGGACCGCCCACGCCCCCTCGGTCGCTTCGACGAGGTACTAGAGGCCGCCGCCGGGATCGACGCATCAGTTCCGCGGGCTGCGCAGTACTTCGGTGTGGCGGGTATGGAATACATGGAGAAGTTCGGTATGAAGGCCGAAACGTTCGCCAAGATTCAGGTGAAGGCACGCAAGCACTCGGCCGACAACCCGTACGCGGTGTTCCGCACACAACTCACCGAAGAAGAAGTGCTGGCAGCGCCGACGCTCTTCGGACCCGTCACGCGGTATCAGGCCTGCCCACCCACGTGTGGCGCCGCGGCAGCGATCATCTGCACCGAAGAATTCGCCCGCGCCAACGGACTTCGTACAGACGTCGCGATCAAGGCGCAGTCGATGACTTCCGATCTACCCAGCACCTTCGACGAAGGAAGCATGATGAAGGCCGTCGGCTACGACGTCACCGCCTCGGCCGCTCGTAACGTTTACGAGGCCTCGGGCGTCGACCCCCGCGATATCAAGGTCGTCGAACTTCACGACTGCTTCACGGTGAACGAGGTGCTCTGCTACGAAGCTCTCGGACTCGTGGAAGAGGGCGGCGCCGAGCAGTTCATCCTCAGCGGCGACAACACCTACGGCGGACGAGTGGTGGTCAACCCGTCCGGCGGCCTTCTGTCCAAGGGCCACCCACTCGGCGCCACCGGCCTCGCCCAATGCGCAGAGTTGGTATGGCAGCTTCGTGGCGACGCCGGTCCACGTCAGGTGGACGGTGCAACCCTCGCGCTGCAGCACAACCTCGGCCTCGGCGGTGCCGGAGTCGTCACCCTCTACGAAAAGGTGAGCTGAGTTGAATACCGGAGACATCCTGGACCTGACGGTCCCGAAGATCACACGCACCGCACTCGCTCTGTACGCCGGCGCTTCGGGAGACCACAATCCCGTCCACATCGACATGGATGCCTGTGCAGCAGTTGGTATCCCCGACGTCTTCGCCCACGGCATGTTGTCCATGGCGTACCTCGGACGACTACTCACCGATCACTACGAGCAGGAGCGCATCCGTTCCTTCTCGGTCAGGTTCTCAGCGATCACCCCGGTGAACTCGACGCCACGGTGCACCGGGACGGTCGTCAAGGTCGAAGACGGCCTCGGTCACCTCGACCTCACCATGACGCTGCCCGACGGCACCGTGACACTGCGCGGTTCCGCAGTCGTCGCGGTCAACTAACCCTCCACGAGAAAGCAGGACGAGATGAAGCGCAACCTCTTCACCCAGGAGCACGAGGATTTCCGCGAGACGATCCGCACGTTCATCGCGAAGGAAGTCACTCCGTTCTACGCAGACTGGGAACGCGACAACCGCGTCCCACGCGAGTTGTTCCACAAACTCGGCGATCTCGGTGTCATGGGTTTCGACATCCCCGAGGAATACGGCGGAACCGGCACGATCAGCTACAAGTTCCAGGCCGTGATGGACGAGGAAACCTCGCGCGCTGCAGTCAGCTTCGGCCACTACACGGTCAGTACCGGAATCGTCCTGCCGTACCTCCTGCGTCTGGCGAACGAAGAGCAGAAGCAGCGTTGGCTCCCCTCGATCGCCACGGGTGAGAAGACGCTGTGCATCGCCATGACCGAGCCCGGTACCGGATCAGATCTGGCCGGCATCCGCACCACTGCCAAGCTCTCCGACGACGGCACTCACTACATCCTCAACGGAGCGAAGACCTTCATCACCGGTGCGGTGAATTCCGAACTGTGCGTGGTGGTTGCACGCACGTCCGCGCCCGCAGAGGACGATCGACGCTTCGGGCTGAGCCTGATGGTGGTTCCCACCGACGCACCCGGCTTCGAATACGGTCGCAAACTCGAGAAGCTCGGCCTGCGCGCCAGTGACACCAGCGAACTTTCGTTCACCGACGTCAAGGTTCCGGTTGCCGATCTCCTCGGAGAGCAGGACAAGGGCTTCTCGTACCTGGGGCAGAACCTGCCGCGAGAGCGCCTCTCGATCGGCAGTCGTGGTGTGGCATCTGCCCGGGCTGCAATCGAATTCGCGAAGGCCTACGTCCAGGAACGCCAGGTGTTCGGCAAGCCCGTCGCGGCGTTCCAGAACACCAAGTTCGTTCTCGCGGAGTGCTCTGCCGAGGTCGAGGCCGCGCAGGCACTCGCCGATCGAGGCATCGAACTCGACGACTCAGGCGAACTCACCGCCGCCGACGCAGCGCGCATCAAGCTGTTCGGTACCGAGGTCGCCGCGCGCGTCATCGACAAGTGCCTGCAATTACACGGCGGATACGGCTACATGCTCGAGTACCCGATCGCACGTTTGTACGCAGACACTCGGGTGAGCCGTATCTACGGCGGTACAAGTGAAGTCATGAAGACGATCATCGCCAAGGACATGGGTCTGTAGAGACCGGATCCAGATCTTCCCAGTCACACGAACGATCGAAGGAGTTCCCATGCGTGACGCAGTCGTCGTCGACGCCGTCCGAACCGCAGTCGGTAAACGAAACGGTGCACTTTCCCGAATGCATGCAGTCTCGCTGTCTGCACATGTTCTCGAGGCCTTGGCCGATCGAGTCGATCTCGATCCGGCGCTCGTGGACGACGTGATCTGGGGTTGCGTCGGCACGCTCGGGATGCAGTCCGGGTGCATCGCCCGGTCTTCGGTCCTGGCGGCCGGTTGGCCCGAACATGTGCCAGGGGTAACCGTCGATCGCCAGTGCGGATCGTCCCAACAGGCAGTTCACCAGGCGGCCGCCGGCGTGATCTCCGGCCAGTACGATGTCGCAATCGCGGGCGGCGTCGAGATGATGAGCACCGTACCGATGGGCTCCGCACGTGCCGACGCACGTTTCGGTGAGCCGCACGGGCCGCTTGTCTGGGAGCGCTACAACGGTATTCGTTTCAACCAGGGTATGGGCGCCCAGATGATTGCCGAAAAGTACGGCATCTCGCGGGCCGAACTGGATCAGCATGCGCTGGATTCGCACGAGCGCGCCGCCGCCGCGATCGACGAAGGTCGTTTCAAGGATCAGATCACTGCTGTGACGGTGACCGACGCCGACGGCCGCAGCAGTGTCTTCGAGAAGGACGAGGGGGTGCGTCGCGGTGGCACTCTCGAGAAGCTCGGATCGCTCAAACCTGCTTTCTCCGAAGACGGCTCGATCACTGCCGGCAATTCGTCGCAGATCTCCGACGGTTCCGCCGCGCTGCTCGTGACCACCAGCGAGTTCGCGAAATCTCGAGGTTGGGCACCCATCGCACGTATTCACACCGCGGTGGTCACCGGTACGGATCCTGTCACCATGCTCGAGGGTCCCATTCCGGCTACGGCGAAAGCTCTTGCGAAGTCCGGTCTCTCGATCGGTGACATCGGTGCGTTCGAGATCAACGAAGCTTTCGCCTCGGTGTCGCTGGCCTGGCTCCGTGAGACCGGCGCCGATTACGAACGCATGAACCCAAACGGTGGCGCGATGGCATTGGGTCATCCGATCGGTGGTTCCGGCGCACGTCTGATGACCACTCTCGTACATCACATGAGAGAGAACGGCATCCACTACGGATTGCAGTCCATGTGTGAAGGCGGCGGAATGGCCAATGCCACGATTCTCGAGCTGATCTGAGATGACGGCTACAGAAATTCAGAGCCCTGACATGAGTTCGAGTTGGCCGCTCGGACTGCCACGCAGCTTGGAATATCCCGAATGCGGTGCCGACGCGATTCTGGCCGGAGCGGCCCGCTCGTACCCCGAACGTCTCGCCCTCGTCGACGGCGACACGTCACTGACCTACTCGCAATTGCATGATCAAGCGCTGCGCGTAGCGCAGGGTCTGCGGGAGCGTGGTGTCCAGCCGGGTGACGCAGTGGGACTGCACATGCCGAACTCGATCTGGTTCATTGTCGCGTACTACGGCGCACTGTGCGCCGGAGCAGCAGTAGCTCCGATAAATCCGGCGCAGCCTGTGACCGAATTGAAGCGCCAGCTCGACGACGTCGACGCCAAGGTCGTATTCACCCATCCTATCTGTGCTGCAACGGCAATCGAGGCCAACACACTGTCCGCACCGCCTCGCATCCTGGTACTGGTTCCGGGAGTCGGCGCGCAGTCAGGCCATTGCGAAGGCCTCACCTCCATCACGGACCTCGCCTCGTCGAAACCATTGGCCGACTACCAGGTGGATCCCAACCTTGTTGCTCACCTGCAATTGACCGGCGGCACAACCGGAAAGTCCAAGGCCGTACGGGTACTTCACCGGAATCTCGTGGCCAACGTGCTCCAATCCGCCTGTTGGCGCTCCGGGCATCGAACCGAACTCGTCGACGGGGCACTTCTCGTTCGGCCGATCGAGGGCGCAGTCACGCGTTACTCCATCGTTCCGGGTGAAGGCGCGTCGATTTCGATCGCGCCTCTGTTCCACGGCCTCGGTCTGGTCAGTCACAACTTCACCACCTTGCTCGGTGGCACGGTGATACTAGGGACGCGCTTCGATCCGGACCGATTTCTCGCCGACGTCGACAAGTATCAGGTGACGTACATCGGCGGATCTCCCACGATGTACTACGCGTTGCTACGCGCACGGACTCTGCGTGAGCACGGTCTGGGTTCGGTTCGGATTCTCGGATCCGGAGCAGCCCCACTCGACACGACGGCGATCCGTACACTGCGAGAGGTCTTCCCGAACGCGCTCGTCACCGAAGGGTACGGGCTCAGCGAAGCAACAATGGGTCTGACCATGGGTTCACCGTGCGACGAACGCCCCACTCCGTTGGGAAGCGTCGGGCTCCCCTTCCCCGACACCGAGATCGAGATCCGCGACGAAGTCACCGAAGCCGTCCTGGCTACGGGTGAGACCGGGCAGATCTGGGCCCGCGGGCCACAGATCACCGACGGATACCACAACGAACCCGAACTCAGCGCCGGTCAGTTCATCGGCGGTTGGCTTCATACCGGAGACATGGGTTGGCGTGACGAGCATGGCAACCTGTTCATCGGCGGCCGCTCCAAGGACTTGATCATCTACAAGGGGTACAACGTCTACCCGCAACCGCTCGAAGAGTTGGTGTGCACGCACCCCGACGTACTGCAGGCGGCCGTGGTCGGCGCGCCCGACCAACTGGCCGGGGAGATTCCGGTGGCCTTCGTCGTGGTCAACCCGGAGTCGGTCGATCGCATCGAGCAGATTGCGACCGAGATCATGGATCACGTTGCCACGCAGGTTGCTCCGTACCAGAAGATACGCGAGGTATACGTACTCGACGAGCTACCGTCGACGCAGACCGGGAAGATCCGTAAGAACGAACTTCGCGACACTCTGGCGCCCTGAGCGTTCGGCCGTCCCACGACCACAGGTGCGCGGTATCCGAGAACCGGACGGATACCGCGCACCTGTTTGCTCTTCGTCCTCGCTCAGCGAGGTCGACTGCGACCCAGCCTTCGTACGACCAGATCTTCTGTAGCAGATCGATGTTCGTCGCTCGCCCGGATCAGTTCGGCCGAATCTTGATCGCGAACGGCCTGGAGAATCCGGCCGTGGTCCTCGGAAACCTTCCGACGCGACGACGGCTCGTGGATGTACAGGGCACGATAGAAGTCCGACATGTACCAGAGCCGATCCACTTCCTGCAGCACACGCTGCAGGGGCGAGTACGAGAACAGACGAAAGTGGAACTCGCGGTTGGCTTCCTGAAACTCTGGACCCTGCTCGCTCGGTTCCGCCTGGTCGACGTGCTCCTGGATTCGTTCCAACTCGGCGACGTCGACGCCACCGAGATCGATCGACGCCAGGATCTCCGTTTCGAGCAGACGTCGCATCAGGTAGAGCTCGGAAAGATCTTCGCTGCTGAATCTGGCGACGGTGTACCCAGTGTTGGACTTGTGTTCGAGGACGCCCTCTGCCTGCAAGGTCGAAAGTGCCTCACGGACCGGAATTCGGCTGACGTTCAACCGCTCGGCGAGCTCGCTTTGGTGGACTTTCTGTCCAGGCAGCAGCTCACCCGAGACGATCATCTGCCGGATCTGTTGCAGGCAGCGTTGCGCACCGGTTGGTTCCTTCACGGTGGATACGATAGTGGTCGCGTCGACTTCACCTCGCGTTGAACTGCGGTTGCACTCGTGCGAGGTTGGCCTCGATGCCGGCGACGCAGTCCTCGGTCCCCCACAGAACAACCTGCTCCGCCAACTCGCGCTCGAGAACAGTGGCAACCTCGTCCCGTAGCCCCGCGCGCAACGTCGCCTTCATGGAGCGGACGGCCAACGGTGCACTCGAGGCAATTTCGTGGGCGTACGCCAGTGCCTCTTGCCGAATGTTCGCATCTTCGGCCAATCGGTCCACCAAACCGAGTTCGTGCGCCTGTACGCCCGTCAGCCGCCGCGCCGTGTACAGCAGATCCGCTGCAGACTGCATCGAGACGATTCGGGGCAAGGTGACGCTGAGGCCGAATCCCTGGTGGAACCCCAACGCAGCGAAGTTCGCGTGCAACCGTGTCGACGGCCCGGCGATGCGGAAGTCCGCGGCGCAGGCGAGGCCGAGACCACCGCCCACCGCGGATCCCTGCACTGCCGCAATCACGGGAACCGGAATCTCGAACAGCCGCAACGCCTCGGTGTAGATCGCGCGCACCGTGTCGGCGCGATCGGGCCCCAGTCCACCCTCACCGAAGTTCGCGCCGGCACAGAAGTGTTTGCCCGCCGAGGCGAGAACTATCGCGCGAATGTCTCCACCGTTGACGAGACCGGCTGCCGCATCGGCGATCTGCTGCAGAATCTCCTGATCGAAGTAGTTGGCGGGCGGGCGTGAGAACTCGATGGTTCCGACGTGTCCGTCGATTTCCACGTGCACGGCATCGGTCATGACTTCAGCTCCAAGGTCGGTTGTGGGTCGGTGATCAAGCGCGGCAGGGAGGGCCTCGTCGCGACAGCACTTCCGAGTTGCGTTGCAAGCGCGATGTCGTCGCCGAACTCCGATCGCCAGGCATGCAGTCGTCGGGTGAGTTGTTGCAAGCGGTATTCGCGGGTCATGCCGATCGCACCGTGTGCCTGGTGGGCGGCGCGCACGCTCGCGAGCGCATTCTGCGAAACCACCAATTTGGTTGCACACACTTCGAAGTCGGCGTCGCGACGGGTTAGCGCGTGCGCCGTGCGATCCACGGCCAGTGTGGACATCGATGCCATCTGTGCGAGGGTGACGATGTGCTGCTGGACGGCTTGGAACTGCGCAATCGGCCTGCCGAACTGCACCCGCTCCGAAACGTAGCGACGGGTCAACGTCGACACCGACTCCATGGCTCCTGCCATCTGTACCGAGCGCAAGAAGGCACCGAGTCTACTGAGAATCCGGGCATCGACCGGGTTGTCACCGTCGACGGTGCGCGCTTCGGTGAACGTCAGACTCTGACGCGGTTGCCCTGCGAAATCCGTCCCGGACCCGATCTCGGCATCGGAGATGTCCAGAAGTACAACTCGATCACCGAGAACTGCCGCCAGCACTGATGCTGCGCTCCCCCATGGCACATCGTGAAAGGTTCCCGATACGTGGCCGTCGCCGATCCGACGCGCATCGTCGCGCTGCGATCCCGGGGCGACGGTTGCGATTCCGGAGGGCACCGGTAGCCCGGCCGCTGCTGCCAGCCTGCCCGCGAGGTAAGTCTCGGCGAGAGGCAACGGCGCAGCGTGCCTCGCAGCAGCGCGCTGCACAGTCACGGCGTCGAGGAGCGAGCCACCGGAACCACCAACAGATTCGGGAAGACCGACCAGCGGCAACCCCAGTTCCACTGCTGCGTTCCAAAGTTCGCTGGGAAGACCGTCGATCTCGGCCTGCGCCACCACTTCGGTGCCGGACTTCTCGGCGAAGAATTGCTCGACCATCGCTTCGAGGTCGGCGTCGAATGTGTACGCGTTGATCTCTGACCCCGAATTCATCGGTTCAACCCTTTCACGATCACGGTGCGGAGAATTTCGTTTGTGCCACCGCGAATCGACCACGACGGTGCCACCAGCACAGCCCGGGCGAGCAGTGACTCGTACGGGTCGTCGGATGCAAGGTCCGGAGCCCGGCCGAGGTGCCGTGCCACGGTGGCAACACAGTCCTGTTCGAAGCGTGTTGCCATTTCCTTGATCAGCGCGGCCTCCGTGACCGGCGAGCGACCCGCGTCGACCATTCGTGCAATGGACAGCGACATCCCACGAAAAGCCCAGCAGCGCGCGGCAATCGAGCCCAGATCGGCCAGGGCCGCGGGGCCGCCCTGCGCCGCCTGGTTGGCTGCCCAGTTCTCGAGGACCGGCATCAGCGACATCCAACGGTCGACGCCACCTCGCTCGAGTGCGAGTTCACCGGTGTTTTGTCCCCAGCCCGCTCCGACGTCGCCGAGGCGACGCGAGTCCGGCACGAAAACGTCCTGGAAAGACACCTCGCAGAAGTCCTCGCTTCCGTCGATGAACGGAATGGGTGAGACGGTCAGGCCATCGCTGTCGCGATCGACGATCAGCTGAGTGAGTCCGTTGTGCTTGTCTGCCGAGGTTCGAAGCAGGGCGAGTATGTGTGTGGCGTGGAAGGCACCGGTGGTCCAGATCTTGGTTCCGTTGACTTTCCATCCGCCCTCGACACATTCGGCGCGAGTTCTTACCGATGCCAGGTCCGAACCCGAGTCGGGTTCACTCATTCCGATCGAGAACGAGAACTCACCGTTCGCGATACCTGGCAGGAAGTGCCGCTTCTGTTCTTCCGTGCCGTTGGCTGCGATGCTCGGACCTGACTGTCTGTCTCCGATCCAGTGATAACCGACGGGTGCCCCGCGCGCGAGAAGTTCTTCCACGACGACCAATCGATCCACTGCCGACCGCCCGCCCCCGCCGTATTCCTTCGGCAGAGACATTCCGAGCCAGCCACGGCTACCGAGATCTCGCGAGAACTCCGGATCCACTGCCCCGGACATCCCGAGTCCGAGCGGGTAGCTACCGGGGGTGAGCCGCTCGTCGAGGTACTCCCGCACTTCTGCCTGAAGTTCGAGTTCCTCGATCGTCAGTTCTGTTGCGTCGAAACGCATGGACGTCTCCGATCAGTTGAATTCATCGACTAGGTTCTCAAGAAACATATACAAAAATGTATACCATCTTGAATGTGACTGTCCGCCAACAGTACCCGGCTACTCTCTCGACTAGCCGCCCAGCAGAACTGCGGAGCCGATCTCGAACAGGCGCTCAGGCAGGTCGTCACGACGACGTAGCCGGCCGATACGCACCGCGTTTTCCACAACGGTCAATGCGGCATTGACGGTTATTCTGGCCGTCGCGGGTTCGAGCCCCGGACGAACGTCGTCGAGCATCTTGACCCACAACGCGACGTACTCACGCTGATTCTGTTCGCACGTGCGGCGGAACTTGTCCGGCAATTGGTCGAGTTCACTGATCAACAGTCCGATCAGATGACGCTCGTTGATCGCGAAATCAATATGTGCCGCAAGCAATCCGGACAACGCATCCTCCGGTCCCGATGCGGCAGCGAGCGCCTGCGCAACACCGATCCGCCGCCGCTCACCACCTCGCGAAACCGCCGCGATCAGAAGGTCGATCTTGGCATCGAAGTGGTTGTACACATTGGGGCCCGTAGTTCCGGCAGCCTCACCGATGTCCTCGGTGTTGACCGCCTGGTACCCACGCTCGTCGAACAGACGAATTGCTTCGGTCAACAAGAGTTCACGCCTGGGCATCGCCAACGGAACGTGACCGGTCGGCGTCTCCACCTTCACCTCGGAGTGGCCGAGTTCCGTATGCACCGCCCGCTCCGCCAACTCCGCCAGCAGCAGTTCCATCTGACGTCTCGGCAGGGACACCCGATGCGAGGACACACTGTTGAAGACAGCGATGAGAGCCCAGGCGAGTAGATAGCTGTCTTCCTCGTCGAGTTCGGGGCGTTCCGTTCGGATCAGCGCAGCATCGCGTGCGGCGGCACTCTTGAGCGTCGCGCGCATTTCTTCCCGTTGCTCGTCGGGTAGGTAGCGGGCTTCGCGTTGCCACAGCAGCGAGAGCCCTCGACGACGAGATACCGAAACCGCAAGCTCGGCGATCATCGATTTCAGATCCTCGGACCCGGCGACCCGGTCGTAGAGCGATTCGATGCCCGCGTTGACCGCGGCGTAGAGAAGATCCGGCTTGTTCTTGAAGTGCCGATACAGGGCAGGCGCCGTGATTCCAACTCCCGCAGCCACCTGCGCAACGGACACGTTGTGATAGCCGTGCTCACGGAAAAGTTCACCAGCAGCAGCAAGTATCTGCTGCTTGCGGTCGTGGGGCCGACGTACGACCATCCTGACTCTCTCCTTCGCGACAACCGGAATTTCCGAACAAACCGGAATTCCGAACAACCAGTGTTGCATCGTCAAACACACGTCTATGAGTTATTATTCACTTATTGCCGGAAAACAACAGCTCATTCCGCAATTTTCTCTCAACATCTGGTTAGAGAACCTTACCTCACCTCAGAACCGGACACCTGACTTCAGGGTACCGAGCCCAAGGAGAATCACGTGCAACGAACCGTCTACAACAGCGATCACGATACGTTCCGTCACATGATTCGGACGTTCATCGCCCGTGAGGTCGTCCCACACTTCGCAGAATGGGAGGAAGCCGGCATGGTTCCCCGGTCACTGTATCGACAGTTGGGTGACCTCGGAATATTCGGAATCGAGCTACCCGAGGAATACGGCGGCGGCGGGGAGACGAGCTTCAAGTATCAGGCAGTGATCCGTGAGGAGACCGCACGGGCAGGGGTCACTTTCGGCGCCGACGTCGTCCACACGTGCCTCGTCCTTCCCTATCTGGTCGAGTACGGCAACGACGAACAGAAAGCTCGGTGGCTTCCCGGTTTCCTCTCCGGTGAACTGATGACCGCCATCGCGATGACGGAACCGGGCGCCGGTTCCGACCTTGCCGGGATCAAGACAACTGCGAAACTGTCCGGTGACGGCAGCCACTACGTGCTCAACGGATCCAAGACGTTCATCACCGGCGGAGTGCAGGCCGACTTGATTCTCGTGGTCGCCCGCACCAGTCCTGCAGGCGATGCGGACCGCCGCGCTGGTCTGTCGATTCTCTGCGTCGACACCACGTCGGAAGGCTTCAGCGTCGGTCGCAAGCTCGAGAAGTTGGGGCTGCGAGCGCAGGACACCGCAGAACTGTCGTTCACCGATGTCCGCGTGCCGATCGAGAACCTCCTCGGAGAGGAAGGTGCCGGGTTCGGCTACCTCACCCGAAATCTCGTCCGGGAACGACTCGGCGCCGCCGTGGGGTCTTACGCGAATGCGAGCGCAGCAATCGAGTTCGCGACCGCATACGTCAAGGAGCGCGAGGTCTTCGGCACCCCCGTGGCTCAGTTCCAGAACACGAAATTCGTCTTGGCAGAATGCTCGGCAGAAGTCGCGGCCGCGCAAGCTGCGGTCGACCGAGCACTCGATCTGGACGAGATCCGCGAGCTGACCGTCGCGGACGCCGCGAGGATCAAGCTCTTCTGTACTGAAATGGCCGGCCGCGTCATCGACAAGTGCCTGCAACTACACGGCGGATACGGCTACATGCGTGAATACCCGATCTCACGTCTGTATGCGGACACACGGGTCAACCGAATCTATGCGGGTTCGAGTGAAGTGATGAAGACGATCATCGCCAAGGACATTGGCATCTGACTCAAGCTGATTCGGCCCCACCTCGACAATCGAAGTGGGGCTGAATCTTTGTGATTTCGCCTGATCAAGCAGGGAGGAAGATGCTCTTGGCTTCGAGGTACGCTGCCAGACCTTCCGGGCCGAATTCGCGCCCCACTCCCGAATTCTTGTAACCGCCGAAGGGACCAACGACGTCGAATCGTTGGCAGTTGACCGAGAAGGTGCCGGTGCGAATCTGCCGTGCCACCTCGACGCCGTGCTCAGTGTCCGCGGTCCAGACTGCTCCGGAGAGTCCTAGATCGGAATCGTTGGCAATCGCGATTGCGTGGGCTTCGTCTTCGAAAGGAATCAGGCAGACGACCGGCCCGAAGATTTCCTCGCGAGCAATCCGCATGGAGTTGTCGACGTTGCCGAAGACCGTGGGTTCGACGTACCAGCCCGTCGAAAGCCCCTCCGGAACAGACCCTCCCGTCAAGATCTTCGCACCCTCTGCCTCGCCGATTCCGACATAGTCGAGCACTCGTCGCTGCTGCGCCGCACTTGTCATCGGGCCGATCACAGTCGCCGGATCGGTAGGATCGCCGACCTTCATCGCCGCGACTGCGGCAGCGAACTTCTCCGCGATCTCGTCATACCTGCTGACCGGCAACAAAATACGCGTCAGCGCGACGCAGGCTTGACCGCTGTTGGCGAACGATCCGGCCAAGATATTGGGCAGCGCCTGATCGACATCTGCGTCTTCGAGGACTATCGCAGCCGACTTGCCACCGAGTTCGAGGGTCACCCGCGTGAGATTCGCCGCCGCAGCGGTCATGATCGCCTTACCTGCTGCCACCGAACCGGTGAAGGCCACCTTGTCGATTCCGGGGTGGGCAACCAGATAAGCGCTCACGTCTCGTTCGGCAGGCAAGACGGTCAGCACTCCCTTTGGAAGCCCTGCCTGTGAACAGATCTCGGCCAGCAAGTTCGAATCGAGCGGTGTCTCCGGAGCCGGTTTCAAGATCACCGCGCATCCACTCAAGAGTGCCGGAGCAAGTTTCGCAGCGATCACCAACTGTGGCACGTTCCACGGAACGATTGCGGCCACGACACCCACCGGTTCGTGACGGATCAACATCGGGCCGCCGACGCCCGCACGCGACTCTTCGAACGGGAACTGCGCCGCAACGGCACACGCCGCGCCGTAGGCCGCAACGGCTCCCAACACCTGGGTGCGTATCGCCGAACTGGCCGGAGCACCGTTCTGCCGCGAGATCAGCGCTGCGAATTCCTCACTCCTGGCGAGGATCGCGTCCTTGATGCGAGTGACGACCGCGATGCGATCAGCAAGAGGTGTCTGTGTCCACTCCCCGGAATCGAATGCCACCCTCGCGATCTCCACTGCGCGGTCGACGTCCGCCGTCGACGCCGCTGGGACCGAACCGATCACGCGCTCCGTGTGCGGCGACATCACCTCGATGACTCCACTACCGGACGGCGTCACCCATTCACCGCCGATGAATAGTTCCGTGTACTCGACACGTGTTTCCATGCTCGTCCACTCCTAGGATTAGTGTTCAACGGATCAGTGTTTCGAACCATCGAATCTGCCGCAGACCATCAGATTCAGATCATAAAGTTAATTCTCAATAATGCAACCATGCTTTTCAATCACCCTTGACACATTTAAGGATATTGCCTTACCGTGGCGTAAGACCCCACCCGAACGAGTAAGGATGACGGACATGACGGCATTCGTGAGCGGACAGATCTATCCGATAGCAACCGATCCACTCGCCGCCTACGGGCCGCTCGTGGCCTCTCGCACCGCGGAGGGATTCGAAGTGTTGCCGTACACTCGTTTCACACTCACTCCGACGACGCCTACCATCGGTGCAGAAATCTCGGGAATCCAACTGAGCGGCCAACTCTCGGATGAGACGATGTCGGAACTTCGCCGAGCGCTACTCGAATGGAAAGTACTCTTCTTCCGCGATCAAACTATCGATCGCAGCGAACACCGAGATTTCGCGAGTCGATGGGGCTCACTGGAACAGCATCCGTTTTTCAAGTACACCCAACCCGGTCAAAGCGAAGCCGACATAGTCACACTTGCAAAAGATGCGATGACCGGCGGGGTCGAGAACAACTGGCACAACGACGTCAGTTGGCACGAATTCCCCTCGTTCGCAGCGGTATTGCGCGCAGTCGAGGTACCCCCGGTCGGAGGCGATACCTTGTGGGCCGATACCGGAGCGGCATACGAGCTACTCCCAGAGGGCATCAAAGAACGCATCGACCAGCTTGTTGCCGAGCATGATTGGATCAATTCGTTCGGCAAGCACATGGATCCGTCGACGGTGGCGAAGTTGCGTCCACAGTTCCCGGCGGTTCGACATCCGGTGGTGAGAGTGATTCCCGAGACCGGCCGAAAGGTTCTCTTCGTCAATCTCAGCTTCACCCAGAGGATCGTCGGGGTGTCCGAAGCCGAGTCCGACGAGCTACTCACCCTGCTCTACCGACACGTACATCGTCCCGAGTTCCAAGTACGACTCAAGTGGCGGACGAATACGATTGCATTCTGGGACAACCGAACTTGTCAGCACTACGCGGCCAGCGACTACTTCCCCGCCCGCAGAGTGATGGATCGAATCTCGATAGTCGGCGACAGACCCGTGGGCACTCGCTGACGCGGCAGCCTCAGGAGCTGACGAACGACTCGACCATCCGTCGTTCGTCTGCCCTGTCGGCCAGTGGCCACGCCAACAGCATCAACACGATCCGAACCACCCACTGCGACTGTTGACCTTCGGGATCCAATCCAGCAAGTTCGAGTGCAGTACGCGGTAGCAACGGAGAAGACACGAGATACTCGTCGATACCGTTGGCCCGCGCCGCCGCAAGGCCATGGCTCATGGCGGCGTCGGCTCTGATCGCGTCGACGGCGACGAGGATCGACTCCACGATCCGCTCGTCGCCGCGCAGTGATTCGACGGCAGCCGCAACCTGGCTCGCCACGGACGCCGCACCTCGCGACAACAACCCCTCACGGATCGCGGACTTGCCACCCACGTAGCGGTAGAGCGTCGCCCGCGAACAGCCTGCGCGCGAAGCGACGTCGTCGGCACTGAACCGATCGAATCCCTGTTCTCGAATCAGCTCTGCTGCAGCCGCGAAGATGCGCTCGGTTGCGAGTTCACGGCGGTTACCGCCGGCCAACCAGTCGGCGGCGCGGCGCTCGTTCACACCGGTCACTCTCCGTCACCTCGTCTCATCTCGAGACAGATTGAATCAGAAATCTCAACGCTACGGAAGGCCGCGAGCCTCTGACCTGGGAGAAGTACGAGGGGGTTGAAGTGCGTGAGATTTTCTCAAAATGCCAGTTCAGAGGCATTTCCCACCTGTTGACTTCTCCTCGACGGCCGTGAAATCTTCCATTCGTGACACCACCGACGCTGGACATCAACCCCTTCCTCCCGTCGAATATCGACGACTCTTACCCGCTCTACGACGTACTCCGGCGCGAGCACCCCGTGTATCGAATACCCGATACCGACTTCTATCTGGTGTCGACGTGGGAACTTGTCACCGAAGCCGTTTCCCGTACCGAGGACTTCTCCTCCAACCTCACCGGCGTACTGGTTCGAACACCGGACGGATCGGCCGTGACGTTCGACATGAACGGCGGCGGGCAAGCCGTTCATGTCCTCGCGACCGCCGACGAACCCGACCATCAGCACCATCGCAAACTTGTCCTGCCGACACTGGTCGCCAAACGCATACGAGCACTCGAGCCGACGATGCTCGAGTACACGCAGCAGTTGTGGGACAACGGCTTCGACGGTCGACAGATCGAATGGGTCACGTCGGTAGCGGACACACTGCCGCTGCAGATGTTTGCCACACTGATCGGCCTGCCGGCACACGACGTCCCCCAATTGCTGGCGTGGTCTTACGACAGCACCGAACTTCTCAGCGGCATCGTGACGGCGGAACGGTTGACAGACGTCGTCACCTCGGCGGCCGAGCTCACCGGGTACCTCTACGGCAAGTTTCGTGAGGCGCGGACAAACCCGGTCGACGATCTACTCGGAGACCTCGTCCACTGCTGTGACGCAGGCGAACTCAGCGAAGACGTGGCCGTGCTGATGCTGGTGCAACTCGTCGGTGCGGGTGGCGAATCAACCGCCGGACTGATCGCCAACTCTGCACGGCTACTCGCCGAGCGCACCGAGATACAGACGCAGCTGCGCGAGGACCCTCTACTCGTGAGCGCATTCCTGGAGGAGACGCTCAGACTCGAGTCGCCTTTTCGCGGACACCACCGACATGTTAATGCGGACACAACACTCGGCGGTGTGGCGCTCCCCGCCGGCAGTCATCTCATACTGCTGTGGGGCTCGGCGAACCGCGACCCGGAGTCGTTCGCCGAGCCACACGCGATGAACCTCGACCGGGCCAATCTCCGAGCGCATTTCGCCTTCGGCAAGGGAGCACATTTCTGTGTCGGGGCCGCGCTGGCCAGACTGGAAGCAAAGACCGCCATCGGTGTACTTCTCGAAAACAGTTCGCATGTCACAGTCGATTCCGAATTCCCGCCACGTTGGGTCCCCAGCATGTTCGTACGCCGCCATCAGAGTTTGCGTCTCGCTGTCACCGGATAGTTTCACTCAGTTGTCGAAATTGTGGGCAATCCAATCGATTGTCTGCATTCCGAACAGGTCTGTCCCCCAACCGTATGGATCCGCGAATGCGCGATCCATACTGCAGTCGGTGGGCTGATAGCTCACGTCCGTCCCTCGGCTTCTGTACGTGTCCGCCAGTTCTCGCGCATCAGCTGCCGGTACAAGTGACATCGGGGAGTCGTCCTTTGCGCACGAAGTTATCAATACCTTCGACGCCGGAGCGCCGTGGCCCAATACGTTGTCGTCGTACGCACGCTGGAAGCTGGGTTCTGTGATCGGATCGATTCCCGGCGCGAAAAGGCTTGCCAACGGTACGAACGGAAGCGTGAAGTACGCCGGCATCTGGCACTCACCCCGGTACACGTCGGCAATCACTCGGCCCACGGGATTGAGCTTGTCGTTCAACTTCATCTCGGGATACCACGGTTCGAGACCGAGGAGCGTCGCAAATCCGAAGCCCGCGCCGACCGAGGAATCTGTTGTCTCCATGAATGTTCGGGGCTTGATCACCATGCCCTCGAGGACTGTCGAGACGATATCGAGTTCCGGCGCGTAGGACTGCGCAGATTCTGCGGCGAATGCCGAACCGACTCCACCACCAGCGATTCCGAACAACGCAATCTCCGCCTCCGGATTCAGCTCGGAATCCTGCAGCTGAAATGCTGCGCGCACTGCATCCAACTGGGCGTGCCCGGCGAACTTACCCGCGAAGACACCGTGGGGATCACGGTCTCCGTTGTTCCCGACGTCGGAAATCACTACGGCATAGCCTTTTCCGAACATCAGCGCCAGTGGACCCAAGGCCGACCAGGAGGCGCCGTCCAGCGGATCGCCGCCGGTCCAGTGTGAACTCGGATGACAGTAGCCGCCGACGCTGTCGTTGGCCTCCTGATAGCTGATGATCTTCTTCTCCGACGCCGGCGTTCCGTCGATCGGGATCATCATGATTCCAGTGCTCACTACCGGCGTCGAACCGTCGATTCCGGTTGTGACATACATGATCTTGTAGGCGTCGAGCTGTCCCGGTTTGTATCCGGTGAACAGTACATCCACCTTCTTCGACTTCAGGAGATCACCGGGACGCTCGGCGCCGGTCAACACCGGCTCGTCGTAAAACGGATCATCGGCGGTGAGTGCAGTGAAGATCTCCTCTTCGGATGCGAACTCCCCTGAACTGAGAGCACCGACGGTGAACCCGTTGAATACCTCTCCCAGAGTTGGGGTGTCGGTCCGAAACTCCTCGGATACAGGAGTTTGCACGTCTTTCGGGACATCACTGTCCGGCACCTCAGCTCCAGCCGTTGCTGGCAGGACCAGCGCAACGGTCAGCGCCACCAGCGGCGCCAACCTTCGGAATGTGGCCGACGACATCACTGAACCGTCACTTTCAAACTGGAGAGGGCCGATTCGAGAGTTTGTGGGAGGGTCATCATCGGGCGGTGGCTCTCCAATTGAATTTCGTAGGGAACACTCAATGTGGCTACGAGCCGTGGCCAATCTTCTTCGACCATCGCTCGGTACTTCGGCAATAGCTGTGAGGTGATGTAGTCCCACCGGTCCTCGTACACCGACCAGTTCCAATCCGGCAGTGGCATCGTCACGTTCGCGGTGCGTCCGTCGGCAAGTGTCGTCGTGAACTCGAGGGGCCGGAACGAGCGAGGCGGGACCACGCCGGCGACCGAGGGCGAGCCGGCAACGGTCGATGCGTAGGTGATCGCTTCTCCCACATCACCTTTGTAGGCGCGCACGGTATCCCACTGGTCGCGGATGATCACCCCTTGCTCACGCTGGAGCAGCGCCGCGTTCCCCAGTGCAATTCGATCCGGATCGCCGGACGCGACATCACGCCAGGCGTCCATGACATCCTTGCCGAATAGTCCGGCACTCTGCATTTCCTCCAGTGCGGGAAGCCCTTCATCCACGTATGCCTGATGCATCGGCATCAGATCCGAGAAGATGTTCTTCTGCATCACCAGGATCATCCCCAGCGCATAATCCAAGTCGTCCGCAGTGACGTTCCTGCCCACCGCCGCGAGTGCGCGCAGCCCTGCCGGCAATTGGTTCAGCGCTTGCACGCCAACCTGATCCGTGACCTGAGAAACTATCGAATTGGCAACCTGCTGCAGATTCGGAAACGAGTACACGTCCGCCATCAGTTCGAAGTCGATCAATCCCCCGCCGAAGTCTGCGCCTACCTGTCCGCCCATGCCCGCCCACTGCAATTCCGGGTGACCGAGTTGCAGATCCTCGTAGAAGCGGTACGACTTCACCAGGTTCGTGCGATTAGCCGACACTCCGGCGCGCGGATTCCACGATGAGAGATCGATTCCGGCGGCTTCCGTGGCAGCGACCAATCGATACTGAAACAGCAAGGCCGCATAGGATTCCGGACTGCGACCACTGGCGCGGGCTTCTTCCACAAGGGCTTGCAAGGTGCCGAGATCAGTCGGCAAAGCGGGATGGACACCGCCCGGACCGTGTTCGGCATTCCGATTCACCAAAGGCAAATTCACGTACTCGTCCAGTTCGGACGCCGAGGCTGATGTCTGGACCGACAGCAACGCGGAAATCGCCAGCGCACATGCCGCCGTGGCTGCCAATACGTCGCGCGCCCAACGACGTCGCCGAACTACGGCCCCCAGGTTTAACCGCATATCGGTCCTCGTACTCAGGTCGGCAATCGCCCCGATCGATCACCGACACCAAACTTACTTTGCAGTAAGATAGCTCGAGACCTGAAGGAATACCAATTCCGTACGAGCACTCTTGGCACCTCTACACGTCGTTGCCACCTGCAGTTGCTTATCCCGTTCCCGAATCGCCGAAACCTCACCAGCCAGCGACCGGCCGGTTACCTGTTACCCGACACGATCAGAGCATGCGGATCCACGCCTGTGCCCCCGGGTCCGCAGACTCGGGGGCACAGGCGAGATATCGAGTGATCAGCCGCTACCCGAAGTCAGGCATGTTCTGCCCGCTGTCCTTGTAGAACTTCCACGTGCCGTCCTGCGGCGACTCCATGATGCGGTAGACCTCGGTTGCCCCGACAATCCACAACTGGCCGTCGTACCAGTGCAGAGTGGAACCCGATTCGACACGGCCACTTGCGAGTTCGTTGCCGTCGGCGTCGACCACTGCAACCTTGTTGCCACCCGCAGTCCAGCCGCCGGTGAGGCCGCCACTCTCGACTGTGTCCGTCAGAACCGGCTTCGGATCAGCCGAGGGAGTGGTCTCCGGCGACGTGGTTTCCGGGGTGGTCGGTGCCGGAGTTGTCGTGCTCGGTGCCGTCGTGGTCGTGGCCTCGGTTGTACTGGTCGGCTCGGTGGACGTTGTCGGATCGACGGTCTCGCTCGTGGACGGAGCTTGGGTAGTGGTCGTCTCCAACGCATCCGGCTCGTTCGGCACCATCGCTTCGGCCTGCATCCTGCTCAGAGGGTTCGCCCCGTTGGGTGCCGGTGTCGTCGGATTCCAGGTGGAGACGTTCTCCCATGCCTGGTTGGCCTTGTTTGTTCCGGTACTACCTTCGCACTCTGTGCGGTTGGAAACTACGTCTTTGTGCGACATCCCCTTGTTCGAAACTGTGTAACCTGACGATCTCGCCGGGCCATTAACCGTATACACCCGGGCATAGAGCCCGTCACCTCGCGGACTGACAGCTGTGATGCCGCTGATCTTCCGATCATTCGCAGCCTTCGAGAAAGGTCCTTGCCGGACCACACCACTACCGCGATCGACAAGCTCGACCACATAGCCTGTCGCACCTGGAACCTCAGCCCAGGTGATCTCTGCCCGATTAGCCGTCAAGTCGTACCAACGGTCAGGGTTTGTCGCGCAGGTCACTGACGAGGTCAGCGGAGTTGGATAGAAGTTGCCCGTCGCCACCTGTGCGCCGGTCGAATTGACCGCGTCAGTCGAATTGGCCAACGTCCCGGTGGTCTGAGCCAGGCCGAAAGCCATTGCAGCAGCGCCGCCGATGGCGATCAACGACCGCAGCGACTTCATGCGGGTGCTAGCCCGACGCATTTCAATCATTATGAGCCTCCTGAAGCTCCCCGCAGGTTTCGTCAGCATCGACGCGGGCGTCATTTGTAGTGGCGGCGCGGGCATTCTCCAGACGCCGGTCTTTAGTTCGTCCAAATGCGATGACCAGCACCGCGCCTACCAATCCGCCGCCGAGGAAAGTTGCGAGCGGACTGGAAAGCCAAGCAACGACATAGCCGAGCCCACCGACGCTGGCGAACACGCGGTCTGCCTCGGTAATGGTGTACGGCAGCCGATCAGCCACATTGTTGGCATCGCCCTTGAGCGTGGCGAGCACGGTGTCCGCTCCTGCCGATTCGAGTTCGACCACGCGGTGGGTGATACGCACGCCTTGGTCGTTGTCGACGCTGATCACGTCGCCGACAGCGAGTTCAGTTGCAGGCACGGTCTTCGCCAGCGCCAGCGCACCGGTGGAGATTGCAGGTTCCATCGAACCCGAGCGGAACACCAGTGGTTTGATCCCGAATATCAGGGACGCGAGAGTGGCGATAATGCAGATGAGCCCGGCGACCGCAGCCACATTCAGGGCAATTTCCTTGCCGCGACTGCGTCCCACGGTCACCTCCTCATCGGTGCTGTCCATCGCGATGATCACTGCCCCGTTGCGGTGAAGTTGAAGCCCAGATCGGCGATCTTGAACTGCTCCGTCTGACCTGCGGTCGAATCGACGGTCACCTTGATACACACCTGCTCCGAAACACCGGCAGCGAGTGATCTGCCGGAGACGAGTGTCGGGTTGCCGGAGAACGCTTGCTGCGTCCCGATGATCGGTCCTGAACAGGTACTGCCGTCGTTGGCACCGCTCTGATGTAGAGAAACCTTGAGCTTCCCGATCAGCGCGGACGAGCCGGTGGCCGTTGCCGATACTGCCCACTGGAAGTCGGCCGTTCCGGTGTTCTGAACCGTCAATGCCCCGGCCTCACTCTGGCCTGGCAGCATGCTGTTGCGCTTGAGTTCGGTGAATTGGTGTGCGGGCCGCTGGTTGTCGACTTTCAGCTGGACCGACGAAGTGCTGAACATGCCGGTGGTCGCGGTAGCGCTGTCGGACCACGCCGCCATCGTGCCGACCGCTCCGAGGCCCAGGACCATGCCGAGTGAGAGCACGGCCCGGGTACGTATCCAACCGGTCTCGCCCAGACGGCTTCGCATCCGCGCCCCGAGACGCGCGCCGCCGCCCGATTTCTGTTCTGTAGACATTCTGCTGTCCTATTTCGATTCGGAGTTTGGTGCCGATGGATCGGCGGGCAATACCGGCGCGCCGAGTTCAGGGCCGGAAAGAGTCGGGTCGGTGCCACTTTCGTCGTCATCGGCCTTGCCCCGCTTGTCGCGGATGCCACTGACGACCATCCACACGGCATATACAGCCAGGCCCGCAGCCACGCCCGTGGTGAGAATCGAACGCGATTGCCCGTTGATCACCGAGTTCACCCGGCCCAGATACGGCACCGAGTAGATGACCCGACCACGGATCTGCTCGGGCACCAGCGACCACGAGTCGGCGACGGGGTTGTTGTCGCCGCGAGTGTGGATGCGACGCTCCCCTTCCCCGGTGTAGTAGATGCCCTCGATGCGGTGGGTGACCACCGCTGGATCGCCGGAGACGGGCTGGAACGTGATCACGTCCCCGGTGGTCAGATCCTCGTTAGGAGTCGGCTTGACCACTATGAGCGTGCCAGGGGGCATGGTCGGTTCCATCGAGCCGGTGAGAACCGTGTACGCGGTGGAGCCGGTGAGTCGAGGGATAACGACCATCACCGCGAGAACGCCGATCATCAACAGCAACAGCACCCACGAGACGATGGTGCGAGTCCACCACCAGAGGGTGGTCTTCTCTCCTGAGTCTTGTTCGGGATCATGTTGCCGCTCAGATGTTTCCACGTGTGCGCTGTGCCGGGGTCGATACTCGGCACGTTCGCCCGCGCGCCGGCTTCTCGCGGTGACGGTCATGACTGGCTCACTGAGCTTGCGTCGAAGGTGAACGTCGCGTTGGACTGTTGGCTCGCTGCCGCGCCCTGGCCCAGCGTGGCCCGCAGGCACAACACCTGCATCTGCCCGGCCGGAACCAGCTGCTCCGAAAAGGCCGCACCGTCCATGGCGCCGTTGTAGAGCTCAGTGCCCACGTCACCAGTGGCGGTGCAGGCCGCCTCGTTGGCTACCTTGGCCACGCGCAGGCTCAGCGGCGGTGGGGTGGCGCCGTTGAGTACAACATCGGAAAGCACGTAGTTCATCTGCACATTGCCGGAGTTGATCACCGGCAAGGGCATCTGAATGCTGTCGCCCGGGCCCTTGTTGTCCAACTTGAACCCATCGAGGTTGAACTGCTTGACCCCTTCACCGCCGGCAGAGATATCGAGCATGCCTGCCTGAATAGTGCCGCCGGTCGATTCTGCGGTATCGCGCCACAGCGCGCCGGTCTGCTGCACCGAGACGAACCCGATGAGCAGAACCGACGACGCTGCGATCGCCCATTTGTACTGGGTCTTCACGTGACCTTCTTTGGCTTAGTTGAGCGTCTGCTCGAGGGTGACCGCGCCGCCGGCGAGGCTGGCGGTCTTCGTCTGACCGGTGTTGTCGCCCGCGGCCCCCGCGTTGAATGTGATGGTGGTCGTGAACGTTGCCGCCTGATCCAGGCCGGCGGTGTACGTCGTCACGGTGCCACTAGCCGGGGCCACGGTCAGCTGATTCAGCGTGACGAGGTCTCCGGTGACCCCCGTGAGCGAAGGCGTCAACTTCGCCTTCAGGTTCGTGCCAACGAGGTCGATGCTGTAGTTCGCGGTGTAGGTGACGACATCACCGGGCACAATCAGGTCGCTCGCGGGATTGAAGGTACTGCCGTTTGCCCACGTCCACACGCCGGCGCCGACCTGCTCGACCGACAGCGAACCTGCGCCAACCGTCTGCGGAGCGCCGCCGTTGGTGGACGAGTTCCACGCGGCCATGGTTCCGGCACCGCCTGCAAGCAGAACGGCAGCCGCACCTGCGGCGATCGCACCCTTTGTGGTCTTGTTCATCTGGTATTCCTCCTGTGCAGTTCGCGGCGGGACATCCGACGCGCTTGGTTGAGCCCGGGCCGTGCGGATGTGCACTCCGGTGAAACAGCCCCAGGAAGGGGCATGGGAAATGAAGCCGCCGAATTGAATTCGGTGACCGAGAATGCCGGCGATGCGCGGAGATGGTCGAGATCGCCCCTCGCATCGCGAGTTCTAAGTGGCCGGTTGGGCCGGAGTGGTTATCCGCCGAGGCTTCCGAAGAGGTCCAGGCTTCCGAGCGAACCGGTGCTACTGCCGAGCGAACCGCTGCTGCTGCCACCCGGATCGGTAGTTTTCGCCGTGACCTTGACCGTGACTCCCGCGGAGGCGGGGCTGGTCCCACCCGCATTTGTCGCAGTGGCGGTGATCGGATGACTGCCGGGTGTGGTAATAGTCAGGTTGCAGCTGAAGTCCCCACTCGCATCCGCGGTGGCGGTGCAGGTGGCACCCCCTCCGGTGACAGTGACGGTGCTGTTCGGCTCTGCCTTGCCGGAGACCTTGACGGGTGTACCCGCCTCTACCTCGGCGGCGCCCAGAGACAAGTCGGTCGGAGCACTGGGAGCGACCACAGCAGGCTCGCCCTCCACCAGGACCAGACCCCAGCCGGGGTTGATCTCGTATCCCTGCAGGACTTCGCTGGCCGGGATACCAATCATGAAACCGACCATCACGTTGACGTTCTGCGCGAGAGGCGTCTTCACCAACTCGATCCGAGTCGCGGAATTCGCATCCGGTCCGATCACGAATTGCTGGCCGACCTGGCTGCCGATTTTGCCCCGTACTGTCGCGGTGCCGCCGCCCGAGACGGACCAGCCCTCGCTGAAGAGTGTGAGCGTGGCGGGAAGGTCGCAGACATTGCGGACGTCGAAGGCCATCTGCGTGCCCTCATCTCCGGGGATCGGGATGTAGTCGGTTCCATTAGGCCCGAAGGCTGGCGGCTTGACCCAGGGTCCACCGTTCTGGGACATCTCCAGGCACTGGTCAGTGATGTCGTCGCCCGGGGCAGCCACGGCGCTACCGGGAGCAAGCAGCGCACCCGAGGTCGCGAGGAGCAATGCAGCCGGCAGCGCCGCCAACACAGCAGTGGCGCGCCGGGGGAGACGGGATTCGCGTCCGTCCCCGACCGGGAAAAATCGAGGCATGTGAAGACTCATTTCGTCTGTCCCGTTGCCGGGCATTGGGGTGATAAGACGACAGATCCAGGTACATCCGCCATCGGTGCCGAACATGTTGCAGAAGGCTTGCGAGCCGAACCGTGACGCTGTGCATGCCCTCGCTCATACATAGCTACTGCTCCGCTTCGGATCAATTTTTATCACACGTATCAGCTTTTGTGGCGGTTTTACTGGTCAAACGTTCAGGAGGAATTCGAACACTCCATGCGGGTGAATTATGCGCGCTGACCAGTACTGTTAGAAACAGTTAGCTGCGCTTCGTAACTTGTTCCCGAAAAACCCTTTGGCGCCGAACGGGCGATTCGTTCCACTCGATATGAGAACACGTTCTACATACTCTTGGTATGTCCGAGGATATTCACGAACGAACTCGTCGAGAACAGCGACCCTCGAGCAAACAGAAGGATCGAACCGTTTCGAGCACGTGCTGCATTTCGTTCACGAACGCCACGGACACGGGCATCATCGATCGCCGCGCCTCGCCGGATCAGACGGCCATGACAAACCCTCGCACGCTCCGAAACCAGCACTCCACCAATAACTTTGTCCGACCATCGAATAGCGACTGCCCCCTGGTGCGTCCAAAGCTGTGGGCCGGGAAGCAAATTCGCTACCCGGCCCACGTGCGTCTACAGTTGCGAAGCCGGTAAGGAGTTGACTACCGGCACCCAATCCCAAGGTAAAACTACGAGCACCTACACCTCGAAGACGGTCTCACCGCCGACAACCGTGCGCAGGACCGACAGTTCGTTCAATTCCTGAGAAGCGCTCCGCAACGGATCTCCGTCGAGCACAACAAAATCCGCCAAAAGTCCCACCGCTATCCGACCTTTGTCCGATGACTCACCGGTGAGACGGGCGGCAGCGCTTGTGTAACCGGCCAACGCATCGGACGCGGAAACCCGTTGCTCTGCACCCAGAACATGACCTTCTCGCGTCACACGGTGTACGGCTGTGTTCATCGTGAAGAGCGGGTTCACGGGAGTGACAGGGCAGTCGCAATGCAGCGCGTAGGCAAGCCCCGCCGCCACGACCGACGCCACGGGGCTGATCCGCTCGCCACGACCCGGTCCGAGGAACCGATCACGGTGCCGGTCGCCCCAGTAGTAGACGTGGTTCACGAAGATCGACGCCACCACCCCGAGTTCGACCATCCGCACGATCTGATCTTCCCGCAACGTCTGAACGTGCTCGAGTCGATGCGAAACTTCGACGTCCGGGTGTGCCGTCCGTGCCGCTGCAATTGCGTCCAGTGCAAAATCGATGGCTTGATCACCGTTGGTATGAATCGCAACCTGCCGGCCGGCAGCGTGATGTTCCGCGACGAGCACCCCGAGTGCACCTGCCGGGATTGCCATTCCGCCGCAGTGGCATCCGCCCAGATCGTGGTACGGCTCGGTCAGCGCAGCGGTGTGCAACTGAATCGACCCGTCCGAAATGAGTTTGACGCCGCCCACACGAACTCGGTCTGTCGAATCGGCGAGTTCACCCAATTGATCGTGAACCCCGTGGCCGAGGTAGAGGCGCGCACGCAGACGCAGTTCACCATCAGCGTCCAGTTGTCGGTACGCCTCGTACATCTCGGCTGTGACGTACATGTCGTGAAAACTTGTCACGCCCACCGAAGCCATGACTTCCTGCGCCCGCAGCATCGCGATCTTGGACGCATCCGGGTTCATATCCGGAACAAGTCCGTGCACCAGAGACATTGCCGGAACCTCGCACAGTTCACCGGTGGGTACACCGGCGCTGTCCCGAACGATGACACCACCCTCCGGATCGACCGTGGTGACATCGATCCCGGCCTTCTCCAGTGCGACCGAGTTGACATAGATCCCGTGAGCAGACAAGTGCCGCACCAGAATCGGATGCTCGGTGGATGCCTTGTCCAGATCAGCTGCGGTCAGACCTCGATCTTCCGCCACGAGGCTGTCGTCGAAGCCCCACGCTTCTATGGGCTCGCCAACTGGTGTGATCGCGGCCCGCGCGGCCAACGCCGTGATCAACTGCTCGATGGTCGGGCACGCACTCGTCGTTGCGTCGACCCCACTGAGCATCAAACCCCACATCATCGGATGAAGGTGCGTCTCGATGAACCCCGGAACAATCACCGCTCCGGCGAGATCGACAACGGAGGTTTCGGAATCGGTCAGCGCCGAGATCTCGGCATCAGTTCCGAGAGCGACAAATCTGCCGTCCTTGACGGCCACAGCGGTCGCGTTATCGCTGACAGCACCGTCCATGGTCCTGATCTCGCCGTTGATGTAGATGTGGTCAGCCACCGGTGTCATACGCTTGTCTCCATTCGTTTTCCGACTACAGTCGTCGAGGACTTCTTCGCAGGTATCCGCGACGCCACAACCACTCCGGCCAAAATCATTCCGGCACCTGCAAGTTGGACGAGAGTTGGGGTCTGCGCAAGCATCACCGCGCCGAACAGCAGTGCCGACGCCGATTGCAACACCAGGCTGGCGGCGACTGCACTGGCAGGCAGACGCTGACTGGCGCTTGCCACCAGGAGCCACCCGATCACCTGAGATACCAACGCGAGCAGGACAAGCCAGCCTTGAGCTACGAGCGAAGGCGTCAGATCCAAAGTTCCACTCACGAGGCCGTATGCACCTGCAGTGAGGGCAGTGGCTCCCGTCGAGACGAACATCGGCAGAGCCGTTCTACCCGCCGCCCGAGTAGCCAGACCCATCAGGAAGATGTAGACCGCGTAGGCGCCTGCAGCGATCACGGCAAACGACACTCCGACAGCAGGATTCGACCCCGTGAGCGTTGTGCTCGCCCCGGCTACCAGAGCAACTCCGACGAAGAGCAACGGAAGGCTGGCGACCAGTTCCCGGCCGATCCGTTGGCGCAGAACAACGTAGCCGAGGATTGCGACGAACAGCACTTGCAAATTCAGGATCACAGTCGAAAGACCTGCCCCGATCGAATGAATCGACTCGTGCCAGAGCACCAGATCGATTCCGAGGAACGCGCCGGCAAGCAAAGACTTCACGATCCAGGGCGCCGAGATCGAAGGCCGGGATGACCGACGACGCTGAACGAGCACGAGTATGCCGAGAGGGATGAGCGCATAGAGACACCGAAAGAAGGCACCCGTCGACGGAGACACTCCTGAGAGTTCATAGAGCACCGAGGTCAACCCGAGGATGCATGCACCGGTGACGACTACGCGCAGGTCACGACGGCGTAGTTGATCGCCGGACGGCACGCGTGGCGGTACTTCATCACTCATGGTGATAATGTATCACCGACGCAAAGCCTGTCATACAGGGAAGATGCGTGCATGAGAACTCCGGTTACCCGTGAACGCGTGATCGCTGCCGCAGCCGACCTGGTCGACAGCAAAGGCGCCGACGCTCTGGTACTGAGTCAACTCGCCGAGACCCTCGACGTCCGGCAGTCAGCCCTGTACAAACACGTCGACGGGGTCGACGACGTCCACCATCAACTCAGCCTCCTCGCACGCAACCTTCTCGCCGAACAACTGCGTGCCGCCGCGGTTGGTCTCTCGCGCGACGACGCCGTCATGGCGCTCGCAGACGCATGGCGTGCCTTCGTCCGGGTGCACCCCGGGCTCTACGCCATCACCGACCGCTACCCCACTGCTCCGCATCCCGATCTGGTCTCCGCCGTGGGCGAGGTGGTAGACGTCATCAACAAGGTGATCGCGGGATACGGTCTGAGCCCGGATGATTCGGAGCAGGCGGCGTGGTCTCTTCGTAGCGCGCTGCACGGTTTCTGCATCCTCGAATCGGTAGAGGGCCAACCGGCCGGCACCGACCCGGATCGGGTTTACCGAAGACTGGTCGAACTTCTCTGCGCCGGTATTGCTCGTATGTAAATACCGGCTCCTGTTATCGTCGGATGAAACCGCACAGACCAAAAAGGATCAGACATGGTTGGTGAACTCGACATCTCCGGATAAAACCGGGCATGACGGCCACCGGCAGACGCCTCGGAGCGCTGCCGTAGTGGCCATGTTGTCGTTCACTTACCCGACTTTTTGCGGAGCAGCGTTGCCGCGCCCGCACGACACCTGAGGTCTATTCATGTCCGATACCTACATCGTTTGCTCGAATCTGTCTTTTGCCTGGCCGGACGACACTCCGGTCTTCGACGAATTGTCCTTCACCGTGCCCGGTGGTCGAACCGGGCTGGTTGCCCAGAACGGCGTCGGGAAAAGCACTCTGCTCACATTGATCGCCGGTCAACTCCGCCCACGCGCCGGCAGTATGTCCGTCGACGGCGTTCTCGGATACCTTCCGCAAGACCTTCCACTGACGGGCGATCTGACCGTTGCCGAGGTCTTGGGCATCGCCCCGACGCTCGCTGCGCTGGACGCTGTCGAATCCGGAGACACACGAGAAGAACACTTCACGACAATCGGGTCCGACTGGGACATCGAAGAGCGGACCCGAGCCCAACTCGGCCGACTCGGTTTGAGTGACATGACGTTTGATCGTCGTCTCGACACTCTGAGCGGCGGGCAGGTCGTCTCGCTCGGACTGGTGGCTCAACTCCTGCGACGCCCCGATGTCCTTCTCCTCGACGAACCCACCAACAATCTCGACCTTGACGCGCGCCGCAGACTTTACGACGTTCTCG
This sequence comes from Rhodococcus sp. MS13, assembly GCF_013277835.1. Taxonomy (NCBI): domain Bacteria; kingdom Bacillati; phylum Actinomycetota; class Actinomycetes; order Mycobacteriales; family Nocardiaceae; genus Rhodococcus; species Rhodococcus sp. MS13. The sequence goes on from NZ_VBTL01000004.1 coordinate 255,810, forward strand.
ACGACTGGAGTGGCTGTCTGTTGGTAGTCAGCCATGATCGAGGACTACTCGACCGCATGGACCGCATCGCCGAACTTCACAGCGGCGAGATCAGCTTCTACGGTCGCAATTTCACCGACTACGAAGCTGCGGCACGCTCGGCTCGCGAGGTGGCGGAGAAGAACATCCGCAACGCCGAGCAGGACGTCAAACGCGAGAAGCGCGAACTGCAGCAGGCCCGAGAACGCGCTTCACGACGCGCAAGTAACGCTGCCCGCAATCTCGGGAACGCGGGCTTGCCCAAGATCTTTGCGGGGACCATGAAGCGCAATGCTCAGGAGTCGGCCGGCAAGGCGAACGAGACACACCTCGCCCGGGTCGACGCGGCAAAGGACCGACTCGACAGAGCGGGCCGCGCTCTTCGAGACGACCAGACAATTTCGCTCGAACTGCCAGGCACTCACGTACCCGCCGGACGCATGGTGTTCCTTGGTGAGCGAATGCAATTCGCGTTCGGCGATCGTGAGATCTTCGCCGACCCCGGCATTGACCTGGCCATTCGAGGACCGGAGCGTATCGCGTTGACCGGGCCGAACGGCGTCGGAAAGTCGACGCTACTTCGCATCGTCAACGGGGATGTTGCGCCGACTTCCGGTGAGGTCAAGCGAGCCGACGGCCGGGTGGCATATCTGTCGCAGAGGCTCGACCTACTCGACCCCGCACGCACCGTCGCCGAGAACTTTGCATTGTCGGCTCCAGGCCTTCCGGCCCCGGAACGCATGAACATCCTGGCACGCTTCCTCTTTCGGGGTGCGGGTGCTCACCTACCCGTCGCTGCACTCTCCGGCGGTGAACGGCTGCGGGCTACGTTGGCATGCGTTCTCTTCGCCGATCCGGCCCCGCAATTGCTTCTTCTCGACGAGCCGACCAACAACCTCGACTTGGTGAGCGTTGCTCAACTCGAAAGTGCCCTGAATGCATATCAGGGGGCGTTCGTGGTGGTCAGCCACGACGAGAGATTCCTGGCCGAGGTCAAGGTCGAACGCTGGCTCAGGCTCTCGGACGGCCGTTTGACCGAGGTCGCCGCACCGGACGCAGTGGGCTGACACGACCAGTGAACAGGCGAAAGGCCTTCACACACATCGTGTGTGAAGGCCTTCGTCTGCACTACTGGTCAAGGCGTCCTGGTGTACACCGGATCGTCGAAGGATCGACGTTGCGTCACCCAGTCCGTGGGCAGGATGTTCTCGATCATGTCTTCACGGGATTCGTCGAACACGACGATCCGATCGGCGATTCGCCACTCACCACGGCGCCTTTCGAACCTGTCGACGTAACGGCACTTGATCGTGGCAAGCGTCTGCACCGAATCCGTACCGGAACGCTCCTGCCGCAGAAAACACAAACAGTACGACTCACACTGAGCGACATCGCCGTTGACGTCGATCAGTATGTTGGAAATGCAGTGAATCGACGAGTCGATCGTCTTGTGCCTGAGCTTCATGTCTTCGATGAGCCCGTCGACAGTTCCGATGTAACCACCGTGGTTGTCTATCGCGTCGTCGAAGTAGCAGAAGGCTACGCTGTCGAAATCTTTCCGATCGACGGCCCGAGCGTAGCGATACAGAACTTCGGTGATTTCTTGCTTGTCAGCGAGGGACACAACGCGTCTCCTGTTCTCCCGAGGTGATCAATCGACCTGCAGTTCAACGCCCTTGGTCTCCTTGATGAAGAAGACCGTGACGAGGGTGATCACGGCACAGAACACGAAGTATCCGGCCGGGGCGAGAGAGTTACCGGTCAGGCTGATGAGATAGGTGGCGATGAAGGGCGCGGTGCCACCGAGGAACATGTTGGTGACGTTGTTGCCCAAGGCCAGACCGCTGTACCGCACAGATGCTTTCAGCATTTCGACATAGGTCACGTACGAAGCACCGTTGACAACGGAAACGCAGATGAAGAGCACCGACTGACCGACAACCGCCTGCCAGATACCAGAACCGGCCATCATCATGAACATCGGGATTCCGAGAACCACTGCGGCGGCACTACCGGCGAACAGCACCGGCCGACGCCCGTACTTGTCGGCCATGTATCCCGAGATCGGCAACGTGATGACGCCGAGAACCAGTGCAAGAGAGGTGGAAAGGAAGGCAACGCGCGACGAGTGACCGCCGGTGGTCTGCAGGTACGTCGCGGCATACACCGAGGCGATGTAGTAGCCACCGGTGATGAGTGCGCCCAACAGGATGATCTTGACGACGCTGCCGCCGGAGGTACTGAGCAGCTCACGGATGGGAAGCTTCTTGGTCTCACCCTTGTCCTGCAGCTCCTCGAACTGAGGAGTGTCTTCCATCTGGCTACGGATCCAGATACCGATGCCGCCGATCAGCAGGCTGAGCAGGAACGGGATACGCCAAGCCCACTCGAGGATCTGCTCTTGCGAGAATACCGACGTCAGGCCGAGGGCCATGAGCGAAGCAGCCAGCGAACCCAGGTAGGTGCCGGTATTGACCATCGACGTCTGCGTCGCTCGCCACCGCTTGGGAGCGGACTCGGAGACAAAAGCGTTGGCACCGCCGAGTTCACCGCCGGCCGCGAAGCCCTGCAGGCAACGAGCCAGAACGAGGATGGACGTGGCCCACACACCCAACGTGGCGTACGTCGGCAGCAAGCCCATGCCTGCTGTCGCCAGAACCATCAGAAGGATGGTCCAGGAGAGAGCATTCTTTCGGCCGTACTTGTCGCCGATGTGGCCGAAGAAGATTCCGCCGGGTACGCGTAGGAAGAAGGCCACGGCAAATGCTGCAAAGGTACCGAGCAGTGCTGCGTTCGGGTCGTGGGAAACGAAGAACAGCGCGGCGATTGTCGTGGCCATGTATCCGTAGATACCGAAGTCGTAGTACTCGACGACGGTACCGACGATGGCCGCGCGAATTACCTTCGTCGTCGACTGTCGTTCGGTTGCCACGCTGCTGCCCTCGGTGGATTCGGCTCTCGCCATGGTCTCATTCTCTGACATGTTGTTCCCTGCCTGGATTGGATACTGACTGGATTCGGTGCCGCGCAGACGTCGGACGTCAGGAGTGCGCGATGGAATGGACCGGTGCGCTCTCAGCGCTGGTCCTGGTGTAATTCGCCGCATTACGTCCCGCTACGCGGCCCATGGTCAAAGCGTTGGCAACTGCATTGCCGCCGCCCACGTATCTCAGTCCGAGGATTCCGGCGCCGGCCTCACCGGCCGCGTACAGACCCTCGATAGGTACTCCGGTGCTGCCGAGCACGGCCGCATCGGTGTTGATTTCCATTCCCGCATGCGTGCATACGAGCTCCGCCGGAAGGATTTTCGCGGCATAGAACGGTGCTGTCGCAATAGGATCCGGGTTGCCGACGGCACCCTTGTTTCGCAGCGTGCGATGACGGAGGAAGTCGTCGTCGTGACCGCTGGGCAGTTGGTCGTTCCATCGACGCAGGGTTTGCGTCAACGTCGCAACCGGAACACCCGTAGCCACTGCGAGGTCTTCGATCGTATCCGCGCGAATCGTGCCACCGGCGGCAACTTCTTCCTCGATGCGTTCGGGATTCCAATCCGCATATCCCGGAGCCAGATTCACGCGAGCGTTCTCGTCGAAGATCATCCAACCGTATCCACCCTGATGGTCGATGATGCCGGTCGAGACGGCGTACGAGCTGTCCTCGTCCATGAATCGACGGCCGTCCTGGTTGACGTAGATCCGCGACTTCGGCGGAAAACCGGCCTGCCAGTGATGGAATCGCTGGAAGTAGACCGTGGGCAGCATCAGACCCCAGCCGTCGCCCGCCACGGAAGCACCGAGGTTTTCGGCAAAACGAAGATGGTCTCCGCGACTCCCCTCGGCTGCGACGACGAACAAGGCGTCTCCGGCCTTGTTCGCGTCCGGGAAGTGGCGCGCCACCAAGCCCGGATCTTGCGCGAATCCACCGGAAGCAACAACGACGGCGCCCGCATGTACCTCGATGTCGTCGGCGACAACACCGACAACCCGACCGTCTTCCTCGATCAGCTTCTGCACCCGTGTTCCGAAGATGACCTCGATCCCGTGCTTACGACGAGCCTTGTCCAGCACCTGAATCAGTCCGTATCCCTGATCCTTGGGCACATGGCCGCGCCAGACGTCCTCGACGCCGGCCTGGGCGAGTCCCGGTTGGTGAGCGTTACCCGAGATCGCCGCCGGAATCTCGACGCCGAGTCCGATGAGCCATTCCAGTGTCGGACCCGCGTTTTCGCAGAACGCACGAATCAATCCGGGTGAGAGCATCCACTGGTTGAGGTCCATGTAGTGCTGGAAGAACTTCTCCGCCGAGTCGTCGACGCCGAGTCCGGCCTGCACGCTTGTTCCGGCGGCCGTGAAGATTCCGGCCGAGAGCGCAGTGGAACCACCGAGTTCGGTTTCGGACTCGAACAGCAGAACGGATGCACCTTCTTCTGCCGCGGACACCGCAGCCGCGAGGCCTGCTCCGCCGCCACCGATGACAACGACGTCCCAGTGCTCGGTCATGAAAGTTCTCCAGTCTCCGCGATGATGCGGTGGTAAAGACCGTTCGACACCAACCCGCCGTCGACGGTGAGCTCCGTACCGGTGGTGTAGGTCGAACTGTTCGAGAGCAGGAACAGCACTGCTTCGGTGATCTCGTCGAGAGTTCCCATGCGTCCGAAGGGAACCGACTTCAGTGACGCGGCGACGAAGTCGTTTGCGCCGCCGAGCAGCGCCGTACCGACCAGTCCCGGGTGCACAGAGTTGACGCGAATCCCCCACTGCGCGAAGTTGCCCGCGGCCGACTTCGACAGACCGGTCAAACCCCACTTACTCGACGAGTAAGCCGGAGAGAAGTATCCGATCTGACCGGCGATGGACGAGATGTTGACGATCGATCCGCCACCACTCTCGCGCATCAGCGGCGCCACCGCCTTCATACCGTAGAACGGACCGAAGAGGTTGATCTTCATGGTCAGTTCCCAGATGTCGTTCGGGGTGTCCATGAATTCGAGCCGACGCGAGATGCCGGCGTTGTTGACCAGTCCCCCGAGTTCCCCACGGGTGGTGCGAATTTCGTCGACAACCCGGTCCCAGGCCTCGGCATCGGTGACGTCTAGAAGATGAGCGGACGCCGATCCGCCGGCGGAGACAATGTCGTCGACCACGCCGGATGAATCCGAAACATCGGCAATGCAGACATGCGAACCGCGCGCGGCGAGAGTGCGCGCGTGATGCGCTCCCATCCCGGCAGCACCGCCGGTAACGAGAACGACGCCGGGATATTTCGTGGACTCAGACATGCCGCGAACCACCGTCCACCGCAATGCTGTGCCCGGTGACGTAGCGCGCGCTGTCCGAGAGCAGGAACAGCAGCGGGCCGAAGACCTCTTCGGGCGAGCCCAGACGATGCAGCGGCACCGCGTCGAGTGCGTTCGCGAGCGCGATCGGATCTTCTTGAACCCACTTCGTCATCGCCGTGTCGATGTAGCCGGGCGCAATGGAGTTGACCCGAATACCCTTGTCCCCGAACTCCACTGCGAGAGACTCCGTGAGGTGCGCGACGGCAGCTTTCGACGTGCAGTAAGCGCCTCGCCCCTTCCGCACACGCAGCGCAGATACCGAGGACATGTTGACGATGGCGCCGCCGGGACCGAGGTGGCGTGCCGCAGCCTGAGCACCGTAGAGCACTCCTTCGACATTGACACTCAGCGTTGCGCCGATCTGCTCCGGGGTAATCTCCTCGGCCAGCGCGAACGGGAAGATACCCGCATTGTTGATCCAGAAATCGACCCGGCCGAACTCCTTCAACGCCAACTGCGCAAGCAGTTCGTGCTCGTCCGGCTTGGTGACGTCGACCCGAGCTCCGACGACGCGACCCGGCTTGTCCGCCAGTGCATTCGATTCCAGGTCCGTATTGATTCGTGCGGCCGTGGCGAGCATCTGCTCTTCGTTGATGTCGGCGCCGACGACATGTACGCCGCGTGTTGCCAGCCCTTCGGCGAAGGTCGCACCCATACCCTGAGCCGCGCCGGTCACCACTGCGACCTTGCCTGCCAACTCCGGGTACACCGCCGACATCTGCGTCACAACGGTGCGGCCCGGGTTCGTCTGGTCAGAGCTTTCGGTCATGATGTACTTCTCCTACTGAATATTGTTGTGCAAGAAACTTTTCGGTACTTCAGCCTTGTTCGGACACTCGAGGTGCGTCGTCTCGGGAGACGGTGCGGCGGGCGATCTTCCATTCCTCACCGACCCGAACCACGCGGTCATCGACAGTCGTCATCCGCACCAGTCGCGATTCGCCGCCGCGAGCGGTGGCAACTATCTGCAGGTACCCGCGCACTGCGAGAGCACTCTCGTCCACCGCCTCGACTACGAGATTGGTCAGAACGTGCCGATGCACCTCGTCGACGGCTTCCGCAGCAGCGTAAAAGCGAGCAGCAAACGCTGCAAGGTCGCCGAAACCGACCACGGGTTCCGGATAACTGGGTGAATGAAATTCACCGTTGGCCGTGAATGTCTGCGCCCAATCCTGCTGGCGCCCAGAGTCTATGCAATGACTCTGGTGGCCGTACAGCTGTTGGATTGCGACAACATCCTCCGTTGCCACGACGCGATAGTTGCTCATGAAGGTTCTCTCCGAACACGCTGCGCTGCATCCACCCGAAGGTTGTGCAGCTCCGTAAAGTGTGCGATAATCGCACACACTGTGCGATATGTTCAAAGCGTAGGTGGCATACCTCACAAACGTCAAGAAAGGGATTTGATGTCAGAGCTGAGCGAGGAACACCGACCGCGCAAAAGCGCAGTTCAAGTGGACTCGAGCATGTCGAAAACGCTGCACCACGGACTCGAGATCTTGGAACTCCTGACGTCCTATCCGCACGGTTTGTCAGTCACGGACATTGCCGACGGAGTGGGAGTCCACCGGACTGTCGCACATCGGTTGATCCGCACGCTCGAGGCTCATCACCTGTGCCGCAAAGACTCCTTCAAGCGCGTCACTCTCGGCGCCGGACTGGTCACCCTCGCCGAACCGGTGGAACAGGATTTACGAACCCTGGCCCGCCCGATACTTCAAGAACTTGCCGAGGCCACCGAGGCGACAGCACACCTGGTGGTCCGCGAGAGCGACACCGAAGTGCGCGCACTGATGGTGGTCGAACCGCGCAGCGCCAAGGTTCACGTCGCGTTTCATCCAGGGCAGGTTGATCCGATCGACCGCGGCTCCGCCGGGCTTTCCATTCTTGCCTCACTCCCACCGGTGAGCGGGGAACGAGAGGAAGTGACGGCGGCCCGCGCACGGGGTTACGCAGTGACCGTCGGGGAGGTCATCCCGTCCGTCCTGGGAATCTCGGCAGTCATCCCCGGCAGACGCCGCGACGCCATCTCCAGCCTCGGAATCTCCGTGTTCGACTCCGAGGATCAAGCAGCCCTGGGCGCCGAGGTCATGGCAGCGGCAAAAACCCTCGGCAGCATGTTGCGCTGATCCAGACAACAGGCTGATCCGAACACCAGTCGAGCCCCGGGAATACCCGGGGCTCGACTTTGTTGACTCCGAATGAGATAGTTGAACAATCAACTACCTGACATCAGCTTCACGGATACAAGGAGTACGACATGCCTGCTGTGACAGTCGAGAACATCTTGGCCCTGCCCCGCCTCGACGAGCCGGCAGAGTCAGCAGTCGACCGCCCCGTCAAGAGCATCACCACCGCACCGGTCGGATACGAAGGTGAAGGCTTTCCCGTCCACCGCGCGTTCGCCGGCATCGACCTCTCCGCCCTCGACCCGTTCATCCACATGGACCAGATGGGCGAAGTCAACTACGCACCCGGAGAGCCCAAGGGCACTCCGTGGCACCCGCACCGCGGCTTCGAAACCGTCACCTACATGATCGACGGCATCATGGAGCACCAGGACTCCAACGGTGGCGGCGGTGTAATCGGCGGCGGCGACACCCAGTGGATGACCGCGGGTGGCGGCATCCTTCACATCGAAACTCCGCCGGAGCACCTCGTCCTCAGCGGCGGCCTGTTCCACGGCGTCCAACTGTGGGTCAACCTGCCTCGCGACAACAAGATGGCATCTCCGCGGTACCAGGACATCACGGGCAACAAGGTGGCCCTGCTTTCCTCGCCGGACGGCGGAGCCTTGGTGCGCGTCATCGCCGGAGACATCGCCGGCCACGCCGGACCCGGATCGACGTACACACCCATCGCGCTCTCCCACACCACTATTGCCCCGGGTGCGAGCCTGACTCTGCCCTGGAACCCCGAGTTCAACGCCATCGTCTACGTGCTCGCCGGCGAAGGAACGGTCGGAGCCGAGCGTCGACCCATTCGAGTAGGGCAGACGGCTGTCTTCGGACGCGGTGACTCCATCACCGTCGCCGCTTCCGATCGCCAGGATTCGCGGACCGAATCCCTCGAGGTATTCATCCTCGGTGGCAAACCGATTCGTGAGCCCATCGCGATGGCCGGGCCGTTCGTCATGAACACCAAGTCCGAGGTCATGCAGGCCTTCGAGGACTTCCAGGCCGGACGCCTCGGATCCATCCCGGCAGCACACGAAAAGCTGAGCTGACATGTCGTCGGTGGTCGTCCAACGAGCAGCCGAACGTGCGCACCTCAACTACGGCTGGCTCACCGCGCGTCACAGTTTCCCCTTCGCCGGAAACTTCGATCACGCCGCGTACGCGCACGGACTTCTGTTGGTGAACAACGACGACATCATCGAAGCCGGCTCCGGTTTCGACACTCATCAGCACCGCGATACCGAGATCGTGACGTGGGTGCTCAGCGGATCTCTGGTTCACCAGGATTCCGCTGGGCACTCCGGCGTCATCCATCGCGGACTCGCGCAGAGAATGAGCGCCGGTACCGGAATCCTGCACTCCGAGCGCAACGATCGCTTCCGGGCCGACGGCTCACGCGTCACCGAACCCGTTCACGTCGTTCAGATGTGGATACCGCCGGACGAATCCGGAGTGACCCCGAGCTATCAGGAACTCGACATCAACTCCGAACTCGACGGCGGTGGCCTGATCACCCTGGCATCGGGGATGCCTGCGCATCGCGGTCACAGCGCCATCGGCCTGCACAACAAACATGCGGCACTACATGTTGCTCGCCTCGAGACCGGCGGGTCGGTATCTCTTCCGGATGCGCCGTACGTGCACGGGTTCATCGCCAGCGGCACTGTCGACGTCGAGGGAGTCGGATTGCTGGGACCAGGAGATTCGTTGCGACTCAAGGACACTGGCGGTCAACGAGTCGAGGGAATCGACGATGCGGAGATACTCGTGTGGGAGATGCACGCGTCGACGAACTGACGACACCACCGAGTACGCCCAATGTTCGGACTACACAGCAGGTTCGTCGTAGGGTGGATGCCGGTAGTGGTGGATCCGGTAGTGATGGATCCCGGTGGCACAGAAGGAGGAGCCATGGCATCTGGTCGAGCACAGGCCCCACGGACGACACCGCACATCGATGTGCACCGCTCCGGTGATCGCTTGAAATCCCGCGTCTCCTGGCTGGATTCGAAACATTCGTTCTCGTTCGGACAGCATTACGATCCGGACAACACTCATCACGGATTGCTGCTCGTCAACAACGACGACACCGTACTGGCGGGAACCGGTTTCGATACCCATCCGCACAAGGACATGGAAATCGTGACCTGGGTGCTTCGCGGTTCGCTCGTGCACCAGGATTCCATCGGCCACACCGGCGTCATCTATCCAGGCCTCGCCCAGCGCATGAGCGCCGGCACCGGAATCATGCACAGTGAGAAGAACGATTCGTGGCGTATTGGCGGCGAACAGCATTCCGACCCCGTGCATTTCATCCAGATGTGGGTGGTACCCGACGAAGGTGGACTGACCCCCGGCTACGAACAACTCGAGATCGACGACGAACTGCTGCGCGGCGGTCTGATCCCGGTGGCCTCCGGAATGGAGCGCTACAAGGATCATTCGGCGATTCGCATCAACAACAAGAACGCCGCCATGCACGTCGCGCGGATTCTGCCCGGCACCTCCGTGAATCTTCCCAGCGCACCGTTCCTGCACGTCTTCGTTGCGCAGGGCACTGCCGAGATGGAGGGCGTCGGCACACTGTACGAGGGTGATGCCGTCCGGTTGAGCGATTCGGGTGGGCAGCAACTGACCTCCGACGCCGGGGCGGAAGTCCTCGTCTGGGAGATGCATTCACGTATCGGTGGTTGAGACCCGGTCTCGGCAGGACTGGGTGCGCTGGAGATACTCGACGGATGAGCATCGACAACTCCGCCGCACCCGTCACGCAACTTGACCCCCTCAACACCTTGATGGGTGTGCGCGCCGTATCGGTCGTGCCGGGCGATTTGGCCTTCGCGCAGGCAGTCGGCCCGCGCTTCCACGATCACCGTGGCAAGACGGTGCTCGGTTCCATCGGCGTCATGATCGACGGTGCCATGGGCGGCGCGGTGTACTCGGGGCTGACCTCGGGCCATCAATCCGTGCTCGCGCAGGTCACGGTCAGCGCGGGCGCCGACATTCCCGCTCTCGCAGACGTCGGCGCCACCGGCACGCTCGTGCATCTCGACGACGGCGTCGGGCTCGCGTCCGGTCAACTTCGCGACGAGAACGGCACCCTCCTGGCCGTGATGGCCGGCCGCGCAATGGTGGTCTCGCGTCCACCCGTCGTCGGAATCGACGACTACGTGGACGGTGCGCCGCTACCGGTCCCGACGCCGGAGAAAACGAGCAACCTGAGTGGGTTGTCGGGGTCCGACGTCGTCGAAGGTATCCGAGGCGGCAAACTCGAACGCGGACCGCTCGCCGGGCTACTCGATCTTGCTGTCGTCGACGTGACGCCAGGTTCCGTCGTCGGTGAGTTCTCACCCGTGGCCTGGATGGCCAACCCGCTGGGCGCCGTGCAGGGTGGTGTCCTCATCTCGGCAGTCGACGCCATTACGGGACTGGCAGCACAGACCCTGACCAGCGCCGATCAGGACTATCGCGTCCTCGACCACAAGATCGACTTCCTGCGATCACCCGACATCGGTGGGCCGGTCTTGCGCGCCGAAGCCTCCGTGATTCGCGCCGGGCGCAGGCTCGCGCTGATCGAAACTCGCATCGTCGACGCCGGCGGGCAGGTCTACGTACGGGCCACCTCGAGCATCCAGATGCTCTCCCAGCAAGTTCACAGCGGATAACCAGTTCCGCACCAGGTCGCCCGTCCACCATTGAGACAACAGCCCACACAATGGAGGTACAGCGGCGTGAACAAAGACATCGAAGCGAGCAGGCTACGCGTGAGCCGTCGACGGGCCCTCGCTCTCGGCGGAACCATCAGTCTCGGCGGGCTCATCGCAGCCTGTTCCGGTAACAGTGGCACCGCCACGACGACTTCGGCCGCGGCTGCATCGACGACAACCACTTCCGGCGCTTCCGCAGCGGCCACGTCCGGCGATGCCGTCACCGCACTTCTGGCCAAAGCACCGCAGTGCGTCATGAGCAAGGAAGAGACACAGGGCCCCTACTGGTTCGACGTCGACTCCATTCGCGGCGACATCCGCGAAGACCGTCCGGGCACCACACTGCAGGTGGCAATGCGCGTGCAGGACAACAGCCAGTGCAACGTCGACGGCAGCATCGGCGCGGTCTCCAACGCCGTCGTCGAGATCTGGCACTGCGACGCCGGCGGCGTGTACTCCGGCTTCGAATCCGGGTCGCTGAGCGCCAACGGCGGCGGCGGTGGCGGAACTCCCCCGGCCGGCGGGATGGGTGAACCTCCGTCAGGTGCACCCGGAGGTGGAATGGGCGAACCTCCGTCAGGCGCCCCCGGAGGAATGGGCGGCGGCATGGGCGGTTCCGGCGAGACCTCCGACGGTTCGTACAGCGTCGGCGACACCGAAGCCACCACCACCGACGACGGCACCTACCTGCGCGGCGCCCAGACCACCGATGCAAACGGCATCGCGCAGTTCACCACGATCTTTCCCGGCTGGTACATGGGCCGCACCACCCACATTCACGTCAAGGTGCACATCGACAAGAAGACGGTCCTCACGTCGCAGACCTTCTTCGACGAGACCCTTCTCGACGAGGTGTACTCGCAGTCCCCGTACAGCGAGCACACCGGTCGTGAGAACAACACGAACAACGCCAGTGACGGCATCTACGACGACACCGGCCTCATGACCGTCGAGAAGCAGTCGGACGGTTCCTACCTCGCCGTCATCAACCTGGGTATCGACGCCTGAGGTAGGAGCCGACTCAGCCGCCGACGTATGCCGCGAGGTGCTTTCCGGTGAGGGTGGAGCCGTCGGCGACGAGCTCCTCGGGAGTGCCTTCGAAGACGATCCGACCGCCGTCGTGACCGGCACCAGGGCCGAGGTCGATGATCCAGTCGGCGTGCGCCATCACGGCCTGATGGTGCTCGATGACGATGACGGACTTACCGGAATCGACGAGTCGATCGAGTAGACCGAGCAGCTGCTCGACGTCGGCCAGGTGCAGTCCGGTGGTCGGCTCGTCGAGGACGTACACGCCACCCTTCTCGCCGAGGTGCGTAGCCAGCTTGATTCGCTGTCGTTCACCGCCGGACAGCGTCGTCAACGGCTGGCCGATCGTGAGGTACCCGAGCCCCACGTCGACCAGTCGGACGAGGATCTTGTGCGCAGCGAGCGTCTTCGCCTCACCGTCGCCGAAGAACTCCTCGGCCTCGGCCACCGACATCGTGAGAACCTCGTTGATGTCCTTGCCACCGAATTTGTATTCGAGAACTTCCGCCTGGAAGCGCTTGCCTTCGCACTCCTCGCAGAGAGTGGCAACGCCGGCCATCATCGCCAGGTCGCTGTAGATGACGCCGTTGCCGTTGCACGTCGGGCAGGCGCCTTCGGAGTTGGCACTGAAGAGCGCCGGCTTCACGCCGTTGGCCTTCGCGAATGCCTTGCGGATCGGGTCGAGCAGCCCGGTATACGTTGCCGGGTTGCTCCGACGCGAGCCGCGGATCGCACTCTGATCGACCGACACCACGTCCTCGCGTTTCGCGAGCGAGCCGTGGATCAGCGAACTCTTACCCGATCCGGCCACACCAGTCACCACGACCAGTACACCGAGCGGTACGTCGACATCTACATCTTGGAGGTTGTGTGAGTTCGCTCCACGAATCTCGATTGCTCCGGTGGACTCCCGCACGGTCTCCTTGAGGGCGGCCCGGTCGTCGAAGTGACGCCCGGTGACCGTATCGCTGGCTCGCAAGCCATCGACTGTGCCCTCGAAGCAGACGTTTCCACCGGCGCTACCCGCGCCTGGCCCGAGGTCGACGATGTGATCGGCGATCACGATCGTCTCCGGCTTGTGCTCGACAACGAGCACGGTGTTGCCCTTGTCCCGCAGGCGCAGCAGAAGATCGTTCATCCTCGCGATGTCGTGCGGATGCAGGCCGGTAGTGGGCTCGTCGAATACATACGTGATGTCGGTGAGCGAGGAACCCAGGTGCCGAATCATCTTGGTGCGCTGAGCTTCACCACCGGACAGCGTTCCCGACGGACGGTCGAGGCTGAGGTAGCCGAGTCCGATCTCCACGAAAGAGTCGAGCGTTTCGCCGAGCGTCGTGAGCAAAGGCGCGACCGCTGGTTCCTTCAGACCGCTGACCCATTCCGCGAGATCGCTGATCTGCATCGAGCAGGCGTCGGCGATGTTGACGCCCTTGATCTTCGACGACCGCGCGCCCTCGCTCAGTCGCGTCCCGTCACATTCAGGGCAGGTGGTGAACGTGATCGCCCGCTCGACGAATGCCCGGATGTGGGGCTGCATCGCGTCGACGTCCTTGGCGAGGAACGACTTCTGAATCTGCGGAATCAGACCCGTGTACGTCAGGTTGATGCCTTCGACCTTGATCTTGGTCGGCTCTTTGTAGAGCAGATCGTTCAGTTCCTTCTTGGTGTACTTCTTGATCGGCTTGTCGGGATCGAAGAAACCGCAGCCGCGGTAGATCCGGCCGTACCAACCCTCCATGCTGTAGCCGGGGACCGTGATCGCACTCTCGTTGAGCGACTTGGTGTCGTCGTACAACGCGGTCAGATCGAAATCGTTGACCGCCCCTCGTCCCTCACATCGCGGACACATGCCGCCGGTGATCTTGAAGCTACGACGCTCTTTCGTCTGACGTCCACCGCGTTCCATCGTGACCGCGCCTGCTCCGGAGATCGAGGCCACGTTGAACGAAAACGCCTGAGGTGAACCGATGTGAGGCTTTCCGAGACGGCTGAACAAGATGCGGAGCATCGCGTTGGCGTCGGTGGCGGTTCCGACTGTCGAGCGCGGGTCGACGCCCATCCGCTGTTGATCGACGATGATCGCGGTGGTCAGGCCGTCGAGAACATCGACGTCCGGCCGCGCGAGCGTCGGCATGAATCCTTGAACGAAAGCGCTGTAGGTCTCGTTGATCATCCGCTGCGATTCCGCGGCGATCGTACTGAACACCAGCGAGCTCTTTCCCGAACCGGAGACGCCGGTGAATACCGTCAGCCTCCGCTTCGGGATCTCGACGCTGATGTCTTCGAGATTGTTCACCCGCGCGCCTTGCACGCGGATCAAATCGTGGCTGTCTGCAGTGTGCAGGGCAGTCATCGTGTCTCCATCTGTCAGTCGATCGCCGACGGTCTCAGCGCAGTTGACGGTCTCAGCGCAGTTGACGGTCTCAGCGCAGTTCTTGAATACGGATCAGGTTTCCCGCTGGGTCGCGGACGGCGCAATCGCGAACGCCGTACGGCTGCTCGGTCGGTTCCTGGACGACGTCGATGTCGCCGGCCTGAAGCCGCTCGAACGTATCGTCCAGATCTTTGGTGGCCAGAAGAAGTCCGCCGTACGTGCCCTTGGCCATCATCTCGATGATGGTGCGGCGCTCGTCGTCGGTGATTCCGGGATCGACGGCCGGCGGATGCAACACGATGGAGGTGCCGGGCTGGCCGGGCGGCCCCACCGTGATCCAACGCATCCCGTCGTAGCCGACGTCGTTGCGCACCTCGAAGCCGAGGGTGTCGCGGTAGAAGTTCAGGGCGGCGTCAGGGTCGTCCTGCGGAAGGAAACTCGAGTGAATGGTGATGTCCATGGCGATCACGTTAATTGCGGTTGTGGGTTCTGCGCTTCTCGATTCCTGATCGGTCTGGTGACTTGTTTGGACACGCAGGACGGCATTCCGGCCGTCGACTGCTCGGCCTCGCGCCGATAGACGCTGGGCGGGACCCCTACCAATTCGGTGAACTTACTGCTGAAAGTGCCGAGAGAGCTGCAGCCGACTTCGAAGCAGACGTCCGTGACACTGAGGTCCCCGCGGCGCAGTAACGCCATTGCGCGCTCGATTCGCCTGGTCATCAGGTATGCGTACGGCGGTTCGCCGTACGCCTGACGGAATTGGCGACTGAGATGCCCCGCAGACATGTTCACTCCCCGCGCGAGCGCCTCCACGTCCAGAGGCCGCGCGTACTCCCGGTCGATACGGTCACGCACGCGTCGTAGTCGCGCGAGGTCCTGCAGGTGCGGATCTGCGGCAGGTCTGCTGGTCACGTATTCGATCGTGCCATGCGGTACCGACGTTGCCCAGCACAAGAGATGAACTGGGGTGTGGAGCGATCACGCACACACCGAGCAGTTCGTCATGATCGTGTAAGGATGGAGAAATGACCACGGCTCATCGCTCAGGCATCGACCTCACCCACCTCGACGGCGACACACGGGCGCAGGACGATCTGTTCGTCCACGTCAACGGAAAATGGCTCGCCGAATACGAGATTCCGGCAGACCGCGCAGTCGACGGGGCCTTCCGGACGCTCTACGACAAGGCCGAAGAAGACGTACAGACCATCATCACCGAAGCCGCGGAGTCCAACTCTGCCGCCGGTACCGATGCACAGCGCATCGGCGACCTGTACTCGAGCTTCATGGACGCCGACGCCGTGGAGGCCGCGGGCCTCAGCCCCATCGACGACGAGCTCGACGCCGTCGCCGATGCGCCGGACCGGTCGTCGTTGGCCACCGTGATCGGACGCCACCAGCGCGTCGGCGTCGGCGGTGCCATCTCGCATTACGTCGACACCGATGCCAAGAATTCGGAGCGGTACCTGATCCACTTCAGCCAGTCGGGAATCAGCCTGCCCGACGAGTCGTATTACCGCGAGGACAACTACGCGGAGATCCGCGAGAAGTACGTCGCGCACATCGACAAGATGTTCGCCCTCGCCGGCGTCGGCTACGACGCACAGCGTGTGTTCGAACTCGAGAAGAAGATCGCGGCCGGGCATTGGGACGTCGTCAAGCGTCGTGACGCAGATCTGAGTTACAACCTCGTGGGCTTCGAGGAACTGACCGAGCAGAACCCCGGTTTGGACTGGGCGGCATGGCTGTCCGGTCTCGGCGCCGATTCGGAGAAGTTCGCCGAGATCGTGGTCCGTCAGCCCGATTTCCTGCACACCTTCACCGCACTCTGGGCGTCGGAGTCACTCGACGATTGGAAGGCATGGGCGGCGTGGAAGGTGCTGCACGCTCGCTCCCCCTACCTGCATTCCGCGCTGGTCGACGAGACCTTCGCTTTCTACGGCACCACGCTCTCGGGTACCGAAGAGAACCGTGAGCGCTGGAAGCGCGGGGTCAGCCTGGTTCAGGATCTGCTCGGCGAGGCCGTCGGCAAGCTCTACGTCGACCGTCACTTCCCCGCTGAGGCGAAGACCCGCATGCTGGAACTGGTCGCCAACCTACAGGAGGCGTACCGCCGCAACATCTCCGACCTCGAGTGGATGAGCCCGCAGACTCGTGAGGCCGCATTGGCCAAGCTCGAGAAGTTCACCCCGAAGATCGGTTACCCCGACAAGTGGCGCGACTACGCCGGTCTCGATATCTCGGCTACCGACCTGGTGGGCAACTACCGTCGTGGATACGCCGCCGAGTACGACCGTGACCTGGCCAAGCTGGGTGGCCCCGTGGACCGTGACGAGTGGTTCATGACGCCGCAGACCGTCAACGCCTACTACAACCCGGGCATGAACGAAATCGTGTTCCCCGCAGCCATTCTCCAGCCGCCGTTCTTCGACGCCGCAGCCGACGATGCCGCCAACTACGGGGGTATCGGCGCCGTCATCGGCCACGAGATCGGGCACGGCTTCGACGATCAGGGCGCCAAGTACGACGGCGACGGCAACATGGTCGACTGGTGGACCGACGAGGATCGTAGCGAATTCGGCAAGCGCACAAAGGCTCTCATCGAGCAGTACAACGAGTTCGAGCCCAAGGAACTGCCGGGCCACCACGTCAACGGTGAATTCACGATCGGCGAGAACATCGGCGATCTCGGCGGGCTGTCGATCGCGATCGCGGCGTACAAGATCGCGACCGAAGGTACCGAACCTCCGGTCATCGACGGACTCACCGGTCTGCAGCGCGTGTTCTTCGGGTGGGCGCAGGTATGGCGCACGAAGGCCCGTGAGGCCGAAGCGCTTCGCCGTCTGGCCGTCGACCCCCACTCGCCGCCGGAGTTCCGGTGCAACGGCGTCGTCCGCAACCTCGACACGTTCCACGAGGAGTTCGACGTCAAGCCCGGTGACGCACTGTATTTGGAGCCGGAGAAGCGTGTGAAGATCTGGTAGCAAGGGCAAGCCCCTGTGCGCGCTTAAGGACCCCCTGGACTCCCTGAGCGCGCACGGGGCCGAAGGCCCTACCGGGCGTACATGATCACCCCGACGCCGACCAGACAGATCAGCGCACCGGCGATGTCGAAACGATCCGGGCGGAATCCGTCCATCACCACCGCCCACAGCAGTGAACCCGCTACGAAGATCCCGCCGTACGCGGCGAGGATGCGCCCGAAGTTCGCATCGGGTTGCATGGTCGCGACCAGACCGTAGAGACCGAGCGAGATGACGCCGAGCCCTACCCAGATCCAGCCCTTGTGCTCGCGAATTCCCTGCCACACCAACCACGCGCCCCCGATCTCGAGCAGCGCGGCGAGTACGAACAGCAATAGCGAACGTGCGACGGTCATGCCGCACACAGTATCGCTACAGACGTACCCCGGTCTCCGCGGAAAAGAAGTACACCTCGCCGGCCTTGGGCAGCAGATGAAGCGACTCCCCCGGTGCCACCGACATCTTCCGATCGACGCGAATGACAATTCGGCCGGATCGGCTCTGCCACTGCGAATCCGGGGCACCCTTTGCATAGACGAACGATTCGGCGCCCAGCTCTTCAAGCAGGTCGGCATCCACGGCCAGCGAGCCCTTTCGCCACGCTCCCACCAGATCCCACGACTCGGGACGCACTCCCACGACGACCCGCTCCCGCTCGGACGCCCCGGTGGGCAGCGGAATCCGCAGGTCACCGAGCACTGCGACGGTACCCTCGACCGGCGCTTCGATCAGGTTCATGCCGGGCGATCCGATGAAGGCGGCCACAAAGGTGTTGACGGGGTTGTCGTAAAGTTCCCGCGGCTTCGCCACCTGCTGCAAACGACCGTCCAGCATCACCGCCACCCGGTCCCCCATCGTCATCGCCTCGACCTGATCGTGGGTGACGTAGACCGTCGTGGTGCCGAGTCGACGCTGTAAGGCAGCGATCTGCGACCGCGTGCTCACGCGTAGTTTGGCGTCCAGATTGCTGAGCGGCTCATCCATGCAGAACACCTTGGGATGGCGAACGATGGCCCTACCCATGGCAACTCGCTGACGTTGCCCACCGGACAGCTTGGCCGGTTTACGTCCGAGCAGCGGTTCGAGTTCAAGCATCCGTGCTGCCTCGAGTACCCGCTCGCGCCGTTCGGACTTTCCCACTCCCGCGTTCTGGAGCGCAAAACCCATGTTCTGCTCGACGGTCATGTTCGGGTACAGCGCGTAACTCTGAAACACCATGGCGACGTCACGTGCTCGCGGCGCGAGATGCGTGACGTCCGTGCCGCCGATCTCGATCCGGCCGTCCGACGCGGATTCGAGACCGGCGAGCATTCGCAGGCTGGTGGACTTACCGCAACCGGAAGGCCCTACGAGTACCAGGAACTCACCGTCGGCGATGTCGAGGTCGAGACGGTCGACTGCCGGTCGATCGGTTCCTTCGTAGCGGTGCGTGACTCCCGCGAATTGCACGTTGGCCATGAGTGTTCTCTCCTACTACTTCGGCAGCTTTGGGGTGATCTGCCGGTCGATGATCTGCTGCAACTGGGTGGCAACGCCGGCGAATGTCGATGCGACGTCGGCTTTCTGGAGAGCGATCTGCTCGAGTCCGGTGCCGATGATCTGATCGCCACCCGGGACGAACACGCGTGCGTAGTCCTGCGAGCGCGTACGCGAAAGCTGATCCACAGCGGTACGGGAGTTCGGATTCGCGTCGAGGAATGCCTTCATGCTCGGCTCCGACGTTGCCGACTTGCGGACCGGCATGTAGCCGACGTTCTGCGAGAAGTACGCCGTGTTCTCACCATTGGTGATGAAGTCGATGAACTTGAGCGCGTTCTTCTTACGCTGATCGGAGATCTTGGACGGGATGGCGAGCCCGGCGCCGCCGGTGGGGCAACCGGGAGTTCCGTCCACTGCCGGGAGGAAAGCGGTGCCGAAGTCGAAGTTCGCAGTCTTCTTGATGCCGGACAGGTCACCCGTCGACGCGATGGTCGACGCCAGGATGCCCGTACCGAATTCGTTTGCGATGTCAGTGGAGACCGCGGCGTACTTCTTGTCGTGAATCATGCTGGAGAGGAACTGCCCTGCGGCAATGGTCTTCTCGTTGTCGAGCTGCAGATTCCACTGGTCGGAGTACGATCCGCCGAAGGTCCAGATGGGGCCTTCGTAGGTCCAGCCGAGGTAATCCTTCGCGTTGCCCCACCCGTGTGCCAACTTGCCGTTGCCCACGACCTTCTGCAGCTCAGGTCCCCACTCGTCGAACTCCTGCCACGTTGCAGGCCCACGGTCGGGAAGTCCGGCCTGCGACCAGACCGCCTTGTTGTAGTAGAACAACGGCGTCGACCTCGCGTAGGGAAGCGCATAGTGCTTGCCCTGGAACAGGTAGTCGGCGAGCAACGAATCGACGTAGTCGGCCGAGTCGACGCCCACCTCGGAGAAGAGTCCGTCGAGCGGCTCGATTGCCCCGGCAAGTGCGTAGTTGAACCACCAGACATCCGACAGCACAACCACATCGGGAACATCTCCGCCGGAGAGGGCAGCGTTGAACTTCTGCGCCACCTCTTCGTAGTTCTTGCCGCCGTCCACCAAGTTGACCTTCAACTCCGGGTACTTGGTCTGGAAGCGGTTGATCAGTTCCTTCTCCACATCGGTGGACTTACCCGGGTGGTTCGACCAGAAGGTGATGGTGTTGGAATCACCCGACGCACCGGATGTTCCCGCAGCATCAGCGCTGGAACCACCGGATCCCGCGCATGCGGTCAGTGCTGCGCCGGCGGCGATTGCACCGCCGAGGCTCAGAAATCCGCGCCTGTTCATGTTTGCCATTACTGCTCCTCGAGAAAGAAATGTGACGGAAAAGCTGTCAGCCCTTGACCGCACCGGAGGTGAGGCCTTTGATCATGTGTCGTTGCAGCAGAAGGAAAATCACCAGGATCGGTAGCATCGTCAGTACCGTTCCTGCCATGACGGGACCCCAGTTGGTGAGTCCGTCGTTGTTCTGCAGTTGGGTCAATCCGATCGGCAGCGGCGCCACCGAGGAATCGTCGGACATGAGGAACGGCCACAGGTACTCGTTCCATTCGTTGACCACCGTGATGATGCCGAACGCCACCATCGTGGGCCCGGAAACGGGGAGCACCACGCGCCAGAGAAGCCGCCAGTGGCCGGCGCCGTCCATCCGCGCTGCCTCGATGATCTCCGAAGGTATCGAGAGAAAATGGTTGCGCATCAGGAACGTACCGAAGGCTACACCCGCAAGCGGGACTATGATGCCCTGGAACGTGTTACGCCAGCCCCACTCTGCCACGAGCGCGTAGTTCGAGATCACGGTGATCTGGTTCGGAACCATCAATGCGGCGATGATTCCGAGAAAGACGAAGTTCTTCCCCGGGAAGCGCAGGAACACCAGCCCATAGGCACTGAGAGTCCCCAGAACGAACTTCGCCGCGGACAGTATCGTCGTGATCACTATCGAGTTCCGCAGAAACATCCAGAACGGAACCGATGTCGTTGCTTCGGAATAGTTTTCGGGATGCAGCGACGACGGCCACCACGTTGCCGGCTGCGTGTAGATCTCCGGACGCTCCTTGAACGAGGTCATCACGATCCAGTAGAGCGGCAGGACGATGATGACCAAGGCGATCACCATTGCCGCGTAGCCGAGGATCTTCACACCGACCTCACGCCGGTCCACGTTCTTGCGATCCGGCCCGGGCCGGACGACGGAAGTCGGAGCAGCGCTTTTCTTTTCCTCTACCGCTGTCATTTCTCTTCTCCCCGATCCATGGCACGAACCTGGTAGACGGTGATGATCAGCAGGATCAAGAACATGATGGTGGCAACCGTCGCGCCGTAGCCCGCCCGGAAGTTTCGGAATGTCTCGTTGTACACCTGGTAGACCATCGTCGTCGTCCCTGTACCCAGCGGGCCACCACGGGTCATGACGTTGATGATGTCGAAGACCTGGAGCGAGTTGAGCATGACGGTGATGGAGAGGAAGAACGTCGTCGGGCGCAACTGAGGTAGGAGAACCCGGCGGAACTTGGTCCACGGCTTGGCGCCGTCGATTTCGGCTGCTTCGTTCAATTCTTGCCGAACTCCTTGCAACGCAGCGAGGTAGATGACAAACGTGTAGCCGAGGTTCTTCCACATGTAAGTCACCGTCACCATGAACAGCGCCCAGTGGGGGTCCTGATAGAAGTCGGGCGATTGGAGTCCGACGCGGTGCAGGAGATCCTGGATCAGACCGAAGTTGGGGTCGAAGACGAACTGAAACGCGACACCGATCGCTGCACCGGAGATCACGAACGGCGCGAAGATCGCCGACCGGACCAGGTTTCGCCCGACGAGCTTGCGATCGAGCAGCATGGCCAACGCCAGACCGATGACCATCGAACCCACCACTGTGACCAATGTGAATACCACTGTGTTGGTGACGATCTGCCAGGTGTCGCTTCGTCCGAACCACTCGCGGTAGTTGCTCAGCCCGATGAACGTCGCCTTCGGGTCCGCAATGTTCCAGTCGAAGAACGAAAGTCGGATGTTGTCCACCAGCGGGCGATAGGTGAACAAGATCAGCAACGCGAGATTGGGACCTACCAAGAGCGCAAAGAGCGCGTAATCACGCCATGGTCTGCCCCACAGACCTGGCTTGCCTGATGTGGGCAGCGTTCTTTCCGGACTCGATCTCACTGAGGCAGTCTGACCGCTCGCAACGAATGAATGGTGAACGTACAAGACACTCGAGCTGAACGCGACACGAAAAAGGCCCTGCGCGAATACTTCTCGCGCAGGGCCTTCCTCGTCGATGTCTAGCGGTTCCAGTCACCCAATCCGTCGGCGCCGCTGAGGACTCCACCTGCGGTGTTCTGCACGATCACCGGGTCACCCTTGCCTGCGTTCTCGAAGAACCACTTGGCGTCCTCGGTGCTGACATTGAGGCAGCCGTGGCTGACGTTGGTGAAACCTTGTTGCGCTACCGACCACGGAGCGGCATGGACGAAGATGCCACTGTAGGAAATTCGTGTCGCGTACTCGACGTAGGTGCGGTAACCCTCGGGAGAATCGATCGGAACGCCGTACGTGGACGAATCCATGTACATGTCGCGCAGCTGCTCGCCGACGATGTACGTGCCGTTCGGTGTTTCGTGCCCCGGCTTGCCGAACGACGTCGGCATGGTGCGCACGACCTCACCGTTGCGGGTGACGGTGACCTGCTTGGTGTTGTCGTCCGCGACGGTGACGAGTGCGTCACCGATGTTGAACGTGGAGTGCGAATCACCGGCGTCGACGGTCACGGAGATGTTCGCCGGCCAGAACTGTGCCGGCTTCCAACGGACCTGGCTGTCGTTGATCCAGTAGAAGCTGCCATCGACCGGAGGATCGGTGGTCACGCGAATCGCGCGCTCGGCCGTCGCACGGTCGCCGACTGCCTCGTTGAAACGAATGATGATCGGCTGCGCGATGCCGACTGTCTCACCCGCCGACGGGTTGAGCGACGGCGCGGAGAAGTTGGGAGCGCCGATGGGAGCCTGAATCGGTGTACCCGGGATGCCCGGAACCGGAATCGCCGGATCGAGGTACGGAACTCCGGGAATGACGGGCAACGGAATGTCCGGTCCACCGGGGAAGAGAGGAACGGCCGCGGAAGGTCCGGCAAGAGCCAGGCCGGCAGCCACCGCTCCGACGATTGCCACGGCAACCCGTGACGTCCGACGACCCTGTTTGCTGCCCATGTCACTACCTTCGCTCGAATGACCACGTACTCACGTGGGTTTTGCGCGGCCGGCATCGATACCCGCCTGGTACCGATGCCGATGCACCATCCGGACGCGCCCGCCGGGCGCACACCTACACACCCGAGCACGCCAAAGAGAGCAAACCGCACATTTCCATAGTCATTAACACACAAATGCGGCAATCGAGCAATTCGGATGTTCGCCCAAACGTTGCTATCCCTCGCTGCGAGCAGCCGCCAACATCGATTCGATGGAGATGAGTTTGGTTCGCGGTCGACCGGCGGCGGCACCGGATGCTCGTTCTGCCTTGTCGATCCGCTGCCAACCTTGGTAGTCCACCTGATCCGGCGACCGATCTGCCAGCAGAACCTGCAACTTGTCAGCGTCCTCGGTCGGCGTGGCGAGGCGCCCACCAGCGAAGTCGTCGAAGATCATCGACACGGTCTCAGCGGAGCAGTACTTGTTGGTGCCGATTACGCCGGTCGGTCCGCGCTTGATCCAACCCGCGACGTAGACACCCGGGATCGGCGTGCCGGTGTCGGTGTCGATCACGCGACCGTTCTCGTTGGGGATCACGCCGCGAGCGTCGTCGAAGGGCAAGTCGGCCATCGGTGTACCGCGGTATCCGACCGACCGAAGCACCAGCGAGGTGTCGATCGTCTCCTCGGTTTCGGTAGGCCGGGCGGAGAGCTGACCGGTCGGCGTTGCCACCAACTCGTTTTTCACGATCCGCACCTGTGCGACTGCGTCGTCACCGAGGATCTCGACGGGCGAGGTGAGGAACCGGAGAACGATCCGCTTGCGGGAAGGATCTGCGGTACGGGAAGCAAATTCCTGCGCCTGCTTGACCTTGAGCAGCACGGACGGCTCCGCGGCATCGCTGTCCACGAACGCCTGACTGGCCTCGTCGAGTTCGGCTTCGATCGGGTCGACGACTACGTCCACGTTCGCCATCTGTCCGAGGGCCAACAGTTCGGGATTGGTGTACGCGGCCTGCGCCGGCCCGCGCCGCCCGAGAATGACGACCTCACGAATCTTGCTGTTACGCAGCGCTTCCAATGCATGCTCGGCGAGGTCCGTCTTCGCGAGCTGGTCCGGGTCGGTCACCAGGATGCGAGCGACGTCGAGTGCGACGTTGCCGTTTCCGACGATCACTGCTCGCTCGCCGGACAGATCGAAAGTCCGATCGGCATATCCCGGGTGGCCGTTGTACCAGGCGACGAACTCGGTGGCAGCGTGACTTCCCGGCAGTTCCTCGCCCGGGATCTCGAGCTTGCGATCCCCGGCAGCGCCGACCGCGTAGATCACTGCGTGGTGATGGTCCAAGAGTTCCGAATGCGAGATGTGGGTACCCACCTCGACGTTGAAGTGGCAGCGCACGGTCTTTTTCGCGACCACGGCGCGGAACTGGTCGGTGACGCCTTTGGTTCCGGGATGATCCGGAGCCACGCCGGCGCGCACCAATCCGTAGGGAGTGGGAAGCCGATCGAACATGTCGACCTCGACGCGAGGCTTGCCGGTCAGTTCCATCGCCGCATAGCAGGCTGCGGGGCCGGAGCCGATGATCGCCACTTTCAGCGTTCCCAGTTCGGGATCGATCTTGGCCATCGTGATCGGCTCGGGCCAATCCGGGCCCATCGGATGCTTCTCGAAGTACGACGCGTTCATCTGCAGGTACGGCGCGTCGTCCTCGTCGAGTTCGTTGTCCGGGAAGATCGCCTCGACCGGGCACTCGTCCACACACGCACCACAATCGATGCAGGTGTCGGGATCGATGTAGAGCATTTCGGTGGTCGCGAACGGAGCTTCGTCCGGTGTCGGGTGAATGCAATTGACCGGACACACGTCAACACACGAGGCGTCGTTGCAGCACGGCTGCGTGATCACATACGCCATGACATTCCCCTATCCCTGAAACACGAAGCACGAACTGATTCCCAGACTATAACGTGTTCCAATTTGGCGCGAGAATCGTTTTCAGATCACCCCATTGCGCTTCAGCAGCCATACCGCCTGCACGGTGGCGTGACCTCGCCATTCCAACGCCGCGGCGGGCGAATAGCTGTCGAAATCCACCGCCCAGCCGCCGTCGTCGTGTTGCCGTGCAGCGAGCGCGGACAGTTCGGAGTCGATCACCGCTGCATCGAACAACGCGCGAGTCGGACCACCAGGAAGCGGTGAGAAATGGAGGGGCCGCATGAATTCGCCCTCGGCTCCCCCGTCCACGTGAACCAAGCCGTCAGCCGGGATACGCGAACCAAGAGTGCTCACCAACGACGACGCTTCGGGACTGTTCCGGTGAACCGCGTCGAGAAACTGCAAGGCAAAGGCGAGCTCGAGGGCATGCAGAGAATCCGCCCCGTCGATCGCGTCGAGGCAATATCGAACGGCAGAGGCGAACCACGGATGTTCGGCGACGGCCTCGTCGAATTCGGCAACGCGAGCCGCTGCAGCACACACGATGCTGGTGATCTGCAACGACGGCGCCGACGGGTCCGCGCTCACCCAGAAGGGCGCACACCCGGCTGGGTCTGCAATCGGGAAGGCGAAGGGTAAACCGCCGCCTGCCAGCGAATTGGTCTGCAACCAGTCGCACAGTTCGACCGCTCTGGGCGTCGGCGTTCCGATGTCGGCAAAGGCTTCGAAGGCATGCAGCGCTCCGCCGGGTTGGCTGGTTGCCGAGCGAAGATCCGGTTCGAGTCCCCAGCCGTACCCACCGTCCGGGTTGCGATAACCGTCCACGGCCGCACAAGCCGCGGCCCGGTCACCCTGTCCGAGAATCAAATTCAGCCGATGCCGATCGAGAGTCCTGGCATGTCCCGCCATGAACCCGACGGCTGCCGTGAGATCAACAGTCATGAAGAACGGTTCAGGATTCGTCGCCGTCGAGCCGGAAGCCGACCTTCAACGTGACCTGGAAATGCGCCACGGCGCCGTTCTCGATGTGGCCGCGAGTTTCCACCACCTCGAACCATTCGAGGTTGCGCACCGTCTCGTTCGCCCGGGCGATGGCGGTGCGAATTGCCGCGTCACTGCTCTCGGTGGACGAGCCGACGATCTCGGTCACCCGGTACACGTTGCTGCTCATGGCATTCCCTTCGTGTCAGATTCGACGAACCAACTCCTGCGCCTCGGCGCCGAGCCTCGCAAGGCGAAGATCACCGAGAGCTGTCACAGCACTACCCAACCTGTTGGTGGTGAAACCGAGCGAGAGTCCGCTGGACAGGTCCGCATACGCGCCTGAACCGCCGACTCCGTAGTGGCCTATCGCATTCCGCGGCTGCCGCCGCGCGGCAATGATCGGCGGGTGGTAACCGAGAGTCCAGTTGGGCCGCACCGCCAGCACGTAATCCCGATCGCGAGTCTGGATGGTCGACATCTGGTCGATGGTCGATTCCTTCAGGAACCGCTTCCCGTCGATCACGCCGCCGTTCGCAATGGCGCCGTACATCTTCGCGAGAGCGCGCGCGCTGAACACTCCGTTCCAGCCCGGCATGACGGCGTCATGGACAGCCGGGTTGCGCACCATGACGTCGAAACCGTCCGGCATCGCGGCCTCCGCGAGTCCGCGAGTCGGACCGACGTGTGAGAGCACGGTCGACGCGAAGGCCCAGTTCAAGCCGGCAGGGTTGATATGTGGGAACAGCTTCGCGATCCGTGGACGCTCGGTTTCGGGTACGCGGTACCAGAATTCGTCGACTCCGAGGGGCTTCGCTATCTCCGCTTGTACGACGTCGATGAACGGCTGACCGGACACCCTGGCCACAAGTTCGGCTACCAACCAGCCATAGGTCACAGCGTGATAGCCGGGGCCTCGAAGCCGACGCGGATCCGGCTTCTCGGCAGCCAGGGCGGCAACGACCGCGTCGTAGTCCATCAGGTCGAGGGGATGCGGCATCAGGCCGCGAACGCGGTGAAGGCCCGCGCGATGTGACATCAGTTCCCGGACGGTGATCTTGTCCTTGCCGGCCGCTGCGAATTCGGGCCAGTACTGAGCAACCGGAGAGTCGTAGTCGATCAGCCCGCGTTCGGCGAGTCGATGAACGACGGTGCTGGCCACGCCCTTGCCGGTCGAGAAGGAAAGCGACACCGTGTCGTGGTCCCAGCGCCTGTCGCGGTCGGCATTGCCGGCCCAGATGTCGAGAACTTTCTCGCCGCCCAGGTACACGACCAGCGCGCCGCCGCCTTGTTGCGGTTGGCGATACATCGCGAAGAAGCGGTCGGCCAAGGGAAGGAATCGCCGGTCCACATACAGCTCGGTGCGTGAAGGCACCTCCACCCGGGCGAGCGAACCCCGTCGTGCATTGGGAGCCATCGCGTCCTCCGATCCCCGCTGATTCAAGTTGTCCGGTCACCGGATCGGTGGCAGGAGCTTGACACCATTGTGACCACTGTCACGCAAGAGGCTCAGGGCCGGGGTGCACTCACGGGGTGACCCACGTCGAAGTGCCGTCGCTGACACATCCCTGACCTGTGGCAAGGTTGAAAACAAGGGTGGGACCACCCGAGCAGATCGCCCCGACGTCCGCGTCACCCACCGCCGCTCTGCCGCCAGGTCCGCTGAGCACCACGGCAAAGGGTGAGGAGTCTGTGCGACCGAGTGCGAGCGAGCCCGGGCCGTACGCAACGGCGGCAAGTAGCCCACCGCGCGACTCCGCTGCAGCAACGCCGCCGAAGAGTCCGACGCCCGCCGACCGGCCACCGTCTCGCGAATCGGCGACGCCGACGCCATCGCCCTCCACGTATGAAATCGCGTAACTGGAGGGATCTGCCACCGCTCGGCATGCGGATGACCCGTCGACGATCGTCTGATCTTGGCCGCGCGCCGAACAATCCAGCGTCGCGGCCGACGCTGTTCCGCTACCGAGTGACAATCCGAAGGCGGCAAGAATCACGCCACCCGCCGCTAAGCCTGCTGCTCGCATTTTCCGGCGATCCATATCCAACCCCCACAGTGCATTCGACGTGAACGTACATTCGACGTCTAATCGAATTACCCGATATGTCCGCCTCTGACGCTACCCGTCTTTGTTCTTCCGATCGCGGTCCTTGCTCGGTTGAACTCGTTTGGGTTCACCGGGCATTTTGGGATAGTTCGGCGGGTACGGCAGATCGCCAAGTCCCGCCGCCAGATCCTTCTCCCACATCTCCAACAGAACGTCGAGGGCAAAGGCCTTGTCGTGCATCGCTTCCATCGGATCACCACGATCGGCGAGCAAGCCGGGAACCGTGGCGATGGTGCAGTCGTCTGGATGCACGTCCCGCAGTTCGTCCCAGGTCACCGGCGTGGACACAGTTGCGATCGGCGTCTTCCGAGCCGAATACGCCGCCGCGATCGTCCGGTCACGGGCATTCTGATTGAAGTCGATGAAGATCCGTTCACCCCGCTCTTCCTTCCACCACGCGGTTGTGGCGCGATCGGCACTACGCCGTTCGACTTCACGGGCGAGGGCGATACCCGCGTGGCGGACCTCGACAAAATCCCAGCGCGCCTCGAGCGGGATGTAGACGTGAAGGCCTCGGCCACCGGACGTCTTGGGAAATCCTTCCAATCCCAACTCGGCGAGCAGAGGGCGAAGGACCTCGTCCGCGATGGCAACGGCCTCGTCGAACCCGGTCCCCGGTTGCGGATCGAGATCGATGCGGAGTTCGTCCGGGTGGTCGGTGTCCGGGCACCGCACGGCCCAGGGATGAAACGTGACAGTCCCGAGATTGGCGGCCCACACGATGTTCGCAGCACTTCGCACTCGAAGGACGTCGGCCTTGCGACCCGACGGGAACGTGACCTCGCAGGATTCGACGTGCTCGGGCCGCTTTGCCGGCAGCCGCTTCTGGTAAACCTCTTCGCCCTCGATGCCGTCGGGGAATCGCTGAAGATGCGTTGGCCGATCTTGGAGCGCCCGCAACGCTGCACCCTGCAGCGCCACCGTTCGGTAGTACTCGACAAGATGCCGTTTGGTTCCGCCGTCCTCACCCAACTGCGGATAGTAGATCTTGTCCGGGCTCGACAACCGGACCGCGATCCCGTCGACGTCCAGTTCCTCTGCGGGACTCGCCATCACTTACCACCTGCAAGAACATCCGCGAAGTCGTATCGCACCGGAACCTCCAACTGATCGAAAGTGCATTCGTCGGGCACCCTGTCCGGACGCCAGCGCAGGAACCGCGCGGCGTGCCGAAAGCGTTCCCCTTCCATCTGGTCGTACGCCACTTCCAGCACCCGCTCAGGACGAAGCGGAATCCAGGAGCGGTCTGCGGCCGATCTCCACCGGCTGGCCTCTCCCTCGGCCACAACGTCGTCCCCGAGGCGCAAAGGTTCGAGTTCGGCCAACAACTCGATCCGCCGCGCCGCGGTGAAAGCCGAAGCGCCACCGATCATCTTCAATTCGGAACCGTCGAACAGACCCAGAAGCATCGACCCGATACCCGGCTGGCTCTTGTGCGGACGGTAGCCCAGCAGTACGACATCCGCGGTCCTGGCGTGTTTCACCTTGATCATCTCGCGTTTGTTCGGCAGGTACGGTCCCGCCAGCTTCTTGGCGACAACCCCGTCGAGACCCGCGCCTTCGAAGGTTTCGAACCAGGCCATTGCTTCGGCGCTGTCGGCCGTCGCTGCCGTGACGTGGCAACTCGGCCCGCCACCGACGCAATTGAGGAGCAACGCACGTCGCACACCGAAGTCCTCGATCGAGACGTCGCGATCCCCGAGCGCCAGTAAATCGAACCCGACAAATTGCGCGGGCGTCTGTTCCGACAACAATGCGACGCGGCTCGCGGCGGGGTGAATCCGCTCGGAGAGCGCTTCCCAACTCAGGCGCGTCACACCGTCGATCTCACGGGGAACCACCAGTTCTCCGTCCACCACACATTTTTCGGGCAATTCAGACTTGACGGCTTCCACCGCCTCGGGAAAGTACCGCGCCAAGTCCTTTCCTCCTCGCGATCCGAGCACCACTTCGTCACCGTCACGAAAGATGATTGCTCGAAATCCGTCCCATTTCGGCTCGTACGACCACGTCGGGTCACCGGACTCGGGTTGAGGCGGCACAGTGGCCGCAGCCTTCGCGAGCATCGGGGCAAGCGGCGGCATCAGGGGTAGCTCCACCTACCCATACTGACAGTCCGGTTGGCAATTCGACTACCGATGTATTGGAATAGGTCCCGAACAATCTACGAACCAACAGAATTATCCAAGAATCAACAAAGGGGTCCTTATGTCCGGAATCGTCCGGCGACTTTGCACTGCGGTGATCGCAACTTCTGCAATCGCCGCCTTCACCGTCGGTTGCGGTTCCGACATCGAGCCGAAAGCCATTGCGGAATCATCTTCCTCGGTTGCCGATTCGACCACTACCTCCGCAGCCCCGACCACCTCGAAGATCACCGGCCAGGAGGGCTCGGACGACGGCGGCGACGTCGACATCGACGTGTCGATCGGTGATTGCGTCAAGCTCGGCGGTACCACGACGGCCGCGGAAATCGACAACGCGGACTGCGGTAGCAAGGATTCCAACTACAAGGTGGTCGCCAAGGTTCCCACCTCTGATCAGTGTGCCTCCGATGTCGACTCGTACTACTACGAGACCCTCGCGGGTGACGAGCAGGGCGCTGTCTGTCTCGACGTCGACTGGGTAGTCGGCGGATGCATGGACCTCGGCAGCGGAATGGACGAGCCCGCCCGCATCGAATGCTCGGATACCAGCGGCACCAATGTAGTCGAGGTCGTCGAAATCCTGCAGAACTCCACTTCGATCGACGAATGCGGTTCGGGGGCAGACTCGGGATTCGAGCACCCGGAACGTAAGTTCACGGTCTGCGTCGCAACGCTCTGATTCGAGCGCCCTCCCGAAAACACCTGTGCGCCTTGTCAACCGATCTCGGTTGGCAAGGCGCACAGGTGTTTTCTACAGCCGGCGCTTTCTACAGCCGGCGCTTTCTACAGCCGGCGCTTTCTACAACCAGCCCCGACGTTTGAAGATCGTGTAGAGACTTCCACACGTCAAGAACATCATCGAGAGAGCAAACGGATAGCCCAAGTGCCAGTGCAGTTCCGGCATGTCGTCGAAGTTCATTCCGTACACGGTTCCGATAAGCGTCGGCGCGAAGAGAATTGCCGCCCACGCCGAGACCTTCTTGATCTCCTCGTTCTGCGCGTAGCTCGCCTGCGTCAGATTGCGCATCTCCTCGTTCTGGTTCTGCGACACCAGAGTTGCGTTCACCGTGAGGATGTTTCCGAGCAACTGACGAAAGCCGTCGGCCCGCTCCACCACAGTCGTCGCATGGTCGGTGACGTCGCGGAGGTAACGCTGGAGTTCCTCGTCCGTGTGGTACTTGTCGAACCCCGCCGACAACCCACGCAGCATTCCCAGCAGCGGACGCGTCGCCCGCTGGAATTCGATCACCTCACGGGTCAGTTCGTAGATGCGACGCGAAACTCCGGGATCGCCACTGAACACTTCGGTTTCGATCTCGTCGATGTCGTTCTGCAGGCCGGCCACCACCGGGGCGTATCCGTCGACGACTGCGTCGAGAATGGCGTAGAGAACGGCCTCGGTACCCAACCGCAACAGGTCAGGATCGTTCTCCATGCGAGTCCGCACCGCCGAGAGATCCGGCGATTCACTGTGACGGACGGTCAGAATGAAGTTCGGACCACAGAAGATGTGCAACTCGCCGAATTCGACCCGCTCGGTCTCGTCGCGGTACCGCGCAGCACGCAGGACCACGAACAGTGTCTTGCCGTAGCGCTCGAGCTTGGGGCGCTGGTGCGCGACAATCGCATCCTCGACCGCCAGTTCGTGGAGGTCGAAATGTTGTGCAGCGGCATACAACTGGGCGTCGTCGGGCCGGTACATGCCGATCCACGCCATCGACTGCGAATCCGGAAGGCATGACAGTGCTTCCGCCAGCGTGGACGGCGACGCTATCCGCTCGCCGTCGCGGTACACGCCACTGTTGACGACGGTCGATTCGACGGGCGCCACCGCCTCGGGCGGGGCAGCCTTGACGACGGTGCGTGCGGCACGCGAGTGCCCGGGATGTGAGTCACCGAGACCCGCGGAACGACGTGGCAGTACCGACCGTGAACGACGAAATTCGCGCATGCTGAACAGCTTTCGAGGGAAGAGTGAACGACGACGCTTGCTTCACAGCAAAGCCGAAGCCGATGAACACACGATGAAGCTGCAGCAAAATACCGGAACAACCCGGGCGGCTACAGCTTCAGTTGGTACTCGGAGGTTGGCCACGCATTACAGCCACA
Organism: Rhodococcus sp. MS13; assembly: GCF_013277835.1. NCBI lineage: Bacteria > Bacillati > Actinomycetota > Actinomycetes > Mycobacteriales > Nocardiaceae > Rhodococcus > Rhodococcus sp. MS13. The sequence goes on from NZ_VBTL01000004.1 coordinate 288,458, forward strand.
CCTCCTCTTCCCTGAATTCCTACGCAAGTCCGCGCACGACGCCAACATGCTACCCCGACTGTCAGAGCGGGACAAACCGAACGACAAGCCGCAGGACAGCACGAACCGGTCGGAGGAAACCCGCTCGACGAATGCAGCTTTCAGTCAGTTCGCAGCGCGCAATCCGCCGATCAAGAGTTCGACGATCTGGTCCGCCAACGACTCCGTCTCCGCCAAAGTCTGCCCTTCACGCCTTCGGTACCAGAGGTCGATGCCGTTGAGACTGCTGAGGAGTACTTTTGCCGCCATTCGCGGCAAGCTCGCACGAATGGAACCATCCGCGACACCTTCGGTCATCACGTCGACGAACAGATTCTCGTAGTCGAGTCGCAGCGAATTCAGTTCCGCGAGGACTTGCTGTTGCCTCGGCTTGAGCGCGGAGTTCATCTGGCCCCGGACACCTTGGTGGATCGTGTGGTGGTACCCGAGATGTGTCATGAGATTGACCAGGTGGGCGTGCGACATCGCTTCGAGACGCGCGAGGCCGCTGTCTGCCCCGTCGATCCGAGACTCGACCTCCGCGCGGAGCAGGCTCATCCCGCGCTCGTAGATTGCCAGGTAGATGTCGAACTTCGAACGAAAGTGGTAGTAGACAAGACCTTTGGTGGCCCCGATTCGATCGGCCAGCAAATCCATGGTCGTGGCCGCGTAACCGTCTTCGGCAAAGGCGTCGGCGGCGCTGGTGATGATCGCGGATCGCACGTCCGGAAGATCACTACTCATTCGACTTCCACTCCCATTCGCACTGCCTGCCGGCCCTTGACTGTTTCCACGCTATCGCATAGTAATACTGAGTAGTATCCCAGATCAGAGAGGTTTTCCAATGTCGTTGGATTTTTCCGGCAAGGTAGCGATCATCACAGGCGCAGGCGGCGGACTCGGCCGTTCGCATGCATTGGCCCTCGCCGCACGCGGCGCACGCGTCGTCGTCAACGACATGGGTGGCTCGGTCAACGGCAGTGGCGGCGCTGATACCGCAGCAGCCAAAGTAGTGGCGGAAATCGTCGAGCTGGGTGGCGAGGCCATCGCGGACCACTGCGACATCACCGACGTCGACGCCGTCGCCGCCATGGTCGCGACGGCCGTGGACAAGTGGGGCCGCGTGGACATCCTGATCAACAACGCCGGAATCCTGCGCGACAAGTCGTTCATCAAGGCCGAGCTCGACGACTTCCGCAAAGTCATCGACGTGCATCTGATGGGTTCCGTCATCTGTTCCAAGGCAGTCTGGCCGCACATGGTCGAACAGAACTACGGACGCATCCTCATGACCACGTCGGCATCGGGAATTTACGGCAACTTCGGCCAGGCAAACTACGGCGCCGCGAAGTCCGGCGTCGTCGGCCTGATGAACGTTCTCGCTATCGAGGGCGAACGCAAGGGCATCCGCGTCAACTCGCTGGCCCCGACCGCCGCGACCCGCATGACCGAAGACCTCCTCGACGAGAAGACTCTCGCTCTGCTTGCACCCGAATCGATTTCACCCGGCGCACTGTTCATGGTCTCCGATGACGCACCGACCAAGACCATCCTCAGCGCTGGTGCCGGTGTCTTCGCGATCGCTCGCATGGAAGAGTCGCAGGGCGTGTACATCCCCGAAGGCGCACTCTCCCTTGAGGTCGTCGCCGAACGGTGGTCCGAGATCAGTGACATGACCAATTCCGTCCAGGTGCCCGCGGCGTTCGATCAGACCCGCCGGTTCGTCGAGAAAGCTGTAGCCGAGCAGCCTGCCAACTGAGCAGGGCAACCAGCCAACTGATCGATCCCGCTCCCCCTAAGGTGTGGTGGTGACCACACCAACGGGAGTTTCGATCGTCGACATCGTCGACAGACTGGGAATGACGTTCCTCAGCGGAGGCGACACCGTCGACGACGCCCGCACTGTCAGCCGAGTGACCCTGCACGAAGGGTCCGGAGTGACGCAAGGCAGTGCGGGCGCCGTCGTGCTCGGCGCAGGACTGGCCGAGTCGGCCGACATTGCCACTGCAGTAAAAGAATACGGTTCGGCCGGAGCCGTCGCGCTGATCGTCAGGGAGCCATTGGCCGTCGACGAAAGCGTCGCACGGGCGGTCGCCGAAGCCGATATCGCACTACTGGGAATGGTCAAGGATGCAAGCTGGCTGCAAAGTGCGTCGCTGATCAACGAGATCCTCGAATCCGGCAACAACGGGGACCGCACGTCCGCCGCCGACGCCGACCTGTTCGATCTTGCCAACTCGATCGCTCAGGTATTGAACGGCCCGGTCACCATCGAGAATCAGTCGAGCCGGATCCTCGCGTTTTCGGCGGATCAAGCCTTCGGCGACGAGGCACGTAAGCAGAGCGTCCTCGGACATCAAGTGCCGCAGCACTATTCCGACCGGCTCAGGTCAATGGGGTACTTCAACAAGATCTACGGCTCTACCCTGCCGGTATTTCTACCGGGTATCGGGCCGGGCATCAGGCCCCGGGTCGGCATGCGAATACATGCGGCATCCCAGATCCTCGGTTCGATCTGGGTGATCTTGGACGAGGAGCCGAACGAATTGCAGGTGAAAACGCTCGTCGAGGCGGCGGGGGTAGCCGCGATGAGTTTGCTTCGCGCCAAGCTGGCCGCCGATTCCGCACGACGGCTGAGGTTGGGCGAGGTGATCACGCTACTGAGTGGCGGCACTTCGGCCAAGGAAGCGGCCGAGCGACTGGGCTACGGCCGCTCGAAAGCAAACGTACTTGCGGCCGGCTTCCGTAGCGGCGCCGGCGCATCGTTGGAGGCCGAAGCCGACGTCGATCAACTGGCCCTGACACTCAATACCTATCTCGACCAAGTATTTCCGCTGTCGGTGGCGGCAGCGATCGGCGGCACCGTCTACGCCGTCATCCCACACACCCGGCACCAGACCGACGACGACTACGTGCGTCGGATCGCGTCGGAGTTTGCAGACCGTTCCCGTTCGGAAAAGTCGGTGGTCATCGGAATCGGTGCGACAGTGGCCGACGTGATGACGCTGGAGAAGTCACGCGACGAAGCCGACCGAGCGCTTCGCGTTCTGAGGTCGACGTGGAATTCCTCGGGCCGGACCGTCGCGCGCGCTGACGACGTGCAGATCAATTCCCTACTTCTGCGCCTCTCCGACGCCCTGGCGGACGAGAACGAGACCGCGTCGGGTCCGCTCGCGGTACTGCGTGAGTACGACCGCACTCACGACATCAACCTCGTGGACACCCTTCGAGCCTGGCTCGACACGTTCGGCGACATTCCGGCGGCTGCGTCGTTGGTTCACATCCACGTCAACACGTTTCGATACCGCCTCAAGAAGCTTGCCGGGATTGCCGGAATCGATCTCGATGATCCGGAAACTCGATTCAGCCTGATGCTCCAGCTTCGTCTCTTCTATCCGACAGCGTTGTAGCGATCTACCAAGTCTCACGAAACATTCGTAAATCCGGACGATGTTCTCCTCCTTTTGTTGGGTGAGGATTCAAGCAATCGTTTATTGCTCCTGACCCGACAGACCTCGCGTCACTCGGGCGGGACTACACCTTCCGGAGGCACCATGAAACAACGGTCCTACGCACTGCTGGCTGCGGCAACTGGCACCGTTCTTGCCCTGACCGCGTGCTCATCGGGTGGCTCGTCGGGTTCGGGTTCGGGTTCGGGTGAACCCGTCACGGACGGCACCTTCAAATTGGCTCTCGTGGCCGACCCCGGCGCTCTGAATCCGCTGATGACGGCCGCATCGCCGGCGCACCAGCTGGCGCGTCTGAGCTACGACTATCTGCTCCACCCGGATCCCGATACCGGTGTCACCAAGCCCTGGCTCGCCGAGAAATGGGAAGAGACAACCACTTCCGCGTCCTTCACCATTCGCGACGGCGTCACCTGTACCGACGGATCCGCTCTGACTGCCCAGACTGTCGCCGACAACGTCAACTTCATCACCAATGCAGCAAACAAATCTGCTCTCCGCGGGGTGTACGCACCGGCAACTGCGAGCGCCACCGCCGACCCGGCGACACGGACAGTGACGGTCACGACTCCGGAGCCCTCTCCGTTCCTGCTTCTCAACCTGGCGCGAATACCGATCATGTGCGAGGCCGGGTTGAAGGATCCGACGGCGGCAAACAAGACGACCTTCGGGTCGGGCATGTTCCAGATGACCGAGGCAGTCGCCAACGATCATTACTCCTACGTCCGGCGCGACGGCTACAACTGGGGACCGGACGGCACCACCTCGGATACGGCTGGAGTACCCAAGAATGTCGTCGCGTCCATCATCACGAACAACAGCACAGCGGCCAACCAGGTGTTGTCCGGTGATCTGAATGCCGCAGCAGTTTCGGGCCCCGACCAGGATCGCATGAACGCCGCGAACCTGGATACCGTCAAGCAGCCTGCTCCGGCGGGCGAGATGTTCTTCAACCACAGTCCCGGTAATCCGACGAGCGATCCTGCCGTCCGCAAGGCTCTGGTCCAGGCTCTCAATCTCGACGACCTCGCCGAGATTTTCACGGCCGGCCGCGGAACCAGATCGACCACGATGGTGTCCATCGAACCGCGGGCCTGCATCTACGACTCTGTAGCCGGAAACCTGCCGGACTTCGACACCAGTGCAGCCGCAGCAACTCTCGAGTCTGCGGGCTGGAAGGTCGGCGCGGACGGTAAGCGCAGCAAGGACGGCACACCGCTCCGAATTCGGATGGTCTACGAGACGTTCGGTGACGCGACCGATGCTGCCGCCGACGTCGCGGTCAACGCGTGGAACGACCTGGGCGCCACCATTGAACTCACCAGTGGAGACTCGAACAAGATTCTCGATGTAGCACTCAGCGGCAAGGACAACACGGCGTGGGATGTTGTGTGGGAGCCGATCAACGTCGCGCTGCCCAGCATGCTGGTCCCCTTCCTCTCCGGTCCTGTGCCCGCTGCGGGAATGAATTTTGCGTCGATCTCCAACCCGGCCTACGACGCAGCCGTCACCAAGGCTTCCGGGCTGACGGGCGAGGACGCTTGTGCCGCTTGGGCAGACGCTGAGTCCGAGATCATCAAAGCAAACTCGGCGGTACCTTTTGCCGACAAGATCACGACTCTCTACTTCAACAATGCGGGTCTTGCATTCGGCCGCAATTTCATCGGTTCGGCCCTGCGCCTGTACCAGTAGACCGCCGGTAGCGACCGGGGAAATCGTCGTGTTTCGCAGGTCGCTGTCGGTATACGGACAGGTATTCACCGATCCAGGCGGTTTTCGTGGGAGCGGACGAAAATCGACTCGATTTTCGTGAGGATCGACAGAGATGCGCGTCACGTCATGCGCCAAGATTTAGCAGTCAACACTCAATCGCGCCCTCACGTTTTTCGCTCGGGCCCCAGCTCCATCCCGGAGGCACCATGAAACACCGCTCCTATCCAACACTTGCGGCAGCCGCAGGGCTCACGCTTGTGTTGTCTGCTTGTGGCTCGGGAGGCACGTCCTCGGGCGCCAGTGGCGGTGAACCGGCCACGGACGGGACCTTCCGGTTCGCGATGCAGGCCGATCCGGGCGCACTCAACCCGATCATGGCGGCGTCCTCGGCAACTGGCGAGATGTCGAAGTTAGCGTACGACTACCTGATCTACCAGGACCCCGATACCAGTGAAATCAAACCGTGGTTGGCAGAGAAGTGGGAGGAGACCCCTACCTCGGCGTCCTTCACCATCCGCGAAGGTGTGACCTGTACCGACGGATCAACACTGACCCCGCAGACCGTTGCCGACAACATCAATTTCGTGGCCAACCCGGACAACGGTTCACAGTTGCGCGGCCAGACCGTGCCGACTGGCGCGACTGCAACCGCCGATCCGGCAACGCGCATTGTCACGGTGACCACTGCGGCGCCGAGCCCGTTCCTTCTTCTGAACGTCGGCGCCCGTCTGGCGATCATGTGTGACGCCGGGCTCAAGGACCCGACCGCTTCGAACAAGAAGTCTCTCGGTACCGGCATGTTCGAACTCACCGAAGTTGTCCCCAACGACCACTACACGTTCCAGCGTCGTGAGGGTTACAACTGGGGCCCGGACGGAACCACCTCCGACACCCCCGGTGTCCCCAAGACCGTCGTCGCCGCCATGGCACCCAATGTCAGCACCGCCGCAAATCAGCTTCTCTCGGGTGAGCTCAATGCCGCCCCGATCGCCGGGCCGGACAAGGACCGCGTCGACGCCGCCAACCTGGACTCAGTCCTGAGGCCGAATCCCGCCGGTCAGATGTACTTCAATCAGATCGCGAGCAATCCCACCAGTGATCCCGCAGTGCGTAAGGCACTGATCCAAGCAGTCAATCTCGACGACCTCACCCAGGTCATCACTGCAGGGCGCGGTGTCCGGGCCACCAGTCTCGTCGGCGTCGAACCGCGCGCCTGTGTCTACGACTCTGTCGCAGGCAACATTCCGGACTTCGACCTCACAGCTGCAAAGGCAACACTGGACGCTGCGGGTTGGACCGCCGGTTCTGACGGCAAGCGAAGCAAGGACGGAAAGCCGCTGAACCTTCGCCTCGTGTACGACGGCACCGACGATCCGCGCAATGCAGCAGCAGAACTCGCTCAGTCGGCGTGGTCCGAACTCGGTGCAAACGTCGAGGTGACCGGGGGCGACTCGAACAAGATCATCGACGTCATCCTCAGCGGTAAGGACAACACTGCCTGGGACATCGCCTGGGTCCAGATCAACACTCCGCTCCCCAGCACCTTCGCCGCGTACTTCGCCGGGCCGGTTCCCGCAGCAGGCAAGAACTTCGCGTCGATCAGCAACCCCGCCTACGAAGCAGCAGCCACCAAGGCTTCCGGTCTGACCGGTAGCGACGCTTGTGACGCCTGGGCCGACGCCGAGTCGGAGATCACCAAGACGATCTCGGCCGTGCCCTTCGCAGATTCCGTCATGAACGTGTACTTCAACAAGGCCGGACTCGCATTCGGTAAGTCCTACACCGGTTCTGCGTTGCGTCTGTACCAGTAGGCAGCATCCCGCACTGAAGATCTTCCCGCCCCAGCATCCCGCCCTCCGGAAAGACAGCCCATGAGTCAAACTATTGAAGCCGCGAAACCAGAAGCGGCGCCTCAGGCTCGAGCAAAGTGGCTCGAGTCCGACAGCTGGCCCGCATATCTTCTGCGTCGTTTCGGCACCTTCGTGATTTCACTCTGGGCGCTGGTGACTGCGGCGTTCCTGATGCTCCAACTGATTCCGGGCGACCCGGTTCGGTTGGCTCTGGGAATGAACGCACCGGTCGAACTGGTCGAGACAACGAGGTCTCAGCTCGGTTACGACCTTCCCTTGTGGCAGCAGTACTTCCGATTCGTCGGCGGGTTGCTGAGTGGGAATCCCGGTGACTCGATCACCTTGAGGACTCCGGTCTTCGAGGTGATCGCGTCCCGCCTCCCTGCAACACTCGAACTGGCTGTACTCACAGTCGTCACGGTGCTGCTACTGGGCATTCCGATCGGCCTCATCTTCGCTGCACTGACCCGCAACGGTCGACGACGCGGAGTCGAGATCGGTTACACCGCAACGTCAGGCACTATCGCCGTGATCCCCGAGTTCATGTTCGGTACGGCGCTGGTCTACCTCTTTGCCGTCACGTTCCCGGTACTGCCCGTCGCCGGCCGAGGTGGACCGGAAAGCTACATCCTCCCGGTCGCGGCCATGTCGATCGGTGCCATCGCCTCGATGTCGCGCATCGTCCGTGCAGAGGCACTCGGCGTGTTGGACATGGACTACATCCGTACGGCGCGCGCCAAGCGAATGCCCGTGGCAAGAATCTACTTCCGTCATGCAATGCCCAACCTCATGACGTCGACGCTGACGCTCGCCGGACTCCTCCTGGGTGGTCTGATTGCCGGCACCGTGCTCATCGAGAGCATCTTCGCCTGGCCCGGTATGGGCATGGCGCTGGTCAAATCCATCACCGAGAAGGACTACCCGCTCGCCCAGACACTGGTCGTGATCTACGGCGCCATCGTCCTTCTCATCAATTTCATCGTCGACGTGGTGCTCGCTCTCATCGACCCACGATCCACAATTCGGGAGAACTGAGTTGAGCACCTCACCTACGGCCCCCACTGCGGCCCCCAAGACGCCCCCGCGACGACACTGGATCGTCGGAACGTTCCGCACCCCATTGGGAATCCTGGCCCTCACCTTCCTGACCGCTCTGATCGCCCTCGTCATCTTCGGACCGATGATCTGGGGTGACGCCGCTGTCGCAGCCAACCCGAAGGCACTGTCTCAGGGACCGAGTTCCGAGCACATCTTCGGCACCGACGCCGGCGGGCGTGACGTCTTCGCGCGCACGATGACCGCCGCGAGACTGTCGGTGCTCATGGCTCTCGGAGCCGTCGCACTCGGTGTCACAATTGGCCTGATACTCGGTACGCTCCCGACGCTCGCTCCCCGCTGGGTCGGACGCATGGTCGTGGCATTCCTCAACTTCGCCATCGCATTCCCCGGACTGCTCCTCGCGATCTTCCTGTTGGTCGTTCTCGGACAGGGTGCGGGCAGCGCGGTGATCGCCATCGGCCTCGCCCTGGCCTCGCCGTTCGCGAGGTTGACGTACGCACTGGCTTCGTCGGTCAACGGACGCGACTTCATCGACGCAGCACGCATCCTCGGGGTCACCAAGCCGGGGCTGCTGTTCCGCCACATTCTCCCCAATATCCGTGAACCACTCATCGTCAATGCCAGCATCGCTGTCGGCAGCGGCCTGGTGGTCTTCGCCGGACTCTCGTTCCTCGGCTTGGGCATTCAGCCACCTGCATTCGACTGGGGCCGGATGCTCAACGAAGGTCTGTCGAAGATCTTCGTCAACCCGGCCACCGCACTTGCCCCCGGCATCGCCGTCGTGCTCGCCGGCTTGACCTTCACGCTGCTCGGCGAGGCCATTGCTCGCGGCGCGGGAGTTCGCAGCCCGATCAGCAGTCGCCTGCCGAAGTGGAAGCCGATCAACCGGAAAACTGCTCAGGCCGATTCGGCGCCCAGCGACGAGGACGCAGTTCTCACCGTCCTCAACATGTCCGTCGCAGTCCCCGCGGGTGACGACTGGCGTCGCCCCGTCGACAACATCAGTTTTACAGTTCATCGCGGCGAAACCGTGGGCATCGTCGGTGAATCCGGCTCCGGAAAGTCACTGAGTTGCATGGCAATCGCGCAGCTGACCGACCACCCCACCGTGGTCGACGCCGGGCTCATCGAGTTCGACGGCACCGTGCTGATGAAGGACGGGAAGCGGCCGGACAACGCGGCTTCGCGCAAGGTTGCCCGCCAACTCGGCACACGTATGGCGATGGTGTTCCAGGATCCGATGTCGTCCATGAATCCGTCTCTCAAGGTCGGATACCAGGTCGCCGAGATCGGTTGGCTCCACGAAGGTATGAGCAAGGTCGACGCGAAGAAGGCGGCAGTCGAGCGACTGAACGCCGTCAAGATCCCCGACGCGCCCAGGCGTGCGAAGCAGTACCCCCACGAGTTCTCCGGCGGTATGCGTCAGCGCGCGATGATCGCCATGGGTCTGATGGGCAAGCCCGCTCTGATCATCGCGGACGAACCCACCACTGCGCTCGACGTGACCGTTCAGCGTGAGGTTCTCGGACTGCTCCACGAGGTTCGCGAAGAAACCGGCGCCGCAATCCTTCTCATCTCGCACGATATGGCCGTCATCACCGGCATGTGCACCCGTGTCCTGGTCATGTTTGCCGGCGAAATCGTCGAAGACATCGCAGTCGACGATCTGATCGCCGGTCGTGCAAAGCATCCGTACACCCGCGCGCTGATCGCCGCGGTCCCCACCATGAGCACCGATCGCGACAAGCCGCTTGCCACCGTCGACGAAGCCTGGCAGGTGGAGAGCCTCGATGCCGAGGAGAGCACCGCCGACATCGAGTTGGAAGAACTGTTGGCTGTCGCAGAGGAGATCCGATGAGCAGGCTCGAATTCCGTGACGTCAACGTCCACCTCGGTAGCGGTTCGAAAAAATTCCACGCCGTCAAGAACATCAATCTCGACATCCCCTCCGGATCGGTGGTCGGTCTCGTCGGTGAATCGGGTTCCGGAAAGTCGACACTGGCGCGAGCAACTGTCGGCTTGGCCGAGCCCAGTTCCGGCCAGATCCTTCTCGACGGTGTGGACGTCGCTCACGCCCGCGGCGCGACCGCTCGTCTGCGCCACCGGATCCAGATGGTCTTCCAAGATCCGTACTCGTGCCTCGACCCGCGAATGACCATCGGCCAGTCACTCGCCGAGGCGCTGCGGTCCACCGAGCGTCGTGACAAAGCTCGCCGCAACCGCGGCGACCGCGCTGCCGAGGTGGCTCGACTCCTCACCACCGTCCAACTGCCGGTGGAGAAGGCGCACGAATACCCGTCCTCGCTGTCAGGCGGGCAGCGCCAACGCGTTGCCCTCGCGCGGGCTTTGGCAGCCGCACCGGCAGTTCTGCTTGCCGACGAAATCACCTCCGCTCTGGACGTGTCCGTGCAGGGCGCGGTTCTGAATCTGTTGGTGGATTTGCAGAAGCAGCTGGGTCTGACGGTTCTGTTCGTCAGCCACAACCTGGCGGTGATCCGCTATGTCTGTGACCACGTCGCAGTCATGCTCGGCGGCGAGATCGTCGAGCACGGGCCGGTTCTCGACGTGATCGATTCGCCCAAGGAGCCGTACACGGCCAAGCTGTTGTCCGCGATCCCGACCTTCGGGGAGCCGATGTTCCAATGACAACGCCGACCACTCTCGACTCCCCCGCTGCCGTAGCCCGTGCCGAAGAACGTCGTTCGGCGAGAATCCAGGATTACGCGTCCGTGGTTACACCGACCAGCATCGCCGTCTCGGCGTCGGGACGCATTGCATACGTACGTACCGAAGCGAATCCGGCCGCGGATACCAACGAGCACTCGATCTGGTTGGCTTCCCCGCAACTACAGCTCACCGCGGGACCTGCCGACACCTCGCCGGCATGGCATCCCGTTTCCACGCTGTTGGTCTTCGTTCGGCCGGATTCCTCGGGCACACCGCAACTGTGGAAGGTCGACGCCACCGGCGGGCCCGCCGTTCAGATGACCACCACGGCGCAGCTCCCGCTCGGCGCTGGGGCACCAGTGTTCTCTCCCGACGGTGCTCGAATCGCCTTCAGTGCCCCGGTCGACCGCACTGCCGCCGGATCGTCACACCTCTTGGTGGCGAAACGCCTTAACTACAAGGTCGACGGATCCGGTGTCCGGGGCAGCGTTCGGGCGCACTTGTTCGAGTTCGATCTGGCCGCCGGCTCGCTTCGGCAACTGACGGACGGCGATTGGGACGCTTCGCATCCCGCGTACAGCCCCGACGGCACCGAACTTGCTTTCACCGCGGCGATGGACGGCAATGCCGATCTGACACGGGCGAGCTCCGCGTGGACCGTATCGCTGACTGATCTCGCCTCGGCTCCGCGGATGCTGGGGCACGCACGCGGCATCGCCGGACCACTTACGTGGACACCTGTCGGCGACGCCGTCGTAGCAGTCGGTTGGCACACGCCGATCATTCACAACAACGAACTTCTTGTCCTGCACCGCGACCAGCGAGTGGAAGACCGCAGTCTGACATCCGAACTCAACCGAAACGTCATGCCCGGCGGGACCGGTTATCCCGGTGGCGCACCGTGTTTCACCGCCGACGGCGACATCGTCTTCTGCATCCGCAACCACGGCTCCACCGAACTGCACAAGGTCGATTTCGGATCAGGCTCCGTCTCACCACTTCTCACCGGAGAACAGACAGTGGTCTTCGGTCTTGCCCTGACGTCCGAGAAGGCCGTCGTCGCGCTTGCAACGGCGACGTCCTTCGGTGAGGTCGCCGTCATCGACCTCGAGACTCGTGCAGTCGAAACCGTCACCGAATTGAACACGGAACTGACAACTTCCGTCGCGTTTCCAGTCGCCTCCGAGCGTTGGTTCGACATCAGCGACGGCACCCGTGTTCAGGGTTGGATCCTGCGCGACCCGAACGTCACGGGCGCTGGTCCGCTGGTTCTGGACGTCCACGGCGGACCACACAATGCCTGGACCGGTACACCCACCCCGATGCACGCGTACCACGCGGAACTGGTCGCGCTCGGATACACGGTCTTGATGATCAATCCGCGGGGAAGCGACGGCTACGGCAACGAGTTCTTCGACGGTGTGCGTGACGGTTGGGGTGAGGCGGATCGCGCCGACCTGCTCGAACCAGTCGAAACCCTTGTCGCCGAAGGGATGGCCGATCCGAAGCAACTGGTGCTCACTGGCTACAGCTACGGCGGATTCATGACGTGCGCCCTGACGTCCGTCACCGATCGGTTTGCCGTCGCAGTCGCTGGCGGCCTTGTCTGCGACATCGCGAACACGGCGGGCCCCTCGGACGAAGGCATCTTGCTGCAGACGGTCGAATTCGACCCGCAGTCATCTCGGGTACAGGAACTTTCGCCGCTGGGGCGAGTCTGCCAGGTGACGACACCGACGCTGATACTTCACGGCGGTAGCGACGTCCGCTGCCCGGTCAACCAGGCAGAACAGTGGTTCGGTGGACTGCGTTTGGCCGGCACCCCGACCGAACTGGTGGTCTTCCCGGGCGCGTCGCATGCCTTTGTGCTGACGGGTCGACCCTCCCACCGTCTGGATTACAGCACCCGTCTCGTCGACTGGATCGAACGTCATCTCTCGCCTACGCCGGCACTGACCACGGTCGATCCCGACTACTGGCAGTACCGACTCGACACCCTGAGCGCGAAGTACCGGGTACCCGGTGCTTCGCTCGGAATTCTGACCACTACCCGCAGCGGTTTCGACCGCACCGTGGTGACGTCCGGTGTCGTCAGTACCCGCACCGGTGTCGCGGCCACTCCCGACACGTTGTTCCAGATGGGTTCGATCAGCAAGGTCTGGACGGCCACCCTGATCATGCAACTCGTCGAAGAAGGATTACTGGACCTCGACTCGCCTGTCCGGAATGTTCTGCCGGACTTCGCAGTTGCCGACGCGGTAGCCACCGAAACAGTCACCACTCGCCACCTGTTGACTCACACCAGTGGCATCGACGGTGACGTCTTCATCGACGGCGGACGCGGCGACGACTGCGTCGAGCGATACGTCGCAGCCCTGACATCGACGGTGCAGCTCTTCGCACCCGGTACCGATTGGTCGTACTGCAACACCGGCTTCGTCATCGCCGGACGAATCATCGAGGTTCTCCGAGGCAAGAGTTGGGACGCGGTTCTGCGTGAGCGGATCATCGAGCCTCTCGGCCTGACCAAGACCACGACCTTGCCCGAGGAGACGGCACTGCACCGCGCTGCGGTCGGGCATGTCGGCGGTGCCGACAATCTCGCGCAGACACCACAATTCCTCATCCCTCGCTCGATGGGCCCCGCCGGTCTCATCAACAGCACCGCCGAGGACCTTCTTCTGTTCGCGCAGGATTCGATGCGCGAGGATCCGATTCTGCTTCAGCGGTCCACCCATCTGGCGATGCTCGAGGAGCGCCGCCAGATCGGAGAGGTGTCATCTGCAGACATCATGGGAACCACGTGGCTGCTGCACAATTGGGACGGGGTGCTGGCGCATGGTCACAACGGTGGAACCCTCGGACAGCAGTCCTTCTTGCGGGTGGTCCCGTCCTGCGGCATTGCGGTAGTCCTGATGGCCAACGGCGGTGCGATGGACGCTCTCTCGGGCGACCTTCTCGCCGAGGTGATCGGTTCCATCGGCGGCGTCGCCGTGACACCGGCATTTTCGCCTGGAGACCCTGCCACCCGCACCACGTCCTCACCTGAGGAACTCGATGCGCTGTGCGGTCTGTACCGCGATGCTGCTGCCGATTTCGTCCTGGAAAGAACCGGGAGTTCCTTGACCGCCCGCCGCACTGACCACATCGACCCTTCGGTCAACGCCGAAAGCGCAGAGTCCGTCTCTCTCAGCCTGATCGAAGTTCAGCCTGGAGTATTCGCGACCCAACTACCTCAATCAGCGGGTTGGATCCGGATCACTTTCTCCGACACCGGGAGTACACAATTGCTACACGTCGGAAGCCGCGCGTATCCGCGAGTGAACAACCGATGACCATTCTCCGCGATCTGGCCGAGCGCCAACTTCCTCAGATCCTCGAGGACGCCATCGCGCTCATCGAAGTCGAGTCGCCGTCGCACGATCTCGAAGCTGTTGCCCGCAGCGCGAAGTGGACGTCAGACCTTGTCCACGAACGACTCGGAGTGACACCGGAGTCGATAGTGACGGAAGGCCGAACCCATCTGGTGACCCGTTTCGGCAGCTCACCGACGCGGCTGATGCTGCTCGGTCACCACGACACCGTGTGGCCGATCGGAACCCTGACGCGCCTACCCGCAGCGGTCACCGACGGCGCACTTCGAGGTCCGGGTGGCCTCGACATGAAACTTGGTGTCGTTCAGGCAATCCACGCCCTCGCCATCGTCCGAGAGTTGCACGGCGACGATGCACTCGACGGAATCACTCTCCTGGTCACCGGTGACGAAGAAATCGGTTCGCCCACGTCGCGGTCACTGATCGAGGACCTCGCGGCGGGCGCGGTACTGGTTCTCGAGGCCGGCGGAGACGGCGGCGAACTGAAGACTGTCCGCAAGGGAGTGTCGCTGTATCGGATCCATGTTGCCGGTCGCGCCGCGCACGCCGGGCTGGAGCCGGAAAAGGGCGTCAACGCTGCAGTAGAACTGGCTCGTCTCGTGATCGAGATCAACGACTTGTCCTCGCCGGCGCAGGCAACCACCGTCACCCCGACCGTCATTTCAGCCGGAACTACGACCAACACCGTTCCGGCAGAAGCCTTTGTCGACGTGGACGTGCGCGCAACCAGCGCTGCCGAGCAGGAACGGGTCGATGAGAATATCCGAGCCCTGCAGGCAATCCACCCCGAAGCCGTAGTCACGGTCTCGGGTGGTGTCAACCGTCCACCTCTCGAAGCGACGATGTCCGCACCGTTGCTGGCGTTGGCGGAACGTGTTGCGCTCGAGCATGATCTGACTCCTCCCGTCGGGCTCGCCGTAGGCGGAGCCTCGGACGGAAACTTCACTGCCGGTATCGGTATCCCCACCCTCGACGGCCTCGGTGGCGTCGGCGGCGGTGCACACGCCGAGACCGAGCATGCGCTCGT
This sequence comes from Rhodococcus sp. MS13, assembly GCF_013277835.1. NCBI lineage: Bacteria > Bacillati > Actinomycetota > Actinomycetes > Mycobacteriales > Nocardiaceae > Rhodococcus > Rhodococcus sp. MS13. The sequence goes on from NZ_VBTL01000004.1 coordinate 303,633, forward strand.
GTCCGCGATCGCTCCGAGGACGGCGTTGGTTGCGGGCCTTATTCGTTCGATCACGTCTGAAGGGGGCCCTCGTGTCGAAAAGCAAAGCGGTTGAGTTTCGAGAGCTGGTCGACAATCGCGAAATAGCCGATCTTTCCGCCGTTTTCGATGAGATCTGGGCTACCAGTCCCGGACCGGCTCATTTCGGCACGGCGATGTTGGTTGCGCTTCATCACGGTGGTCATTACGTGGTGGGAGCCTTTTCCGAAGGCGAAATGATCGGTGGTTGTGTCGGATTCTTCGTCGAGCCTCTCGGCGAGGTTCTGCACTCACACATCGCCGGAGTACTACCGGGACACGCAGGCAAGGGAATCGGCCGCGCCCTCAAGCATCATCAGCGAGACTGGTGCATCGAGCGCGGTGTCAGGACGATCCGGTGGACCTTCGATCCACTGGTCGCACGAAATGCCTATTTCAACATTCAGCGTCTCGGTGCCGCACCGACCGAATACAACCCGGATTTCTACGGTTCGATGGCAGACGGCATCAACGCAGGCGACGCCAGCGATCGTATGCTCGTCAGTTGGGATCTCGACGTCGATGGATCTCCGAGTTCTGCTGTGGCCGTGAATGATACATTCAAGGTGCTTCAACCCACCGAGGACGGTACGCCTCGAATGCTCCCGATCCCGCCCGACTGCATCGATATCGCAGTCGGAATACCCCGAGACATAGAGCATCTGAGAACAGTCGACCGCGCCTCTGCCTTTGCCTGGCGACACGCGCTTCGCGAGTACCTCGAACCATTGATCGCCTCGAAGGAATGGCAATCGACCGGCTTCGACCCCAGCGGCTATTACACGTTCACGAAAATCTGCGAGACAACCGGAGAAGAGCAAGTCCATGCACATTGAGTCCGTCGAATTGCGCGAACTGCGCATCCCTCTCGTCTCCCCCTTCACCACGTCATTCAGCACCCAGCTCGAGCGCAACACCCTCGTCCTGAAGGTGAGCGGCACCACCGACGGCCCCAACGGTCCGGTGGAGACTGTCGGCTGGGGCGAGTGCGGTTCGCTGAGCGATCCGTACTACAACTCGGAGTACACAGCTGGTGCGCGGGCGATGCTTCGCGAGTATCTCGTTCCGACGCTACGTAAGTCGCAGTCGGATCAACCGCTCACCGCCGAGACGGTCGGCAGCGTACTTCACCACATCGTGGGTCACCAGATGTCCAAGTCGGCTATCGAAATGGCAATTCTCGATGCTGAATTACGCGCTCGCGGACAGTCTTTCGCTCGGTACCTCGGTGCCACTCGCACGCGAGTTCCCTCGGGAGTGTCCGTCGGCATCCAGGACAGCATCCCTCAGCTGCTCGAGACCGTCGGCAACTATCTGTCGCAGGGGTACGTGCGAATCAAGCTGAAGATCAAGCCGGGCTGGGACATCGCTCCCGTGGCTGCGGTGCGCAAGGAGTTCGGCTACGACGTTCCTCTACAGGTCGACGCGAATGCCGCGTACACCCTCGTCGACGCGCAGTTGCTCCGTCGCCTGGACGAATTCGCACTGCTCCTCATCGAACAGCCGCTGGCCGAGGACGATTTGGTGCAGCACGCCAAGCTCGCCCAGTCCCTCTCGACTCCGATCTGCCTCGACGAGTCGGTCGAGTCGGCCAAGGATGCGGCGGATGCCATCACGCTCGGTGCCGCTTCGGTCATCAACATCAAGCCGAGCCGTGTCGGTGGATATCTGGAAGCCAAGCGCATCCACGATCTCGCCTCGGCACACGGTATTGCGGTGTGGTGCGGCGGAATGCTCGAGACCGGAATCGGCCGCGCCGCCAACGCGGCCCTCGCGGCGCTGGACGGGTTCACGCTGCCCGGCGACATCTCGGCGTCCGATCGCTTCTACAAGGAAGACATCACCGAACCGTTTGTCATCGAGGACGGCCACATCGCCGTGCCGCAGGGACCGGGCTTCGGTGTGACTCCACGTGAAGACGTCATGGATCGCTTCACGGTCGGAACCGAGACTCTGTAGGTCCACACAGTCACGCAGCAGCCACCTCCACCTTCACCCGGCGGAGGTGGCTGTTCGTCGTTTCTGTCGGTAGGGAGGTGCATAGTGATTCGGACATGACGTTCTGCACCGAAAGGCCCCCGATGAGTAGCTGGTCCGATCGCCCGATCTGCGCGTTCGACCTCGAGACCACGGGGCGGGATCCGTCGACCGCTCGCATCGTCAGTGCCTGCGTCGCGGTCATCGACGGTTCGAATGTCGAAACACGCACGTGGTTACTCGATCCCGGCGTCGATATCCCCGCCGACGCTTCGGCTATTCACGGAATCAGCACCGAGTACGCGGCGCGGCACGGCCAGAACTACGCCGAGGGCTACGAAGAGATTCGCGATGCTCTGCACAATTCCTGGGCGCGCGATCACGCCGTCGTGGCGTTCAATGCCTCCTATGATCTGACGGTCATGCATGCCGAGGGTCTGCGCATCGGCAAGCCCGCATTCGTTCCCGGGTTGGTGATTGATCCGTACGTGATCGATCGGGCGATGGATACGTTCCGCAAGGGCAAGCGAACGCTTGCGGCTGTGTGCGAGCACTACGGAATTTCATTGGAGTCGGCGCACGAAGCCGAGGCCGATGCCAAAGCGGCGGCGGCGTTGGCCCGCGAGTTGGCCGTGCGGTTCCCCGACCTCCTGGGGCTCGATCTCATGGTCGATCAAGCCGATTGGCACGCCGAGCGCCAGCGTGATTTCGCCGAGTACCTACTCAGCCAGGGCCGGGACGTGGGAGACGTCAACGGCCAGTGGCCGATTCGCGTTATCGCCTGACCTCACCCCGCCGCGATCCTCGTCCCGACGGTATGGACGATCTGCACGTCCGGGTTCCACGGAATCAGCGCGTCGATCGATGCCTCCAGTTCATCCAGTGGGGGAAGGGTTTCCGGGCCGAGCACGTCGATGGTGGCGGTGCTGCCCTGCCAGGTGACATCGGTGACCTCGGCTCCCGGAGTGTCTGCGAGCCACTGTTGCGCCGCGCTCCCGATCTGCCTCGCCCACAACGACGACAGGGAATTGCCGACCATCGGAATCGCGACGACGATCAACAGAGCGGCAAGCACGAGGTATGCCCGCCGCCGCGACGTCTTCAAGATCCCGGCGTCGCGCGCGTACCCAGCTGCGACGAACACGCCTGTCGCAGTGATGATCATGGCAACCACGTTCGATGCGAACAGTACAAACGCGCCCACCGCCAAACTCGGTGACCCCGAGCCGAGACAGACACCTACCACCGCCAACGGTGGGACAAGCGAAATTGCAATGGCGACACCGGGAAGTACGTCGCCGACATCCTTGCGCGCGATCGCGATGGCCCCGACCAAACCGGTCGCAAGTGCTGCCGTCAAGTCCATCAACGTCGGCGAAGTACGCCCAAGCACTTGGGAATTGGTCAGCACGTTGGAGGGATTCGGCAATACCTGAGCGAACGCGACACCCAATACGACGACGAGGCAGATTCCACCGACGACATAGACCAGGCTCCGCCCGACCAAAGCGCCTTGGCCAGTTGTGATGCCCAGCCCGACCCCGAGAATCGGCGTCGACAAGGGAGCGACGATCATTGCTCCGATGACGGTTGCCGTGGAATCGCCCACGACACCGGCCACGGCGATCACGGCAGACAGCGTCAGCATCACCCAGAAGGCGGATCGCTTCGAATCTCGGTCCCCCACCGAGAAATTGAGCTTTTCGTCGAGCTCCGCCAATGTGCGCCGTTGTGCTTGCGGAACCACCCCGTTCACGGTCGATACTCCATCACACGCCGATACGGCGGGTGGTCTGCGCTGACCCTGCGACCCCGGTGAGCAACGAGACGATCGCGATTCCGACGACGAAGTAGATTGCGGCGCTGGCGACTCGCGATGCGGTGGTCGCTGCGATCGTGAACGGCCACAGCGCGGTGGCGATCGTTGCGAGGATTCCGATCCACGCGAAGAAGTTCGACGCACGTGGCGTCGACACCATCAACGCATGCAGAAGTGCGGTAGCGACCAGCGCTGCGATCGCGGCACTGAGGGCAAGCGAGCCGGCTTGGGAATTCCCCGGCATCCGCTCCGGTGTGATGACCGGAGTGTCGAGGATTCCCCGTACGATCAGTAGTCCTACGACCGCGGCCAGGGCCGCGACGAGCGCAGTTGCGGCCCCGCCCGCCCACAGTCGTTGTGCATTGACGGCGGGAGTCGCCGGACTGTCTGGTTGGAACTGGCTCATCGAGAGACTCCTTCACCGATACCGGGTAGGGCTGTCCTTCCGAACTGTATGCGTTTCGGGACGGCACACATTCACCCTCGACGGGTGAAAAACACGGCGCTCTCGACTCTTCGACGGTGCCGGGGCTACGCCGGGACGGGCGGCCACACTGGGGCAATGCTCCACGGGCGCGCCACCTCGAGCTGCGACGCAACCCGGATCAGCAAATCTTCACGCCCGAACGCTCCGACCAACTGCACGCCGATAGGAACGCCGGCCGTGTCATGACCCATCGGCAAGGAAATCGCGGGCTGACCTGAACTGTTGAACGGACTGGTCAAGCCGCTGTACCCGGCCGAATGCTCCCAGATCGACATGGGATTTGCCGTGTCGAGCAGACCGAGCGGAGCTGCCGGTCGAGCCATCGTCGGCGTCAGCAACAGGTCGTGATCGACAAAGAACGCACCGATCACCTGGGCTGCCCGCTCGAGTTCCTGCAATGCCTTGACGACGTTCGTCGCACTTTCGGACTTCGCGCGGTCGTAGATCATCCGAGCCATCGGCTCGAGGTCGTCGTCGCGGATTGCGCGGTTCAGGGCCTCGAGTCGTTCGTCGACCTCGATCGTCATCGGAATGCCCATCAACACGGAAAGCCCGGCAGTGAGCGCATCGAGCGGAAAGTTCGGGGCACTCTCGGTGACATCGTGACCGAGGTCTTCGAGCAGGCCGGCAACACTGGTTGTGACGGCCGAGCACTCCGGGTCCACCGGGGTGCCATCAGGAAGAGTGTTACTCAGACCGATCCGCAACCGTCCGGGATCCGCACCAACTTCCTCGACGTACGGCCGCTTCGGCGCCAGGATCACGTAAGGATCGCCGACAGTCGGTCCGGCGGAGAGATCGAGAAGCAGTGCAGTGTCGCGGACACTTCGGGTGAGTGCGTGATGAACACTCATCGGCGACGAGAACAGCGTGCGCGCCGGTGCCGTCGGAGTACGTCCACGGCTGGGCTTGAGGCCTACCAAGCCACAGGCCGATGCGGGAATACGGATCGATCCACCGCCGTCACTGGCATGGCCGCCGGGCACGATCCCGACGGCAACAGCTACAGCTGTGCCACCCGAAGATCCGCCGGGTGAACGATCAAGGGCATAAGGGTTGCGGGTAGGCCCGAACAGCGCAGGTTCGGTACTCGCATTCTTACCGAACTCCGGGGTGTTCGTCTTGCCGATGACAACCAGACCAGCCTCACGGTACCGCTCCACGAGCGTCGAATCTTTTTCTGCCACAGCATCGGCGAACAATCGAGATCCGTTGGTGCTCGGCAATCCTGCGACGTCCATGCCCAGGTCTTTGATCACGAACGGGACGCCGTGCAGTGGACCTTCCGGCAAGCCGCCTGATACCTCGTTGCGTGCCTCCTCGCGACGCTCACTGATCACCGCGTTGACTGCCGGGTTGCGCTCGTCGAGTCTGTCCAGGCTGAACTCGAGAACTTCCTTGGCGGAGACGTCGCCGCTCTTGATCGCTTCGGCCAGGCCGGTCATGTCGTTGTTGTCGAACAAATCCTGCATCGATGCCCTCATCACTCGTGTCGAACTCTGCCGATAGTGAGGTCCGTCATACCAACCATGGCGAAGGCGTAGCTTTGAAATTCCGCTTGGCGGGACCGGCCCACCGATTCAGCCTTACAGAATCAAGCCCTGCCGCCGCGCTTCCACAACTGCTTCGTGCCGACTGCGGACGTCGAGTTTTCCCATCAGATTCCGCATGTACGTCTTGATCGTTTCGACGCTCAGGGACAACCTCTCAGCGATCTCGGCATTGCGCAGTCCCAGAGCTACGTAGCCCATCACCTCCCGCTCGCGGGGCGACAGGACAACGGTGTTCGCGACTGGAGTGTTCGCGGAAGGTTTCGGCGACGCCAACGCCCGCAACTTTGCCTCGACGGCGAGGACCTGCGCGCTGAGAGCCATGTCCTCGAGGTTCGCCGCGATCTCGCCGAGCGCCAGGACGCTCTCGGTCAACCCTTCGGATATCTGGGCATCGCGATTCGAACCATGTTCCACCGCAGCGGTATCGAGCATCGCCACCCGACGATCCACTTCGTCGCGAATCTCGAATTCGCGGGCCAACGCGTACGACGATCGCATCATCGTCTCGGCGATCACGTCGCCGATCGGCAGGTTGGCACGCAGTCCTCCGTAGATCGCTCCGCGAGTAACCCCGCGTACGACGATCGGGACTGCCATCAAGGATTCGATCGCTTCGGTGCCCACTTCGTAGTCGTAGTCGTGGGTGATGTGCGACGAGTTCGCGTAGTCCTGCACCGCGCCCGGTCGTTGTTCTGCGATCGCACGACCACCGAGTCCGCATTCGGCGTCGATCTTCAAATTTCGCAGGATGTTGCTACGAGTCCCGACGTAGCCGGTGATGGTCAGCGACCGGTCGTCGACACAACCGCCGAACAGAACCGGCAACTCGGTTCGGGGGTGCAGTCGACGCAGTTCGGCGCGCAACGCGTCGTCGTCGCTCGGTCTCAGTACCCTGCTCACTCTCACCTCCACATACCCAATTCAGAGGGTAGCGGCACCTTTGACTGGGCAATAGCGTGCATCCAGGCCATTTGTAGTGCCGATCACAACTACCGTGACACCAACCGTGTCACGTCGCCTTCGGAGGAACCGTGTCTGTCTCGACAGCTCTCGCAGCCAACAACACCCCGCTCAGTCCGCTGCGCTTTCTCGAGCGCAGCGCTGCGGTGTTCCCCGATCGCACCGCCGTCATTCACGGCGACCGGACCTACACGTACCGAGAGTTCGGTGACGAGGTCGCAGCGCTGGCCCGCGTCCTGCGTGAACGCATTCAGCCCGGTGACCGCGTTGCATACCTGGCGCCGAACGTTCCCGAGATGCTGTTCGCGCATTTTGCCGTCCCACTCGCCGGCGGAGTCCTGATCGCCCTGAACTCACGCCTCGCCGGTCCCGAACTCGAGTACATCCTCGATCACTCGGGAACCACGATCCTGTTCGTCGACTCCGAATTCGTCGGCTCGGTCACCTCGTCCAAGGCGAACGTGACGAGCCTGCGCGAGATCATCGAGATCCCGGACTCCACCGTCCCGTCCCCGGAGGTTCCCACCGGAATCGTCACCGGGCAGTACGCCGATCTGATTGCCGAAGGTCAGGCTCTCACCGATCAGCCACTGCACTGGGGCGTCGACGACGAGCAGCAGTGCATCGCCATCAACTACACCTCTGGCACCACCGGAAAACCCAAGGGCGTCATGTACTCCCACCGCGGGGCGTACCTGAACTCGCTCGGCGAGACCTTCCACAACGGCTTCGACGGATCGACGAAGTATCTGTGGACACTGCCGATGTTCCACTGCAACGGGTGGTGCACGCCCTGGGCCGTCACGCAGGCCGCGGGCACACACATCTGCCTGCGCGCGGTCCGCGCCGACGCGATCTGGGACGCCATCGACAATCTGGGCGTGACGCATCTGTGCGGCGCTCCTACCGTCTGCTCCACCATCGCCGACGCGGACCAGGCCCACAAGGTCGAAGCCCTGCGCATCACCACCGCCGGCGCTCCCCCGTCACCGACGATCATCGGAAAACTCGAAGACATCGGTGTCACCGTCGTCCACGTCTACGGCCTCACCGAGGTATACGGCCCTTACACGATCTGCGAGTACCAGGAAGCCTGGGACGACAAGCCGCAGTCCGAGCGCGCCGCACTTCTCTCCCGTCAGGGAGTCGGCATGGTGCAGGCCGAAAATGCTCGCGTTGTCGATGCCGAGATGAACGACGTTCCCGCCGACGGCCAGACCATGGGTGAGATCGTGCTCCGCGGCAACAACGTGATGCTCGGTTACTACCGTGACGAGGCCGCGACCGCCGAAGCATTTGCCGGTGGTTGGTTCCATTCCGGCGACCTCGGCGTCATGCATCCCGACGGTTACATCCAGCTCAAGGACCGCGCGAAGGACATCATCATCTCGGGCGGTGAGAACATCTCCACCGTCGAGGTGGAGCAGGCGATCATGAGTCACCCTGCCGTGATCGACGTGGCAGTCGTCGGCGTTCCCGACGAGAAGTGGGGCGAGCGCCCGAAGGCATTCGTGGTGCTGGGCAAGGGATTACAGGCTTCCGCCGAAGACATCGTCGAGCACACCCGTGCATTGCTGGCCGGGTACAAGGTTCCCCGCGACATCGTCTTTCCACTCGACCTTCCTCGCACCCCGACCGGCAAGGTTCTCAAGTTCCAATTGCGTGCGTCGAAGTAATTCGGCCGTAGGGTCTCAGCGCACCGAACTGTGACGCCGGCGCAGATCGACAGGTTGCCCGTCCGAAGGGAACGGCAAGGACGTGAAGTCGAGCGGAGCGACGTAATCTGCGTCGACGTTCCAGTCGAAGCGCATGAGGAGGTGGTGCATGATTGCCTTGATCTCGGCGCCGGCGAAGTGCATTCCCAGGCATTTGTGCACTCCACCTCCGAACGGTTCCCACGCGTACCGATGAACCTTGTCTTCGCGTCGATTCTCGGCGAAACGTTCGGGATCGAAACGCTCGGGATCAGGCCAGTACTGCGCCATGTGGTGCGTGAAGTGAGGGGCGACAGAAACATACGTTCCCGCAGGCACGAAGTGACCCCGTACTTGAGTGTCGCGGACCGCTCGCCGCGCCATGACCGGTACGGGAGAGACGAGTCGGAGGCATTCCTTCATCACCAGGTCAAGGCTGCTCAGGCCGTCGAGATCTGCATAGCTGGGCGTCGAGGTCCCCAGAGCGAGCGACTCGGCACGGCACCTGTCCTGCCACTTCGGATGTTGACCTAGATATTGCATCATCGTGGAAAGGGTGATCGTCGAAGTGTCGTGTGCGGCCATCAGGAGGAAGATCATATGGTCGATCACTTCGTCGTCACTGAAGCGTTGTCCCGCTTCGGATTCGATGTGACAGAGCACGGAGAACAAATCATCGGTTGCGCGAGCTCGACGCGCCGGCAGGTAGCGACGAAAGAAGTCTTCCAGGACCCGGCGGCCGTCGAGTCCTCGCTTCCATCTGGTCCCCGGCACGCGGTAGCGGACCAGAGAAGTAGCCGCCTGCACACAATCCACGAAAGCCTTTTTCACCGAAGATATTTCGCTTTCGGTACTTTCTTCCGCACCGCCCATGAAGATGTCGGTGGCGAGATCGAGGGTGAGTGTCTTCAGCGCTGTGTATGCACGAAATCCGTCAGTGGGGGTCCATGTGTCGAGCGCCGAGTCGATTGCCGGATTGAGAACGTCGACAGACTTCTCGATCCGGGTCCGAGTGAACGCCTGCTGCATGATTCGACGATGCCGTAGATGTTCTTCCGAATCGAGAAGCATCAGCCCACCGTGAAAAAAGGGGCCGATAAGCACCGACCAGCCGTCGCTGTTCACAAAAGCCCGATCTTTGTTCTGCAGCACTTCCTGGCACGCGTCGGGTCCGAGAACAGCGATCCACTGCCGACCGACCATCGAGAACCAAGAGACCTCGCCGTATCGATCCCAGTTCTCTTGCATCAATGCGAGTGGATCGCGGATGTATGCAAGAGCGTGCCCGACGAGAGGCAGCCCGGAACGGCCCGAAATCGGGTGCAACTGCGAGTTCATGGGGGGACGAGCCAGGATCTTGGACACTGCGACCTCTACTCTCGCTCGATCTGACAGTACATCCTGTCAGATTGACTGTAGTCTGCGTCACAGTGGTTGCGTCTGTCAATATCGACCTATGACTTCTCCGACGCCGCGGCGGTATGCCGGCCTCAGCGGCGACCAGCGCTCAGCATTGCGGCGCGAGAGCTTGCTAGAGGCAGGGCTGGAACTATTCGCTGTCGCAGGCAGTCGAGGCGCCACGATGACCGCGATCTGTGCGCGGGCCAAGTTGACGGAACGCTACTTTTACGAAAGTTTTTCCAGCAGAGACGAACTACTGAAAACGATCCTGGACGGAATTGCCGACGAGGTTCGCGACGCCGGCCTGACCGCACTACGAGCGAGCGACGGGACGCTCGAGCAGCGCGTACGAGATGCCATCACGTCGTTCGTCACCCTCCTCACCGACGATCCCCGCAAGGGGCGTGTGGCAATGATCGAATCCGCTGCATACGAGCCCCTTCGCGCACACCGGCGCGCGGTACTGCACGGCTTCGCGCAAATGGTCGCGGACGAAGCCTCGCGAATGTACGGCGACCGAGCTTGGCCATCTCATCAAGGTCAGATCAACGGACTGCTCTTCGTCGGGGGCCTTGCCGAATTGGTCACCGCGTGGCTGAACGAGGAGATCGCTATTACCCCTGACGAGATCGTCGAGGCGGCAACCTACCAATTCACGTCCACCGCACACCGTTGAGATGGAACCGATCGGCATGCGGTTGCTGCCCGCCACACTGGAATGGCGCGAACAGGCGCAATACTTGTCCCCATGAGTGAACGCGCAGACCTGCCCGGAACTGACCCCGCACAGTTTCGGGTACACGTCGCGTCTCAAGCGATCCGGTTGTTCTCGGAGAACGGGTACGAAGCCACCACCGTCGAGCAGATCGCCGCTGCCGCCGGTGTGTCGCGCCGGACGTTCTTCCGGCAATTCCGCTCCAAGGAAGACGTGATCTTCGCCGATCACGAGTCCCTCCTCGAACACGTGGCCGAGTTCCTCGCGTCCGATTCCGCCGACCCCTGGGCGTCGGTGTGCGAGGCCGCGGGACTGGTCTTCGATTTCTTCCGCCGGAACCGTGACCTTTCGATGCGGCGATACCGCGTCGTACAGCATGTTCCGGCTCTTCGCGACCGCGAACTCGTCACCGGATTCCGCTATGAGCGCCTATTCGTCGACTACCTGCGCAGCGCTGTTCCCCGCGAACCGGTCCTCGAGGTTGTCGGTTTTGCCGCAGCTGTCACCGCGTGCCACAACTACCTCTTGCGAAGCATGATCAAAGGCGACGAAGACGCCACAGCCGAAGCGCTGAGCCAGGCATTGCTCGACGTTCGGCGGACGTACGGCGTGGCATCCGGGTCCAAGACCAGCACGCCAGAATCGAATTCTGTGCTGGTAGTAGCATTTCCCCCGGGCACGTCCGCCGAGGAGATCAGCAGAAAAATCCACGAACAACTCGGCTGACACCGCTCGTGCACCGGAACTTCACACTCCCATCCCTTGACCTGGCACTCAGTGCCGTGTTTGACTGGGGTCATTGGCACCGGTCTGTCCGCGAATCTCGTTGGTAACGCCGGAGCCGCACCAACCGCCTTCAAGCCACCTTCACCAAGGAGCGTTCCCATGGCAGGAAACCCGGATTTCAATCTCTTCGCGCTGAACGAAGAGCACGACGAACTGCGGGCTGCTATCCGCGGACTCTCCGAGAAGGAAATCGCGCCGTACGCCAAGGACGTCGACGAGAACGCACGTTTCCCCGAGGAAGCGCTCACCGCTCTCAACGCGTCTGGCTTCAACGCCATCCACGTTCCCGAGGCTTACGACGGCCAGGGCGCCGACTCCGTCGCCACCTGCATCGTCATCGAGGAAGTCGCCCGCGTCTGTGGCTCCTCCTCGCTGATCCCCGCCGTGAACAAGCTCGGCACCATGGGCCTGATCCTCAAGGGTTCCGAAGAGCTCAAGTCCAAGGTGCTCCCGGACCTCGTCAACGGCGGAATGGCGTCGTATGCACTGTCCGAGCGTGAAGCCGGATCCGACGCCGCTTCGATGCGTACCCGCGCGAAGGCTGACGGCGACGACTGGATCCTCAACGGTTCCAAGTGCTGGATCACCAACGGCGGCAAGTCGACCTGGTACACCGTCATGGCTGTCACCGATCCCGACAAGGGCGCAAACGGCATCTCCTCCTTCATGGTCCACAAGGACGACGAGGGCTTTGTCGTCGGACCGAAGGAAAAGAAGCTCGGCATCAAGGGCTCTCCCACCGCTGAGCTGTACTTCGAGAACTGCCGCATCCCCGGTGACCGCATCATCGGCGAACCGGGCACCGGCTTCAAGACGGCACTCGAAACCCTCGACCACACGCGTCCCACCATCGGCGCACAGGCCGTCGGCCTTGCTCAGGGCGCACTCGACGCGGCTCTGGCATACACCAAGGACCGCAAGCAGTTCGGCAAGTCCATCAGCGACTTCCAGGCTGTGCAGTTCATGCTCGCCGACATGGCAATGAAGGTCGAAGCCGCACGTCTGATGGTCTACACCTCCGCTGCTCGCGCCGAGCGCGGAGAGAAGAACCTCGGCTTCATCTCCGCTGCCGCGAAGTGCTTCGCTTCCGACGTTGCCATGGAGGTCACCACCGACGCCGTGCAGCTGTTCGGTGGCGCCGGCTACACCACCGACTTCCCGGTCGAGCGCATGATGCGCGACGCCAAGATCACGCAGATCTACGAAGGCACAAACCAGATTCAGCGCGTCGTGATGTCGCGTGCGCTACTGAAGTAGGGCCTCCGGCCCTGTGCGCGGTCAGGCAGTCCATAGACTCCTTAACCGCGCACGGGGGCTTGACCCCTGTCTGAAGAATCTTGAGGAGAATCGTGGAACTCGTAGGCGTAATCGGCGGCGGCACCATGGGTGCCGGCATTGCCGAAGTTTGTGCAAAAGCCGGTAGCTCGGTACTGGTGCTCGAAACCAAGGAAGAATTTGCCGCCGCTGCTCGCGAACGGATCGCCAAGTCGATCAACCGCGGCGTAGCCAAGGGCAAGATCACGCAGGAAGACGCCGACGCCGCCATCGCACGCGTTCGCGTCACCCTGGACATGGAAGAGTTCGCCGATCGCGACCTGGTGATCGAGGCGGCTCCCGAGATCGAAGCTCTCAAGTACGAGATCTTCGGCAAGCTCGACAAGATCGTCAAGCCTGCAGGCATTCTGGCGACCAACACCTCGTCGATCCCCGTCATCAAGATCGCCAAGGCCACCTCGCGCCCCGGCCAGGTTGTGGGCGTTCACTTCTTCAACCCCGTGCCGGTCATGCCGCTCGTGGAGATCGTGGTCAGCCTCACGACGTCCGAAGAGACCGTCCTCGCCGTCACCGACTACGCCAAGAACACCTTGCGTAAGAAGACGGTTCGCGCGGGCGACCGCTCGGGCTTCATCGTCAACGCTCTGCTCATCCCTTACCTGTGCCAGGCAGTCCGGATGCTCGAATCCGGCTACGCCACAGCAGAAGACATCGACGAGGCCATGAAGGGCGGCTGCGGCTACCCGATGGGTCCGCTGACGCTGCTCGACACCGTCGGTCTCGACATTGCCCTCGCAGCGGCAGAGTCCCTGTACGCGGAATTCGCAGAACCGCACTACGCTCCGCCGGCGCTGCTTCGCCGCATGGTCGACGCCGGTCGTCTCGGCAAGAAGACCGGTCGCGGGTTCTACGAATACGCCTGAGTCCGACCGCTTCACTCTTCCGGCCCCTCACCTATTGCAGGTGAGGGGCCGGAGTTGTTTTCGGACAGATCTTGTCGAATCGATTGACAAATTCGCGTAGCGCAGTAAAAGTCATCATGTGACAACAACCGTTGTCACATGATGGCAGGCGGAGGGGCACCCTGATGAGCAGCGACGCAGACACGGGCACTCGTCGATCGAAGCCTCGAGAACTACTAGCCGATCCGATCGGCCCCGGCTCTCTGACATGGACACACTTCGGCGACGTTCGCGGCCTGCTGTACCTCGGACGCGCAGGCACCCTGCAGAACATGCACCCCGCGGTAAGCGGAGCGCTGCAAGATCATTCGAATTTCTTCGACAACCCACTCGACCGCCTGTTCCGCTCACTGCCGCCCATCTACGGCGTCGTGTACGACCGGACCGAAGAGGGCACAGGCACGCTCGTTCGCAACTTCCACACCGATCTCAAAGGAATCGACGAAACCGGCGGGCGCTACCACGCCCTCGCTCCTGACACTTTCTGGTGGACACACGTCACGTTCTTCGAGGTGATTCTCGATTTCAACGAGCGATTCGCGTACAAGAAGTTCACGCAGGAGCAGAAGGACCAACTTGTCCGTGAGGCCGTAACCTGGTGGCGCTGTTACGGACTCACCGATCGGCCGGCTTTCGACGACTACGCCAGCTTCCGCATGTACTGGGAAGACATGCTCGACAACCAGTTGATCAACACCCACACCACGAAGTGGTCGACACACATCGCCGAGCACGACATCGCACCGGCTCCGAAGGTTCCGACATGGCTGTGGCGTCTTAGCTCTCGCCCCACGATGGCCGTGGCGAACTGGATCGGCAAGGCACTGATGCCGGAGAAGGCACGCAAGACCCTTGAATGGGAATGGACTCCGCGCGACGAACGGATGTACTTCTGGTTCGCCCGCTTCCTGACATTGACAGATCGGTTCTGGCATCTGCTGCCGCTACGACTGCGGTATGCACCGCGCGCCTACTCGGGCATCCGCGCGCAGGGTCTGTGAGCACTCGTCGGTAGGCTGGAGTGCGTGCCAGCCCAACTCCCCTCCGACGCGATCAGTGTCCGCGTGGACAGCTGGACGTGGGCGGTTCGGCTGTTCAAGACACGCTCGCAGGCGGCGACCGCCTGCCGATCGGGACACGTTCGGGTCAATGGAACGTCGGCAAAGGCGGCTCAGCAGGTGAAAGCCGGCGACGAGGTGCGGGTGCGTGTATCCGGCATCGAACGCATTGTCGTCGTGGTCAAGCCGATCACGAAGCGAGTCAGCGCGGTGCTGGCCGCCGATTGCCTGCAGGACAATTCGCCACCCCCACCACCGCCCGAACTGATTGCGTCCATTCCGCGACGTGATCGCGGCGCCGGCAGACCGACCAAGCGCGAGCGACGTGACCTCGAGAAGTTGCGCGGCCTCGAGCCGTAACCACCGCCTCGAACGCGTCACGACCTCGAAACAGGCTGACGCAGAACCGTCTTCAGTTTCTCGGGCGGCGTCCGGCGCGCATCACTGAGGTAGATCTCGTGATGATCGCCGTTGAAACTGAAGCCGTTCGACGGGATGAACGTGTTGTGCAGCCGGTCCAAGGTGGGAGCTTCGTCGTCGTACGAGCCGACGTGAAGAATCTGGACGGACAGACCTTCCTCCAACTCGAGAAACCTGACCTTGTCGAGAGCGGCAATCTCCTTCTTGGCCCGCACTGCCTTGGCTCGGACTGCTGCAATCGCCGCAGACAGTTCGGCCGCCGTGATCCACTCCGGTTGCGAGATCATCATCGTCCAATCCCAGGCCGCCTTGTCCCGTGTCACGAACACCTCGGGGTCATCTGCCCGCCACAACCCTTCCAGCGGGCCAACGACGAAGTCGCGATCCAATTCCTTCTTGCTAGCGAATTTTGCCGAGTAGGACACCGAATACAGCGCTTCGAGCGCCTCGGAGTACTCGGTGGCAGTGTTGGGGTCGCCGTGACCGTCGACGGCGAAGTAGCCGAAGCGGGGAACGGTCACGAGGGCAAAATCGCGGCGCCCAGGCGAGTAGAGATCCTTGTATGCCTTCTTGACGTCGTACTTCTCCATGCGCCACCCACCTGATCACTGGCCGAGTTTCAACGTTCGGAAACCTATCCGAGAACACCGACATCCCGATAGCGGACCACTGTCCCCTTGTTAATAGACCAGTGGACCTTTACTCTGGACGGGGTGACTACACCCCAGGCGACCGACGTCGCTCGAGTTCCGCGCCGCAGACCGTTGCGGATCGTTGCCATATCCGCGATTGTCGCGTCGATCTTGGCTCTGTTGTTCGTGTACCCATGGTGGAGCTTGTTCATCCGGCCGGACTGGCCGACGGCGGTGGCAGTTTTCGGCACCGTTCTGTTTGCCACCCTCTTGATCGCCCTGCCTGCGAGCATGGTGCTCAGCCACGGACACACCGACCGCGATCCAGTTCGCCTGATCGGCGACGCACTCCTCGGAATCATCTGGGTCGTGTTCGTGTGGACCCTGCTCGGCGAAGTTCTGAGGCTCGGACTGCTCGTCGGCGGCGTGGATGACCCGCTTCGATCGAGAATCGTCGCCGTTGCCGCACTGATCATCTCGGCCCTTCTGCTGATCTGGGGCTACCGGGAAGCCATGAGACTGCCACGGATCAAGCAGGTCGACGTCACCATCCCCCGCCTTGGTGCGGGGATGGACAAACTTCGGGTAGTCGCGATCACCGACACTCACTTTGGGCCGATCAATCGCGAGAAGTGGTCCGAGCGCGTGATCGCGGCAGTCAACGATCTCGACGCCGACATCGTGGCCCACGTCGGTGACATCGCCGACGGAACGGTAGAGCAGCGCCTCGGCCAAGCGACCCCCCTCGCATCGGTCGAAGCCGGGCTCGCTCGCGTCTACGTGACCGGCAATCACGAGTACTTCCACGAGGCTCAGGAGTGGCTCGACTACATGACCTCGATCGGCTGGGACGCGCTGCACAACCGCCACCTCGTCGTCACCAAGGGCGGAGACAGACTGGTCATCGCCGGAGTCGACGATGCGACAGCGTTGGGATCGAAACTGGACGGGCACGGCGCGAACTTCGACATGGCCCTGGCCGGCTCCGACCCCGAATTGCCGATCCTGATGCTCGCCCACCAACCGAAGCAGGTTACTCAGTCCGCTTCCGCGGGAGTGGATCTGCAGCTCGCCGGTCATACCCACGGCGGACAGATCTGGCCCTTCAACTTTCTGGTGAAACTCGATCAACCGTCGGTGCACGGGCTTACCAGGCACGGAGAACGTACGCAGCTGTACACCAGCCGGGGAACCGGATTCTGGGGTCCACCCTTCAGGGTGTTCGCACCGAGCGAGATAACCGTTCTGACGCTGCACAGCGCCTGATCGTTCTCAGCTCGTTCGGGTTGCCGCTCGCGCCGACAACCCGACGAGCTGGTTGATCAGACCTTCACGCAGGCCGACTGCGAACATGTCGGAGGCCGGGGGCGCCTGCATCTCGTTCAGTACGACGACCATGGATTCAGTCGGCTCGGCAGTCGGCCACAAGCCGGCAACGATCACCAGGGTTACCTTGGCGAATTGAGCGGCGTCGCCCTCCGAGAGATGGGGCAGTTGCGAATGAACCAGCGACGCAAACCTTCCCGAGTTGACCGTCGCCCGCTTCTTGAAGTCACGGGCGAAGTCGACGGAGATGTTTCTTTCGAGGACACCGGCCATGACACTCATCAACTCGCACAGTAATCGCTGTGAGACAAGCGATTCCGCAACCGCGGATGCCACATGAATTTCAGCGGCAAACGGTGAGTCGCCACCGGTCGAAGTCAACGACTCGGACAACCCGTCCAGCCACGCTACCCAGTTCTCGTCGAGCACTTCGAGAAAGATGGCCTCGCGACTGTCGAAGTACCGGAGCACGTTCGACTTCGCGAGGCCGACGCTCTCACTGAGCTCACGCAGACTGATGTCTGCGACTGGCTTGGACCCGAGCATCGCGCGAGCTGCGTCGAGAATCGCGCACCGACGTGCTTCGATCTGCTCGGGCCTGCGCGCGCGCTGGAATCCATGGGTCGCCACCATCACGCAAGATTATCAGACCATCGTTCTATTGTTTGCTGTACTGCGGGTCAATTGTCCGAAGGTGCATGCTGCGCCACGACTCCCCTCGACGCCAGCTCGCGACGCAGCGAATCGGTATCGACGGACGCGAGATCGACTCGGTGCGTGCGGGTGGCCAAAGCTCGGACCTCCACGGACAGATCTGCCACCTGCTTACGCGTCGCGGCCTGCCCTGCCTCGTCCTGTTCCGCCACTCGCTCGACCAACCAGGAAGCGAGTGTGGCAGTCACGATGCCCAGCAATGCAATTCCGCCGATCATCAACGCTCCGGCGATCAGGCGCCCGGTTGTAGTGACAGGAGCCATGTCTCCGTAACCGACGGTCGTAACCGTCTCCATCGCCCACCACAACGCCGTCCCGTACGACGTGATGGCGGCGCCCTCAGCGTGCCGCTCGGCGTCGAGCATGGCCAGTGCCGCGACACCGATCAGCAAGGCCGTAGCCCCGGTGGCGTAAACAACCACTCGTCCACGCAAGCTTTGCCCGCTCGAGCGGTGGACTATTGCAAGCAGGGTGACCAATCGAAGGAGGCGCAAGGGACGCAGCATGGGTAGCACCACCATCGCCAAATCCAAGAGATGCCTGACGAACCAGCGACCGCGTGCAGGAGCCAACCACAGGCGAACTGCGTAGTCGACGGCAAATACGAACCACGCGGCCCACATGATCCATTTCGGTCAGGCGATGCGGGAAGCCAGTCGGTTGCGCCAGGACTTGGTACGCGTACGCCACCAAGAACAGGCCGGCCGCAGCGGTCAAGGGGATGTCGGTGGTGAGCTGCCACCGCTCCGACGTCCACGCAGTGCGGCGGTGCACCGACTTCCTCGATTCGTTCATCCGAGAAGTCTTACACCACTGCTACCGCGTGACCGGCAGAACCAACTCAGATCCGAGTGTGCGTCAAGATGTTGAGCGCCATGGGAACTGCCTCGATCGTGATGGGCAACGGCCCCACCCGATCGCCGTCCGCGTAGGCGATGATGCCCTCGGAGACCAACCGGACCTTCTTCGACCGATACGTCTGTACCGCATCCAAGGAGACGTGAGTTCCCTTGTACACCCGCGGAAACAGGCGCACCAGACGCAACCTCGAACCGTGCCCGACGACGGTCAGATCCAGCAACCCATCAGACTTCGACGCGCCCGGAGTGATGAGCATGCCGCCACCGTACGAGCGGCCGTTGCCGACAGCCACGAGCGTCGCGTCCACCGTGATGACCTCGTCGTCGAGTTCGATCCGGTACGGCAGCGGCTTCATCTTCGCCAACTCGGCGAGCATCGCCAAGTTGTAGCGCATCGGTCCCTTGGGCCACGACATCCGATTGGCCCGTTCACTGACCAGCGAATCGAATCCGCTCGCGATGATCGTTCCCGACCAGACGACGGAACCGTCGGCAAGCGTGATCTTCGCCAGGTCGGACTGCTGCACGACGCCGTCGGCGATCACATCGGCGGCTGCCTCGGGATCGCCTGTGGGAATGCCGAACTCACGGGCGTGATCGTTACCGGTGCCCGCCGGGATGAGTCCGATAGGAGTATCGGTCAACGCGGCAGCCTGCAATCCGATGCTGATGGCACCGTCACCGCCGACCACCACCAGCGCGTCGGTACCCTCCTCGATCGCACGACGCGCCAACTTCTTGGCGTCGTCGGCATCGGTTCCGATAATCTCGGTGACGGCAACTCCCCGAGCACGCAGTCGCGCAACACCTTTGCGTCCGGCCGCAGGCGCGTGACCATGTCCCGCCATCGGATTGATCAGGACGGTAACCTTCTCGATCTGACTGCGGGTTTCGGTCACGGAATCAGCTTTCCAGGATTGAGGATGCCGGCAGGGTCAACTGCATTCTTCACTGCGCGAAGGATATTCGCGCCCAATTCGCCGATCTCGTCCTTCATCCACGGGCGATGGTCAGCTCCGACTGCGTGATGATGGGTGATCGTGCCACCGGCGGCGATGATCGCATCGCCAGCGGCAGTTTTCGCCTTGTGCCACTGAGCGATCGGATCCTCGGTCTGCGCGCTGACTACTGTGAAGTACAGCGAAGCACCGGTCTTGTACGTGTGAGAAATGTGGCACATGACGAGCGGCTGAGTCCCCTGCTCGACGAGAGCCTTGGTCAGCGCTTCGGTGACCGAGGAGCGCAAGTTCGCGAGGTTACCCCAGGTGGTTGCTGTCTCGAGGGTTTCACACAGTGCGCCGACGTCGAGCAGAGCGTCACGCAGATACGGCGCATCGAATCGACCGTGTTCCCAACTGTTTCCGGGCTCCTCACCGAGCGAAGTCCCACCGTGAGCGGTGAGAATTGCTCGGGCCTCCGCCACCCGTTCAGCGGTGTGCGAAGCGGTGCCCTCGTAGGTGGTGATGCCGAGGCAACCACCCGTGAAAGCGTTCTCGCCGATCTTGTCGGTAGTCGCCAGATTCACGCCACTCTCGGCCTCGTCGGACAACCGCAATACTGTCGGAGCCGATCCTTCCTGGACCAGCTCACGCAATGCTGCTGCGCCGGTGGCGAAGTCAGGGAAGCTCCACCCTTCGCGCACGGTGGTCTCGGGCAGGCGGTGAACCCGCACACGCACGTGCGTGATGACGCCGAACGTGCCCTCGGAGCCGACAAAAAGCTCACCCAGATCGGGGCCTGCGGCAGATGCCGGCGCACGCCCGGTCTCGACCACACCACTCGGGGTGACAACAGTGAGGCCCTGAACCATGTCCTCGAAACGTCCGTACCCAGCCGACGCCTGCCCCGAAGACCGGGTGGCGGCAAACCCGCCCAGAGTGGCGAACAGGAAGCTCTGCGGGAAGTGCCCGACCGAGAAACCGTGCTCACGCAGAAGCTCCTCGGCCCGTGGGCCGGTCGTTCCGCCGCCGAACGTCGCGATGCCCGATTCCTCGTCCAACCCTACGAGCTGATCGAACCTGCGCAGATCGAGAGATAGAACTGCGTCGAACCCGTCACGAATGGGATCGAGCCCGCCGACGACGCTGGTGCCACCACCGAACGGGACCACTGCGATCCGGTTGGCAGAGCAGTATCGGAGAACCTGCTCGACCTCTGCGTCTGTCCCTGGAGTGACGACTGCGTCCGGTGCGTCCTGCGGCTCGGCGCTACGACGGCGAAGCAGATCCGGGGTGCTCTTGCCACCGGCCCGAAGGATTCGATCCGAATCCTCTGTGCTGACGTACTCGGCCCCGACCAGCCCAGCCAGCGCCTCGACGTGCGACTGAGCCAGGGCGGACGGAGTCACCTGAACGTCTTCGATGGCGAGGCGCGAGCGAGTCGGTGCGGACACACCGAGAAATCCGGTCAACAATGATGTGACTGCGTCCGACAGTTCACGCTTCTTGGCCGGATCGCCCCAGGCGTCCCACTGCATCGGCGGTTGCAAGGCAGACTTTTCGGTGCTCATAGACACTAGTGTTACATATTTGTGTGATGTGTAAACATCCCGGTTGATCGAGCTGTCGATCAACCCATCGTCTTGGATCCGTCGATGGCTTCACGAAGCATGTCTGCGTGGCCCGCATGCTGGGCCGTCTCGGCGATGATGTGCAGCAATGCGCGCCGCGCTGACCAGCGAGCGCCGGCTTCGAACCACGGAGCGCTCGGAAGTGGATGCGAGATGTCGAGGCTGTCCAGCGAGGCCACCAACTCGTCGGTCCTGGCCGCGATCCCTTCGTACTCGGAAACGATGCTTGCCAAGGTTTCACCCTCGACCATGGCAAATTCGTTCGCCCGTTCCTGTTGCATCTCTTCCGACCACTGGGTCGGGTCGAAGTCCCCGCCAAGTCCGGCCGGCCCTTCCAGAATGAAGTCGACCCAACCCTTCTCCGCCTGACCCACGTGCTTGATCAATCCGCCTAGGCACAGTTCGCTCACGGTCGGCCTCGAAGCAGCCTGGTCGTCGGTGAGGTTCTTGACGGTGAAGAGCAGGAATTCACGATGTTGACGCAGGCTCTGGAGGAGATCCGCGCGCTCGCCGGTGACGGTGACAGTCGATGCGTTCATGATGTTTTTCCTTCGCTCGTGGGTTCTTTGCCCTGTGAGAACTACGTTAGAAGTCATTGCGGACAGAAACGGTCCTCATTAGAAAACGATCAAAGAAAAAACTCCCGGCACTCACCAATGAGGGTGAGTGCCGGGAGTTCGAGCGAGCTAGAACGAGATCAGACTGTGCGGGCCAAACGATCGGCCAGCAGGCGCGTGAAGTGCGCCGGGTCGCTCAGCTCGCCGCCCTCGGCAAGCAACGCCATGCCGTAGAGCAACTGAGCCGTCTCCGTCAGGTTCTCCGCATTGTCGTTGGCGGCCTGCGCCTCCCGAAGACCCGAGACAAGCGGGTGCTCCGGGTTGAGCTCGAGGATGCGCTTGCTGTGCGGAACAGGCTGACCCGAAGCCTTGTACATCTTCTCGAGCGTCGGAGACATGCTGAACGCGTCGCCGACGATGCAGGCAGCCGAGGTGGTCAGTCGCGTCGAGAGACGCGTTTCCTTGATGTCGTCGGACAGGGTTTCGGTCAGCCACGTCAGCAGCTCGCCGAATTCCTTCTCCTTCTCTTCGCGCTCGGCCTCGGCCGCCTTCTTCTCGTCCTCGGTGTCGAGGTCGACCTCGCCCTTGGCGATCGACTGGAAGGTCTTGCCGTCGAAGTCCGAGACAGCGTCGACCCACATCTCGTCCACCGGGTCGGTGAGAACCAGAACCTCGAGGCCCTTGGCCTTGAAAGCCTCCATGTGCGGGGAGCTTTCGATGAGGTGACGGGATTCGCCCGTCATGAAGTAGATCTGTTCCTGGCCGTCCTTCATGCGCTCCACGTACTCGGCGAGAGTGGTCACGCCCTCTTCGCTGTTGGTCGAGGCAAACGAAGAGATGTCGAGCAGCGTCTTGCGGTTGTCGGCATCGGCCATCAGGCCTTCCTTGAGCGCGCGTCCGAACTCGGTCCAGAAGGTCGAGTACTTCTCGGGCTCGTTCGCCTTCATGTCCTTGATGGTCGAGAGGACCTTCTTGGTCAGACGACGACGGATGGCAGCGATCTGCCGGTCCTGCTGCAGAATTTCACGAGAGACGTTGAGCGAGAGGTCTTGTGCGTCGACCACGCCCTTGACGAAGCGCAGGTAATCGGGCACCAACTCTTCGCAGTCGTCCATGATGAAGACGCGCTTGACGTAGAGGTGGATGCCGGCCTTGCGCTCACGCATGAACAGATCGAACGGCGCCGTCGACGGAATGAACAGCAGCGCTTGGTATTCGAAAGTACCTTCGGCCTTCATCGGGATGACCTCGAGAGGCTCGTCCCAGGCGTGGCTGACGTGCTTGTAGAACTCCTTGTACTCGTCCTCGGACACCTCGTCCTTGGAGCGAGTCCACAGAGCCTTCATCGAGTTGATCGTCTCGGTCTCGATGGTGACCTCGGGCTCTTCGCCCTCCGCCGGCGTCGACGTACGAGCGACATCCATGCGGATGGGCCACGCGATGAAGTCGGAGTACTTCTTGACCAGTTCCTTGATCTTCCATTCCGACGTGTAGTCGTGCAGGCCGTTCTCGGAATCCTCGGGCATCAGGTGCAGGGTCACGGAGCTGCCCTGCGGCGCCTCATTCACATGCTCGAGCGTGTACGTGCCTTCGCCGGTCGACTCCCAGCGCGTCGCGTGATCTTCACCGGCGCGGCGGGTCAGCAGCGTGACCTTGTCCGCCACCATGAACGTGGAGTAGAAGCCGATGCCGAACTGACCGATCAGTTCTTCCGATGCCGCTGCATCCTTGGCTTCCTTGAGCTTACGACGCACCTCGGCGGTGCCGGACTTGGCGAGCGTGCCGATCAGGTCGACGACCTCGTCACGCGACATTCCGATGCCGTTGTCGCGGATGGTCAGGGTGCGTGCCGCCTTGTCGATGTCGATCTCGATATGCAGATCGGAGACGTCGACGTCGAGGTCTTTGTCCTGGTACGACTCGAGGCGGAGTTTGTCCAGCGCGTCCGAAGCGTTGGAGATCAACTCACGAAGGAAGCTGTCCTTGTTCGTATAGATTGAATGAACCATCAGATCCAGCAGCTGACGTGTTTCTGCTTGGAACTCGAGCTGCTCGGTATGCGCGGTCACTTCGATCCCTTTCTCTTCTCGGACTGATCACAGGGATTTTACTCGACCTCGAATACCGCGGGCCGGCCCCCGCACAGACAAGGGAGGCCACGCGACCTGCGCATGACCTCCCGTTATCTTCACCCACCGATCTACTCGGTGACGTCAACCATCGAATAGTTCGAGACGCCGCCGGCCAGCACCCTGAGGTGATCGTCCGATGCGCCCAAAGTGTGTTCGATGGCCACCAGCCGCGAGACGTAGTGCCCGACCGGATACTCGGCTGTCATACCGATACCACCGTGCATTTGAATTGCTTCCTGACCGATCTGATGCGCGGCACGACCGACAGCCAGCTTCGCTCGCGACGCGATGGTCGGATCGATCACTCCGTCGGCGATGGCCATGGTCGCGTACAGACTCATACTGCTCGCCAGTTCGAGCGCCACGTACATGTCAGCCGCACGATGAGTCAGCGTCTGGAACTTCGCGAGCGGAACACCGAACTGCTTGCGCTGCTTCAGGTAATCCGTCGTCAGTCGCAGCGCCTCGGTCATGATTCCGATCGCCTCGGCGCACAGAGCTGCCTGCGCCCGGACCTCTGCGTCAACGATCGCCGCCGTGACATCGCCGCCCTCACCAAGTTGTTCGGCCGCGGCATCGGTGAACGTGAACTGCGCGCCGCGACGGCCGTCGTGGGTGGCGTACGTGCTCCGTGTGACACCCGAGCCTTCTGCATCCACCAGGAAGAGCCCGGTGCCGCCGCCTGGAAGTGTGGCACTGACGATCACGACGTGCGCGCTGTCGCCCTGCAGAACCGGGTTCTTGACGCCGGTGATCGTCCACCCCGATCCCGCCTTCGATGCCGCGGTCGTGACAGTGGCGACCGGCCAGCGCGTGCCAGGTTCCGTATGGGCAAAGGCCGACAACGTGGTCCCGTCGCTGAGCGCCGGCAGGAGTCGCGCCCGCTGATCTGCCGAACCGATCGCAGCAATCAATCCACCGGGGATCAGAACACCACCCAAATACGGCTCGGGTGCAAGCGCGCGGCCCAGTTCGGTCATCACCACCATGGTCTCGACCGGCCCAGCGCCCATCCCGCCATCGGCCTCCGCGAATGGCAGGCCGAGCAGCCCGAGCTCGGCGAACTGCTTCCACACCGAGGCATTCCATCCCTCGTCAGTGGCCGAGGTGGCGTTGCGCTTCTCCGCGTCGTAGCTGCGGCTGAGTAATTCGCGCGTTGTGTCGCGAAGCATCGTCTGTTCGTCGTCGAGTTCGAAATTCATGTCAGATGCTCACAATCCGAGGATCGAGGAGGCAATGATGGAGCGCTGCACCTCACTTGATCCGCTGTAGATGGAAACCTTCCGGTAGTTCAAGTAGCGCGGCGCCGCCTGCTGCGCCCACTCCGGCGAGTCGATGTCGGCGATGTCTACCGGCAGAGAGTCCGGTCCGGCGACATCCATCAGCAATTCCGTTGCTGCCTGCTGCAATTCGGAGCCACGGAGCTTGAGCAGCGAGGATGCCGGATTCGGCTTTCCGTCTGCCGAACTCGCCACAACTCGCAGTTGAGTCAGATCCAGTGCAAGCAATTCGTTTTCCAACTCGGCCAACCGAGCCGCGAACAACGGATCCTCGAGGAGGGTGCCGGTTCCGACGCGAACCTCCCGCGCCTTCTCTTTTGCCGTGGCGACAAGGGTTTTGGAGAACCCGACCCGTGTGACCCCCGTGCGTTCGTTGCCGAGCAGGAACTTGGCGTAGTCCCAGCCCTTGTTCTCCTCGCCGACAAGATTTTCCGCAGGAACACGGACGTTGTCGAAGAACACCTCGTTGACCTCGACGCTGCCGTCGATCAGTTTGATGGGACGAATCGTGATGCCGGGAGTCGCCAAATCGATGAGCAGGAACGAAATTCCTGCCTGACGCTTCTGGGCACTGGCATCTGTCCGAACCAGACAGAAGATCCACTCGGCGTGCTGCGCGAGAGTAGTCCACGTCTTCTGACCGTTGACGATGTAATCCGCGCCGTCACGGACAGCAGCCGTCTTGAGTGAAGCGAGATCCGAACCGGCTTCTGGTTCCGAAAAACCTTGGCACCACCAGATATCGGCGTTAGCCGTCGCCGGGAGAAACTTCTCCTTCTGCTCCTGCGAGCCGAAGGCTGCGATAACGGGCCCAACCATGCTCACGTTGAACGGCAACGGGTTGGGTACCGACGCCAACTGCATTTCCTCGGAATAGATGTGGCGCTGTACCGGAGTCCAGTCCTTGCCACCCCATTCGACCGGCCAGTGCGGAACCGCCAGTCCGTGTGCGTTCAGAATCTGTTGGCCCGCAACGATGTCTTCACGCGTCAGCTTTCCGAATCCCGCTGCACGTGCACGAAGTTCGGGCGAGAATTCGGTGGTGAAGAACTTTCGCATCTCCTCGCGGAACGCAAATTCCTCACCGGTCAATTCGAGATTCATATGGAGTCTGCTTTCTTCTGGCAGGATTTCAGAACAAGATTCGTGCGACGGTCTGCGCAACAACGGCTGGCTTGTCCACGCCTTCGATCTCGACGGTGTTGGTGATCTGACTCTGCAGCGAACCGTTCGGCAACTCTTCGATCGCAGAGAGCACTGCAGTGTTTCGAACCTTGGCTCCAACCGGCACCGGACTCGGGAATCGAACCTTGTCGGACCCGTAGTTGATAACCATCTTCGCCCCGTCGATGCGGTACACGGACTTCGACAGAAGCGGCAGGAGCGAGAGAGTCAGATACCCGTGGGCAATCGGACCGCCGAAAGGTGATTCACGCTTTGCCCTTTCGTCGTCGACGTGAATCCACTGATGGTCACCGGTCGCGTCGGCAAATTGATGGACCATCTCGCGGGTGACCTCGACCCACTCGCTCGAGCCCAGCGTTTCACCGACCGCCCCCAGGAGATCGGCCTTGTTCTCGAACACCCGCGTCATCTGATCCTCCACGTTCCCGAACACTGTTAGGTTAATTGGATAATAAACTCACGGTGTAAGGTTGTCCAGTACTTTCACACGAAAGGGTGTGCGATGGCGCGACCGCGGATTCCACTACTGAGCAAGCCGATCATCAGGGACACCGCCCTGAAATTGGTCGACGAGCACGGTTTGACCGACTTCTCGATGCGCAAACTCGCCACCGTTCTCGGCGTGCAAGCACCATCGCTGTACAGCCATTACGCCAACAAGGACGAGCTACTCGACGACGTCGCGAACGTCATCATGGAGTCCGTCGACGTGAGCGGCTTCGACTCTGACGATTGGCGCGGTGCGCTTCGCACGTGGGCGCGGTCCTACCACGCTGCCCTGGGCAAGCATCCCAATATCGTTCCCTACTTGGCCTACGGTCCGAGCGTCAGGCCCATCGCCCTTGACCGCGCCAACGCCATCCATGGCGGGTTGGTGCGGGCCGGATGGCCGCAGCGCACGGCAACACTGATCGGCGCTTCCGTCAAGTACGTGGTCATGGGTGCTGCGACAGCGACGTTCTCCGGCGGATTCGTGGACGATCCTGCGATCTACGCCGAGCGTTACCCGCACCTCACGCGAGCACATCTGTTGCGTGAGCGTGCAACGGAAATCGACGGTGCCAGTTTCGAACTCGCGCTGGAATCCCTGCTGGACGGGCTGGAAGCCAAATATGCACTGCTGCAGATTACTTCAGAGTAATCCCCTGAAAACTGGGGGTTGCTACTTTCGGTCGAGCATGCCGAGCATCGCAACGAAGGCCGCCTGACGATCCCCGAGAGCGGCAAAGAATTCCCGATCCGATGCTTCGACCGCACGATTTGCCTTGCCTGCCAGGGCCGCACCCGCCTGGGTCACCACCACTGAACGTGCCCGAGCGTCGGTCGGGTGTGGACGTCGTTCGACCAATTTCTTGGATTCGAGGGTCCGTATCACCTGTGACGTCATCATCGGATCGGTGCGCGCGTACTCGGCAAGATCGCGTTGAGTTATCGGTGTTTCCGCGTCCAGCCACGTCAGTGCGGCGAGCAGAACGAACTGCACGTGAGTCAGGTCGAAAGGCCGCAGCGCCGCGCGAATCGAGGCCTGCCAAGCATTGGTGACACGCCACAACATCAGCCCCGGACTGTCGCCAGCATCCTCGAAGTCGGTTTCCAGTTTCTTCGCCACAGCGTCAGTGTGTCAGCTCGTTGTCGAGCGCAGAATCTCGACGTCGTTGCCATCCAACGGAATCAAGCCTCGGCGGAGCTGATACCCCCAGTTCGGTGTCGAGGTCAATGCCAATCGACTCCGTACGTCGCCGAGAGGAACGGGCGTGAACGGCTCGTATCGCACTCGACGCCGAAACGGCTTGAAGCACCCCTCGTCCGCCTGCCAAATCTCACCCTCTTCGATCACGCCGAGGGCTGTGAACTCGCGCAACGGATCTCGATCACCAATGGACTCGACCGGCGAATAGTAGACAAGCACATCGCCCGCCTTCATCCGCGCCAATCCGGACCTCTTCCCGTGCCCGATCTGCGCGATCCCAAGATCCACTGCACGACACACATGTTCGGCCGAGACAACCCCTAACCAGGCGTTCATCGCCGACCACCTGGCGAACCGATCGCAAGTTCAATCATGAATTTAGTATGCGCGCTTATTATATTCCGCGCAACAGATCGTCTCTTGAACGTGTTCAACTTCTGGGCGTATGCTGAACTTGAACACGTTCAAAGGAAGGGAGCCCATGAGCAGTCGCGGGATCGAAACCAGGGAAAAGCTGGTGGCAACAGCTTTGCGGCTCTTCCGCGACGAAGGCTTCGCAGCGACGACCATGCGCAAGATCGCGACCGAAGCGGAGGTCTCCCTCGGGAATGCCTACTACTACTTCGCCAGCAAGGACGAACTGGTTCACGAGCTGTATCTCGTCATCCAACGTGATCACCGAGAGCGTGCGCTTCCACTCCTGCGGCAGGGTGGCTCACTCGCAGAAAATCTCGCGATCGTTCTGCACACCGGACTCGATGTCATGGGGCCATATCACGGGTTCGGTGGCGCGTTTCTGCACGTTGCCCTACCCACCGCATCGCCGTCCAGCCCGTTCTCGGCCGAGTCGAGCGATGCGAGATCGATGGCCGTCGAATTGATGCGCGAAGCACTGGCGGCGTCGAAGCAGAAGACGCCGGCGTCATTGGAGACCCAGCTCCCCACACTCTTGTGGCTCAGCTACCTGGGCGTGACGCTGCATTGGGTCACCGACTCGTCTCCGGGGCAAACGCGCACTCGTTCCCTGGTCGACGGACTGGTCCCGATCATCGCGAAAACACTCGCCCTCGCCCGGCTACCGGTGGCCCGCGGCCTGGTCGGTGACGTCGCCGCCCTGATGACCAAAGTCGTTTCTCCAGAGGGGAACACAAAATCATGAAGACTGTCGTTGTATCCGGTGCGTCGGGCTACATAGGGCAATCTTTCGTTCGAGCGCTCGAACCCAACGGGGTGGACGTACGAACGATCGGCCGGGGAGGAACGAGCGATGCCACCTGGTCCGACGAGCAAGGTGTTGCCGACGTACTCAGCGGCGCGGACCTGCTGATCAACCTCGCCGGACGCTCTGTGAGCTGCCGATACAACAAGCGCAATGCCGACGAAATCTTCTCCTCCCGCGTGGAAACGACCGCACTGCTGGGTCGCGCACTGGCCCGTACGCCGCAGCCACCTTCGCTCTGGGCGAATGCCAGTACCGGCACGATCTACCGAGACGCGAGGGATCGACCGATGGACGAGAAGAACGGAGAACTGGGTAAGGGATTCTCCGTCGCTGTCGCGCGAGCGTGGGAGCACGAATTGTTCTCCGCCCCAACCCCGGTTCGAAAAGTAGCGCTACGAATGTCGATCGTTCTCGGAGCCGGCGGCGGAGCAATCAACCCCATCGTGAACCTGGCCCGAATGGGTTTCGGCGGAAGAATGGGCGACGGACGACAAATGTTCAGTTGGATACATATCGCCGATGTCGTTCGCTCGGTCATCCACATCTACGAGCATCCGGAGATCTCAGGCCCGGTCAATATCGCATCCCCGTATCCGGTAACCAACACCGACATGATGCGGGTGGTACGAGCGAAACTTGGCCGACAATACGGGTTTCCGACGCCGGGCTGGATGCTCGAGTTCGGCGCACGAATCATCCGCACCGAGGCTGAATTGGTGACGAAGAGTCGCTGGATTTTACCAGGGGTGCTCGCGGACAGCGGCTTCCAGTATCAATTTCCGACGTTGGAGTCTGCGCTGGAACAGATCGCTCAGGAGACCCCGCGAGGGCTGCTTCCGGTCACACTCGGCTGAAGTTCGGTCGCGGTCGCGACCGCTCGCACGATATCCTGCTCGAGCAGATAGTGATTCAGGGCAATCGCAGCCTTCGACCCAGCGGCGGCGGCGGTGATCAACTGTGCAGGCGAGTCCGACACGTTCCCAGCGGCCCATACACCAGGCATGCTGGTACTTCCCGCAGGATCAGTTACCACCCAACCATTTTCGTCAGCTTCACATCCCAGGTCAGTCAGCAAAGCGTCGCGTGGAACAAACCGTGGACCGACAAACACCACACTCCGCGGAACAACCTGACCGGAGGCCAACTCGACGCCGTCCAATCGACCGTCTGCCACCGAGACCCCGGCCACGTCGCCTTCTACGATGCGAATCCCCCTCACAGTCAGCCGCTCCCGCTCGGTGCCGGTCAGCTCGATGCGATTCGGAAAGAAGACAACATCGTCCGACCATTGGCGCACCAACGACGCCTGATGAATGGTGAACGGCCTGTTGTCACCCCCGAGTACACCGATCGGCGTATCACGAACCTCGTACCCGTGGCAGTAGGGACAATGCAAAACGTCGACTCCCCAGCGATCCTGCAGCCCAGCGATGTTCGGCAGCTCGTCACGTAACCCCGTCGCCACCAGAACAGTCCGTGCCTCCAGCGACGCAGTCGCGTCGGTTTGCACAAGAAATCCACCGTCCTCCGTTTGCTCGATTCCGATTGCGGTGCCAGTCGTCATTTCGCCGCCGTACTCGAGAACCTCCTTGCGTCCGGCCGCAAGTAATTGCGTCGGACTCTGCCCGTCCCGCGTCAGGTACCCGTGCAGGTGCTCGGAGACACCATTGCGCGGGTTACCAGCATCGACGATCATCACTCGCCGCCGAGCCCGAGCCAGAACAAGCGCGGCACTCAACCCCGCCGCACCGCCACCGACAATCACCACATCGAACCTCATGCACTCCCCCAGTCCCGCAGTTCGTCCCACCCCAGACGGTGAGCTATTCTGGCAATCTAGCAAATTTGTTTACCAGTTAACAAAACTGAGGAATCGTGAACGAACCAACACTCCGCTCCCGTACGTGCAACCTTTGGGCCGAAAACAATCCTGACCTCGACACGTCGCCCATGGAAGTTGTCGCGCAACTCAAGCGGATCACGGCGCTTCTCGAACTCGCCGTCGAACCGGTGTACCGATCCGCGGACCTCACCGTTTCGGAAGTCGAACTGCTTGTGCCGCTTCGATACGCCGAGGAACCGGTCACCGCGATTCGTCTCGCCGAACGCCTCGGTATGTCTCGGGCCGGAGTCAGCAAGGCACTCGCACGATTGGAGAAGCGAGGCCTTGTCTCCCGCACGAGAAATCCCGAAGACAGGCGATCTGCACTGATCACGATGACGATCCAGGGAAACGCTGTCGTCGATGATGTCTTTCCTCGCGAACTCGCCGCTCACGGTGAATTGTTCACCGAACTCGGACGGGGCCGCGGAAAAATTCTCGCGGCACTCGAGCAGTTGGCGCTATCCATGGAAGGCGGGCTGGATCGAACGCAGGACAAGTAGCTCGCGCTACTTCTGCTCTCCGGTCCGCCCGCCGTACGTCGCAATCTTGTACTCCGTCGCAGCCAAAGACAACGTGAGCTCCTTGATCTGCCGACGAACGGTGTCCCGGTGCTCGAGCAGCATGTCGAGCCTCTCCGGAACTGTCCCTTCACCGGCGTCGACCAGTTCAACGTAGTGCTGCAGGTCGCGAATCGCCATGCCTGAGATACGCATGCGGGTCAGAAACACCAGCCTGCGAATAGATTCCGGCCCGTACACACGATGCCCGCTCGAATCACGATCCACCGCAACCAAGCCGATCTTCTCGTAGTAGCGCAGGGTATGTGCCGAAACATCCAGCAGGTCTGACACTTCGGCGATCGACATCGGATCTTCGACGTCCCCTGCATCGACGAGCCGGTGAATGACCTCGATCGACATGGGCCCGTCCACTTCCCCAAGTGCCTCGAGCGCCTTACGCATCAAGTCTTCGGTAGCCATGACTCCCAGCCTAGAACGGGCGGACAGGTCCGGCAGCATCCGCGAAGTCGGCGCTGCGAGCCAGGTCGGCCCAGACGGATACCTCGGCCAGATTCTTCCGATACGACGCGGATATCCGCTCCACGGCTTCCTTTCCCAGCGGCAGACGCAGTGGCACGTTCTCACTGTGTACCAGCGCATTGATGATTACCGCTGCTTTCTCCGGATCGCCCTCCTGAACACCGTCTGCCGCCGCCATGTCACGCAGAACCGGATCGAGCACTTCACGGTAGTCCGATGAAGATTCGGCGAAACTCAGAACGCCGGGGGTGTTGAATGCCGTGCGGAATCTGCTGGGCTCGACGATCATCACTCAGATGCCGAACTGCCCGACCTCACCGGCGAGAGCCTCCGACCAACCCTCGAGCGCGAACTTCGACGCCGAATACGCCCCGACACCGGGAAACGACATCCGGCCGCCTTGGCTGCTCATCTGCACGATCGTCCCACTTCCCTGCACTCGCATCGAAGGGAGGGCGGCGCGAACCAACGCGGCGGGTCCGATCAGGTGCAGTTCCATGAGATCCCGCAAGGTCGAATCGTCGACCAACTCCGCCGCGCCGACCATCCCACGACCGGCATTGTTGACCAGCACGTCGACGCGACCGAAATGCTCGAGCGCATGTTCGACGACGCTGGGTGCCGCCGCGGTGTCGCGGACGTCGAACGTCACCGCCGAGAACCGATCCGGATGCTCCGACGCGATATCTGCAACGGACTCGGGCCTACGAACTGCCGCGACTACCGCGTCCCCGGTTCGAAGTGCGGACACTGCAAGCTCGCGGCCGAAACCCTGAGAAACTCCAGTGATGATCCAGGTTTTTGTTGTCATGGTCGGCAACGCTAGGGGTTAGAGCGCGCTCCAACGCAAGCCTTTGGTTCTACAGCCGAGCTACACGCCGGCCCAAACCGGTCGCTCGCCGCGAAGGAAACCGTCGACACCGGCTTTGAAGTCGTCACTGCTGTAGATCATGCGCATCAGATCATCGTTGTCGGTGATCGATCGGGTCCTGATGCGGCGCAGGGACTCTCGAATCGTCCACACGGTCATCGGGGCAGCCGCAAGGAGTTCCCGCGATACCTGGGCAGTCAGGCTCGCGAACTCTGTCTCTGTTGCACAGTCGCTGAGGAAGCCGTTCCGCAGAGCCTCGTCGCTCGACATGACCCCCGCCCGAGCGACCAACGACATCAGACGCGAACTGCCGATCCTGTCCGCCAGCAACGCCACGGAATGGACCGACAACGAGTTTCCGAGCGTGCGCGCGATCGGGAGGCAGAAGCGGGACCCGTGCGTCGCGATCCGCACATCGCACGCTGCCGCTAACAACAGCCCGGCTCCCGCGCACACACCGTCGATGACCGCCAGCGTGGGAACCCGCACTTTCTCGAGTTCGGTCAGCACGCCGACGAACCGACTTTCGTAGTCGAGCCCGTCGTGAAAACTCGAGAAGGTCTGAAAATGGCCTATGTCGGAACCCGCCGAGAACGCCTCTCCCCCAGCACCTCGGAGAGTGAGTAACCGGATCTCGCGGTCGGAGTCGGCGCTTCGGCAGGCTCCGGCAATGGCGTCGTACATCTGAGGAGTCAATGCGTTGTGTTTTTCCGGCCGGTTGAACACGCCGTCAAGCGTGTCGCCATGACGAATGATCGAGATGTCTTCGTGCGTTTCAGTCATGACACTGACGCTATTACCGGCAAGGAACAAACGAAACACATTGCACTCGAGTATCTTTGCGAATATTCGGTGCGAAGTTGCAGATAGTGCGAACGGAGAAGCGTCGACGAGGCCAGGAGACGGTGATGCCAGAACCGAACCTCGCCGACGCAGTATTGGAAGAGTCGTCAGGCCACGATAGTTGAAAGCGTTATGCCACAACGGTCCGCTGTGGCACACCGGAGTACTGACTCAGCGGCCTGATCAGTGCATTCGACTGCCCCTGCTCGATGATGTGCGCCGTCCATCCGGTGATGCGGCTCATCACGAAGATCGGCGTGAACATCTCGACGTCGAAGCCCATGAGGTAATACGCAGGGCCCGTGGGGAAATCGAGATTCGGCTTGATTCCGGTGGCACTGACCATCGTCTTCTCGAGGATCTCGTACATCTGCACCCACTTCTCGCCGTCCGTCGCTGCCGCTACGTCGAGGAGCGCCTGCTTCATGGTCGGAACACGCGAATCACCGTTCTTGTAGACACGGTGCCCGAAGCCCATGACCTTCTCTTTGGCAGCCAATTTCTCCGACATCCAGGCTTCTGCGCGGTCGGGGTCGTCGATCTCGAGCATGTCGTGCATGACAGCTTCGTTTGCGCCGCCGTGCAACGGGCCCTTGAGCGTGCCGATCGCAGCCGTCACTGCGCTGTAGATGTCCGAAAGTGTGGACGTCACAACACGAGCGGCAAACGTCGAGGCGTTGAAGGAGTGCTCCGCATACAGGATCAGCGAGACCTCGAAGGCCTTCACGATCGCCGGCTCCGGAACAGCACCGAAGCACATGTTCAAGAAGTTTTCGGCGAAACCCAGGTCCGACTGCGGCGCGATGGGATCCTGGCCGCGCCGGCGGCGGAAATCGGCTGCGACGATGGTCGGAAGCACAGCCGTCATCCGCAGTGCCTTGGACAGATTGGCCTTCTCCGAGTTGTCGTCCTCCGCCGGATCCTCGGCGCCGAGGTAGCTGATCGCCGTACGGACCACATCCATGGGGTGGCAGTTGTCCGGCATCTTGGTCAGGAGCGAGAGCAGTGATCGATCGGCACGGCGAGCCGCACGCTCACGCAGACAGAGCAATTCGAGCTGCTCGGGTGTCGGCAGTTCGCCGTACCACAGCAGGTGCGCAACTTCTTCGAAGCTACAATTCGCGGCGAGGTCCTGCACTGCGTAACCGCGATACGTCAACGAATTCGTCTCGGGCACTACCTTGGAGATAGCCGTCGTGTCGACGACAACCCCGGCCAAGCCCTTGTAGATCGTCGGAATCTGTTCGGTCATGTCCTACTCCCCTCCACGCTGAAATTGAAAATTCCACTGTCGAATTCGTTGTAACGCTCGTACTCGAGAATCTCGTACAACCTGCTGCGCTGCTGCATCTCGCCGAGCAGTCCTTCTTGCGTGCCCTCCGCAAAAATCTCGCGCAGACCCTTTTCGATAGCGAACATCGCCAGACGAAGGGTGGTCACGGGGTAGATGACGGCGTTGAAACCGATCTCTTCCAATGTCTTCGCCGAAATGAGGTTCGACTTTCCGAACTCGGTCATGTTGGCGAGCAACGGAGTGTCGACTGCTGCGCGGAACTTCTCGAAGTCGGCCTCGGTGGCAAGAGCCTCTGTGAAGATCAAATCAGCGCCGGCATCCGCGTAGGCCTTTGCTCGCTCGATCGCTGCGTCGATACCGTCGATTCCGGCAGCATCGGTGCGCGCGCAGATGACGAAGTTCGGGTCGCGACGTGCCGAGACTGCAGCACGAACTCGGCGAACCATGTCTTCGGTGGGCACGATCGCTTTGCCGTCGAGGTGCCCACAGCGCTTGGGGTTGATCTGATCCTCCAGGTGCAGACCGGCTATACCGTCGTCCTCGAAGACCGTGACCGTGCGGGCAGCACTCATGGGTTCACCGAAACCGGTGTCGGCATCGATCAGCGTCGGGAGGTCGGTGACCCGCGCGATCTGCTTGCTGTGGGCGGCGACCTCGGTCAACGTGGTCAGCCCGATGTCGGGAAGCGCCAATCCGGCGGAATACGCACCACCCGAAACGTAGACACCTTCGAACCCGATTTCCTGAATGAGCTTGGCTGTCAACGGATTGATCGCACCGGGGAGTCGTTGAATCTTTCCGGACGTCAGCCCGGCCCGGAAGGCAATCCGCTTGTCGGCTGCAGACGTCGATGCGGCAATGAGGCCCGTCATCAGAAGAGTCCCTTGGCGACCTTGGGGGCCCGAGCGAGAACGTCTTCGGAAACGGTGAAGGTCAGCTGATCGAGTTCGCCTGCCTTCAATTCGGCGGTGCGCTGTGCCGCGTCGAGGAAGCGGTCCTGTTCGCTCGGCTCGATGACGCCCTCGGCGAGGGTGCGGAACTTCGCGACGTACTGATCGCGAGCGAACGGACGTGCGCCGAGCGGGTGCGCATCAGCCACCGCAAGCTCGTCGACGATGACCTCACCGCTCTTCAAGGTGATCTCGGCGCGAGCACCGAAAGCCTTCTCGTCCGGATCCGTCGAGTGGTAACGGCGTGTCCATTCGGGATCTTCGCGCGTGGAGATCTTGTTCCACAGCTCGATCGTGTCGGGGCGCTGTGCACGCTCTGGCGCGTAGGAATGCTCGTGGTGCCACGTACCGTCCTGCAGCGCAACGGCAAAGATGTACATCACCGAGTGGTCGAGAGTTTCACGCGATGCGGTGGGGTCGAACTTCTGCGGATCGCCGGAACCGGTGCCGATGACGACGTGGGTGTGGTGACTGGTATGCAAGACGATCGAGGCGATCTGGTCGAGATCACCGACGCGAGAACGCATCCGGCGAGCGAGGTCGATCGGTGCCTGGCTCTGGTACTCCGCGGAGTGTTCCTTCGTGTACGAGTCGAGGATGGCGCGCTTCGCCTCACCAGAACCCGGAAGCGGAACGTGGTACTCCTTGTCCGGGCCACCGAGCAGCCAGGCGATCACGCCGTCTTCGCCTTCCCAGATCGGTGACGGCGCACCTTCACCGCGCATCGCACGGTCGACTGCCTCGACGGCAACCTTGCCGGCCAGCGCCGGCGCGTAGGCCTTCCAGCTGGAGATCTCGCCCTTGCGGGACTGCCGTGTAGCCGTCGTGAGGTGCAGCGCCTGACCGATTGCCTGGTAGACCGTCTCGGTGCCCAGGCCGAGCAAGGTTCCGATACCTGCCGCGGCCGAAGGGCCGAGGTGTGCGACGTGATCGATCTTGTGCTCGTGCAGGCAGATAGCCCGAACCAGGTCGATCTGGATCTCGTAGCCAGTCGCCAGACCACGAATCAGGACTTTGCCGTCACGCCCGGCGTGCTGAGCGACGGCAAGGATCGGCGGGATGTTGTCACCGGGGTGCGAGTACTCGGCGGCCAGGAACGTGTCGTGGAAATCGAGTTCACGAACCGCTACGCCGTTTGCCCAGGCGGCCCATTCAGGCGAGAAGGTACCCGAGATACCGAACACGGTGGAACCGGGTGTGTACGGATGAGACTGCGCCTGTGCACGCGCATTCACTACGGGGCGGCGCACCAGGGAAGCTGCGGCAACTGCCGCGTTGTCGATGATCCGGTTGACGATCATGTCGGACGTGGCGTCGGTGACCTCGACGGAATCCGTCGCAACTTCCGCGATCTTCCACGCGAGGTGGTCTTCCTTGGGGAACTCTTCGGCAGAGCGGTGGGTGCGTACGAGATGCGTCTTCATCGATCCTCTTCTCACGTGCTTCGGTATCTATTTGCACGCTACGCAGCTCATTCACCTCGGGATAGGCCCTCGCAACTGCCTATTTGTGCAATAACGATCCTGCAATGTTGCGAATGTTGCGAATGGCTCCTCGGTAGGGTGAACGCGATCGGCACCGAGGAGATTCGATGAAGAAGATGTACGCGGGAGCGCGGCTGCGACGGCTGCGGGAAGAACGAAACCTGTCACAGTCCGCACTGGCGAAGGCACTCGAACTCTCCCCCAGCTATGTCAATCAACTAGAGAACGATCAACGACCGCTGACGGTCCCCGTTCTTCTCAAGCTCAACGCCGAGTTCGATCTCGACGTGCAATTCTTCGCCTCCGATTCCGACGCACGCCTCGTGGCTGACGTTCATCACGCCTTGGCCGAAACCTCGGAATCCGGGGACGTATCGCTGGCAGAGGTAGACGAATTGGTGGCCCGAATGCCCGCGGTCGGACGCACCCTCGTGATGTTGCACCGTCGTTTGCACGCCGCAACCGAGCAGTTGGACCAGTTCTCGACGCAATTGTCCGGCGAGGCCGCATCTGATGTGTCGCTCGTACCCATGCCCTACGAGGAGGTTCGGGACTTCTTCTACGACCGAAAGAATCACATCGCCGTTCTGGACGACGCTGCCGAGCAGATGTTCGTGGACAACGGATTGTCCGTTGGCGCAGTGGATTTGCAACTGGCACGACTACTTCGCGATCAGCACGGCGTCACCGTGACGATCCGTACCGACGAACCAGACAAGCTCGGCCCCAAGCGTTTCTACGATCCGGACAAGTCGGTACTCACCCTCGCCCGTCGTCTGTCGGCAGGGCAACGCGCGTTCCAGATCGCGATGCAGTTGGCCTTCTTCACCCAAGCCGACGTGATCGATTCTCTTGTCGCCGAGGATGAATCATTGAGTGCCGAATCCGCAGCTCTCGCCCGCATCGGACTCGCGCATTACTTCGCCGGCGCGCTACTACTGCCGTACACCCAATTCCTGGAATCCGCTGAGGCCTTGCGATACGACATCGATCTGCTGAGCCTCAAGTTCGAGGTCGGCTTCGAGACCGTCTGCCACCGGTTGTCCACACTCCAACGGCACGGCCAGCGCGGCATTCCCTTCTTCTTCGTCAGAACCGATCGCGCCGGAAACATCTCGAAGAGACAGTCCGCTACCGCTTTTCACTTCTCCAGAGTCGGCGGCAGTTGCCCGCTGTGGGTCATCCACGAGGCGTTCGCGAGCCCAGGGCGCATCCTCACCCAGGTCGCGAAGATGCCCGACGGCCGGACATACCTCTGGGTGGCGCGCACTACCCACAGCGGCGGGCTCGGGTACCTCGCCCCCGAGCGGAACTTCGCCGTCGGACTCGGTTGCGACATCGGCTACGCCGATCGCATGGTCTACTCCCACGGAATCCAGACGGACGACCCCGCGACCATCGTGCCGATCGGCGCGGGGTGCAAAGTCTGTGACAGACCGGCGTGCTCTCAACGCGCCTTCCCCCAACTCGGCCGCTCGATCTCCGTCAGTCAGAACAGCAGCAGCCATCTGCCGTATCCGCAACAGTAGGGCGCAAACAATAGGGCGCACCGACTCCACCTGCGCTTCCCCGGAGCTACGGCGCCTTTCTGCTTCGATGGATGTCATGCAACCCGATACCGTGACCCCTCGTCGACTGGTTCTTCGCCGCCTTTCGGCCGTGGTTGGTGTGGCCGGAATCGTGACGGGTTTGGTTGCCTTGATCGCAACTCAGCTGGACGTCGATCACAACATCGTGATCGTTCTGGCGTCAGTGGCACCCTTGTTGATGATTGCTCCGCTGATCGGTGCCGTCGTCTCGGGTATCGGGCGTCAGTGGATCGTATGCGCCGCATCCCTTGTCGTCCTTGCACTGTTCGGATGGTCTGTGAGCCCGCTGTACATCGGCGGAACTGGGGAGTCGACGTCTGCGAACGGTCCATCGATTCGGTTGATGCAGGCCAACTTGATGGTCGGTGCAGCGGATCCGGAGTCGCTTGTGGCGATGGTCCGCGAACGCAACGTCGACGTGGTGACGGTCCAGGAGTTGACGTACCAGGAAGCCGAGGCGCTCGAAGCCGCCGGGCTTGAAGAGGTTCTGAGCCACCAGTTCCTGATCCCCTACGCCGACGGCGGTGGCGGGGCCGGAATCTACAGTCGCTTTCCT
Organism: Rhodococcus sp. MS13; assembly: GCF_013277835.1. Classification (NCBI taxonomy): domain Bacteria; kingdom Bacillati; phylum Actinomycetota; class Actinomycetes; order Mycobacteriales; family Nocardiaceae; genus Rhodococcus; species Rhodococcus sp. MS13. Next base: position 343,476 of record NZ_VBTL01000004.1, read on the forward strand.
CTCTCCAATCCACGTAGCCTCGACGGGTTCTCACCCGAAACGCTGTCCGCAGAGCTGAATGTCGGCTTGGCGCAGCCAGCCACATTGTTCGCCGTGCATCCGGCACCGGCATACATCTCGCCGGCTTCGGTGTGGGCGGCCGAGCAGCAAAAGCTTGGGTCTTACATGGACGAAGTCGCCGGGATGGACAATGTGATAGTCAGCGGCGATTTCAATGCGTCGTACTCGAACAAACAGTTCCGGAATCTCCTCAGCAACGGATACACCAGCGCCGCCGATCAATTGGGTTCCGGCCTGATCCCGACGTACCCGACCGACAAGTGGTATCCGGCGGTGGTCGGTATCGACCACATCATCACCAAAGGCGCCGTGGCGACATCCTTGGAACGGATCGAGATCGAGGGATCCGATCACCACGGCCTGATTGCCGACATCACGTTGTCTTGACTAAATCCTGGATCGAGCGAGCACCGGGGCATTGTTGTGCCCCGGTGTGTACGTATTCAGTTGCGCCCGTTCAGGCTGCTGTGGGCGGGCTGTTCCCGCCGATCGGCTGCTGATACGGATCAACCGACATCGGCGGATAGAACACCGTCTTTCGATCCGGGCCGATCTCCACCCGCCGCTCCGTGTGATGCATCGTCCGATGATGATGACCGCACAACAGAACCAGGTTGTCGAGATCCGTTGGGCCACCATCGTTCCAGTGAACAATATGATGAGCATCGCACCACCCCGACGGAGTCCCACACCCCGGAAACGCACACCCACCATCACGAACCGCTAACGCCCGCCGCTGCGGCACCGTCGCTGTTCTTACTTCCTTACCGCAGTCGAGCGGAACACCATTCTCATCCAACAAGATCCGCGTCACGGTGCAGTCGCACGCCAGCATCCGGGCAGTGTCGATACTGATCGGACCCACCCAATCCGTCCACGCAAACCCCAGTTCATCGGTCGACGGCAGGAGGTCTTTCAACGCTTGCAGATCCGTCATGTCTTTCGCCGACGCGGTGACCGTGATGTGCGGTTTCACGCCGCCTTCGATCGGACCCAACCCCGCCCCCTCGTAACGGCGCAACAACTCGCAAAACCCGTCCGCCCGCCGTAATGCCGGAGTACGCGTGTCCTTCACACCGTCCTTCTCCGGCGTCGGAGCCGACAGGCTCGACAACAACGTGATCAGACGCGCCCCGTTCACAGCATCCAGATCACCCTTCACAGACACCCGCCCGTACAAGCCTTTCGAGGCATAGAACTCGTTACGCTCCGAATCCTCCCCGACCGGAACACCATCCTCACGCTTGCCGTACTGCTTCTCAATCCGCCGAATCGCCGCCCGCACCGCATCACAATCCGCAATATTCTTCGACGCCAACGACAACAAAATCCCACGGGCCTTGTCCACATCCGCCAGGGTCATGTTCTTCGGCGGATGCTGACAAAACGACGCCACCTGCCGCGCCTTCAACGCATCCACATCACCCCGGTGAAACGCATCCGCCACAACAGGTTCGAGCATCAACAACCGCGCCAACCCGACCAGCAGACTGCACTCACCGATCTCCAAATTCGTCGAACCATGCAACCACTGCGCGATCACCCGAAACCCCTTCCCCCCGAGAACCTCACGGGCAAACATCTCCACGATCAACAACACCATCCGCGACTGCAACTCATGCCGGACACGCACCAGATCGAGAACCTCACCCTTGAGGTCCTCACCATCCAGCTGCCATGCTTCCCGACTGTCCATGCCGAAAGTTTAATCGAACATACTTTCGATAACCAGAGACAAAACGGACAACTTCAGGAGCGCCCAGAAGTCGAGACTCGTTGAAATACAGCCTTATTCGACTGCCACAAACTGCTACGTCGGCGTGACTATCGCAAAGTTCGGGTCAGGCTCGTCAAGGTGCCCCGCAAGTTCTGCAAGCTTCGCCGGGTCGCCGGCCACCGTGATACTGCCATTCGCAATCTCGGCGCCCAGGTCCGCACCACCGAGCAGCACACCGAGTAAGCCGAGACGACTCAAACTGAACGTCGCATCCACAGACCCAACATCTGCAGACCCACCTTCCACGTCGAAATGGATCAGCACTCCGTTGCTCAGTTCCGTTCGGTGCACGATGTTTTCGTCGGTGATGTTCCAATCGATGACGATGTGGGAATTCGCTGCACTCACTCCGTCGACGCGGAGCGACACGGCGTCGAACACCTGCTTCACCGACAACGCTGCGGTGATATCAGGAGCTGCAGCAACTGTGGGCGTACCCACCGAACCGTTGCGCAGTTCGTATGCACCCGTGAGGTAGAAGTTTCGCCAGGTGCCGTTCTCTGCGCCGTACCCGAGTTGCTCGAAGGTATCGGCCTGCAGGGTCTTGGCCTCCGCGTTGTCCGGTTCAGCAAAGATGACGTAGTTCACCACCTGCGCGACCCACCGAAAGTCTCCGCTCTCGTACGATTCCCGAGCTTTTCGGAGCACCTCTGCCGATCCGCCCATGAACTCCACGTGACGCTTGGCCGATTCGACGGGTGGATGCTCCCACAGGTGCGCTGGGTTGCCGTCGAACCATCCCATGTAGCGCTGGTAGATGGCTTTGACGTTGTGACTGACGGAACCGTAGTACCCGTGTGTGTGCCACGCCTGTGCCAAGGCGGCTGGCAGTTCGATGGATTCGGCGATCTCTAGACCGGTCCACCCCTGATTGATTCGACGAAGTGTCTGATCGTGAAGGTACCCGTAGAGATCGCGCTGCAATGACATGAACTCGGTGAGCCGTTCGGTCCCCCACGTCGGCCAATGGTGGGATGCAAACACGACATCGGATCGTGAGGCGTAGCGATTGATCGATTCGGTCAGGTACGCCGACCACACATGCGGATCTCGCACCAACGCTCCACGAAGTGTGAGCAGGTTGTGCAGATTATGAGTTGCGTTCTCCGCCATGCACAGTGCGCGAAAGTCCGGGAAGTAGAAGTTCATCTCGGACGGCGCCTCGGTGCCTGGGGTCATCTGGAACTCGATCCGAACGCCGTCGATTGTCTCTGTATGACCAGTCTTCGAGATCGACACCGTCGGTGAAATCAGCGTCGGTGTACCGGTGGAGGTGGTCTGGCCCAATCCTGCACCGACGCCACCTCGAGGACCTCGAGGCAATGCCGCCCCGTACATGTATGCCGCGCGTCGAGCCATTGCCGTTCCCGCATAGACGTTTTCCTCGACGGCATGCTCCACGAACCCCGTTGGCGCAAAGATCACGCATCGCCCGGCAGCGACGTCGTCGTCGGTGGTCACCCCTTTGACCCCACCGAAATGGTCGATATGCGAATGCGTGTAGATCACCGCGACAACCGGTCGATCACCACGATGCTCCCGATACAACGCGAGACCAGCGGCCGCGGTTTCCCGAGAAATCAGTGGATCGATGACGATGATCCCGCTCTCCCCCTCGATCAGGGTCATATTCGACAGATCGAGTCCGCGTATCTGATAGATCGAATCCGTCACCGCAAATAGTCCTTGCTTGGCCACCAACCTCGATTGACGCCACAAGCTCGGATTGACGGTCGGCGGGCACTCTTCATCCAGGAATGAGTACGAGTCGTTGTCCCACAGCACTTTTCCGTCGGGTCCGGTTACCACGCCGGGATCGAGCGCGCCGATGAACCCGCGCTCGGCATCGGTGAAATCGGTCTTGTCGGAGAACGGCAGGGTCTCGGTGACTCGGGAGTTCGCCGCTTCGATTGCGTCCGATGCTGCGCGTGGGTCGATCATAGATCAGCCTTTCATGCTCAATTGCCTGGTGTGGTAAACCCGTTCAAGGCTTCAAGAACCAGCAGGCACTAGCTCAGCAACTGCGACTTTGCCGCGGCGAACTCCGCGTCGGTCAACACGCCGGACTGATGAAGCTGACCCAGCTCCTGCAGCTTGGAGACCAGATCGTCCGCGCCAGAAGGGGGAACGGACTGCACGGGTGCGACCTGCGGCGGCGGCTGTTGCTGCTGGTACTCCTGCTGGTATTCCTGCTGCTGCTCGCTGGCCTTCCGTTGACTCCGTCGATCCATGGCGTTGGACGTCGCTTTTGCGGTTCCAGCCACTACCGCAGTGCGCGCCACCGTGCCGAGCAACCCCGGCCGCCCTCTGCGTCCACCTCGAAAAACCATGCCGAACTCCTTGGGTAATTGTCGCTACTGAAATGCTGCTTCGACCGCTGCGACGACTACCTCGCGCGGTATCTGAACGTGAAGGACTACATCGCCGCCGCCACCGCGAACCGTCGACGCGAGCTCACGCGCCCACGTCTGCTCGTAGACGATGACTGCGGCGGACGTTCCTGGTTCGAGTGACTCACGGACCACGTCCAGATCCTCGTCACTGATCAATGCCTTGGCTTCGATGGACAGAATCGCCAGTCCGATCTCTGTGAGATCTTCGTCGACGTCGATCTGCGACACCTGTCCGTCAGCGTCCTTGGCGATGTACACGAGGTCGAGCAGGGTGACAAAACCTCGTTCCACCACGTTTTGCAGCGCGGCGACGGCTTCAGGATCCACAGTGGAACCTGGGAATGCCAGCACCACGAGCTCGACCGGTCCGATGTTCATTGCGTCGTTCATCCATCAAGCCTGGTGGCTCGGACGCTTGGGAACCTCACCCGCAGGGGATGAATTACCCGATGCGATCGAGTTATTTGTTGCGACGAATGACTTCGCGAATCGGCCGTACGTGTACGCCTTCTGCCGCGAGGGCTCGCCGGGCTTTGCCTCGAGTGACGAGCACACCGACGATACCGAGAACCCAGACCGGATATTGCACCATCCAGGCGACGCGGAATCCGTCGAACGTGTACCCGCCCATGTGTCCGAGGATCACGCCCATCACTTGAATCACGATGAGGGAAGCGAGGAATCCCCCGATGTTGACCATGCCTTGCGCGGTGCCCATCGCCGAACTCGGGTTGGACGTACGCGCGTAGTCGAAGCCGATCACCGAACCCGGCCCACCCACCGAGATGACGACCACCAGGATCGTCAACAACCAGAGCGGAGACGGTTCGCTTCGTGAAAGCACGATCGTCCACATGAGCGCGCTGGCCACCATGATGGTGAGAACCAACCACGATCGACGCATGGGAAAGCGACCGGTGAGAATGCCGAGGATCGGGCCGGCCACGATTGCCGAGATGACCGACAGCGTCAGCAGCGAGCCGACCGTCGTGGAGTCGAGGCCTTGAGCCGATTTCAGGTACGGCACGCCCCACAGCAGCGCGAACGTCGTGATCGAGAACTGAGTCCCCATGTGGCTGAAGAACCCGAGGCGGGTGCCGGGCCGCATCCACACCGTCTTGATCTGTCGCCCGATCTCCTTGGCGCCGGCCGGCACGGCGACCACGTCGGCACCGGGAGGCGCGTCGCGGATGACACTCAACGCCAGTGCAAACGCCAACAGTCCGACAGCGGCAGCGCTGCCGTAGGCAAAAGTCCAGCCCGGTCCGGACAACAGCAACATGAACGGAAGCGCAGACATCACCTGGCCCAGCTGACCGAGGATGCCCGTGAACTGCGAGACCAACGGCACCTGCCGGGGCGGGAACCACTGCGGTACCAACCGCAACACCGAGATGAAGGTGAGTGCATCCCCGGCACCGACGGCAATACGTGCACCGATCGCGAGGGGCAGCGATTCGGTGAAGGCGAGAGCCAACTGCGCGGACATCATGATGAACGCACCGACTGCGATCATGATCCGCGAACCGTAGCGGTCGAGGAGAACTCCCGCCGGAATCTGCATACCGGCGTACACAACGATCTGCAGCACGACGAAGCTCGACAGAACGCTGGGCGAGATCGAGAACCGATCAGCAGCAGACAGACCCGAGACACCGAACGAAGTGCGGTGAAGCACGGCGATCACGTAGGCAAAAACACCGACACCCCAGACCAACCACACTTTTTTCATCGGGTCTGTATGTTACTCCTGTCTTTCGCAAGGCTCAGGACATGATTATTCGCGGCCCTGAGAGACCCAATTCAAATCAGCCGAACGGAAGCCTTCGGTAATCGCGGCGAGGGAGTCGAGGCGAGCGATCTGGTCTTCGGTCAGAACGATGTCCAACGCTCCGGCGTTTTCCGTGACTCGTGCAGCGAACCGCGTGCCGGGAATCGAAACGGAAGGCAACCCGTACTGACGGCCCTTGGCATCGAGCCATGCCAGGGAAACCTGTGCAGGCGTCGCGCCGAGCTCCTCACCGACGGCGCGGACCACGTCGAGAACCTTCTGATTAGCAGGGAGCGCGGAGTCCGAGAAGCGTGGGAAGCGTCGGCGCAGGTCGTTGTCACCGAGCGTCTCCGCATCGAACGATCCCGCCAGGAAGCCTCGGCCCACAGGTGAGAAGGGCACGAATCCGACTCCGAGTTCCGCGGCGGTGGGTACTACCTTGTTCTCGACGTCCCGACTCCAGATGCTCCATTCCGACTGGATCGCCGCGATCGGATGCACCCCGTACGCACGACGCAGTTCATCGCCGGTCGCCTCGGACAGGCCGATGTTGCGGACCTTGCCCGCCTTCACCTGCTCTGCGATCGCGCCGACGGTGTCTTCGATCGGAACGTTCGGGTCGACCCGGTGCAAGTAGTAGAGGTCGACATGATCGACGCCGAGTCGTCCCAGAGACTCGTCGAGTGCCTGCGGTACGTAGGCCGGGTCTCCGTTGATCCCGCGCTGACCGTTGGCGATGTTGCCGACCAGACCGAACTTCGTCGCCAACTGCACTTCGTCCCGGCGGTCTTTGAGAAGCTCTCCCACCGCACGCTCGCTCGAGCCCTCGCCGTACACGTTGGCGGTGTCGATGAACGTGATCCCGATGTCCACCGCATGGTGCAATGTGGCAAGCGCCTCGGCCGGATCCACCGGGCCGTAGACAGGGGCGACGGACATCGCGCCGTATCCCTGGGCGCTGACAGTGAGACCTTCGGCCAGAGTGACGGTGGGGACGGTCATGAAAACTCCTCGATTCGACTAAGCGACAACCTCGACAGTCTTCACCGAATCGAAGCCTCACGCACCGATTAACGTCACGCTGATCGGGTTACCCTCGAGTGATGGCATTCGATTGGCTCGAACTCGTGCTCACCGCCCACCGCGAATTCGGTTCACGACTCGCCGCAGTCGAGGACTGGAACGCACCCACGCCCGACTCCGACTGGCACGTCGAACACCTCGTCCGCCACGTCATCGAGGAGCAGCAGTGGGTACCGCCGCTCCTGGCCGGACTGACGGTCGGCGAGGCGACACCGGACATCGTTCCCGTCGGGGACGACCTGTGGACCGAATGGCAGAAGTACTCCGATGCCGCCATCAAAGCGTGGAAATCGACGGACCTCAGTGCCCACGTTCACCTCTCGTACGGCACAGTGAAGGTGGAACCCTATCTGCGCCAGCAGACCTCGGACGTCACGATCCACACCTGGGATCTCGCGCGAGCGGTCGGAGCAGACGAGCGACTCGATCCAGACCTCGTCGAGGCCGTCTGGTCCGACCTCGACGGGCAGCGCGACATGCTCGCCGAGAGCGGCCTGTTCTCCGCTCCCGTCGATCTTCCTGACGATGCGTCGTTGCAGGACAAGCTGATTGCTTTGACCGGCCGCGATCCTCGTTAGACGTTCAGCGTCACGCCCGTCGTGCGGGCGACGCCGTCCCAGCCGCCGGCAGGTGCACCGAGGCCGAGCAGAGCCGCAACCGTCGGCGCGACGTCGATCGTGCGAGCCTGCGTGTCGATCTTCCGTCCACCGTCGAGAGCGGGATGCCCGCCGCTGAGGAAGAACGGGATGGGCAGTGTCACGAAATGGCCGTGGTTGCCGGGAATCGGGTTGGACAGTGGAGTCGGATCACTGAACCGCCAGCCCTGAGCGCAAAACGCAACGACGTCACCGGCATTGGTGCCGAGATCGAATTCGGCGGGGAGGTGGCTGGATTCGACGCCGTCCACACCATCCACGATCTGCTGAATCCGGCTGACGGCTTCCGCCCGTTCGCCATCGGGTCCGACGAAGTAGATCAGGTCTGCGCCACCGTTCTGGGCGATTCGAATCTTGCCTGCGAGCAACGGGTCCGCGTTCAGCGGTCGATCGAGTCCGATGAGCCGCGCGGGCTCCGACCAGTCCATGGAGTGGTCGGCCAACACGATCAGAATGCTCCGATTCCAGCGACCCGTGTCATGAAGGAAGTCGACGAAGCGGCGAACCTGGTTGTCGGTGTTCTGAAGTGCGGCCGTGCGAGCGATCCGGATGGACGGACCAGACAGATCCAGGTGCCCAACCCGATCGACGTCACCGAGGTTGGTGAACGAGAGCCGCGGCGAGTTCCCGCCGACGATACGGATCAAGGCGTCGATCGTGAAGTTGTCCGGCGCGTGCTCCGTGCCGGGAACGAGTGGCTGGGGATCCCACACCAGTGAGGCGCGGTCACCGAACAACCCGTGAAGGTAGCGCTTCGACAGCACACTCGCAGTGGTCAATCCGAGTTCGGCGCGCACCCGATCCAGAACCGTCGATGCCTGCAGGTCGGAAGGCCGATCGAGGTCACGCTTCTTGTCGATGGACTGATCGTAGACGGAGTTTGCAGGCACTCCCGAACGCGCCGGCAGCACTCCCGTCATCATCGCCGTGTGATTCGGCAGCGTCTCCGCGATCGTGATGGCGCTGGCGTCCGGGTAGTGAATACCGCCGGCCGCAAGCCCGGTCAGCGTCGGGGTGAGCTCCGATCGCAGCTCGTCCGGACGCATGCCGTCGACGACGATGACATGCACGTCCAGGTCTGGGATGCCTGCGCTGGTGGGAACGCTCGCGCGAGCGGGCGTTCCGAGCAATGCCGTTCCGGCGACAACACTTCCACCGATCAGAACGCTACGACGCGAAACTTCGATACTCACTGGTCGACTCCTGGTCGGTACGAGGCCTGATCGAGGGCGGCCGAAGTGGGCGAGACTCTACTGCCCGCGCCTGCCGGTAGACGGTAGCTCACGGCATAGTGCGCATTGCTCTGTGGATTGGTGAGATCGTCGACGTAGTACCAATCCATCTGAGTACCTTCGCGGGCGATTTCGAATACGCCGAAGCCGTGCGAATCCAGTTCGACGTACCGCACATGTCGGTTCACTGCCTTGAATGCTTCTTCTGCCGCAACGGTTACCGTTCGCGGCGGCACTTTCAGCATGTCGTCGATGTTGGGCGACGTCACCGACGGGACGACGAACTCAGCGCCGACAGTCGGCCCGCCTGGGTAATTCGCGGCATTGGTCGGTAGGTCGCAAGCCCACGACGTGTGGATGTCACCGGTGATGAAGACGGTGTTGTCCACACCGTTCGAGGTGATCGCATCGAAAAGCCTGGTGCGGTCGGCGGTGTACCCGTCCCACTGATCCGTGTTGTACGGGACACCGGCCTGCGGCACTCCCACCAGTTCGGTCAACGCCGCGGTGGTCGCCGGTTCCAGCGGCGGGAACACGCAGGGCGTGATCATGACCGGATTGCCGACGATCTTCCACTGCGTCGGGGAGGTGACGATTCCGTTGGTCAACCAATCCATCTGTGCGCGTCCGGTAATGGTGCGTGACGGATCGTCGACCTGCTTCATCGTCGGCTGCTCGTCGCGGTAGGTACGCAGGTCGAGCATCGAGATCTCGGCCAGATTCCCGAAGCGGAACCGTCGATACAGCTGAACGCTCGAACCACTACCCGACGGGCGGACGGGCATCCACTCGAAATACGCCTTGGCCGAGTTCGCCTTTCGATCTGCCCAATCGCCTTCGACACCGGGAGTGTGGTTTTCGGCGCCGTCCCGGTAGGCGTTGTCGGCCGATTCGTGGTCGTCCCACGTAGTGATGAACGGGAGTTTCAGGTGAAGAGCAGCCAGATCCGGGTCGGTCTTGTACTGCGCGTGCCGAATTCGGTAGTCGGCCAGCGAAATGATCTCGTGGGCCGGCTCGTGAAGGCGAACAGATCCGTTTCTCGCGCCGTACTCCCCCTGCCCGTACTCGTAGATGTAGTCACCGAGATGAATGATCGCGTCGAGGTCTTCGCGGAATGCGAGGTGGCGATAAGCACCGAAATACCCTGCTTCCCAGTTGGAGCAGGACACGACGCCGAAGCGGAGACGATCGAGATCTGCCGAGTTCGACGGTGCCGTACGGGTGCGGCCCACCGGAGAAACAGCCGAACCCGCAGTGAATCGGTACCAGTACGTCGTCGACGAATCGAGTCCGGTGACGTCGACCTTCGCGGTGTGATCGGATTCTGCCGAAGCAGCAACACTTCCCGACGCCACAACGCTCGCGAACCCCTCATCGGTCGCGACCTGCCAGTTGAGCGTCACCGCCGCCCCGACGCCCGAACCTGGCGTTGCGTCCGCCGTTGGGGTGATGCGGGTCCAGATGATCACGGCATCCGGCAACGGGTCACCGGATGCCACGCCGTGCGCGAATCCCGGGCTGCCACCCGGAACCTCGGCACCGGCGTGGCTCGCCGAAGCGACACCGAGACCTACTGCGCCGGCGAGAGCCGCCGATCCCTGCAGTAGGCCACGTCTGGATATTCGATCGAAGGCATTCGTGTGCACGCTAGGAGTGAACCCGCACCTGAACGGCCGTTCAAGAGAGCTTCGGGATGTTCACCCAGGCTTCGCCTGCGATTCTCTGAAAGTTTGACCGAGTCGATCCCGATCACAACCGGTAGTCGAGGGCCGAGCCTCGAACCACACCGACCTTGACTCCGATGTAACCGCCGAGTGCACCCCCGGCCGCGATCAGGATCCAGAACGCCGGCGGAATCAGTGCCTCGGACCCGTCGATCTCGGAGAACGCGGAATAGCCGACGATCAACGCACCGAACAGCACGGGCAGTATCAGCAGTGCGGCAAAGAAAGTCACCCACACCGATACGAAGCGGCCCTTCCACCGGGCAATCTCGTGCAGAACCGTCAGAACAACCAGGAAGACGCCACTACCGGTCAAGACCGCCGCCAGAACTGCAAACCCGAAAGCTGAAATCAGTTCCGACTCCACCTGAATCCCCCTGTACGTCAATCACCTGCACACTCAGCCCCGACTGCGATGCGACGAGTCTATTCACGACGGACGACGTCTGTTGGCAACTCGAGTCGCTCGTCTGCCGGAAAGACATCCTGCTGACGCCTATGCTTGGAAAATGACCGAACCCGACATCAAGCCCAGAAGTCGTGACGTCACCGACGGACTCGAAAAGACCGCAGCGCGCGGCATGTTGCGTGCAGTAGGAATGGGTGACGACGACTGGGTCAAGTCGCAGATCGGCGTCGCCTCGTCCTGGAACGAGATCACACCGTGCAACCTGTCCCTCGATCGCCTGGCCAAGGCCGTCAAGGAAGGTGTCCGGGAGGCCGGTGGATTCCCCCTCGAATTCGGCACCATCTCCGTTTCCGACGGCATTTCGATGGGTCACGAGGGCATGCACTTCTCCCTCGTCTCCCGTGAAGTGATCGCGGACAGCGTCGAGACCGTCATGCAGGCCGAGCGCCTCGACGGATCGGTTCTTCTCGCCGGCTGCGACAAGTCGTTGCCCGGCATGATGATGGCGGCGGCCCGCCTCGACCTCGCCAGCGTGTTCCTCTACGCCGGCTCCACCCTCCCCGGCGTCGCCAAACTTTCCGACGGCAGCGAGCGGGAAGTCACCGTCATCGACGCGTTCGAGGCTGTGGGCGCCTGCTCGCGTGGACTGATGAGCCGCGCCGACGTCGACACCATCGAACGGGCGATCTGCCCGGGCGAAGGCGCGTGCGGCGGCATGTACACCGCAAACACGATGGCCAGCGCCGCCGAGGCCATGGGAATGTCGCTGCCCGGCAGCGCTTCACCGCCCGCACCGGACCGTCGCCGCGACGGATTCGCCCGCGAGAGCGGCAAAGCCGTTGTCGAACTCCTTCGTCGGGGCATCACCGCCAGGGACATCCTCACCAAGGAAGCGTTCGAGAACGCCATCGCAGTAGTCATGGCGTTCGGCGGATCCACCAATGCGGTGCTCCATCTCCTCGCGATCGCGCACGAAGCGTACGTCCCGCTGACGCTCGACGACTTCGCTCGCGTCGGCGCGAAGGTCCCGCACCTCGCCGACGTCAAGCCCTTCGGAAAGCACGTCATGACGGACGTCGACCGTATCGGCGGCGTCCCCGTCATCATGAAGGCATTACTCGACGCGGGACTCATGCACGGAGATTGCCTGACCGTCACCGGCAAGACTGTTGCGGAGAACCTGGCGCACATCACCCCGCCCGATCCGGACGGCAAGGTCCTGCGGGCGATGAACAAGCCCATTCACCCGACCGGAGGCATCACGATCCTGAAGGGCTCGCTCGCTCCCGGCGGCGCGGTGGTCAAATCGGCAGGATTCGAGTCTGATGTATTCGTCGGCACTGCACGGGTTTTCGAACGTGAACGTGCCGCAATGGACGCGCTCGAAGACGGGACCATCACTGGTGGCGACGTCGTCGTCATCCGCTACGAGGGCCCGAAGGGTGGTCCCGGAATGCGCGAGATGCTGGCCATCACGGGCGCGATCAAGGGTGCGGGTCTCGGCAAGGACGTCCTGCTGCTGACGGACGGACGATTCTCGGGCGGCACCACCGGCCTGTGTGTCGGACACGTTGCGCCCGAGGCCGTGGACGGCGGTCCCATCGCGTTCGTTCGCGACGGCGACCAGATCCGGCTCGACGTGGGTACCGGACAACTCGAGTTGTTGGTCGACGACTCCGAATTGGAAGCCCGCAAGAAGGGCTGGGAGCCGTTGCCGCCTCGCTACACACGTGGTGTGTTGGCCAAGTACTCCAAGCTCGTGGGATCAGCCTCGGGTGGAGCAGTGTGCGGCTGATCCCAGCTCGCAGCTAGATGGGCCGGTACCCGGCGCCGACGCCTCCGTGGGCATTGATCGTGTCCACGATGGAGGTCATGTTGGTGCCGAGTTCCGGCCCCAGGCACGGCACCCAGAGGTAGGCGTTGACCATCGCGACCAGCGTCGTGCCGACCGTGACCGGGGCTCCCGAATCACCGTGGTCGACGCAGATCTGAGTCCAGGTGGATGCGTCGGCGCTCAGGTCTCCCCAGACGACGCCGCAGGTCGTGCCCGTCGTACGGCCTTCCTTACAGGCTGTAGCCGGGAAGCTGGCCGGAGCGCCGATCGAGGTGATGGTTGCCGCGCCCACCGTTCGAACTGGCGTGACCTTGCCCGGATCGAACTGGATGACCCCGTAGTCCAGGTCCGGGTTCGACTCGACGAACGTGCCGACCACGCCTGCGTCCTCGTTGCTTTCCGGGATCACGAACGATCCAGGACCACCGCAGTGACCTGCGGTGATACCCACGAGTCTGCCGCCGTTGTCGTGCCCGATAGTGGTCAACGTGCAGACCAGCTGATTGTCGACGATGATGCCCGAACCACCACCCATGGGCGTGGGTGCAGCAACCGCGTTGCTGCTGACGATGAACCCGAGTCCGAGTGCCAAGACCAACGCTGCCAGAGCCGAAACAATTCGCTGCAACATCACAATCTCTCCGCCGGTAATCTCCCCGCTGCAAAAAACGCATACCCCGGAAAGTGCGGACCTACGCAGCGTTTCTAGTCGGTAGCTCCGAGCGCTTCGAGCATCTTGCGTGCCTCCTCGAGCTGGCGACTCAACTCGTCGACTCGCGCTGCAGCCATGTCCCGTGCAGCGACGATGATGGACTCGACAGCTTCGATGGCGGTGGGCTCACCCAACTCGCGGACAGCTCGCTCGACTGCATCGGGTGCGACCGGAACTGCTTTGCCCGGACGCTTGGCGCCCTGTGTGACCGTCACGCTCCAGTCGTTGTCCGCGCCCGCATGGATGGTGACGCTGATGCCGGCCGGCAGTTTCTTCGCACGCTTGACGGCCGGACGAGGTGTCGCGGCAGGGGCAGCAGTGGTAGTCGGTACCGGAGCGGGTGCAGGCTGCGCACGCGGCTTCGGTCGAACAGGCTCTACGAGTGGCTCCATCAGGGGCTCGGACTCCACAACTGGTTTGGGCCGTGGCGCCGGTCTGGCCGGCGCCGCGGAGACGCGGTTGATGCGCAATTCCTCTGCCTCGAAAGGCAATTCGTCGTTCACGCCCTTGGGGCGGATCATCACGGTGTTGCCGTCCACCGACACGACTTTCGCCGAGGTACCGGCTTCGATCCCCAGGCTGGGAGTCGCCTCGCGCAGATAGACGGTGGCGCGCTTGCCTTCGGCGACAGCCGTGGCGAGCGCTGCCAGATTGTCCGCAGTGAGGTGATCCGGCGTTGATGCGGCAGCGCCGGAACGTCTACGGGGTGGCATGCGCAGGTCCTTTCAGAAGTATCTCGTGCATTTCAGTATCGACAGTGCTTTTCTCGGGGCAACTCTTGCACAAGCCACCGACGTGTTGACTCTCACCGCCCGCCTGGGCCCGAGGATCCGTAGGCGGTTCGGCCAATTCAGTACTGTTCTCGGGGCACCGCGTGGAAGATGGTGGACAGAAATTTGTTGCGGCAAGAAGGAGCACGGTGAGCAGTTCGGAGTCAGAGTGGATCGACGAGGTCACCGAACCCGCCCCTGCTGAATCTCACGCTGCTGAGCCGATCGACGTCGATGCTCATCTGCTCAGCCGGATTCAAGCCGACATCGAGGAGTCCCTCCTCGGCGGACCGCGCTGCTTCACACAGTCGCAGATCGCGGAATTCGCCGGGGTGACACGCGAGCGCGCCGATCGTCTGTGGGTGGCGATGGGCTTTGCCGTCGACGAGGATCCCGACGCGGTCATGTTCACGCAGCAAGACGCCGACGCCCTCAAGACCATCACCGACATGGTCAATCGAGGCGTCATCTCACAGAACAGTGAGGTGGCAGCTGCCCGTTCTCTCGGACAGTCGATGTCGAGGTTGGCGGAGTGGCAGGTATCGCTGATCAGCACACACATCATCGATCAGCTTGCGGACTCGGTGGATCACGAACCCGACGCCATCAGAAATGTCGTTCTGAGCCTCGGCGCCGAGATCATTCCCGCTGTCGAATCTCTGCAGACGTACGTATGGAAGCGTCACGTCGCGTCGTCGACGGGCCGCAACGTGGGAAACCCGGGCGAAGAAGTCGCGAGTCGCGTTCTGGTCGTGGGTTTCGCCGACATCGTCGGGTACACCTCGCTGACTCGCGGCCTCGACTCCGCCGAACTCAACGATCTGCTCGAGCGGTTCGAGTCCGCGTCCACCGAAATCATCGGACGCAACTACGGCTGGGTGGTCAAGACCGTCGGTGACGAGGTCATGTTTGCCGCCGAGAGCCCCCACCACGCCGCCGAGATCGCCTTGCAGATCCAGCAGGCGGTCCTCGCCGATCACGACGATCCACAGCTTCGGGTAGGTCTGGCCATGGGTCCGACGTTGGTTCGCTTCGGAGATCTCTACGGTTCGGTGGTCAACAAGGCCGCGCGCCTGACCAGCTCCGCTCGCCCCGGCACCGTGCTGATCGACTCCGAGCTGGCCACCCAGCTCGGCTCGGACGCCAATTTCAAACTGCGACACCTTCGTCCGCGACGAGTGCGCGGCATCGACCGCCTCGAGCAGTACGTGCTACGACGCAATCTGGAGCCGTGAGCTGTCAGCTCGACACTCCGCGTGCAGCCAGAAAATCGTCCACGATCTGCTCACACGCGGCCTCCCCGAGAGGCGTCAGCGTGGCCAGCTTGGTGAGCACCAAAGGTCCGACCAACTGAGCAAGTGCGACGTCGTAGTCGTACTCCCCCAACGCTTCGATCGCATCCGGCGAGCGCAGGATCCGATCGAACGCGTGACGGTACTGCTCGAAGACCGTCTGGCGCAACGATCGCAATTCGGGCTTGTCCGTCGACAGGGCGTCGACGCTCGAGTAACCCTTCAGCTCCGGCCCCAAGCCGAGCCAGCACATGGCCGTCACCTGGATCGGTGCGCTTTCGATGGCCTTGGCCTGACTGGTCAACAACTCGAGCAATTGCGCGCGGAGGTCACCTTCCCCGGACATCTCGGGCACCGGCGGTAAGAGGCGAGCAAATGCCGCGGCGAGTAACTCCGTGCCGCTGTCGAAATGCCGATACAACGTCGCACGTGCGACGTTGGCCAATTTGGTGACGGCATCGATCGTCACCGCGTCCACGCCGCCTTCTGCCAGCAGCTTGGTCGCCGCGTCGAGCAACCTGGACCTGGAACGCTGTTTACGCGGATCCTCGTCGCTGACCTGCTTGTCGATTTCCTGCTTGTCGATTCCCGCCGTCACAACCTCAGTTATACCCACTTGGGGGTTGTGGAACTTCTGTTCTTGTAACGATACTGATGGTCTTGTTTCTATCGGGAGGTTTCGTGAGTAGCGATACGACGCTCGAACAGTCCACGTGGACCATCCGACAGATCTGGATGCTGACGGTCGCGTGCTGCGCCGTCGCGCTGGTCGTCGCAGCGATGGCCGCTCTCAACACGGCCCTTCCCGACTTGGCCCGCGATACCGGTGCAACACAGAGCCAGCTCACGTGGATCGTGGACGGGTACACGCTCACGCTGGCTTGTCTCTTGTTGCCGGCGGGCGCACTCGGCGATCGATACGGTCGACGAGAACTGCTCATGTTCGGACTACTCGTTTTTGCTGCCGGCTCGTCGATTCCGGTCTTCGCGGACGAACCGTCGTGGATCATCGTCTCCCGCGTGATCTCCGGCGTCGGCGCCGCATTTGTCATGCCGGCGACGCTGTCTCTACTCACTGCAGGTTTCCCGCCGGCGCAGCGTGCCCGTGCCGTCGGAGTCTGGTCCGGCGTCGCAGGGTCCGGTGCAATCGCCGGACTCGTCGTCTCCGGGCTACTCCTCGAAAAATGGTCCTGGCATTCGATTTTCGTCAGCCTGGCCGTCGTCTCGGTCCTCATCCTCGTGGTGTCGTTCACGATCGTGACGTCGAAGGACACGGAGGCAACTCCACTCGATCTACCTGGTACAGCGCTGATCGCCGGCTCGATCGGACTGTTCGTCCTGGGGATGATCGAGGCGCCGGCCCGTGGTTGGCTCGATCCGGTAGTTCTCGCGTTGCTGGTCGGCGGAATTGCCATGGCCGCGGTATTCAGCTGGGTCGAATTACGTACTCGCCATCCACTTCTGGACGTGAGACTGTTCGCCAATCGCGCATTCGGCAGCGGCGCAGCGTCACTGACCCTGCAATTCCTGGCGACTTTCGGCTTGTTCTTCCTGATCGTGCAGTATCTCCAACTGGTGCTCGACTACTCCCCACTGCAATCGGCGCTCGCCCTCATGCCGATCGCTGTGCCAGTGATGGCGTTGTCCGTGGTTGCGCCCCTACTGATTCCGCGTATCGGCCTTCGCGCTCTCACCGCCACCGGTGTTGCCTTCCTCGGAACCGGAATTGCACTCTTGACGCGCTTGGACGCCAGTTCGACCTACGCCGAGGTCTGTGTCCCCTTGGTAGTAGCCGCTATCGGATTGGGCTTGTCGACAACCCCCGCCACTGCTGCGATCGTCTCCAACGCACCAGACTCCAAACAGGGTGTTGCCTCAGCAGTCAACGACGCAACCCGTGAGATCGGCTCTGCCATCGGCGTTGCACTGGCGGGAAGTATCCTCGCCGCCGGCTATGGCAATCACGTCCAGCCCGCGGTCGACTTGCTGCCCGAACCCGCCAAGGAACCGGTATCCGGTTCTCTGGCCGCCGCTCTCCATGTCGCCGAAGCAGCCGGACCGCAGGGTGCCCAGTTGGCCGAATTCGCCCGTGAAGCCTTCATCAAAGGCATGGATCAAGGAGCACTCACGCTCGCCGCGATCATGTGGGTATCCGCGATCGTTCTGGGATTCTGGGCTCCGGGTCGTCAGCGAGACTGACCGCCTCGTCGGTATGCCGGGGCCTTGGTCGTCTGCTCCGATTGCAGAGTCTGCAGGAGGGGCATCGACCGGAGCGGCACCACAACCGAGAGAACCATGACGCTGGTCGACCGGGTGGCTATCCCCGACCGATTCAGTTCGAGCAGCGTCGCTTGCAAATCCTCGTGCGACGCAGCGGCAATCCGGCACAGCACGTCGCCGGAGCCTGTGGTGGCAAAGGCTTCGAGCACACCGGGGATTGCCTCGAGTTCCGCGGTGACGGTGTCGAGCGCCCCCTGGGCGATCTGCAAAGTCACGAATGCTTGTACTCCGAAACCCGCTGCAGCCAAATTGATGTGTGGCGCGTATCCGGCGATGACGCCCGCATCTTCCATCCTTTTCAATCTCGCCTGCACTGTCGCCCGCGCCACCTTGACCTGACGCGAAAGCTCCAACGCACCGGCCCTCGGGTGCTTGTTCATCGCGTCCAACAGAGCCAGATCCACTGCGTCGAGATTCACGTCCGCTCCACCCGTCGTTCAACTATGCAAATTGCCTACAAAACAGTGCCACCATCTTCGCATTCCGGCGCTGTGTCTACTTTCAACTACCTCCGTTGACTACCCAACCTCTGAAGGACTTATCTGTTTGTACTGGCAGTGCCGAACATAACTCGAGCACCGCGCTGTGTACATCGCACTCAGAGGGGACTCATCATGACCGTCGAACAGACTCTCACCGACGACGAACAGCTGGCCGGCCTGGATCTGGAGCAATTGCGCCAGTTGGTCGGCTTGGTCGAGTACGACAGCGATCACGATCCCTTCCCCGTGAGCGGTTGGGACGGCCTCGAATGGATCGTCGGAAATGCCACGCAGACTTCACATTTCTTCCAGTCCGCGTTCGGCATGGAATTGGTGGCCTATTCAGGCCCGTCGACGGGAAACCGCGACCACCACGCGTTTGTACTCAAAAGCGGGGCCGTGCGGTTTGTCGTCAAGGGCGCTGTGGATCCGGCAAGTCCGCTGATCGAACATCACAGCCGTCACGGCGACGGTATCCGCGACATCGCGCTCAGCGTCCCTGACGTGGACAAGTGCATCGCACACGCCATCACCCAAGGCGCGACGGTGTTGAGCGAACCGCACGACGTCACCGACGAGCACGGCACCGTTCGCCTGGCCAGCATCGCGACGTACGGCGAGACTCGGCACACCCTCGTCGACCGTTCCCGCTACACCGGCCCTTACCTTCCCGGATACGTCGAACGGACGTCGTCGTACCGCAAGCGTGACGGCGCGCCCAAGCGAATCTTTCAGGCCCTCGACCACGTCGTCGGCAATGTCGAACTCGGCAAGATGGACCAGTGGGTCGACTTCTACAACCGGGTCATGGGATTCACCAACATGGCCGAGTTCGTGGGCGGCGACATAGCCACCGACTACTCCGCGCTGATGAGCAAGGTCGTCTCGAGCGGCAATCACCGAGTCAAGTTCCCACTCAACGAACCTGCCATCGCGAAGAAGCGGTCACAGATCGACGAGTACCTCGAGTTCTACCAAGGTCCCGGCGCTCAGCATCTCGCACTTGCGACCAACGACATCCTCGGAGCAGTCGACGCTCTGGTCGACGAAGGAATCGAGTTTCTCTCCACTCCTGCTTCGTATTACGAGGATCCCGAACTGCGCGCGCGTATCGGAGAGGTTCGAGTTCCGATCGAGGAATTGCAGAAGCGAGGCATCCTCGTCGACCGCGACGAGGACGGCTATCTTCTTCAGATCTTCACCAAGCCGATCGGAGATCGTCCCACCGTGTTCTTCGAGATCATCGAACGCCACGGCTCACTGGGATTCGGACTGGGAAACTTCAAAGCCCTGTTCGAAGCGATCGAGCGTGAGCAGGCCGCGCGGGGCAACTTCTGAGGCAGGTCAGCTGTTTTCGGTCCACGCCCAGACCACCGCGGGTCGCCCGGTGGCACTGACCCGGACTCGTTCGTCCGTACGTTCCAGCCCTGGCAACGCTTTGAGCGTCCGATTCAAGTTGCCCGGGTCCGGACGCACACCGGAAAGCTCCTCCGCCACGGCCAGCGCGTACGACGCCGGAAACGACGGACCCAGTAATGCACGCGTGAAAGCCTGATCTCGCCACAACAGGGTGTCAGCAAGGATCGGGCGGGTATCGGCGACTATCCGATTGTGGTCGAACGCAAGGTCTCCCGGGTTGTCCCAGCTCACCCATTCGGCCGAACCCGGCACCTCGTCCGACGAGATCACTGCCCACATGGTCACCGAGAGCGTCGGACCGCGGGGGTCGCGATTGGGTTCGTCGAACACGGTCAATTGACCGCTGACGAGGATCTTCTCGTCGGGAATTCCGAGCTTGGTGGTCACGGCTCGCCTGGCGGCGTCCTGCAACCGCTCACCGGCGCCCAGCAGTACACCGGGCAGCGCCAACTGCCCGGTGTACGGCTCCGCTTGCCGCGGAGTGACGGCAAATCGCAACATCCCGGGTTCCGGATTGCCGAACCGGAGCGCGATGACATCGATCGAGACAAGTGACTGGTCCACACCGTCCATCATGCAGGCACTGGGCATCGCACCTGACGATCGACCCGGTCGGCACCGTTCGCGGTCAGCACTACCGGCGCACCCATTTCCTCGCTCAGATACCGGGCGAAATCCTCCGGGTCGGCCGGAAGTTCCTTGGGCACGACCCCTACGGCTTTCAGGGAATCTGTCAGCGCCTGCTGGTGATCGAGATCCTTCCACTCTCCGACGGGAACGAACGGCAATCCTTCGTACGCGTGCACCCCGTGGATCGGGATGCCTGCAGCCCGCACGCGATCCATCGCGTCGAGATGAGTAAGCGCTAAGCCGTCGACGCCACCGCTCACCTCGATTGCGTAGTGCAACAACAACTCGTCGAGGTGGCCCGTCCGGAATCCGCCTTGATACTCACCCGTCCCGTTGTGCAGCTCGGGCAACACCTTCGCCAGCTCCGGATCCTCCGTCGGGAACGGCCCAGCTCCGTGTCGTGTCATGTAGGTGCGGGTGACGCCGAGTACGTAACTGTCCCGGCCCAACTCGTCGATCATCGCTCGCGCGTTGGACGGCTCGACCGTCGACCACGTGGTGTGCGGGTGAAACCCCCGCCACTCGTCGAGAAGGACACCTTGTGCCCCCTCGAACACCAGACGACCACCGGCACCCAACGCGCCCAGCGCATCCGGGTCGGCGATGTCCACGACGGCACCGAATTCGGCGTACATGTCGACCATGTCGTCGATCGGCGGAAACCCGTGGCGACTCTCCGCGATCAACGGTCCGTAGAATGTGGCCAACGCCGACAACTTACGACGCAAGGACTCAGGTCGCCGGCAGTCTCCCACCGTAGGCGCACTCGCAACTTCGAGCGCATACGCCGCCGTCTCACCGATCCCCTTGCCACACGAGCCGTGTCGGTTATCGCCGCGAGCATCCTCACGGGCCCTGTTGGCGGCCACGTGGATCGGCGTCGTCAACAATGCGCGCGCGTCGATCCGTATCAAATCGAACGGATTTCGAACTCCGAGCGCTTCCAGTGCACGTGCTTCCCGTGCGAGCGCGATGGGCTCGACCAACACGAATTTCGAGAGAAACGTCGGGACGCCGGACAGCGATCCCGAGCCGAACTGCGAAAACGTGTGGTGGCGCTCGCCGGCCGTCACGTTGTGCGCTGCCTGTGCCCCACCGTTGAAGCGGACCACTGCGGCCACATCCAGATCGGCTCGATCGGAGCAAAGCCAATCGACGGTTGCTCCCTTCCCTGCATCTCCGAACCCGAGGTCTACGACGACGATATCGCGGTCTTCGAACGGCTCCATCATGTTCTCCTTCTAGGCGAAATCGACATCGTCCGTGCCGGTTCCGAGATCGCGGGGCAACCCGGCCACCGTCGCGGTGCTGCGCCCTGGGATCAGGGCGAGAGCCTTGCCGACAGTCTCGGCTTCAGCTCTTGAACCGATGTCGCGGAGATCCGCCAGTCCGTCACGCAGGTCGATGCGGTCCTCGCCGATTCCGACCGTCAGCGCGATCAGTTCGCACACCGCAGCGGGATCGTCGAGTTTGACGAAACGTTCACCGAGCAACGTCTTCCAGTGATCCGCGATTTCCGGATCGTTGAAGTACGACGACTGATCAGGCAGAACGAAGTAGACATTCCATCTTTCTTCGAGTTCACGGTAGATCGACGGAACCGATACGTCCTGACGTACCTTGTCCCCGATCACCGAACGGATGTGACGAGCCGAGAGCCGCGGCTTGTTCAGCTCGTCACCGATGATGAAGAGGTAGCCTTTCCTTCCACGCTTCTCCCAGGCATCCGTACTGGTGCGGCGCGCCATGAAATACGCTGCCAATTCATAGCTTTCCGACTTCTGTCCACCACCGTTGCCCTCGAGGAAGATCGTCCGAAGCTGCTCGTCCATCGCGTTACCCGACTCGAACTGGCCGACTTGTAGTGGCACCTGATCGGAATCGGCGTCGCCGATACCACCGAACAGGATCTGCGGATCATCCGCATATCCCTTGCGTTGCAGCAGCCCGTGCAGCTTTCCGAGCTTGTCCTGCATGATTCGAGGAACGGCGCCCATCGAGCCGGTGACATCGAAAAGCACTGCTATCGGGAGAGAATCGGGGTGCCCGTCCGAGTCTCGGCATTCACGCTTGTCGACGCCGAAGGGGTCGAGGGTCGGGTCCGCTTTCCAACTGCTTCGCGGACGCGACCGAAGCGAATCGGTGTAACCGAAATCGTCGACACCGCGTGCGGCACGAAAAGTCTTGCCCGCCAAATAGGTGTTGTCGTCCCAGTATCCGTAGCCCATGACAATCACTGTCCTTTCGTGGATGGAACGGCGAACGGACGAAATGTCCGCTGGCCATAGAGAAGATCGAGGAGTTCGTCGAACTCGCCAAGTAGGTCGACCGCGTCGGGACGCAATCTCGGGTTGTCCTGCATGCAGCCGTCGGCAAACGCCTTCATCCGTTCGTGGGCCTGCTCGCCCAGCATTCGGAGCATCAAATGATGAGCCATGTAGACGTCCCAGGCCGGAGACGCTCCTTCGCCGAGTTCCGGTGGGTACGAATCACGATCGGAACCGATCGTCGCCACCGGGCGGCTGCCCGTACGGGTGGCAAAGGACCAGCCGACCAGCACCACCCCGTGCCGGTCAGGCTCGATAAGCACGTTCTCCGCGGTAATCGCGGTGTGCACCCAACCAGTCGTATGCGCTGCTGCCAGAGCCCGAAGTAGCCGTCGGTGCATCCACGCCCAGTCCCGTGGATCGAGGCCACCTGGATACGCCTCACGGACGTCGGCGAGACTCACAAAACCTTCGGTCAGATCGTCCAACACATCGATCTGACGTCTCGTGCCGCTGCCCACATGGGTGATTCGATCGATCAATCGCGGGAAGTACGAGACTGCCCAACCGGCTTCGCACGAATTCTCGATGTCCGTCAACACATTCCGTTCGGCCTCGATCATCGAGTTCGCCCGAGGGTTTCGCGGAATCTTCAGTACGACACCGGCATCGGACCGGTACAGGTTAGCGACCGAGCCGCGCGCTACCAGTCCACCCAACGTGTACTCGCCCCGCTCGCCTACATAAACGGGTCGAGAATCTGCCGGCTCGAACTCCGCTGCCCAACTGCGGTATAGCTCGTTCAACCGAGATGTTGCGGCCGAGTATCGCACCCGATCTTCGGGCTTCGCCCGGTCCGGATGAATGGCGGAGGCGAGCCGATGAAAACGACGCTTCGCAGCGCGACGGGTGTCGAGATCGCTGGAGCCTCCCCCGAACACATCGGCCGAAACTCGTGCTGCCTCGACGATTTCAAGTGCCGTGCTGATCGTTTTCATGGTTTTAGTCTAACTGACTAAAACGAAGACGGCAAGAATGCGTATTTCATCCGAGTACATGCGCATCACATCAGGACACGGCAATCACCTGGCGGCACCCTGGGCCGCAACAGCTTTGCGTAGCTCGATCACTGCCGGACTGCTGTCGCCCTCGCGGGTACACAGATCGATCGAACACTGCTCGATGTCGGAAATGCGCACGAAACTGATATCCGAGCGGGTGTAGTACTCGGCAATGGTTGCTGCCGTTATCACCACCGCCCGACCGTTGGCGACAACCTCGAGTGCTTCGTCCATCGTGCGGACCGAGGGACCGTACCGGACGGGTACACCACTCGGGCGCGGGTCCACCGACCACCATTTCACCCATTCGAGTGGTGCACCGTCACTCGAAACCTGCACCATCCCATCTATTTCAGAAATCTCGATGCTCGTACGGCCCGCCAGTCGGTGCCCTCGAGGCAGAGCCACCACCCGCGGTTCGACGCCTATCCGTTCGAGCACCACACCGTCGAGCACCGGCAGTGGCGGTCGCACGAATGCCGCGTCGACGGTCGCGCTCGCCACCGCGGAAACCTGTTGGGACCAATCCAACTGGACGAGCTCCACCTCCGCATGCAACGAATCGATCACCGCACGCCCCAAACTCCCGGCAGCCCCGTTGATGAATCCGATCCGCAACCGCCTGGCCCGCCGACGCTCGAGTGCGTCGAGACCGTTCATCGCGCGAACGGCAAACTCGAGAGCGGGCCGCGCATCCGCGACGAACACCTCACCCGCGGCGGTGAGCACCACCGGATGCGAACTGCGATCGACCAACTCGACTCCCACCTGCTCCTCGAGTCGACGAATCTGCTGACTGAGGGCGGGCGTGGTGACGAACAGCCGGTCTGCCGCTCGCCCGAAGTGCCCTTCCGCTACGACGACGAGCAACGAGGACACCAAACGCAGATTCAGATCTTCGCCTCTTCTCGCCTTCTTCATTACCGTCCATTCGGTTGTTTTCGACCCGCCGACCGACTTAAAGTGACGACCATCACGGTATCTGAACAGCGGAGTT
The DNA here is from genome assembly GCF_013277835.1 of Rhodococcus sp. MS13. Lineage (NCBI taxonomy): Bacteria > Bacillati > Actinomycetota > Actinomycetes > Mycobacteriales > Nocardiaceae > Rhodococcus > Rhodococcus sp. MS13. The sequence goes on from NZ_VBTL01000004.1 coordinate 368,325, forward strand.
AAGCAAACTGGCAATTCTCGAACGAAGATCTACATGTACAGCGAATGCCTCGCCAGGTCACAGTTGTCGCAGATCCGGACAGCCCGCCGAATCTGCGAAACCAGGAGATGTGATGAGCAAGTACGAGCACGAATTCGTCCACATGATGGATGGCGTCGAAAAGCAATTGGAAACCATCGACAATCCGCGGCACCAGAAGATCCTCCGTAACTACCGACGCCACGCCTTGCTCGAGGTCTCCGGTCGCTACAAGGAAATCCTCTCGCCGGACATGACCGTCGAAGAACCCGTCTACCGGTTGTTCGAAGACGGTCAGTCGATTGTCCTCGACGGCATGGACGCCGTCACCAACTTCTACCAGTCACTCGCCGAGACGGACACCCTTGTCATGTGGACCGGGAAGTCCGACTTCGCGGTATCGGACAGCGGGTTCTCGGGTGAGACACTCTTCAGTCAATTCGTTCCTGGATCGATCCTCGGAGACAGGGTGTTCGGCGCGGTGCACGAATCGGGCGGATCCACGTCCGCAGCCCCTGAACAGTCGTCGGGCATCGACTCCGACGGTTGGTATCTCGTACGTCGGACCTTGGCATTCGTCTGGCCGTACGACGAGCAGGGTCGACTCATCGGTGAGCACGTCTACGAAGATTCTGCTTCGAAAGTCGTCACCAAGGTGGATCCGAGCGAGGTCATCACGGCAGCGCGCGCAGCCGAACTGCTTGCCCCACTGCTCGAAACGCACCTGCCGTGAGCGCGCCCGTAGCCATTGTCACGGGCGCAGCGGCCGGGTTGGGCGCCGCTATTGCCGAGCGGCTTGCCGAGGACTTCGGCACCCTGCTTCTACTCGACATCGAAGAGGCTGCACTCGCCGACACCGCAGCACGCCTGGAAAGCCTTGGCGTAGATCGGTGCCCGCTTGGGCGGTGACATGCTCGCGCACTACGGACCGTCGAAGGCCGCCGTGATCGAGATGAGTCACAGCGTCGCCCGGATCGGCGCGACTCGAGGGCTCCGTTCGAACACGGTCATGCCCGGGCTGATCCTCACCGACATGTGGCTGCGAACCATCAAGGAACTGCGTCGGCGCGATGCTGCACTAGCGGGCGTTTCCGATGCTGATGTCTTCGATTCTTTTGTTGCCCAAATGGTTCCGATGGGTCGAGCCCAGACGCCCGGAGACATCGCCGAGATGGTCGCGTTCTTGCTCAGCGACAAGGCTCGCAACGTCACCGGGCAGACGATTGCCGTCGACGGCGGCGCCGTGATGACCTGATCGAGTCGATGGCGGTCAGCCCCAGCGCGACTGACCGCCGTCGAGCGGGATCGTGGCACCCGTCAGGTAACCGGCGTCTTCACTGACGAGGAAGACGACGGCACGACCGATGTCGGTCTCGGGATCTCCGACGCGTCCCAGCGGGATACCCGCGACAAAAGCCGCAGCCTCTTCCGGATTCTTGTCCATCCACCACTGCAACGCGGGGGTCTTGGCGTGCGGGGCAACATTGAGAACGCGGATGTTGTCCTTGCCCCATTCACAGGCGGCAGCGCGGGTCAACGAGCGCATGCCTTCCTTGATGGAACCGTAAGCGCCGTAGTTACTGGCATCCCAGCGCACGGCGGCCGAGGTGACCATGTTGATGATGACGCCGCCCCCACGACTGTTCATGTGCGGGTACGACGCCTGCATCATGCGCAGGGTGGCGAGTGGGCCCGTCGCGAAAGAACGCTCGAAGTCTTCGTCCAGCACGCTCAAGAGCGGGCCGGGCTTGCAGTCGTTGGCGTTGTTGACCAGGATGTCGATTCCGCCGAACAGTTCGACGGTACGGTCCACGGCCGCCGTGATGTCGTCCTTCTTGCTGACGTCACAAACCACGGCCTCACCGCGCGCACCGATGTCAGCGAGTAGTCCGCAGGTGGTGTGCAACTTGGATTCGGTGCGACCGGCAACGGCGATCACGGCGCCCTCTTTGGCCAAGGCCAGGGCAATCCCCTGCCCGATTCCCTGACCCGCACCCGTGATGAGTGCAACTTTGCCTTCGAGCTTGCCCATGTGACTACTCCAATGTCTGTCGACGCAGAGGTCCCTTTGCGGGAAGGACCGGTCGATTCTGGTGACTGCCGCCGTTTGTCGTCTACACTCGACCTACAAAACAACCAAGCACTTGCTTGACCCTAAGGTGTGCGACCACGTCGCGTCAATCACATTGGGCGGCAATTCAGCTCGGCACCGCACCAGGAAGGCTCCACCGTGACACTGCCCAACCCCGTCGATTTCAGCGGACGCTCGGTGATCGTCACCGGCGGCACCAAAGGCATCGGCTACGTCATCGCCGAAACCTTCCTCGCCGCGGGTGCGAACGTGCTGGTCTGTGGCCGTAACGAGCCCGAAAACCTACCCACCGCCGACGGCCGTAGCGCAGCCTTTCGCGCCACGGACGTCCGCGATCCCGCCGACGCCGCAGCCCTCGTCCAGGATGCCGTCGAGCGCTTCGGCCGTCTGGACGTCCTGGTCAACAACGCCGGCGGCTCCCCCGATGCCGATGCTGCGACGGTGTCACCCCGCTTCGTCGAGAAGATCGTGGCCCTGAACCTGTTGGCACCCTTCAACGTTGCCCAGGCCGCCAACGCAGTGATGCAGACTCAGGACGACGGCGGTGCCATCATCAACATCGGCAGTGTCTCGGCAATCGATCCGCAGCCCGGAACCGCGGCGTACAGCGCAGCCAAGGCCGGCCTCCTCGTTCTGACCAAGGCATTGGCCCTCGAATGGGCGCCGAAGGTCCGGATCAACCACATCACCACCGGCCTGATCCGTACCGAGGCTGCCGCCGAGGTCTACGGCGCCGACGGCGGCGCGGCGGTCACCAGGACCATTCCGATGGAGCGCATGGCCGTCCCGGCCGATATCGCAAACTCCTGCCTGTTCCTGGCGAGCCCACTCTCCTCGTACGTCAACGGCGCCGACATCGCCGTTCACGGCGGCGGTGAGTACCCGGCTCGCTACATGGCGACCCATCAGGACTGAACACAAGCACAGAGCAGCCCCTGAGCGAATCGCTCAGGGGCTGCTTCTTCGTGCAAACAACTGCGGGGCGCGACAAGGGGTCAAGCACCCCGCAGTTGAGTCTGGAGGGACTAGTGAGCGGAGAAGCTCACTCGTGCACCGGAAATCGCTACCTGATCACCCTTGGTGACCTGGAAAGCCAAGTCGTCGGGAGTTCCCCACGCAATGATGGACGGCGACTCACCCGGATGGATCGCCGCAGCGAATCGACCTTCGAGACTGACAAGATCAGCCGGATGCACTCCGGCGACCCGAGCAAGCTCGAGTGTGCTGGCGGCCAACGTACACAGCCCGTGCATGATCGGACGCGGCTGGTTGATCCGCGCCGCAGCCTCGGGATCGATGTGGATGTGGTGTTTGTCGCCCAGGAGCCGGTACATCGCCGTCTGGTTCTCCGCTGTGGTCAGCACACCGGTCAGCGAAGGCTCACCGGTCGGCTCCGCCGGACGTGAGGGTCCACGTTCTCCGCCGAATCCACCGGCACCGGGAGCAAAAAGTGACCAGGTCGCGACGAAGTATTCGCATTCCACCTTCACTTCGAACACCGCTGCTGCGCCCTTGTCCCACACCTCGCCGACCGAAGCCTTCAACGTCACCTCACCGCTACGCGGAAGCGGAGCAAGCACTTTCAACTCTTGCGAGCCGTGCAGTGCCGTCGAGGTGTCGAAGGCGCCCGCCGAGCCCAGAGCGTCGGGAGCCCACTGTGCCAGCGTCAGAGCAAAAGTCGGCAGTACCCGAAGCTGATCCTCGAAGACGAGGTCCAGCTCGGTTGACTTGGCGCCCACGGCGAGTGCGTACAAGATCGCGTCGCGCTCGGTGTACGCCACGGTGCGGGTGCCGAGATCGGCTCCGCGCCAATCGCCGGCGGTCTTCGCAGCTTCCGAAGTTGTCACTGTCATTTCCTCTCTTAAACAGCGCCCAGAACGAGACCGCTGGTGGGCACTGCCGTTCCGGCTGTGACCAAGACGTTTTCGACGCCATCGGGCTGATTGGTCGACGTTCCTCGGACCAGTCGCACACCTTCGGCAATTCCGTTGACGCCGTGCAGGTATGCCTCGCCGACCTGACCACCGTGAGTGTTGGACGGCAAGCGTCCACCGATCTCGAGGTTGCCTTCGCGAATGAAGTCCTTGGCTTCGCCTGGCTTGCAGAAGCCCAGTTCTTCGAGCTGCGGAAGCACCAACGGGGTGAAGTGGTCGTACAGAATCGCGGCGTTGATGTCATCAGGGGTCAGGCCGCTCTGGCCGTACAACTGACGAGCAACCAGGCCCATCTCCGGGATACCCGAGATGTCAGGACGGTAGTAGCTGGTCATCATGTGCTGATCCTTGCTACTGCCCTGAGCGGCGCCCTTGATGATGACGGGCTTGTTGGCCAGATCCTTTGCACGCTCGGCAGAGACGATGACCAATGCCTGGCCGCCGTCGGTTTCCTGGCAGCAGTCGAGCAGATGCAGAGGCTCGGCGATCCAGCGCGAGTTCTGATGGTCTTCGAGTGTGATCGGACGCTCGTAGAACCAGGCAGCCGGGTTGTTGGCGGCATGCTTGCGCGCCACCACTGCAACTCGTCCGAAGTCCTCACTCGTCGCACCGTACTGGTGCATGTAGCGGCGGGCGAACATGGCGACCCACTGAGCGGGAGTCGACAATCCCTGCGGAGTCATCCACGCATATGCCGCGCGATCCGCGGTACTGTCCATGGGGCGATCGTGCTGCCCAAGGCCGTAGCGCACACCGGAGCGCTCGTTGAAGGCGCGGTAACAAACCACGACGTCGGCAACACCCGTCGCAACTGCCATGGCCGCCTGCTGCACGGTGGCACACGCGGCGCCGCCACCGTAGTGAATGCGCGAGAAGAACTTCAGCTCGCCGAGGCCACAGTTGCGAGCCACAATGGCTTCGCCGTTTGTCTCCGACGTGTAGGTGGACAGACCGTCGACCTCGGACGGATCGATACCGGCGTCAGCGAGTGCCGCGACGATGGCCTCACACGCCAACTGCAGTTCGGTGCGGCCGGAGTTCTTGGAGAACTCGGTGGATCCGATGCCGACGATGGCGGCGGCTCCCGAGAGTGGGCTGATCGCCATCAGGGCCTCTCCTCTTCCTTGAAAGCGACTGCGACGGTGCCGGATGCATGGTTGCCGAGGCTGTTTGCACCCTGCACCTTGACCACGACCACTCCGTCTTCCTTGGACACGACCTCACCGGTCATCGTCATGGTGTCACCCGGGTAGTTGGGCGCCCCGAGACGAATGGCGATGCGGCGCAAGGTCGATGCAGATCCGGCCCAGTCCGTGACGTATCGACCGACAAGACCGTTGCTCGTGAGGATGTTCATGAAGACATCCTTGGATCCGCGCTCTTGGGCCAGGCTCGGATCGTGGTGCACGTCCTGAAAATCGCGAGTGGCGATTGCCGTGGCGACGATCAACGTGCGGGTCAGCGGGATCGTCAACTCGGGCAATGCCTCTCCGACAACGACGTCTGCGTAGCTACGACCGGCAAGAACGGTCATGCGAGCACCTCCACACCGGATGCGAGCTGCGCACCCAGACGCGCGAGATCGGAGCTGGAACCGCCGAGGGTGGCAGCAATCTGCTTGCCCCACAGGAGGTGACGGTGAACCGGGTAGTCGGTGTCGACGCCCATACCGCCGTGGACATGCGTGGTGCGATGCACGACGCGCTGTCCGCCGTCGGTTGCCCACCACTTGGCGACCAGTACCGAGGTGCCGAGATCCAATCCCTCGGAGATACGCCAGGCGGCCTGCCACAGTGTCACCCTCATCGCTTCGAGATCGATGTAGCAGTCAGCGAGTTGATGATTGACGGCCTGGAAGGTCGCCAGCGGACGGCCGAACTGCTTGCGGCCGTTCAGGTACGTGACAGCCTGCACGACTGCACCCGAGCCGACACCCCATTGAATTGCGGCCAATGCCAGCTCAACTCGGTCGATCAGCCACGGAACCGTGGTGCCGTCAGCCGCACCGATCAGCTGCGCGGGGGCACCGGCAAAGGTGACGTTGGCACAGATCTCCCAGTTGGTGGACTGCGTCTGTTCGAGCGTCACTCCTTCGGCATTCAGGTCCACAAGCAGCAGTGCCGTACCGGTGGAAGCGGTTGCCGAAACGAGAGCAAGGTTCGCGACGTGAGTCATCGGCACTACTGCCTTCTCACCCGTCACGGTCCAGTTGCCGTCGGCGTCCTGCTCGGCCGTGGTCAGCGGGTCGCCGCCCGTGTACGGCCCGAATTCCTCGAGCCCGACGGTCAGGAATCGACTGCCGTCGGCAACACTCGGAAGGAGCTCGGCACGAAGGGAATCGGAACCGAACTCGTTGACAGCCAATGCCGCAAGGGTCGTTTCCCAGATCGGCACGGCCGCAACGTGACGGCCCTGCTCCTCCAGCAGTGCGTACAGCTCGGACAAGCCGAGTCCGCCGCCGCCGAACTCCTCGGGCAGTGCGATACCGAGCAGGCCGGTACTCGCGAGTTCTCGCCACAGTTCGCGGTCGACACGCTCGGCGGAGAGTTCGATCTCCTTGGTGCGCTCGATCGTTGCCTTGCTGGTGAAGACCTCGTCGGCCAGTGAGCGAATCGCGTCCTGCTCTTCGCTGAAATTGAAGTCCATCAGTGCTCCTCGCGTACGGCCGGCCGGAACGCGGGAAGCGTCAGATCCGGGTCGGCGTCGATCCAGTCAAGTTCCACGGGCATGTCGACCACGACATCTTCGGGCGCGATACCCACCATGTTGGCGATCAATCGGGTTCCCTCTTCGAGTTCGATTACCGCAACGATGAGCGGGTAGTCGAACGCGTCGATCTTGGGGTGATGATTGACCACGAAGCTGTACACCGTGCCACGCCCCGACGCGTCGATCGTGTCCCACTCGAGTGACTGGCACTCGCCGCACATCGGGCCGGTGGGATGACGCAACGTCTTGCAGGACGTGCAGCGCTGGATCACCAGACGGTGCTCTTTGGCCGCTTCGAACCAGAAAGCGTTGTCCCCGTTGAGAGCCGGACGCGGACGCAGTGCGCGCGGAGCCTCCGGAGCCTTGGCTTCCCGCGGCTTGAACCGCAGTGTCCGCCACCGCTGCGTGCCGACAACTTCGTCGTCGCCGTTGCGGTACGTCTTGAGCGTCGTCACGAAGTGTCCGACGCCGAGTCCGGTCTTCTTTTCAGGGGAAATCGACTCGATGACCTCGGTGTAGTTCACGCGATCGCCTGGGCGCAGTTCGGCGAAGAACTCCTGATCGGAATCGGTGGCGACGACGGAACTGTAGCCGGCCGCGTCGAGGGTGGCGATCAGATCGGTCCACACCTGCGACGGGTCGTTGCCCGCCATCTTGTCGGTGAACGTCCGCATGATCCAGACCTGGAGCATCTGAGCCGGAGCGACGACGCCGTCACGGCCGGTGGCGCGGGCAGCGTCGTCGTCGAGGTAGACGGGGTTGGTATCGCCCATGGTCTCGGCCCAATGCCGGATCATGGGGATGTTGACCTCGTCGGGTCCCCAGGTTGTGGGAACAAGCGTCTGGCCGACAAAAGCGTCGAGTTGCGCCGAAATGTCGCTCACTTGCCCCTCTTTTCGCGAACGAGTCCCAAGCCGATGGTGCCGACCATGTCACGCAGAACCTCGTTGACGCCGCCGCCGAAGGTATTGACAACACCCTGACGCGAGATCTGCTCGATCTGACCGGCAAGCAAAGCGCCCGGAGACTCGGGGCGGATGCGTCCGGCGGAGCCGAGAATTCCGAGCAGAGTGCGGTAGACGTCGACGTGAGTCTCGGTCCCGTACGTCTTGGTAGCGCCGGCGTCGGCTCCGGAGAGCGTGTCCTGTGCGACGGCTGCCGTCATCTTCCAGTTCAGCAGTCGCATGGCCTCGAGCTTGGCGTGTGTACGAGCGAAGTCCTGCTGCACCCACGGGATGTTGATGGCGCCGTTTTCCTTGGCCCAGTCCAGAACCAGGTTCCACAGACCGTACGTGCGACCACCGATGGCCGCCAAGCCGATTCGTTCGTGATTGAGCTGAGCGGTGATGAGCTGCCAGCCGCCGTTGACCTCGCCGACAACGTCCTTCGACGGAACACGAATGCCGGAGTAGTACGTGGACGTCACCATCAAACCGCCGACGGTGTTGATCGGTGACCACTCGAAGCCTGCGTCCTCCGTGGGGACGATCAGGATCGAGATGCCCTTGTGCTTGGGGGCGTCCGCGTCGGTGCGGCAGGCCAGCCACACGTAGTCGGCGGTGTTTGCGCCACTGGTGAAGATCTTGTTGCCGTCGACGATCCACTCGTCACCGTCGAGAACCGCACGAGTCTTGAGTGATGCGAGGTCGGTGCCGGCCTCGGGCTCGGTGTAGCCGATGGCGAAGACGATGTCGCCGGCAAGAATGCCGGGCAGGAATCGTTCCTTCTGCTCTTCGGTGCCGTACTTCATCAACGTCGGCCCGACGGTATTGACCGTCACGAAGGGGAACGGCAGTCCCGCGCGCTGAACCTCGTCGAAGAACACGAACTGTTCTTCGATGGAGCGGCCCTGTCCACCGAATTCCTTGGGCCAACCGATGCCGAGCCAGCCGTCCTTACCCAGCAACTTCACGATCTCGCGGAAGTACTCGCCGCCCACACCTTGCTCGCCGGCCGCGCGACGCTTCTCTTCCGGCAGCAGCGCCGCGAAGTACGCGCGCAACTCCTTGCGGAGCTCCTGCTGCTCGGGCGATTCCCTCAGATCCATCGCTGTTTCTCCTATGGCATTCATGGCTGGCAACTCTTGGTCTGGACGCTAACCAGATGCCCAGGTGGGCGCTGTGAATGTCTCGTTGAGCGGGAAGCCGAAACATGAGCGGCGTCACATAGGGTGAGATATGCCCATGGACTCCTCGGATCGCGTCGCTCTCACCGACTTGGCCGCCAGGTATGCACAGGCCGTGGACCGCCGAAACACCACCGCGCTTGCGGCTCTCTTCACTGACGACGTGGCATTCGTCTTGCCGCCGGCATTGAACGGAACGGATGCGCCGACGGAGATACGTGGGAACACCGTCGTCAGCAGTTCGGTGGTCGACGCCGTCTCACATCTGCACTCGACCCGGCACATCGTCGAGCAGCAGATCCTCGACCTCGACAGCCCCACCACCGCGCACGGTGAGGCCTACTGCTCCGCTCACCACATCTATCCGCGGGGCGAGGGCCACCGGGACAACCGGATCGAGATTCGTTATCAGGACAGCTTCGAAAAGGTCGACGGCACCTGGTTGTTCTCGCGTCGTGAATTGGTAGTCGATTTTGCCGAGGACGTTCCGGTCATCCTGCTCGGACAATAGGTACAGGAAAAAATCGCGGTGATTCTGTATCTCCTCACGGGAGGTTTACCGGGCTAGCGTTCAGCAACTGTCACGCCATCTCGGCGTGACATTCGGCTATGTCTTGGAGATTCACATGTCACGCTCGCGCACCAGAAGATTCCTCGCTGCCTTCGCAGTGGCCGCCGTCGCAGTCGGAACCGTCGCAGCGTGCTCGAGCGACACTTCCTCCGATGAGAACGCGCCCCTTCGCATCGTCGCTTCTTCGGTTCCGCACGCCGAGATCTTGAAGTTCGTCGAAGATAAGGGCCTGCTCGGCGACACCAAGATCGAGGTCAGCGAGATCACCGGCGACCTCGACGCCAACGAGGTGCTCGAAGCGGGCGACACCGACGCCAACTTCTTCCAGCACGTGCCGTACCAGGAATCGTGGTCGAAGGAAAAGGGCGTCGACGACCTGGTCGCCGTGGCGAAGGTCCACGTCGAGCCCCTCGGTGCATATTCCAAGAAGGTCACCAACCTGGCCGACCTGCGCCAGGGCGCAACGGTCGCTTTGTCCAACAACGTGACGAACTTCGCCCGTGGGCTGTACCTGCTGCAGCAGGCCGGTTTGATCAAGCTCGATCAGCAGTTGGGCGCCCCCGGCACCGACATCACGCAGATCAGCGAGAAGAACATCATCGACAACCCCAAGGGACTCACGTTCACCCAGGTCGATCCCCCGCAGCTTCCGCGCACTCTCGACGACGGAAATGTCGATCTCGCAATCATCAACGGCAACTACGCAATCGAAGGCGGCCTCAATCCCGCCAAGGACGCACTGGTGCTCGAGAAGGCCGAGGGCAACCCGTACGCCAACGTCCTGACGGTTCGTACCTCCCTCGAAAACGATGCGCGAGTGCAGAAGTTGGCCGAGGCATTGACGTCCACCGACGTCGCGACGTTCATCGAGCAGACCTACCAGGGCTCGGTCATTCCGGCCAGCGCCACCTGATCGAGACCCGTCATGGTCTTCTCGATCGAATCGGTCTCCAAGGAATACCGCAGCGGCACAGAATACCGCAGCGGCACAAAGGTTCTGCATGCACTCGATTCCGTGTCCCTGAAAATCGAAGACGGCGAGATCTTCGGCATCATCGGCAAGAGCGGCGCCGGTAAATCGACTCTGCTGCGCTGCCTCAACCTGCTCGAACGCCCGACCAGTGGCCGGATTCTGTTGGGCGACACCGATCTGACCGCGTTGAGCCCGGCGCAGTTGCGCGATGCACGCAAGCGGATCGGTGTCGTGTTCCAGCATTTCAACCTGCTGCACTCCCGCTCGGTCGCCGCCAACATCGCCTTTCCTCTCGAAGTGGCGGGGTACTCGCGGGCAGATCGCCGTGCCCGCGTCGACGAGCTGATCGAGTTGGTCGGCCTGGAAGACCGACGTGACGCCTTCCCTTCGCAACTGTCCGGCGGACAGAAACAACGGGTCGGGATCGCGAGGGCCTTGGCGGCTTCTCCCGATGTCCTCCTGTGCGACGAAGCCACGAGCGCCCTCGACTCGGATACGACCGATTCGATCCTCGACCTGCTCGCCGACCTCAATCGACGTCTGGGTGTGACCATCGTTCTGATCACCCACGAGCTCAACGTGGTTCGACGGATCTGTCACCGCGCCGCCCTGATCGACCAGGGACGCATCGTCGACGAGGGAACGCTCACCGAACTGGTTGCGGACCCGGACTCACCCCTCGGCGAGGCGCTACTGCCGACCGGAACGGTGCGAACGTCCCCGACCGGAATTCCGGCACTCCTCACCTTTGTCGATTCGCTGTCGACCTCGCCCGTGATTTCCCAACTCTCGCGTGATCTCGATGTCGACGTCACCGTGATCTCCGGCGGTATCGAGGACATCGGAACCCATCAGGTCGGCCGCCTTCGCGTGGAGTTCGCCTCGCACACCGGACTCGCCAACGACGAAGAGACAAGAAAGTCTGTCGAAGAACATCTTTCGCAGCGCGGAGTGAAGGTGACGTTCTCATGAACAAGACGTCCTGGCAGGATTCCCTGGGCGAAGCATGGGAAGCCCTACTCGACACGCTCTACATGGTCGGCGTCTCGTTCGTGCTCACCGTGATCATCGGTATCGCCCTCGGCGTTCTGTTGCACGCGAGCGCGCCCGACGGAATCCGTCCGAACCGCGTTCTCAATTCGGTACTGGGCACCGTGGTGAACATCGGCCGTTCGCTGCCGTTCGTGATTCTGTTGGTCCTCCTCATCCCGGCGACGCGGGCGATCGTCGGAACAGCGCTCGGGGCGACGGCAGCGATCGTCCCGCTGACCATCGGCTCGGTGCCCTTCTTCGCTCGCGTCGTCGAGAACGCACTGCGTGAGGTCGATTCCGGACGCGTCGAAGCAGCACGATCCATGGGCGCCACCGACAAGGACATCATCACCAAGGTCCTACTGCCCGAATCAGTTCCGGGATTGGTAGCCGGAGCGACCCTGACGGCGGTGATGCTGATCGGTTTCTCAGCCATGGCAGGCGCCATCGGCGCCGGCGGTCTCGGCGACTTCGCGATCAAGTACGGCTACCAACGATTCAACACCCCGGTGTTGTTCGTCGCTGTCGTGATCTTGATCGTGTTGGTTCAGGCGATCCAGTCGACCGGCGATCTCGTAGTTCGTTCGATGGCCCACAAGCGGTAACCGATCAGCTCGACACCATCGCGATCGCAGTTCGCAGGCCTCGCCGCTTACCGGTCTGCGGATCGACGCCGAAGACTTCCTTGATTCCGCCGCGGATGCGGAACTTCAACTCCGAGTGCGTCTCCGGAGCATCGTCCTGGGACGCGGAGAGAAACCTGTTGGGCAGCGACAACTTCCAGATGGTCCGCAACGTCAATCCGTACTGCTTCCACAGCGGCCCGGTGGTGTACGGGAGGTCGTACTTGTCACACAAGTCCCGCAGCGGCACCGCGATTTCCGAGTACCGATTGCTCGGCAGGTCAGGGAAGCAGTGATGCTCGATCTGGTAGCAGAGGTTGCCGCTCATGAAGGCCATGACGGGGCCGGCATGAAAGTTGGCGGACCCCAGCATCTGTCGTAAGTACCACTGAGCGCGGGATTCGTTCTCGAATTCCTCGAGCGTGAACTTCTCGGCACCGTCGGGGAAGTGCCCGCAGAAGATGACGGCGTAACTCCAATAGTTGCGGATGAGATTTGCAACGGCGTTGGCCGTCAACGTGGTCTTCCACGCCGGGCCGGTCAGGGCGGGGAACAGGATGTAATCCTTCGCCACCTGTCGCGCGATCTTCTTTCCGACGTCCTTGGCCATCTCCGATTTCTCGGACCACTTCACCTCGCCCTTGCGAAGCTTGTCGGTCTCGAGGTGATGCAGTGCGACGCCCCACTCGAAGAGGGTCGCCAGCACGAAATTCGTGATCGGTTGGAAGAGATAGTCGGCGTGCCACTTCTGATCGCGCGTGACGCGCATGATGCCGTAGCCGACATCGTTGTCGAGGCCGACGATGTTGGTGAACTTGTGATGAGTGAAGTTGTGCGAGTGCTTCCATCCCGAGGACGGGCAGGTGTTGTCCCACTCCCAGTTGCTCGAGTGAATCTCGGGATCGTTCATCCAGTCCCACTGACCGTGGATGATGTTGTGGCCGAGTTCCATGTTCTCGATGATCTTGCCGACCCCAAGCAGCGCAGTCCCCAGAATCCAGGCAGGCTTCTTCTTGCTGGCGAACAAGACGATGCGGCCGGCCACCATCAGAGAGCGTTGAAACGCGATCGTCCGCTGGATATATCGAGCATCGTGCGCGCCGCGCTTCTCCTCGATGTCGAGCCGAATGGCGTCCAACTCGCGCCCGAGCGCTTCGACGTCTTCCTCGGTGAGATGGGCATATTCCTTGATGTCGGTGATCGCCACAGTGTTTCTCCGTATCGGTTTTCTCCGTGCCGCAGGACTGGTCCGTCGGGCGGTACCCCTGGGAGCCGGTGCGGAAACGTCAGCCCCGATATTCATGTGCGTCTTCACGCAATCTATGCCAAAGTCGATATACGTGAGCCCCGAAAACAAGATCACCATCCGCACCGCTACCGAGAGCGACTGGCCGGCTCTCCAACTACTCGACTCGGTGGGGTTCGGTTTTCACCCGTCTCCCGCGGTCAGCGAACTGACGAAGGCTCTCTACAAGCCCGAGGACATCATCCTCGCCGTCGACGGTGACCTACCCGTCGGCGTGGCCATCGAAATCGACATGGAATTCACCGTGCCCGGCGGACGCCAGCTCCCCACGCGTGGGATCACCTGGGTATCCGTCGCACCGACTCACCGTCGCCGTGGCGTCCTACGCTCGATGTTCACTGCACTTCACGCCCACATCGAGTCGACCGGAGCACCACTTGCCGCCCTGACGGCCAGCGAGGCCGGCATCTACAACCGCTTCGGATACGGCCCGGCCACCTTCAGCGAGGGCATCACCCTCGATCGCCGCTTCGCGCGGTTCCGCCCCGAGGTGCCCGACAACGGTGGCGTGTCGATCGTCGACGTCAAAGCTGCCTCGACGCTTCTACCCGAGATCTACGACCGCTGGCGACTGCTGACACCCGGCGCTCAATTGCGTCCGCAACCGCTCTGGGACCACATGTTCGCCGACCCGTCCGAGGATCGTGACGGCGCCTCCGGACTGTTCTTTCTGACACACGCGGACGGATACATCGCTTACCGGCACACGAGCGAGGGCCGCGACAGCATCGCCCGGATCGACGAGTTCGTGACGATCACCGAAGACGCGCACGCGGCGCTGTGGCGCACGATCTGCGGCCTCGACCTCGTCACCCGGATCGAGACACGCCAACATCCTGCCGATCCACTCCGGCTGATGCTGACGGACTACCGCCTTGCCCGAACGACGACGCGCTCCGATCGACTGTGGCTGCGCATCATGGACGTGCCCGCGGCTCTCGAGGCTCGTGAATATGCTGCTGACCTGGACACCGTCATCAAGGTCGAAGATCCGTTCCTGAAGGCCGGCGGAACTTTTGCACTTCAGGTCAAGGGTGGCAAGGCCACCTGTACGGCCACTGACGCGGAGCCCGCGATGACGATGCCCTCTGATGTCCTGAGCAGCTTGTACCTGGGCGAGCACCAGGCCAAGACCTTCGCGGCGGCGCACCGACTCCACGCGTCCGATCCGCGGGAAATCCGGAATTTCGACTTCGCCTTCAACGCAGAGAAGCCCGCAATTCTCGGGTACGGATTCTGATGATCTTGCCGACACGGGCATCGACGATTTGTGCCGTCGGTCGTATTCAGGGTTAGCCTCGAACAATGGCGTTTGTCGAAAAGATGGTCAATAGGCTTCCTGAGCGGATTCTCGTGCGCGTCCTGCCGCACGCAGAAATGCTCAAGTTCCTGGTGGTCGGCGGCATCGCCTTCATCGTCACCACGGTGCTGTTCTTCGGCATCAAGTGGACGGTTCTGCCTCAGCACCCGGTGACGGCCAACATCCTTGCGGTCCTGATCGCGACGGTTCTGTCTTACGTCCTCAACCGCGAATGGTCGTTTGCTCAGCGCGGTGGTCGACAGCGCCATCACGAGGCCGCTCTGTTCTTCATCGTCGCGGGTATCGGTTTGGCCATCAACCAGGTACCTCTCTGGACCTCCAGGTACGTGTTCCACCTGCGTCAACCCGAGGTGTCGGTGTTGATGGAGAACTTCGCGGACTTCATCAGCGGATCGATCATCGGGACCCTGCTGGCGACGGCCTTCCGCTGGTGGGCCATGCGTCGGTACGTCTTCCCCGAAGAAGCCACCGACAGCCAGGTCGTTCTCGACATCGAAGCGACTCCCGGCACCAAGACGCCGACAACCGACGCCACCGCCCTCGACTGACTTCCCGGATCGACGCACCCGATCGCTCGCGCTTCGATCAGAGTTCGTCGATACCGATCAGCCCGTCCTGAAGGGCCCGTGCAAGCAGCGCCATCTTCGTCGGGGCTGTCCGGCCCACTTCGTCGTACTTCCCTCGAATACGCGCGAGATGCGTATTCACCGTCCCCTCCGCGATGTACAACTCACGGGAGACTTCGGCTTTCGAGTCGCAGCGAATCCAGGTCAACAGCACCTGTACTTCACGTCTACTGAGGCTGGGTGAGTCAGCAGTCTTCATCGGTGGTGTCCCTAACTTCCAGGCTTTTCGCGCGGTCGAACTCCCATGGAAACGGAGCATGGTCGCAGGGTCACTCCGTTTGTTGACTGAGATAACTCTCGAGCGAGAGTGAACACTCTCAGAACACCACTCGAGTGGGCCTTGACCTCGGTAGAGTCTTGTTTGCCCGTTATGTGCGGGAGAGACTGTCGAACGACCGAAGGACCGGCGATGACTGACCGCGACGCCTCCACCATGCAATTCGTCGATGCCGGCGTGACGTCTCTCGTCGAGGCCCCTCGAGACATTCTCGAACGCGGACTTCGGAGCGAACAGGTCGTCAACCAAGCCGGTGCGTCGCAGGCCACGTTCTTTCGCAAGTTCCGCACCAAATCCGAATTCATCGAGGCCGTGATCACCAGCCTCACCGAATCGACCTTGCACAGCGCAGACAAAGTGAAGCAGACCGTGCGTGCACAGCTGGCCGCAAACGACGACGCGCTTCGTCCGACGGTCACCACTCTCGTCAAAGAGGCATTCGACGCAATCGTCAACGACGCGTCGACTGCAAGAAGCCTTCTCTCACACATTTTTGCGGGCTCACACCGGCGAACCTCCACTGCTCTGGAAAACGAATATCGTCGACGCGACGAGCTCGTATCCGCGGCCTACGAGGCCCTTTTCGAGAAAACCGACGCAACACTCCGAAGGCCGTTCACCACCAAGACCTTCGCTGTCACGGTCAACGCGGTGATCGACGGCTTCCGCATTCGTAGCCGCATCGATTCCCGCTCCGTCTCACCCGACATCATGTCCGACGCACTGCTCGCGATACTGGGCGCCGTCGTCGACATGTCTGGCCTTCACCAACACCTCGATGACGTTGTCGGTCCCATCGATCAGCCCGCCGAGCCGCGTCCACTGCCGCGTGATCCGCGAGCGGCGTTTCTCTCCGCTGCGCGTAGCGAATTCGGCAAGCGCGGATACTTCATGACGCAGATCAACGACATCGCCGACACGGCGGCAGTTCCCCGCGCCGCCGCCAACAAACTGTTTCCCACCAAGCCCCACATCTTGGTGGCAGCCCTTCAGAGTCGCGTGGACTCACTGCGAGAAACCGTTGCCGACGACATCCTGATCGGTCTCGGTGACGTCGCGATCATCGAGAACTTCCTACTCCGCTGCGCACAACTAGCCTCTGACGAAACCGAGTTCATGGATGCACTGCTGGTTGCCGTTGCCCACGACACCTACGGCGAGCCCGAGAGCCTGCTCTCGCTCAAAGAGAAACTCAACATTCCCTCGATCATCGCGCCGATTGTGCAGCGCGGCCAGGACAACGGAGCGATGTCGACCATCAGTGCTCCGATGGACATCGCCGCAGGCATCACCAACACCCTCCTACTGAGGTGCTTCACCCGCCGATCGGACAGCCCAGCCGACAACGCTGCCTTCGTCGGCGCGATGGTCCTGAACGGGCTGGCGCATCCCTGATCAGAGAAAGGACTACGCGCCGAGCCCCAGCCGCTTCGAGCATTCAGCCATTTCGTCGATGATCAATTCCAACGACGTGCCACGACGGCTCGCGGACAACACGATTCGATCGGCTCCCAACCCGCGTGCCCACTCGAGTTTCGCTTCGTCGAGTCTGGGCAGTGTCGCACCGAGTACCAGCGATACGTCGGCAGGATCTCGATCTGCCTTCACCGCAGCCGCTTTCATCGCCGCTACAGCCTTGTCGAGATCTTCACCGGCCAGTCCCAGCGGCTGGAAACCATCACCCAACCGGCCTGCTCGCCTAGCAGCAGCGAGACTGTGTCCACCGATGTAGAGCGGAACTCCGGATTCGCGGTGCGGCTTCGGCCAGCTGTACGCACCCTTGAACGAGAAGTAATCGCCGTCGAAATCGACTGCTTCCTTGCCCTCCCAGAGTGAACGCATCACCGCGATGGCCTCATCGGCTACCTTGCCGCGGCGCTCGAAGTCACCGCCGCACGCTTCGATCTCTTCTTTCATCCAGCCCAGACCGAGACAGATGCGCAATCGCCCACCCGAAAGTCGATCCAGCGTCGCCAAGCGCTTGGCAAGCACTACCGGATTGTGGTTGGGAAGCACCAGAACTCCGGTGGACAGACCCAAAGTCGTTGTGGCGCCGGCAACAAATGACAGTAGTTCCAGTGGATCCGGGATGTCACAGTCATCGGGTAGGTGAGATTTTCCGGTCGGAGAGTACGGGTATTCGCTCGCCGTATCCGCGATGACCACCGAGTGCTCCACGGCCGAGATCTCGTCGAAACCCAACGATTCAGCCGCACGGGCGAATTGCAGAATCCAGTCGGGATCTCCACTTCGACCCAATTCGACCGGAACAACTACGCCGAGCTTCATACCGTTTCCTCCAGTGTCGCCATCAATTTCGGACCGTCCACGACGCGACCGAGGAACCGGTCCGCATCCGGATCTGTTGCAAGCCACACCGCAGCAGCGGCGGGCACGGATGCCGGTGTGGCCGCAAATCCGGCTTCCACTATCGCGTCCGCGCCACCACGGGCTTTCCCTGATTCCGTGATGACAAATCCCGGACTCAGGTTGAACGCTTTGATTCCGGCGCCTCGGTACTCCGAGTTGATCGCTCCGGCGATACGTCCGAACGACGCCTTCGACGCGGCGTACGACAAACCCCAACCACCCTCGCCGGGAGGCGCAGGCGGATCCAGGGTCGCCGAACCAGATGCGAGGTTGACGACCACCCCGTTGCCGCTCTTGATCATCGACGGCAGTATCACCTGAATCAACGCGAGCTGGTGCAGATAGTTGCCGATCGCCATCGCCTGGGCGTCGTCGATCTCGATGTCGAGCACCCGGTCCATGTTTCCGACCGTCTGTGCGTAGGCGTTGTTCACCAAAACGTCGACATGTCCCCACTCCGCCAGCACCCGTTCACCGGCGCCGCGGACGGAGGCCAGATCGAGCAGGTTCATCGGAACGGCCAATGCGCGCACACCGAAGGACTCGATCTCGGCAACCGTCGTCTCCAGACTGCCGGGTACCGGAATGACCTGCTCCCCCTGCCTCGTTCGCGGGGCCGCCCGCCCTTCGCCTTCACGAACGGTGCGAGCAGTGATTGCAACGTCGAATCCGGCGCGCGCGAATGCCAGCGCGCACTCACGGCCGATCCCTCGGGAAGCGCCGGTAACCAGCGCAACACCACTCATAGGAACCGCGTGCGGCCGTGTCATAGGAACCGCGTGCGGCCGTGCGTCTCGAACTCCTTCTCCAGGTCCACCACGTCAGCTTCGGTCATCAACGTGTATTCGGGAGTACCGCGGCCCACCCAGTGGAACACTGGTTCGTCGGTCCGCCAGCGGTCGGCTTGAAGTTCACGTTTGAGTACCTTGTTGGAGCCCGTGACGGGCAGATCAGTCGAAACACGAACAAATCGCGGCGCTGCCTTGGTACCCAAATCCGCCTGCGCGGCAAGGTAGGCAGCGAACTCGGCCGGATCGAAATCGGCAAAGTCGGCGACCTCGACAGCTGCCATCACCTGATCGCCCGAACGCGGATCCGGTACCGCGAAGACGCCCGTGGCAATCACTTTGGGGTGCCGACGCAAGATGTGCTCGATCATCAAAGCCGAGGTGTTCTCACCGTCGACGCGGATCCAGTCACCCTTACGTCCGGCGAAGTAGATGAACCCGGCCTCGTCGACGTAGCCGAGATCGCCTGTCCAGTACCAACCGTGGCGAATCTTCTCGGCAATTGCGTCTTCGTTCTTGTAGTACCCCTCGAATTTCTTCGATCCGGCCTTGTCGACCATCTCGCCGATGGATTCGTCGGGGTTCAGCACGTGACCGTGCTCGTCGAGAATTGCGCGGGGTCGCTCTTCGCGGGTATCGGGATCGACGATGACGATGTTCTCGCTCGCGGGACGGCCAAGCGCGCCGGCAGGTTGGTTCGGATCGAGCACGACCGAACCGGCACCTTCACTCGAACCGTATCCCTCGAAAAGCTGCGCACCGAAACGACGGATGAACTCTGCCTTGTCCCCCGGCGACGCCTCGGTCCCGAAGCCGTGCGTGAGGGTGTTCTCGATGTCGTCGGGCAGTTCCGGCGTCGCCATGAGATACCCCAAAGCCTTACCGACGTAGGTGAAATATGTTGCGCCGTAGAACCGAACGTCCGGCATGAATCCCGAGGCGGTGAACTTACGAACGAGGCAGACCGTAGCTCCCTGCGAAAGGGCCGGCGCCCACAGAGCCATCAACGCGTTGCCGTGGAAGAGCGGCATGCAGCAATAGCAGACGTCGTCGCGGTCGATGTCGTACTTGGCGCAGTTCGCGTAGGCCAACCGCGTCAGACGCCCCTGGCTGCACCGCACTGCCTTGGACATTCCGGTGGTGCCCGAGGTGAAGAGAAGCAAGAACAGCGTCGACGCGTCGACGCCGAGGTCGACCTGAGGCGACTCGACCTGGTGAGCGGAAATCTTGTCCGGGTATGACGCGTCGTCGACCAGAACAAAACGATCTTCGGTCAGTCCGAGGTCAAGGCCGGACAACTTCTCGTAGCCCGCTTTGTCGGTGACGATCAGCTGGCAGTCGACGTACCGAACCTCAGCCTCGAGTTCAGCTCCACGCCTGGTCGGATTGATGCCGACGATCGTGGCCCCGGTCAGGGCCGCGCCGCCGAGCCAGAACAGGAACTCGGGATCGTTCTCCAGAAGTACTCCGATGTGAAACGGTCCAGGCGCGCGAAGCGACTTCGCAAGCGAGCCGCGCGCCGCGCTCTCGCGCACCACCTCGTCCCAGCTCCAGTCCTGCGTCCGCGTCCGCAGACCCAGGTGCTGATCACCGAGACGGTCGATCAACATCTGCGCGACGTCCTCGCGCTGAGGAGCTGCAAGAGCTGCATTCGAAGATGCTTCGGTGGCGGTGTTCGTCATCGTGTCCTGTGTCCTAGTCGATATCGGAATGTCGATTACTCCAACTGCGATACGACTCGAACGTATCGACGCCTCAATGCCGGAACCGTCCCAGTCTCGCTCAGTGGTAACCGCCGCCACAGATATGATTTTCTCGTGAGATTTTGTGACGTGAAAAGCGCCACAATACGAAAGGCCATTCCATGACTGCCCCCGCAGATCCGCAGTTGCTTCTGGACCAGGCGGTCTCACGCCTCACCGGTCCAGGTGGGCCATTCGAGATCGTCGAAGAAGAGGTTCTCGGCACCGTCATGCCCGTGATGAAGAACCGTGGTCACGCCATCGGTGAACTCATCTCGGCATCTCGCGCCTGGGGCGACGGCGACTATCTCGTCACCAGCGATCGTCGAATCTCGTTCACCGAGCACGCTGATTCCGTCGCCGCGCTGGCAACTGCTCTGCGGGACAAGTACGGAGTCCGCAAGGGCGACCGTGTGGGCATCCTCGCTGCCAACACTCCCGAATGGGTCATGACGTTCTTCGCGACGCAGGCGCTCGGCGCGATCGCTGTCGGTCTCAACGGTTGGTGGGTTCCGCGCGAGGTCACCCACGGGATCGAGCTCTCACGCCCGAAGGTTCTGGTCGTGGACGCCAAGCGCGGCGCCGCCCTCCCCGAACTGCCGGCAGACATCACGGTCCTCACCATGGAAGAGGATCTGCCCGCGCTCATCGCGGAATATGCAGGCTCCGACGTGCCGAGCACCGACATCGACGAGGACGACCCCGCCGTCATCCTGTTCACCAGCGGTACCAGTGGCCGCCCCAAGGGCGCACTCCACTCGCACCGCAACGTGATGGCCGTCGTCGACTACCACAAATACAGCGACGCGATCGGCGCTGCATTCACCGGCCGTGAGTACGACGCTTCCAAGCCGAGCCCATTGCGTTATCTACTCACCTCCCCGCTCTTCCACATCGCCAGCCTGCACAATCTGGTGGTCCCCCGTCTCGCGACAGGCAGCGCCGTCATCCTGACCGAGGGCGGCTTCGACGTCGACAAGGTGCTCGGGTTGGTCGAACGCGAGCGCGTCACCAACTGGGGTGCTGTCCCCACGATGGCATCGCGGCTACTCGAACACGGCAACATCGCCAAGTACGACGTCTCTTCGTTGACTGCATTCTCGCTGGCGTCCGCGCCGTCGTCGCCCGCGTTCAAGGAACGCCTCAAGGAGCAGGTGCCGTTCGCACGCAACGCTCTGGTCGACAGTTACGGCCTCACCGAATGCAGCACCGCAATTGCGGTCGCCGTCGGCGCCGAACTCGAAGAGTTCCCAGGTACTCTCGGACGTCCGATCATCACCGTCTCGATGGAGATTCGCGATCCCTTCGGCGAGTGGCTGCCGGACGGCATCGAAGGTGAAGTGTGCGTGCGCAGCCCGTTCGTCATGCTCGGATACTGGGAGAACGACGAGGCGACCGAGTCTGCAATTGCACCGGGACGCTGGCTCCGCACCGGCGATTTCGGCGTCATCGAGAACGGACGTCTCCGTCTCACCGGTCGTCGTTCCGACCTGATCCTGCGTGGTGGCGAGAACGTCTACCCCACCGAGATCGAGCAGACGCTCGACGAACACCCCGACGTGATCGAGTGCGCTGTCATCGGCATGCCGCACCCCGACCTCGGCCAGGAAGTGTCCGCCGTGGTTGTACTGCGTCCCGGGGCTGCCACCACGGAGGCGGAGCTGCGCGACTACGCCGCCGAGCGACTTTCCTACTTCAAGGTGCCGTCGAAGTGGCGCATCACCAGTGATCTGTTGCCTCGCAACGCAACCGGCAAGATGGTTCGGCGCGAGATCACCGTATGACCGCGGAGCTGTCACGGATCGTCGCCGAGTCTGCGATCCGTGACCTGCTCTGTGAGTACACGCATTTGATCGATCAGGGCAGATTGGGTGAAGTCGCTGCATTGTTCGCCCAGTCCGACTACGGGCAGTGCGGACCGGACGGGGTTGCCACCACTCTCATTTCGTCCGACGCCGACGCAGTGTTCGCAGCCTGCAGCGGCTTCATTCGGATGTACGGAGATCCGCCGGTTCCACGCACCAAACATCTGCTGACCAACACGCGAATCTCGGTCGACGGTGAATCAGCGACGGCGCTCTCGTACGTAACGGTCATACAAGGTACCGAAGATCTTGCCCTGCAACCTATTTTGTCGGGGCGCTACTTCGATCGCTTCACGTGCATCGACGGGTCGTGGCAGTTCAGCTCGAGGCTCTTCTGTTTGGACAACATGGGCGACATGTCCGCTCATGCCAAGCGGGCACTGTAGAGGAACGACTGTGGAAATCGGTGTCAACGTTTTGGGTCTCGAGGCCCTGTTCGACGGCAAGGTCCGCCCGGTCCTGGACTTCGCCGCGCGTGCTGACAGTGCCGGGATCGATCTGATCTGCACCGGCGACCACCTCGGGTTCAATGCCGACGCTCACGCCCAGCGGGTAGTCGAACACAACTTCCTGTTCCCGTTGGATCACCCTTGGTACGAACCGATTTCATTTCTGTCTTCGATCGCCGCGGTGACGGAACGAGCTCGCCTCGGAGTATCGGTTCTGATCGCCACTGTTCGCCCGGCGGCCCTGCTTGCAAAGCAGGTTGCCACTCTCGACTCATTGTCCGAAGGTCGAACTGTCATGGGTTTCGGCGTTGGATGGCAAGAAGCTGAATACACCGCCACCAACATGCCTTTCGACGCGCGATTCGGGCGCATGGAGGAGACCGTCGCAGCCTGCCGCGAACTGTGGACCAATGCACCGGCCACCTTCCAGGGGCGCGACTTCGCTTTCGAGAACTACCACAGCCTCCCGCTGCCGATCCAACCCCGAATACCGGTGCTCTTCGGTTTCGGACCAAGCCGGCGGAACTTCGACCGCATCGCACGCGTCGCAGACGGCTGGACCGTGAACCCGACCGATCTGGGAACGTTCACCGACAGTGTTGCACTGTTGCGCAACACGTTCGAAGCTCACCAACGTGACCCGGAGTCGGCGCGCGTGCAAGTGTCTGCGGCGCCGGTTCGACGCGACAACGGGTCCGTCGACCTCTCGGCAACCGCAGACAAGGCCCGGGACTGGTTCGCCCGCGGCGCGTCCGTCGTCGTTCTCCGACCCGCCGTATTCGATTGCGCCGCCGAAGAACTACCAGAACTACTCGACTGGATGACCAGCATCAAGGAGGCGTGACATGGACCGGGCACTGCAAGATCTCATCGACAAGCAGGCAATCCGTGAGGTGGTTCTGACGTACTGCCGTGGCATCGACCGCCTCGACTTCGATCTCGTCCGCAGCGCCTACCACCCGGATGCGATCGACCATCACACCGGATTCGACGGCAACATCGACCAGTACATCGCCTGGGTGACACCAAAACTCTCGGCGATCGGCGGCACGATGCATCACATCGGCAACCATCTGGTCGAACTGCACGGCGACCACGCGATCAGCGAGGCGTATTCGATGTCCACACACTGGGGTGGGCCCGAAGGCATCGGGATGATCAACTTCACCAGCGGTGCGCGATTCATCGACCACATGGAGCGTCGCAACGGTCGCTGGGCGATCAAGGAGCGATGGGCCGTACGAGAGTGGACTCGCTCGGACGAGGGCCGCTTCGTCAACCCAGAAGGGCCTGGTCCGCGTGGGCGTCGTGACGCCTCGGATCCTCTGAGCGCACTACGACAGGCCTTGGAAATTCGCTGAGAATCAGAAAACTCGGACTATTCCGACTGATTTGAGAATTCAGTTCATATCGAACACACATTCGAATAGAATGGATGCATGTTCAACCCGACAACAGAGCTCTTCGGTATCTCAGCGCAGCTGACCGGTACCGAAACTGATTGTGCGCTGGTTGATCTCATGACAGATCTGCACGCATGTGAGGCGATGCTGGTCGAACGCAAGCTCGCTGTGATTGCCGAGTTCTTTTCGCGGCGAAGCTCAGAGCATGCCGCCAGTGGTGCGTGGTCGTCGACCGCACACGAGTTGGCTGAATCGGAAGTCGGTGCGTCACTGACGATGGGCCGCGCGGCTGCCGGCAAGCTGATCGGGTTGGGGTTCTCGTTGAAGACTCGTTTGCATCGCACTCGAGCGGCGATGGCGCGTGGCGAGTTGGATCTGTACCGAGTTGGTTTGATCGATTCCGCGACCGCGAACGTGAAAGACGAATTGATCGACGAAGTGGAACGACTACTGCTCGAGCAGGTTCTCGCCCCACCAGTAGCCGGCGGAACGGGCTTGACGGGAAGGCGACTGACAGCGGCGATCGATCGGATCGTGGCGATGGTGGACCCGGAAGGTATGCGAGAACGTCGACGCCGTGCTCTCACCGATCGGTTCGTCGGGGTCAGCGCTGCCGAGGACGGGATGGCAAAGATCTTGGGCAGCATTCCGGCAGAGCAGGCTCGGGCATTCGACGGCCGACTACGCGAGTTGGCAATGTCGGTATGCCGAAACGACTCTCGAACATACGAGCAGCGACGAGCCGACGCGCTCTTCGAGTTGACCAACGGATCACCGTTCTTGCCGTGCAACTGTGGCCGAGCTGATTGCCCGCAGGATCGTAGCGGTGGTGTTGTCGTTCGTCGGCCCGTGGTTCACGTCGTGATGACTGATTCCACTCTGCGCGGAGGCGGCGAGCCCGCTCACCTCGACGGGTACGGGGTGATCAGCGCTGAGCATGCTCGCGACATCGCCCAAGACGCCGTAATTCGAAACGTCCGAGTACCCGCTGATACCGCCACCGAATCGGTGCCCGGTTCGGCGTACGTCTACCGGCCTGGTTCAGTTCTCGATACCTGGTTGCGGATCATCGCGGGCAGCTGCCAATGGCTGCATTGTGATGTCCCGGCCTGGAATTCCGATCTGGACCACAATGAACCGTTCCATCATGGCGACCCCGAACGCGGCGGCAAGACAGTCGAATCGAATATGAGTGCGTTCTGCCGCAACCACCATCGCCTCAAGCATTCCGACCGGTGGCAATTCGCGTCGAACCAGGATCGGACCATGTCGCTGACATCGCCGACTGGGCATTGCTACCGAACACGCCCCGCAGGGTTGATGGCCGGGCCGCACGGCCCGATACCGCCGCAGTGCGGTCGAGATCGGCGGACCCAGGCGGAGAACAAGGCCGCCCGTATCCAGTCCGAACGCAATCGTCAACGCCGACGGATTCAGAAACGAGCTGAGGAGCACGTTCAATGCAAGCGGCGGAAATCACCGCGAGCCCACCGAGAACCCATCGACTACGGGGACGACCCACCACCGTTCTGAGATACCGAGCGGCGTCGAGGCGCGTCGACGTGTCGCAGGGGTCAGGTCGACGTGTCGCAGGGGTCAGTCCGAGGCAGGCTTGGTGTCGTCATCTCCCGCTGGAGGATCGTCTTCACCAAACGGATCGATGGTGTCGACACCTTCGAGGACGGTCAGCTCTTCTTCAACCTCTGCCAGGAGGCCCTTGGCTTCAGCTTCGAACTTCTTCTCCCAATCGGACATACCGAGCCTCTTCTCTTCCGAAGCGAGTTCCCGCTGTATCTGAACTCAGACTACGTCGCCGGCGACGAGTTTCGCCGTCCCCTCGAGTCAGTACTCATGACCGAGTACTCATGATTCACGACGGACGGAGCCCCCATGCCCGGACAGTTGGAAGGCAAAACCGCACTGATCACCGGAGCCGCCCGAGGTCAGGGCCGAAGCCATGCCGTGCGATTGGCGCAGGAGGGTGCGGACATCATTGCACTCGACATCTGCCGCCAGATCGAATCGGTGGCCTACCCGATGGGTACCGCCGAGGATTTGAGGCAGACAACGGCAATGATCGAGGCGGTCGGGCGAAATGTCGTCGCGCGAGAAGTCGACGTTCGCGATTTACCCGCGCTGGGAGCCGCAGTGGCCGAAGGTATCGCAGTGTTGGGCGGCCTCGACATCGTCCTGGCCAACGCCGGTATCGGCATGATGTCCCCGGACATCGACGATGCCCGCGCCTTCCGCGACCAGATGGAGGTCAATCTTTTCGGCGTCTGGAATACCGTCCAGGCCGCAGCGCCCGCGATGATCGAGCAAGGGACAGGCGGCGCAATAGTCCTGACCGGATCAACACTGGGACTTGTCGGCCGCGGAGGTGATGGAACCGGCGGATCCGACGGCTACTGCGCGAGTAAACACGCCATCGTCGGGTTGGGGCGCACGTGGGCGCACTGGCTTGCTCCCCACAACATTCGTGTCAACTCCGTGCATCCGGCGGGAGCGAATACACCGATGGTCGTCAACGATGCCGTCGCGAAATTGTTCGCAGACTCCCCCGCATCGAGCGGAGCAGACGTCGGCAATCTCTTGGACGTCGGGCTGATCGAAGCCTCCGACGTCAGCAACGCGATAGCCTGGTTGGTCTCGGATCAGGCTCGATACGTCACAGGTATCGCGTTGCCGGTCGATGCGGGATTCACGGCCAAATAGACGCCGGATTCTCGAGCCGAATTACTGCCGATCAGTCGACGGTCGGCGCCCACTGCACACCGTTGATGTGCCCACCACCGTCGACGAAGAGAGTGTTGCCGGTGACGTAACGGCTGTCGTCGCTCGCCAGGAAGGCCGCAACGGGGCCGATGTCGTCGAGGGGATCGCCGATCCGCCCCATCGGGTTCTGGGCGGCCATCACTGCCACGTTTTCCGGATTGGCTTCGGCGACACGCTTGTACGCCGCACTCTGCGCACCGGGACAGATGACGTTGCAGTTCACGTGCTTGGGAGCCCACTCGCGGGCAGCAGTGCGAGTCAGTGTTCGCAATGCTTCCTTGGCCGCGTTGTACTGCACCGAGTACATGTGAGCATTCACGCCGTTGAGGCTGCACATGTTGATCACGCGGCCGGTGCCGTGACGCTCGAGTTCCGGCAACGCAGCCTGCATGGCCCAGAAAGCGGCCATCACTGCCATGTCGAAACCGCCGCGCAATTGCTCGTCGGTCATCTTCTCGAGCCGAGCGAAACCGAAAGTCCGCCAAGCATTGTTGACCAGGATGTCGAGGCGTCCGAACCGCTCGACGGACTTGTCGACCATGGCAACAACCTGAGCTTTGTCGGTGACGTCGGTCCGGACGAATTCCGCCTCCGCACCCCATTCGTCCCGCAACCACTGGGTGGTTTCGAGGCCCGCTGCCTCGTCGATCTCGGCAACCAACACCGACGCGCCTTCACGCGCGAACGCGCCTGCCACTCCGCGCCCGATGCCCATACCGGCACCGGTGACCACTGCTACACGTCCGTCGAGCTTGCCCACTGGGCCCTCCTTCGTCAGACCCCTACCTGGGGCGCGGCACGGTCTTGTCGATGAACAATCCCTCTACCGACACACACAATTCGCCGTCCGCAGTCTTGATCTCACCGACGGTGTGAATCTTGCGGCCGTCCTTGGAAAGGAATTTGCCGCTGATCGTGAGGGGCTCGAACAGCGGAGTCGGGCGATGGTACCGAGTGCTCAATTGTGCTGTCATGCCTGAAGTTCCACCCCAGGCATTGGCCACACCGAGAACGTGATCGAGCAGCAGAGCCGAAACACCGCCGTGTACGTGGCCGGGAGGGCCCTGGTACGGCAGCGTCAACGTGACCACTCCCTGCACCGACCCGTCAGCGAGCCCTTCCAAAACCAGCGGCGGCGCAATGGCATTCTCGGGGCCGGTCACCGGATCGTGACGAGTCACGCCCTCACCGTTCCACATGTCGATCAAGCGCTCGGCCACCTCGGGCGAGTGCTGCTCGAGGTGCTCGGCAATGCTGTTTAGCTCCTCCGCAACCCGATCCAGATTGGCGTTTCCGCGGTCGGTGCGCAGCATCGCGTCGACAACGCGACGCGCTGCTGCCGTGGCCCGGTCGACCGGGGCGTCCTGCGGCGGCGACGTCAAAACCGTGCCGCCCGGGTGTGTGGCTGCCGTGGGGTGCGTGCCGAGGTCCATCAGTTGATCTCCATTGTTGCGTGTGTGAGAACCGGGGAGTTCTCGCGCTCGGGGCACGTCGCCGCCAAGGTCAGTGTGTTGCCGTCCTGCCATACCGATGTGGTGATGGATTCGCCGGGGAACAGCGAACCGGCGAACCGCACCGAGTAGTTCTTCACCCGCGTCGGATCTCCGTCGAGAATTCCGTCGACCACCGCCTTGCAGACGATGCCGTACGACGCCAGACCGTGCAGAATCGGAGCGTCGAATCCCGCCATCTTCGCGAAGGAGGGATCAGCGTGCAGCGGGTTCATGTCTCCACTGAGTCGGTACACCAGAGCTTGTGAGGTACTCGTGCTCGACGTCAGTACCTTGTCGGGCGCCCGGTCAGGCACCCCGGCAACAACTTCGGGACCGGCGCTGCCGCCGAAGCCACCTTCGCCGCGGGCCCAGATCTGCATTCCGGTGGTCCACAACGGATTCCCGTCAAGGTCCTCGGCCGCCGTCTCGAGCACGATGACGGCAGCCTTGCCCTTGTCCCACACGTCAGCGATGCGAGTGGAAATACGAGCAGCACCCGTCGACGGGATCGGCGCGTGAAGTGTCAGCGACTGCCCACCGTGCAAAATCTTGCGCAGGTCGATGTCGATTCCCGGCATACTCATCGACGCTGCGGGCAGTACACCCGCCGAAACTCCCTGGCCTGCAACCATTGCAAAGGTCGGGAGCACTTTCAGACCATTTTCGTACACCCAGGTGAGCTCGGCGGGATCCAGAGCGTTCACGCCGGCGCCGAGCCCCAACTGGTAGAGCATGACGTCGCGGTCCGTCCACGACGCTTCGCGCACAGTCGGTTCGGCGGACAATGCCACCTCGAGATCGATAGCCATCAGTTCTCCAAAGTTCCGGCTCGGTAGACGGTCACGACGCACGCGCCGCCCAGTCCGAGGTTGTGCTGCAATCCGATTCGTGCGCCTTCGACCTGGCGAGCGTCTGCGGTCCCGCGAAGCTGCCACGTCAGTTCGGCGCACTGTGCCAGCCCGGTGGCACCCAGCGGGTGGCCCTTCGAGATCAGACCGCCAGACGGGTTGACGACCCACTGGCCGCCGTACGTAGTGGCACCGGATTCGACGAGGTTTCCGCCTTCACCGGCGCCACACATTCCGAGACCTTCGTAGGTGATGATCTCGTTGATCGCGAAGCAGTCGTGCAGTTCGATGACATCGACGTCGTCGATGCTGATGCCGGCTTCGGCAAAGACCTGCTCGGCGGCCGCAGCCGTCATCGGCGCGCCGACTACGTCGATCATCGACTTCTCGGCAAACGCTGCCGAGGTGTCGGTGGTCATGGCCTGAGCGACGATCTCGATCGCACGGTCCTCGAGTCCGTGCTCACGGACGAACTTCTCACTCACGACGACGGCAGCACCGGCACCGTCCGAAGTCGGTGAACACTGCGAGCGCGTCAGCGGCTCGTGAATCATCTTGTCGCCGAGCACCTGTTCGAGGGTGTACTCGTCACGGAACTGCGCATACGGATTGTTGACCGAGTGCTTGTGGTTCTTGACCGCCACGGCTGCAATCTGCTCGACCGTAGTGCCGTACTTCTTCATGTGCTCGACGGCGGCATTACCGAACAACTGAGCGGTCATGGGCGATCGGGCGAAGCCGTAGTCCTCGACCATGATCTTCAGCTGCGAATCCAAAGTGGTGACCTTGGGCATCTCACCGGTTCCGGTCAGCGCCGTTTTGGTCATCTTTTCGAAGCCGACGGCCAGTGCGCAGTCCGCTTGTCCGGCCTGTACCCACTCGCGCGCCATCATCAGTGCCGTCGAGCCGGTGGCGCAGTTATTGTTGACGTTGAAGATCGGGATACCGGACAGACCCGTTTCGTACAGGGCACGCTGGCCTGCTGTCGACGCGTTGAACACGTAACCGACTGCAGCACGCTGGATCTGGTCGTAGCTGATCCCGGCATCGGTGAGTGCATTCGAGACGGCTTCGGTCACCATGTCCGGGTATTCCCAGTCGCGGGTCTCGATCTTCTCGAACTTGGTCATGCCCACGCCGATGACGAAGGTGCGATTGCTCATGTGCAGGTC
Source organism: Rhodococcus sp. MS13 (assembly GCF_013277835.1). Lineage (NCBI taxonomy): Bacteria > Bacillati > Actinomycetota > Actinomycetes > Mycobacteriales > Nocardiaceae > Rhodococcus > Rhodococcus sp. MS13. The sequence continues at coordinate 398,837 of NZ_VBTL01000004.1, forward strand.
ACTTTCCCGGTTCGGGGTCGCGAGGCAGACCCAGGATTCGCTCACCGATGATGTTGAGCTGAACATTGGTTGTACCACCCGCGATGGACATGCACTGCGAGTTCAAGAACATCTGGGTTGCAGACATCCGATGCTGTTCGCCCAGAAGTGAACTCGGCCCGGCCCACTCCATTGCCACATCCCAGACCTGCTGGATGTGCTCGACACCGATCAACTTCGCCACCGAGGATTCGGCCCCCGGCTGCGCGCCGGTGAGCGAGCGCAGCGTGGTGCGCAGACCGAGCAGACCGCCGGACTGCGCGTCGCACAGCACCTTTCCGAGCACCGTCAGCTGCTCGTCGTCGATGCCACCGGGTAGTCCGTCGACCAGACTCAGAAGAGCCTCACCACCCGATCCGAGAGACGAGTCGTTGGACAGCGAGACACGCTCGTTGGCCAGTGTGGTGCGAGCGAGCTTCCAGCCGTCCCCCGGCTCGCCGACCAGGCACTCGTCGGGGACGAAGACGTCGTCGAAGAAGACTTCGTTGAACAGTGCTTCACCGGTGATCTCGCGAAGCGGGCGAATGTCGAGGCCGCTGTTCTTGATGTCGATCAGGAAGTAGGACAGGCCCTTGTGCTTGGGGGCGTCGGCGTCGGTGCGCGCGAGGCAGATTCCCCAGTGTGCGTCGCGTGCCATCGACGTCCACACCTTCTGGCCCTGCAACTTCCAGCCACCGTCGACCTTGGTGGCCTTGGTGCTCAGAGCCGCGAGGTCGGAACCTGCGCCGGGCTCGGAGAAGAGCTGGCACCAGACGATATCGCCGCGCAGTGACGGCGGGACGAACTTGGCGAGCTGCTCTTCGTTGCCGTGCGCGATGAGCGTCGGGATGACCCAGTTGCCGATGATCATGTCGTGCGGCTTGATCTTCGCAGCGCGCAGTTCTTCGGCGATGACCAGCTGGCTGACGGCATCGGCGGACTTGCCCCACGGAGCCGTGAAGTGCGGTGCGGTGTAGCCCTTTTCCGCGAGGTACGTCTTCTGCGCGGCACCTTCGAGTTCGAGCGCAGGACCGAGCTCGGCGCGAACGTCGGCGCGGACCGCCTCGGCCTCGGGCGGCAACTCGATGCTGAGCACGCGACGGGTGCCGGCAATGGTCAGCTCGGCAACGCGACGACGCCAGGATGCCGTGGAACCCAGCAGAATTCGCAGGGACTGCGCGCGGCGCAGGCACAGGTGCGCGTCGTGCTCCCACGTGTAGCCGATTCCGCCGAGCACCTGGATGCAGTCACGCGTGACGGAGAAGCCTGCTTCGAGGGCCGTGGCTCCGGCGACGGCTGCTGCGAGAGAAGCCTCTTCGGCACCGACGCCGTTGGCGGGCGTCAGTGCGCGCGCAGCGTCCCACGCGCAGACGCGCGCCTGCTCGGCAAGAGCGAGCATCCGAGCGGCCTTGTGCTTGACGCCCTGGAACTGGCCGATCGGGCGACCGAACTGCTGACGCACCTTCGCGTAGTCGGCCGAGGTCGTGACGGCCCAGTCGGCCAAGCCTGATGCCTCGGCCGCGAACAGTGTTGCGGCAATGTCGAGTACACGCTGCGTATCGATGGTGAGGATCTCGGAATCAGCGAGGACCAGTCCGTCGACGGTGATCTCGGAGTTACGACGTACGACGTCGTAGCTGGCCAAGTCCGTGACCTCGAGGCGGTCACGTCCGAGCAGAACGAATCCGCTGTCCGTCGCGAGGAGGAACACGTCGCCGACATGGCCACCGAGAATCTGGCTGGACGTTCCACTGAGGGTGGCGGTGTCGCCGTCGCGGGCGATCTTCAGCGAACCCGGCTGCAGTGCAACGGCTCCGAGCGTGCTGCCGTCGACCAGTCCGGCCAGCGGAGCGGTGACTCCGGCGTCGCTGAGAACGGCGCTGACCACGACTGTCGGCAGGAACGTGCCGGGAACCATGGAGCGCCCGAGTTCCTCGACGACGATCGCGAGCTCGACCAATCCGTATCCAGCGCCGCCGAATTCCTCGGCCACGTGTAGTCCGAGAAGTCCCTGCTCGGCAAGCCCGCTCCAGAGTTGTGGGCGAGTTTCGACCTTCGCCTCGACCGCTTCACGGATAGCGGTGGGTGTTGCGTGACGTGCCGCCCAGCCCCGTACGGAGTCGCGGAGGTCACGATCTTCTTCACTCAATCCAATGGTCATGTCTACCTCGTCAATTCGACAGTGTGAGTACGGGTCAGATGCGTTCGATGATGGTGGCGGTAGAGAGAGCGCCACCGGCGCACATCGTGACCAGCGCCGTGGACTTGTTCGAGCGCTCGAGTTCGTGCAGCGCGGTCGTGATCAGACGAGCGCCGGTCGAACCGACGGGATGCCCGAGTGCGATCGCACCGCCGTTGACGTTGACCTTGGACAGATCTGCGTCGTGAACCTGCGCCCAGGAGAGCACTACCGAGGCGAACGCTTCGTTGATTTCGACGAGATCGATGTCGTTCAGAGTCATTCCGGCCTTGTCGAGCACCATCTGGGTGGATTCGATCGGTCCGTCCAGGTGATAGAAGGGATCGGATCCGACCATGCCGGACGCGACGATCCGCGCGCGGGGCTTCAATCCCAGTTCCTGTGCGCGCTCTTCGCTCATCAGCAGTACCGCAGCCGCGCCGTCACTGATCTGCGACGAGTTGCCGGCGGTGTGGATATGGCCTTCGATGACCGGCTTGAGTCCGGCCAGCGCCTCGGCTGTCGTCGCGCGCAGGCCACCGTCGCGGGTGACAGTGGCGATCTCACCGGTCGGCACACCTTCCTTGGTGACGACGGGAGCCTTGACTGGCACGATCTCACGGTCGAAGCGTCCTTCGGCCCAAGCCTGGGCTGCGCGGCGCTGCGATTCCAGGCCGAAGGCGTCGACGTCGGCGCGTGTGATGCCACGCTTCTCGGCGATACGCTGCGCAGAAGTGAACTGGTCACCCATGTCGATGGTCCAGTCGTCCGGGTACGGGTTTCCCGTACCGGGCGCGTTTGCCTGGCCCAGAAACACACGGCTCATCGCCTCGACGCCGCAGCCGATACCGGCCGAGATCTGACCTGAGGAAATCAGGCCGGAAATCAAATGCACTGCCTGCTGGGCAGATCCACAGGCGCAGTCGATGGTGGTTGCCGCTGTGCTGTACGGCAATCCGGCGTGCAGCCACGCTTGCCGCGTGACGTTGTTGGACTGCTCACCTGCCTGGGTGACACAGCCGCCGATGATCTGCCCGATGTCTTCCGGTGCGACGCCTGCCCGTTCGAGAACGCCGAGTTGCGCTGCTCCCAGAATCTCGGCGGGGTGCAGCCCCGCCAGGGCGCCGCGACGACGGCCGATCGGTGTCCGAGCGGCCTCGACGATGACTGCATGACCCATGATGTGCGCTCCTTCGTGGAGTTTTCGGTCGGTGAGCTGACTCACCGTCAACTTTTCTGTAATGTATTCTATTGTTGATGTCAGGGCAATGCCGGAATGAACGTCATCTTTGAACCAAGTCTGACTCGAATAATAGAATTGATTTCAATTTTGAGGACATGACGAACCCACCCCGAGAAGGGGCGAGGTCACGTCAGTGTCGTGAGAGATTCACCAGAAGCAGGTCGCACCCCTTGCGGATGTCGTACTCCGCATCCGGGATGGAAATTCGACCGTTGAGGCACGATTGGATGACCCCGAACCACAGCTGCATCAGCAGACGCAACCCGGTGTTGTCTTCCTCGGTCGGGTTCTCGATCCCGGCCGCATCGAGGATGATCTGCCGGAAGCCGCGATCGATCTTGCCCACGTCCGGCACCGTCGCGACGTTGGCGGTACTGGACGACTGCAGCATCGCAGTCGAAAGGGCCGGCCGACGCAGTAACCCGCGAGTCGCGCGCACCAGGACCTCGTACACGGCGTCCTGCGGATTGGCCGACTGCACCTGATGCTTGGCGAAACTGTCGCCGATCTGATCGATCTGCTCGACCATCACAGCGACGAAGAGGTGCGTCTTCGAAGGGAAATAACGGTAGAGAGTGCCGATGGCCACGCCTGCCCGCTTGGCAACTTCGTGCATCTGAACCCGCGAGAGTTCTTTCTCGGTCCCCAATTCGGCGGCCGCTTCCAGCATCCGCACATGGCGCGCCCGCTGCTCGTCCGAACTGGGCTCAGCAGCGTCCCTGACCTCGGCAATTCTCGGCAACGTCGCCCCCATCATCGATTATGTGTCCCGGCCGCGAACGACCGCGCTAATTCTCTCACCTGGACCACCCATCTCGGCATATTGCCCGCTCAGTGGGACCTGGCATGGCCTTCCAGTGCCGTGCGGTATTCCGTGGACACCCCACCCTCTTGGAGTAAGGACGCAATGATGCAGGACTGGACCAGCGAGTGCGACGTGTTGGTAGTCGGCTCCGGCGGCGGAGCGCTGACCGGCGCATATACCGCCGCTGCTCAGGGATTGACGACGATCGTCCTCGAGAAAACCGATCGTTTCGGCGGGACCTCCGCCTACTCGGGCGCCTCGATCTGGCTCCCAGGTACCCAGGTGCAGGAACGCGCCGGACTTCCCGACTCGACCGAGAATGCCCGCACCTATCTGCGCGCGTTGCTCGGTGACGCCGAGTCCGAGCGCCAGGACGCCTACGTCGAGACTGCTCCCGCTGTCGTCGCTCTACTCGAGCAGAACCCGAACATCGAATTCGAGTTCCGTGCGTTCCCCGACTACTACAAAGCCGAAGGCCGGATGGACACGGGACGATCCATCAACCCTCTAGATCTCGATCCCGCCGACATCGGTGACCTCGCCGGCAAGGTGCGTCCGGAACTGGACCAAGACCGCACCGGTCAGGATCATGCTCCCGGCCCGATGATCGGTGGGCGCGCACTGATCGGCCGTCTGCTGGCCGCAGTTCAGAGCACCGGTAAGGCAGAACTTCGCACCGAATCCGTCCTCACCTCCCTGATCGTGGAAGACGGCCGTGTTGTCGGCGCCGAGGTCGAATCCGGCGGCGAAACCCAGCGAATCAAGGCGAACCGCGGTGTCCTGATGGCAGCAGGCGGCATCGAAGGCAACGCCGAGATGCGTGAGCAGGCAGGCACCCCCGGCAAGGCGATCTGGAGTATGGGTCCCTTCGGCGCCAACACCGGCGACGCGATCTCTGCCGGTATTGCTGTCGGCGGCGCAACAGCCTTGCTCGATCAGGCGTGGTTCTGCCCCGGCGTCGAGCAGCCCGACGGCAGCGCCGCCTTCATGGTCGGCGTTCGCGGTGGGCTCGTCGTCGACAGCGCCGGTGAGCGCTACCTCAACGAGTCGCTTCCGTACGACCAGTTCGGACGAGCCATGGATGCTCACGACGACAACGGCTCTGCCGTGCCGTCGTTCATGATCTTCGACTCGCGCGAGGGTGGCGGACTGCCCGCCATCTGCATCCCGAACACGGCGCCCGCAAAGCACCTCGAAGCCGGAACGTGGGTCGGTGCCGACACTCTCGAAGAACTCGCTGCCAAGACCGGACTACCGGCCGACGCATTGCGCAGCACTGTCGAAAAGTTCAACGATGCCGCAAAACTGGGCGTCGACGAAGAGTTCCATCGCGGCGAAGACCCGTACGACGCGTTCTTCTGCCCACCCAACGGCGGCGCGAATGCGGCACTGACGGCCATCGAGAACGGACCGTTCTACGCGGCCCGCATCGTCCTCAGTGACCTCGGCACCAAGGGCGGATTGGTCACCGACGTCAACGGCCGAGTCCTGCGTGCTGACGGCAGCGCCATCGACGGCCTGTACGCCGCCGGCAACACGAGCGCGTCACTGAGCGGCCGCTTCTACCCCGGCCCCGGAGTTCCACTCGGCACGGCCATGGTCTTCTCGTACCGAGCAGCTCAGGACATGGCGAAGTAACCAGCACAACGAGGTCGTGGGGCAGGCAATGTCAGAATCACCTGCCCCACACTCTTTCTCACGGCGTCGCGATGTTGTATCACTCCGCGTCGATGCCAGGTAAGCCGTCCACACTCTTCGCGTTCTTCTCGGCGCGATAGGCGATGAGCCGCTCCGGACCCCTCTTCTCCGCTACGCGGTCGAGCACGTCACGATCGGATTGGTAGTCCATCAGCGGTACTGCGTATCCGCACGAATCCGAAATGCGCGTCAGATCGACCACGACGATCGACCGCAGTCCCGGGTGCTCGGGGAACCTACCGACAAGCTCGTTGAACGGTTCCGACCCTGCGGGCAGAACTTGTCCGTGACCGTGCAGTCGAACGATCTTCGGTGGTCCGTCAAATGCCATGAACATCAGGGTTATTCGCGAGTTCTCGCGCACGTGCGCGATGGTTTCCACACCGCTGCCAGTGAGATCGAGGTACGCCACGCGGGTGGATGTCAGCACCACGAACGATCCGACTCCCCCTTTGGGTGAGCAATTGATCAACCCGTCAGGAGACAACGGTGCGGTAGCAACGACGAACAGCGGTTGGGCCTGCAACCACGTGGTGAGCTTTTCATCGATGCCTTCGTAGACGCGCCCCATGTCGAGAGTGTAGTTCGCGCCGACTGGACGTCACGAGGCAGACGCTGCGGCGGCTCGAATCTCCTCACACATCGCTGCGAAGGCGCGGTCGTCGGCGGGATCCGCCGGCACTGCCAGTGCAATGCCGTCGCAGAGACTCGCGTATTTCGAACTCAGCACCCCGGGGAGTTCGGCGTAGGTGCATTGCGTGACCAAGATGTCGAGAACATCGTCCGTGAGCACCGCTGGTAGTCGATCCCAATCACCCGTTCGTGCCATCGCAGTCAGCTTCTCGCCGATTCCCGCCAAGCCGAGAACCTCGAGCGCGGTTCGATATGCCAGTGTGGAGTAGAGAAAGGCAAGTTCACTGCGCACCGCTTCTCGTCGAGCAAGTATCGCGGCACGATCTTTGCCGGTGATCGTCTTCGGAACGGCAATCAGCCGCGGCTTCCTTCCTCCTGCCGTCAATGATGGAATGATCTTCTCCGCGAGCACCTTCGGATGGGAGCTGGTGGGGTGAGCAACAAAGCCGTCGGCGACGGCTCCTGCCAGTGAGCACATGCGGGAGTTCACTCCCCCGGTCCAGATCTCGGGAGCTGGAACGTCGAGCGGCCCCGGATTGAAGTAGGGCTGCAGTCGGTTGAAGGTGTAGTGCGAGCCGGCATAGTCGAGTTCGCCGCCTGTCTGGAACGCTTGAAATATCTCCCGTACAGCACTGACGTAATCGCGCAGTTGTGCAACAGGATTGGTCCACGGCATCGAGTACCGCCCGACGATGTTCCCGCGCACCTGCGTTGCGAGCCCCAGTTGAAATCGCCCACCCGAGAAACCTGCAAGATCCCAGGCAGCCAAAGCCGTCACCATGGGACTGCGCGCAAACGCGACAACCATCGACGTCCGGACAGTGAGAGTACTGCTGTGCTCGACGGCCAGTGCCGCCACGGCAAAGGGGTCGCGAATGGTCTCGGAGATGTGCACCGTGTCGAAACCGAGGTTCTCGATGCGTTCGACGTGCTGAGCCACCTGCCGCAGCGGAGTGTCGGCAGGTAGCGAGGTCACCAATTCCATGTCAGCCCAAAGGCTCCAGACGAATCGACAGCAGCTTTCCTTCTGTTGCCACCTTGCGAGCGTGTTCGTTGAAGTCCGGGGCGGCACAGACGAACAGCGTACGACCGTCGGAACCGCCGAGCCCGCAAGCGAAGACGCCGCTGTCGAAGGCAATTTCATCGATTGTCTTGCCAGACGGGTCGACGTGGAGAATTCGACTTCCGAGTGCGTCGGCCACCCACATCGAATCGTCTCCGTCGATGCAACATCCGTCGGGCGCAACGACGATCTCAGCGAGGGTGGTCTCCATCTCGGGTCCACCAGGTACCGGCCCGAACGACGCCCAATCACGGCGTTCGCCCAGAGAGCCGTCGGGCTGGACGGCAAACGCACTGATTCGATTTCCCAGCGTTTCGTCCACGAGCAGATCTCCGGTCGACGCCAGAGCCATCCCGTTGGGGAAGTAAAGATCTCGCGCCACGACGTGCACCGATCCGTCCGGGTCGACGCGGAGGAGATCTGCCGTCTCGACGGGGGCCAGGTTCATCAGGTCGAACCCGAAGTTGCCCACGTACGCTCGTCCCTGCGCGTCGACCAGCATGTCGTTGACGTTGGCACTCACGTACCCGGACAAGTCTGCGTGCACCACCAAATCGCCATCGGATTCTCGCCGCAGAATCTTCTGGTCCCGCATGGAGACGACCAGTAATCTGCCGTCCGGAAGCCACCCCAACCCGGACGGCTGCCCTGGAATCTCCGCCTCGACGCGTACGTCGGTCCCGTCCTCACGGGCTGAAATCACCTGGTAGGTATAGAAGTCCGACACCCAAATTCGGTCCTCGTGCCAGCGCGGGCATTCGAAGTAGGTATATCCCTCGAGAACTACCGCAACCTCTGGTGCCATCAGGCTCTCCCACGTCGGTGATTGAATGGTGTGTTCACTCCATTCAATCACCGGTGCCCCGGTGGCGGTGTCCGATTCCCGACTACTCGCCGCGGTATACCTTGTCCAGCACGTCGAACGCGGATTCCCACCCGTCGTAGACGTTGCCGTCGCCCTTGAAACCCGGGATCCCGACCAGATGGAATGTCATCTCGGTCTTGTCTCCCCGATCTGCGAGCGTGACCGTGATTCGAGGCGCGGTGTCCACCGAATCTCCCGGATCCCCCCAGGTGAAGACTAGCTTTTTCGGCTCGTCGACCTCGAGATAGGTTCCACCGGTGGGAAACTCGGCACCATTCTCGTCGTTGATCATCAGGTAGCGGTACGTTCCGCCAACTCTGGGGTCGATCGTGACGTGCTCCCGAGGGCTGCTGACACCCTCGGGGTGCCACCACCGCGCCGCCTCGTCGGGATCGGTCCACGCTTGCCAGACAAGGTCACGCGGCGCATCGAAGATCCGGGTGATGGTGAATTCTGCGGTGGCATCGGCATTCTGGTCACTCATTGTCCTTCTCCTTCTTCGGTCGACGTTGCTTCAGCTCACGTAGACGCTCGTCGAGGAGGTCGAAGCGTTCGTTCCAACCGCGCCGGTGTTCGTCGACCCATGCGCTGGCGTCGTCGAGCCCCTCCGCGCGAAGGGTGCACGTGCGCCATTGCGCGGTGGCGGTTCGTTCGATGAGACCGGCTTGCTCGAGCACCTTCAGATGCTGCGAGATGGCGGGCCGACTCATCTCGAACGGCTCGGCCAGCTCACCGACGGTCATCGAACCATTCTTCAGGCGAGAGAGCATTTCACGCCTCGTCGGGTCGGCCAGTGCGCTGAACACTGAATCGAGTCGACCACTTCGCTCGTCCATGTAAGCAACTCCTTAATTAAGGAATAACTTAAACATAGAACTCACGATCCTAAGCGTCAACCCCTTCAACTCCAGGTGTATCGAAGCCGCTCGACGGTTGTCGCCTCGTCCATCTGGGAGAACGTCTCCTGCTCAGCTCCCTTCACGGACACCATCGCTTCGATGATCGACTCCCCGAAGATTTCCCTCGCCACCGAGGAGGAGTTGAACTTCTGCACGATCTCGCCGAGATCGGTGGGGACTCGGGTCACCCCGCGCTCATCACGTTCCGCCTCTGTGAGAGTCGACGGGTTCACCACGATTTCAGGCGGCAATGGCGCGGCATTGTCGATACCGATCTGCGAAAGACCGAGTACCGCAGCGGTGGCCAGATACGGATTGGCCGATGGATCGATGATCTTGACTTCGGCGTTGGCGCCGTGTGGATTCGACGGTGACTCCGTGCAGAACCTCAGTGCCGCTTCCCGGTTCTCGAGCCCCCAACAGACGTAGGCCCCCGACCAATTGTCCGGACGCAGCCTGAGGCCGGAGAGCGGCGAGGAAGCAAAGACGGCCGTGAATTCCGTGAGGTGAGAAAGGATTCCACCCAAAGCTGATGATCCTTCGTCTGTCATCCCGTAGTCCTGACCACCACCGGAGAAGACGGGCCGCCCACCTGAGATCAACGAAAAGTGCTGGTGTGCACCGTTCCCGGCACCTCCGATCGTAGGTATCGGTGAAAACGATGCCGCCAATCCATGGGCTCTGGCAGTGCGGCTGATCAAGATCCGGGCCAGCACCACAAGATCGGCCGCTTGAACAGGAGCGCTCGGAGCGATGGAGATCTCGAATTGATCCGGTCCGTACTCCGCATGAACTTGCTCGATATGAAGTTGTGCGCGTTCGGCATTGCGCAGAAGGTCCTTGAGGAAGTCCTCGCGGCGAAGGACTTCACCTAACCCGTACGCCGACCACGCTCCGTCGCACGCATCACCGAAAAGAGTGAATTCGATCTCGTGACCCACGCGAGCTTCCAGTCCGTCGGCAGCAAGCCGCGCCACGACGGCAGTGAGTGCGGACCGAGTGCACACGGCAGCCGTCGAACCGTCTTGCTCGTACAAAGTGGCCGGCGCCCACGACACGCCCCCGCCGAGATCGCGGAGGTCGGAGCGGTCGATACGCAACCGGAGATCACCCACGACGGAAAAGGAATCGGTGAAGGCAATCCGATCGTCGCTGCAGAAAACATTCCAACTCGGCGAGACCCCCGCACCGACTTCCTCGAAGACACCGCTTCGGCCTGCCGGCATCACTTTCGCCCGCGCGACACCCGCCATGTCCACGATCGAGCCGATAGTCAGCGCCGGAACTTCCCTCATCCAGAGGCAAATACCCCACTCGGCGGCGCGCCAACCGGTCAGATCAGGTTGTCCTCCACCGGCAGTCCGAACGCCGCCCGGCCGTACAGCGCCAACGCGCGCTCGGGTTCGTTGGCAACGTGAACGCTGCCCGCATGAACGTCTCGCCACGCACGCTCGATCGGGTTTCCGCGAGAGAGGGAGTTCCCGCCTGCCGTCTTGAACAGCATGTCGATCGCCTCCACCGAACGTTCCGTCGCGCGAACCTGATCACGACGCGCGCGCAGCCTCATCGAGAGCGGAAGCTCCTTGCCGGCGACAGCAAGTTCGTACATCTCCCGGATATTGCGATCCATCTGCAGAATCGCGGCATCGATCTCCGACGACGCACGCGCGACGGCAACCTGAGCGAACTGGTCCTCACTGAACCGTCCACCACCCAAGCTCAGACGGACCCGCTCACGCATCACGTCCAGGTACCCCTCGTAACAACCGGCGACGATGCCCACACACGGAGCCGCGACCGTCGAGGTGAAGATACTCCCGAACGGAAGCTTGTACAGCGGACCAGGATTGACTGCTTGGCCTGGGCCGCGAAGTTGTGCGGTCTCGTAGTTGCGCTTCAATCGGTGCTCGGGCACAAAGGCCTTGTCGACCACGATCTCGTTGCTCGCGGTGCCGCGCATCCCCACGACATCCCAGACATCTCGGATCTCGTAATCCGTACGCGGCACCAACACCGTCATGAAATCGACCGGCCGGCCGTCCATCCCGACCACCATCGCGCCCAGCAATGCCCAACTCGCGTGATCACAGCCGGAAGAGAAGCCCCACTGGCCCGACAGTTCGTAACCACCGTCCACCGCCGTCAGTCGACCGACCGGCGCGTACGCGGACGAGATGAGCGTCGTCTGATCCTCTCCCCACACGTCGGCCTGTGCCTGGTCGTCGAAAAGCGCCAGATGCCACGGGTGCACTCCCACCACCGACGCGACCCAACCGGTCGAACCACAGGCAGCGGAGATTGCCCTGACCACTTCGTAGAAGTGGACCGGGTCGCTCTCGGCGCCCCCATATCTCTTCGGCGCCAGCATGGAGAAGACGCCGGCTTCGGAAAGCTCCCGGATGGTCCGTTCGGAGATCTTGCGCGAATCGTCGACCTTCTGAGCGCGGGCCGCGATCTTCGGAAGCAGATCACGGACTGAGCTCAGAACCTTGTTGACCATGGAAGACACTCCTCGCACCGAACCGTGAGGGAGCGGATCGGCAGATAGACATAACGGCTGCCCCGTCACGATATGTCGGTCACGCGTTCCGATGATCGGAAGTCCCGGAGGCCGGGATCAGCCGCCGGATCCACTCGCTCGCCGCTGGTCCCGGCCAGTGAGACGAGGCCCCAGCGGTAATTCACGCTCCCCTAGCGTCGGGCGTCGACACTGACCCTGGAAAGGACGGGACTCATCGTGACGATCAATCAGTCCGACGACGACGAAGTTCGCGAGATCCAAGCTGGAACCGCGCCTACTCGCTTTGCACGTGGATGGCACTGCATTGGGCTCACGGAGTCCTTCAAGGACGGCCAGCCGCACTCCATCGAGGCGTTCGGCACCAAGCTCGTCGTCTTCGCCGACAGTGAAGGCAACGTCAAGATCCTCGACGCGTACTGCCGTCACATGGGTGGCGACCTGAGCCAGGGCACCATCAAGGGCGACGCCATTGCCTGTCCGTTCCACGATTGGCGCTGGGGCGGCAACGGCAAGTGCCAAAAGATTCCCTATGCACGCCGCGTTCCCCCGCTGGCCAAGACGCGCGCATGGCAGACCCTCGACCAGGACGGCATGCTCTTCGTCTGGCACGACCCCGAGGGCAACCCGCCGACCGACGACGTAGCCATCCCCCGTATCGAAGGCGCGCTCAGCGACGAGTGGAGCGACTGGGTCTGGTACACCACGACCGTCGACACCAACTGTCGTGAAATCGTCGACAACATCGTCGACATGGCGCACTTCTTCTACGTGCACTACTCCTTCCCGACGTACTTCAAGAACGTCTTCGAAGGCCACGCCGCAACGCAGTACATGCGCGGCGTCGCTCGCTCCGATATGCGTCCCCACGCAGCAGGCACCCCGAAGATGGTCGGCAGCAACTCGGTTGCCACGTACTTCGGCCCCTCCTTCATGGTCGACGACCTGACCTACGAGTACGAGGACTACAACGTCGACTCTGTGCTCATCAACTGCCACTACCCGGTCAGCGCTGACAAGTTCGTGCTCCAGTACGGCATCATCGTCAAGAAGTCGGATCGCTTCCAGGGTGAAGCCGCCGATGCGATGGCCGCGAACTTCGGCACGTTCATCGCCAAGGGCTTCGAGCAGGACGTCGAGATCTGGAAGAACAAGACTCGCATCGAGAACCCGCTCCTGTGCGAAGAGGATGGCCCGGTCTACCAGCTCCGCCGCTGGTACGAGCAGTTCTACGTCGACGTCGCGGACATCGCTCCCGAGATGACCGAACGCTTCGAATTCGAACTCGACACCGCGCGACCCGTCGCCGCCTGGCAGAAGGAAGTCGAAGACAACCTAGCTGCGAAGAAGGCAGACGAAGATGCAGCCTCTTCAGTGCGCTGAGTGCAAGGCGCAGGTCCTGGTCCAGAAGAACAGTTGGGAACACACCACCGTTCAGTGGAGTGACCAGGCCCGCGCCCAGTGCCTCGAAATCGCCGACGACCGTGAATTCGGGCAACGTGAGGGACGACCCGGTGCTCCCCGCAAGGAGTGCGGCGCCTTGATCGCGTCCATCGTGAACGCTGCAACGGCCGGCAAGCTCGAGATTCTCAACGACGAGCCGGTGCCTCAGCCGATCGTCGACGACAGCGAACCAGTACCCGCTCCGTTTCACTAGCCGAGCCAACATCTTTCGAAGAAGGTAGTAATGATCGATCCCCAGTACTACGGCCCGTGGGCAGTCATCGCCGGCGGTTCCGAAGGTGTCGGCGCAGGGTTCGCCGACGAGCTCAGCAAGATCGGCATCAACCTCGTTCTCATCGCCCGCAAGCCGGGGCCGCTCGAGGAGACTGCGGCCAAGGCACGCGCCAACGGCGTCGAAGTACGCACTCTCGCACTGGATCTATTGGTTCCCGACGCGCTCGACCAGATCAAGGCTGTCACCGACGACGTCGAGGTCGGCCTGCTCATCTTCAACGCCGGCGCCAACAGCTACGGCCACGAGTTCGTGACCGGTGATCTGACGGGATTTGCCGGAGTCATCGAGCTGAACATCAACAAGCAGCTCGAACTCTCGCACCACTTCGGCGGTTTGATGAAGGATCGCGGACGAGGCGGCATCATGCTGCTCGGTTCGCTGGCCGGATTCATGGGCTCCGAGCACCAGAGCATCTACGCGGCCTCGAAAGCTTTCGGTCGCATCTTCGCCGAAAGCCTGTGGCTCGAACTTCAGCCGTACGGCGTTCACGTCGTCGAGTTCATTCTCGGTGTCACTCGCACGCCGGCCATGATTCGCGCGGGATTGAACTTCGACATCCCGGGCATGAACGTCGCAGAGCCCGAGGATGTTGCACGCGAAGGCCTCGAACACCTTGCCGACGGCCCGATCTGGGTTGCTGCAGGAAACTACGAAGGCGCCAAGAAGCGCAGCGGCTTCCCCCGAGACAAGATGGTCAAGGGCGCTGCCGAAGCGATGCGCAAGCTGCTGAACCGCTGACTTCTGCTGTGCGCCTTTATTAACCCCCCGACGTTAAGAAAGGCGCACAGCATGGGCGTCGACATCACCACTCTTCTCGACGAACGCGAGATCACCCGCTCCATTTTCGAGTTCGCCCGAGCCATGGACGCGCGGGACTGGGATGAACTCCACCGGATCATGACTCCGGACGCTACGGCAGAACTGGGAACCGGAACTCTTCGTGGACCTGCCGAGGTAGTGGCTTCCATCCGCTCGTTCCTCGACGAGTGCGGTCCCACCCAACATCTGATCGGCAACGTGCTGGTCGAGGTGGTCGGTGATATTGCCACCAGCCGCTCCTATGTCAGCGACATGCATGTGGGCACCGGGAGCAAAGCTCACCTGAACTTCTTCACCCTCGGCGACTACCACGATTCGTGGACCCGAATCGACGGAAGGTGGCGAATGACGCACCGCACCAAGCATTCACACGCCAGTCAGGGATCCATCGAGGTTCTGGGTGCCGGCCCCAGCGGTTGGCGGAGCTGACTCAGCTCAACATCGACGAACGGCCGGTCGCGAGTGGACTCTTGCTGGTGAGTCCACCGTCGACCACCAAGGTCTGCCCCGTCATGTAGCGAGATTCGTCCGAGGCCAGGTAGAGCATGGCGTGTGCGATGTCTTCGGGCTCACCGAGGTAGGGCAGCGCGTTTGCCTGCTTCATGCCGTCGATGACATCAGCAGGGATGTTGTCCACGAGTGCGGGTGTCATGATCGCGCCCGGCGCTACGGCGTTGCATCGAACACCGTTTGCTCCGTACTGGACTGCGATGTACTGCGTCAGACGAATGACTGCCGCTTTGGCGGATCCGTAGGCAGACTGCAGGGAATCCCCGATCAATCCACCTACCGAGGCCGTGTTGACGATCGATCCTCCACCGGTACTGTTCATGTGCGGAATGGCAAGTCGTGAAGCGACGACAGTGCTGCGGACGTTGAGCGACATCACGCGATCCCACTCGTCCAGGTCCATCCGGAGCAGGTCGAGATCCTTGCGCGGATTACTACCGCCCACGTGATTGCACAAGACGTTGATGCCACCGAATTCGGCGACCGCCCTTTCGATCATCGTTGCCAGAGACTCCTCGTTCATGACATCGACGCCGAAACCCAGCGCAGTGCCACCGGTCTCGCGCATCGCCGCCGCTGCTTCCTCCGCTCGCGCTGGATCGAGGTCGGCGACCAGCACCTTGGCGCCTTCTGCCGCCATGAGTTGTGCTGCTGCACGCCCGATTCCGCTGGCGGCGCCGGTGATCACTACATTTTTGCCTTCGAGCCTGTTCATATTCATTCCCTTCGCGGGGAATCGCCGTACCCGGATCTCATGTGCCCGAAATTGACAGCTCGGCGATTACCCGATCACTACCAGTGAACGCAGGATCGACAGCCGCGTCCAACTTTCTTGAATGAACTCACAAGTACGTGACCACGGCCCGCGCACCTGCTACACCGCCGAAATCGAGTGGCGACAGAAGACTCTACTGTGCTGAAGTGGCACTATGCAGAATTCTGTTCGACCGCTGTCCATCGACGACCTCGACCGTGCCGCCGAGGTTCTCGGCGAGGCTTTTGCCGACTATCCCTGGACGAACTGGTGCGTCGCCGAAGACTCTCACGTGGAACGGGTCGCCGCTCTGCAACGGATCTACCTCGAACACCTGGCACTACCGTTCGGACGTTCATACATCGATGATTCAGGCAACGGCGTCATCGCAGTCCTGCCGCCCGACGCCCCGGAGCCTGATGAAGCGACTGTCGAGAAGATCGTGGAACTGCACGGAGATCGGTTCGAGCGCGTTCTCCAGGCTGACGAACAACTGTCTGCGCTTCCCGCCCTCGAGCACGCGTGGTCGTTGGCAACGATCGGTACGACACCGCATTCGCAGGGCAGTGGATTGGGCTCTGCACTACTGAAACATGCTTTGGCGGAACTGGATCGAACCGAACAGGCTTGCTGGCTCGACACGTCGACCGAACGAAATCTCCCGCTGTACCAACGGTTCGGTTTCACGATCGTCGGCCAGACCTCGCTCCCCGACGGACCGGACGTATGGCGGATGCATCGACTTCAGGGCTGATTGTTCGACTTCAGCACTCGCCGAATCATTTTCGACAACGACGCGTATTGGGTGATCGTGTTGACGGCGATCCACCTCGAGACCGGCCACGTCCGGGTCCACGAGAAAACCCCGACCGACAGCAGTTGATCGTCTTCGAGAGTTCCCACGTATCGACGCAGCGCTGCGACAGCCGCGCGCAAACGATCCCGAAGCTCTCGAACCGAGGTACCTGCACTCGCCTCGACCACCGACTGGTTCAGCGCGGGTGTTTGCGTCCACCTGTAACCCGCAGCCGGCGTCTGCGGTGTCTCGTCTCGCAGTCCGGCACCTATCCACTCTACGACGGCCTCTGCCCACCAGACACGCACAGCGAGTACGTCGTGCACCGTCCACGCATCGACGGCAACGGCGTCGAACGCATCGGCCTCGGCGACGCCGTCGAGTAACGCGTCGAGTTTCGAATACGCCGAGTCCAGCGCACTCGCCAGTTCCTCACGTGACAAGGTCTGCGCCACAATGCCTCCGAACGATCAGTAGAGAAAGAAGAAGCGGGACCATCTCGACTCGATGGCCCCGCATTCAACATTAACGTCCTACGAGTTTCAGTTCAGCTCGCCCAGGAACCTTTCGAGGTTCTCGGCGATCTCCTTCGACTTGGTGTGGTGTAGGTAGTGGTCTCCGTCCAGCAAGACCAATTCACCATGATCGACCGATGCTGCCTGTTCTTCGTGCAGCTCTGTCCAGCCCTGGACCTTGGAATTCTGTACAGCGAACAACAGAATCGGGAGATCGGCAGGGAACGTCTTGCCGATTGCCGCGGCGAAGTTGCTGGAAAGGTGATCCATTTCGTTGAGATACGTGTCGCTGAAGTTGTTCTTCGCGACCAGTCGGCTCATCTCTGCCTTCTCGGCTTCATCGAGGTAGGCATCGGTTTCCTCACTGCCACCGAGTTTCGCCAGAACGTCGGAGAAGCCCAATTTCTTTGCAACGCGGAAGACTTCGATCGGGAACTTGGTGTCCATGTTCGGCTGCCCTGGGACGCTGCTGTCGATGCCCACGAAAGCGGTGACCTCGTCGCCGTACTTCGCGGTGTAGTCCAAGGCATAAACACCTGTGATGGAGTGACCCATGAGGATGTATTCGTCAATCCCCAAGGCCTGCACAGCCTCGTGTATCTCTTCGACGATGTTCTCAGCCGTGCGGTCCTTGTCGGTTGCGTCGCTGTATCCGTAGCCGAAGGGCTCGATCGTGACAACGCGGTAGTCAGGTGCAAGCTCGTCGATGAGTGATTTGAAGTCGAGGATCGGTGCGGACGTTCCGAACCCGGGCAGCAGCACGATGGTCCGATCACCGCTGCCGCGAATCGAGTAGCTCATGTTCTTGCCGTCGACGGACACGAACTGGTTGCCCGTTTCCGCGGTCGGAACGTTCGCCTTGCTGGAGCCGACGTTGAATACGAGCGCTATCGATACCAGCACAACCAGAACTACGGACACCGAAGCAACCACCTTCAGTGCAACGGTACGAATCTTCTTCATTCTCATCCTCATCTTCTCGGGCGTCGATACGGCTAGGAAAGGCTCGATATCGAGGCCGCACTGGTCTCGTCGAGCACACGCAACACGTTGTTGCCCATCAGCTTTGCCAAGTCCTCCGCGGACCAACCGCGTTCCGCCAGACGGTCTATCAACACCGCGAAACCGGATACGTCCTGCATACCGTCCGGAAAGTCGTCGAACCCATCGTAGTCACTACCCAAACCGATGTGATCGATGCCCGCGACGTCTCGGGCATGCTCGACGTGATCGGCCAGATGGTCCACCGTCATCGCCGGCCGTGGGCCGACCCGCCCGCCTTTGAACCACTCGTTGTACTCGGAGGAAAGGAACATGGGCACAAAGGCGATCATGATGACCCCGCCGTTGTCCGCGAGCAGCCTCATGACCTCGTCGGGAACATTGCGGGGGTGACCGCATAGCTGAGTGCAGGACGAATGGCTGAAGATCACCGGCGCCGACGACGTCTCGATGGCATCTCTCATCGTTTCCACCGAGACGTGCGACAGGTCGACGAGCACGCCGAGCCGGTTCATTTCGCGCACGATCTCGCGACCGAAGTCGGTCAGCCCGCCGTGTACTCGAGTGTCCGTCGCGGAGTCCGCCCACCCGGTGTTGTCGTTGTGCGTCAGAGTCATGTACCGAAGACCAAGGCGCGCCATCATTCTCAGAACGCCGAGCGAACTGCCGATGCTGTGACCGCCCTCCGCACCCAACAATGACGCGACCTTGCCCTCGCTCCAGATGCGACGCACGTCGTCACCGGTGCGCGCGAATTCGAAAGTATCCGGGTACCGCTCGATCATCCGGTACACGTAGTCGATCTGCTCGAGTGTGTACTGAACAGCCTCGGCCTCCGTCCTGTCACACGGGGTGTAAACCGACCAGAACTGCGCACCGACGCCACCGCGACCGAGTTTGTCGATGTCGGTTTGGAATATGGAATCCTTCTCCAGATTTTCCACCGAGTATGCGGCAGTTTCGCGAGCCGTCCATGCCAGATCGTTGTGACCGTCGATGACCGGCGCAAGGCCGTAAGCATCCAGTGCCGCTGGGTGATTCACGTCCGGAAAAGGAGCGAGAGGTTTCAACATGAGTTTTCCTCGAGAAAGTAGTGCGGGCAGGTCGAGGGCCCTCATCGCCCTCGACCTGCCCGAGATTTCATTCAGCGGAGAGAATTATCTCGCCGCGGCTAGTCGGAAATCTTCTTGAAAAGCCGTGTCATGTACAGATATTCCTCGCCATCGATCGTGAGGTGAGCCATCTCGCCAGAAGCGCTCTCGTTACTGATCGAGAACCGGGAAGCAGACAGAGGCACGACCTTGGTGGGCGGGGCCGGCGGCTCGCCGTCGATCTCGACCTTGGCGAAGTTCTGAACCTGGAATCCGCCGTCGTCGCCACGCGTGAGTTCGATTCGAACGGTTGTCGATTCATAGGTCCCGAGAATGTGAGACAGATCGATGTCTGCTGCATCCGGTTCGGACTTCGGCTCCGGCAGAACGAGATCGAGTTCCTTAGCGATCTCCTTCTCGATGTCGTGAGCCAGGGCGCCGCCACCACGCGAGTTGGTGACAACTGCCATGGCCAGGCCGAGCTCGGGGAAGGTGTGAAAACGAGTGATCTGGCCGATCGTCGCACCACCGTGCTGCGCGGACGTCACACCGCCCCAGTCGGACAGGATCCAGCCGAGCCCCCAGGCCTGATCGACGCTCGAGACCGCAGTCAGGTCGAACTGTGGGGTGCGCATCAGACGCGCGGATTCTTCGGACAGGATGCGTTCACCCGTCAACGCGAGGCCGTCACGCATGTGTGCAGCACCGAAGGTCAGAAGCGAGCTGACGGATCCGGTGATGATCCCGGCCGGACCGATACCGCGCGGAAGCAGCCACTGCTTGGTCGGAACCACCTTGTCCGGCGACGTCCGATCCGGGTTCGCCACATGACCGACGGCGGTGCGGAACAGCGGGGCATCCTTGGCCTTGGTGATGATGTGCGTCAATCCGAGTGGCTTCCAGAGGTATTCGACCAACGCCTCGTCCCACGTCATCTCACGAAGAACCTCGACGATACGGCCGGCAACGGCAAAACCTGCATTGCTGTAACTCAGATGCCCGCCGGGCTCGGTGACGCTGATCGCGGTCGCGAGTTCGTCGACGTACTTCTCGACGCAGTCGTCGCCGTCGCCGGTGTCGTTGAACAGGTCTCCGTCGATACCGCTTGTGTGCGTGAGCAACTGGCGGATCGTGATTTCCTTCGTGTTGGAAGGATCCGCGATCGTGAACTCCGGAAGCACCTCCACCACCAGGGTGTCCAGCGTCAGCTTGCCCTCGTCGACGAGCTGCATGATCAGCGTCGTCGTCCAGATCTTGCTCGCGGATCCGTACTGGAACAGGGTGTCGGCGTCGACGTCGACACGCGTGTTCAGGCTCGTCACTCCGGTGGTGATGACACGGATATCCGCTGCACCGTCTTCGCCCAGCGCGA
This sequence comes from Rhodococcus sp. MS13, assembly GCF_013277835.1. Classification (NCBI taxonomy): domain Bacteria; kingdom Bacillati; phylum Actinomycetota; class Actinomycetes; order Mycobacteriales; family Nocardiaceae; genus Rhodococcus; species Rhodococcus sp. MS13. The sequence goes on from NZ_VBTL01000004.1 coordinate 419,355, forward strand.
TCACACCGACCTGCGCGCCAGGTACCGAATGCTTGGCTGCCAGTTCGTCGAGGCGTTCCTGCCACTTCGGGGCGACAAGTAGGTCCTTGGGCAATTCGGTCACAGGTCGAACTCCTTCGATCATGGAAGCCAGTGGCGTAGACAGCGTTGCTGCGATCCGCTCAGGTCTCACTCGTCGGGAAGTGAGGTTGCGGAAGCAATAACCGTCCACCCATGATCTCAGTGTGCTCGCAGTCACGTCCTGGTCGATTGCACCGAACTCGACCCCGAAAATGGTGCGATCGGACGAGCCTGCGTTCAGGACTCGCCACTCGAAACGATCAGCGCTCGAAGGTTCCTTCCAAGCGATTGCGTGAACCGGGGTGGATCAAGCGCGCCGCACTGACCAACCCGTTGGCCGACCAGGTGCGGCGGCGAATCAACAGACACGGTTCCCCTCGATCGATGCGGAGCAGCTCGCATTCGTCCGGGCTCCCTAGCACTGCTTCCACGACGTGCTCGCCGCGAACCAGAGGCGCAACGTCACTCAAGTAGTTGTTGGGGGTGATCGCGGTGAAGTCCTGGCGCAGATAGTCGGGCGCCTCGTTCGGATTCACGAACCGGTCTTCCACCTGAATCGGGGTTTCGTCCTCGAAGTGCACCATCAGCGAATGGAACACCCGTTTGCCCACCGATTCACGAAGGAACGTCTGCCCGTGGTCGGTTTCTTCCTCACGAACGAACACGACCTCGGTTCGATGACGGTGGCCGCGGCGCTGAATCTCGTCGGCGATGTTCTTTACTTCGAACAGCGGGGACGCGGTCTTCGTGGCGGCGACAAAAGTACCGACCCCCATCATCCGCACGATCAGACCGTCGCTGGTGAGTTCACGAAGCGCTCGGTTGATCGTCATACGTGACAACCCAAGCGCACTGACCAGTTGATTTTCCGAAGGCAGCTGATCGCCTTCGGTCCACCGCCCCGAATTGATCTGCGAGACCACGAGGTTCTTCACCCGTTCGTACGCAGGGGCGGACTCGCCGCCTGCCTCGTTGAACAGCACGGCGAGTTCTGCGTCCACTTCAGCAATCGCCATCGCCACCACCCGTTCGTCGAAAACCACCGAGTCGGTTCTCCCGGTCGGCCTTCGAAGTCTATCCGTCTCGCGCACCTTTCCGATCAATCCGCGGGCGTCCGCGCCGGGCCTAGCCCACCATGCGCCGCAATTGGCTCGTCGCAACCGAAAGCGCAGCAAGATCGTGTTGCCCCGATGCCTCGATCTCGGCGAGCGCGAGAGTCGACCTCTCGATTCTCGACGCATTCCTTTCTTCCCACCTGGAGAGTTTTTCCGCTGTCGAGTCACCCGCTTCCGCGTCGGCCAAGACGTCGAGGGTCAAGGCCCGCACCGTCGAGTACAACTCGTCCCGCAGCGACAACCTCGCCAATGCGTTCCATTTTCCGTCCTTGCTCAATGCCGACACTCGATTGAGCATCGGGACGAGCCCAACATGCTCACCGAGCCGGAAGTAGAGTTCACCGGTCTCCGAGATAGTGCGATCGGCGAGGTCAGCGATCTCCACCACATCGAGCAGTCCGAACTGATCGAGCAAGATCTCCACTCGCCTGACCAGGTTCTCCGGCGCGCCCTTGTCCGTGATGAGGACCGTTCGCGCAGCCAGGTTCCGCTGATCTGCGCCTACCAGCCAGTCATCGAGCTCGGTCGACGCCTCCGCGATGCGATCACCGAATCTGCTGATCTCGGCCCCGACGGCCAGCGGTTGCGGCCGACGCGTCAGCATCCACCGTGACGCCCGGTCGAGCAGTCGCCTGGTGAGCAGGATCAACTCGTCGGATACGGCGGTCGAGATCGAGGCTTTGCTGATGTCGTGCCACAACTTCCACAGTCCGAACACCTCGGAAACCACGGTGAAGGCACGTACCGCGTCTTCCGGATCAGCGCCGACCTCTTCACCGAGCCGATACGCATAGGTGATGCCGCCCCGATCGATGACGTTGTTCGTCAGCACGGTCGCGACGATCTCGCGCCGCAATGGGTGCCGGTCGAGAGCGTCGCCCCCTGCATCTCGAACGCCCTCCGGAAAGTAGTTCACCAGCGCCTTGCGGTAGATCTGGTTGTCGATCGAGCTTCCCGCCAACAGCGTGGACTTCAGATCGAGTTTGACGTGGGCCATCAGTGTGGCGAGTTCCGGCGACGTCAGCCCCGTTCCCGTCTTCTCGGCCGCGGCGAACTGCTTCTTGGTCGGAAACCCTTCGATGACGCGGTCGACGATTCCGCGAGATTCGAGGTTCGAAATCACTCTGCCGTGCACGCCGATCATTGCCCCCGCATCCGCACGCGTGGTGCCCATCAGTTCGTTCTGTGAACGGTTGTCTGCAAGAACGAGTTCGGCGACCTGATCGGTCAACGATTCGAGCAGTGCGTCGCGATGTGAGTCCGCGACGACGCCTGAGCTGATCAGGGAGTCGAGAAGGATCTTGATGTTCACCTCGTGATCGGAGCAATCGACTCCCGCGGAATTGTCGAGGGCGTCTGTATTGATCCGTCCGCCGATACGCGCGTATTCGATTCGTCCTGCTTGGGTGAGGCCGAGGTTGCCTCCTTCACCGATCACACGTGCACGCACTTCGTTGCCGTTCACCCGAACCGCGTCATTACTCTTGTCGCCGACTTCGAGGTCGGACTCACCGGAGGCCTTGACGTACGTTCCGATGCCGCCGTTCCACAAGAGATCTGCCGGGGACCGCAGAATCGCCCGAACCAGTTGCGGTGGAGTCAGTTCGGTGACGTCGGCGTCGAGACCCAGTGCCTGTCGCATCTCGTCACTGATCGGAACGCGCTTCGCCGAGCGTTCCCACACTCCGCCACCCGCACTGATCAAGGTCGGGTCGTAGTCGGCCCACGACGATCGTGGGAGCGAGAAGAGACGTGATCGCTCGTCGTACGAGCGCTCAGGTGACGGGTTCGGGTCGACGAACACGTGCCGATGATCGAACGCCGCGATGAGACGAATGTGCTTGCTGCACAACATACCGTTGCCGAAGACGTCACCACTCATGTCTCCGATCCCCACCGCGGTGAAGTCGTCGTGCTGGGTATCGACGCCGAATTCCCGGAAGTGCCGCTTGACACTCTCCCAGGCGCCCTTCGCCGTGATACCCATGGCTTTGTGGTCGTAGCCGACCGATCCGCCGGATGCGAAGGCGTCGCCGAGCCAGAATCCGTACTGCGCGGCAACGTCGTTCGCGATGTCGGAAAACTTTGCAGTGCCCTTGTCCGCGGCGACAACAAGATAAGTGTCGTCCCCGTCGTGGCGAACGACCCTTCGCGCCGCGACAACGGCGCCGCTCTGTTTGTCGACGTTGTCGGTCAGATCGAGTAGTCCGCGAATGAAGGATCGGTAGCACTCGATCCCGGCCACCAACGTGGCTTCTCGGTCCGCGTCTACACCCTGTCCTGGAACCGGCGGGCGTTTGACGACAAATCCGCCCTTCGCACCGACAGGCACGATGACCGCGTTCTTGACTGCCTGCGCCTTCACCAATCCCAGGACCTCGGTGCGGAAGTCCTCTTTCCGATCCGACCAGCGCAAGCCGCCGCGGGCAACCGTACCGAAGCGAAGGTGCACACCTGCTACATCGGGTGAGTACACGAATATCTCGAACTTCGGTCGAGGGAAGGGCAATACGGACAGCTTCTCCGAATCGAACTTCAACGAGAGTGCGCCGAGCGATTCGGTGCCATAAACGAAGTAGTTGGTACGCAACGTGTTACGGACCAGCTCGGACAACGCGCGCAGGATCCGATCGGCGTCGAGTCCTTGCACTTGTGCCACGGCTGTTTCCACCTCCGCTGCTGCACGCGCACCTCGATCTCCGTCTACGACGTCGGGATCGAAACGGCTCTCGAACAATTCGCACAGACCGGCGGCGATCTCGGGATGATCGGCAAGTACCTCGGCGACGCGACTGGTGCTGTACGGAAATCCTGCTTGCTGCAAGAACTCCGCGTATGCCCGCAGCACCACTACTTGTTTCCAACCGAGTCCGGCGATCGCGACAAGTTCGTTGAACGAGTCCGGCTCGGCGGAGCCGTTTCGAACCGCGGCAAACGTCGCCGCGAACCGCGCGGCAAAGTTGTCGAAGCCTTCGACCGGCGCACTCGGATAGTCGAGCGTGAACTCGTAGATCCAGGACTGTTCCGAGCCTGCCGAGACGAGCTCGTACGGACGCTCGTCGACCACGTCGACCCCCAGGCTCTGCAATACGGGCAGCACCTCGCCCAGCGAGAGCGGGTCACCCGATACGTACAGCCCGAGTCGGTGAGTACCGGGTCCGTCGACAGATCGGGCCAACCGTGGGCTCACCTCTCCGAGTTCGAGGCCGTCGAATACCGCCATGTCCTCGGCGGCGCGGACGGCGTCGAAATCCTGCTTGTATGCCACCGGAACTTGCTCGGCGAACTGAGCACGCCTGCGCTGCTCGTCGTAGTGCGAAGCATCCAGAACGAATCGCTCGTCCCACGTCAGGCACGCGTCGACGACGAGATCCCGAATCTCCCGCGCTTGTCGCGCCGATGCAAAGTTCGCGCCGCCGCCGACTGTGGCCGTGAAATGCACGACAGCCAAGGGAGATTCCGATACTCGACTGGAGAACTCGATGGTGCGGGCACCAAGCGCCTCGGCGAGTACCGACTCGGCCGTTGTTCTGATCGTCGTACTGAATTTCTCGCGCGGAACGAACAGCAAAGCCGACAGCTCCTGGTCTTGCCCCGTCGTCGGAGAGCATCCCACGGGTTGCAGGAACAGATGGAACGACGTGCGGCCGTCCACAGAAGTGAGTTCGTCCAGTGCGTCCGCAATTCGGGCCGGGTCGGCGGCAAAGAGGACTGTGATCGGAATCGACTGAATCACCGCCAGCATCGATTGTCCGACAAACGAATCCACGGTGGATCCGGAGGCGTCGAAGATGTCTGCGACGCGCCCTCGCACGAGGGGGGTCCGCCTGACGTCTGCGACAAGTCCGGTCGAGGTGAAGGACCCGATGAATCGGTATTCACGGTCACCGACTGACACGTCGATCTCTGTGGCGTATGCGGATCCACCGAACCCTTGCCCGAGGTACACCACTCCGATCGCGAGGGGCACTGCCTTCGAATCCGAAGAGCCGGTTGGATCGGGGAGCACGCCGAGGGTGTACGGCTCGTGCCTGTCGATTGTTCGCGCACCGCCGACGACACTGAAGTTTCCGGCACTGCACCACTGGAGGAAGTCAGCTTCTTCGGCGTGACCGCCCGAGGCCAGTTGCCCGCGCGCCTCGTCGACGAGATCCCGCAGGGGCGAGGTATCGCGGAAGGCACGCGCGATACGGTCGAGGATTCCGGCGACGTCATCAGCGATCACCTGCGCCTGCGCGTCCGAACAATGTGCGGGTAGTCCTATGTGGATCCATGATTCGGCACGCTCCCCGACCCGGGTGTCTTCAGTGCTGTGCGCCGGTTGCACGACTGTGCGAAGCACTGGGTGCACCACGAATTCCGGCTCCATGCGCGCGCGGGCAAGTGTCGCCAGAACCGCTTCGACGAGCTGCGGCATGTCGTCGCCGACGTATTGAATTGCCGGCCCGTCCCCCAGCTCCCCGGCCGGCGCGAGTCTCGAGATCGACGAGTTGTGTCCCCGTCGGCGCGAAAGATCCATGTGCGCGGCGACCATCGCAAGCTTGCGGTCTTCGGCGAGCGCCGCGTATCGATCAGCCGACAAGCCCTCGAAATACCTACTGCACACCCTCCTCACATTCTCGGAGTCCGGTGTCGTGTCGACTGAAACGAGGCTCATGTCAGCACCTTCCGCCGAAAGCCACGCTGCTTCCGACTTGTAGTGGGTTCGATCCGCGATCAACTTGTCTATACAGGTTTAGACAAGTTGATCATTGCAGAACGTGAGCCGCGACACAACAGCTCCACCCCTGGACAAATTCGCCACCCTCAGCCATAGTCAGTCGTGCCAACTAGTGGCAATTAGATTCCATTAGATGAAATTCGTGAACTACCTCGCTTCGAAGGAGCCCCCGTGACCACCCAGACCGCGCACGACATCGACAGCGTTGATCTCGCTGAGTTCCGCAGCACCGTCCGAGCCTTCGCCAACGCCGAGATCCAACCCGGAGCAGCCGCACGCGACGAATCCAAAGAGTTCCCGGCGCAGCTGGTCAAGCGCCTCGGACAGCAGGACCTCATGGGCATTTCCGTGCCGGAGGAATTCGGCGGTCTGGGCCTGTCGACACGAACCCAACTGGTCGCCATCGAAGAAGTTGCACGCACCGACGCCGCACTGGCATCGATTTACACCGCGCACTACCTGGGCCTCGAGCCGATTCTCGTCGGCGGTTCCGAAGAGCAGAAGCACCGCTGGTTGCCCCAGCTCGCGTCGGGCGAACTGCTGGCCGGATTTGCACTCACCGAACCCGACGCCGGCTCCGACATCGCCTCGATGCGTACCGTCGCTCGACGCGAGGACGACGGCTGGCATCTCTCCGGATCCAAGACGTACATCTCCAACGCGAAGGAAGCCGACCTGGTCGTGCTCTTCGCCAAGACGGACCCGAGCGCAGGATTCCGCGGCATCACCGCCTTCGTCGTCCCCAAGGGCACTCCGGGAATCAGTTACTCGGAGCCGCAGGACAAGATGGGAATTCGTTCGGCTCCGACATACACCGTCTACCTCGACGACGTCGTGCTGCCGCTCGACTCGGTGATCGGCACCGAAGGTCGCGGCGGCAACATCGCCTTGACCGCCCTGAACCGAGCACGCATCGACGTAGCGGCAATGGCAAACGGCATCGCTTTGCGCGCTTGGGAACTGGGACGCGAGTACGCAACGGAGCGAAAGCAGTTCGGCACGCCGATCTTCGACTTCCAGGCAATCCAGCTACTCCTCGGTGGCTGCGACGCGCAACTGGTCGCGTCACGCGTCACCGCAGACTGGGCCGCCGACGTCAAGGATGCCGGTCAGGACATCCGCCGCGCCGCATCGATTTCGAAGTACGTCGCCACCGAGGCCTGCTTCTCGATCGTCGATCAAACCGTACAGATCCATGGCGGCGCAGGTTTCATGCGCGAATCGGAAATCGAACGCCTGTACCGCGATTGCCGCATTCTCCGCATCTTCGAGGGCACCTCGCAGATCCAATTGCTCACCATTGCCGGCAATGCTCCGTCGCCGCGTTCCACCGATTTCTGAAAGGCACGGACATGTCTGCACTACCCCCACTCGACGGCATCCGGGTCATCGACCTCTCGCGCGTCCTCGCCGGACCCTACTGCACCGCACTGCTTTCCGACGCCGGTGCGGACGTCGTCAAGATCGAATCCGAACACGGTGAAGACTCGAGGCACCTCGGCCCGTTCCGCGACGGTGAAAGCATCTACTTCAACGTGCTCAATCGTGGCAAGCGTTCGGTGGCACTCAACCTCAAGAACGACGAGGACCGTGAGGCGCTGCTGACGCTCATCGAGACCGCCGACGTCGTCGTGGAAAACTTTCGCCCGGGCGTCACCAAGCGCCTGGGAATCGACTACGAGGCTGCGCGGGCTCGCAATCCGCGGATCGTGTACGCGTCCATCTCCGGTTTCGGCCAGGACGGGCCCATGTCCGGCGCCGCCGCCTACGACCTTGTAGTCCAGGCTCTTTCGGGAATCATGAGCATCACCGGTTCGGAGGAATCCGGGCCGACACGGTTGGGTGAGTCGTTCGGAGACCTGGTCGCCGGGCTGTTCGCTGCCTGGGGAATCAGTACCGCCCTGCTGAGTGCACGGGCGACCGGACTCGGGCAGCACCTTGACGTCGCGATGTTCGACAGCATGCTCGCCATGCTGCCGACAGCACACAGCCAACTGCAATCCACCGGGCTCACTCCCCCACGCGTCGGTAACCGTCATCCGGTGTCAACACCGTTCGACACCTATCGGGCCGACGACGGACTCTTTGTCCTCGCGGTTGCCAGCCAATCCGGCTTCGAGAAATTGGCGCAGACGATGAATCGCATCGACCTGATCGCAGATCCTCGATTTGCCGACGACACCGCCCGGACCGAGAACGAGCCGGCACTGCGCAAGGAGATCGAAAACTGGGCTGCCGGAAAGACCGTCGCCGACGTGGTCGGCATTCTCGGCGACGCGGGCCTCGCCGGCTCGGAGATCTGGGACGTCCAGCAGGCACTCACCTCCGCACAGGCCGAGTATCGCGGAGTCGTCGAATCGTTCGAGCACCCGGTAGCAGGAAAGATCTCCTACGTACGACAACCCGTCGTGTTCGGTGAGAGCCGACGCCCCGATGTCCGCCGCAGTCCCCTGCTGGACGAGCACCACGGTGAGGTACTGCCGGGCTCGCGATAGATTCAGCGCAGACATCCCTCGGCACTTGGAGTAGGACATGGCCCCCGGCGACGTGACCCGCAGCGCGAATCGCACGTTCGAACTTCTCGGTGCGATCGTCGAGCACGGCGGATTGACGCTCGGCGACGCCGCCAAGGCAACCGACCTGGCAACCAGTACCGCCCTTCGCCTGATCAGAAGCCTCGAACAAACCGAGTTCGTCGTTCGCGGCGAGGACAACGTCTATCGCGTCGGCCCGCGGCTACTGCAGATCGGAGCTCGCGCTCTCGGCGACAATCAACTGTTGCCGAGAGCCCGGCCCGCGATGAAGGCCATCGCCGAAACCACGAGGGAATCGACCTACCTGTCGACGATGGGACCGAAAGACACTGCGCTGTATCTCGATCAGATCGAGGGCACGCACGCGATCCGCCACATGGGGTGGGTGGGACAGAGCGTTCCCCTGGACGGCACCGCCGTCGGCGCAGCGTTGAGCGGCAAGGTAGGTGAGAGCGGGTACGCCATTGCGCACGACACCATCGAGGATCACTCGACCGGAGTTGCCGCGCCGATCTACAACGCAGTCGGTCAGATAGCCGGAGCGCTCAGCGTCGTCGGCCCGACATTCCGTCTGACGGACGAGGTCTGCGCCAGCCACGGTCGCGTCTTGGTGGAGCACTGCGCACGGTTGTCCGCGGAACTCGGCAGCCAGGCACCCTGAGCACTTGGCGATTCAGTCTCGTATCCGAGCGCTTGGCGATTCAGTCTCGTATCCGAGACAATGTGGTTCCCCGCTCCGGATTTCCTACCTACTCGTAAGGACACACCCCACATGACGACGAGTCGCGTGAAATCTGCTGAGCGCGTGCTCGACGTGCTCGATCTCCTGGCCCGCCGGGGTGTGCCGCTGGCGACGGCCGAAATCTCGAGCGCCCTCGACCTGCCGAAGAGTACGACGCATCATCTACTCAATGTCATGCGAGATCGACGGTTCGTCTCGTACTGGGCTGATCAACGCGCCTGGACCCTGGGTGTCTCGGCGTTCGAAGTCGGTGCGTCGTACATGCGCTCGGGCCCACTTCACCGTGAGGGCCAACGATTCATGCTGGCACTCACTCAGTCGACGGATGAGACGTCCCATCTCGCGGTACTACAGGGGTCTGACGTCATCTACCTCGACAAACGTGAACCACTGAAGCCGGGCGTGCGATTGGTGACCGAAATCGGGACTCGCCTTCCAGCGCATCTCACCGCAGTCGGGCGCGCGATTCTGAGCCGTCTGGACGTGGAACAGATCAGCGCGCTCTACGAGGGATACACCTGGCCGACGCGGACCGGAACGGGACCGTCGACGCTCGCCGAACTGCGAGAACTGCTCGCCGCAGCACGAGAGAGCGGATATGCGGTCGAAGAGAATGCGACGACATCCGGGATCAATTGCATCGCCAGCCCCGTGATCACGCGGGACGGTCGTCCGGTCGCAGCTCTCGGCGTCACCTTCCTCTCCGGCTCCAAATCGGCCGAGGAGAGTGCCCTGATCGCCGACCGAGTGCGCGCCGTCAGCGCCGAGTTCTCCGCCGATCTCGGAGATCGAATGGTGGAGACCCCGCCCGCAGACATGTAGCCAATTTCTCCGTTCCGTACTTTGCGGGCCTTGTTTTCGTCTCATATTCAAGACTAGAGTCTCGTATACAAGACTTGCTGGAACACCGCCGCATCATCATTGGAGTCCCATGAACGCCACCCCTGCCACCCATACAGCCACCCGAACCATTGAGGTCGGAATCGGCGCTGTCACCATCGCCGACGTCGTCGACGTCGCGCGCAACGGTTACGGCGTCGCATTGACCGCGGAATCACTGACCGCGATCGCCGAAAGTCGTGCACGCATCGAGGCCCTGGCCGCAGATCCCACGCCGGTCTACGGGGTTTCCACCGGATTCGGCGCACTTGCCACCCGGCACATTCCGGCGCATCTGCGGACGCAGTTGCAGCGCAGCCTGATCCGCTCACACGCGGCAGGTTCGGGACCGGAAGTCGAACGCGAAGTGATCCGGGCCTTGATGCTTCTGCGCCTGTCGACGCTCGCCACCGGAAGGACCGGAGTGCGCCCCGTGGTCGCACAGGCGTACGCCGACCTACTCACCGCAGGCATCACCCCGGTGGTGCACGAATACGGCAGCCTCGGATGCTCGGGAGATCTGGCACCACTGGCTCATGTGGCGATGGCAATCATCGGCGAAGGTTCCGTCCGCACCGCCGACGGTGAACTCACCTATGCGGCAACAGCATTGGCTGCCCATGGCCTCGAACCGGTGGTTCTGGCCGAGAAAGAAGGCCTCGCACTGATCAACGGTACCGACGGGATGCTCGGCCAACTGGCCCTTGCGATCACCGATCTCGATCATCTGCTCAAGTTGGCCGACATCGCTGCCTCCATGAGCGTCGAGGGCTTGCTCGGCACCGATCAGGTGTTCGCCGCGGACCTCCAAACGCTTCGCCCCCACCCCGGCCAGGGCGCGGCCGCGTCGAACATGGTGCGTCTGCTTGCCGATTCCCCGATCGTCGCCAGCCATGCGGGCCCTGACTGCACCAGGGTTCAAGACGCGTACTCACTGCGGTGCGCACCGCAGGTCGCCGGCGGCGCACGCGACACCGTCGATCACGCCCGCCTCGTCGCCGGGCGCGAATTGGCCAGTGCTGTCGACAATCCCGTTGTCACCCTCGACGGACGGGTTCGATCCAACGGAAACTTCCACGGAGCTCCCGTGGCCTACGTCTTGGACTTCCTCGCCATCGTGACCGCGGATGTCGCGGGGATCAGCGAACGCCGCACCGACCGCTTCCTCGACGTAGCACGCAACCACGGTCTGACTCCCTTCCTTGCCGACGACCCCGGAGTCGACAGCGGACTGATGATCGCGCAGTACACACAAGCTGCCGTCGTGTCCGAACTCAAGCGACTCGCAAGCCCCGCCAGCGTCGATTCGATTCCCTCCTCGGCCATGCAGGAAGATCACGTCTCCATGGGATGGTCGGGTGCACGTAAGCTCCGCCGGTCCATCGACGGTCTTACCCGGGTTCTCGCGATCGAGATACTCACTGCAGCACGAGGAATCGATTTGCGCTCCCCACTCGAACCCTCACCAGCCACCGGAGCCGTCCTTCGGGCCCTCCGCGAGAAGGTGCAGGGGCCGGGCACCGATCGCTTCCTGTCCCCCGAGATCGAGGCCGCGGTGGACTTGGCGGCATCGGGTGCACTCGTTGCGGCCGCGGAGAACGCGATCGGCGTCCTGGTATGAGCGCGCCCGGAGCGCTGCGGCCTCGCCCCCGACCCGAAATCGAAGCACTCCCTCGATACTCCAAAGCCGCCGGCCTCGAGCAGGTTCGGTGGCGTGCGTCGAGCAACGAGTCGACGGTTGCACCCTCCGCGGCAATTCTCGAGGCCGTCAATCTCGCGGCCTCACACTCGCACTTGTATCCGTCGCTGTTCGGCGACACGCTGATCGCCCGGTTGAGCGACCGCCTCGGCGTCGGCGACGACCAGGTACTGGTCGGCGCCGGGTCGTTGGCGCTGCTCCAGCAGGTATTGACCGCATACACGGGCCCGGGCACCGAAGTCGTCTACCCGTGGCGCAGCTACGAGGCGTACCCGATTCTGATCGGAATCGCCGGGGCGAGCGGTGTACCCGTCGCACTCGATTCCGAACATCGGCACGATCTGAGTGCGATGGCGGCAGCCGTGACTCCGCAGACCCGCGCGGTACTCGTCTGCAACCCCAACAATCCGACCGGAAGCGAGTTCTCGACCGCCGAGTTCGTCTCGTTCGCCCGCTCGATCCCGGGTGACGTCCTCATCCTTCTGGACGAGGCTTACCGGGAGTTCGCGACCAGCGATGTCGACGGCGTCGACCTGCTTCGAGCCTTTCCCAACATCGTCGTATTCCGAACCTTCTCCAAGGCTTACGGATTGGCCGGCCTTCGGGCCGGCTATGCCATCACCAATCCGGCGATCGCAGCGGATCTTTCCAGCGCGGCACCGCCCTTCGGGCTCAGCGCCGTTGCCGAGGCCGCGGCCTGCGCAGCGTTGACCGATCCGGCGCACACCGATTCGATAGTCGAAACGGTAACCGCGGGTCGCGCTCACCTACGTGAGCAATTGGCTCTGCGCGGCGTCGAGACGGTCCCGAGCGGCGCCAACTTCGTGTGGATCCCTCTCGGCGAGAGAGCTTCTGCACTAGAAGCGGCTTGCGTCACCCAGGGTGTCTCGGTCCGGATGTTCCCTAGCGAGGGGGTGCGGGTCACCGTCGGCGAGCGGGCCGCAGAAGACGCCGTGATCTCAGCTGTGGACGCTCTCGCACAAAACCTTTGACCGACTGGAGATAAGAATGTCCGTCCACGAACTCGCTCGGTCGATCGGTTCGAGTCGCCTGATCACCGACCCGGCGGTAACGGACTCGTACCGTCGCGACGAGGCCCATCTCGCCGAACCCGGCCATCCGGCAGCCGTCATGCTCGCTGAAACTGCGGCCGACATTTCCGAGGCTCTGAAATGGGCTACTGCTCACCGTGTCCCGGTGGTAACCCGCGGTGCGGGAACCGGTTTGGCGGGTGGCGGGGCAGCCGTCGAGGGCTGCCTGGTCATCTCGACCACTCGCATGCGCTCGATTCTCGAGGTCAATCCGGACGATCAGCTGGCTGTCGTGGAAGCCGGGGTGATCAACGCTGACATCAGCCGAGCAGCAGACGAGTACGGGCTGATGTACGCCCCCGATCCGAGCAGCTTCGAGATCTCCACGATCGGCGGAAACATCGCCACCAACGCCGGTGGACTTCGTTGCGTGAAGTACGGCGTCACCCGCGATTCAGTCTTGGGTCTCGAGGTTGTGCTCGCCGACGGTCGGATCGTGCGGACAGGCCGAAGGACCGTCAAAGGTGTTGCGGGATACGACTTGACCAGTCTTCTCGTCGGTTCGGAAGGAACACTCGGAGTCGTCACGAGTGCCACGCTCAAGTTGCAGCCCAAGCCCAAGAGAGCACCGGTCACCGTCGTCGGCAGTTTCGATTCTCTCCGCTCCGCAGCGGACGCGGTTGCCGCGGTCGTTCGCGACGGGATCGGGCCGAGCCTGCTGGAGCTGATCGATCGAGCAACCCTTCGCGCAGTCGACGACTGGAAACGAATCGGGTTGGAAGACAACACCGCCGCGATGCTGATCGCACAGGCCGATGGGGTCGACGCCGACGCAGCAGCCGCGGCGATGCAGAAGCACTTCGAGCAGGCCGGCGCCGATTTTGTCGCCGTCTCACAGGACGCAGCAGAAGCCGCACAGCTACTCGAGATTCGCCGACTCGCCTATCCTGCATCCGAACGACTCGGGCAATGTCTGGTGGAAGACGTCGGGGTCCCGCGGTCGAAACTGCCCGACATGCTCGAAAGTATCGACCGGGCTGCCGCCGAGCACTCGGTCAAGATCATGACCGTCGCGCACGCGGGTGACGGCAACGTCCATCCGACCTTCGTCTTCGACCGCACTGCCGACGGCTCGGCCCCCGAAGCCGTGTGGACCGCCGCGGACGAGGTCTTCCGGCGTGCTCTCGAACTCGGCGGAACTCTGACCGGAGAGCACGGCGTCGGCGTTCTGAAGCGTCGCTGGCTCTCTCTCGAGCTCGGTGAGGACAGCATGCAACTGCACCGATCGATCAAGGCCGCGTTCGATCCACTCGGAATCCTCAACCCTGGTAAGGGTTTCTGATTCTCGAGCGGTGTTACACAGCATTTACGCGAAATCGGGTTTCAGGTATTGACGCCTGTATATACAGGCATATACATTTATCCGCAGTGACAGTGACCCAGCGCACAGAGCACCAGGCGCAAAGCACCAAGCACGAAGAAGGTGGGCAATACCCCGACGTCGATTCCGTCGCTCGACGGGCTCGCAGCAGAAAGACAGGCCTATGACTCACGATGGACCGGCCGAGGTCATCCTCACTCCGGAACGACGCACTATCGACGTCGTCCCGGATGCAGAACGACACGGCACCCCGCGCAGCCAGTTCACTCTCTGGTTCGGCGCCAACATGCAGATCACGGCAATCGTCGACGGTGCTCTCGCCGTCGTATTCGGCGCGGATGCCATCTGGGCAATCGTCGGACTTCTGATCGGCAACATCTTCGGTGGCGCTGTCATGGCGCTTCACTCCGCACAGGGCCCGCGCATGGGCCTCCCCCAGATGATCTCGAGTCGCGCCCAGTTCGGCGTCAAGGGAGCCGTCGTACCGCTAGTTCTCGTCATCCTGATGTACCTCGGCTTCGCTGCCACCGGCACCGTGTTGGCCGGCCAAGCCGTCAACAAGATCCTGCACATCGACAGCCCCACCGTCGGCATCGTCGTCTTCGGTCTCCTCACCGCATTCGTCGCGGTCACCGGCTACAAGCTGATCCACATCGTCGGCAGGATCGCCACCGTCGTGGGCATCGTCGGATTCTCCTACCTGGCCGTTCGACTGTTCCTCGAGTACGACGTCGCCTCGTACGTCGGTATCAAGGGCTTCGACATCGTCACCTTCCTGCTCGCGATCTCGCTGGGCGCCGGCTGGCAGCTCACGTTCGGCCCGTACGTCGCCGACTACTCGCGTTACCTGCCGCGCAGCACCTCCGAGAGCACTACCTTCTGGTCGACGTTCCTCGGTAGCGTCATCGGATCACAGTGGTCCATGACCTTCGGCGCCCTCGTCGCGGCCTGCGCCGGCGACGCGTTCCTGGGTAACCAGGTCGGCTTCATGGGAGATCTGGCCGGACCCGCTGCCATCGCCTTCCTGATCTACTTCGTCATCCTGGTCGGCAAGCTGACCGTGAACGTGCTCAACGCGTACGGCGGATTCATGTCGATCCTGACCACCGTCACAGCCTTCAACGGCCAGTCACGAATCTCGAGCACCGCCCGTACCCTCTACATTCTCGGTTTCACCGCTGTCTCGGTGTTGATCGCCATCGCCGCCAGCGCCGACTTCCTGGACAACTTCAAGAACTTCGTCCTGGTGTTGCTGATGGTGTTCACGCCGTGGAGTGCGATCAATCTGATCGACTACTACCTGATCTCCAAGGAGCGCATCGACATTCCGGCGCTCTACGACGTCAACGGTCGATACGGAGCATGGAACTTCACCGCATTGGCTTGCTACGCCGCCGGCGTTCTCGCCCAGATCCCGTTCCTCGCCCAGAAGATGTACACCGGCCCCGTCACGGACATGCTCGGCGGCGCCGACATCTCCTGGATCGTCGGCATCGTGTTCACCGGCCTGATCTACTACCCGCTCGCCAAGCGCACCAGCAATCCACCTTCGTCGATGATCTACCCCGATCACACCGCGATGACCGACTCTCGCGTCTGATCCCCCAACATCTTTCGAACTTCAGTTAAGCAAGGAGAACACCATGGAAATCAGCACCCCCGGCCACGAGCCGCGCCCCGTCCGTGCTCCCCGCGGCCCCGAGCTCACGACGCTCGGTTGGCAGCAGGAGGGCGCCCTGCGCATGCTCATGAACAACCTCGACCCCGATGTTGCCGAGCACCCGAACAGCCTCGTCGTCTACGGCGGAACCGGTCGCGCAGCACGTAGTTGGGCGGCATTCGACGCCATGGTCGCCACGCTGAAGACGCTGAAGAACGACGAGACCATGCTCGTGCAGTCCGGCAAGCCGGTCGGTGTCTTCCGCACCAACGAGTGGGCACCGCGAGTGCTGATCGCCAACTCCAACCTCGTCGGTGACTGGGCGAACTGGGAAGAGTTCCGCCGTCTCGAAGACCTCGGCCTGACCATGTACGGCCAGATGACCGCAGGCTCCTGGATTTACATCGGCACCCAGGGAATCCTGCAGGGCACCTACGAGACCTTCGGCGCCATTGCGAAGAAGCGCTACAACGGATCGCTCGCCGGAACGATCACGCTCACTGCAGGTCTCGGCGGAATGGGCGGCGCCCAGCCTCTCGCCGTCACCATGAACGACGGCGTCGCGATCTGCGTCGACTGCGACATCACCCGCATCGACCGTCGCATCGCCCACAAGTACCTCGACACCAAGGCCGACAGCATCGAGCACGCGCTCGAACTGGCGACAGCGGCACGTGACGCCAAGAAGCCGCTCTCCATCGGCCTCGAAGGCAATGCGGCAGAGATCTTCCCGGCTCTGCTGGAGATGAAGGCCCCCATCGACATCGTCACCGACCAGACCTCGGCGCACGATCCCCTCGCCTACCTGCCGATCGGGATCGACTTCCCCGACATGAAGATCATGTCGGAGAAGGATCCGCAGAAGTTCACCGAAGATTCCCGCAACGCGATGGCCGCGCACGTCAAGGCCATGGTCGGATTCATGGACGCCGGCGCCGAGGTGTTCGACTACGGCAACTCCATCCGTGACGAGGCCCGCAAGGCCGGCTACGACCGCGCTTTCGACTTCCCCGGATTCGTTCCCGCCTACATCCGCCCGCTCTTCGAAGAAGGTCTCGGCCCCTTCCGCTGGGCAGCTCTCTCCGGTGATCCCAAGGACATCGAGGCCACCGACAAGGCCATCCTCGAACTCTTTCCCGAGAACGAGCACCTGCGTCGCTGGATCACCATGGCAGGCGAAAAGGTTGCCTTCGAGGGCCTTCCGGCCCGCATCTGCTGGCTCGGATACGGTGAGCGCCACCTCGCGGGCCTCAAGTTCAACGAGATGGTCGCCTCGGGCGAACTGTCCGCGCCGATCGCCATCGGCCGCGATCACCTCGACTCGGGATCGGTCGCCTCGCCGTACCGCGAAACCGAATCGATGATCGACGGGTCCGACGCGATCGCCGACTGGCCGCTGCTCAACGCCCTGGTCAACACCGCGTCCGGCGCTTCGTGGGTTTCACTTCACCAAGGCGGCGGCGTCGGTATGGGACGCTCCATCCACGCGGGACAGGTGTGCATCGCCGACGGCACCGAACTCGCGGCCAAGAAGCTCGAAGCGGTTCTCACCAACGATCCCGGGATGGGCGTCATCCGGCATGCGGATGCAGGATACGACCACGCCATCGACACGGCGGCCACGCGCGGCGTCCGTATCCCGATGACCGAGAACTGAAACAGCTCCACCACCTCACACTGAGTTAGGAATTACATTGACCACGAATGGTTCTCGAACCACAGTTCTGACCAACATCGGAACCCTCGTCACCAATGACCCGACTCTGGGTGAGGGCAAGCTCGGCGTACGACACGACGCGGCAATCGTTTTCGACGACGACGGCGTTGTTGCTTGGGTCGGCGATTCCGCCGACGCCCCGGCTGCCGATATCGGTCAGGATATCGGCGGTCGGGCCCTGCTCCCCGGCTTCGTGGAGAGTCACTCACACCTGGTGTTCGGTGGCGAGCGGGCTGAGGAATTCGCGGCTCGCATGGCGGGCGAGAAGTACGCCGCCGGCGGCATTCGCAACACCATCGAAGCGACGCGCTCGGCCACCGACGAACAATTGCAGGCCAATGTTCGACGCCTACTCGACGAATCCCTGCGCTCGGGCAGCACAACCGTCGAATGCAAGACCGGGTACGGGCAGAACACCGAGAGCGAACTACGCAGCGCACTGATCGCCGGACAGTTCACCGACGAGGTCACACTGCTGGCCGCCCATGTTCCACCACCCGAATATGCCGGCCGCGCCGATGATTACGTCGCCATGGCGTGCGACGAGATGATCCCTGCCTGCGCGCCACACGCGAAGTGGATCGATGTCTTCTGCGAGCGAGGAGCATTCAACCGCGAACAGGCTCATGCAGTCCTGAGCGCAGGCGTCGCCGCCGGACTGATCCCCCGCGTCCACGGCAATCAGCTCGGCGAAGGGCCAGGAGTCCAGCTCGCCGTCGAGATGGGAGCAGCGTCCGTCGACCACGTCACGTACGTCACCGCCGAGGACATCGATGCCCTGGCTCAGAGTTCTACCGTCGCAACGCTGTTGCCCGGCGCCGACTTCTCCACCCGCAACAAGTACCCCGACGCCCGCGCACTGCTCGACGCTGGAGTCACCGTAGCTCTGGGCGCCGACTGCAATCCCGGTACCTGTTACACCACGAGCCTTCCGTTCTGCATCGCAATTGCGGTGCGAGACATGCACATGACGCCCGCTGAGGCAGTCTGGGCAGCCACTGCAGGTGGCGCTCGGGCGCTACAGCGCACCGACGTCGGAACCCTTTCTCTCGGAACACGTGCCGACGCCATCGCGCTCGATGCACCGTCGTACCTCCACCTCGCCTACCGCCCGGGCGTCCCTCTGGTGCGCGAGGTCTGGAAAAACGGCGTACTCGCCACAAGCTACTGAAATACACTCACCGGGAGGCCGTCGTGGCACATCAGATCGCAGTCGACATCGAACCCAAGCCGTGGACCGGGCGCTCCGACGGCACCACTGCCGAGCATCTGCGGTGGCATCATGCCGTGCAACCGTATTCAGCCGAAACAGCTCCCGGCGACTGTGTTCTGATCGGATTCTCCAGCGACGAAGGAGTCCGCCGCAACAAGGGCCGCCGCGGCGCCGCGGATGGCCCGGACGCGTTGCGAGCCGGGTTGGCTTCCATGGCGCTGGCCGAACCACTGCAGATTCAGGACGCGGGAACCGTTGCCGTGTCGGGTGAAGAACTCGAGGCCGGTCAGTCCGCACTCGGGAACGCCGTCAGTGCCGCGCTCGATTCGGGACACTTCCCCGTGGTTCTCGGGGGAGGACACGAAATCGCCTACGGTACATACCTCGGCGTCGCGGGCTCCGAGTTGCGAACAGCCGGAGCCAAACTCGGAATCCTCAACTTGGATGCGCACTTCGATCTACGTGGCGACCCGATCCCCAGTTCCGGCACGCCTTTTCGTCAGATCGCCGAGGACGAAGCCGTGGCAGGCACCTCACATCAGTACAGCGTGATCGGAATCAGCCAACCGAGCAACACCACTGCTCTGTTCGACACGGCTCACCGCCTTGGCGTTCGCTATCTGCTCGACGAAGAATGCGGAGTGATCGGTCGAGGCGTCGTGGATCAGTTCCTCGCAGACTTCCTCGACGACGTCGATCTGGTCTACCTGACCATCGACCTCGACGTGCTTCCCGCCGCCGTGGCGCCGGGCGTCAGCGCACCCGCGGCCTACGGCGTCAGCCTGGAAACAATCCAATACGTATGTGATCGAGTCACATCCAGCGGAAAGCTCGCGGTTCTCGATGTCGCCGAACTGAACCCGAGCCTCGACATCGACAATCGCACTGCCCGGACCGCTGCTCGCCTGATCCACCGGATAGTCACGAAGCACGTGCCGGTTCAGCGCTAGCCTCGGCGCGCCTCCAGCGCATCGAGAATGAGATCGAGACCGTAGGCGAACTCACTCGTGTGGTCGTAAGCCGGACTCAGACCGTGATCGACGATCATCTCGTGAAGGAAGGGCAACTCTCCAGCCGGAAGGTGCTCGAGGATGTCACTCGCAACTTCTTCGACGTCGACGGGCCCGCTGATCGGCAGATTCGCCTCCTGGAGAACATATCCGCCGATGTAACTGTCGATCAGCGAGGCTCCGTGGGCGGCCATCGGCAGCGTGAACCCGGCCTTCCGGAGGACTCCGAGCACAGCGTCGAGATGACGCAGGGTCGCCGAGCCAGGGTTGCGTCGCGAATCCAGCAAACCGAGAGCCCAACGGTGCTGCGACAGGACTGTGCGAGCGGAAAAGGCGCGTCCACGGATTGCATCTCGCCAATCCGCACACTCGCCGTCGGGTAGGTCGATCGCCTCGAAGACCGCATCGACGAGGCCGTCGAGAATCGCATCTTTGTTGGGCACGTGGTGGTAGAGCGACATCGCCTCGATGCCCAACTCCTGGGCCACCCGTCGCATCGTGACGGCCTCGACACCACCCGCGTCGGCAACGCGGATCGCACCCTCGATTACGCGAGTCCTGTTCAGCGACTGTCGCGGCTGCCGTGGCACACAGACTCCCCTCCGAGGAACGAATACGTTGACAACCTTACATCCGTAAGTCACCCTTACAGGTGTAAGCCAGCCTTACGTTCGTAAGGCGCTCGCGAAGGGAGACCGCAATGCCGATGCCGAGATGGTGGGGACACGTCAACAAGCGAGTGTTCAATCCTCGCGCGATCTCGAGCGGGAAATGGCCGGTACTGACACACGTCGGACGCACATCCGGCACGACCTACCGGACACCTCTCGACGCCTATCCGGTCGAGGGTGGCTACGTCTTCATTCTGGTGTACGGATCAGGCTCGGACTGGGTGCAGAACGTCTTGAAAGCGGGGAGCGCTCGACTGTCGGTCGACGAGACGGAGGTGAGCCTCGGCGCCCCGCGCCTCGTCGCGAAAGACGAAGCATTTCAAGCACTTTCCTCAGACGTGTTCCAACCCCCGAGGCTGCTCCGCATCACCGAGTACCTTCGGATGGATCTGATTACGGCCTGAGGCTGCCCGTCACGCGAGGACCTCACGCACGGCGGACCTGACTTCGTCCATGCTGCAACCGGATTCGATCAGTTCAGTACCCGTATGCACCAGCGAGTTGATCAACTTGGCGGTGAGCTTCGGGTCCGACACGCCACGGAGGCGAAGGGCCTCGACAAGCGGAAGCACAAGACTGTCGTGCATTTCCATGATCCGCGAATCTCGAAACGTTTGCGGGGTCAGCGTCGCCAGCGCTCCGACTATCGCATGCTCCCCGTCGGCAACCAGTTGGAGGTTTGCCTCGACGTACGCCCATACCGGATCGTCTGCGCCTGCCATCGCCTCGACGATCTTGTCGTTCCAGCGCGGGAACATGTCTTCGACGACGGCACTGAGGAGATCTTCTCGGGACCGGAAGTAGTGGTAGGCACTCGACCTGGCGAGCCCGGCCTTCGCTGCCACCTCACCGAGCCCTGGCGGCCGGTCCGGGGTCTCGGACAGAAGAGCGTGTGCAGCGTCGAGGAGGGCACGGCGCTGAGCAGCACGATGCTCGACCACAGTGGGGGCATCGATCCTCGGCACCGAATCTCCTCCAGTCCCCTTGCGGGCTTACTCGCTCTGACGCAATCGACCGTCAACCATTTCGAGGATGCGGTCGCAGTGCCCGAGCACGTCGTGATCGTGGGTCACCATGATCGTAGCGACGCCGGCCTCGTGAGTTTCGCGCGAGAGCAGTTCAACCACCTCATGGCTACGTTTTCGGTCGAGAGCAGCCGTCGGCTCGTCGACGAGCAGTAGCGAGGGATTGCTCATCAATGCCCGAGCGATACCGACGCGCTGTCGTTCACCGCCGGAGAGTTGACCAGGTCGACGATCCGCACGGTGGCTCATACCGACCGAGTCGAGCAATTCCTCGGGATCGCGACCAGGCCGCCCCGTGAGCTTGGGAATCAGCCGAAGCTGATCGCGCGCCGTCAGCGCTGGAATCAGATTGCCCGATTGAAAGACGAAGCCGACCTTGTCTCGTCGCAGTTTGGCCAATGCACGGGCCGGCATCGCCGACACGTCGACGCCGTCGATGACAATCGTTCCACTCGACGGCCGACCGAGTCCGCCGGCCACAGCGAGCAAGCTCGACTTTCCAGCGCCTGACGGCCCGACGATCGCGACAAGTTCACCGCCCGTGACCTCGAGGTCCACGTCGTCGAGGGCGAGCACGGTGGAGTCACCGTCACCGAAGTGAAGACTGACAGCGGTCAATACCAGTCCGGTAGTGGTTTTTTCGACTGTGGTCATCGGTTTTCTCCCAATGCGGTGAGCGGGTTGACACGAGTAACGCGGACGATGGAAACGGCTGCGCCGATCAGCCCGAGTACCGCCAAGAGCACTGCGCCGTTGACGACAGGGCCGGACTCCAGAGCGAACGGCATCCCACCGCCTTCGAGTCCCGAGCCGAGCCCCAAGCCCAGCAACACACCGATGCCGATGGAACCAAGCAGCACTACCAGTGCCTGTGCCATGCCGTCGCGAAGCAGAAAGCCGGTGGAGGCTCCCATCGCACGCAACACTGCGAGTTCGCGACCACGCTGAACTGTCCAGATACTGAAGAATGCGCCGACGACCAGTGCGGAGATCGCGTACAGAAACGCCTTGATCATCGACATTGTCATCATTTCCGCGGAGAAGCCCGGTGAGGAGTCGAAAGATTCCTCGAGCGTCTTTGCAGACGTTCCCGCCGCCGCATCTCCCGACACGAGGTCCGGCACTACATCGTCCAGGCCCCGAATCGCAACGACACTCGCTTCGGAATAGGCACTGGCGTTGGCGGTTTCGCCGATCTTGGCACCGGCGTGAACCTCCTGCCAGGTACGCAGGGGCAGGTAGGCGACGTCTACGTGCCCGAAAGTGCGCTTGTCTTCGGTGAATCCGACAACTGTCAGTTCCGTACCGAGTCGATCGAGTATCACCGTGTCACCGATCGCAACACCATCATCACGGAAGGTAGAGCTGACGATGATGTCCGTATCGGCTTGCAGTCCCCTCCCGTCGGCGGTGACGGGCTCGAGGAAGGAGCCAGGTTCGATACCGAAGAGCGTGAGATCGACAGGCGTGCCACTGCGAGTTTTTGCATTGACGATCATGTTGCCGAAGAGCTCGGCGTCTTGGACATCGGGTTGCATGCGCCATGCCTGCGCCTGCTCTTCGGTGACGACCGAGCGCGAAAACGCCGAGTCGGCTTTGGTGTCCGGGGCGAAGGCAAACGACTGGATCGGCGTCCGCTGCAAAGCGGAGACACCGTCGTTGACCAGGCCGGACGAGAGGCCGGACAGGATCACCATCAAGATCGAGATGAGGGCAACCACGGCGCCCATCAAGAGGAATCGGTTTCGCGCAAACCACAGTTCACGCAGGGCGAGGAACATTCGGGAAGCTCCAAAGTCGTCGGTGCGAGTTACGCCGACTTTTATCGACGCCTTGTCGAAATCATATCGACAAGGCGTCGAAAAACTATGTGAGGTGCGTTACTACTATTCGTAGTAGACATCGTGAGGCACTGAGCGTCGTATCAGTCCCCGACGCCCACTGGCCGATCGCCGACAATCGAGATTCGATCCATCACACGACGAGCCGGGAAGTAGTCACTGGCCGCGTAATGCTGGCAGGTCCGATTGTCCCAGAAGGCAACAGTATTCGGCTCCCACTTCAGTCGGACCTGGAATTCCGGACGATTGACGTGGCGATACAGCATCGTGAGAAGTTCGTTCGATTCCTCTTCGGATACGCCCAAGATCCGTTGCGTGAAGGTCATGTTGACGAACAACACCCGCCTGCCGCTTTCCGGAATGACCCGAACCACCGGATGCTGCACCGCGGAGAACTTCGGACGCAACATCTCGACCGCATCCGCCGGCATCGACCTGCCGAACGAGTTGATCCAATCATGTTCTGCAACAAGCGGGTCGATACGCTTCTTGACGTCTTCCGGAAGCAGATCGTAGGCAGCAGCGGTGTCAGCCCACAACGTGTCACCACCCACCTCTGGCACCTCGACTGCACGAAGCACGGCGGCAAATGAAGGAAACTCGTGCCACGTCACGTCGTTGTGCCAGTTGTTCTCGACGCCGCCAACCATTGCATCCTTGGCCAGCGTCGTGACATCGACGTCCGTCTGCCCTGGCTGCGTGTACTTGAAGAACGGATGCTGTTCGAGATCGCCCCAACGCTCGGCAAAAGCTCGATGTTCTGCTCGGCCGAGGTCCTGATCCCGAAAGAAGAGGACTTTCCATTCGAGGAGAGCGCGGCGAAGTTCCGCAATCACGGCATCAGACAGGTCCCCACCGAGTCGAATGCCGGAGATTTCCGCTCCGATCGTCGGCGTGACCGCCTTGACCGCACAGTGTTCGTACGGCACCGGAACTACGGACTCGGGATTCCGGCGAGCGACAAGTGGACCATAGGCAGCAAGCGGATCGGTGGGGATCGGAAAGATCGTTGCCGCAGGCAAAAGGGTAGCCATCAAGGCACTTCCTCGGAATCGACGATGTCGTAACGGACAAAATCTAGATTAAGGCTATGTCCTTAACATGTCAACGGTCACGTTCTCCGGCGCGCACCTTGACCCTGACGCCGCGTCAGGGTTGGAGAATGGTTTCCACAGACGAAATCCGAATCGACAAACGGGAGGGCGAGGCGATGATGACCATCGGCGAGCTGGCGAATCTGGCCGGCACCACCGTCAGATCCGTGCGCTACTACCACTCGAACGGGCTTCTCGAAGAACCACAACGCCAACCCAACGGCTACCGCATGTACCGGGCGGTGGACCTGGCACGACTGAGCCGCATCCGCCGCCTGCGCGATCTGGGGATTCCTGTTGCCAAGATCGCCGAACTGCTCGACGGCGACGCTCACGACACCCGGTCCGCACTCGACGCACTCGACAAGGAACTGGCAGCCAAGGCCGAACAGATCGCGGTTCAACGTGCTCACATCGAGTCGCTACGCCGCAACGCCGATCCCGAACTACCCGACGCGTTTTCGGAAGTGCTCGCACAGTACGTCGTTGCCGGTGCACCGACAGCGTGGATCGACAACGAGCGCGAACTCCTGATTCTCGCGCTCACCGTCTCCGGGGGTGATCCCGAAGTCTGCGATTCACTCCTGAGCGCACACCGCCGGGCGTTGGCGAAGCCGAACCGCAAGCAGGCAATCGAATTGATTACTCGCATGTACGCCCTCACCGACGCTCCGGCGGACGCCGACACGATTGCGGCCCTTGCCATTCAGTTCTGCGATTTCACCGAGAGAGTGCTTCCTGAACAGGCCGCACCGGAACGCCCTTCACCCACCCGGTTGGTAGCGGTGCTGCGCGAGCACCAAGCAGATCGAAGAACCCCGACCCAGGAAAGATTCGCGAAGGCTGTAGCGGCCGAGTTCGCTGCCCGCCAGTCTCGACCCTGAAACTCCGCCACTGAATCCCCACATCGGAAGTGGGGTGATCAACGCTGCCCGAAAATGGGCTCGAAACAAGGACACGACACGACAATGACTGGATCCATCATGCCCAGATCACGCACGCCTCGACCACGAAAGTGGCTGGCTACCACAATCGCCGCCGCCGCACTCGCAGTACCTGCACTGGCGGCGTGCTCGGATCCTGCTGCTCCGCAGGAAGATCCACAATCGAATCTCAGCGCGTTCTACGACCAGGATGTCGAATGGGGGCCATGCGCCACAGACACCGGAACATCGACGGCAAGTGACTGCGCCATGGTCACAGTACCTTTGGACTATTCCGCCCCTGACGGCAAGACGATCGAAGTGGCGATCTCGCGGGTCGCGTCCACCGACCCTGCACAGCGACGCGGGATCTTGCTCACCAACCCTGGTGGCCCGGGCGGCCGAGGACTGGGATTGCCCGAGATTCTGAATGCCGGGATGACACCGGAAGTCGCAGCGGCATACGACGTCATCGGCATGGACACCCGAGGGCTCGGCAAGAGCACGCCGATCGACTGCGGCGTCGAGCAGATGACATGGATGCGTTCACCGGGTACCACAGAGGAAGGGTGGAACGAAAGTGTTGCGCTCGCACGCGAGGCCGCTGACACATGCTGGGACAAGTACCCGGACTATCTGCCGCACATCAATACTCAGAACATCGCCCGCGACCTCGACGTGATTCGTGGCGCCCTCGACCAGGAGAAGGCGTCGTACTTCGGGTGGTCGTACGGCACATATCTTGGTGCGACCTATGCTCAAATGTTCCCAGACAGGATCGACCGTGTGGTTCTCGACAGTGCACCGGACCCGAAGAAATACGGATACGAGATGTTCCAGGACATGGGCCCGGCCAACGAGAAAGCGATCGACGAATTCTCGCAGTGGGCAGCAGAACGCAATTCCACCTATGCACTCGGATCGACGCCCGCCGAAGTTCGCGCCCTCATCGAGAAGCTGATCTCGGACGCGGCCACCACTCCGATTCAGATCGGTGACTACGCCGTCGACGATCACGTCCTTCCATTCCTGATGTACGTCAACGGAACCGGGGACACCGAAAAGGAAAGCGAGGCATTCGCGCAGGTATTGGTTCAGTTGCGCGAACTCGCCGCCGGCAGGACCGTCGAGAACATCCATCCCCAGCTGACGGGACTGATGCAGGCATGGTTCCAGACCGAATTGGGGACCGGCCCTGACTATGCCGGAACGATCGCCATTGTCTGCGGAGACGTGTCGATGCCGAGCGATCCCGCGTGGTATCGCAACAAGTTGGAGGAGCACCGTGGTGATCAGCCGATCTTCGCCGGCACGCACAACACGATCATGCCCTGCGCGTTCTGGCGCAGTGAGGCCCTGAAGCGGATCGACATCGACAACAACGTTCCGGCATTGCAGATCCAGGCAACCGGTGACACCCGCACGACGTACGACGAAGGCCTCGGCATGCATGAAGCGATGAAAGGCTCACGGCTCGTGACAGTTCCAGGCCGCACTCATGCGGTGTTCCCGGGCTACGCGAATACTTGCGCAAACGCCGCCGTCAACTCGTACCTGCTCGACGGCTCACTGCCCGCCGAAGACGTGGTGTGCGAGTCGTGACGATATCCGGCGATCCCATCACCGGAAGACCTGCGTGATCTGATGCGCGATTGCCCCTCGACAATCGCGCATCAGGCAGACAGAATAGTTCGGTGAGTCCCATTCATCGGGCCGATGGCGAGGTTTCCGCAATTGGTCGTTCCACCGAGATCCTGAAGACTTTTCGTGACAGCTCAGGCGTTCTCAGCGCAGCCGCGCTTGTTCGACGGACAGGCATGGCCAAAACAACGGTGTATCGAATGGTCGACGATCTCGTCCGAGTCGGGTTGCTCGAACGGCAAGGAACCAACTACCGCTTGGGTCTCCTCCTGTTCGAGATCGGCGAATCTGTTCCACGGCAGCGAAACCTCCGCGAAGCAGCGCGGCGCCACCTTTCGGCCTTGCGTGAAGCAACGGGGCACAACGTGGGACTCGCTGTATTGGACGGTTTCGACGTGGTTTACCTTGATGTCTTCCGTGGCGACGACGGACCACGCCTTCCGCAGCAAATCGGTGGTCGGTGGCCTGCACACGCAAGTTGTTCCGGCAAAGCAGTATTGGCGTTCACCAACTCTCGGGATTTCACGATGCCCACTGTCCTCGAAGCACACACCGAGAACACCATCACCGACCCCGAACTCTTCCACCGAGAACTGGATCGTGTTCGCAAGCGTGGTGTCGCCTTCGACCGCCAGGAAGCATTTCCCCGGATCGTCGGCGCCGCAGCACCAATATTCGGCCCGGACGAAGACGTCCTCGGCGCCATCTCCATTTCCGGTATGGCAGGCCGAATCAATCTGACCCGTATCGACGCGGCGGTGCGGACGACGGCAATCGCCATCTCACGCGATCTCTCGAGCGCCCAGTCCGTCGTCCGCCCTGTCCTACAACGACGCTGACGCCGTCAACCGCGCCCGACGTACGGCATCCGGTTTGCCATGATCGTCAGAGTCGGGACATTCACGTCGAGTGGTAGATCTATCAGTTGCACAACGGTGTTCGCGACATGACGAGGATCGAATGTCGGCTCGGGCCTGGTGGTGCCGTCAGCTTGTCGTGCCGAGTGGCCGATTCCGGCTGTCATGTCAGTTGCCGCATTGCCGATGTCGATTTGACTGCAACAGATGTCGAATTCTCGGCCGTCGAGAGAGATCGACTTCGTCAAACCTGACACACCGTGTTTGGTCGCGGTGTAGGCGGCACTGTCAGGCCGGGGCGTGTGAGCGGAGAGCGACCCGTTGTTGATGATCCGGCCTCCCCTCGGATCCTGTGTTTTCATGATACGAATCGCTTCACGCGCACAAAGGAATACGCCGGTGAGATTGGCTGCGACTGTCGCGTTCCACGCTTCAGGATCGATCTCGTCCACACTCCCCGACGGCCCGAATGTCCCTGCGTTGTTGACAAGCACATCGAGTCTGCCGAAACGCTCAGTCACGGATGTGAACAACCGGTGAACCGATTCGGGCGAGGAAACATCAGCGGGAATTACCACTGCACGCTCGTGACCCCCACCTGTCGCTTCCAAGCTCACGCTGTTTCGACCAGCCAATACAACGTGGTGTCCTGCATCGAGTAGACCTCTGGCCATTGCGCGGCCGAGTCCCGACCCTGCACCGGTCACGACCACGACTCGGCCGACACGCTCAGTGATTGTCACCGTGTACCTCCGTTCCACGCCTGCCCACCAGGAAATCGAAATCGACTCCGCGGTCGGCCTGCATCACATGATCCACGAACAGTCGTTGATACCCACTCGTACTCTTTTGTACGCGTGGCGGCAACGCCTCGAGACGCCTGGCCAGCTCGTCGTCGTCGACGAGTACACGCAAGACTCCACGAGCAACATCCAACTCGATCAAATCACCATCCCTGACCGCGCCGAGAGGCCCACCGGCTCCCGCTTCAGGCGCAACGTGCAAAACGACTGTGCCGAAGGCTGTTCCGCTCATTCGCGCATCCGAGATCCTGACCATGTCTCGCACACCCTGCTCGAGCAGCCTTCGAGGGAGTGGCAGATTACCTACCTCTGGCATACCCGGAAACCCCTTCGGCCCAGCACCGGTGAGGACGATGACGTCGTCGGCTTCGATGTCGAGATCCGGCGAGTCGACGCGCGCCGAGAAGTCGTCCATTCCGTGAAACACGACCGCACGACCCACGTGGCTGAGCAACTCGGGCGACGCCGCAGACGGCTTGATCACTGCACCGTTCGGCGCGAGATTGCCGGTCAATACCGCTATGCCGGCTTGCTCCAGCAACGGTGCCGCCGTGCTACGAATTACGTCGTCATCCCAAATCGTTTCGCCGGAGTTGTTCTCACCGAGAGTCTTTCCGGTAACCGTGGCGGCATCCAGATGGAGGATGTCTCCGAGCTCGGCGATCACCGCGGGCAGTCCGCCTGCGTAGAAGAAATCTTCCATCAAATAGGTACCCGAAGGCATGAGGTTGACCAGCAGGGGAACGTCACGACTCTGCTCCCCGAAATCGCTGAGTTCGAGGGGAATTTCCAGCCTCCCGGCGATGGCAAGCAAGTGCACCACAGCGTTGGTGGACCCACCGATAGCCGTGTTCACCTTGATCGCATTCTCGAATGAATTTCGGTCGACGACCGAAGACATCGTCAGGTTCTCGACGACCATCTCCACGATTCTCACGCCGCTGTCGCGTGCAAGTACACGTCGCCGTGAATCCACTGCCGGGATCGCAGCATTACCGGGCAGCGTGAGGCCCAAAGTCTCGACAATCGAAGCCATCGTCGACGCGGTGCCCATAGTGTTGCAGTGACCAGGCGATCGAGACATCGCCGATTCCGCTGCTCTGAACTCACATTCGCTCATGCACCCCGCTCGCACTGCTTCACTCATCTCGAACACCGAGGTTCCAGATCCGACAGTTTTACCTTGATGGCGGCCGTTCAACATGGGCCCACCGGATACGACAATGGTGGGAAGGTCACAACTGGCTGCGCCCATTACCAGCGCCGGGGTGGTTTTGTCGCAGCCGCAGAGCAGTACGACGCCGTCGATCGGATTGGCTCGAATCGACTCCTCCACGTCCATGCTGACGAGGTTCCGATAGAGCATCGTGGTGGGGCGGATGATCGTCTCACCCAATGACATCACCGGAAACTCAACTGGAAATCCGCCCGCTTCGATGACACCCAGTCGCACCTGCTCGGCCAGATCTCTGAAGTGAGCGTTGCACGGCGTGAGCTCGGAATACGTGTTGCAGATACCGATAACCGGTCGGCCGTCGAACATCCGATCAGGGATACCCTGGTTCTTCATCCACGAGCGGTGGATGAATGCATTGAGATCATTGCCTCCGAACCAATCCTGCGAGCGAAGTGTTCTACTCGTCGGTGTTCTACTCATCCGAACCCTCCAAACCAAGGATTGCCCTTGCCTCCCCAGGTGTTGCAGGCTGCATTCCGAGTCGCTGGACGATGTCGACGATGTTCTCCACCAAACGAACGTTCTCGGCCGGCTCCCCATTCGCGAGAAACGGATAGTCTTCGATTCCCACACGCACGTGCCCACCGAGCACGAGTGCATGAGTCAGACCACGCAGTTGATCTGGCCCGCTGATGCTCACGGAGAAGACCGATTTCTCCGGTAGGTGTTCCACCATCTGCTGCAAGATCTGCGGGGAGTACGGCATCGCATTCTGAAAAGTTCGATCAAGTCCCAGTACAAGATTGACGAGGTGCGGGCCAGGCTGCTCTTCGGTCAACGTACGTATCTCCTGGAGCAGATGTGACGGGCTGAAGGCCTCCCATTCAGGTTTGATTCCTAGTTCGCGCATTGACGCTGCCAGTTCGGCGGCACGACTGGGCGGCGTGTCCATCAGTACCTCACCGACCGGTGATGTCACATAGGCCGTGATGGCATCGAGCGTGCATGTGTCTGCTCCGCCATGCAGGCCCTGCAGCCTCGCGTCCCAGTCCACGACGCGCGTTCCGTCACTGCGAACACTCACCATGTCACCGTTGACTCCGCCGCCGGTCGAGTTGTTGATCACGATGTCGCAGCTTTGGCGGACAAGCGTATTCATCCGCCGATAGATTGCGGCATCACAGGTCGCTTGATCGTCCGGTCGTCGAGCATGAAGTGCTGCCACGCTGGCTCCAGCGCTGTGGCAGCGTGCCACATCCGCCGCAATCTGCTCAGGCTGAGTCGGAATGAACGGATTGTCGGCAACAGTGAGGAAGCCACCCGTCGGGGCAACTGTGACGATGACCTTGTCTCGCAGATCGCTCATGCCGGAACGCTCTTGTAGCTGGATGCGGCGAAGAACATGGCAATCGCCGATGCCCCAGGGTCCTCGACGCCCCTGGCGTGTTCTCCCACGTAGGTCGCGCGTCCGCGGCGGGCGAGCATCGCGCGAGTCGATTCGGCGCCGAGCCTCGCAGCCGTGGCCGCAGAGCTCAAGGCAGCAGACAAGGTTGCCCCGCTGACTGCCGCCTCGGTCAATGCGCTGGTTGCGGGGACCATGGCGTCGACCATGGTCTTGTGACCCACCTGGGCATTGCCGAGACGCTGCACCGCAGCTGTCGCCGTACCTAGGGCAGAAGCCAAGTCTGTTGCGGTCACTTCAACTCCAGAGACTGCTCCGATCCGGCCGAACCACAGACCGAGAAGTGGTCCGCTTGTCCCACCGATGCCGAGAAACGCATCCGACGTACGGGCGAACACTTCACCAGGACTGGTCGGCGGGTCGGAACGAAGTCGTTGCACCGCACTTCGCAGGCCCGTCCGCAGATTCATTCCGAAATCGCCGTCTCCGACAAGCCGGTCCAAATCTGTGAGGGAATCGAATTGATCTTCGGCGGCGTCGGCAAATCGATCGATCCACGCCCGAGTGTCCCCAACGCTCAACGTTGTCATCATGAAACTCTTTTCAGTAGTGCATATTCGAGTTACCAAGCGAGTGCGGGAGTGCGTACCGTTGCATCCCAAAGATCCAGAAACTCCTCGGTCGAACGGAGAAGGGTGATAGAGAGCCCGTGCATATCCAATGCAGTGACGAAAGAACCTGCAATCACCCGATCCAAACCGATACCGGCATCCCCGAGGAAAGACTTCAATTCTGCAGTGGCAATCGATAATTCGAGTCCATGGGTTGCCCCTAGCCCATTCACTATCGCTATCACACCATCCCCGCGCTCCACCCCGACAGCATCGAGGATCGGCTCCGACAACTGCGCCACGAGTTCGGCGGCAGGAACCGTCGGACGCGTCTCACGTCCACGCTCGCCATGGATTCCGATGCCGAACTCCATCTCCCCCGGCGCCAGTTCGAAGGACGGACGATCCTGTCCGGGAGCCGTGCACGAGCGGAAAGCTGCACCCAACGTCGCCGACGCCGCCACCACCCGGCGCCCCAGGTCAGCGATCTCGGAAAGCGCCCAGTGCCGTTCCGCGGCCGCCCCACAAATCTTCTCCACGGCGATTACCGCAGCGGTACCACGACGTCCAGGTCCACCCTCGTCTGCAGTCGTCGTCGCGAGGTCGTCGTCGACCATCACGATCTCCACTTGCCGCTCAGTTCCGAGTAACTCGGCCGCGATCGAGAAATTCAGTTTGTCTCCGGTGTAGTTCTTCACGATGAGAAGTGCACCCCGTCCGGTCTCGACAGCATTGACCGCAGCACGGATCTGAAAGGCTGTGGGACTGGCGAAGACCGACCCAGGAACTGCGGCGTCCAACATGCCGGATCCGACGAACTCCGCGTGTAACGGCTCATGCCCGGCCCCGCCACCTGAGACCAACACAACTTTGTCTCGGGCGACAACCGCGCGAGTCACAAACAATGGATCTCGGTGGTAGGAGAGCATTTCCGGGTGCAGGATCTGAAGTCCTTCGAGCGCTTCGCGGACTACATCCTCGGGCCGGTTGACCACATGGCCGATCATGACGAACTCTCGGACGCCGACATTGGGCCGACAGGGAAGCGAACCGCAAACGCACTCACACACGTGCGAACGTTGTCACCGACCCGTATCCCAGCCGCCGCTGCGGGCTCGTTGACATACGAAACAGTTCCGTTGTGCCACATATCCATTCCATTGCTGATCTCGGCAGAGTCGTGACTGACCGCTACGCCGGCAAGTCCCGAATCTCCCATGCGGACGATTCCGATGATCCCCGCGTTGTCCTTGCCGATTCCGGCATCGTTCAGCACAGCCAACGCACAGCCCGTCGCAATCGCCATCCGCCCTGACTCTTGACCGCCGTTGGATGCCGCAACGACGATGCGGTCGCGGTCCGACCGTTCGATCTGCGACATACTGTCCATGACGACAATCTGTCTACCGTTCTCCACACCGACAATGTTCCGAAACATCAGTCGACGCTCCTCTCTATCAGTGCCAGCACTTCTTCGGAAACGCGGCTGCCCACACGCACACCCGCTGCGACTGCAGTCGGATTGGCATACGTCACGATGCCGCACTCCCACACGTCCTTGCCATCTCCGATACGCGAACTCTCGTGTCCGACTGCAATGCCGACGATCTTCTGGGCGTCGATCGCAGCCAAACCTGCGATTCCTGCCTTGTTCTTCCCTATGCCGGCGTCATTGCACACCACAACACGAACCCCGAACCCGACGGCGTACTCTCCAGCACTCGTCCCTCCGTGTGATCCGGTCACGATCACATCACCGGCCTGAGCCGAGGAAGCAAACGCAATCGAATCCATGATCCACACTCTCTTTCCGTTAGAGGAATGAACCAAAGTAGGTTCGGCACCTTCGGTTTCAACTACTCGCATGGACATCCACCCCTAGAATTCGACGTGCCTGATCAGGACTTGCGGGTTCACGCCCGTACCGCCGAGCGATCGAAACAACTTCGGCGACCAGATCAGGTGTGGAGGGGTATCCCAGTTCTTCGTAGTGGTAGTCACCGGCACCGATTGCTACATGGCCCCCGCGCTTGATCGACTCCTCCGCTGCTGCAAGAACATTGCCTCGGTAGGCCGAGACGATCCACTCCACTGGAAGATCAGTCGGCAGGAGGTCCAGTTGCGCACGTAGCCCTGCTGCTGTCGCCGGATGTGCAGCCGGAAACTCGTCACCACCGAGAATGAAAGCGATCACCAATGGTGACGACGGATTCCGCACCCTTGCGTGGGCGAAGATCGCGCGCGTCCAACTCACGTTGAATGACGTCTGATACGGCACCAGACCCAATTCACCAGCGCGCGAAAGTAACTCGATCTGTGTTCGAGTGTCGTTGACGAAGACCCTGGAATCGGTTGCGAACAAGCCTGTCGTCGCATCGATCAAGTCCATCGCCGCACAGCCCATATCGACGACCAAGAAGTCGGAACGTCGTTTCGGATCACTTTGGTTCGGGGCAAGATTCGACAGCCGCTCATCTATCGTGTAGCCGGGAACATTGGCCATCGACGGCGCAAGCAGCAGATTCGATACCGCCCGAACCCGCTCGACGATCTCTCCGTAGGTCGCCGCCGAGTGATCCACGCCGCCGTCCACGGCTCGACCGTGAAAATGCATCAACGACGCCCCCGCATCCTCACAAGCGCGAGCAGTGTCGGCTATTTCGCTGGGCGTCCACGGAATGTGGGGATTGGGTGCGCGCATGGTGTTCTCGTTGACGTGCACTCCGATGATTACCGGTTTCTCCGTTGTATTGGACGTTGCGTCAAGAGTCATGTCGCTCCTTCGCAAGATTCCAACCGGCTGTCATCGACTGACCTCCGTCGACCGTCCACGTCTGACCCGTCACGAAACCGGCGCCGGGACCAGCGACAAAGGTCACGACTTCGGCAATCTCAGCCGGCTCCGCGTAACGGCTCAACGGGATCGACTGCAAGATGGCGCTCTGCATTTCAGGGCTCTGGGCCCGACTTGCAAGCGGTGTCCGCGTCGAACCCGGTGCAACACAATTGACTCGGATCCCCTCGCCGGCGAGCTCGATCGCGAGTTGTGTGGTCAACGCGACCACGCCACCTTTCGAGGCGGAATACGCGGCACGGTCTACGCTGCCGCGTAGGCCGGAAACCGAGGCAATTGTCACCACCGATCCGCCGCCATCTCCGGCGAGCAGATCCACGAACTCCCTGACCACCGCAAACGTGGAAACGAGGTTCAGCTCGAGGGTTCGCCTGAATCGATCGGGTGTGGTGTGCCGGATCGGCGCGTTGTCCGCGGTTCCCGCCGAGGTCACAACCGTGTCGACACGACCGAACAGCTTTTCGGCGACGTCGCGAAGCCGTCGGATATCCCCCTCATCGGTGACATCCACTCGAACGCCGACTGTCCGTGTATCTGGTTCTGGCGCAGTGTCTCCGGATGTATGCGACAGGTCGGCAGAGATGACATTCCAACCCAAGTCGGCGAATCGTTTGCACGTTGCCAGGCCGATCCCCGATGCGCCACCAGTGACGATCGCTACCTTCCTACTCACGACTACAGCACCTTCCTCATGTCGCGAATGGGATTCGACCCGTCCCACTCCTTCGATGCAGCCTCGACTGCGCGAAACAGATCACCCTTCCTTCCGCTGACCTCCGAGATTTCGATGACTGTTCCCGGATACGGGCCGTCCTCGTAGTACACGAATCGCTCGTCCGGAGCGCCACTACCGGACCTACCACTCTGCAATTCGACGAGCCCTCGGTTCTTGGATTCCTCCATATATCGATCGAAATCCGTTGTCCAGTAGGCAACATGTTGAAGTCCTTCGAGCCCGCGATCGGCGAACTCGCGAAATGCCGACGGCTCATCGTTGTGTTGTTGAATCAGCTCGATCTGCACGCTTCCGCTGTGCGCGAGCGCCACACTGAATCGAGGCGCACTCGACTTGCCACGGAAGACGAAGTCGTTCAACGGTTGGTCCTCCACGAAGAAGAAGGGGCCAACGCCGACAACGTCGATCCAATGCTTCAGCGCACTGTCGATGTCGTTGACCACAAAACCCAATTGGCGCAAAGGCCCGAAGTATCTACTCACGAAGTCCTCGTTTGTTCGTTGCCGACGAAACCACGGTCGACGACTGTGATCCTGATAAGTGATGATGTCCTGCGCATGCTCGCCTGAAGAATGAAGAATTCCCGTTGATCGGGAATCTTCCGGGCCGAGACTCGGCTCAAACCTGCTCAGGTGCAACCAAGGTTCCGGCGTCGCGCTCCGCCCGGTAATCCAGAGTCAGTTGGGCGTTGGCCTTGTCGGCCTTTCTGGTGATCACCTTGAGCAGCAGCACGATCAATGCTGCCGTCGCCAGCACCGCGGAGTACACCCCGATTGCCGGTGTGAAACTGTTGGTCGCGTCCTTGATCCAGCCGGTGACCTGTGGACCGAAATAGCCTCCGAGGTTACCCATTCCGTTGATGACACCGAAACCTGCCGCCAAGGCAGCGCCGGTAAGGAAGCTCGAAGGCATGGTGATGAAGATGCTCATCGAACTGTAGAGACCGATCCCGGCGATGCAGAATCCGACGATGGCGACAACCGGTGTGGTGAAGAACAGCGCAGCAATAGCAAAACCGAGTGCTGCGACCGATGCGGCGATGGCGAAGTGCACGGGGCGCTCTCCGGCGCGGTCCGAATGGCGCGTCCACCAGATCATCGGTCCGATCGCAATCAGTGCAGGTAGTGCGGCAACCCATCCGATCTGATTGGTGCTCATCCCGAATTGCGCGTAAATCTGCGGCATCCAAATCTGGAAACCGTTGAGGCTGAAGGTGAAACAGATGAACACGGCGATCAACACCAGTACTCGTGGGTGCACGAGTCCCTGGAGGAAGCTGTGCTTACCGACGACCGCTTCGCGCTCTTGCGCCTCCGACTCGAGCGTATCGGCGAGCCAACCGCGTTCTTCCTCGGAGAGGAACTCCGCCTCGGAAGGCTTGTCCCGCAGAACCTTGTAGATCACAAACGCCATGACCACGGCGGGGACGCCGGTGAGAATGAATACCCATCGCCATCCGGAAAGCCCGAGAAAGCCGTCGATAGCCATCAGGTGTGTGGTGATCGGAGTACCCAGGCCGGAGATACAGATGAAGGTCACGATCCACGCCATTGCTTTGCCTCGATCCCGATTCGGGAACCACTTCGAGACGAAGAACAGCATGCCGGGCGAAAAGCCTGCTTCGGCAATACCCAACAGGAATCGTGCTGCCACCAATCCGCTGGCACCCTGAACGAACGCGGTTCCGATGGTGACCACGCCCCACGTGATCATGATTCGTGTGATCCAGCGCCGCGCACCGACCTTTGTGAGGATGTAGTTGCTGGGGGGTTCGCAGATCGTGTAACTCCAGAAATAGATTCCGGCCGCAAACCCGAACATCGAGGCCGATATTCCGAGTTCTTTGTTCATCGTCAATGCTGCAACGCCGATGTTCAATCGGTCGAGATACAGGACGATGTATGCCAATCCGATGACCGGCATGAAGCGGAGCATGACCTTCCGGACGGTCCTGGCCGGAAGGGGAAGTTGCTCGGTGACTGTTCTTTCGTGACGCATGATTCACCTCGTACTCATTCGAACACATCATTGTGATGGCTGACACAGAGACGATGCGGGTCGCGATTCGAACTTCACAGACACGATTCCCGATGATCGGTACTCGATTCGTGAGCAATCGACCGGCCGCGGTGACAAGAAGGCGGAGTGCCTGTCGGTTTCGACAGGCACTCCGCGCGGTGAAACATAGGCGTTCCGGGGGTATTCAGCCAGTCAGCTCGCTCTTGATCTCGTTCTTGAGAACTTTGCCGACCTTGGAGCGAGGTAGATCGTCCCAGACGATGACTTGCTTCGGAGTCTTCACACTTCCGATGCGAGACTTCACGAAAGCCATCACCTCGGCGCCGTCGATGTCTGCGCCGAGGTGTGGCTGCACCACTGCCACAACACGTTCGCCCCACTTGTCGTCCGGCAACCCGATCACTCCGCAGTCCTGAATCCCCGGATACGCCATGAGTGCCTGCTCCACCTCGACCGAATAGACGTTGAAACCGCCGGTGATGATCATGTCCTTCGCACGATCGACGATGAACAGGAAATTGTCCTCGTCCAGGTACCCGATGTCGCCGGTGTGATGCCAGCCGTGGGCTGACGCTTCCGCGGTTGCGTCGGGGTTCTTGTAATAACCCGCCATCACCAATGAACTGCGAATCACCACCTCACCACGCTCGCCACGTCCGAGCAGCGCGCCTTTGTCATCCATGATCCCCACGGTCACCAGCGGCGAAGGTCGACCCGCCGACGAAAGTCGTGACGTTGCGACAGTGCCGTCCGGGCCGAAATGCTCCTTCGGTGACATCGTCGAGATCATCATGGGGGCTTCACTCTGCCCGAACAGCTGAGCCATGACCGGTCCAATCTTGTCGATCGCCTCCTCTAGCCTGGTCGGGGAGATCGGTGCCGCGCCGTACCAGAAACACTGCAGCGAGCTACGATCCGTTACCGCGAGGTCCTCGTGCTCGAGCAACATGTAGATGAGCGTCGGCGGCAGGAAGGTGTGAGTCACCTTGTGCTTCTGAACGTTCGCGAGGAAGTACCCGAGATCGGGCTTCGGCATGATCACCACTTCGCCGCCGAGGGCCATGATCGGGAAGCACAAAACACCGGCGGCGTGAGTCAACGGCGCCAACGCCAGATACACCGGGCGCCCCTCGAATGGATAACTCATCAAAGTGATTGCGGTCATCGTCTCGATGTTGTGCCCGGTCAACATCACGCCCTTGGGGCGGCCCGTCGTACCACCGGTGCCGACCAGCATGGTGACGTCGCCGGGCGCCGCGGCGTCGAGTTCTTCTTCCCCGAGCCAGCTTTCGAGGGACTGTGCCGAATCCCATTCGCCGTCGATACAGACGAGCGTCACCAACTGTGGAAGCGCGTCCTTGATCTGGTCGACGAGCGGCGCATAGGACTTCTGGAAGAAGAGAGCACGACAATCGAACAGATCCAACAGGTCTCGGTTTTCCGCAGCTTCGTTGCGAGGGTTAATCGGGCACCAGACCGCGCCAGCCCTACTGATACCGAATACGCAGGAGAACGAGATCGGGTCATTGCCGGACAGAATCGCGACCTTCTCGCCCGCCGCGATGCCCGAAGCAGCGAGCGAAGCTGCGAAGCGTCGGCTGAACTGTTGCACCTCACTGTAGGAGAGAGTGCGCTCCCCCATCGTCAAACACGGTGCGGTGGAACCAAGAGAGGCTCCCTTGTCGAGATAGTCGGTCAAACGCATGGGGAGCCTCCGGGGCGGGGCTCCCGGCGCGATGCACGCCGGGAGCCGTGAACATGATGACGAGGGCGACGAGCTAGGCGTTGATGGTTACTTCCGGCTCCAGAGCCAGCCCGAAACTACGCAGCGCGCCGAGTAGTTCGCGATGGCCGAACGCCTGGCAGGCCGAGGCAAGCCCGGTCCTCTTGGGCGCCTGCTGAAGCAACGAATGCGCTGCATAAGCGTGCAGGAGGCCCGTCTGCTTGTAGTTGCAGTTTCCGTGGATCACGACGTGCGAGCGACCCAGCGGTCCCGACGCGTAGACGGAGTCGAGTGAGGTGTTGATGCGCGGATTTTCACGAGGGGGCATACCCGCCTGAACCGAACCGGCGATCTCGGCCAAGGCGGCTTCCTGCTCGTCGGCGGGCAGGGTCTTGATCTGCTCCTCCACGATCTTCTGTGTCGCGACAACACCTTCCATCACGGTGCGGTCGAACACCCCGCCCGCAGCCTTGACGTTGGAAACTCGCGGATCGTTCTTGAACCACACGGGGTGGCAAGTTCCGCCCCACGGCAATGCAAGCGCAGTTTCGTGCTGGCCGGGAACGACGACGTCGAAAGTCTGGCCGGGCGCCCACTGCACGTACTTGTTCTGCTCGAGGTAGTACCAGTTCGCCTTGAGGATGGTGAAGATCGTCTGAGTGGAGGCGTAGGTGGGAAATCCCTTCCACAGCACGAGAATGTCGAGCGTATCGAGACCCGGCGTTTCCAGTGCGATGTTGGCCGCGATCTCACCGGTGGTGTACATCTGCGCGATACCGGGCGAGAGAAGCAGACCCTTCTCCTGGTACTTGTCGCCGAATTTCTCCTGGACGTCGAGTACCCAGTCCTGCTCACCGGTGGTGTCCATGTAGTGGCAACCGGCATTCAACGCAGCCTCGACGACGGTGCCGCCAAGCTTGATGAACGGCCCGACCATGTTGCTGACAACCTTTGCGCCGGTGAACAGTTCAGTGAGCGCCTCGACGGTGTGCTCGACCTCGACGACCTCGTGATCGACGGTGTCCAAACCGGGGATCTTGTCGAGGACCTCTTGGATGCGAGCGGCGTCGCGACCGGCCGCGATGAACGGGATGTTGAACTCGCGCAGGTATTCACACACCAGACGGCCGGTGTACCCGGAGACGCCGTAGACGATGACTGGCTTCTTTTCGGACATGTTCGTGGAACCTTTCGAAGACGTGAGGAGGGTGTACGTGCGAATGGGGAGGGCGAGTTACATGCCCATGCCACCGTCGACCGGTAGGCCGATTCCGGTGATGAATCGCGCGGCGTCGGAGGACAAGAACACCACGGCGTCAGCCATGTCGTTCACTTCACCAAGGCGGCCGAGCGGGGTGAGACCGATGACGTCGCCGACTGCCGCTTCGGCACTGGGCCACAGGCCGAGCTTCTCCATGTCCGCCGCGAGTCCGAGACCCATCTCCGTGGCGACGAGGCCCGGATAGATGCAGTTGACGCGGACTCCGTATCCGAGCTTGCCCGACTCGGCGGCGGCAACTCTGGTGAAGCGATCGACCGCGGACTTGGTCGCGGAGTATCCACTGATCCCGGGAAACGGAATGGTTGCGGCCACTGAAGAGATGTTGATGATGGAGCCGCCGGTTCCGGCTACGCCACCCGGACGCATGCTGCGCAGTCCGTGTTTGGTTCCGAGCGCTGTTCCGAGGATGTTGACCTCACACATACGGCGGATGTCGCCCGGATCGAGGTCGACCACCAGCGAGGAAATCTCGATGCCTGCGTTGTTGACGAGGATGTCGAAGCCGCCGAGAGTCTCCGCGGTGGCGGCGACTGCCTCTTCCCAGTTGGCGTCGTCGGTGACGTCCAGCTTTACGAAGCCGGTTTTGACTCCGCCCGAACCAACGGCCTCTGCGGTGGCACGACCTTCGTCTTCGAGAACATCGCCGATCATCACCGACGCCCCCGCCTTCGCCAACGCCTCAGCCATTCCGGCTCCGAGCCCCTTGGCACCACCTGTGACCAGTGCTTTTCGTCCCTCGAGATCAAACACGCTCATTTTCGACTGCCTCCATGACTGAAACGACTCTCGCGATGCCACCGTTCACAGCGACGCTGCCAAGTGGTGTGAGTCACAGAGTATTCAACTTTGGACGAGTGTCAAGAGAAATCTTGACGACTGTCAAGATTTTGTTACACGCTCGTCAAAGACCAGGGGTTACACTGATTCGGACGCGGCGATCGTGCCGCTGTGGAAACCGCAGGGAACAGGACGTGCCATCGTGACCACGACAGTCGAGAAGCCAAGTGGGGCAGGAAAAAAGGCAGTTCCTGTCTCTTCGGAGAAGCGGTCCAACGCAGACAAGGTGTCACGTCGTCAGGTCGACAAATTCTCCGAGCGACGTGATCAACTGGCCGAGGCCGCACTGCAAACGCTGGCCGAACTGGGCTACGCACGCACGAGCCTGCGCGAAATCGCCCAGAATTCGGAGTTCTCCCACGGCGTCCTGCACTACTACTTCAGCGACAAGGTCGATCTCATCACCCACTGCGTGCGCCACTACAAGGCACGCTGCGTCACCCGCTACGACGGCATCGTCGCCACCGCTCAGACGCCGGAGGAACTGAAAACGGGTTTCGGCGCGCTGCTCGCCGAGACCATGATCGACGAGCCGACGATGCACCGCCTCTGGTACGACCTGCGCGCGCAGTCGATGTTCGAGGAGTCGTTCCGAACCGACGTGGCCGCGATCGACGAGAGTCTCGAAAACATGATCTGGCGCATCGTTTCTCGCTATGCCGAGCTTCTCGACGTGGAGCCCTCGGTCACCTCGCCGGCGATGTACGCGATCTTCGACGGCCTGTTCCAGCAGAGTCTGCTGCGCCATCTGTCCGGTGATCAGACTGCCGCGAACTATCTTTCGGAGAGCGTCCAGCAGATGCTGCCCCTGGTAGTGCCCACACCCTGAGCCGGCACCACGTCCTGAGTCGGCTCAGCGAGCAGCGATGCCTTCCGCGACGTACCTGGCACCGCGATCGAATTCGCCGACCACGTCGTAATCGGCGTCTTGCCGCCAGAAGCGAACCAACGCTCCGTACGTACCGCCGATCATCTGCGCGAGAAACAGCGGCGGGTAGTCCGATCTAACTTCGCCGGCTTCGATACCGGCAGTGACGATCCGCAGAAGTTCCACATGGAACCGATGATCGTGTGCCGCCCCCGCTCCGGAGGAGGCGAAGTCGCGCTCGAGTTCTGCAGTCACCATGCGCAGATAGCGCGGATGCATGATCGCTTGTTGCGCAAAGTCCTGAAAAATCCGGGAGATCCGATCAGAGGTCGGCATCGGAGATTCCATGAGCTGATCCACCAGTGCCGCAAGCTGATCGAGATGATCACTGTGCAGCGCCTCGAGAACCGAGTCCTTGCCCTGGAAGTAATTGAAGAAGGTGGCTCGCGACACCTCGGCTCGCTCGGCGATGTCGTCGACGGTCGTGCTGGCGAAACCCTTTGCCGAGAACAGAATTCGAGCAGCTAAGAGCAACCTGTCGTTGGTATCGCGCTTGTTCTGTTCTCGTTTGGAAATCACGTCGACCTGCCTTTCTCCGCCTCAGGACACAGTCTTCGCCACAGTCCGGAATGTGTCCAATGTCGGTCTCGCCAGTTGACGCACCACCCCTTCGATAGATGGACTACAGTCCAATTATGTCGACTGTTTCCACAGAACGCCACGACCGCGTTCTCATCGTCAGAATCGAACGCGAAGAACGTCGTAATGCGATCAATCGTGAAACTGCCGAGGGAATCGAAGCCGCACTGAACCTTCTCGACGACGACCCTTCTCTGTGGGTCGGCATCATCACCGGAACCCCCAACATCTTTTGCGCCGGAACCGATATCCGAGAGCGAGCCGACCTTCGCATGCCTCGCGGCGGTGAGTACGGCGTCATTCGGCGTCAGCGAAACAAGCCTCTGATCGCCGCAGTGGAGGGATACGCGCTGGGCGGCGGCTTCGAAATCGCATTGGCCTGCGATCTGATCGTCGCTTCCGCCACAGCCCAATTCGGTCTACCCGAAACCAAACGCGGTCTGGTTGCGACGTCCGGTGCGCTCTTTCGGGCGCCACGTGCCCTTCCGATCAATGTCGCTCGCGAACTCCTGATCACCGGGCGCACTCTCGATCCCGATCGGGCCAAAGATCTCGGCGTCGTCAATGCAGTGACTGCCCCGGGTAAGGCGCTCGACGAGGCTCTGGTGATGGCGGCCGAGATCTGCGAGTCCTCTCCGACCTCGGTAAGCCTGAGCCTGAAGGCAATCGACGCTCTCTACGCCGAGGCCGATACTGCCGGATGGACTATCACCGACGACGCCAAGGACGCGGTGCTCCGATCGCCGGACATCGCCGAAGGACTCGACGCTTTTGCGAGCCGTCGGGCGCCGCAGTGGAGCGGACTGCCGCCCACATGAGCGACCACGATCCGAGACGGATTTCCTATAGGGCTGGTCGGAAAGGGTGTGAACCGGTTACAGTCTCTTCCGTGACGGGAATTGGCGCATACGAGACGGGCACGCTGCTGACGCGGCGACGCCATGTCGATTTTGCGCACGTCTGTACATCCGGGTGTCCGATCTACTGATCGGACCTACGACGTGAGCGCCGCTCACGTCGATACTCGTATGTACACCCAGATCAGGGGACATTTCTGTCATGACCACCGCTTCGATCTCGCACCTGAGTTCCGTCGTAGCAGCCAATGCCGACGCCATCGACAAGGACGCAAGCAAAGCGCACGTCGTCTTCAAGGCATCCGCTCAGGCGCACGACGCCGTTGCCAGCACCATTTCTCTCGGTAAGTACACCGTCGAGGTCGACGAGCCGCCGGCCCTCGGCGGCGAGAACACCGCAGCCAATCCCGTCGAGTACTACCTCGCATCCCTGCTCTCCTGCCAGGTGGTCACCTACCGTGTGTGGGCGGACAAGCTCGGTATCGCGCTCGACGACATCTCGGCCAGGGCAGAAGGCGACCTCGACGTTCGTGGATTCTTCGGATTCGACGATGCCGTCCGCCCGGGATTCTCCGAGGTTCGCGTCGTGGTGACCCTGACCGGTCCGGAAACTCGCGAGCGATACCTCGAGTTGCAGGAGACGGTCGACGCCCACTGCCCCGTACTCGATCTCACCCGAAATCCCGTCCCAGTGCATACAGTCGTCGAAACCGCCTGACCCGCACCAACCCACCTTCACCACGGAGTATGAATTCATGAGCGAGAACACCCCCGTCGACACCGATCCGACCGCCGATTGGTCGTTCGAAACCAAGCAGGTCCACGCCGGACAGGGCCCGGACAGCGCTACCAACGCTCGAGCGCTTCCGATCTACCAGACCACCAGCTACGTCTTCGACAACACCGACCATGCGGCGGCGCTCTTCGGCCTCGCCGAGCCGGGCAACATCTACACCCGCATCATGAACCCGACGCAGGACGCCGTCGAGCAGCGCATCGCCGCTCTCGAAGGCGGAGTCGC
The DNA here is from genome assembly GCF_013277835.1 of Rhodococcus sp. MS13. Lineage (NCBI taxonomy): Bacteria > Bacillati > Actinomycetota > Actinomycetes > Mycobacteriales > Nocardiaceae > Rhodococcus > Rhodococcus sp. MS13. Next base: position 463,997 of record NZ_VBTL01000004.1, read on the forward strand.
GGCTCTGCTGGTTGCGTCCGGTCAGGCCGCCGAGTCCTTCGCGATCCTCAACCTCGCCGAGGCCGGGGACCACATCGTCTCCAGCCCCCGCCTGTACGGCGGCACGTACAACCTCTTCCACTACACGCTGCCCAAGCTCGGCATCACCGTCGACTTCGTCGAGGACCCGGACAACCTCGATCACTGGCGTGAGGCAATCCGTCCGAACACCAAGGCGTTCTACGGCGAAACCATCTCCAACCCCAAGAACGACGTGTTCGACATCCCCGGCATCAGCGCAGTCGCCCATGAACACGGCATCCCACTGATCGTGGACAACACGGTTGCAACTCCGTACCTCATTCAGCCGCTGAAGCACGGCGCCGACATCGTCGTCCACTCCGCCACCAAATACCTTGGTGGACACGGCACCGCGATCGCCGGCGTCATCGTCGACGGCGGCACATTCGACTGGACCCAGGGACGCCACACCAACTTCACGACCCCCGACCCCAGCTACCACGGCGTCACCTTCGCAGACCTCGGTGCACCCGCCTACGCCCTCAAGGCACGCGTTCAGCTTCTGCGCGACCTCGGCTCGGCCATCGCACCGTTCAACGCCTTCCTCATCTCGCAGGGCATCGAGACACTGAGCCTGCGCATCGAGCGCCACGTGTCCAACGCCCAGAAGGTCGCGAAATTCCTCGAGGGCCGCGCCGAAGTCACGTCGGTCGCGTACGCCGGACTGGAATCCTCACCCTGGCACGAGCGTGGAAAGCAGCTGGCTCCCAAGGGAACCGGCGCCATCGTCGCGTTCGAGCTCGCCGGCGGAGTCGACGCAGGCAAGAAGTTCGTCAACGCACTGACGCTGCACAGCCACGTCGCCAACATCGGTGACGTTCGCTCACTCGTCATCCACCCCGCGTCGACGACGCACTCGCAGCTCACCCCCGAGGAGCAGCTCGCTTCGGGTGTCACCCCGGGGCTCGTCCGCCTCGCGGTCGGTATCGAAGGAATCGACGACATCCTCGCCGACCTCGAAACCGGTTTGGCAGCAGCAGCTTCCTGATCGAGCACACGAAAAAGCTCGGTCCCGACAGGCGTCGGGACCGAGCTTTTTTGTTGCGTCAGAACTAGCTCTTGGGAGTGAACGCGGCCAGCGGTTCACTGTCGGACCAGTCATGGCCCCAGTAGCTGTCCGCCGTGATTTCCTCAGCGGTGTAGAAGGTTTCGTCGACAAGCGTGCCTTCACAACCGAACTCGAGATCCCAGCCACCGGGTGCGCGCACGTAGAACGAGACCATCTTGTCGTTCGTGTGGCGACCCAACGTCGAGGAGATCGAGAAGCCGAGCTTGGCAACACGATCGAGAGCCTGACCGACGGCGTCGAGAGTCTCGGCTTCCATCATCAGATGCACGAGACCGGGTTCGTCAACCGGCGGCGCCGGGCACAGCGCCAGGCTGTGGTGGCGCTGGTTGACACCCATGAAGCGAACGCGGCGAGCCGGCGGCGGCGCATCGATTCCGCCGAGACGGATGGAACCGCGCGGGAGGAATCCGAGCACCTCGGTGTAGAAGGTGTACGCCTCGTCGAAACGCGTAACCGGAAGCACCACATGGCCGAGTCCCTGATCACCGGTGACAAAGCGGCCGCCGTGCGGGGTGACCAACGGGCTGTGGTCGAGTACCGGTCCGAAGAAGACCTCGACACGGTTGCCGTTGGGATCGTCGAATGCGATGACCTGCTCGGCATCGCGGTAGCTGGCGTCGACCTCGGAAAGAACCTCGACCTCGACTCCGGCCTTCTCGACCTCTTCACGAACACGCTGGAGCGCGAACTGATCTCGCACTTCCCAGCCCACTGCGAGGGCCTTGTCCGTCTCACCGGGCAGGACAATCAGTCGCGCACGACGCTCGTCCAGGCGCAAGTAGAGGCCGTCGGCTTCCGGGCCACTACCGACCGCGAGGCCGAGTCCGTCGACCACGAGCTCGCGCCAGCGAGCCACGTCCTGCGTTTGGATCCTGAGATACCCCAGGCCCCGAATTTCAGTCATGCCTAACCGTCCTTGCTTCGAGAGTGATTGTGGGACTAGATCATCGAGCGGTGGATGCCCTGCGGTTCGCCACCGAGCTGCGAGAGCGTCGACGCGTGGAAGATGGAACCGGGTACGTGGATCGCGTGCGCGAGACCGGCATGCGCGTCACGCCAGAACCGCTGCATCGGCGTGTTCAACTGCAACGCGCCACCACCGGAACGAGCAAAGATCTCGTCCACCGCCCGCACCGCCCGCCACGCCGCAGCAGTCTGCGTACGCCGACCGATCGCACGAAGCTCGAACGAAACTTCCTGCCCCTTCTCGGTCATGTCCCAGAAACGATCCACCGTCTCCAAGATCGCAGCCCGAGAAGCAGCGATCTCGGCCGCAGCCTCACCGATCGCGAACAACACGTACGGATCTTCCTTGATCGGAACACCACTGACCGTCACACGCTCACGCTGCGCCGCCATGTTGCACGCCAACGCACCCTCCGCGATACCGATCAACGACGAAGTGATCCCCAACGGGAAAATGCAGGAGAACGGGAACTTGTACAACGTCTCCGTACGGCCCGCTTCCTTCCACGCCGTCCCGTCGTACACCTTTCCGGCGTCGATCGTGCGGTAGGTGGGCAGGAACGCGTCCTTGACGATCAGATCCTTCGACCCCGTACCGCGCAGCCCCACGACATTCCAGCTGTCCTGGTCGATGTCGTAATCGGAGCGCGGCAGCAGTACGTGCAGGTGCTTCGGCGGCATCAACGGCTTACCGGACTCGTCACCGACCATCGCGCCGATCATGATCCAGTCACAGTGATCGGTACCGGAGGAGAACGACCAGCGCCCGTTGAGGATGTAGCCACCCTCGACCGGCCTCGCCACGCCCATCGGCGCATACGGTGACGCCATCCACGTATCGGGATCGGTTCCCCACACCTCTTCCTGAGCCTTGCGGTCGAAGAACGCAAGCTCCCACGGATGAACACCGACGATGCCGCTGACCCAGCCCGTGGCACCGTCCATCGCGCCGATAGCCATTGCCGTCTCGGCGAATTCACGCGGATGTGCCTCGAGGCCTCCGAATTCCTTCGGCTGGAACATCCGGATGACGCCGGAGTCGCGCAGGCGCTTCGCGCTGCCGTCCGTCAAGCGCATCAGCTTGTCGCCCTCGACTCCGTCGGCGCGGATCTCGTCGGCGAACTGTGAGATGTTGTCCAGAACCTGACCCATGATTTTTCCGGCTTTCTGGTTTCGCTACCCGGCGAGTGCCTGGGCAGAATGAAAATCTGTTGGTGAAACGGTGGCAGGTAGCCCGCCGAAGTGCAGAAACGCTTCCCGGTGAGTGGGAGCACCCCCTGTGCGCCTTTTTGGTAGTGGGAGCTACCAAAAAGGCGCACGGGGGCGAAGCCCCTTACTTGCCTTCTGGACGCGTCAGGAATGCCAGAACGGACGCGACCCAGGCGTCACGGGCTTCGATCATCGTCCAGTGTCCGCAGTTGGGGAAGATGTGAACTTCGCCGTTGGGGATGTCGCGCATCGGCAGTATCGCCATGTCCACGGGGCTGACGCGGTCGTCGCGTCCCCAGGTCAACAGCGTCGGCGCCTTGATCTTGTTCAGCTGCGCCCAGTACGGCACGGCGGTCGACGCAGCGGCAGCCGCGCCCATGGCGGCCATGGCCTTGCTGCTGTACATACGTCGGGCGATCTCGAGCGTCGTCGGCTCGGTGGCCAGAGCCCAGCGCTCTTCGATCAACTGCTCGGTGACGACCGCGCGGTCGAAGACCATCGAGTGCAGCCACCGGACCAGAGCTTCGCGGGTGGGGTTGTCGGTGAACTCCATGAGAAGTTTGATGCCTTCACCAGGGCCGGGAGAGAAGGTGTTCTTGCCCATGCCGCCGATGGTGACGAGCTTGCTCACCCGGTGCGGTTCGTCGATCGCGACCTTGGTGGCGACGATGCCGCCCATGGAGTTGCCGATCATGTGGACAGGTCCGAGGCCGAGGCCGTCGAGGAACATCCCCACCGATGCCTGCGCCATCATCATCGGGTGGTCGGGGCCGGGATCGCTGACGCCGAATCCGGGGAACTCGAGAACGTAGCAGTGGAAGTGCTCCGCGAAGTCGGCGAGAACGCCGCGGTAATTACGCCAACCCGTGACACCGGGGCCCGAACCGTGCAGCAGCAGGAGCGGCGGGCCGTCGCCGGCTTCGTGGTACCGGAGCACACCGAGATCGGTCTGCAGTTCCTTCAGGGTTCCCTCGTAGCTCAGTTCAGTCGTCATGGTCCGAACGGTGCCATCAGTACCGCTGAGCTGCTATGACTCGTCCCGATCAGCGAGACAAGTCGATCAAAATACGTCAGATCCAGTGGTCGGACGACGCTGCCAGCAGGCGATCCATCGTCTCCGCCGAGAACGTATTGGTCGGAACGGGAGGCGTCTTGCGGCCGCGGCGAGGAGCACCCAGTTCGGGGTACAACGTCCGCGAGACCTCGCGAGCCGCGTCGACGACCAGCGGAGCAACTCGCTCGAGCTGAGCGGTCCGCATGTCACCACACAACGCGATGCTGCCGACTGGACCCTCGTGTCCGCGAATTGCCGAAGCCACACATGCGACTCCACGCGCCGACTCCCCGCGTTCGAAGGCCAGTCCCCGACGCTGACGGATGCGGTTCAGTTCCTGATGGAGCACGGCGACGTCGGTGATGGTGTTCTCGGTGCAGCGGGGAAGAGCCGACCCGAACAGAGCGTCGACGCGCTCGGGGTCGATCCATGCCAGCATCGCCTTGCCGCCGGCCGTCGAATGAGCGAGCACTCTGCCGCCGACGCGGGACGGCAGCGCCGCGGCGAATCGTCCGCCGACCTTGTCGAGGTAGACGCTCTCGCGTCCGTCGAGCACCGACAGGTGAACGACCATGCCGGTCTGCAGGTGCAGTTCGTGCAGAAGCGGTGCTGCGGCTTCGCGGATCTGGCTGTGGCCGCCGTCGCCACCACCGAGGCCGAGCGCGCGGCGCCCGAGGCAGTAGCCGAACGATGCGTGATCGACCCAGTCCAGCTTGACGAGCTGATCGAGAATGCGGTGGACGGTGGACCGCGGCAACTGAGTGCGGCACGCGACTTCTTCCAGCGTCAGCCGCGCGGCGCGGCCGTCGAAGGCGTCGAGAATCAATGTCATCCGCTCGACCATCGACGGCGGCAGATCCTTCTTGGGTTGCCCGGCGGCGTTCTGGACGGTGGACAGTGTGTCGTTCATGTCAACGATGGTCATGGACGCCTCCCGAAAACTGGAATTGATTCTACCGACTATAACCCAGGTCACAGTTTCTGGAAAGTGAATCGGTCGTTTCGATCCCGATCAGCGGTAATTCACCCGCCGCCGCGTCGGTGGGAGCGCTATAAACGCCCGATGCACCTGGGAATCGTCACGCCGGTCCTGATTCAGCACCCGAGCACGCGTTCGGAGTGGGAGGCGAGTGCTGACATCGGCGAGATCGCCACAGTGGCTGCCACGGCGGATCGACTCGGTTTCCATCATCTGACCTGCAGTGAACACGTGGCGGTTCCCGAAGAAATTGCCACCGAACGCGGCGGAACCTATTGGGATCCGCTCGCCACGCTGGGTTACCTGGCCGCCCGCACGTCGCGGATCCTCCTGGCGACGCAGGTGCTGGTACTGGGTTATCACCACCCCCTCGAGATCGCCAAGCGCTACGGAACGCTTGATCGCGTCAGCAACGGACGCCTGATACTCGGTCTCGGAGTGGGGACTCTGAAACAAGAATTCGATCTCATAAATGCTCCGTTCGTCGACCGAGGAGCACGTGCCGACGACGCCCTGGCAGCACTTCGAGCATCACTGTCGACTCCGACTCCGGAGTATCACGGCGAGTTCTACGACTACTCCGGATTTGTCGTCGAACCCCATGCCGTCCAGAAACGTGTGCCCCTCTGGATCGGCGGCCGGACCAAGAGATCGTTGCGCCGGGCCACCACACACGGCGACGGGTGGGTGCCGTTCGGGCTGCGATTCTCCGAACTGAAGGAAATGCTCGACGCCACGACGCTCCCCGACGGATTCGACGTAGTGCTTCCCGCCGGTGCTCCGCTCGACCCCCTCGGCAATCGCGAATCCGCCCTTCGCGCCTTGACACGCGTCCGTGACGCCGGGGCGACCATAGCCAGTTGCTCGGTCGGCGCTCGAAGCGTCGAGCACTACTGCGAACAACTCGAAGAACTTCACCGAATCGCCCTCGCCGAGGGCTCTTCTTTCACCACTTCCTGATTTGCCGACAATCCAATGCAAAGGACGTACCGATGACCGACTCGACCGCCCTGATCGAATCTCTGCTCGCCCGAGTGGAATTGCTCGAGGACAAGCTCGCGATCACCGAACTGCTGACCACGTACAGCCCTGCCGTCGACAGTGGATCAGCCGACGAGGTCGCGAACCTGTGGCTCGAGGACGGTGTCTACGACGTCGACACCGGCGCGATGCACGGCCGCGGCGAACTGCGCGCGATGGTTCACAGCGCCTCTCACCAGAACTGGATCATGAACGGCGCGGCTCACATGATGACGCCCGCGCACATCCGCATCGACGGCAACAAGGCCGTCGCGACCTGCCATTCGCAGTTGGTCATCAAGGACCCCGAGAACCCGACGGGGTTCAAGGTCCTCCGTATCACCGCGAACCGTTGGGAACTGATCAAGACCGACGGCGAGTGGAAGGTCGAACTGCGTACCAACGCCCTCCTCGACGGCCGACCCGAGGCCCGCGCTCTCCTGGCCGCCGGGGTGACGGCCTAACCCCCTGTGCGCGGTTAGGGACCCTCTGGGGTCGCTGACCGCGCACAGCTGTTGAAAGTTCGGCTCCCCGAACTCTATAGTTCACTTATTCGAACCAACAGGTCCGAGTACGTGTGACCAGGAGACCGATGAGCACCAGTACGCAAGAGCCGACGACTCCGCGCCGACGACCCACGGGAAGATCCATCGCCCTGCTCGGTCCGGCGTTCGTCGCGGCAATCGCGTACGTCGATCCGGGTAACGTCGCCGCCAACCTGACCGCCGGCGCGAAGTACGGCTACCTCCTCATCTGGGTGCTGGTACTCGCCAATGCAATGGCCGTCCTGGTGCAGTACCTGTCCGCGAAACTCGGGCTGGTCTCCGGCAGATCCTTGCCCGAAATGCTGGGTCAGCGCCTGCGTAAGAACAACCGCCGCGCCTTCTGGCTCCAGGCCGAGATGATGGCGATCGCGACCGACGTGGCCGAGGTCATCGGCGGCGCCATCGCACTCAACCTGCTCTTCAACATCCCGCTCTTCCTCGGCGGGTTGATCACCGGATGCGTGTCGATGGTGATCCTGACGATCCAAAGTCGGCGCGGACAGCGCACTTTCGAGTTCGTGGTCATGGGATTGCTGGCCATCATCACCATCGGCTTCCTGACCGGGCTCGCCTTCACCGACGTCTCCGGCAGCGAAGCGGTCGCCGGACTGGTCCCCCGCTTCGAAGGAACCGAGACCGTACTGCTCGCCGCCAGCATGCTCGGAGCAACGGTCATGCCGCACGCGATCTACCTTCACTCCGCATTGGCACGTGATCGCCACGGCCACATCAAACCCGGGCCACGGTTGCAGCGACTACTCAAAGTCACCCGTTGGGATGTCGTCGTCGCGTTGATCATCGCCGGTGGCGTGAACATCGGCATGCTGCTTCTGGCCGCTTCGGCTCTGCGCGGAGTACCCGGCACCGACACCATCGACGGCGCGCATGCCGCGATCGAGAATTCACTCGGTCCGGGCGTAGCCGTGGTGTTTGCGATCGGACTCCTCGCCTCCGGACTCGCGTCGACCTCCGTGGGATGCGCGGCCGGCGCCGAGATCATGCATGGTCTTCTGGCCATTCGCATTCCGGTGATCACACGCCGAATCGTCACTCTCATCCCGGCACTGATCGTGCTCGGACTCGGCGTCGACCCGACGCTGGCACTCGTGCTCAGCCAAGTGGTCTTGAGCCTGTGCATCCCCTTCGCGATCATCCCGCTGGTGCGAATGACCTCGGACCCCGAACTCATGGGCGACGCGCGCAATGCCCCGTTCACGACCGTCGCGGCATGGATTGCGGCCGGCTTGATCGTTGCACTCAACGTCGCTCTGCTGGTTCTGACGGTGACAGGCTAGAGCACCGGAGCCACCCAACGCGTCCCTCACAAACGCGCTGGATGGCTCCGGCCGGACTAGGAAACTTGCTCGGCGAGAGTGGCCTTGGCCCAGCGATAGTCGGCCTTTCCGCTGGGAGAACGCCTGATCGACGGAACGTTCATGACGGTGCGCGGCACTTTGTACCGAGCGACCTGCGACGCGCAATGCTCACCGATCTCGGCAGCGTCCGGAACGTCGAAACCTTCTCGGGTCGTGATGACCGCAGCGACGCGCTCACCGAACTTCGCATCCGGAATTCCCGCGACCAGAGCGTCGAGCACCGCCGGGTGACTCTTGAGTGCCTGCTCGACCTCTTCGGGGTACACCTTCTCCCCGCCGGTGTTGATGCACTGAGAACCACGCCCCAGCAGGACGATCGAGCCGTCGGCTTCCACGCGCCCGACGTCGCCGAGCACCGACATCCGCACCCCGTCGATCACCGGGAACGTAGCCGCGGTCTTGACCGGATCGTTGAAGTAACCGACCGGCACGTGACCACTGCGAGCGATGTAACCGGTCTCGGGCGATCCCGGCTCCAGCGGCCGCATCCTTTCGTCCACGACGCGGGTCTCGTCGCGAGCGGCGATGCGCATCAGGCCGTCTTCGCCGATCTCGAGATTGCCGTCGACGCCCGACTCCGAGGAGCCGAATCCGTCGCGGATCACCAGGTTCGGAAGTATCGACTTGAGCTGCTCCCGCAGTGAGAGCGAGAACAAGGCCCCGCCGGACGAGACCATGCCGACCGTACTGAGGTCGTAATCTGCTGCGTTTGCTGCCAATTCGTCTGCGAGCGGACGGGCCATCGCGTCTCCGACGACGGTGATGGAGACGGCCTTCTCACTCCCGGCGAGCTGCAGGGTCGTCTTCGCGTCGAACCGCGCCATGAGAATTGCATTGGCGCCCATGAAGAATCCGGTGAACAGCGAGTACGACGCCGCACCATGCATCAGGGGTGCGGTACTGAGCATGTTCATCGCGGGGACGTTCGGCACCGCGGCGAACAGAGCCTCTGCGGTCGTGTGCGGCGGACCGAACGGATTTCCGCCGGTGAGCGCCGCGAAGTAGAAGTCTTCATGACGCCACATGACACCCTTGGGCATACCCGTCGTGCCGCCGGTGTAGATGACAAAGAGGTCGTCGTTGCTGCGGGGCGCGAAGTCACGAGTTGCGGGCTGCTCCGCGGCAGCGTCGGCAAATCGAACGACGTCGACGCCTTCGATATCGCGGACGGCTGACTCGCCGACGACAACGACGTGCTTGATGCCGGGCGCGGCCGGGAGAACCGTCTCCACGACGGAAACGAACTCCTCGTCCACGATCAGTGCCACCGACTGCGAATCGTTGTACAGGTAGGTCAGTTCGGCGTCGACGTAGCGATAGTTGACGTTGATCGGGACCGCACGAATCTTGAGGCAGCCGAGCAAACTCTCGACGAACTCGACGCTGTTGCGCATGTGCAGAGCGACGAGATCGCCCGGCCCGACACCGACACTCGCCAAGTGGCGGGCAATGCGGTTCGATCCCTCGTCCAGTTCGACGTAGGTGCGACGACGGCCATCGCACACGAGCGCCGTGCGGTCCGGAATCAGATCCGAAATGCCCTCGTACAGATCTGCCAAATTCAGTGACACTGCTGGTGCCTTCCTTGATGTCCGGCCCGGTGAATTCGGGGCCGACCGTACTGCGTTTTCGGTGAGAACTATCCGACCCTGGAGCCGACGAGTGCGGCCGAGAACTGAGCGGATCGGTGGTGACGCAAACGCGTACGCGGTGGGATCGCCGCGTCGACCCAAGGTGGCATGCAGCGCTCGTGACCCAGATCACCGCTCCCGCTGAGTGAGACTGCTCCTCAGTTGGTCAAACTTCTGCTCAAAACTAGAACTAATTCTGATTTCGCTCGAATGATTTTTTCGGAAAGACTGCCGAACTCTCGACTTCAAATTAGAATGAATACTAATTTTGCTGTACCTACCCGCCAGCCCGGATCGAAGGAGCACGACATGACGCAATCACTGAGCTTGGAAGGCAAAGTTGCCGCCGTCACCGGCGCCGGCGCCGGCCTGGGTCGCGCCGAAGCACTCGGACTCGCGGCTGCCGGTGCAGCCGTCATCGTCAACGACATGGGTGCAGCGGCCAACGACGTGGTCGACGAGATCAAGGCCGCAGGTGGACAGGCACTCGCCATCACCGGCGACGTCTCCGACTGGTCGCTCGGCGGGCGCATCATCGAAGAGGCTGTCAAGAACTTCGGATCCTTCGACATCCTCGTCAACAATGCAGGCATCCTGCGCGACAAGATGATCTTCAACCTGACCGAATCCGATTGGGACGACGTCATCCGCGTGCACCTCAAGGGCCACGCCGCCACCTCGCACGCAGCCGCAGTCCACTGGCGCGCAGCCAGCAAGGCAGCCGACGCACCGGTCTACGGCCGCATCATCAACACCTCTTCCGAGGCCTTCCTCTTCGGCAGCGCCGGACAGCCCAACTACTCGGCAGCCAAGGCCGGCATCACCGCTCTGACGCTCTCGAGCGCAGCAGGTCTCTCCCGCTACGGCGTCCGCACGAACGCGATCTGCCCCCGTGCCCGCACCGCCATGACGGCAGAAGCCTTCGGCGAGAACAACACCGGCGTCGTCGGCCTCGATCCGCTTGCACCCGAGCGCGTCGCAACCCTGGTCAGCTACCTCGCATCCCCCGATTCCGACGAGATCAACGGACAGGTCTTCGTCGTCTACGGCAAGATGGTGGCGTTGATGGAAGCACCCAAGGTCGAGAACCGTTTCGACGCAGCCGGATCCGCGTTCACCGTCGAAGAACTCGGTGGTCAGCTCTCGTCTTACTTCTCCGGCCGTGGGCCGTACGAAACCTACGCTGCCTACAGCATCGCCGGCCTCGAAAAGATCGCACTTGCAGTCGACGAGACCGCAACAGTTTAAGCAGCACTTACGAAGAGGAGCGTTTTCATGAGGTTGAACGGCAAGGTAGCGATCGTCACCGGCGGCGCCGGTGGAATCGGTCGTGCCATCACCCGAGTCTTCGCCCGTGAAGGCGCGAAGGTCCTGTTCGTCGACATCAACGACGAGCAGGGCCAGGCCCTCGAACAAGAACTGGCCGGCTCCGGCAAGTTCCTGAACGTCGACCTTGCTGCCGCCGGTTCGGCCGAGCAGATCCGTGACGCCGCGCTCGAGGCTTTCGGCAAGCTCGACATCCTGGTGAACAACGCTCATGCATCCCGTCAGGCTCCGTTGCTCGAAACCACGCAGGACATGTTCGACCTGTCCTTCAACACCGGTTTCTACCCCGTTGTCCACCTGATGCAGGCATGCCATGACGAACTCGCGAAGACCAAGGGTTCGGTCGTCAACTTCGCATCGGGTTCAGGTTTGGACGGAATGCCCACCCAGACGTCCTACGCTGCGGCCAAGGAAGCTGTGCGAGGCCTGACGCGCGTCGTCGCCAACGAGTGGGCGCCGGAAGGCATTCGGGTCAACGTGGTCTGCCCGTTCGCCGCCACCGAAGGCGTCGTCAAGTGGCAGGAAGCCTTCCCCGAGCGCGCAGCCGCATCGGTTGCCAAGGTACCTCTCGGACGCATCGGTGATCCCGAAACCGACATCGCTCCCGTCGTGGTATTCCTGGCAAGCGAGGATTCCAAGTACATGACCGGACAGACGTTGATGGCCGACGGCGGCAGCATCAAATTGCGCTGAGCGAAATACTTCTCGGTGGGCTCAGCTCACCGAGAAGAGTTTCGCAGCGTTGTCGTGCACGACGGCTCGCAGCCATTCGTCTCCGAGATCGAAGCGCGTAACCGCTTGCAAGGCTGTGAGATACGGGTACGGAATGTTCGGGAAGTCGCTACCGAACAGAATCCGGTCCTGCATGTCGACGAGCCGTGAAACGTCTGCCTTCGGGAAGGCGCACTGCTCTTCCGTGAAATCGGTGAACGCCATGGTCGTATCCAGGCGGACGTTGCCGTAAGCCTCTGCCAGATCGAGGAATTCGCTGTACTCGGGCATCCCCATGTGGGCGACGATCAAAGACAGGCGCGGGTACCGTGCGAGCAGCGAAGCAATGCGATCGGGTCCCGTGTACTCCCCCGGCGCCGGTCCCGATCCACAGTGAATCACGATGGGCGTCTCGGAGTCCTCGAGCTGACCCCAGACCTTGTCGAGCAGAGGGTCGTTCGGGTCGTAGTTTCCGACCTGGATGTGGGACTTGAAGATTCGCGCGCCCGACTCCAGAGCCTTTCCGACGTACGACGCCGCCGACTCCTCGGGGTAGAACGTGGCCGTGTGCAGGCAATCAGGTGTTTGCGCGGCAAATTCGACGGCCCACTGATTGAGCCACTCGGCCATCGCGTGCTTGTGCGGGTAGATCATCGACGTGAAAGCCCGGACACCGAACTCGCGGAGACGGTGTACCCGCTCCTCCTCGGCAAGTCGGTACGCGATCGGCCATGGTCGACCGATCATCGGTCCCGCTGAATCGAAGTAGCCCCACACCTTGTCCATGACGCTCTTCGGCATGAAATGGGTATGGACGTCGATCACGCCAGGAACACCCAACTCGCGCCAGAAAGCCCGAACCTCGGCGATCTCCTCCGGTCCGGTCGATGGGACCTCTTCGGTACACACGTCTGACACCCCTTTCGTTCGCTCGACCATACCGAGTGCCGTCGCGCTCACCGGGACAGGTCGTTGACGGCCCGCGCTGAGCACCCGAATGTGAACCCATCTTGCCGATCACCGTTGGAGGTTGAATGTCTCAGGCCGAGTCCGAAGTGGGATCGATCAGTGCCGTCGAGGAACTGCTCGCAATCGAGGAAATCAAACGTGTCTTCGCCGCGCGCCTACGCTGCATGGACACCAAGCAGTGGCACGTCTACCCAACCCTGCACACCGCAGACGTCGTCAGCGAGACGTGGGGCGGACTCCCGACAGACAAGCAACCCAAGACCGGTGACACCTCGAACCAGGTAGTGGGCATCGACAAACTCACCGCGGCAATTCGGAACATGCTCGACGGCGACATCCCCCTCACCACGGCGCACCACGCACACACTCCCGAAATCGTGCTGACCTCACCCACCACCGCAACCGGTATCTGGGCGATGGAAGACATGCTGTGGTGGAACGACGGCGAGAAAGAACTACACCTGCACGGCTACGGCCACTACCACGAGGAATACCGCAAAGAAGACGGCAAGTGGCTGATCAGCTACCGAACCCTCACCCGGCTCCGTGTCGACCAGGACCCCGGATTCTTCCGATTCATGAAAGCGCTGTGACGAAGTGACCAACCCGCTGTTTCAACCGCTCCGCATCCGTTCGCTCGAATTGTCCAACCGCATAGTCATGTCGCCGATGACGCGCACGTACTCCATCGAGGGCGTGCCTGGCCGCGACGTCGCCGACTATTACCGCCGACGCGCCGAGGGCGGTACCGGACTGATCGTCACCGAAGGCGTCGCGATCGATCACGAGACTGCTGTCGACCACGCCAACGTCCCCAACCTCCACACTCCCGCTGCTCAGGCCGGATGGCGCAAGGTAGTCGACGACGTGCACGCTGCTGGCGGCAAGATCGTGCCTCAGCTCTGGCACGTCGGGCCTCTGTGGGGCGCGATGACGCAGATGGACCCTTCGCTCAAGCCGATGCGTCCCTCGGGTGAGTGGGGTCCGCTGGGCGTCACCTCGTACTCCGCGGCCTACGTCGAACGTGCGCAGGCGAGCACCGAAGCGATGACCGAGCAGGACATCCAGGACGTCATCGACGCGTATGTCCGTAGCGCGAAGCACGCCGTCGAACTCGGCTTCGACGGTATCGCGATCCACGGCGGTCACGGCTACCTCCTCGATTCCTTCTTCTGGGAGGGCACCAACCAGCGCGACGACGCGTGGGGCGGCGACCTGGAGCGTCGTACCAAGTTCCCGGCCGCCGTCGTCGCTGCGATCCGCGCGGCCATCGGACCGGATCTGCCGATCATCTACCGTTTCTCGCAGCACAAGCAGCAGGATTTCACCGCGAAGATCGCGGAGACCCCCGAGGAGTTGGGCGTCATCCTGGGCGCGCTGGTCGACGCCGGAGTCGACGTTCTCGATGCCAGCATCAGGCGCTTCGACGTCCCCGCCTTCGAAGGCAGCGATCTCTCGCTGGCCGGCTGGGCGAAAAAATTGACCGGCGCCGTCACGATGGCCGTCGGCAGCGTCGGTATCGGAAAGTCGCTGCGGGACAGCCGTATCGAAGGCGTCGCCCCTGTCGTCGACAACATCCCACAGCTCGAGGAACGCATCGGCAGCGGTGAGTTCGATCTGATCGCGATCGGCCGTCTCCACCTCGCCGATCCGGCATTGGCGACAACCCTGCGCGACGGTAGTCCGCTGCCGGCATTCGATCGAGCGGTGCATGAGGGCAGCTTGATCTAGGGGCTCCGCCCCTGTGCGCCTTTCCGGTAGTTCGCACTACCGAAAAGGCGCACAGGGCCGAAGGCCTTTATGTTCGACCCATGACTACTTTCAACGCCTGGGTCGCCCGCGAAAGCGACGGCACCATCGACTTCGCCCCCGAAACCGTCGACGAATCCTTCCTCCCGGCAGGTGAGGTCACCATTCGCGTCGAGTATTCGAGCGTCAACTACAAGGACGCTCTCGCGGTCACGCCGAAAGGCGGGGTGGTTCGCGAGTACCCGATCGTCCCCGGCATCGACGTCGCCGGCGAGGTCATTGCCTCCGAGTCCGACGCATTCGCCCCGGGCGACAAGGTCGTCGCACATGGCTACGAGATCGGGACCGCCCGCAACGGCGGCTACGCCGAGATCGCCCGTTTGCCTGCCGAGTGGGTCGTGAAGCTCGACGGCATTTCCACCGCCGACGCTGCTGCGATCGGCACGGCAGGATTCACCGCAGCCATGAGCGTCCAAGCCATTCTGGCCAGCGGAGTGAAGCCCGCCGACGGTCCTGTCCTGGTGACGGGCGCGAGCGGCGGAGTCGGCACCGTCAGTGTCGACCTTCTGGCAAGCGCAGGCTTCGACGTGGTCGCCTCCAGCGGCAAGCCAGGCGCGGCAGACCTTCTGACGTCACTCGGTGCGTCTTCGGTGATCGGCCGGCTCCCCGAAGATCCCGACGCCAAGCCTCGCCCGCTCGGAAAATCTCAGTGGGCGGCGGCCGTCGACTGCGTCGGTGGGAAGACTCTCGCTCACGTTCTGAGCACGA
This sequence comes from Rhodococcus sp. MS13, assembly GCF_013277835.1. Lineage (NCBI taxonomy): Bacteria > Bacillati > Actinomycetota > Actinomycetes > Mycobacteriales > Nocardiaceae > Rhodococcus > Rhodococcus sp. MS13. Next base: position 479,429 of record NZ_VBTL01000004.1, read on the forward strand.
TCAACTACGGCGGTGTTGTGGCCGCCAGCGGATTGACCGGCGGCGCCGCGCTGCCTACGACCGTGCTGCCGTTCATTCTCCGCGGAGTCTCACTGCTGGGCATGGACTCGGTATTGATGCCGATCGAACCCCGTCGCGCGCTGTGGGCCCGCCTGGGCTCCGACCTCACCCCACGTCATCTGAAGGAGATCACGAACCTCGTTGCCGTCCGCGACGTCGTCTCGGTGATCGATCAGGTGCGCGAAGGCAAGTACACCGGCCGGGCGCTGGTTCAGGTTGCCGACGGTTTCTGAACCGCTCAGAAAAGTGTGAACAGATCTGCCGGTTCTTCGGCCGTCGTGGACTTCTCCTTGTAAGGGGAGTTCACGGCGGTCGGTTCCTTCTTCACCGGGGCAGCAAGCGGGACCGATGCGATGTCCCCCGAGACGATGGCGCGGGCGGCTTCGCCGGCCAGCTTGTCTGCCATTTCGTTGTAGTGGTTGCCGACGTGCCCGCGCACCCAACGAAAGCGCACCGGACCGACTCGATCGGTGATGGCTCGGTCGATGCTCTGCACCAGTTCCAGGTTCTTGACCGCCCCGCCGCTCGCGGTCTTCCAGCCCTTGCGCTTCCAACTCGGCAGCCATTCCGACGCGCACTTGATGGCGTACTGCGAGTCGGATTCGATGAGCAGAGGATCAGCACCGGGATGGGCGACGACGGCCTCGAAGAGCGCACGCAACTCGGCGATCTGATTGGTGCCGGACGCTTCTCCGCCGGACATGCTCGGACCCTCGTGATTGACCCATGCCCAGCCGATAGCCCCGCCGGGGTTTCGCAGACAGGATCCGTCGGTGCTCACGATGATCATGGCTCGGACAATACGTTGCGCCACCGACACACGCCTTAACGGAGGATGGACGGTGGCGATACGCTGACCTCGATGACGCCGCTATCTCCGGTCGACGAAGTCACGGTGACTTCTCAGCGACCACTCGATGCCGCGCTGACGCTCAGCCCGCATCAGCGCGGACCCGGCGACCCCGCACATCGACGGTCAGCCGACGGAGCGATCTGGCGAGTTTCCCGCCAACTTTCGGGTCCTGTGACCTACCGCATCACGCAGTCGGATCGCCATACGGTCCGGGTACAGGCCTGGGGTCCCGGCGCCACGGAATTTCTGACCGGCGCCGAAGCTCTGCTCGGTCTCGACGACGAGGCCGAAGATTTTGCGCCCGAGCATCCCAAGCTCGCCGAAGCTCATCGACGCTTCCCTCATCTGCGCATCGGCCGCACCGGACGCGTCATGGAAGCCCTCGTTCCCGCGATCCTCGAGCAACGCGTCCACGGCATCGACGCGTTTGCCGCATGGCGCCGGCTGCTGACCAAATTCGGAGAGCGCCCACCCGGCCCCGCGCCCGACGGAATGCGAGTTCCACTCACCGCGGACCAATGGCGACGAATGCCGTCGTGGGAGTTTCATCGCGCAAATGTCGATCCCGCGAGATCCAAGACGATCGTTCAGTGCGCTCGGGTCGCCGACCGCCTCGAGCAGGCGTCATCGTTCCCCAGGGCCGAAGCGACCAAACGATTGCGAGCGGTGCCCGGCGTCGGGATCTGGACTGCCGCGGAAGTGGCTCAGCGCGCCTTCGGCGATTCGGACGCACTCTCGGTCGGCGACTACCACCTCGCTGCGGTCGTCGGCTGGTCGCTCCTGGGCGAACCGATCGACGACGCCCAGATGGTGCAGTACCTCGCTCCCCTCCAACCGCATCGATACCGCGCGGTGCGGCTTCTGCAGGTCAGCGGTCAAGCCGTCAAACCCAAGTTCGGTCCGCGAACTGCCGTTGCCGACCACCGCTGGCACTGAGCACCAGGAGATAAAGAATGTCGACCCGATACGCACACATCGCCTTCTCCCCCGCTGCGGTGGAGCGTCAGCGGTCGACCGGGAGTTTCACCGTCTACGGTTCAAAGCTCGATCAGCCCGACGAAGGTCCGATGGAATTCGATTTCCGCGCTCAGGGATTCGTGAAATCCGTGGATTCCTTCTTCATGTCCACTGTGACGCCCGACGGTTGGCCGTACGTCCAACATCGCGGCGGCCCGCGCGGATTCCTGCATGTGTTGGGCCCGAATCGAATCGGATTCGCCGATCTCCCCGGCAATCAGCAGTTCGTGACGCTCGGCAATCTGGAAGAGAACAATCGCATCTCGCTGTTCGTCATCGATTACCCGACGCGAACGAGATTGAAGATCTACGGGCGTGCACACGTGATCGAAGCGGACGAGGACCCTGAACTGCTGCAACAACTCTTGCAGGTCCCCGGCGGCACCATGACAGCAAAAGCGCAGCGCTCCATCGTCGTCGAGGTCGAAGCGTTCGACTGGAACTGCAGTCGAAATATCACACCTCGCTTCGACAAGGAGCGCATGGACGAATCCCTCGCTCTGGCACGCCAACCCCTGCAAGCCGAGGTCGATCGGCTTACTGCCGAGGTCGAAGAATTGCGCGCGCGGTTGTCGAAAAACGAATGAGACTGGGCGGTTTCAGGGCCCCCTGAGTCGGGTAGCCACCAAACACGGCCCGTCGCGCGGAGACGACGGGTCCCGTTGTGCCCGAGGAGGTCCGCACGATCGATCCAGACGGTGGAGTTCTGGTTAACGAACTGCACCGCCACCATTCACGACTGGTTCCACACAGACAGATTGGCCGTCCCCATGAAACTGTCCCGAACTCTCACCATGTCCGTACTCGTCGTCGCCGCTGTCGGCGCCGGAGCCGGCACCGCGGTCGCAGCGCCCCCGAATGCGGGCTTCGATCCGTCCCAACCCCTATTGACCCCGACCGCCGAGTCGAACAGCCAGGCGGCGTTGATGCTCTTCCCCGGTAACGATCCGAAGCAAGCCGCGTTCGACACGATGGCCAACGAGGTCAATATCGGCTGGAACAACGGCGGCGTGCAGTCGACGCTCATCGGAGCCAACCTCGGCGTCGGAATCGGCTGCCTGTCGATCTTCCCGAACTTCATCGCCGGCTGCATCGTCGGTGGAGTCATCGGCACGGTTGCCGGAGTCGGCGCGGGAATCACCAACGGAAACCCGAACGCTGCGCCGGCCGTCGAGAAGTTCTTCGCGACTCCTTGAGAGACGCTCAGCTGTGCGTGTGCCCGGGGGTGGGTGTCTCGTCGTGAAAATGTGTGGCGCCGATCGAATGCAACAGCTGGTGAACGGTGTCGTCTGCCAGTTGGTATCGCATCGATCGGCCGTCGCGCGTCGCGCTCACCCACCCCTGGCTACGCAGTAGCCGCAGCGCATGTGAGACGGCTGTGCCGCTCATCCCCAGCGCCACGGACAGATCCGTGACGCAGATACCCGGTGCGTGGTGAAGGCAGAGCAACAGACGCAGACGGTTGGCGTCGGAGAGAAGCTCGAAGCGACCGGACCAACTGGTGACATCGAGACCCTCGAGTGCAGCCCTGGCGCGACGAACATCCTCGACGCTCAGCGCGCCACTGGTGTCTGCTGCGCCTGCATTCGTCAACCGACTGCCTCCGTAGAACTTCCGATCCCCCGCCGCAAGTGTACCCAGAAGCGAACCTCGTCAGGCAGACTCCACCACGGCTGCCATGCCCTGGCCACCGCCGATACACATGGTCAACAGCGCTTTTCCGCCGCCGCGACGGCCGAGTTCGTGAAGCGCGGTTGTTGCCATACGCGCACCCGTCGCTCCCACGGGGTGCCCGAGCGAGATGCCGGAACCGTTGACGTTCAGTCGATCGAGGTCCTCGAAGCCCCATTCCTTCACTACGCCGAGAACCTGGCACGCAAACGCCTCGTTCAGCTCGACCAGATCGAAGTCGGCAAAGCCTGCCCCTGTGCGAGCAAACAGTTTCGAGACGGCGGCAACCGGTCCGAGGCCCATCAGCGCCGGTTCACAACCGGCCGCGGCCCAACTGTCGAGGAACCCGATGGGTTCCAGCCCCAGCTCGTCCAGACGATCCTCGGCGACCACCAACATCGCTGCCGCAGCGTCATTCTGTTGGCTGGCGTTACCGGCGGTCACGACGCCTCCCTCGGTCACCGCACGCAGCCGTGCCAGGGTTTCGAGTGAGGTATCCGGACGGATCCCCTCGTCAGCACGAAACTGTGTGACGTTCCCTTTTCGATCCGTCAGTTCGACGGCGACGATTTCGGCATCGAATCGGCCGGATTCTCTTGCCAGTGTAGCTTTTCGGTGACTCTCGACGGCGAAGGCGTCCGACTCTTCCCGCGTGATCCCGCATCGTGTCGCGACGTTCTCGGCCGTTTCGATCATTCCGCTGATCCGGCCGAAACGCCACTCGGGTTGCGAGCGCTCTCGACCACGATCGAGGCGGTCGAACAGTTGCAGCCCACCGGATTTGGTGCCCCACCGCGCTCCGGTGGTGTAGTGCTCGATCCCGCTCATCGATTCGACGCCACCCGCGAGAACCACGTCGGCAGCACCCGTCTGGACCATCATGGCCGCGGTAACGATGGCCTGCAGACCCGTTCCGCATCGGCGATCCGTCTGGAAGCCGGCTACCGAAATCGGCAACCCTGCCTCGAGCGCCGCCCACCTTCCGATGCACGGTGCCTCCGAATTGGCATACGACTGCCCCATCGCGACGTCGTCGATGCGGGACGGATCGATTCCGCTACGACGCACGGTCTCCTTGACGACAGTGGCAGCCAAACTTTCCGCAGGCACGTCACGAAGTGCCCCTCCGAAACGGCCCACCGCGGTTCTGACCGGCGCGACCAATGCTGCTCGTTTCACAACTGACCTCGAATCTCGTTCTGGAAGAATGGAAAAGGATTCAGGAGACCAACAGGCGCACGGTATCCGCCACCAGCGCAGGTTTACCTGCTCCTTCGATTTCGATCGTGTACCGCACGACAATCGTCGCGCCCTTCGCGGTGCGCTCGAAGGAAAGAATCTCCGCACCTGCCCGCACCGAAGAACCGACCTTGACCGGTTCGGGGAATCGCACCTTGTTGCTGCCGTAGTTCACGGTCATGGAGATTCCGTCGACACGCATCACCTGAGCGCCGAGCACCGGCAACAACGAAAGAGTCAGATAGCCGTGGGCGATGGTGCCGCCGTACGGACCCTGCGCTGCGCGCTCGGGATCCACGTGAATCCACTGGTGATCCTCGGTGGCGTCGGCGAACTTGTCGATCCGATCCTGTGTGACCGGGAACCACGCGCTGTAGCCCAAGTGCTCACCGACAGCCGTCTCAACTTCGTCGATTCCGTTGAAAATTCGCATAGTTCTCTCCTGAAAGGTGTTGAACAGCAAAGAAAAGTGCAGCGCTAATGTGCGCCGCGGCGCAGCGTGACCCGATACGTGTACTGCTCCGGCAAGAAATAGCTCACCGACAACTCGTTGGCAACGCCCTGCGCGTTGGAGTACAAACGGTCCACCCGCAACATGGCGTGGCCGATCTCGCAATCGACGTCCCTGGCAACGTCTGCCGTTGCCGGGGACACCGTGATCGATTGTGCTGCTTCGACAATCGGACTGTCGATCAGCGGTTCCAGCAGGCCGATCACCGTATTGGCGCTCACCGCACCGGCCGCCATGGCGGGCAGGTCGATGATCTGCCGAGCTATCGCCTCCGGCAGATGCGCCGTCGTCTGCACGAACGGAACTCCCTCGTGTATCCGTCGGAAGACCACGGTGTACACGACGTCGGTGTCGAGCCGAAGCCGACTGGCCGCCTCGATGTCCACGCGCCGTTGCAGCGGTGACACCACTTCCATCGTCGTGTCCCGCGAAAGGTTCATGAGATCTTCGATGGATCCGAGATGACGGAGATAGCGGCCGCTGTTCTCGGTCACGAAAGTCCCGCGCCCGGGTACTCGGTACACGATGCCCTCGGCAACAAGATCGTGAAAGGCTCGGCGGACCGTCTGCCGACTCACGCCGTGATGCTGCGCCAGTTCGGATTCGGTGGGCAGTTGAATGCCGTCGCGGTAGGTACCGGCAGAGATCTGCTGACGAAGCTCACGAGAGAGGCGTTGGTACGCCGGCTCCGTCTCTCTTTCCTTACCGCTCATAGCGACATGATCCTACTTGCTCACCGGTCCGTCACAGACCGCCGCGGGCAACCAGCTGCGAAACGATCACGTTGCGCTGAATTTCGTTGGTTCCCTCCCCGACGATCATCAGTGGCGCATCACGGAAATACCGCTCGACGTCGTACTCCGTCGAGTAGCCGTAACCGCCGTGGATGCGGACGGCGGACAACGCGATTTCCATCGCCACTTCGGAGGCGTACAGCTTGGCCATGCCTGCCTCCATGTCGCACCGCTCGCCGCTGTCGTACATCTGTGCCGCGTGCCACGTCAGCTGCCGTGCGGCCGTCAGCTTCGTTGCCATGTCGGCGAGGTAGTTGCCGATCGACTGGTGCTTCCAGATCGGCTGGCCGAAGCTCTCGCGCTGCTGCGCGTACGCAAGTGAATCTTCGAGTGCAGCCGTGGCGACGCCCAGTGCACGGCAAGCCACCTGGATACGGCCGGTCTCGAGCCCCTTCATCATCTGCCCGAAACCCTTTCCGGGAGTGCCGCCCAGAATGGCCGACTCGGCGATGCGGTAATTGTCGAAGGACAGTTCACAGCTCTCGACGCCCTTGTATCCGAGCTTCGGGAGGTCGCGGGACACGGTCAGCCCTTCGCCGTGCTCGACGAGAACAATCGAGATGCCCGCATGACGAGGGCTTGCGCTTGGATCGGTCTTGCACAGCAATGCGATCACGCCGGATCGGCGGGCATTGGTGATCCATGTCTTGGCGCCGTTGACGACCAGATCAGTGCCGTCGCTCTTGGCGTTGGTCGTCATGGCCTGCAGATCGGAGCCACCGCCGGGCTCGGTGAGGGCCATCGTTGCCCGGATCTCGCCGGTTGCCATTCGCGGCAGGTACTTCACCTTCTGCTCTTCGGTACCGAACAGCGAGATGAGCTTGGCAACCACTGTGTGTCCGCCCATCGCTCCTGCCAGGGACATCCATCCGCGCGACAGTTCCTGCGTCACCTGCGCATAACAGGGCATGGACACCGGCGATCCGCCGTACTCCTCGGGAATCGCGAGGCCGTAGATCCCGATCTGCTTCATCTGATCGATCCACTTCTCGGGATACTCGTTCGCGTGCTCCACCTCCTGGACCGTGGGTTTGACCTCTCGGTCGACGAACCGGCGCACGGTTTCGATCAGGAATGTCTCTTCGTCGTTGAGCTTGAGCATGAATCCGCCTCGACTTGAAATAAGTTTGTACGGCCATATTTCGATATTGTTCGCGCAATGTCAATACCGCGCCTTGACATCGATACGCAGCAACTGCCAGCATCGAGGCAGTTCGCTGCACATCAACGCCGTTCACGGCAGCACATCTATTTCGCAACTGGCCGTACATTTGATCACCAGATCGAGGTAATCGACACACTATGGACGAGAACCACTACCGCGCGACTAGACGCCGTGCGTCCCTGGTCGCTCCGGGTTCAGACGAGCGCAAGGCCCGCAAGGCACTCTCTTCGAACGCAGACGAGGTGATTCTCGACCTCGAAGATGCCGTCACTTCGGCGAACAAGGACCTTGCGCGAACCCTCGTGAGTTCCTTGGTGCACGAGTTCGGTAGAGCGCGCACCATCTCGGTCCGAATCAACGGCCTCACCACGCCATGGGCCCGCGACGACCTGATCGCCTGCGGCACCCTCGGAGAATCGCTGACGAGCGTAATCGTCCCGAAGGTCGAGTCCGCCGACGAACTCCTCGAGGCCGAGCGCATTCTCTTCACTGGCGGTGGGCACCACACCACCCTGCAAGCCCTGATCGAAACTCCGCTCGGCGTCCAGAATGCCGACTCCATCGCCCGCGCGACTCCTCGTCTGCAGGCCGCGATCATCGGATACGCCGATCTCGGTGCAGCGCTGGGTCGCTCACGCTCGGCACTGCCCGAACACTGGCTTGCCGTCCAGGACAGAATCCTGATCGCCTGCCGCGCAGCCGGCGTCGCCGCCATCGACGGACCCTTTCTCGGCATCACCGACGACGACGCCTTCCGCCGCGCCGCGCACTGGACCAGCGCTCTCGGGTTCGACGGCAAATGGGTCATCCACCCGGCGCAGATCGACTCGGCCACTACCGCATTCACTCCTTCGGACGACGCCGTCAATGACGCCAGACGGGTATTGACCGCACTCGAAGAAGCCGAAACCCTGGGTTCCGGCGCCGCCCAGCTCGACGGCCAAATGCTCGACGAAGCAGTGGCCGTGGCAGCGCGTCGTACGCTTGCCCGAGCCGAAGGAGTCACCGCATGAGCGAGCACTACGTGGGAGGACCGTACTTCGACGAACTCACCCACGGTCAGATCTTCGACGAAGCACCAGCGGTGACGTTGACCAGTGGACTCGCCGCCTCCCATCAGGCGATCCTCGGTGACCGCATGCGCTTGCCTCTCGACGCACATCTGTCGTCGAGCGTCACAGGTTCCGCTGCACCAGTTGCGAATCCAGGACTGGTCACCGACGTCGCCATCGGCCAGTCAACCGTGGTCACACACCACGTCAAGGCAAACCTCTTCTACCGTGGACTGCGATTCCACCGTTTCCCGGTACTCGGTGACACCCTGTACACGCGCACCGAGGTTGTCGGTCTACGCGAGAACTCGGCCAAGCCGGGACGCGGCGCCACCGGACTTGCCGCGCTACGGATGACGTCCGCTGATCAGAATGGCAACACGGTCCTCGACTTCTACCGCTGCGCCATGCTCCCACTGAGCCCCGACCCGATCGAGACGAGAACTCGCCACGCCGACGACCTCTCCGTGATCGGTCCGTCCGAACCGGCGCCGTACGTATCACCTGACGGTTGGGACCTCGACACATATCGAGATCGGGTACCCGGCAGGCACTTCGAGTCGGATTTGGTGGGCTCGGTATTCCGTAGCAGCGGCGACGTCGTCACCAGTGCACCCGAACTTGCCCGGCTGAGCTTGAACATCGCAGCGACGCACCACGACGATCGCGTCGGCACCCACGGTCGCCTCGTCTACGGCGGCCACACCATCGGAATTGCACTTGCCCAGGCAACTCGCGCTCTGCCCAATGTGGTGACGGTTCTCGGATGGCACTCGTGCGATCACACCGGGCCCGTTCACGAGGGCGACACCCTCACGAGCGAACTGCACGTCGAAAGTTCGTCGCCCCTCGAACACGGAACCGCAGTGCAACTGCGTTCGCTCGTGTTCTCCCACAATGCTTCTGCAACACAGACTCCGGTTCTCGACTGGCGTTTCACCGTGTTGATGGCATGATCGCACACTCTTCTACCACGGAGGATCACAGATGACTCAGACCCAAGGCCCGCTGTCCGGGCTTCGCATCGTCGAGGTCTCGAGCTTTGTCGCCGCACCCCTGTGCGGACTGACTCTCTCCCAGCTCGGCGCCGAGGTGATCCGGATCGACCCGATCGGAGGTGCCTCCGATTACAAACGCTGGCCCGTCACCGACACGGGTGAAAGCATCTACTGGACCGGACTCAACAAAGGCAAACGGTCACTGTCAGTGGACATGCGCGCCGAGCGCGGTCAAGAACTGATTCGCCAACTGGTCACGGCTCCGGGGCCTGGCGGCGGAATCCTGGTCACCAATGCCGGCGGTCGCACCTGGATGAGCTACGACTCCCTGGCCCAGTTGCGTAGCGACGTCATCACCCTCGAGGTTCTGGGACGCCGCGACGGCAGCCCCGGGGTCGATTACACGGTCAACGCCGCGTTGGGATTTCCACAGATCACCGGCCCCGCCGACTACGCCGGAGTTGTCAACCACGCACTGCCCGCCTGGGACGTCGCCTGCGGGCTCTACGCCGCCCTGTCGATAACTGCCGCAGTGCGCCAACGTGACTCGACCGGACACGGCACGCAGATCACGCTGCCACTCGAAGACGTCGCATTGGCCACCGCGGGAACCCTCGGCTACCTCACCGAAGTCCAAGTGAACGGTCGCAGTCGCGAGTCCGGCGGAAACGCCGTCTACGGCACGTACGGAATCGATTTCGTCTCCAGCAACAACGAACGGTTCATGATCGTTGCACTCACTACCCGCCATTTCCGCGACCTTGCGTCGGTCACCGGCACCACGGCGGCTGTCGACGCCGTCGAAGCTGCACTCGGAGCCGACTTCTCCGCCGAAGCGGATCGCTACCGTCATCGAGAGGTACTCACTGCTCTGTTCTCACATTGGTTCCGGGAACACAGCGGCGCCGAGATCGCTGCAGCGCTGGACACATCGTCGGTTCTGTTCGAGAGGTACCGCAGTTTCGAGGAAGTGGTGAATTCCGGTGAACTGGAGAACAACCCGATGTTCTCTGCACTCGATCAGCCTCGAATCGGAAGTTATCTGGCTGCCGCGAACCCAGCCTCGTTCGACGGCGCCCACCTGAGCGCCGGACCGGCCTCCGAGGTCGGCGGCGATTCGATTGCGGTGCTCGCGGATGTCCTCGGAACCACTGCCGATCACGCCTCGGCACTGATCGCGGACGGCATCGTCGGCGTTCCGGCGAACTGATCTACCTGGAGCATGTTTTCGGCCTCGGAACAAATGTTCCGAGGCCGAAAACATGTCGAGAGTGCGTCAGAGACCAAGATCCTTCGCGATTATGGTCTTCATGACTTCACTTGTGCCACCGTAGATTCGTGTGACACGCGTGTCTGCGTAAAGACGCGCGATAGGATACTCGGTGATGTAGCCGTACCCGCCGTGCAACTGGAGGCACTTGTCGATCACTCGACCTGCTGCCTCGGTGCAGAACAGTTTCGCCTTCGCGGCGTCGGGAATCGTCAGAGTGCCGCGGTCATGACATTCGAGTGCGTTGTCGGACACCAGCTGGATGGCATCAACCTCGGTAGCGCATTCGGCCAGAACGAATTTGGTGTTCTGGAATGCCGCGACGGGCTTGCCGAACACCTTGCGGTCTTTGACGTAGTCGATGGCAAAGCGAAGCGCTGCACTGGCAGTGGCGGCCGCTCCGAAAGCGATGGTCAACCGCTCCTGAGCCAGGTTGTGGGTCAGATAGCTGAATCCGTCGCCCTCTTCTCCGAGCCGGTCCTCGACGGGCACCTGTACGTCGACAAACGAAAGCTCCGCAGTGTCGGAGGTCTTGAGACCGATCTTGTTGATCTTGCGCCCCACCGAGTATCCGGGCGACGACGTGTCGACCACCAGGATCGACAACCCGGTGCGTCGGTTCTCCGCTGTGCTGGGCGCGGTGCGGCACACCACCAGGACGCGATCGGCAAGTACCCCGCCGGTGATGAACGTCTTGGAACCATTGACCACGTAGTGCGTACCGTCCTCCGACAGCTTGGCCGTCGTCGCGATGTTCGCCAGATCCGACCCTGTTCCCGGTTCGGTCATCGCAATCGCGAACATCAGATCGCCGGAGGCGAAGCCCGGCAACCAGCGGCTCTTCTGCTCGTCGTTCGCGTACTCGAGCAGGTAGGGCAGGATCAGGTTCGTATGCACCGACTGCGAGCCGAAAGACGCCCCGGCGGCAGCAACCTCCTCGGCGACGACGACGTTGAACTTGAGCGACTTCTCGCCGCCTCCGCCGTATTCCTCCGGCACCTGAATTCCGAGTACGCCAAGCTCTCCGAGTCGTCGGTAGAAGTCGCGGGGCGGGTGACCGTCCTCTTCCCACTTCTCGTGGACCGGGGTTACTTCCTTCGCGATGAAATCGCGGACGGTAGCCCGGAATGCCTCGTGATCCTCGTTGAACACGGTGCGCTGCATGTATGAACTCCAGTCGGTCAAGGGAACAGGGTGATCCTGATCTCACCTTGCCTCAAGGCTCCGCATTCGATCCAACACTCATCGGCTATGCGTCCGATAGGGCTTACCAATATGGCCTGACCTGCGATACATAGGCAACCGCTATCGTTCCGATCATCGACGCGACATTGCTCAAAGTGATCCAGAACACGTTGAATGGGTCAGCCGGCAAACACAACACCATCGATCGCTTCGAGGCCGCGCTTCGAGCACGATCGCATCCGCCCACCAGTCTCGAAGGGACGCCACGTGACCCCCATCGCGCCACAGCGTAACGACGTCCAGCCCGAAGCAACAGCAACGCCAGATTCGTCAGCAGTCCCCGTCTTCGGTACCCGCAAGCGTGCGTGGACGATGACCGGGCTCGTCGTCTTCCTCTACATCGTCAACTACGCGGACAAAGCAGTCCTCGGAATCATCGCTCAGCCCCTCGCTCGCGAGCTCGGACTGAAGTCTTCGCAAATCGGCATGGTCGGCTCGCTGTTCTTCCTGATGTTCTGCATCGGCGGATTTCTCGCCGGACCGCTCAACAAGTACCTGACCCTACGTTGGGCGCTGTTGATCCTGGCCGCAATCTGGTCCGTGGTCATGCTCCCCCTCGTTCTCGGTGCCAGCCTCGCGATGTTGATCGTCTCGCGCATGCTCCTCGGATTCGCCGAAGGCCCCAGCTCGGCGCTGATGCACACCGCCGCGTACTCGTGGCACCCGCCGGCCAAGCGCGGCCTTCCCGGTGCAATGCTCGCCGGATCCGCCTCCGTCGCGAAGATCGCCCTCGCGCCCGTACTGACCTTCATCGCCGTTCACTACGGCTGGCGCGCAGCGGTTCTCTCGCTCTCTGTCCTCGGACTCGTGTGGATGGGTTGCTGGCTGGCCGGTTGGTCCGAAGGCCCGTACACGAGCAAGGCCGTCAAGGCGACCAAGACTGCAGATACAGAAGCAACCGAGGCGACCGGGACGACAACGAAGGCAGTCACCGAGCCCAACGTTCCGTGGCGCAAGATCCTGCTCTCCCGCACCTTCGTCAGCTGCTGCTTCCTCATCGCCACCATCTACGCACTGACCACCGTCGTTCTCACCTGGTTGCCGTCGTACTTCGAGGTCGGCCTCGGATACAGTGCGATGCAAGCCGGTTCGATGTTCGCACTGCCCTCGATCGTCGGTCTCGTCCTCATGATCACCTCCGGTTCCGTCACGGACAAGTTGATCGGCCGCGGCTTCACCTCTCGCACGGTTCGCGTCATCGTCCCCTGTGTCGGCGTTCTGATCTGCGGATCGATTCTCCTGTTCCTGCCACAGATCTCCACTCCCATCGTCGCTGTCGCCATGGTCTCGATCGGCTACGGATTCTCGGCAATCACCTTCCCGCTCATCAACGCTGCGATCTCCGAACTGTGCCCGCCGCAGCAGACTGCAGGCACCATGGGATTCTTCCTCGCCATCATGTCGATCGGTGGCCTGATTGCTCCCTACGCAACGGGAGTCATCGTGGACAACGCAGCAACCCCGGCCGACGGTTACGCCCAGTCCTTCCAGGCAATCGGCATCATCGGAGTCGTCGCCGCGGTTCTGGTCCTCGTCTTCGCCAATCCCGAGCGCGATCGCAAGCTCATCCGCGGCTGAATGCTCCACGTATAGCCATTCGCTAACAAAGCTATTCACCGAAAGACATTGCCGGGTCAACCCGCTCGTGATCGACTCGAGGTACGCCCCGACCGCACAATCGCAACACCGGGCACGAACAGCAGGAGAGATACATGCGAGATGCCGTCATCGTCGACGCAGTACGTACACCGATCGGCCGTCGAGGACGCGCCCTCTCGGAGATCCATCCGGCCGAACTGTCCGCACATGTACTGCGTGCACTCGCTGAACGGACCGGACTCGACGCGGCCACGGTCGACGACGTGATCTGGGGATGCGTCAGTCAGGTCGGCGAACAGGCCGGAAGCATCGCCCGCACAGCGGCACTCGCCGCCGGCTGGCCCGACAGCGTTCCCGGCGTCACATTGACCCGGGCCTGCGGATCGAGCCAGCAGGCAGTTTCCTTTGCTGCGGCCACCGTCATCTCCGGTCAGAACGACGTGGTCGTAGCCGGAGGCGTCGAATCGATGTCGCGAGTTCCGATGGGGACCGCCAGCAAGAACGGTGAGCATTTCCCGGCTTCGGTACTCGAACGCTACGGTGTGGACAGTTTCAGCCAGGGGACCGGCGCCGAGATGATGGCCCGGAAATGGGCACTCACCCGAACGGCCCTGGACGAATATTCCCTCCGCTCACACGAACTCGCGGCCAGCGCCACCGATGCTGGAGCATTCACCGGGCAGATCACTCCGATCGCCGACTTTTCCCAGGACGAAGGCATTCGGCGAGGTGGAAGTCTGGAGTCGCTCGCGAAGTTGCCCCCGGCCTTCGACGCCGACGGTGTCATCCACGCCGGCAACTCTTCTCAGATCTCCGACGGGGCGGGCGCCACACTCGTCACGACCAGCGAGTACGCCCGGGCACGCGGTTGGAAGCCGCTCGTTCGTATTCACACCGCAGTGGTCGCAGCCGACGACCCGGTCATCATGCTCACCGGTCCGATTGCCGCCACCGCAAAGGCACTGGACCGCTCCGGATTGTCCATCGACGACATCGGTGCCTTCGAGATCAACGAGGCCTTCGCCCCCGTCCCGCTTGCCTGGCAGGCTGAAACCGGCGCAGCCATCGATCGTGTGAATCCGCTCGGCGGCGCTATCGCGGTCGGCCACCCACTCGGCGGATCAGGTGCGATCTTGATGACTCGCCTGGCACATCACATGCGCGACAACGGAATTCGATACGGTCTCCAGTCGATGTGTGAGGCCGGCGGCATGGCCAATGCGACCATTCTCGAATTGATCTGACCCGACAACGCTTTCGGGCCGACACGTCATCCAGCAGGAAAGAAGAATTGATCCATGAAACTCGAGGGACTTTCCACCGCGATCACCGGCGGCGCTTCAGGTCTCGGCCTGGCAACCGCTCGACGGCTGCTCGACGCCGGAGCGCAGGTCACGTTGATCGATCTGCCTTCGTCCGACGGTAAGCAGGTGGCGGCCGATCTCGGAGCTGCCGCGCAATTCGCCCCGGCCGACGTCACCGACAGCGAACAATTCGCCAAAGCACTCGACGCGGCGCACGAGCGCGGCGGCCTTCGCGGTGTCGTCCACTGCGCGGGTGCCGGGCGTCGCATGCGCATTCTCGACAAGGACGGAAAAGCCGGATCGGTCGAAGATTTCGAGTTCGTCGTCAAACTGAATCTTGTCGGTTCGTTCAACGCACTCCGTCTCGGCGCCGAGCGGATGGCAGAACTCGATGCCGTGGACGGTGAGCGAGGAGCCATCATCATGACGGCGTCGGTCGCAGCATTCGAAGGTCAGATCGGTCAGATCAACTACACGGCGTCCAAAGCCGGCATCGTCGGTATGACGGTCACCGCTGCCCGCGATCTCGCCAGCCGCGGAATCCGCGTCAACACCATTGCTCCCGGCATCATGGACACTCCCCTGCTGGCGCGCCTGCGCGAAGACGTGCGCACGGCCCTCGAAGCCTCGGTTCCCAACCCCTCACGGCTGGGTCGCCCGGACGAGTTCGGCCAGCTGGCCGTCTCGATGCTCGAGAACGGCTATCTCAACGGCGAAACCATCAGACTCGACGGCGCTATCCGAATGGCTCCCCGGTGACGGGCATCAGCGTGATCGCCAATCCACAACTGCGCCACAACATGCACTACCCGGACACCACCATGGCCTACTGGGCACCCAGCATGGCGGCGCTCTACGGTGATCGCCTCGCCGTCGTGGACGGCGAGCGCACATGCACGTTCCGCGAACTCGGTCAGCGCAGTGCACAATTCGCCGGCGCACTGCGGCAGGCCGGGGTCGGCGTCGGCGACGTCGTGTTGCTACATCTCGGGAACTGCGTCGAGTTCCTCCAGGCCTACTACGGCTGCCTGCAGGCCGGGACGACCGTTACATTGGTCAATCCGCTGCAGCCAGAACTTGGACTGCGCAAGCAGATCGAGGAGACGTCCGCCGTTGCTGCGGTCACTCAGAGTTCGCAGCTGCACACACTGCTCGCGGCCTCTTCCGGAACCTCCGTACGTACGATCGTGATGGTCCAGGACACCGAGGGTGCGCTCGACACACCGGAGTCGGTCGTCGCGTTCGACGCCTTCATCGCCGATCTACCCACCGAATTCACCCCTGCCTCCGTCCGAAGCGACGACATCGCACACATCGCGTTCACCGGCGGAACCACCGGAGTATCCAAAGGTGTTCGTGTTCTTCACCGCAACGTCGTCGGCAACATCACGCAGATGTGTGGGTGGAGAACCGGGCACGAGTTGGAGGCAGGTCCTGACGGTCTCGTCACGCCTCGACGCATCGACGGCCTCGACGTGCTCGGTCCGACGCCGGGAACCGGGGCGACCATCGTGGTCTCACCTCTCTTCCACGCACATTCGTTGCTCAACACGTCGTTCCTGTTGATTTCCGGTCTCACCCAGGTATTTGCCGGTCGGTTCGAACCCGGCCGGATGCTCGAGCTGATCGAAAAGCACGAGGCCACCTATCTCACCGGGTCTCCTGCCATGTGGCATGCACTGTCGGTTCATCCCGACGCTACGGTGCGCAACACCGACAGCGTGTGCGTCGTGTCTTCGGGCGCTGCCCCGATCGACAGCGTCACGCTCGCCGCACTCCGCCGGGCATTTCCCAAAGCGCTCGTCGTCGAGGGATACGGGCTGACCGAGGCCACCTGTGTGGTCACGGCAGCTCCGCTGATCAACGGCTCGGAGTACCGGCAGAGCAGCGTCGGCCTCCCGATCTTCGACACCGAAATCCAGATTCGCGATCAGCTGGACCGGAAGACCGTTCTGGGCGAGAACGAACGCGGCGAACTGTGGGTGCGTGGGCCTCAGGTCACCGACGGCTATCTCGGACACCCGGAAACCACCGCAGAACAGTTCGTCGACGACTGGTTGGACACGGGTGACATCGCGTACCTGGACTCGGACGGATACCTCTTCATCTGTGACCGGGCGAAGGACATGCTCATCTACAAGGGGTACAACGTCTATCCGCGGGAACTCGAAGAGATTCTGGTTTCGCACCCGGCGATCTCGACTGCCGCGGTTGTCGGCCGCGAAGTGGGGAGCAACGGCCAGGAGCCCGTAGCCTTCGTGGTGATGATTCCGGGCGCCGAGTTCGACGCCGAGCAGATCAAGGCGTTTGTCGCCGAGCAGGTGCTGCCGTACAAGAAGATTCGCGAGGTCGTCGAGGTAGAACTCCTTCCGACATCGGCTGCCGGTAAGGTCCTCAAGACCGACCTCCGCTCGAGACTTCTCGAATCCGTCGATCAGAAAGGCGGTTCCAGGTGACGACCTTCGCAGACCTGACGTCGCAACTGCGTGTCCCGGTTCTCGCTTCACCGATGTTCATCATCTCGACTCCTGACCTCGTCATCGCGCAGTGCACCGCTGGGATCATCGGGTCCTTCCCGGCACTGAATGCTCGTCCGCAGTCGGCACTTCGGGATTGGCTCAAACTGATCACCGTGGCTCGTGAGGAACATGATCGTGAGCACCCGGAAAATCCGTCGGCGCCATTTGCCGTCAACCTCATCGTCCACCGGTCCAACAACCGCTTGGAAGAGGATCTGGCGACCATCGCCGAGTTCGAGGTTCCGATCGTCATCACGTCCCTCGGCGCTCGCACCGACATCAACGACGCCGTCCACGCATACGGTGGAATCGTTCTTCACGACGTCATCGACAATCGCTTTGCACGCAAGGCGATCGAGAAGGGCGCCGACGGACTGATCGCGGTAGCTGCCGGGGCCGGTGGTCATGCCGGTAGGCAGTCGCCGTTTGCCCTGATTCGGGAAATTCGTGAGTGGTTCGCCGGTCCACTGCTGTTGTCAGGTGCCATCGCTCATGGTGATTCGATTCTCGCTGCGCTCGCGGCCGGAGCCGATTTGGCATACGTCGGATCAGCTTTCATCGCAACCGAAGAGGCTAACGCGGATCCTGCGTACAAGGAGATGATCGTGGGTTCAGGGGCCTCCGACATCGTCTATTCCAACCTGTTCACCGGAGTACACGGAAACTACCTGCGGGGCAGCATCGTTGCCGCCGGCTTGGATCCCGACAACCTAGCCGAATCCGATCCTTCCGCAATGAGTTTCGCGACCACCGACACCGATACCAAGGCGTGGCGTGACATCTGGGGCGCCGGACAGGGCATCGGAGCGATCGACGCCGTACTTCCGACGCATGCAGTAGTAGAGCGTCTCGCCGCCGAGTACGCTGCCGCTCGAGAACGCATCTGCCGACTCTAGTGCTGTGACCGGTGTTCGTCGGACAGGGATTCGTCGGACAGGTACTCGTGGATCAGGTTCACGAATACCTGTCCCACCGGCGACAACGTCGAGGGGTCGAAGGCGAGACCGTACGCACGCAGGAATCTCGGCTCGCAGGCCCGTTCCACGACCTGACCAGGCATCGATTTCGCCACCGAGCGCTCGACCAACGAACCGCCGAGGCCGGCGATGACCATCGGGAGCCGTGACTCCCGTTGCTCGGTCACCACCGCGAGTTCCGTTCTGGTACCGGCCTTTCGGATCGAATCTTCGATCGCGTCGCCCATCGCTGCCCCGCGAGGAACGAATACCATGGGAATGTCCGGCATTTCCGAAAGGCGTACCGGCCCCTCGGGTAGTTCGGTTCCCGCCGGGTAGACCAGGCGGTACTCCTGCTCCCCCAATTCGACGATCTCGAGCCCTTCGCCCGCTTCGAGAGGCAGATGAGCCACCGCGAATTCACAGTGGCCGTCCCTGATGAGACTTTCCAGATTGTCCTCACGCTCGAGTTCCGAAAATCTGACTCGTGCTTGCGGATACCGTCGACAGAACTCCGCAATCAGATCGACGATCGTCCCCGAGGTCAGTGCAGGGAAAGCCATGATGTCGAGGCGACCGACGATGGCGCCATCGGATGCCGTCAACTGTTCAGCCGCCGCAGCTACGTCTCGCAAAACCTGTCGACTCGGGCCGACCAGGCTGCGACCGGCCGCACTGAGCACCATGCCGCGCCCGATGCGATGGAAAAGCCGCACTCCCAGTTCACGTTCGAGCCCGCGCAACGCTTGTGACACGGTCGGCTGAGCAACGCCCAAAGCAGCTGCGGCGCCGTTGATCCCCTTGTTTTCGACGACCGCGAGGAAGTACTCCATCTGCCGGAACTCCACAGTTCACTCCTCTTCCTTGGACGGAACGGCGGAGGTGGCCATTTCCGCAGCCGTCGCGATGAATGCAGCGGCTGCCGGGGATTGCTCGCCCGAGCGATAGACGATGCCGACGTCGCGTGTCAGCGGCGGATCGAAGGAGAAGGCGCAGACGTCTGTCATCTGCTGTTGCGCAACCCTTCTCGGCACGACAGTGGCGCCAATTCCGCGGCGAACCAGTTCCCACGTCGTCACTGGGTGAACACAGTCCACGACTACGTTCTCGGCGCCTTCGCTGAGTAGACCCCGGAACTGATTCGATTGATCACCGAGATCGACCACCAGCGGCAAACTGTGCAAGAGCGTTCGCGGAACCGGATCCGCCAACGGCGTTGCAAGCCGCCCGGACAACGACGCATGGGTGGCGAGTACCAACTCCTGAGCGGCAATCGGAGCCGTGACCAAACCTTCGTACCCGATACTCAGATCGGTGACGCCGACCTCGGCCGACCCTCGCCGTAACGCATTGTCGACCCCGGCCGGGCCGTACGTGTCGAGGACGCGCACGACGATCTTCGGAAAGTTGGCCCGGAATCGACGAACCAACTCGACCATCGGATCGATGGAGAACGCCGAGTACGAGACGACGTCCACCCGGCCGAACTCGAGTTCGCGAACGGCGGTCACTTTCGCCTTCGCGCGCTCGACGTCGGCAAGGATTCTCCTGGCCGCGAGATCGAACGTGCGGCCCGCGTCGGTAAGAACCAACCGCCTACCGGTCCGGTCGAACAGCGTGGCGCCGAGTCGACGCTCGAGCGTGCGAATTGCCTGAGACAGCGAGGGCTGCGAAATGTAGAGAGCCTGAGCGGCCTTCGTTATCCCACCGTGGTCGACGACAGCGACGAAGTAGGTAACGAAATGCAGATCCACTCATCCATCATACGACCAGCGATCTGACGCTCACTCCACTCGAGTTAGCCCTGGTACGGCCCACTCTCCGGTGAAGACCGGCTCCCGCTTTTCAACGAAGGCACGAACCGCGTCGGTAGCATCCGTCGCAAAATTGACCGCTTGCGCCCTCGCCTCGTTGTCCAAGGCTTCCCGCAACGAGAGTGAGCTGTGATGTTCGAGCATGGCGGCAGACTGACTCAATGCGGCTGGCGGACCGTCAGCGAGCCGCTGCGCAAGCTTCGACGTGTGTTCGTCCAGTTCACCCGGCCCGACCAGATAGGTCACCAGCCCGAGCTCGTAGGCTTCCTGTGCGTCGATCGTCTCGGCGAGCATCACCAGTCGCTTCGCTTGCTGGAGGCCGACCAGTCTCGGCAGGATCCACGAACCCCCGAAGTCGACAGACAACCCCCGTTTGGCAAAGATCTGGCTGAACTTCGCGCCCTTGGCTGCCACGACGAAGTCGCAGAGCAACGCCATGTTCCATCCGGCTCCGACGGCAAACCCGTCGACCTTCGCCACCAGAGGCTTGGGAAACTCACCCAGTGCGATGGCCGTTGCGTTGATGACACGCATGCGATCGAGAGGGTGCGACGAGCCGCGTTTGTCCAGATCGGATCCCGCACAGAAGGTCCCGTCCGCGCCGGTCAGGATCACAGAGCGAATCTGCGAATCCTCTTGAAGTTCGAGGACTGCTTCACGTAGAGCGATCCAGGCGTCGAGATCGAGAGCGTTGCGGCGGTGCGGCCGACACAGAACAATCGTCGCGACAGCACCGTCACGTTCGATGCTTACGGCCGCGCGCTCGATCGTCTCGGCACTCATGAACCACTCCACACGGGAGAGCGCTTCTCAGCAAATGCCGTTGCACCTTCCTTGGCGTCACGTGAGGTGAAGACCGGATCGATGAATTCGCGTTGCGCGACAAAGGCATCCGGATCGGTGTACTTGGCGGACATCGCCAGTACCTGCTTGGTCGCGCGAACAGCCAGTGGACCGTTTGCCGCTACTCGGGCCGCAAGCTCGCGTGCGACGGTCAGCGCCTGTCCAGGTTCGGCGAGCCGATTGACCAAGCCGTGATGATGCGCCACGGTGGCACTGAGCGGATCCCCGGTGATCGCGATTTCCATGGCCAACTGGTACGGGAGGATCTTGGGCAGACGCAAAAGGCCACCGGCGGCCGCGGCAAGCCCACGCTTCACTTCGGGCAAGCCGAATTTCGCATCCGTGGACGCCACGATCAGATCGGCCGCCAACGCAAGTTCGCACCCGCCGGCGAGGGCCCACCCCTCGACGGCTGCGATCAGCGGCTTCGACGGCGGAGCCTCGGTCAGACCGGCAAAACCACGACCCGGCAGCGATGGCCGTTCCCCGCGCGCAAATCCCTTGAGATCCATACCGGCGCAGAAGGTTCCACCGGACCCGGTCAGAATACCGATGGTGAGGTCGGACCTGTTCTCGAACTCGTCGATGGCGGCAGCCAAGGCTTCGGCAAGTTCGAGATTGACCGCGTTCTTGGCCTCGGGACGATTGAGGGTGATGACGGCAACGCCGTCGGCGAAGTCGGTGAGCACGACGCTCATGTTCGGTTCCTACTTCCGTGATGAGATTCTTGAAAGGTCACTGCGCGCGAATGCTCCAGCGCACGGGTGTGCCGCCGGACGGTGTCACGATCTCCCGCTTGGCCAAAACAACGAGATGAGCATGGGTTTCGCGGACTGCCAAGCGAAGTAGTCGCGGCGACATCTGTTCGAACGGGCGAGACCAGGAGATCGTGCGTGAGAGTTCCCAGGCCGTGGATTCGGGCTCATCCTGAACCGCAGCCACGATCTCCGCCAATCGCTCCTCGTGGTGCCCCATCAATTGACGTGCACGATCGGCGATCCCACGGAATCGATATTCATGTGCCGGAAGCACTTCGCACTCGCCCAGTGTTGTCGTCGCCTCGAGCGAGAGAAGATAACGATGAAGCGGGTTCTCGAGTTCACCGGGAATCGTGGAGATGTTCGGGCTGATCCTCGGCAGCATGTGATCGCCGCTGAACAACAAGCCTCTGTCCTCTTCCACGAAGCAGAGATGTCCGGGAGTGTGCCCCGGTGTCCACTGAGCCCGGAGATTCCACCCGGGAAGATCGAGTGAATCACCATCTCCCAGAACAATGTCGATGGTTTCGTGCTCAGCGAACCGCACCAGGTCGACCCGAGACGCGTCGAGCACTTCGGCCGGTGCGCCGAGTTCGGACAATTGCAGGTTCCAGCCACTGATGTCGTCGCGGGTCTGCTCGGGACCGTGGTATCCGAGGAGCGTCGCGTCGGCCACGTGCATCGCAAGCGTTGCGCCGCTGACCTGCCGAAGACGCGGCGCCAGACCGAAGTGATCGGGATGCAGGTGCGTGATTGCCGCATAGCGCACTTCGGAAACGTGGTATCCGATCGATGCTATGCCGTCGACGAGAGCCTGCCACGACTGTTCGTGATCCCAACCGACGTCGATGAGGGCAAGTCCGTCGTCGAGCGCGAGTGCGTAGACGAGCACGTAACGCAAAGGGTTGTCCGGCATGGGAACAGGGATCGACCACAGTCCGTCCCGCACCTGTTCCACCGGTGGAAGGACTTTGTTCGCCCACGCCTCACGTTGTGCGACACCGACGTCTTCGGTCACGATCATGATGCTTCTCCGCTCGCGTTCAGCATGGTCCGCAGGCTCGACTTGAGCAGTTTCCCGCTCGCGTTGCGAGGCAAGGAGTCCACGAAATGGATCTGGCGAGGTTTCTTGTACGACGCCAACTTCGCTGTGCTGAACGCGATCAACTCGTCGACGCTCGGCACGTCGGCACCGTCGACCAGTTTGACCACCGCGGTGACGGATTCACCCCAGCGCTTGTCCGGAACCCCGACCACCGCGACCTCGGCAACCGAGGGGTGTTCGGCCAGAATGGATTCCACCTCGATCGGATAGACGTTCTCACCGCCGGTGATGATCATGTCCTTGAGGCGATCGGTGACGAACAGATACCCCTCGTCGTCCAGATGGCCGGCGTCGCCTGTTCGGAGAAAGCCGTCCTTAGTGAACAGTTCCGCGGTCTCTCGGTCACGTCGCCAGTACCCGCGAGTGTTGTTTCTGCTGCGTGCAACGATCTCACCGGATTTGTTGGGCGGCAATACCTCCCCAGTTGTGACGTCTCGAATGGAGATCTCGACGCCGATCATCGGTTTTCCCGCCGAGCGGAGCAACTCCGAACGCGGACCGCTCACATGATGGTCGAAGGCACGAAGGACGGATACCGAACCAGTTGTCTCGGTCATCCCGTATCGCTGGACGAATTTGCAGTTCAAGACAGTCATCGCATGAGCGAGGAGTGCCGGAGTGATCGGCGACGCCCCATAGGCGACCACCTCCAGGCTGGTCAGATCGAAACTGTCGAGAGTGGGCAGATCTACCAGCGTCTGAATGACGGCAGGCACCAGAAATGCGTGGGTGACATGGTGAGTCGCGATGGCATCAGCAACCCGAGTCGGCGCCATGTCTCCGAGCAGCACCAAAGGCACTCCGGCCGACAAGCACGTACTCATCCAGCCGGCGCCGGCGATGTGAAAGAGGGGAAGTGCGTCGAGTGCGACTGCATTCGAACCGAATTCGTAGACATCGAACCCCTCTGGCTCGTTGTATAGATTCCGGTGCGTGGCCACGACGCCCTTGGGCCGGCCGGTTGTCCCGGACGTGTACAGCTGCAGAACTGCTGCGTCCGGATCGTGCCCCTGTCCGGGGTCGACGCCGTTCCCGGAGGCCACGAACTCCGCCCAGGTTCGCGAATCCGGCAGGCCCCCTGCAGCTCCCACGGTTATGACCTCGATCTCCGGCAACGCTGCGGACATCGCCGCCGCCCCCGCGGCGAACTCGTCATCGACGATCAAGACGTCGAGCTCCGCGTCCTCGGCGATGTCGACGAGTTCGAGTGGGTTGAGCCGCCAGTTCAACGGGATGAACACAGCGCCTGCCTTCGCACACGCGATGAAGGTTTCCGCACCTTCGAGCCCCATCCGCAATAGCGCACCGACGCGAGCACCGGCTGCGGTCACTTCTGCCAGCGCGCTCGCCAAGGTACTGGTCTCGCCATCCAGCTCAGCCCATGTCAAAGTTCGGTCGCCGCACGTGATCGCCGGATCGGACGGCCGTGTCGACGCCGAGTGGCGTATCCGGTTGGGTAGGTGAAGCTCGCTCACATCACGCTCCTGTGTTCCAGGTACTCACCGAGCACGAACCGCGGTCGGTGGTACTGGAACAGTCGACCATCGCTATGGCCTGCGCCACAAAGACGAGAAGGCGCACAGAGCCATAGCTGAGACCTATGTCTGCAGGTCGCAGCAAGTCGCAGGCGCCAAGGCGTCGTCATCTGCGAGAATTTGTCAGATGCAGGCACCCGGGATGGACATACGCAGCGCGCAGTATCTCGTCGCCGTCGTCGATCACGGCAGCGTCACCGCCGCCGCGGACGTCCTGCGTATCTCGCAACCGTCACTCTCGCAGGCCGTACGCAACCTCGAACGAGCACTCGGAGCCACACTCTTCGAGCGCACCACTCGCGGTCTGGCTCCCACCACAGTCGGACTGGCAATTACCGATTCTGCACGTGCGTTGCTCGCCGACGTTGCTCGGGCCGAAGCCGCGGTGGCCGCAGTAACCGCTTTGCGCGCCGGCGAACTCGCCATAGCTGTTCAGTCCGATCTTGCCATCGACCCCGTTGCAGAGGTCGCCGGACGCCTCCATCTGACGGCGCCCGGAATTCGGTTCTCCACGAACGCCGTCCCGAACGCACAGGACGTGCGCGCGCTGGTCAGAGCAGGTACGTGTGAACTCGGGTTTCTCGAGACCCACCCGGGTACCGATGTCTCCGACGGGCTTCGAGAAATTGCCGTGAGTACCCAGGAAACGGTCTTGTCGATCCCCGTTCGCCTGGCCACAGACCTCCCCGATCCGGTTGCGCGCGCCGTGGTTGCGCGCCTGCCGATGGTGGTCGAGCCATCGACATTTCGGCGCGGGCATTCGATCGACGACGATCTGGAGCTCACCAACGTCGTCGTGGAAGTACCTGATCGCCTTGCCGTCCGGGAAATGGTCGGGCAAGGTGTAGGCGCCGCGCTGCTGCCCAGATCGATCGCCGAACAAGACTCCCCAGCATCTGAGGTTCGCTCGCTTCTCCCACCGATCACGGGGCAGACGATCTTGGTCTACCGCGACGGCCCGCTCTCGCCGGCCGGGTCTGCGTACATCGAGAACGTCTCCACACGTCACAAACCGTCCACGAACAGCCTGCCCAACGGCGAGAGCGTCTCCGGATCGAACTCGATGCCGTAATTCAGTGAGATCGCGGGCTCCACCGGAAATATCTCCGCGCCGGACGCGACCGATCTCTCGGCCAACGAACGCTCCATGAATGCCATGCCCAAACCCGCAAAGACGAAGGCGCCGACGGTCTCCCGCTGCGCCAACTCCGTCGACATCCGAGTCCGGGCCCCGGCGGCCTGCAGAGACGACTCGATGGCAAGCCGAGCCCGCGAGTGTTTGAGCACACCCACCACGGGGAGATCGGGCAATGCCGTCAATGACACCGGCTCTCCCGCAGCGGGTTTCACACCATTCGGCCAGACGTCAGGATGAACCCCCGACGGCACTGCCAGCCAGTATTCGTTCACCCCGATCACTTTCGTGGACAGCGCCGACATGTCGGGTGGCCAATAGCTGAAGACCACCTCACATGCGCCGTCTGCCAACACCTGCTCAGACGTTGCACCCTGCGGCAGTTCACCGACCCGAACGGTCACAGCCGGCCACCGCTCTCGAAAGTCCGCCACGATGCGTGCGATCGGACCTTCGAGACCATGTGCCGCGGAGCAGATGTCGAACCGCCCACGAGGCTCGTCGGCCGTCCCGGTCGCGACATTGAATGCGGCCGCACTGCTGCGCATCATCTGCCGCGCCGGCCCTACCAACGCCCGACCTGCCGCCGTCAGAACCAAACCGCGACCGACACGGTGAAACAGTTCGACTCCGAGTTCACGCTCGAGACCACGAATACCCTGCGACAGCGACGGCTTGGTGACCGACAGATTCTGCGCAGCCGTCGACAAGGACTCCCCACCGGCAACGGCAAGGAAGTACTCGATCTGACGTAGGTCCACGCCATCGACTTTGCCATAAGCGCAGCCGACAGTACCGCCGGCAAGCGCGGACGGTGTTCATACACGCTTCACTAGTCGGACATACAGGACACACCTTTTTCTACCCGGCGCCACCTAGCGTAATTGGTCCAGACCAATTACGGATGGGTCTGAACCACCGCGTCGAAGACAAGGAATCCTCGTGAGACGTACGACCATCGCGATAGCAGCCGTGACCGCGGCTCTCGCCGTTCCCGGCATCGCCCCCGCCGAATCCCAAGCCGAACCCAGCTGGGGCAGTTCATCCTTCGAATGGGGTAGCTCTTCGGGCGAGAACAACACGCCGCCCGCGGCGCCCGGCGTCAGCGTCCCCGGCGGACGGTACGAGCACCCTGTCGATCTGACCTTCACCGCCGAGCGCGGCGCCACCGTCCGCTACACCTTGGACGGAACGACACCCACCACCGACAGCCAAGCTGCCACACCGGGACGTCCGCTGCAGATCGCACAGGACACCAACGTCACTGTCGCCGCTTTCCGCGGCGATCACGCGAGCGCGGCCGTCTCGTTCGGCTACCTGATCAAGACCTCGGAGAAGCCGCTGGCTCAGGTCGTCGTGATGTCCGACGTCCACGTCGGCGACCACGCGAACAACGACAAGAAGTACGAAAGCTTTTTCGACACAATCGGTTCCATCTTTCCGAAACCCGACGCGATCCTCTCCAACGGCGACATGATCAACGACAACGGAGACGGCAAGGGGCCTGACCACAAGATCGTCGCAGAAATCTTCCAGGCAAACCTCGCCAGGAAGGGCATGAACGACACACAACTCCTGATCTCCAACGGCAATCACGATGCAAGTCTCGCGGCAATCAGAGCCGGATATCCGGCGGAGTGGTTCCCGGATTCCGGTGGCGGATACTACGAATCCGACGTCAGCGGTGTCCATCTCTTCACGGTCAACACCGAGACGTACAACAATGATTCAGCGCAACGTAATTGGCTGAAGTCCCGCCTGACCGAAATCACCGCGGAGTCCGGGAACCTGACCAAACCGATCCTGGTCCAGGGACACCGGCCGGCAAGCAACACAGCCATGGACGGCCAGCAGGCGTCGAACCCTCGACTGACCGAAGACTTGAGCGCCTTCCCTCAGGCAATCTTCTTCTCCGGGCACTCACATCTGAACAACAACGACGACCGGTCGATCCATCAGCGTGACTTCACGTCGGTCAACGACGGCTCGATGTCGTACATCGAAATCGATCACGGCTACCAGATGGTGACCGAGTCCGGTCTCGCGAACCGTTTCGAATCACCCACTGCCCAAGCGCTCTTCGTGGAGGTCTACCAGGACCGCACGGAAATCAACCGCATCAACATGGCGGCAGACAAGCACGACATCTACACCGGAGGCGCGTGGTCAGCCAACTGGCAGCCGCCGTACTCGAGCGCGGGCACGCTGAGCGGCTCGGGTTGGACGGTCGAACTCGACGGGTCGACCAACCAGCAGATCAAGGACAACTTCCGCTACACCTCGGGTGCACGAAACACGAATGCACCGGAATTCACCACAGCCACCCCACTCTCGGTGAGCACCGGAGCGAACGGTGAAACTGCGCTACGGATCGCGCAGGCCAAGGACGATCAGATGGTGCACCACTACGCCGTCGAGGTCACGGACACAGCCACCGGAGCGAAGGTGGTCTCGTCGAAGGTGCTCTCGGACTTCTACTTCATGCCGCGGCCGAACAGCCTCGACATTCCGATTCCCGATGCCGCAGCGGGCACCGCATACGAAGCCCGCGTCGAAGCCGTTGACGCATACGGCAACCGGTCACCGGTGACAACCCTGGCCTTCACCCGCTGACCCGACACGACAAAGCGGCACCGCGCATGTTCGCGGTGCCGCTTCTCGGCTCAGTTGTACGTGCGAAGCAGGCCCTTGCTGATGATCTGCTTCTGGATGTCGCTGGTGCCTTCACCGATCAGAAGGAACGGCGCCTCACGCATCAACCGCTCGATCTCGTATTCCTTGGAGTAGCCGTATCCACCATGGATACGGAAGCTGTCCTGCGTGACCTCCGAGCAGAATTCACTCGCCAGATACTTCGCCATACCCGCGGCGACGTCGTTGCGCTCACCCGAGTCCTTGAGCCTGGCAGCGTTGACCATCATCAGATGTGCCGCTTCGACTTTGGTGCCCATTTCGGCGATCCGGAACGCGATGGCCTGATGCTCGGCGATCGGCTTGCCGAACGTCTCGCGCTGCTTGGCGTAGGTGACAGCCAGTTCGAAAGCGCGCTGGGCGATTCCGCACGCACGCGC
Source organism: Rhodococcus sp. MS13 (assembly GCF_013277835.1). Lineage (NCBI taxonomy): Bacteria > Bacillati > Actinomycetota > Actinomycetes > Mycobacteriales > Nocardiaceae > Rhodococcus > Rhodococcus sp. MS13. The sequence goes on from NZ_VBTL01000004.1 coordinate 507,943, forward strand.
GGCGACGTTGACCCGGCCGACCTCGACGCCGTCCATCATGTGCCGAAATCCCAAGCCGGGAATGCCACCGAGGACCTCTTCGGCTCCGATCTCGAAGCCGTCGAAAATCATCTCCGTGGTGTCGATTCCCTTGTAGCCCATCTTCTCGAGCTTGCCCGGAATGGTCAGGCCCGGGAGTACCTCGCCGAAACCTGCGGGCTTCTCGATCAATATCGTCGTCAGATTGTTGTGCGGCTTCTCCGCGCCCTCGTCCGACTTGACGAGGACTGCCACCAACGTCGACGAACCACCGTTGGTCAGCCACATCTTCTGGCCGGTGATCACGTAATCGCCTGACTCCGTACGCTTCGCCTTGGTCGATATGGCAGCAACATCGGAACCCAGGGCCGGTTCCGACATGGAAAATGCGCCGGTGAGTTCCCCGGACGCCAGACGTGGCAGGTACTTCGCCTTCTGTTCCGGCGTCCCGTGCGCGGAGATCATGTGAGCCACGATGAAATGCGTGTTGATGACGCCGGACACGCTCATCCATCCACGGGCCAACTCTTCGACGCACAGCGCGTAGGTGAGCAATGATTCGCCGATACCCCCGTACTCGGGGTCGATGGTCAGTCCGAACAGACCCATGTCCTTCATCTGCTTGACGATGTCGGTCGGGTACGTATCGGAGTGTTCGAGCTCCTGCGCCGCGGGGATGACCACACGATCGACGAACTCGCGTACCGCCCCGACGATGTCGCTCTGGGTCTCGGTCAATCCCGCCGTCTGCGCCAAACGAGTCACTGTTCCACCTGTCTGTCGGTACTTCGTGCTCTCCTGTCGACGAAACTGATTCGACTCCAGGAACTTTCACCCCACCGCGACATGTGTGCGGCAGAGACGCTGCATCCATTCAATCCCCGAACGGTATATGTGTCAAAGTCGATTTCGCATACGAACCGTATGGCGGAAACTATGTCCGAACAGGTCGTTCCTGCTGTTGACAACCGCGCCACGCGTGCTGGATATTCGAGTGGCCAGGTCGCGATGGGGCCCTTCGATCGGCCCGTTCACGCGACGCATTCCCCACCTCTCCTCGAGACAGGCGCATTCCATGCACGACGCAGTCATCTGTGAACCCGTTCGCACCCCGGTGGGCGGATTCGGCGGAGTCTTCAAGGACGTTCCCGTCACCACTCTCGCCAGCACTGTTGTGCGTGGCCTCGTCGAACGAACCGGCATTGCGTCCACCGATGTCGACGACGTCATCTTCGGTCAGGGTTACGCCAACGGAGAGGCCGCGGCCATCGGACGAATCGCGGCACTCGACGCCGGTCTGGACGTGTCCGTTCCCGGAATACAACTCGATCGCCGTTGCGGTTCGGGATTGCAGGCGATCATCTACGCCGCGATGCAGGTACAGACCGGGATGAGTGATCTGGTCATCGCCGGCGGCGCCGAGAGTATGAGCGGAACCGAGTTCTACTCCACCGATATGCGTTGGGGCACAAAGCGCCCTTCAGTCGAGTTCCACGACCGATTGGCCAAACCGCGCACGAACTCCGGCGGAGTCAACTTTCCGGTTGAAGGCGGCATGATCGAGACCGCCGAGAACTTGCGCCGGGAGTACTCGATCACCCGCGACGAGCAGGACCGATACGCGGTGCGATCGCACGAACGGGCCGTTCATGCCCAGGACAGTGGGCATTTCGACGACGAGACCATTCCCGTTTCGGTGCGCGGGCGCCGTGGTGAGCAGACAGTCGTCACTCGCGACGAGCATCCACGCCGAGGGATTCAGCTGTCCGATCTTGCTGCACTGCGCCCCATTCGAGGTCGAGTCGACCCCGAAGCCACAGTCACCGCCGGAAACGCCTGCGGCCAGAACGACGCCGGAGCCGCGGCCATCGTCACCACTGCGGCCAACGCCGAACGCCTTGGCCTGCGACCGTTCGCGAAACTGGTCAGCTGGGGTGTGGCGGGTGTGGAGCCGAACCGGATGGGCATCGGACCGGTGCCTGCCGTGGCGAAAGCTCTCTCCCGTGTCGATCTGTCGCTCGACGACATCGACCTCATCGAAGTCAACGAGGCATTCGCCGCACAGGTTCTCGCGTGCGCCAAGGCCTGGGGATTGAGCGCGCAGGACATCGAGGAGCGCTTCAACGTCAACGGTTCCGGGATCTCGCTCGGACATCCTGTCGGTGCCACCGGTGGGCGGATCCTCGCCAATCTGCTGCGCGAACTCGACCGGCGCCAGGGACGGTACGGGATCGAGACCATGTGTATCGGTGGCGGACAAGGGATTGCAGCGGTGTTCGAGAACCTGCGACGCTAGAAGCGTCAACCGATCGATCCGTCGCGGCGAAGGTCCGCGATCTGGTCTCCCGTACGCCCCAACTCGGCCAGCAGAGAATCCGTCTGCTGGCCGAGTGCCGGAACGTCACCCATGCGCATTTCGACGTCCGAGTACGTCATCGGAGGCAGCACCGCATCGATCGGCCCGTTTTCGGTGCCCACGGACCTCCACCTGGCACGCTTCTCCAACTGCGGATGTTCCAGTAGACCTGCCATGTCGTTGAGTGCAGCGGCCGGGACACCGGCGGCGGCAAGGCGTTGATCCAGATCTGCCGTCGAATACAGACGAGTCAGGGAACCCACCAATTCGTCTACCTCGACGCGATTTTCGACGCGCACGATGTTGGTGGAAAAGCGCGGATGGTCGACCAGATCCTCTCGCTCGAACACGTCCACCATCAGTGCACGCCATCCACGATCGTTCTGGACGCCGATCAGGATCTCGCCGTCGGCCGTGGGATACGAATCGTAGGGAACGATCGCCGCATGGCCGAGACCGACCCGCGGAATCTGCTTGTCTGCATACATTTTCATGTACATCGGATGCCCGAGCCATTCGACGGTGGAATCGAACATCGAGACCTCGACGAGCGCTCCCTTACCCGTTCGCTCTCTACGGAACAGGGCGCTCAGAATCGAAGTCAGCGCGTACATTCCTGCCGCGATGTCGGAGACCGGGATGCCGGTCTTGGTGGCCGTCTCCGGTGTGCCTGTCACGGAGATCATTCCGGTCTCGGCTTGGACCAACATGTCGTAGGCCTTGCGCTCACGCCGTGGGCCGGCACTGCCGTATCCGGACATTTCGATCACGATGAGCTGTGGGAATTTCTCGCGCAGTTCCTCCGCGCCGAACCCCAGTCGCGCAGCTGCGTCGGGAGCCAGATTCTGTAGGAACACATCGGCTCGCGCGACAAGATCGAGAACGATTTGCCGGCCGGATTCCGACTTCACGTCGACAGCGATCGATTCCTTGGAACGGTTGAGCCACACGAAGTGTGACGCCTGACCATGAACCGCCCGGTCGTAGTGACGCGCAAAATCGCCCTCGCCGACGCGTTCTATCTTGATCACCCGCGCACCCATGTCCGCGAGATGCCTGGTGGCGAGCGGTGCCGCCACCGCCTGTTCGAGTGCAACCACGGTGATTCCGTCGAGCGGAAGATCCGAGTTCGGCTGTCCCATGTCAGTAGTCACCCCAGAAGTTTTACACCCAGAAGTTTTACACTCTGAATTCTTGCACTCGAACAGGACGGATCAGATGTGGCGGCCGCCGGTGATCTCGAGAACCGTGCCCGTCATGTAGCTCGAGAGGTCGCTCGCGAGGAACAGTACAACCGAAGCAACCTCCGAGGGCTCGGCCGCGCGCCCCATCGGGATCTCGGCAAGCTTCTCGTTCCAGATCCGTTCGGGCATCGCCTCGGTCATCGCCGTGCGGACAAGTCCGGGCTGAACGGCGTTGACGCGAACGTTCTTGAACGCGACCTCCTTTGCCGCGGCTTTCGTCAGACCGACGATGCCGGCCTTGGCGGCCGAGTAGTTGGTCTGCCCGAGCATGCCCACCTTGCCGGAGATCGACGAGATGTTCACGATTGCGCCCGCCTCACGCTCGCGCATGCGGGCGGCGGCAGCGCGTGTTCCGTTCCAGGCGCCCTTGAGGTGAACGGCGATCACGTCGTCGAAGTCCTGCTCGGTCATCTTCCGCATCGTGGCGTCGCGCGTCATGCCGGCGTTGTTGACCATGACATCGACTGGACCGAAAGCACTTTCGGCCAGATCGAGCATGGCCTCGACCTGTCCGGAATCACGCACGTCGCAGGAAGCGAAACGGGCGACCGACTCTCCACCGAGTTCGGCGACCGCAGCCGTTCCGACGGTTTCGTTGATGTCGCCGAGAACGACGTTCGCACCTTCCTTGATGAAGGTGCGCGCAATTTCGAGCCCGATGCCCTGCGCTCCGCCGGTCACTACCGCAACCTTGCCGTCCAACAATCCCATGTCCACTCCGTTCGTGAGGTTAAAGCTCGTCAGGTAAAGGTGTCAGCGCTGGTTTTGCTTTTTCGCTTGCGCCACGAGCCCACCGCCGAGAATCAGTCGCTGGATCTCGCTGGTTCCCTCGTACAGGCGCAACAGGCGAACTTCACGGTAGATGCGTTCGACCGGCACACCGCGCATGTACCCGTTGCCACCGTGGATCTGCACGGCGAGATCCGCGACCTTGCCCACCATCTCGGTGCAGAAAAGCTTTGCCGCCGAGGGGCCGAGACGTCGATCCTCACCGCTGACGTACCGCGCAGCCACCTCACGCACCATCGCACGCCCGGCCATGACACCGGCCTGCTGGTCAGCCAGCATCGCTTGAACCAGTTGGAAGTCACCGATAGCGGTGCCGCCCTGTTCCGTGACCACGGAGAACGCGACAGATTCGTCGAGCGCTCGCTGTGCTGCTCCCACCGAGAGCGCCGCGATATGGACTCGTCCGCGCGCGAGAGACGTCATCGCTGCGCGGTATCCGGTGTCCTGGTCGCCACCGACGAGGGCCGACTCGGGAACCCGGACGTTGTCGAAGGTGACCTCGGAGGTCCAGGCACCTTCCTGACCCATCTTCTTGTCCTTGGGACCAACTGTGACTCCTGGCGTGTCAGCCGGAACCAGGAAGACTGCAATTCCCGGACCATCGGAATCCGCCGGGCGAGTGCGCGCGAACACCACGAACAGCTGTGCCAGTGGAGCATTGGTGATGAACCGCTTGTTGCCGTCGATCACCCATTCGGATCCGTCCAGAACGGCCTTGGTCCGAAGGCCGGCCGGGTTTGAGCCCGCGCCGGGTTCGGTGAGAGCAAAGGAAGCCACGACGTCGCCGGAGGCGATGCGCTCGAGCCACTGAGCCTTCTGCTCGTCGGTACCGAAGCCGACCAGCACCTGCCCGGCAATTCCGTTGTTGGTACCGAACATCGAACGCAGCGCCAGGGACGTGTAGCCGAATTCCATTGCCAGTTCGACGTCTTGGGTGAGGTCGAGTCCGAGCCCACCCCATTCCTGAGGAATCGCGTAGCCGAACAGCCCGATGGCTGCGGCCTTCTTGCGTATGTCCTCAGGAATGGCGTCGGTGTCGGCAATCTCCTGCTCACGCGGAACTACTTCCTTACGGATGAACTCCCGCGCAGTCGCCAAGATATCTGCGAAGTCATCTGCATCGACCTGCATTCCCACCACTCACCTTGCTGTTTCCGAAGTCCATGCCGTCCTCCGAAGTCAATACCGTGAGGCAATCGGAGTCAAAGACCTGAAAACGAACCGAAGGTAAGGCAGAACCTATAGCAGGTGTCAGACGGTGCGCAGTTCCCGCTTGAGCAGCTTTCCGCTCTGATTTCGCGGGAGTTCGGCCACGAAACGCACGTGCTTGGGGACCTTGAACGGGGCAATTCGCTCCTTGACGTGGGCAATCAACGCCTCAGGCGTCAACTCGTCGTTGCCGTCCTTGAGCACGACAATCGCGGTGACGGCCTCGATCCACTTCTCGTCGGGCGTACCGATCACGGCAACTTCTGCCACAGCCGGGTGTGTGTAGACCGCATCTTCGACCTCGCGCGACGCCACCAGGATGCCGCCGGTGTTGATGACGTCCTTGATTCGGTCGACGACCGTGATGAACCCTTCTTCGTCCCGCACGACAAGATCGCCCGAATGGAACCAGCCGTCGCGGAAGGCGTCGGCGGTGGCTTCCGGATTTTCCCAGTAGCCGTTGCACAGCTGCGGTGAGCGGTAGAGAACCTCACCGGACTCACCGTCGGTAACGTCGTTTCCGTCGGCGTCGACGACGCGGGTTTCGACGAAGAACACCGCTCGCCCGCAAGAAGACGGACGATCAGCATGCTCGCCGGGCTGGAGAACTGTTGCCAGCGGACCGATTTCGGACTGGCCGAAGCAGTTGTAGAAGCCGATGTCCGGGTAACGCACACGCAGACGATTGAGCACCGTGACCGGCATGATCGAGGCGCCGTACTGCGCCTTCTTGAGCGAAGACAGATCGCGGGTCTCGAGGTCCGGATGGTTGGCCAACGGTACCCACACGGTCGGGGCCAGGAACAGCGATCCGATCTTTTCTGCTTCGACGCGGCGCAGGATCTCCGGGATGTCCGGCGCCTGCATCAGACTGACCGTCGCACCGACGGACAGGTACGGCAGCATGAAGACGTGCATGCCCGCGGAGTGGTACATCGGCATGCAGATCAGCGGGTTGTCGTTCTTGTCGAGCCCGAGCGCGATCACCGAGGACACATATTCGTGAACCAGCGCGCCGTGAGACATCATGGCGCCCTTGGGCTTCGAGGTGGTGCCCGAGGTGTACAGCAGTTGCGCCAGATCCGTCGACGTCGCACGCGGTTCGAAAACAGGCACCTCGCCGGCCTCGCCGATCGTGACCACCGACAGTTCCGCGTCCCGCAGTGCGATCACGTGGTCGAGATCGAGGTCGGAGCGAACCGAGTCGAGCGTCGACGCCAATGCCGGATCCACCAACACCGCGCGGGCGCCTGACTGCGCCACGAGGTACCGGAGTTCCTCCCCCTTCAGTGCGTAATTGACCGGAACATGCACCAAACCTGCTCGCGCACAGGCAAGGAATCCGATTGCATAGGCGTCGGAGTTGGTTCCGTATGCCGCGACGCGGTCGCCGTGTTCGAGGCCCAGACCGAGCAAGTGGGCCGCGACCCGCGTCACCGCGTCGTCGAGTTCGCGGTAGGTGCGAGTGCGATCTTCGAAGACGACGGCTACGCGGTCGGGGTACTTGGCTGCCGAGCGCCGAAGCACTCCGTCGACGGTGTTGGTGCGTGGATCCAGGCTCATTCGCTCAGGTTATAGGACGTCCAACTAATCCGGAAGAGCGATCGTTACTTATTGCGCCATTCAGGCTTTCGCTTGTCCACAAAAGCTTGCATACCTTCTTGAGCGTCGCAGGTCACGGCATTGGTTGCCATCGTTTCCGCCATCGCCTCGTACGCCTGGGCTTGCGGCAGATCGATCTGGTGATAAAACGCTTGCTTACCGATCTTCACCGTCAGGGGGCTGGCCGTCGTGATCTTGGCGGCCAGTTCGCGCACCTCTCGGTCCAGGTCTTCGGGCGCGACGACGAAGTTCACCAGACCCCAGTCCGCAGCGGTGTCGGCGTCGATCGTCTGCCCGGTGAGCAACATCTGCATCGAGCGCTTGCGCCCTACTGCCCTGCTCAGGGCCACCATGGGCGTCGAGCAGAACAGTCCGATCTTGACGCCGGGAGTACCGAAGACAGCGTTCGACGCAGCAACAACCAGATCACACGACGCGGCCAGTTGGCAGCCCGCCGCGATAGCCGGGCCCTGTACTGCGGCAATCACCGGCTGCGGAATCCGCTGTACGGTCTCCATCATCTCGGTACAGCCGTCGAAGATCGCCCGCTCGTCTTCGAGGGTTCTCCCGATCATCTCCGTCAGATCGTGGCCGGCGGAGAACACCGGGCCTTCGGCGCGCACGATCACGACCCGCACGCGCTCGTCTGCAGACAATTCGAGAAGGGCAGCCGTCACCTCGCGCATGGTCTCCGCCGAGAGCGGATTGCGCCGCGCCGGCCGATCGAGCGTCAGGAATCCGAGTCCCACCGACTCCTCGACGGAAATCTTCACTGCAGTGTCTTCTACCTGTGTCTGCGACATGTGTTCTCTCTACCAATCGAATCCGTCCCGGTCAACGAGACGAAAGGGGCATCTGTTCGCGCCGCGTCGATACGGTCCGGTCAATACTTCGCCACTACGAGGAGTGCCCATGAGCACCGATGCCGCCGTCACCACCGATCTCGAAGAGATTCTGCGGGCCCAGCAGGAAGCAACTCGCGCCGCTGGTCTTCCGTCCGCGCAGACACGACGCGAGCGCATCCAACGCGTCGTCGATCTTCTGGTGGCAAACCACAAGGATCTGACCGAAGCGATCAACGAAGACTTCGGCGGCCGAATCCCGGCCTACTCGGTGATGAATGATGTTCTGGGATCCATGGTTTCACTCAAGCACGTTCGTGATTCGCTCGAAGAGTGGATGATTCGCTCACCGAGAGCCACCGGGGCGATGCAGGATCAGCTGGGTGCCACGGCGTACGTGTCGTACCAGCCGAAGGGTTCGATCGGCATCATCGGAACCTGGAATGCTCCCCTTTTCACTCTCCTGAGCCCGCTCGCCTGCGCCCTCGGAGCGGGAAATCGCGCCGTTCTCAAACCGTCGGAGATCGTGCCGAACACTGCGGCGGTCCTGGCCGAGGCGGCGCGTCGAACGCTCGACCCCGTGGAGGTCGCGGTGGTGACAGGTGGACCGGAGGTCGCTGATCTGCTTACATCGCTGCCTTTCGACCACCTCGTCTTCACCGGCAGCACAACCGTCGGAAAGCTGGTCATGGCCAATGCTGCGAAGAACCTGGTGCCGGTCACCCTCGAACTCGGCGGCAAGTCACCGAGCGTCTTGAGCCGCAGTGCCGATATCAGCTCTGCTGCATCACGTTTGGCCATCGCGAAGTCGACCAATGCCGGCCAACTCTGCGTCTCTCCCGACCTGATCTACGTCCCGCGCGAGAACACAGAAGCGTTCATCGACGCGTTCACCGATCAGTTCACCGGACTGTTCCCCACGATCGCCGACAACAAAGACATGGTCTCGATAGTCAGCGATCGTCACCTCGCACGCATCGAGGGGTACATCGCGGACGCGGAAGAACGTGGGGCACGAATCATCACCGTTCCCGACGAAGAACTCTCCGCAGACACTCGTCGCCGCCCACTGCGAATCGTGGTCGACCCTCCGACCGACGCGCAGATCATGAAGGAGGAGATCTTCGGACCGGCCGTCGTGATCCTGCCGTACGACCAACTCGACAGCGTCGTCGCCGACATCAACTCACGGCCGAAACCGTTGGCGCTGTATTACTTCGGAACCGACCTGGACGAGAAGGAATCCGTACTCGAACGCACCGTCTCGGGCGGCGTCACCATCAACGACGCGATGGCACACCCGGGCCTGAGCGACGCACCCTTCGGCGGCGTCGGAGCTTCGGGTATCGGGCACTACCACGGCCGCGAGGGTTTCCTCGAGTTCAGTCACGCCCGAACGGTATTCGAAGCAGCGCAGCATGACCCGCGCGGTGAATGGGGAATGCTCCCGCCGTACGGTGAGGGTTTCGAGCAGATGATGTTGGCTCAGGTCACGCCCTGAGGCCTCCGGCCCCGTGCGCCTTTTTGGTAGTGCACGCTACCGGAAAGGCGCACCGGCAAGGCCGCGGCTGAGGAACTCCACCAGCTGACCGGGTTCGGTATCCACCGACTCGATCAGTTGGATCAGTTCCCTCTTGTCCTCTGCTGCAAGCGGTTCGATGCCACCGAAGGTGCGCATCGTGGAGCCGGCAGGGAGAACGCGTGCACAGACGAGCGTGCCCGGCTCGAGATTGACTGAGCCCCACTCGTCCGTGACCTTCACCAGATGCCCGTTGCGGACGTCGCTGAGGGTCACCAACTGTCCCGGCTCCGTCGAGGCGACCTTGTACACCGAGCGCGGAATCGACAACCACTGATCGGCCAGTTCGCGTTCGTCGGCAGGCAACAGTTCTCCGCGCCGCTCGACAAATGCCGCGAAAATACCCGCATCGAACAAGGCAGCGTCGACGGCCAACCCGCCTTCGACGGCCAACGTCAGTGCTTCTTCGCTGTTGAACTGCTCGGCACGGATGAGCGCAAGATCGAACACGGCGTCGAAGTACTCCGGTGTGCGCGAGAACAACTGAGCCTTGACGTAGAGCCAGTTGGCCCGATCATCGAACGTCACCTCGGACTTGCCCAGATGGCAGACCTTGAACTTGCGACCGGAACCGCACCAGCACTTGTCATTTCGGCCGAGTTCGGGGTGCTCGGCCGGGGCATAGCGCTGAAGAACCTCGTGCAGAACCTCGGACTCGCCACCCTCGATCCGGCCGAGAAGTGCCAGCGCGCGGGTCACGTCGCTGCGATCGGCCGCCAGCAGTGCCAGATCGAAGATCGCGGGAGTCCAGTCGGGATCGAGATCGTGCGCCGTTTCGTACGACGCCTCAGCGACAAGGATCTTTCCGAGACGATCCGAAGCCTTGCCTGCCAGCCAATGCGCTGCCGGCTTGACACGACGCGACCCTTTCTCGGCGAGAGCAGTTGCAACAGAATGCAATACGGAATCATGATCGTCGAGTTCGGACAACAGCTCCAACGCTGCCGCAGCCGCGGGCGGCTCGGCGATGCCGGCGAAGGTCTGCGGATCCTCCTTGATCTGCTTGCGCGCCCAGTCCAAGACATCCTCGACGGCTTCGGCTTTCACTGCCACGACCACATCGACGAAGGCAATCACCGAGGCGGCTTCTTCCGGGTGCAGGTTCTCCCGAACCTCGAGCATGCGGGCTCGGTTCGCCAGGTGGTATGCCTCGAAATCGAATCCGTCGACCGCAACGTAATCACCGTCGCGGACGTAACCTGCCGCCTCGAGCATTTCGCCCAGCGGTGCGGTGGGCTGACGGAACAGCGACGGCTCGTCGAGCATCAATTGCCAGACAATGGCATCGAGGGTGTCAGCACCGATGTCTGCGAGGACCGTCCCCAGGCTCTCGCCGAATCCGGGTGCGGGATCCAGTACCTCGGGGATGGTGCAGAGCGTCAGCTCACGATCAGCGACGAACAATCCGATCAAATCGCCCGCAGAACATTCGGCGAGAGTATCGGTGTCGAGGAGAAATCCCTCGTCGTGCGGGAACTCCGGATCTTCGATCCCACGATCAGCCAACAGGTCGTCGTCGATCCCGCGGTGCACGACGCTGATGCCATGAATCTCGTCGTCGTCACGATCGAGGAACACCCGCAGCATCATCAGATCAGGGTTCGCGTCGAGAACGCCGGACTTTATTTCGGCTTCGGTGAGCCGATGGGTCAGCACTCGATGCTCGAACAACGTGTCGAGTGCGGCGTACCGCTCCTCACTCAAGTAGCCGAGCAGTGGGTCCTCGACGTACTCGACGAATTCGGCCATGTCGTCGGCTGTACCGTGGCCGGCATCGGCCAACAGGGTGCCCCAGTCCGCCGCTGTCTGCGGGCCGTGCTCACGCAACAACTCCATCGCGGCTTCGGCGATCAAGTCATTGGCATCCATCGGTTCGTTCACCTATCCAACTTTAACGGGGTCGACTCGATACATCGTCACCGGTCATCGGTCGAGTGATCGGCGCCTCCACGCGACTCGCGCACCAGTTCTTCGGCGTCGAGTTCCTCGGAAGCGAGAACCTCGAGTACCCTCGCAGCCTGCGATTCCGAGGACATGACGACTACGCCCACCGCAAGCGCGCCAGTGGGGGCCGTCAGGAGCCTGGCACTGATCAGGTCGCCGGGCTTTCCTTCGACCGGGTGACCAACGGTGACGGTTTCCTCGGACACACGATCGAGCAGCACGACGCCGGTGTCGGAAGTTTCGATCACCTCGCACACCGACCTCCGGACCCCGAGCCACTGTGCGGCTGTCACTACTTCCGCCTCGGGAAGTAGTTCGCTGCGTCTGGCCAGGAAGTCGGCAAAGATCCCACCCTCGAACAGAGCCACGTCCAGTGCCGAGCCGTCGAAGATCGTGGCGGCGATCAGTTCGTCCTCGGAGAGATTCGCGTTTTCGAGATCGTCGAGCCCGGTCACGACGTCGACGAATTCGGAGGCAAACGCAAACAGGCACGCCTTCTTGTACAACCAGCGACCATCTGCCTTGACCGATTCATCGGCCTTTCCGAGGTGGCAGACCTTGTACTTGCGGCCGGAACCGCACCAACACTTGTCGTTTCGCCCGAGTTCCGGGTGATCGACTGGGACGAAGTCCTGCAGTACGGCGTAGAGATTCTCTTCACTTCCGCCGTCGATCCGCCCGAGCAGTGACAGCGCCCGGGTCGCGTCGCCGCGGTCCGACGCGAACTGAGCCAGCTCGAACAAGGCCGGACCCCAACCGGATTCGGCAAGGAGCGCTTTCTCGTAGTGCGCCTCCGCTTCGAGCACGCGCCCCAGCCGATCGACGGCCTTACCTGCGAGCCAATGAGCCGCCGCCCTGACCGACCGTGGCCCTCGCTCGGCCAGCTCGGAGGCAAGCGCTTCGAGGATTGCGTCGGTCACCGGGTCCTGATTCCGAAATCCGAGATCGAACACGGCCACTGCAGCACCCGGATCTGCCAGTGAGACAAAGAAGTCCGGGGCGGCGCTGACGTGACGGCGAGCCCAGTCCACGATGTCGAAGTCGGCGATGACGGCATCGGTGTATCCGCGGTCCGCCAGATCGACAAATGCAACAGCAGCGACGGCCTCGTCGTGGGTCAGGTCGTAGGTACTGGCGACCAAAGCTGTCCGAATCTGCAGGTCGTAGGCATCGAAGTCGAATCCCCGCCGAGCCAGTAGTTCACGCTCGTGCTCGTAACCTGCCGCCTCGAAGATCTCACCCAGCGGCGCAACAGGAACCGTGAAGAGAGACGGATCCTCGAGCAGGAGTTGCCAGCACACCGAATCCAGGGCCTCGACTCCGTCCTCCTCGAAGAGTTCGCCGAGCGCCGGAGCAAGATCGGGTTCGTCCTCGATCTCGACCAGACGAAACGCAAGTCTTCCGTCTTCGACTGCCAGGCCGATGAGATCACCGTCGGCGCACTCGCCGAGGGTTCCGGCTGGAAGAACCACAACTCGTCGACTCCGGAAGGGAGCAGCTCCACGTTCCACGGCCGCTTCTTCCGCCAGGGCCACCCGGATCGCCCCGTCTTCGCCGTCGCCGTCGCCGTCGCCGAATGCCAAGATCGGCTCCAGGTCGGGGCTCGCGTCGAGGATGTCGGACGCAATCTCGAGCTCGCTTAGCCGGTGAGTGAACACGAGGCCTTCGAGGACCGTGTCGAGGGCGACGTACTTTCCGTTGGGCAGGTACCCGAGCATCGGTTCGGACAGATACTCGAGCACGTCGGCCAACTCGGTCGCAGTTCCGTACTCCTCGAGATGGGTCGCCCACTCTTCGAGACTCAGCGGGCCTTGCTCGCGCAGAACAGCCAAAGCAGCGGAGGCAATGGAACCAGCAGCGTCGGAACCAGCGGTTTCGTCGTCGAAATCAGTCACCTGCCAATGGTAGGCGACTTATTGCAGTCCACTGAGCCCCTCGCCCAGCACGGTCGCGCCGAGGATCGCCAGGATGACCGCCATCATCACTGCGTTGTTCGCGGTCATCCATGACTTCGCTGATGCGAGGATCTCGTCGGCTCGCTTGCCGGAGAACACCTTGACCAGGATCGGCGACGCGATGCCGACGCTCGCGATGACCGTGAAGATCACCGCGGCAACAATCTGTTGGACAACAACATTCGTGGCGACCGCGATAGTGGCCGCACCGGATACCGCCAGCGCTGCATTTTTGGGATTGACCGCCGCGGACAAGAACGCCAACCCGAACGCCTTCCGCGGAGTCAACCCGTCGATGCTCTTCATCCACTTCGGAACTGTCGGATCACTTCCGTCCCTCGGACGCGCTCGCCACTGCTTGTACGCCAATCCGAACAGAACGAGCCCCAACACGATTCGTACGACGCTCGACCACACCGAAGTCTGCGACGACTCCGACTCCGCAAACGAATAGTCCGCGATCACGATCGTCACCGCAACGACTGCCGAGATTCCGAGGACCCACCCGAGTAGAAAAGATACCGCCCCTCGATGTGCTCCAGCGGTGATCATGACGAGCACGATCACCGCCATGGGCATCGAGACGAAAAGCAAGCCGAGGGCAATCGGAAGAGACAGACCGATCGCAGCTAGCACCGAAAACCTCCAGTTGAATGCACGATCGACGATCGATTCGAGGTCGAAATCACGACGGCGGAGGCAGCATGACCTCGATGAGATGCGGGCCGGGTTCCGCCAGCGCTGCGGCAAACTGTTCGGCCAACTCCTCCGCTGTGTTCGCCCGCGACGCGGGCACTCCCAATCCCTCGGAGATCTTGACGTAGTCCATGTTCGGAGACGACAGATCCAACATCGACTGTGCGACGACGCCGCCACCTTCTGCGCCGACTCGTTGCAGTTCGCCACGCAGAATGGCGTACGCGCGATTGTTGAGCAGAATCGTCGTGACGTTCAACTGTTCTCGCGCCTGCGTCCACAACGCCGTGATGGTGTACATCGCGCTTCCGTCGGCTTCGAGATTGATCACCGGCCGCTCCGGCGCTGCCACAGCGGCGCCCGTCGCCACCGGGATGCCCTGGCCGATGGCACCTCCGGTGAGCGTGAGCACGTCGTGGCGCGGCGCTCCGGCAAGGGCAATCGGGATCGCCCAACCGGAAGTGGCCGCCTCGTCGGAGATGATGGAGTCGTCTGGCAGCAGGGCCCCGATCACGTCGGCCCAATTTCGCACGTCGAGAGGCCCGCTCGGCAGCGACGGCCGATTTGCCTCCTGCAGAACGGGTTCCACTCCGGGTGCCACGAGTTCCGCCACTGCTTCCAACGCGCCGACAACATCGTCGCTGACATTCGCCAGCGTTGTCACCGCGGCGCCGTCCGGGACCAGATCGCTCGGTTTTCCGGGATACGCAAAGAACGAGACCGGCGAAACCGCGCCGGCCAGGACGAGCTGAGTTGTTCCGCGAAGTTGTTCGGTGGCGTGCTCGGCGAAGTATCCCAAGCGCTCGAATGACGGTAGTCCCGCACCGCGTTGAAGCCTGGCCGGAAAGGTCTCGACCAGAATCTGTGCACCGGTCGCGACTGCAATTCGGGAAGCGGCGCGCAGTCCGGCTTCGGAACACGCTACGCCGCCCAGCAGTAGCGTGGCGCGCCCCTCGGCATTGAGCGCGCCTACCACCGAGTCGATCTGTGCTGCAGTTACTTCCGCCCGCCCCGGTATGTCTCGAGGACCCGCAAGAACTCCACCTTCGCTCCACGAGACGTCGGCGGGGAGGACAAGTGTGGCAATGCGTCCGGGCGGATCCATGGAGGCGGCAACGGCGTCGGCCGCATCGCTACCGACGGTCGCGGTGGAGTCGGAACGTCGACTCCATCCCTCCAGCCACTCGGTCAGCGCGTCGATATTCGATTCGAGTGGAGCGTCGAAACCGTGGTGGTAGGTCGCGTGGTCCCCGACGATGTTCACGATGGGGGTGTGGGCGCGGCGCGCGTTGTGAAGGTTCGCCAGTCCGTTCGCCATTCCGGGGCCGAGATGAAGCAGCGTCGCGGCAGGCTTTCCGGCGATACGCGCGTACCCGTCCGCGGCACCGGTGACGGCGCCCTCGAACAAGCCGAGTACCGCACGCATCTGGGGAACGGAATCGAGTGCGGCAACAAAATGCATCTCGGACGTTCCGGGATTGCCGAAGCACACCTCGACACCCGAGTCGACCAAGCTCTGGATAAGCGATTGTGCACCATTCATTTCGGTCACCTCTTCTTCATGAAAGCTGCGAAGGCTTCTTGCGCTTCGTCGGATCGCCGCCGTCTCGCGAAATGATCCGACTCCACGTCGATGGTTTCCAGCAGGGCATCGAGATGTGGGCGGCGGAGGAGCATCTTCGTCAGCGTCACCGATTCAGCCGGGGAGTCTGCAATGCGCACCGCGCGCTGCAATGCCACGTCGAGCGCGGTCTCGGCCTCCACGACGCGATTGATCAGGCCGGCTTCGGCAGCCTCCTCCGCCCCGAACATTTCTCCGAGCATCAGTAGTTCCGTTGCCCGCTTGAGCCCCGCGATCTGCGGCAACAGGTAACTCGATCCGCCCTCGGGCGAGAGCCCGAGCGGAACGAACGGCAATCGGAATCGTGTACCTCGCCCCGCGAATGCCAAGTCGCAGTGCAACAACATCGTGGTGCCGATTCCGACTGCAAACCCCTCGACCGCTGCGACAATCGGTTTGCGTGCGGTGACGAGTGCGATCAGCAGGTCTTTGGCCTCGCCGCCGTCTCTCCCGGCAGTGTCCTGGAAACTTCCGATGTCGTTGCCGCTGGTGAAGACACCACCGGCGCCCGTCAGCACCGAAACCCGCACTGCGTCATCGTCGTCAGACTCCCGGATCGCGTTCGTCAGTTCGCGGTAAGTCTTGGGGTCGAGCGCGTTGCGCCTCTCCTGGCGATCCATCGTGAGCAACCGGACTCCCGGTGCGTGCTCCTCGATCCGAACAGTCATCCGTACCTCCGTCGTGGCCGAGAGTCTCGATTCAAGCTACTCGGTCGGGAGTTCAGCGTTCATAGCCCTTGCGCATATCGTCGACGATGCGCGGCCGGTCGAGTGTTGACGGCTCCAACTCCCGCCTCGGGCGATCGCGAGGAAACACCGAGGCCGACGCCAGGGTGGGCTCGTCGAGGAACCGCAGGTTCGGCACATCAGCGGGCAGACGAAGCTCGGGCGGCGTGGAACCTCTTTGCGCGAGCACGTATCCCCAGTCACCGAAGCTCGGCACGAAAACGTGATAGGGCGAGACGCTCAGTCCGACAGCCGATACCGTCGACACCGTTCTCCAGTACGCATCGGGTGTCGAGTACGGACTGCCGGACTGGACGACCATCAGCCCGCCCGGATTCATCGCGGCAGCGGCAAGTCCGTAGAACTCCATCGAATACAAGCGGCCAAGTGCGGGGGTGTCCGGATCCGGGAGGTCGACGATGACCGCATCGAAGCCTGGATCCGGACGCTCGCGCAACCACCGAAACGCGTCGTCGAGTACGACGTCCACCCGTGGATCCTCGAGTGCTCCCGCGTTCAGATCACGAAGACGCGTGTTGGCCAACTCGATGACTGCCGGGTCGAGTTCCACCTGAACGATCTGCTCGACGCTGTTCATTCGCAGCACTTCCCGTGCAGCGAGGCCGTCACCGCCGCCCAGAATCAGCACGCGCCGCGGGTCGTTCACCAGGGCCGGATACACCAGCGACTCGGTATACCGATGCTCGTCGACACTGGAGAACTGCAGGTCTCCATCGAGAAAAAGTCGCACGTCGTTTGCCCGCTCGGTGACGACGATTTCCTGGTACACCGATCGCTCGGCGGCCACCACGGGATCGGTGTAGAGCCGCTGCCTCGACGTGGTCTCGATGTCCGAGGCCGCGATCAGCAGCCACCCGATCAAGCTCGCCGCCAACAGCATTGCGACGACGGCGATCAATCGTGCACGCAGGCTGAGCTGCCACCGAAGAAGTATCAGCGCGACAACTGCCGCAGCCACGAGATTGATCATGCCGGTGAGTGCGGCACCGCGAATCATGCCCGCCCACGGCAACAATACGAACGGCCACAGGAGGCCGCCGATCAGCGCGCCGAGATAGTCGGCTGCATTGAGGTTGGCCAATACCTTTCCGGTGCTCTGTGCGTCGTTGTCGCTGCGACCGGACTGCAACAGCGTCATCAGCAGAGGCACTTCAGCACCCACGAGGATACCGATCAGCGCGGTCGCAGCCACCAGAACTGCTGCGCTGGAACCGAAGAACGTGAAGGTCACGTACAGCGTGACGGCACTGAATCCGCCGATCAGCCCGAGCAGGATTTCGACGGTCACAAACGAGATGGCCGCATGCCCCAACAGCGGTTTGGCGGCCAGCGCTCCGATACCCAGCGCCGCAACAAATCCCGCGACGATCAACGACGTCTGGGTGATGCCGCCGCCGGTCAGACTCACGCTGAGCGTCAACAGGGCCAGCTCGTAGATCAGGCCGCACGCCGCGCACGCGGCAACAGCCGCAAGGAGAAGCACGCGTGCGCGTGAGCCGAGCATCGTCGAACGCTCGGCAACTTTCACATCGCGATCAGCGGCAACCATCAGGTGAGCGCTGCGGCGTTCACCAAACCGATGGACAACAAGCTCACACCCACCGCCCACGCGGCGCCGCACATCTTCGGATCCTGCACCAGTGCAACCAACTTGCCGGGAAGGAATGCGTTCATCAAACGCAGCGCGATCGCTTGCAACACGATCGCGAACAGTCCGTACACCGCGGAGTCGGCGAGTCCCTGGGCAAAGCCGTCCGAACTGGTCAGGATTGCCGTCACCACGATGATCGCCAGCGCAAGATGGTTGGAAGCCAACAGAATCGCAGCGTTCGGGTTCTTGTCGACGTAAACCTGGTGGCGGAGATTTCCGGGTGTCATGAGGTCGAGGACCAGGAATCCCGTCGCCAGAACCGCTACGCCGACGACGAAGTAGGCGAGGGTGCCGAGAACGCCCCCGACGAGCAATGCCGGATCCACCGTTCCGATCTCGACGGAAGTGGATGCAAAGATGTTCGTCACGCCGTTCTCCTTCTCATTGAGCACTACCGTCATTTGGCACTACCCGAGCCGCCGCTGCCACTGCTTCCACCCGCCGGGGATCCCGGGTTGAAGCCCGGTCCCAGGTACGCGTATCCGCCGCTGCGATACGTGCCGTCGATGTCCTCTACCTTGATGGTGCTGCCACCGCCCGAAGCCGAACTGACAGTGACGATGTCGTCGTCGTAGCGCAGGTATTCGTTGCCGCCGTCAGCACTTCGCGCCGCTGGTTCGTCCGCGTCGACAATCCGTGAGACGGTCGTGCCCACTGGATCTTTCGACGAGTACAACACGACGTCGCCATCCTGGGACGTCTTGGAATAGTTGTCCGCGATGAAGTCTTTGGCTCCACCACCGCACGCCGACAACATAATTGCGGCTGCCACCATCACCGGAGCAAACCACGTCCGCCCCCTCACGGGCGCCACCTACTGCGCGTCTTCACGATCACTCCTGTCCCCTCCCCCGGGTACAAATGCCAACTCTGCCAACTCCACCCCTGGCGGTCTCGCACGCCACACAACGCGGTCAACGCTGTGTCGTCGCCGGGAAAGGATCCGCAGATCCAACCGTCCTGGCCGGCGGACTCTCTCAACGATGCAGCTTCCGAATCGAATTCGACTCGGTCCAGGACCAGCGAGGAAGACTCGAAGCGGTAGTTTCCCGTGGACTCCACTGCCGGCAAGGGTTCACCGCCGGCGGCAAGAGCATCGCACGAAACCTGCTCGGTCAGTTCCTTTCCCGATGCCCGGGCCGTCACCACGTGAGATGCCCCGAGCACTCCGAGTGTCAACGTCGCATCGGAAGTTTCGATCACCAACTCGGCGAGGGTCGGCGGCGAGGGGGCTCCCAGCACCAACCCCAGTGCCGAGGCATTCACGTCGGTCGGTTCCACATCGAGTCGATACAGACTCATTCCGGTGGGCCCGAGTGGATCACGGTGAGTTCGCTGCGGGTGACCGCCCGTCCCGTGGAAACCTCCCACGACTGTCCGCGCGCCCACTTCTCGAATGCGATCAGCCCGGTCTTGTCGGCGGTCGCGTAGTCCGCGTATTCCATCGAGCCGGAGGGGGCCGTACCCGTCGTACCCTCGGCCGTGAACTTCGCCGTTCCACTTTCGATCTTGCGGTGAACCTTGTCGTCGAGAATGACGTCGCCGTTCGGGACCAGGTTGGTTCCTTCTCGACGCATCCAGAGAGTCATCTCGAGTTCGCCCTCGTCGTCCTCCACTGTCAGCCAACGACGACCGGTCGACCCGTCGAGAAGGTGCTCACGCCAGATGTACCCCTCTTCGTCGAGCGTGATGGTCCCTCGAACAACGTGGTCGATACCCGCGTACGTGATGATGTCGCCGACCCCGATCTTGTGGGGGTCGTACACCTCGGGATAGTCGGCGAGCGGGTCCACGCGAGCATTCGGCTTGCCCTGGCGTCCACGCAGGACCACAAACGCGACGGCAGCGATCACTACGAGTATCAGGACAACTATCAGCACGTTGGTCAACGGTTTCTCCGAAATCGTCTCGGCAGGGTTGCCGCGGGCCATACCCTACCGATCCGTTCTCAGCCTTTTCGGATGAGACTGCCGGCAAACTGACCCGCCGCCGGCCGGGCAGGTCTCCAGCGCCGTGGGCAGATCGAAAGACTGCCCCGGCGCACCTTTGCGTTTACGCTCAGCCCGAGGAACTCCGCGCGAAAGAAAGCCGGTCGACTGACGATGAGCAAGAACACGGAGCCGTCTGCCCGCACCGTCATGCACACACCACGATTCTGGTTGACGCCGTTGATAGTGGTCACCCTCTTGATGTCGGCGCTGGCAGCGCTGTACATGGGCGGAATACTCGACCCCAAGAAACACCTGGACCAGTTCCCGATCGCCCTGGTCAACCAGGACGAAGGCGACACCCTCCCCGGCGGCGACCCCGCCGACCGCAAGAATTTCGGAAACGACATCGTCGCCGGCCTCGAAAACGGAATCGACCACCAGAAGATCGACCTGCAGCAGATCGGTATCGCCGAAGCCCAATCTCGGTTGAACTCCGGCACGCTGTACGGCGCGATCGTGATTCCCAGTGATTTCACGAAGAGGACGATCATCCTGGCGGAGGCCAGCGTCGTCGCCGGTGACGTAGAGCAACCGATCATCACGATCTACACCAATCCGCGCGCCGGTTCCGTATCCGCATCTCTGGTCCAGTCGATCGGAACTACAGCCCTCGCCTCGGTCAACAAGAACATGGGCGAGCAACTCACCACCCTGGTCACCCAGCAGTTGGAAGCGGGAGGCACCGGAACCCAGATCTCAGGAGCGAGCCGCCTGCTGCTCGAAAATCCGGTGAACGTACTCACGGTGGCCCACGATCCGCTTCCCGACGGCACCGGATTCGGTTTGGTTGCATTCTATTTCGCGCTGCTGTTGGTCCTAGCGGGATTCACCGGAGCAACCGTGGTCAATTCCTTGGTGGACGGCATGCTCGGATATGCGCCTACCGAATTCGGTCCGCTCTTCGTTCAGAACGACGTTGTGGGTATCAACAGGTTTCGGACGCTGCTCGTCAAATGGGCGTTCATGATCGTGTTGTCCGGCATAGTCTCCGCGTTGTTCCAGTGGATCAGTCGCGCCCTCGGAATGCCGGTCACTCACGGGCTTGCATTGTGGGAGTACGGCGCGCTGGTCATCACTGCAGTCGGCATCACGGCGATGTCGGTGATGGCCGCATTCGGCTCGTTGGGCATGTTGATCAACCTGTTCGTGTTCGTCATTCTCGCGCTGCCCTCTTCCGGTGGCACCATCCCCCTCGAAGCCAGCCCCAGGTTGTATGCCTGGCTGGCGCAATTCGAGCCGATGCACCAGATCTACATGGGTACGCGATCGATCCTGTTCTTCGGCGCACGCGGTGAGGCAGGGCTGCTGCATGCCGTCTGGATGACGTTGGTGGGTCTACTGATCGGCGTCGTACTCGGCATCGTGACCACCCGTTTCTACGACCGCAAGGGCTACGAACGCACCCATCGCCCCAAGGTGGCGTGAGATGGTACCCAGCCGGGATTTGATCGAAACCTGTTGGGCCGATTCAATGTGATTGCGCGTTTCGGGAATCTTCGACCCCCTTCCGCACGTTGTACAACTATGGCTAATTACAAAACAGTCAATCCCGCGACAGGTGAAACCGTCAGGGAATTCGATACTTTGGATGACGCCGGAGTTGAAGCCGCACTTGCGAACACGCATCGCGGCTACTTGACCTGGCGCAACAGTGCGCCACAGCAACGTGCGGCAGTCCTGAGCAAGACCGCCGAACTGTACACAGAGCGGGCGGACGAACTGGCCCGAATGATCTCGTTGGAGATGGGTAAGCCGGTCCGCGAGGCCAAGGGCGAAGTACAACTCTCGGCCGCGATCTATCAGTGGTACGCAGACCACGGTCCGGCGTTGCTCGAGGAAGAACGGCTCGACGTTCCCGGGGCCGAGGAGTCGGTTGTGTACCGGCGATCGATCGGCGCCCTGATCGGCGTCATGCCGTGGAACTTCCCGTACTACCAGGTCGCCCGCTTCGCGGCACCGAATCTCATGCTGGGCAACACGATCATTCTCAAGCACGCGTCCAACTGTCCCCAGTCGGCTCTGCTGATGGAAGAGATTTTGCGACAAGCCGGATTGCCGGACGACGCCTACGTCAACGTCTTCGCGACCAACGAGCAGATCGCGGACATGATCGCTGATCCCCGAGTTCAAGGTGTGTCACTGACTGGCAGCGAACGCGCCGGCACCAGCGTCGCCGAAACTGCGGGACGCAATCTCAAGAAGGTCGTCCTCGAACTCGGCGGATCGGACGTGTTCATCGTCCTCGATTCCGACGACATGGATGCCACCGTCAAGTCCGCAACCAAGGCGCGTCTGTCCAATGCCGGCCAGGCCTGCAATGCGGCCAAGCGTTTCATCGTCACCGAAGATTTCTACGACGACTTCACCCGCAAATTGGCGACGTCCTTCGAATCCGTTTCTGCCGGTGACCCGTTGGACGAATCCACCGTCCTGGGCCCGCTGTCCTCACAGAGCGCGGCAGACACTCTGATCGAGCAGATCGACGACGCTGTGTCCAAGGGAGCGACGCTGCTGACCGGTGGAAAGAAGATCGACGGCCCGGGCGCCTACGTTCAGCCGACGTTGCTCGCAGACGTGACCCCGGACATGCGGGCTTACAGCGAAGAACTGTTCGGACCTGCCGGCGTCGTCTACAAGGTCAAGTCGGCCAGCGAGGCTGTGGAACTTGCCAATTCGTCGGTCTACGGTCTGAGCGGGTCCGTCTGGAGCAGCGATCTCGATTCCGCCCGGTCGGTCGCTGCCGATCTCGACGTGGGAATGGCGTTTGTCAACGAGCACGGAACGACGTTGCCCGGTCTGCCCTTCGGCGGAGTCAAGCGCTCCGGAGTCGGCCGCGAGCTCGGTCCGTGGGGAATGGACGAGTTCGTGAACAAGAAGCTGCTCCGCGTCTCCAAGAAGTAGCTCGGTGCAAAAGTAGCGCAATACAAAGGAAGGCCCTGATCTCTGTTGAGGTCGGGGCCTTTCAACTGTAACGCTCCGCAGGATGAAACCGACCTGCTGGTATGACACTTTCACGAATCGCTCGCACTACCGTGATCGCCGCCGCCATCAGCGCGAGCGCCGCCATCTGTTCCGCGACGTCAGCTTCCGCGGACGTAGTAGACGTCACGGTCCTTCCGGGTCTCAGTAGCGGGCCGACAACGCCGTACGGGGCGGGCTGCACGTATCTGGTGGTTGCCAGGACAGCAGCGTTGGACGAGTCGAACGTCTCGATTGTCGACCTGAACCGGGCGTCGACCATGTTCCCGCAGGAATTGATCTGGGACACCGTCAATCCCTATTTCACCTTGCCGGTTGTACTCGGCCACGCCGTCACGCTGTGGACTCCGACCGCACCCGGCGAACATTCTCTGATGGCCTACCAGACGTCCGCGGGCGGGCCGGTCACAACGGTCGATGTCAATCCGGCCACCCCGATCGGTCCGGGGTGCGTCGTCGCACCCTGATCCGCTAGCCCTCCAAGAAGTCGACGAGCACTCGGTTGAGTTCATCGGCGGGAACCATCGGAATACTGTGATGTGAAGCATCTTTCAGCACCTCGACACGTGCTGCGGGAATCCTCTCCCGCACCGACGTCGACACCGTTTCCGCATCATGCACCCGTCCGTCCTGTGCGAGGACCACCAACAACTCGACATCCAGTGCGCTCAAGTCCTCTTTCGAAGGACGTTGAGGCACTACGAGATCGGGTCGCGGTAGATCCGAAGTGCCCACTTCCACAAGAGACAGCCAGTCGGAGTCGATACTCAACTCACCTGTCTCCCACTCCAGCAGTCGCTTTCGGCGTGCTCGCGACGGGGACAGCAACAGCGGAAGCGCACGCAGAAGGTAGCCCGCCTTCATGCCTGAGAAACTCGAATTAGGATCGAGCAGAACAAGTTTCCCGACACGATCCGGTCGATGCAGCGCAAAGGCCAACGCAATCATTGCGCCGTAGGAATGTCCGATCACATCGACGGTGTCGGCGCCGGTGCAATCGACTATCGAGTCCATCCACTCGATCAGATCGTCGACGGACTTCATCGGATCACCATTGGGAATGCTGAGTCCGGCATCGCCCAGGGTGTCGACGGCAAAAACACGCCGGGATTTCGACAGCGCCGCAATGTTGTCGAACCACACCGTCGAAGTGGCACCTCCCCCGGGCAGAAGGATCAACGGCCGCGAGTCTTCAGGTCCACAGACGTTCACATGCGTTCGGCCGAACCGGCCTGCGAGATCCACACCCAGCGGTTTTTGCGGCCATTTGGTCAGTACGGCGTCGTATGCGCGATTGAAATCCATTCCCCACCCCCATTTTCTCTCGACTATCGAGATAGTAGACAATCGAGAGACAACACACCAGGGCTGGAGGCATCCATGAGCGTCGGCGATGCAGAAGACGAAGCGATGGCGATCGTCCACTCGCTTCGCGCACTGACCGTCGACTTGAACGTGGCGGTTTCCGGCTTTGCGAACAAGTACAAAATGCACTCGACCGACGTCCGCGCACTGATCTGCCTTCTCGATGCCGAGCGCTCGGACACACCGGCGACGCCTGGTTGGTTGGGCTCACAGCTCGGGATCAACTCTGCGTCGGTGACTGCACTGGTCGACCGGATGGTCAAAGCGGGGCACGTAGCTCGGGAGCGAGATTCGGCGGACCGTCGACGGGTGCTCTTGCAGGTCACACCATCGGCGGTCACTCTGGGCGAGAGCTTCTTCGGCCCCCTCATTTCACGGGCTGCGAGCACCGTCGGGAATTACACCGCGGCCGAGCGAGCTACCATCGCGAGTTTCATCGTGGCGATGCGAGCGGACGTGGAGCGGACTCGAATCGATCGGGAGCCCTCCCTGTGACTCGCATACTTCCCGCGGGAGAACGCGCATTTCTCGTAGACCTCGATTCCGAAGCTGACGTTCTCGCGTTCACCGAAGCACTGACGCGTAACACCCCGGTCGGGGTCGAAGACTTCCTCCCCGCAGCTCGCACGGTCCTGGTCACGTGCACCCCGGCGGCAGATCTCACGTACGTCCGGAAGTGCTTGAACGATCTCGAGCAAACCAATTCTGCCGCGACCACAGACGAGCATTCCGAGACGGATGCACTCACCATCGCCGTCAGGTACGACGGGCCCGACCTCGACGACGTCGCACAGTCACTCGGAATGAGCCGTTCCGAGGTGGTTGCGGCCCATACCGGGGCGATGTGGCGTTGCGCCTTCATCGGATTCGCACCCGGCTTCGCCTACCTGACTTCAGGCGACACTCGGCTCGACGTTCCACGTCGAACTCAGTCGCGAACCGCAGTGCCAGCCGGTTCCGTCGCCCTGGCCGCTGGATACAGCGCGATCTACCCGCGGGCATCGCCGGGTGGCTGGCAGATCATCGGGAGCACCGACGCCGTGATGTGGGACCTGAACTCAACGCCACCGGCCGCCGTTCAGCCCGGGTGCCGCGTGCGCTTCGTCAACGAGGACGACCGATGAGCGGTCTGGAGATACTCGACACCGGGCCGCTGAGCTTGATCCAGGACCTCGGACGGACCGGACACCTTCGCTCGGGCGTCGGGGTTTCCGGTGCTGCGGACAGGCGATCGCTCAAACTCGGCAACCGGCTCGTCGGCAACGACGAGGGCGCGGCAGGCGTCGAGGTCCTCCTGGGCGGATTGAGCATTCGAGCGCAGCAACAGGCAACGATCGCGTTCACCGGGGCGCCCGCACAGGCCTACCGCGACGGCATTCCGGTCGGGCATTCGAGCGTGATCGCTCTCGACGTCGGTCAGGCCGTCCGCCTCGACTACGCACCGAGTGGCCTGCGGACGTATCTGACCGTCCGGGGCGGCATTGTGGTTCCCGAGATCCTGGGATCGCGCAGCACCGACACCATGTCCGGGATAGGTCCGGCGCCTCTCGAGCCCAAGGTTGTTCTCCCGATCGGGCCTTCGCCGACCGCGTTCTCGCTCGTCGACCTTGCACCAGTTCCACCGATGACAAACGAGACTCTCGACATTCGAGTCGTATTCGGGCCGCGCGCAGATCGATTCACCAACCCCGAATCGCTCCTGCGGGGGCAGTGGGCGGTCTCGACCTACTCGGACCGAATCGGGGCGCGACTCGATCGTGTCGGCACCGACGAACTGCTGCAACGAACGAATGACGCCGAACTCCCCACCGAAGGCGTAGCGCTCGGATCGATCCAGGTCCCACCCAGCGGCCAACCTGTCGTGTTCCTCGCCGATCACCCGATCACCGGCGGGTATCCGGTGGTCGGAGTGGTCGCGGACGCAGATATCGACCGACTCGGCCAAGCCCGCCCGGGTCAGCACATCCGGTTCGTCGGGGCCTGAGCAGCGCCGAGCGATGGCGTGTCGGACCCTGCCGTCACACTGATGTCGTGCGAGTTGTCCTGGTCCCCGGTAGTACGACGTCCACGGGAGCTGTGACGGCAACTGTCCTACGGACCGACCCCGGTGGAACGCCGCTCGCCGATCCCGTCGAATACCCCGACCTGATCGCAGCGGTGCGCACCATCGAGGAAGCCGAGCACCCGCGGTGGGTGTGGCCGAGTACGGCGACCGTGTACCCACCGCTACTGCGGGCAGGCGTACGGGTTCAGCGGTGCCACGACATCTCCCTGACCCGCGCGATACTCGGAATGCGCGTCGGCAAACCGTCACCGCCTGCCGAGGAGTTCGACGACGATCGACTCGGACTCTTCGACACTGCACCCGTTCTCGATCCTCTCGCCGTCGCCACCGAATTCGCCGATCAGCGCGCAACCATCGGCACGGATGCTCGACTGGACTTGTTGATCGCAGCAGAATCGGCCGGCGCTCTCAGCGCCGCCGAGATGACGCACACGGGCCTGCCGTTCTCGACGCAGAAGCACCGCGAACTCCTCGAAGAACGACTGGGGCCGCGGCCGACGGGATACGACCTCCCCGCACGCATGCAGGAACTTGCCGCCCAGATCAGCGAGGTCTTCGGGCGCACCGTCAATCCTTCGTCTTCGGTGGAGATCACCGAGGCGTTCGGGCGTCAGGGCATCGAACTGCCGTCGACGCGCAAGTGGTTTCTGCAGGAAGTCGATCATCCGGCTGTGCCGTTGCTCCTACGTCACCGCGAACTCGCCAAGCTGTACAGCACCAACGGTTGGCAGTGGATGGACAGTTGGGTGCGGGGCGATCGATTCCGCCCGATCTACGTTCCCGGTGGTGTCGTGTCCGGCAGGTGGGCGAGCCGGGGCGGCGGGGCCCTCCAGATTCCTAAGACCATGCGCTCGAGCGTCGTCGCAGATCCGGGCCACGTGTTCGTCGTCGCCGACGCCGGTCAGCTCGAACCCCGAATTCTGGCCGCCATGTCCGGCGACCGCCGCATGATGGCTGCCGCCGGCGACGACGATCTGTACGCACTTGTCGGTGCCGAAGCGTTCGGCGGGGATCGCGCAAAAGCCAAGGTCGCAATCCTCGGAGTCCTGTACGGGGCGACGGCGGGTGAAGCCAAAGCACTGCTCATCTTGTTGCGGAAGCGATTCCCGGTCGCCGTCGAGTACGTCGAGCAAGCTGCCAAGGCAGGTGAGCGCGGCGAGGTGGTGAAGTCACTGCTCGGCCGGGCCTGTCCCCCACCGTCTCCCGACTTCTACTCCCACGGCGATGCTCATGCCCGCGGTCGTTTCACGCGAAACTTCGTCGTTCAGGCCACTGCGTCCGAGTGGGCGTTGTGCCTGCTCGCCGACCTCAGGCGACGCCTCGCCGAAGATCCGGACGGCGAGTTGGTCTTCTTCCAGCACGACGAAGTGGTCGTGCATACCCGAAACCCCGAGTCAGGTGCCGCCCACGTGCTGGCCGCTGCGGCTTCGGCAACTCGATTGTTGTTCGGCGACACAGTCGTTCGTTTTCCCATGGACGTCGCAGCCCGCGAGACTTACGGCAAAGGCACTTCGTAGCGTCGTCAATTCCACTCCAAGTGGTTCCACCGCGCCCGTATTGCGTGTTCTACTGGAAAACGTTGCTTTGTTGGTGCTGGTCGACTGCGTTCGAGGAGAACCATGACCAAGCTGGATACAACTGATGCAGAACGGAACGAGCGCGGAACGGTCAAACGCCGTCGACTGCCGATCTTCACCGTGATCGCGCTTGCAATCTTTGCCTTCGTCGCAGGCGGATTCGGCGGTTCGTTCCAAGGCAAACTCGCCGAGGTTCAGAAGAACGACAACGCCTCGTACCTTCCGAGTTCCGCAGAATCGACGATCGTCAGCAATCAATCCGCGAACTTCCTCGCGGTCGAGACGATCCCTGGTTTTGTTCTGTTCCATCGAGATTCGGCCCTCACCGAGGCGGACAAATCTGCAATCAACTCGGCGTACGGCGCTATTGCCGGCATCTCCGGAGTAGACGCCGACGGAATGCAACCCACTCAGTACTCCGCCGACGGCACAACTGCGTCGATCTTCGTGCCACTCGTCGCCAAGGACGGAGACACATCCGTGGCAGGCGATGTCCTGGCGACCACCGAGCAGAACGTCATCGACGCAGCAAAACAAGCAGCTGGTGATGTCGAGGTACTCCCAGCCGGGCCAGGTGGGCTACTCGTTGCGTTCATCGACGCCTTTGCCGGTCTGGACGGAGCGCTCCTTGGCGCGGCACTCCTGGTCGTGATCCTCATCCTGCTTGTCGTGTACCGATCGCCGGTGTTGTGGTTCTTCCCGCTGTTCTCCGCGCTCCTCGCCATCGGCTTGTCGTCGATGGTGATCTATTTCCTCGCGAAAGCCGAATTACTCACTCTGACCGGACAATCTCAAGGCATCCTTTTCGTGTTGGTGATCGGTGCCGGTACCGACTACGCCCTACTCTTGATCTCTCGCTATCGCGAAGAACTGCACACGTATCCCAACCGCTTCGACGCGATGATCAAGGCCTGGCGCGAGTCTGCGCCGGCCATCACCGCTTCGGCTGTCACCGTGATTCTCGGTCTGCTCTGCCTGACGTTCTCTCAACTCAACTCCAACAAGAGCCTCGGACCCGTCGCCGCCATCGGGATCGCCTGCACCTATCTGGTGATGATGACGTTCATGCCGGTCGCTCTGGCCGCCACCGGACGGTGGGTCTTCTGGCCGCGCAAGCCCAAGGTCGATCACGCCGCAGACCTTACGACGCACGGGATGTGGGGCAAGATCGCCGAGGCCGTCGGCAGCAAGGACCGCCCACTGTGGATCGGCGCCACAGTCTTGTTGATCATCCTGTTCGCGGCCGGGATCGGCAGTCTCAAAACCGATGGCCTGACATCCACCGAAAGCTTCACCAATCGTCCCGACGCTGTTGTCGGACAGGAACTCTACGACTCGAAGTTCGATCCCGGAGCCGGCGCACCGGCCGTGATCACCGCAAACGCCGACCAGGCCGACGCCGTCATCAAAGCAGCCAGCGGCGTCGAAGGTATCTCGCAGGATCCCGGCGCCGTCTGCACCCAGGTGGACGTCGCAAAGGTCAGCGAGCTGATCAAGACCAACCCCGCTGCAGTCGCACAAGCCGCCGCTGCGGGTTGCGCCCCTGCGGCTTTCACCGTTGCACCGATCGACGGCCGAACCATGATCAATGCAACCCTCGCCGACTCTTACGATTCGCCGCAGGCACTCGAAACTGTCAAGCGACTGCGGACTGCCGTCCACGACGTGCCCGGCGCCGACGCGCTCGTCGGCGGCAGCACGGCCACCACCCTCGATGTCCAGGCCGCCTCGGTCCGCGACAGAAACCTGATCATCCCGATCGTGTTGGTGGTGATCTTCCTGGTCTTGGCCGCTTTGCTCCGTGCTCTGCTGATCCCGGTGATTCTCATTGTCACCGTGGTACTTTCCTTCGCGGCGACCCTCGGTGTGAGCGGATTCTTCTTCACACACGTATTCGGGTTCGCCGGGGCGGATCAATCGTTCCCACTGTTCGCCTTCGTGTTCCTGGTCGCTCTGGGTATCGACTACAACATCTTCCTGATGACCAGAGTCCGGGAGGAGACCGGAGAATTCGGTACCCGTGCAGGTGTCCTGCGCGGTCTTGCGGTGACCGGCGGTGTGATCACCTCAGCCGGAATCGTCTTGGCCGCAACATTTGCCGTACTGGGCATCCTGCCGCTGGTCTTCCTCGCCGAGATCGGATTTGCCGTGGCCTTCGGTGTGCTGCTCGATACGATCATCGTGCGCAGTGTCCTGGTGCCTGCGCTCTCTCACGACATCGGGAAACGTATATGGTGGCCGTCCGAACTGGCCCGCGCGAAAGACTGACCACTACAGAAACGCTTCCTTGGTCCACAGATGAAAGAGTGCGTACGCTCGCCAGGGTCGCCAGCGCTCGGACAACGCTGCGGCTTCTTTGCCCGACGAGACCCCCAACGCTCGCTTCAACACCAGATCGTCGGGTACGAAGGCGTCGCGATCACCGAGAATTCGAACAGTGAGATAGTCAGCGGTCCACGGTCCGATTCCCGGTAGCGCCAACAACTCTTGTCGAAATTGGACAGGATCCGCATCCCAGGAGAGATCGAGACCGTTCGCTGCCGCAGTTGCCAACGTGTGCACTGTTCTTGCACGCGCCGTAGTCAATCCGACGGCTTTCTGTATGTCCTCCGGCGATTGCGCTGCAACCGCGTCCGGATCCGGGAAGGCAAGAAACTCTCCTTCCACCGGCGCTCCGAATGCGCTGACAAAACGACCACCGAACGTCCTCGCCGCGCCGAGCGAAACCTGTTGTCCCAGAACGGTGAGCACTGCGGTCTCGAACCCGTCCACCGAGCCGAGCACCCGCAATCCCGGACGGGCGGCAACGAGTGGGGCCAACAACTCATCGCTACCGAACGCTGCTTCGACAGCAGTGTGATCGGCGTCGAGGTCGAGCCAACGACGCACGATCACCTCCAGCACTGCGGAATCCCCCGCTGGCACGTCGGAATCCACGACGACGCTGCCGTCTGTCCACGACACCGACACAACTACCGGACCGGAAGGCAACGGGATGACTCTGGTGTGAACACCGTCGTCGTGACGTTCGAGGCCTGCGACGCAGTGAGCCCGCAGGGCACCGGTAAGCGGTTCGACTGCATAGGGCGCCTGAAAGCACAGGATCACTGCGCTCACCGGCCGGCTTCCAGATCCAGCAGAATCGCTTTCAGTTCGGGGCCGCCGGCGTACTGCCCGAGGCTGCCGTCGCTGCGCACCACCCGGTGACACGGGACCACCAACGGCAGCGGATTCTTTGCGCATGCGGTCCCCACGGCACGCACGGCACGTGGGCTTCCCGACGCTGCTGCGACCACCGAATAGCTTGCAGTGTGGCCGTATTCGATCTCGGGGAGATGACGCAACACTTCGCGTCGGAACCCCTTCGCGAGTTGGAAGTCCAAGCGCAGATCGAATTCTCGACGCGCACCGGCAAAGTACTCGTCCAACTCGCGAGCGACAGTGTCCAGCCTGCGCGGGTAATGAAGCACACGGGGGCTGACGGTGTCCGCCAAACGTTCCAGAACGAGGTCGTGCCCTTCGACGGCAAAGGCAACCCGCACCAGGCCGACATCGGTCGCCGCCAGGAGCAGCTTTCCGACCGGCGAATCGACGGTTCGATATGCCACGTCGATCAATTCAGCTTCGGACGCCTGAGCAGCCAGGCGCGCCCGTAGGCGGATCATGGCGTCAGCGTCAACGGCTGGAAGCGCCTCGAACACATCGTTACTCATGAGTGACTCCCTTCCGCAGCGGTAGCGGACAAGTAGGTTCTTCGTAGTGTGGCGATACCGTCGGCACCCGCGCGTCTGGCGGCCGCCGGGGTGTTGCCGAGGATGTCCGCGATCTCTGCGTACGGCAGCCCACCCAGAAAGTGATAGGCGACTGCCGCACGTTGTTTGAGCGGTAGCTGTTCGAGTGCGTCCCAGAGTTCGTGATCCCACGTT
Source organism: Rhodococcus sp. MS13 (assembly GCF_013277835.1). Taxonomy (NCBI): domain Bacteria; kingdom Bacillati; phylum Actinomycetota; class Actinomycetes; order Mycobacteriales; family Nocardiaceae; genus Rhodococcus; species Rhodococcus sp. MS13. The sequence continues at coordinate 540,098 of NZ_VBTL01000004.1, forward strand.
CCGGGTACGCCGATTCGCGTCGGCAACTCCGGAACCTCGTCTGTCGGCACGGCCACGCGGGCGCGCACTCGGGTGATGTCGATTGCCTTGCGGTGCGCGATGGTCACCAGCCAGGCTTCGATGTTCGCGTCCGGATTCAGATCCGGATATGCCCGCATCGCTGCGATGAACGTCTCGGACCACGCGTCCTCGGCGTCGACGGGACCGACCACCGCGCGGCAGACACGGAGGACCACTGCACCGTATTCGGTCACGACGTCTTCGAACGGTTTGAGTCTCACGATCGGTAGACGTTCCCGATCACCGAATTGTGAGGCGAGCGCATCAGAAGAGGACATCCGATTCGCCGCCGTGCTCGCGGTCGAGCAGGAACCGCTTGCGTTCGAGGCCGCCGGCGAAACCGGTCAGACTTCCGTCGCTACCGACCACACGATGACAGGGAACGATGATGCTGATCGGATTCTTGCCGTTTGCCGCGGCGGCGGCACGGATCGCAAGCGGGTTACCCAAAGTTTGCGCGAGCTCCATGTATGTCCAGGTTTCGCCGTACGGGATCGTTCGCAAGGTATCCCACACCCGCTTCTGGAACTCGGTACCCACGGGCGCCAGCGGCACGGAGAACTCCGTGCGATCACCCTCGAAGTACTCGGTGAGCTGCGATTCGACTTCACCGAAGACCGCCGCGGAACGATCACCGAACGTGGACTCGTCCGGCTTGTGGCGATGCTCCGCCATGTACAGCCCGCAGAGGTCGTCACCTGCTGCTACCAGCGTCAACGCCCCGATCGGCGAGTCGATCACGGTGTGCGTACGGATAGCCGTCATGTCTCGATCCTTCCAGGTTGCGCGGTGCAGCAGGCAGCGGGTGAATTGATTGTCCGCGCCGGCACCGACACCTCGAAGACGCCGCTGGCCTCGTGAATGTGAGATTTACCTGTACTTTGACGTCACATCAGGCAGTATCGAGGGATGGCTCTAGTTTTGCCCGGCAGCTCCACCGTCGTCCGCTCCGTCGGCGACGTGGTGCACTGGTCCCTGTCCACGGTCGCTTTTGCGGTCACCCTGCCCACTCGACTCGAGGCGCTCCTCTTCTCGGTCGAGAGGTTGGTGGCACGCATCAACCAGATCGCCGACAACGCCGACCGCGTCGTCATCGGAGCCGCCGCCGTGACCGTTCGAGCTGAGACGCTGGTCGAGGCCGTCGAACAGACCTCGGACATCGCGGGACAACTCCTCGAGATCTACGAGCCCATTGCGTTGCAGCTCGCGCCGCTGGCGGCCAGATTCGCCGACGACCTGTCCGAGGCGGAGGTCAGCGCCGCGATCAAACTGATCGACCAACTGCCGGAGCTCACCGACCGCGTGACCGCGGTGCTGCCCATCCTCGGAACCTTGGACTCCGTCTCGCCCGAGATCCACGAACTCCTCGGAGTGGTGAAGGACCTGCGTCAGGCGATCGTCGGAGTGCCTGGCTTTCACTTCTTTCGCAAGCGGGGCGAAGCCAAGCTGGATTGAAATTTCAGGCGGAGTAGCCGTTGGTCCCGGCCCGCGCCATGACGACCTTCGGAACGACCGCTCGAGACGAGAGCTTGAGCAGACCGTCCACCAACTCCACGATGTCGTCGACCTTGATCATGGTGTCCGGTGTGATCCGATCGTGCGTCCACGCCGACATGTCCGTGTCGACGTAACCGGGAGCAATGGCCGTCGCGCTCACTCCGTTTCCGGATTCCTCGGCGTTGAGTGCTTCGACCATCGAAATGAGTGCAGCTTTGGTGGCTCCGTAGACGGCCAAGCCGCTCTCGGCATACACACCGGCCATCGAGGCGAGAGCGATCACCTTTGCTCCGCCGGCGAGGTCCGCGTCCGCCGCTGTACGCAGGAGCGGCAGCGACGCTTGCAATAGTGCGAACGGTGTCCGGAGATTGACGGCGACGGTCTTGTCGAAACGGCGCATCGGGTAATCCGCCACTCGCCCACTGGTTCCCACTCCGGCGTTGAGGACGAGGGCTCGCATGGAGCCGAATCGCTCGCCGTGCGTGGCTACGAGTGCTGCGGCGAAGTTCTCGTCCGCCATGTCGCCGGCCGAGACGACGACGTCCGGCGATCCGGCGCGCGTAAGTTCTTCGGCGACAACGGCGAGCCGTTCGGCATCACGCGCCGTGATGGTCAGCCCGTACCCTTGCGAAGCCAAGCGTGTTGCGATGCCGAGCCCGATTCCCTTGGAGGCGCCGGTGACCAGTGCTGATCGAGTCATTCGAATTTCCCTTGCAGTGCGTTGAGTCCGGCCGAGATCAGTTCCGGCACAGAAGATCCAGCCTTGTCGAATCCTCCGCCGACGGTGGCTCCTGCTCGGAATCGGTGATCGATGCCCTGCGCCACGACGGCGAGTTTGAAGAACCCAAGCGCCATGTAGAAGTTCCAGTGCGCCAGCTCTCGACCCGATACGGTCGAATACCGTTGCGCCAGATCGACAACGGAGGGTAGCGACGGGCTCGTCCACGCGGCAGGTTCACCCAGAACCAGATCCAAGGCGGGGTGCCGGTAGACGCACATCATCGCGATGTCCGCCAGCGGATCTCCCAGCGTCGAGAGTTCCCAGTCCACCACTGCGGCAACCTTGGTGACGTCGTTCGCCGCGAGAATCGTGTTGTCGATCCGGTAGTCGCCGTGCACGATCGACGAAGCCGATTCAGCCGGAATCAATTCTGCGAGGCTCGACGCCAACCTGTCCACATCGGCCGAGTCCTCGGTCTTGACGCGCGACCATTGACCGGCCCACAACTTCACCTGGCGGGCGACATAACCGTCGGGACGGCCGAGTTCGCCGAGACCCACGGCGTTGTAATCGACGTCGTGCAGGGCAGCGAGAACACGCACCAACTCGTCAGTGCACTGCGTGACCTGCTCTGCCGGAACAGCTTCCAACTCGGTTTTGGTCCGGATCACTTGACCGGTGACGAACTCGACCACCGTGAACGACGCACCCATCACCGAGGCGTCCTCGCACAGCACGACGGTCGGCGCGACCGGCACGGCAGTGTTCTGCAACGCCGAGGTGATTCGGAACTCGCGCGCAACGTCGTGCGCCGAAGGCGTGAGGCCGGCCGTGGGTGGACGACGCAGAATCCACTTCGAGTTGTCGTCGAAGATTCCGTAGGTGAGATTGGATTTGCCGCCTGAAATCAGTTCGGCTCGCAACTCACCGCTCACCTCGACGCCTGCGGCTTGCAGATACTTGTGGAGCGCCGCGAGATCGAGTCCTGGGAAGTCCGTCACTTCGCCTCCTCCCGAGCAGCGCGCTTCGCAGCGCCGACAACACGTTTCGCAATTGCCCAGCGATGAACCTCGGACGGACCGTCGTAAACGCGGAAGGGACGCACTTCGCGGGACAACCGTGCCAGCGGCAGATCGCCGGACACGCCCATTCCGCCACACATCTGAATGGAGCGGTCGACGATCCGGAAGATCGCCTCGGCCGCGTAGGTCTTGGCGATGGACGTCGCGTTGCTCGCGTGCCCGCCCTGATCGAGTTCGAAGCAGGCCTGCACCAGAAGTGCGCGACTGGCTGCGATGTCGATCTCGTTGTCGGCGACCATCTTCTGGATCATTCCGAGATCACCGAGTTTCGAGCCGAAGCCTTCTCGTTCGGCAACCCTGGCCACGGCGACGTCGTGGCCGCGGCGTGCTGCACCGAGCCAGCGCATCACGTGCGTCATGCGGGCGGGACCGAGACGAACCTGCGCGTAGGCGAATCCCTGATCGACCTCACCGAGAACGGCCTCGTCGGGAACGAAGAGATTCTCGAACGTGACCTCGCAGTGTCCGCCGATCATGGACTTGTCGAGAGTGTCGATGTGTCGACCCACGATGAGACCCGCTGTGTCCGTCGGCGTCAGGAACATGGTCGCTCCGCCGCGCTGCCCGGGCTCGCCGGAGGTACGCGCCATGATGATGAAGAATCCGGCGCCGTCGGCGCCGGTGATGAACCATTTCTTACCGTTGATCTTCCAGCCACCGGGGACTTTCTCGGCGCGGGTGTTCAAAGCCGAGGGATCGGATCCCGCTCCCGGCGCGGGTTCGGTCATGGCGAATGCCGACCGCATGTCCCCGCTTGCGAGCGGCGCGAGGAACTGCTGCTTCTGTGCTTCGTTCGCGACGTGGGCCAGCATGTGAACGTTGCCCTCGTCCGGCGCAGCGATGTTGAGCGCCGTCGGCCCGAAGAGCGAGTAGCCGGCTTCCTCGAAAACAGGCGCGCGATCACTCATGTTGAGTCCGTGGCCGCCGTACTCGATCGGTGCATGCGGTGCGAAGACACCGGCTTCTTTTGCTGCCGCCTGCATCTCGATGCGGATGGCATCGCCACCCGCGACGGCGATGTCACCGGCGTGTTCGTCTTCGATGGGGAGCACTACGTTGCGCGTGAAGTCGCGCGTCTTCTCGATCAGCGCCACCACCTCGGGCGCGTACGTCAGATCGATTGCCACCAGCCACCTCCGAAAGAACATCCCGACCGAGCGATCGCTCGGTAACAGCACTCTCGCACATGCCGATGCGCCGGGTCAACAATCTTCGAGCATCGCCTCGCCCTGATCGAGCCGGCCGGCAACCACCATGTCGCGGTACAGATCGTCCTTGTCCATGAGCTCGTCATGGTTGCCGATGTTGCGGATCCGACCGTCTTCCATGACCACGATCCAGTCGGCGTCACGCACCGTTGAGAGCCGGTGAGCGATAGTCACCACGGCCCCGGTACGTGCACGTTCGTTGATCGCGTCGACAATCGCGGCTTCGGTGAGTGTGTCGACCTGGGCAGTGGCTTCGTCGAGCAGAAGCAAAGCACTCGGTCGCAGAACTGCGCGTGCCATCGCGATCCGCTGACGTTGGCCGCCCGACAGCGAGGTGGCCGTCAGAGCGGTGTCGAGTCCATTCGGCAGGGCCTCGATCGCGTCGTCGAGTCGGAGCAAGCGCAGAACGGCCTGGACTTCTTCGTCCGTCGCGTCGGGATGGCTGAAGACGACGTTCTCCCGAATCGTTCCGGGCACCACCGGCGTCTCTTGCTCCACGTACGCGAGACTCTCGCGCACAGCGCGGTGATCGAGCGCGTCGTAACCGACTCCATGCAGGAGAACCTCACCCGATCGCGGTTCGACAAATCGCAGCACAGTCGAGAGCAAGGTCGTCTTTCCGGCACCCGACGGGCCGACGATGGCCATGTGCCCACGCGTCGGAATGACCAGCGAGACATCGCGCAACGCCGGCTGGTTCGACCCGTGGTAACTCACGGTGACGTCGCGCAACTCGATCAGCGGCGCGGCAGCGTTTGTTTTCGCGACCACGTCCACGACCTCGTCGTACTGCTCGGTGGGCAACGACTGCATCTCGCGAATCCGGATAGCTGCCGCGATTCCCGACTGAACGGAAGTCACATTCTGCGCCAGCTCCGACACCGGCCCCATCAGGGTGAAGGCGTAGAGCAGAAACGCGATGAGCGTCGAGACTGCCATTTCGCCGTCGGCGACTCGCCAGGCACCGAAGCCCAGGATGGCAATGATCGATCCTTGAATGGCGGTCCACGCGACAGTCCACGCGGTTGCCGACACTCGAACCGCCGTGATCGCATGCTTTTTCGCATCGGACGCATTGTTCGTCACCAGAGCGCCGACGCGATCTTCGGCGAGGGAAACCTTGACCGTCCGGATCGCACGCAAGCCACCCTCGAGTACGCCGCCAAGCTGACCGAGCGATTCCTGGGTTCGCGCTTCGGCTGCGGAAATCCGAGGCATCAGAACGGCAAAGAGTATGGAGGCGAACACGATTGCCACCATGGTGACCCCCAACAACGGCAGATCCAGAACGCCCATCAGAACAATCGTTCCGATGGTCAACGCGGCTGCGTTCAGAATATTCACCGCGGCCGACGACGCCGCCTCCCGCAGCAGCAAGGTGTCCGACGTGACCCGGGTGACCAATTCACCCACGGATCGCGATTGCAGCGAAGGTACGGTCGCCGCCAGGAATCGCTTCACCAGCGAAGACCTGGCGTCGAAGACAACCTTCTCGGCGGCGGTTCCGAGAACGATCCACTGAGCACAACCGAGCACTGCACCGACGATCAGAAGGACGACGAGCGTGAGGATCGGTCCCTTCAGCGACGCACCGGTATCGAGGGTGTCGAGAACCCACTTGGTGACCATCGGCGTTGCCAGCGTCGCCGCCGAGCCGCACAGCGCCAGTACCAACCCGAGGAGGAGCGACGGCAGATGCGGTCGAGCGAACTCCGAGAGGACGCGGAGATTGCTCCATTTCGGTGCGGGCTGAGAAGCGTCGGATTCAAGCATGAATTTATGGAACACGAATGTTCCATAAAGGGCAAGAGAAATTCCGATTCGGAAACACTGGATACCGAAACCGGACACGGCTACGCTTCGAATTCGTGACAACGATCCACAGCGCACCAGAACAAAGCGCGACCCGCGAGCGCACACGGAAGGCCATCCTCGATGCTGCCGTTTCGGTGTTCGCATCCAAGCCTGCTGCGACCCTCAGCGAGATCGCTTCGGCCGCGAAGGTCGGCCGGACCACTTTGCACCGCTACTTTCCCGAACGATCCGACCTGGTCGACGCAGTCGCGGCCGAGGCCACTCGCGCCGTCGGTGAGGCCGCAGCAGCGGCGCGACTCGGTGAGGGCACTGGAGCCGAGGCACTGGTTCGCCTCTGCCACGAATACTTCGAACTGGCCGACCTTTTGACGGTCCTGTTCTTCACTCCCGGCGTCTATCAAGAAGATTCGTTTGCCGAGGCCGCGTCGAACGACGACGGAGTCACCGACGCCATCGAACGCGGACACTCCGACGGGTCCATCGACCCCGACATGGGTTCGGACTGGGTGCAGAACCTGCTGTGGTCACTGCTTTACACGTCGATGGACTACGTGAACCGCGGTTCCGGGACGCGACTACAAGCCTTGGATCTGACGGTTCGCAGCCTCCGTCGCGGAATCGCCCCCGATCCCGCGGTCTAGGTTGTCGGCTGCTTGAACAGCGGAACGCCGCTTGGCCACACCTAATTTGCGGTAGATCGAGCGAATGTGAGTCTTCACAGTGGGATAAGCGATGCCGAGGTGCGCAGCGATCTCGTCTGCAGTCATCGTGGTGCGCAGAAAAGTGAGAATCTCGTTCTCGCGTTCGGTCAGGACTCCCGCGAGCTGGGCAGAGAGCCGGCTCCGTTTTTCCAGAATCGTGCGCAGGAGGTCCTGGTGTCTCGACCCCCGTATTGCGTGCGCGTTCAAGAGATCGACAATTACCGGATCGCCGCTGAGAAAGGGGGCGAGGATCTGCTCCGGGATTGCCTCAGCCAGCGCACGATCCAGCTGCTCGTGCGCCTGCGGCCCACGCCCTGCGACGGAGCTCAGCGCTGCAGAGGTGACAAGTGTGCTCACCAGCGCATATCGCGGCAGCGCGGCCGAGCTTGCCAACCGAAGCGCCTGCGCCGACGGTTCCGGATCCCCCAAGACTCGATAGAGCTCGGCGAGCAGCGCGTGAGCGACCGCAGCACCTGTTCTGGTCAGCGTGGGCTTCGCGATGCGGCGCGCTTGCTCGTCCTGCCCCTGAGCGTGGGCGAGCCAGGCCGTGGTGACGCGCCGCAGCGTATCCCAAGGAATGCCGTGCTTGTCCGCAGTGCTCACGCCTCGCAGCAGCCGAGCGGCGTTGTGGTACCGGTCTTTCCGGTTCAGAGCGATCAGGCTCATCACCAGGTACAGACGGGCGAGCGCCTCGAAGTTGGTTCCGGGACTGCCCTCCACGATTATCGAGTCGAACTGAGCGATCGCTTCCTCGAAGTCGCCACGCCAATAGGCGATGCACCCTCGATCCGACTGTGGGAGTCCACCTTCGAAGCGTTCCCAGTCGGATGCAACCTCTCGGGCAGGAAGGCCGTCGAGGATCTGTTCGGCTTCGGTGAACACTCCCGCGTGGGTGAGTGCAAAAGCCAAATTGGATTGCGCGAGACGCAACGTCTCCGCACGCAACTGCAACCGCGCTTCATCGCCGGCGGAGCGAAGTAGCGCGATGGCGCGAGGTAGATCACGACGAAGCCTGATCTCGGTCCACCCGAGGAGGAAAAGTGCGGACGGGTAATCGTCCTCGGGCTCGCACTGGGCGAGGGCGTGACGCGCGCGATCGGCGATGACGGCCTTGGTCGAGGTGTCCGGAGCGAGCAGTAGGTCGGTGAAACAGACGACAAAATCGTCGGACGCAACCCGTAGACCCTGCCCGCGGAGAAACTCCGCGCCGTACGGATCGCCGCTGAGGTCGCGGCAGCACGCCCGTATCAGCAGGATGTGTGGATCGTGCGGATCGGGATGCGCAAGGCAGAGTTGCTCGAGTTCCCTGGTATGAGATTCGAGAATCAGACGGAGCCAATTCTTCCGCAGGACGCGTCGAGCCTGCTCCGCCTCACCGGAGGCAAGTGCGTCACGCACGGCTTCGATCATGTGTCGAAGATACTCGAGACGTTCGACGGCCGTGGAAATCCCGTCTCATCCGCTTCGGATGAGACAGCGATCGAAGCATGCGGAAACCGGTGAGAATTGCCGGAATCAACTGAAAAGCGCGAGTCGGCGGAATGCCGACGCGCAGGCCTGACACGAACGGACAAGACACATGAGTTTCTGGGAAAGCCTCGGCTGGATGCTGTGGGCGACCGTCTTCGTCGGATATCTTTTCGCGCTGTTCGCGATCGTCGCCGACCTGTTCCGCGACCACAAGCTGAGCGGCTGGTTGAAAGCTGTTTGGATATTCTTCCTGCTCTTCCTACCCATCCTCACCGCGCTCGTCTATCTCGTCGCCCGCAGCGATGGGATGACGGAACGCAGCAACAAGGCCGCACGCGAGGCCGAGAGCGCGGCCGAATCGTATATCCGCGAAGTCGCAGGAAAGAGTCCCAGCGAGGAAATCGCCACAGCTGCAGCACTCCTCGAAGCCGGATCGATCAGCGAGGAAGAGTTTGCCGCACTCAAACTGAAGGTGCTCTCGTGAGTGACGCGCGTTTCGGCCCCGTCGACTTCTACCTTCTCGGTCTGCCGGGGCAGAGCCTCGACCCCGCCGCGTTCTCCGCGCTCACCGACCTCACGGATACCGGCCTGGTACGACTACTCGATCTGATCGTCATCTCCAAGTCCGACGACGGTGAACTCACCCTCGTCGAGGTCGAGGAATTGCCGAACGGCTTCGAGATCAACGTCGAAATGCTCGGCGCGTCCGGTCTGCTCGGGCATGAAGACATCACCGAACTCGCAGAGGCAATTCCCGCCGGCGCTTCAGCGCTGCTGGTCGCTCTCGAGCTGGTCTATCAGCGCGAACTCGCCGCCCGGACCGCCGAGTCCGGCGCGGTGTTACTGGGTTACGAGCGGATACCCGCACCCGTCGTCAATGCCCTCATGGACACGATCATCCCGAAATTGGAGGTCTGACATGCCGTACATCCCGAGACGAGGACGCCCCGGACTGCTGGGCCTCGCCGCCCGCACCGCGGTCGTGACCGGTACCGCGACCGCCGTCAGCGACGGTATGGCCACCCGCCGGCAAAGGAGAGCTCAGGCCGACTACGAGCAGGTGCAGTACGAATTCGCCCAGCAGCAAGCCGTACTCCCCACACCCGCACCCCCGGTCGATCTCGTCGCCGAGTTGCAGAAACTCGGCGATCTCAAATCACAAGGCCTACTGAGCGACGCCGAGTTCCAAGCCGCGAAAGCACGACTGCTGGGCTGATTCACCCGACGGGCCATGGATTACCGCGCCCGCTTCCGTACCCCGACACCGATTGGAACCCGCTATGTCCACGATCGCCGTCAACGTCCTGAACTTCAATCGGGCAGAATCCGATCTCATGTTCGCTCGCCTGGCCGCGGGCGTCGGCCTGGGCACGTGGAACCACACTCGCGAGCTCGGGTCACTCGACAACCAGCCGATCATCCGCCAGAACCGCGACACCCTGTACAGCAGCGCGATCATCGACGTGCACGAAAACGTCACGATCACGGTGCCCGATACCGGCAAGCGCTACATCTCCGTCTGGGTGGTCAGTCAAGATCATTTCGGTCCCGTCATCCTGCGCGATCCGGGAGAGCACCTGCTCACACGCGAATTGGTCGGGACCGACTACGCCGCACTGATCGTGCGCATCCTCGTCGATCCGAACAGCCCCGAAGACGTCGCCGAGGTGAACCGGTTGCAGGACGCCCTCACCATCGACGGCGGCGGAACGGGCGAGTTCCCGTTGCCCGACTACGACGAACAGTCGCAGACCGAGACCCGCGACGCGCTCCTCGCACTCGCGCGTGGCATCACCACCTACGACCATTCATTCGGCACCGCGACGGAAGTCGACCCGATCAGGCACCTGCTCGGTACCGCATCCGGCTGGGGTGGCCTTCCCGAGTACGAGGCCACCTACGTCAACTTCGACGAACGTCTCCCGGTCGGGGAATACCGTCTCCGCCTGAACGATGTTCCCGTGGATGCGTTCTGGTCGGTCTCGCTGTACAACGCAGCCGGATACTTCGAAGAGAACGCCTTGGGCGTCAACAGCATCAACAGCCTCACAGCCACCCCCGACTCCGACGGCAGCACCACCATCCGGTTCGGCGTCAATCTCGACGGCGTCGCGAACGCACTGCCCATCATGCCGGGCTGGAACTACGTACTGCGCCTGTACCGCCCCCGCCCCGACGTGCTCGACGGCACCTGGACGGCACCTCGTCCCGAGGCCCTCCAGCAAAGCGTTCCCCACGCACACACCACTCTCGGGTGACTCGACCTGATCACGGAGGTACAAGCCATGCGTCTGTTATTTCAGCTCGTTTCGCAATGCGTACTCGGCGCGATCGCGCTGATCGTCGTGCATTTCGCTCTTCCCGGGGTCAGCCTGAGCGTCAACGGTTTCTTGGCCGCTATCGGTGTATTCACCCTCGCCCACATGATTCTCGGCCCATTCGTGCTCAGCGTGGCACTGCACTACGCGGCTCCGCTCGCGGGCGGTGTCGGCTTGGTCGCCACGCTGCTCGCGCTCTGGGTTGCGACCCTGGTCCCCGACGGCATTGAGATCAGCGGCGTCGGGTCCTGGATCCTCGCCCCGATCATCGTGTGGGTGATCACCGCGTTGGGAGGATGGATCTTCATGGCTCTCGTCATCGACAAGTGGATCAAGAGACGCAATGCCGAAAAGCTCGTGCGCAGTGTGCAGAAGGCATGAATGATCAGTTCGGAAACGGAGCCCACAAGGAGTCAGCCATGCCAACTCACCCGCTCGATCGTCGCGTTCTCCTGAAGACCGCTCCGAACTTCCGGGATCTCGGTGGCATTCCCGTTGCTGATGGCACCGTCCGCGCCGGCGCGCTCTACCGTTCGGCGACGCTCGCGAAACTCGACGGCGACGACGTCGCCGCGGTCGCCGACTTGGACGTCCGGACGGTCTACGACCTGAGGACCGCTGCCGAGCGCGACGGCGCACTCGACAATCTCCCTGACTCGACGCGGACGGTCTGGCTCGACGTACTCGCCGACAATGCCCAAAACGCCGCGGCCACCGGACTACTCATGACGGACCCGGTCGCATACGCCGAGACCATCAGCGATGGACGTGGGATCGCACAGATGGAGGAAGCGAACCGCAACTTCGTCAGCCTGCCGTCCGCCCTCGACGCCTACCGCGCGTTCTATCTCGACCTCATCGACGAAAAACGCACCGGTGCAGCACTTTTCCACTGCACCACCGGCAAGGATCGCACCGGGTGGGCCGCGACCTCTTTCTTGCTCCTCCTCGGCGCCGACGAAGCCGATGTACGCGCCGACTACCTGGAGACGAACACCGATCTGGCACCTATGACGGAACCGATCCTCGACTTCGCCGCAAGCAAAGGCGTTGACGGAGAACTGCTCCGGCCGCTCCTCGGAGTCCGCGACAGCTACTTCGACGCCGCGCTCGACGAAATGCGCACGCAATTCGGCGCAGTCGAGGACTACGCAATCAACGGACTCAAGCTCACCTCAGAACAAATCACCGCGCTCCGCGAGCGGTTCACATCACGATCGGGCTTCGTCAGCGCGACGTGATCGGAGCTCTTACCGGGCAGGAATCCGTGCTCTCGTCCTGCTTCTTCGGTCGATTGTCCACCCGGGTGACCACGACGACGGCGACGATGCCCACCGCCAAGCCGAGAGCGGTGAACGGAGTGAAGGATTCTCCGAACATCAGTGCGCCCCAGACTGCGGTGACGGGGGCGATCAAGAACATCAAGGTGTTGACGGACGTGATGCCGATGCGACGAAGCAACAACCAGTACAGCCCGTATCCGCCGAAGGTCGACAACACGATCAACCAGAGCAATGCGATCCAGAATATGCTGACACTCGGCGGTACGGCAGCACCCGAGACGATCGCCAGAGTTGTGAAAACTATTGCGCTGGTTGAGCAGTGGATGGCCAAGGCCTGCAGTGGCGGTGTGGACGCGGGAGCGCGTTGCTGGACGAAGGTGGATGCAACGAGGCCGAGCATTCCCAGGAACGGAATCGCGTACGCCCACCACGGGGCCGATGTACCCGCCCCGGCGTCGGCTGCCGTGACCGTCGCGACGCCGGCCAGTCCGATCGCTAATCCGATCCACTGCATCCGCGGGATTGCGACACCGAGGACCGGACCGAGTAGCGCGGCTGCCACCAGCGGCTGAATACCGTCGATCAGCGCTGTGGTTCCGGTGTTCACGCCGAGATCGACTGCCCAGTACACGGACAACAGATAGCCGCTCTGGGAGAGTATTCCGATCACCACCTGCCTGCCGAGAGCCCGCGGTGTCGGCATCGCGTTCCGGCGCCGGGCGGACAGCCAGACAATCGGGACCAGTACCGCCGCAAGCGGGAGAAAACGCCACATCAGCAGCGTGGGGACCTCGGCACTGCCGGCGCCGAGTTTGGCTCCGATGAATCCCGAACTCCAGCACGCGACGAACAGGACCGACAAGGTGGCCGTCACGGCAGATCTCGAGGTTACGATCCGAGGTATACCGATCTGTTTACTCATGGAGTCGACTATACAGATCGGTATACTTTTGTCCATGGCAGACGAATCCGTACCCGACTTGACTCCGAAAGCACGTCGCATTCTGGAGTCGGCATCGAAGCTGTTCTACGAAAAGGGAATTCACGCCGTAGGCGTGGATACCGTCGCACTGGACGCCGGGGTCACGAAGAAGACTCTGTACGAGCGGTTCGGCTCGAAAGACGGCCTCGTCGTGGAATATTTGAAGGATCGAGATCGGCGGTGGCGCGCCTTTCGCGACAAGAAGCTCGCATCAGCCGGACACAGCCGCGCCGAGCAGTTGAGTGCGGCATTCGACGCTTCCGCCTCCTGGTCCAAGGCGAGCGGAGGCAAAGGGTGCAGCATGGTCAACGCTCACGCCGAGTTCAGCGATCGGTCACACCCGGTGTTCGCTGTCATCGCCGAACAGAAGCGGGAGATGTTAGACCTTTTCCGGCGCATTCTGGCGACGGACGGGCAAGCCGACGAACGTCTCGTCGAGGCAATCATGCTGCTTCACGAAGGCGCCCTCGTCGCAGACGGTATCGGTATCGGCACCGACCCCTTCGACGTCGGCCGGGATGCGGCCCTCGAAATGCTGAAGCATTCCGGGTGATCCACCCCTCTCCACACATTCCAGAAGACCCTTCGACAGAGTCCACACCTGAAATCGAGATCATTCCTCATAGGCGCCACAAACTGACCGTCAACCATCGCCTCGCCCGACGAATACAGGAAACCCGCACATCACCGCGCACGGAGGTCGGGGTTCCTGTCGACAATCTCATGCAAGGCATCGGTTATCGCCCGCACGCGGGCCAATCTGATCAGCTCGCGCGGGACAACGAGCCAATACGACCTCCGAATTACGAACTCGTCACGCAACACCGGCACGAGGTCATCGTCGGTCGCGCCGATGTACGTCGGCAAGGGCGCGATTCCCACACCGTGCCTGACTGCCTCGTAGTGACCAGCGATGTTATTGGTCTGGATCTGCGCTCGCCCGGTGGGCAGTATCCGGTCGAGGATACGCAGAGGTTCGACATCCAAGAACGCGTCCACATACCAGACGAGCGTGTGATGACGTAGGTCGTCCACCGACGAGATCGACTCGTGCGTCTCCAGATACCGACGCGAGGCGTAAAGCCGCAAGTTGTAGTCCGCAAGTTTGCTGACGACCACAGATCGGGGAGAGGGACGCTCCAATGTGACGGCGACGTCGAAGTCACGCCCGGTCAACACATCGTGGGTAGTCGAAGTCAGCACTTCGGTGTACAAATCCGGGTGCCGGGCACGTACAGAGCGCAGGCCCGGAACCAATACGAAGGCACCGAAGCCGTCTGGGGTCAGGATCCGGACCGTCCCGTTGAGGCTCGGCGACGCCGAGGCGGTCGTCTCACCGAGCGCAGAAAGTAGCGTCGACTCGATACTCTCCGCGTAGGGAACCAATCGCCTGCCCGCCTCGGTCAGCTGCCAGCCCGAGACGCCGCGATCGAAAAGCCTTGCTCCCATGTCTTTTTCAAGCCTAGAGATTCTCCTGGAGACCGTGGTCTGATCGACCCCCAGTCGCTTCGACGTATCCGAAATACGCCCCGTGCGTGACAGTTCCAGCAGAAAGCGCAGGTTGTCAGAAGTGAACATCGCCATTCCCGTTCTTGGCTGCAATTTTGCATTGAGTACTGCGATCTTACTTGTTGACGACGGCAATTCTGCGGCACAGACTCGAATCAACCCCAGCCTCAGGAGTGAATAGTCATGACTGTCATCGCACATTGGATCGACAACAAGATCGCCCCCGGTTCGAGCGGAAACTCCGCTCCGGTCACGAACCCTGCGACCGGCGCCGTCACTGGCAGTGTCGCGCTCGCCAGCGTGCAAGACGCACGCGCCGTTATCGACGCAGCTGCTGCTGCGTTTCCCGATTGGCGCGACAGTTCGCTCGCCAAGCGCACCGCAATCCTCTTCGCGTTCCGCGAACTGCTCAATGACCGCAAGCACGAACTCGCAGAGATAATCACCGCCGAGCACGGCAAAGTCCTCTCCGACGCACTCGGCGAGGTGTCAAGAGGCCAGGAGGTCGTCGAATTCGCTTGTGGCATCGCGCACCTGCTCAAGGGCGGTATGACCGAGAATGCCTCGACGAACGTCGACGTCACCTCGATCCGTCAACCGCTCGGCCCGGTCGCGATAATCTCGCCGTTCAATTTCCCCGCGATGGTCCCGATGTGGTTCTTCCCCATCGCGATCGCCACCGGAAACACGGTAGTACTCAAGCCGTCCGAAAAAGTTCCATCTGCTTCGCTGTGGATCGCGGCGCTCTGGGCCGAGGCAGGACTTCCAGCGGGCGTGTTCAACGTCCTGCAAGGCGACAAGACAGCTGTCGACGAACTTCTGACCAACCCTGCGATCAAGGCCGTTTCGTTTGTCGGTTCAACCCCCATCGCCCAGTACGTGTACAGCACCGGCACCAGCCACGGAAAGCGCGTTCAGGCTCTCGGAGGAGCGAAGAACCACGCGATCGTCTTGCCTGACGCAGACCTCGATCTGGCCGCCGACGCAATGGTCAACGCCGGATTCGGCTCGGCCGGCGAGCGCTGCATGGCGATCTCGGCACTGGTCGCCGTCGGCGACATCGCCGATGAACTCGTTGGCAAGATCGCCGAGCGAACCCGCACCCTGAAAACCGGTGACGGCACGAAGAACTCAGACATGGGTCCTCTGGTGACCAAGGCCCACCGCGACAAGGTCGCCTCCTACGTCGACGCCGGTGAGGCGGCCGGCGCGACGCTCGTCGTCGATGGCAGGCACGTGCAGGCGAACGGTGGTGAGGGCGGATTCTGGCTCGGCCCGACCCTGATCGACCACGTCACCACCGACATGAGCATCTACACAGACGAAATCTTCGGCCCTGTGCTCTCGGTCGTGCGAGTGAACTCCTACGACGAAGCACTCGACCTGGTGAATTCGAGTGCATTCGGGAATGGCACCGCGATCTTCACCAATGACGGTGGCGCAGCACGTCGCTTCCAGAACGAGATCGAGGTCGGCATGGTCGGGATCAACGTCCCCATTCCCGTCCCCATGGCCTACTACAGCTTTGGCGGTTGGAAGAACAGCCTGTTCGGCGACACGCACGCTCACGGTACCGAAGGAGTCCACTTCTTCACCCGTGGGAAGGTCGTCACTACCCGCTGGCTCGATCCCAGCCACGGCGGCATCAACCTCGGCTTCCCCGAAAACAACTGAGTTCTTGTCCCGTCCGAATACGACGGGCCGGGAAATACATTCACAACATTCGAAGGGATCGGCATGGTTGCCAACATTTCATTTCCCCGGTTCTTGAAACTTGGTCCTGGGTCCGTCGAGAGTCTCGGCGAAGTGCTGACGGATCTGAACATCGAGCGTCCGCTTCTTGTCACCGACGCGTTCATGGTCAGCAATGGTTCTGCCGATCGATTGCTGAAGATCGTTGCAGCAGCAGGAAAGAAGGCCGCACTCTTCTCCGAGACGGTTCCCGACCCCACTACCGATTCTCTAAAGGCTGGTCTCGACGCTCTGACCGCCCACGATGCCGACTCGATCATCGGGTTCGGCGGCGGCAGCCCGATGGACACGGCAAAAGCACTTGCCGTCTTGTTCAAGCAGGGCGGCGTCATGCGCGATTTCAAAGCCCCTCGGGTGTACGCGGGGCCGGCGCTTCCGATCATCGCCATCCCGACGACGGCAGGAAGTGGCTCGGAAGCAACACAATTCACGATCATCACGGATGTTGCCACCGACGAGAAGATGCTATGCCCTGGGCTTTCTTTTCTTCCGATCGCCTCGATCGTCGATTCCGACCTCACGATGTCGATGCCGCCGAGACTGACGGCCGACACAGGTGTCGACGCACTCACACACACGATCGAGGCCTACGTCAGTAAGAAGGCAAACCCCATCTCGGACGGGCTCGCACTGTCTGCGATGAAGACAATCGGGGCGTACCTCTTGCGCGCGTACCGTGACGGCTCAGATCGAGAAGCACGTGAACAGATGATGCATGCTTCCACTCAGGCGGGTATGGCATTCTCCAATGCGAGCGTGTGCCTGGTACACGGGATGAGTCGTCCGATCGGCGCACATTTCCATGTGGCGCATGGACTTTCCAATGCAATGCTACTTCCGGCGATCACCGCGTTCTCCATACCCGGGGCGCGTGATCGATACGCCGATTGCGCCAGGCAGCTGGGCGCGGCCGATCGCGGCGATTCAGACGAGGCGGCCTCGCACAAGCTGGTCGACTTCATCGATGCTTTGTGCGTCGACGTAGAGGTACCCAGTCCGCACACATTCGGCATCGACGAGTCCCGCTGGGAGGAGCTCATTCCACTGATGGCGGAACAGGCCTTGGCGTCGGGTTCTCCGTCGAACAACCCGGTGGTGCCCAGCGCACAGGAAATCGCCGAACTGTACCGGAAAGTCTATCGATCCTGACCACTTCGGCCCGCTCAGCATGGTCTCGTTCAGACTGTGCTGACCGGGCCTGTCGAGTTTCGGACGATCAGCTTGGTTTTGAAGATTTTCTGCCTCCGCTTGGCGCCGTCGATATTGTCGAGCAGCATGGAGGCTGCGGCGCGCCCCTTCTCCACCAGCGGTTGACGCACAGTGGTCAGATCCATGAGTTCGGCGATTGGCGCATCGTCGAATCCGACAACCGAAACAACCTCAGGTACTGAGATATTCATGCTACGAAGCACGCTCAAGGCAGCGACGGCAAAGACATCTGATGTCGTGGCTATTGCGGTCGGATTCAGTTTCTCGACCATCGAGCGAACAGCACGGACGCCGCTGTCACGATCGATACCTGAAGCCTCGTAAACCTCAATCGAGATACCGGCATCTCCCCGTGCAGTTGCAGCATCGAAGTACCCGAGGATCCGATCTCGCTGGACCCGCTCGGAAGAGTGTTCGACAACTGCCTTGGAGATCGGCCCGTCGGTGCCACCGATGTTCAAACGTTCGCAGACCACACCGATTCTTCGGTGCCCGAGATCCAAGAGATGGGCCATCTGCTTGAATCCCGCAGCGCGATCATCGATTCCGATGAACGGCAAGCCGCAGTCCGCGGGTGAATCGATCGCAACTGCCGGCGTTCCTGAGTGAATCAGGGCCGCAATGATCGGGTGGGTAGGAGTTACATTGTGCAGGACTACTCCGTCGACCAAACCTCTGACCGCGGGAGAATTGAATCCTTCTTCCCTACTGGAGACCAACGGCAACAAAGTGAGGGCAACGTCGGCGAGTTCGTTGACTTCGACTACCCCCTTCATCAACAGCATGGTCGACGGGTCTTCCAGTGCGTGCCCCAACGACTCCATCACCATGATGCCTACCGCTCCAACTCGGCCGGAGCGCAGGCTACTGCCGACGATGTTCGGCCCGGCGTAGGACAGAGACTGAGCGACTGCGTAGATGTGATCGCGCTGCGATGCAGAAACTTTCGGAGAGTTACTGAACGCGTATGAGACAGCGGCTTGGGAGACGCCTGCTGCCCGCGCCACGTCCTTCATCGTAACCACTGAAGCGACTCCCCTTGCTCCGGACGAATCATCCGCCGTAACCCTTGACGATCTCACGAATTCTATCGTGGTCTCGTTTCAACCGAGTGCTGGCTTCGGTTGACCTGTCGTCACAGTAGATGGTGTTCACACATTCGCCCACACCGGACTGCATGCGTCCAAGCTCTACGAAAGCCCCCGAAGAGCTCGACACGGTATGGCACATCGTCTTTCCGCCCCGACATCGCCGTGTCGATCTCGCCACAGAGATTGCATCGAGCTCGCACGGCCAGCGGCACAGACGGCTTGGGCATAGGCAAAGACGAACCGATATGGCGACACGTGACACAGACGTACCCCACTTCTTCCTCCATACGGTGACTAGCCATGTTCGTCGCCCCACTCCTGCCGTTGCCTCGATAGTTTCAAAGATGTTTCTGCACTGAAGGTCCCGCGAATGTACGAACGATGACGTCCATGAGAGGTACTGTCGGCAGCGGCGACTACCCCGACCGAACACTTCGGGAGACGGTAGGCGCGACACCGTGGTTTGCGATACTTCCGCCTGTCGCGCCACATCTCAACCTCACCTTGTTTCACCACCACAGACACGAGTGAATCGTATCACCGGGTGATACGATTCACTTAACTCTCCACGAAGAGAATCAACGAAATGCTCTACCCGAAGTTGCCCTTCGTGCTCGGCCGCACGAAATGGGCACAGCTTGTCATCTTCGCACTTCTCGGAGCTTGCCAAGCCTCTTGGGTGACAGTGACACCCGACGTCAAGAATGCACTCGAGCTCACCACCAGCGGACTCGGTTTCGTCATCTTGGGACTGCCCGGTGGTTCCCTGTGCGGATTGCTGGCAACAGGCCGTCTCATTGCCGCGCGCGGAGCTAGCAGGGCGATCAGTATAGGTTTAGCCACGGCAGGAACCGCCGTCCCCCTCATCGAAGCCGGAACGCTAGTTCCTTCCGGAACGTCGCGACGAACTGATCGCCGAACCCTCCAGCAGCTCAAGACCTTTGACTGCCAACAGCAAGCGCTGCCGTGTTTCCGGGGCATCAAGGGATTTTCCGAGAATCGTGGAGATCCGCTCCAACCTGTTGTACAGAGTTCTGCGCTGCACGTAGAGTTTGTCCGCCGCTTCAGTCTTGCGCCCGTCGACGCTGAGAAACGCACGCAGTGTCGGCAGCAGCGGACTGGCCGAGTGCGCATCCTTCGTCAACAACGGACCCAATTCGTCTTCGACGAAGCTCGCCAGTTCCGGGCCCTGCGCCAGGGTCACCAAAATCCGCTCGACCCCCAGTTCGTCGAAGTGAAGGACACCACCAGAAGCTCGGGCGACCGCCGCAGCACTGCGCGCTTGAGTGAGCGCGACAGCAACCATGTCACGTGAAATAGCGCGGCTCACACCGACACCCGCTCCGACGAAACCGACAAGATCCTCGATCTCCGGCGGACGGCCACTCACTTCCGGCGCCACCGTGACGATGTAATCACCCATGTCGGCACTGATCGCATTGGGACTGCTCCTGCGCTTGGGCCGGATTCCACCAGAATCGTCACGAGTATTCTTGTTGGCCACGAACACTCGCATCAGGCCAGATCCGAGCCGATACCCCAGACGACTGGCCTGCTTCACGAACTCATCGCCGGAAATTTCTCCCAGCAGCAAGTGTGTCATCAAAGCGGTACTGCGCTGATCGTCACGCGCCTCGCGGCTACGATCGGTGAGAAGCGAGATCGCGATCGCTGCTGCTGCCCGCTCCGCCGCGAATTCAGCCGAGAACGGCGCGGTCGGCGATTGTCCCTGGAGCACGTGGATCCACCCCCACGGTTGACCACGCATGACGACGGGCCTTCGGACACAATCAGTTTCATTGTCGTGCGATACTCTGGCGTGACGATTCCACTCGTCGTCATCGAATTCGACACCGTCCACTGAAAAATAGACCGTCACCCGGTGCGCGATGTTTTCCAGAACCACCGTGCTGTCGGTGAGCGCCGCCAGAGTCTCCACTATTCCGAGATGGTCTGCGCCGTCGAGCAGCAATCCCGAGAATGTTGCTTCGACCTCACGCTCACGAGTCAGGCTCCGAAGTCGCATTTCGGTCAGAATTTCGTGCACCTGGGCGGAGACTCCGGCGAACGACACTTCGTGGGTCAACGCGATCACCGGAAGCAGCATTTGTTGGGCTTCCTGTACAACAGCTTCAGGAACTCGATCGAACATGCGACCGGATTCTTCGATCACCAGAGCTGCCGCACCCGCTCGAGAAACCGCCTTCACGTAAGCACGCTGCTCGGCTTCTGTTTCCCCTATACCGAGGCCCGCCGTCAGCAACAATTCGCCGCCGCTGAGAAATCGTGCGATATCGGGGATCTCGGACGAATGAACCCATCGGACTTCGCGTTGATCCAGATCCGTTCCGTTGGTGAGTACGTGAGGACCGGCCGCGCGGATCAGTGAGAGTTCCAGAGCGTCCGCAACCGTGAAAGACATGTCAAAGACACTACACAAAACGTGTCGCTCAGCCGAGACATCTTTCCCGCCTTGCGTCTAGCTGTGAATGCAGTCACAGGACAGTATTTCTACAACCCCAGGGCTTCACCGGGGGGCGCCAAACAGAGTTGAGACACATGGCGAACCCGCTTCCTACCTGTCCGAAGATTTGTTTCAGCGCCCATATAGACCCGGCCCACCGTCCGAGTAATCGCTACCGGTTCACGAACCGAACGCGAACTGCATGGCACCGATCCAAATCTCGACACGCACAACGCCGTGCCGCCGGGTGACCTGATTTCGCTCTTTCGACCGAACACCGACACACCCTTTCGAGGAGTCCTCAATGCCCCTGACCGAAGACCAGCAGAAACGGCCGCCAAGCGCGCGAATCTCTGTCGATGACATCGGCCGTTCCACTCGTTCCGCGGCACCCCAGCCGCCCCACGCATCCTCGCAGGAATGGCTACCTGTTCTGCTCAAACGCATTCTGCCAAGCACACCGTCGCAGGTCGTTCAGCGGGTGATGCTGACTGTACTGGCCGCATCGGTGGTGATTCTGTGCATCGCCAACCCGATCTTTCGGCAGTCGGACAACCTGCTGAACGTGCTGCAACAGGCGGCGATGGTCGGAATCATTGCCGGCGGTATGCAGCTGATGATTATCTCAGGTGGCTTCGATCTCTCGGTCGGAATCGTGGCAGCGGCAGCCGGATGCGCGGCAGCGTACGTCAGTCTCCAGCACGGTATAGCCATCGGAATTCTCGTCGGATTGGTCGCCGGTCTACTCGCCGGCTTCGTGAACGGCATCCTCGTAGCCAAGATCGGCATCAACCCATTTGTGGCCACGTTCGGTACACAAGCCGTCGTCACCGGACTGCTGTACGCCGCAACCGGCGCCACCCCGATCGCTCCTCTTCCTTCCGGATGGACCGATCTTGGCTTGAGGAACATCGCTGGAATCTCCTTTGCCAGTCTCACATTCGTCGTGGTCATCCTGATTCTGTTGTTCGTCTTACGATGCACGCTCTTCGGCCAGCACATCTACGCCGTCGGGAGCAACAAGGAAGGCTCGCGTCGTGCCGGAATCCATGTCGATCGGGTTCTGATTGCCGTCTATGCGATCGGCGGACTGTGCGCTGCCATCGCAGGAATTCTTCTCGTCTCGATCTCGGGAATCGGGAGTCCGGCAACAGGTACACAGTGGGCACTTCTCGCCATCGCCGCCGTCATCATCGGCGGCACACCACTCACTGGCGGAGTCGGCGGCATCAGCTCCGCGGTGATCGGCATCCTGTCGCTCACCGTCCTCACAAACGCACTGAACCTGTACAGCGTTTCCGCTTACTGGCAGCCGGCGCTGACGGGTACGGCCGTTCTGCTCGCAGTCGGCTTCGAAGCGTTCCGCAGCGCCCGCAAACGCTGATACGTCCGATTCCACTCGCAGCCAACCACATTCCAGGAGTGACAACATATGACCGTAAGAAGAACGTCCCGAACGATCAAAACCGCATTTGCCCTTTGCCTGGCCGCGTTCGTCGCCGTCGCACTCACGGCCTGCGGAACCGCACCTTCCTCGGGTGCGAACAAGACGCTGGGCTTCGTGGTGTACGACGTCGGCGTCGACCCGTGGATGAACGTAGCCATCTCGACTGTGCAAGAAGAAGCTGAAGCTGCGGGATACAAGCTCAGTGTTGTCAACGGGCACAACGACATCGCTCAGATGAGTAGCGGAATGGACCAGCTGGTCACGCAGAAGGTCGACGCAATTCTCCTCGCCCCCAGCGACCAGGACAGCATGACTCCGTCAATCAAACGAGCCGAAGCAGCAGGAATCCCGGTCATCGCATTCTCCCTGGCGCTGTCAGAAGACGCCCCGGTCTCCTCGTTCGTCGGGACCGACGACGTTCAGGTCGGACGCGAGCAGGCGAAGATGGTCGCAGGAGCAATTGGCAATCGGGGCAACGTCGCCTTGATGACCGGCATCCTCGGCAGTGGGCCGCAGATCGGTCGGTCGGAAGGGTTCCGTGCCGAACTGCAGGAGAACTTCCCCGACGTCAAACTCGTCGAAGAGCAGCCGAACAACTGGGCGAACGACAAGACCATCAGCCTGACCCAGGACTGGCTCGCGAAGTATCCGGCAGGGCAGATCAACGCCGTCGTCGCGCAAGGACCCGAATTGGCTGCGGGCGCCCGCCTGGCCAAGTCGATGGGCCGAAGCGAAATCGTCTTCGTTGGCAACGACTATCCGGAAGAGATGCGCGAGAGCATCCTCGCGGGAGACACGTACGGAACCATCAACGGCGATCCCAAGGAGATGGCGCGAGAAGCTGTCGCCGCCATGCTGACCTTGCTGGACGGTGGCACGGTGCAACCCAAGATCTTCGTCCCGATCCCGCCCGTAACATCCGCCAATGTCGCCGACTCTCCCGCAGCGTACTGATTCGAGACGACCCCCCAGATCGGAACCACCTCAATGAGTACTATCACCAACACCACCGAGCCTCTTCTCCAGACTACGAACCTCTCCAAGTTCTACGGCGGCGTCAAAGCTTTGCAAGGCGCCTCCATCAGCGTCGGACACGGTGAGCACATCGCCATCATGGGCGACAACGGCGCAGGCAAGTCCACCTTCGTCAAGATCCTTTCCGGCGCGCAACCGTCGAGTGATGGCACCATCCGATTCGACGGTGCGGACTGTGAGTTCCAAAGCCCAATCGATGCACGCGAAGCCGGGATCGAAACCGTCTATCAGGATCTTTCACTCGCAGATGACCTCGACGTCCTGACCAACCTGTTCCTCGGGCGTGAAGAGAAGCTGATCAACCTGGGCGGCTTGAGCGTGCTCAACAGACGCAAGATGGCCAAGCGTGCAACCGAACTGCTCACGGAGATCGGAGTGAACGTGCCCGAGGTACACCGGACCGTTCGGGGTCTTTCCGGTGGCCAGCGCCAGGGTATTGCCATCGCCCGCGCATCCGGTTGGGGATCAAAGCTCATCATCATGGACGAACCCACAGCGGCATTGGGCCTGCAGGAGACCGCCCACGTCCACGACATCATCAAACGCCTCAAACAACGCGGAGTCGCGGTCATCATCGTCAGCCACAACATGCAACAGGTGCTGGAACTGACCGACCGGGTGTACGTTTTCCGGCGAGGCCAGGTCGTCGGGTGCCGAAACACCAAGGAAACCACCGCCGACGAGATCGTCTCGATGATCACCGGCGCCCGACCAGCAGAAGCCGTCACGTAAGCAGCTGTAGCTGCAAGCAGATCGACGTACAGGCCCGTCTGAAGTCACCACGACTGTCGACGGGCCTGTTCGTGTCGCGGATCCGAGACTCACTGTCTCACCGTCACCGTCGGCGTCGGACATCCGAGACCCTTTCCATCACCCATCTGGCCCCCACCGCCCCAGACGAGGCAGAACTACAGCCGCCGAGACGAAAAGTGCTCGGGCCCAACCTGATGAGGTTGGGCCCGAGCACTTTCGGTGTTCGGTTAGTTGATCTGTATTCGGCCGTCGACGGCTTCGATCCGCGGGATCGGCAGTGCGCGTACGGCAGGCGGGGCTGTCACGAACTCCTCGACGGTCGGCACTTCACCGTTCGGAATCCTCGGCTTCATCACGGACGGGTCCATGATCACGACTGTATTCATGTTTCCCGGATGCGTCTCCAAACCGAACACGGCTACTGACCGACTGCTTCGATCAATGCGCTGAGGTGGGTGTAGCTCTTCTTCGCGGCGTCGAGCGTGCCGCACTCCACCGACAAGACGACGTCGTGGTCGGCCGCGGCGAGTGTGTCGACGATGCGCTTCCAGTCGATGACGCCTTCACCGCATGCGCATCCCAGCATGCCTCGCACTTTTCCGCGTAGACGTTTCGCGTCGTCTAACGCGATGTCCTTGGCGTGCAGGTGCGTGACCTGACCGATGATGGCTTCGAGCCACTCGTGCGGATCGTTCTCACTCAGGTAGCTGTTTCCGGTATCGAGGTTGATCGTCAGGGCAGGACTGTCGACCAAATTCATGATCCTGTCGAGGCGCTCCGGAGTCGCGGTGTACGGCCCGTGGGTCTCGATTGCGATCTTGATACCCCGGGGTTCCGCGACCAGCGCTGCCTCCTTCAGGGTGTACCGCATGAGCGTGTAGTTCTCTTCCTCCGTGGTCCAAGACGGGGTGGGTCCATCGTCGACCATGATCATCGGAGAACCTGCCTCCGCGGCGTAACGGATGGCCTGGCGGAAGTACTCCACTGCCACCTCCGGCTTGGCGAGTGGCGCGTGGCTCGACAGCGACGAGATGCTGAGACCGCGATCTTCGGCCGCATTCCGTAGGATCAACGGATCGTCGAGCATGGAACGACTGTGGAAATATCCTGCTGCACTGAGCAGTTCACGACCCCAGTGCACCATCGGCTCGACGTACTTGTAGCCGATCTCAGCAGCTTGGTCCATGGCCCAATCGAAAGAGCCGTTCTCGTATCGCGCGAACTCCAGATTAAGTCCGAGTTTGATGTTGCCCATGACTTACAACTACTTTCCGGTGAGGGGTGGGTCAGAAGCCGCGCTGGTTCACGTAGTCGTCTCGAACTTCGCCGTGGTACGCCGGTACGGTGATATCCCACCAACCCATTGCATGCATCTCGGTCCAGGGCAGCTCGCGAGCACTGATCGCCTCGATGACTACGGGGCCCTCGGTCTCGAATGCGCGCTGAACAGCGGCGCCGAGCTTTGCCGGATCCTCGACACGCTCGGACTTGCATCCGAGGGACTGGGCGAACGCAGTGATATCGGCGAAGTACGGGGATCCATCCGGCAACTTCCACCCTGAGATGATTTCCCGTTCCGCGCCGAAGAGATTGATCTGAAGGTCCTTGATTGCTTCCCAGCCACCGTTGTTCAGAACGACGAAGACGACATTGACGCCGCTCATGGCGGCAGCTGCGATCTCCGTGCCGGTCTGTAGGAACGCGCCATCGCCGACGAGCGCGAGAACCGGCTTGTCCGGTGCGCCGATCGCGGCGCCGATCGCGGCAGGTACACCGAATCCGATTCCGGAGAATCCGCCGGCAACGATGTTGCTCTTCGGCTCGTAGATCGGGAATTCGTTGAACGCCTGGTTTGCCGGGTTGCTGGAATCGGTGACCAGAATTCCGTTACGCGGAAGAACCTTTCGGATCTCGACCATTGCCCGTGAGTTGGTCATCGGTAAGTAATCGGTCTCACGCATAGGGCGCAGGTGCTCGTCCCACTGCGCCTTCAAGTCCTGAAGTTCGGCGTAGTAGTCGGTTGCTCGGAAGTCGTAATCCGCTGCCGGTGCGCCGAGTTCGTCGATCAGAGACGCGAGCGAGGTCTTGGCGTCGCCGACGATCCCGACCTCGACCGGGTAGTTGCGGCCGATCTCGAATCCGTCGATGTCTATGTGAACGAGTTTCGTGTTAGGGATGTCGAATGTGACTCCCGGGCGGTACGAGGACGTGATGCGATCGCTGAACCGGCAACCCACTGCAAGAATGACGTCGGCGGTCTTGGTGACTCCGTTACCAGGAATCGATCCCATGTCGCCGCACGGCCACGCGTACAGATCGTGGTCTGCGGGGAATGCGCCTTTGCCCTGGAAGGAGTGCGTCACGGGAGCGCCGAGACGTTCCGCCAGTGTGAGGAGTTCCGCACCGGCCTCGGCTGCGATGACGCCTCCGCCAGCGAGGATCACGGGACGCTTAGCACCCGCCAGTAGCTTGGCTGCCTCGGCAATGGCGACGGGATCACCAGTCGCCCGGGTCTGAGCTCGGCGCGAGTACAACTCTGGAACATAGTCGCCGTACTCAGCTTGCAGGTCCTGCGGGATATCCACCAGGACAGGCCCTCTGCGACCTTCGAGCATCGTGTTGAACGCCTGAGCCATCGCGGAAGGTAGCTGCTCCAGTCGACCGGGCTGCCACCAGCGCTTGACGACCGGCTCGACCATCCGTGGGAAATTGTTCCCGTGCGGCCGATCGATCTCCTGGAGGACGCCGCGGTTCTCCATATACGTGTGAACGGCGCCGGTGATCAGAATCATCGGCTGCGAGTCCGCGAACGCAGTCGCGATTCCGGTTACGGTGTTCGTCGCTCCCGGTCCGATGGAAGTACAGACGGCCGCGATCTTGCCCGATGCGCGGTAGTAGCCGTCGGCCATGTGTGCGGCGCCCTGCTCGTGGATGGCGGGAACCAACTCGATTTCGTCGGCCCGGTCGACGAACGCATCAAGTAACGCTGTATTGCCGTGTCCCGGAATAGCGAATACCTTTTCAACTCCTTCACGGATCAGTATGTCGACCACCATCTGGCCACCGGTGAGCTTTTGCACAGTCATGTTCTTCACTTTCGAATTGAAAAGAATTGGGGTGAGCAATTTATGCAGAGATCGACGAGCCGTGCGATGCACCCGCCGTGGAGTCGCCGCTTCGAGCGATGATCGAATCTGCAACACGCAACGCGTTCGCCGCGATCGACAGCGCCGGATTCATCACCGGGAGCGACGGAAAGAAGGAGGAGTCGACGACATACAGGTTGTCGACATCGTGTGCCTGGCAACTCGGATCGAGGACCGATGTAGCCGGGTCGGTACCGAGCCGAACGGTTCCGGCCTGATGCGAGTTCACCTCTATCCCGGTTCCTTCACTGATGACCACCGGAAATCCGATCTTGCGAAGCATTTTTCGCGTCTCGCGAACCAGAACCTCGTGTGCCCGGACGTTATTCGGTTCCCACGCGATCTGGATACGCCCTCCGGGAGTCAGCGTGACACGATTTTCAGGGTTGGGCAGATCCTCCGTGAACAGCCACCAATCGGTACTACGGTTCGTGGCAAGGCTCAACGCCCATTTGGGGATGTGGGGCCGTTGCCCCTTGATCATCTCCGCCTGGAGCTTCCCGATCAGTTGCACGTGGCCCAGCGGATACGGATGATCGTCAGTGCCACGCAGGTAGAAGTCGTTGAAGTACAACGTCTTTTGAAACTCGGACTTGTTCTTCTTGAGTGGGTCGATGGCCACCATGATCGAGTTCATGTGCACCATGTAGTTACGACCGACCATTCCGGAGGAATTTGCGAGCCCGTCAGGATGGACAGACGTGGCCGAACGTAGCAGCAGCGCTGCAGAATTGACCGCACCACAGGAGATTACGACCGTATCCGCACGTACGGTGGAGGTGACGCCGCGATGGGTCACTTCGACGCCTGATGCTCGACGTCCGGAATCGTCGGTCAGCACCTTCTCCACGTACCCGTTCGTGACGATTTCGACGTTGCCCGAATCGAGTGCGGGTCGCACGCAACAGACGTCGGCATCCGATTTCGCCAAGGTACGGCAAGGGAACCCGTCGCATGTCTTGCATCGAATACATGACCCACCCTGCCGAAGGTCGACCCCGAGCGGGAGATTGGAAGGGGTGAAACCCGCCTTACGCATATCGTCGGCGACCTGCTGTATCGCTGGCTCGTGCCCTACGGGAGGGTACGGAAACGGTTCGTTGCGTGGCAACGTCGGGTCGTCGGTGTGGTCGCCGTGAACCTTGTACACCTGCTCGGCACGTGCGTAGTAGGGTTCGAGATCGTCGTACGAGAACGGCCATGCCGGCGATTCACCGTCGTGATGCCGTGAGGACTGAAAATCCTCTCGCCTGAACCTGACCAGCGAGCCACCGTAGAATTTGGTGTTTCCGCCGACGTAATAGTAGGTGCCGGGGGCGAACTCCCGCCCTTCGGTGTCGACCCATTTTTCGGCGTTCTTGTACCGATCTTTCTCGAACACCGCTCGGGGGTCCCAATTCTGACGTTCCTGTGGAAGGAAGTCTCCCCTCTCGATCAAGAGCACATCGAGGCCGGAATCCTTGAGAGCGTATGCCATCGTTCCACCCCCCATTCCGCTTCCCACGACGATGACGTCGTAGTTGCTCTTACAGGGGGGATGACTGTCCATTCGTGTCTTTTCGAACATGGTTTCCGTCTCCTGGCTGGCTTGACGCTGTACGTCCTTGAACCGTGCCGACTCAGCTTCTGTCAATCCTGACGCAACAGGACTGCAAGTAGTTATACGTATCACTAAACGATACCGCCCACATGTGCGGTGTCAACCGCCCTGAAGACCTGGTCAGGTCGACGGGACGAGCGGATCGAAATCGGGAGCCGACACGATCGCAGTTCGTGCCAAATTCGCAGGCTCCATGATCGCGTCCAAATCCTCCTTGCCCAACAACCCGCGTTCGAGCACCAACTCCACGACGGTGCGACCGGAAGCAAGCGCGTCCGCCGCCAATTCCGTCGCGGCTGTGTAGCCGATGTAGGGATTGAGCGCGGTCACGACACCGATCGAAGCCGCGACCGTTCGTTCGAGATGCGCGACGTTGGCGGTAATGCCGATCACGCATCGCTCGCGCAACACAGTGCAGCCCCGCGTGAGGAGTTCTGCAGTCTCGAACAGGCTGTGTGCAATGACAGGTTCGAATGCGTTGAGCTGCAGTTGACCCGCCTCGGCAGCCATGGTGATGGTCAGATCGTTTCCCACCACCCGGTAGGCAATCTGATTGACCACTTCGGGAATGACCGGATTGACCTTGCCAGGCATGATCGACGAACCCGCCTGCACCGCAGGTAAATTGATCTCACCCAGCCCTGCGCGTGGGCCCGAGGACAGCAATCTCAGATCGTTGCAGATCTTGGACAGCTTGACCGCAGTGCGCTTGAGCACTCCCGACAACTGAACGAAGGCCCCGACGTCCTGGGTTGCTTCGATGAGATCCGATGCCGTCGAGATGTCGAGACCGGTGATCGACACCAGGTGCTCACGCACACGTCTGGCGTACTCCGGGTGCGCATTGAGACCGGTGCCTATCGCCGTCCCTCCCAGGTTGATCTCCGAGATCAACCGAGCGGCCTCTTCCAGTCTCTGAGAGTCCTCCTTGATCATCACGGCGAACGTGACGATCTCTTGACCGAGAGTCATCGGGACCGCGTCTTGCAACTGAGTCCGTCCGACCTTGAGCACGTGGGAGAACTCGGCTGCTTTCTCCGCGAATGCGCCTGCAAGTTCGTCCATCGCACCTCGAAGCCTGGTGACCGCACCTTGCAAGCCGATTTTGATCGCGGTGGGGTAGACGTCGTTGGTGCTCTGACTCATGTTGACGTGTTCGAGAGGATGGAGGAATTGGTACTGCCCCCGTTCGCGGCCGAGCATTTCGAGCGCGCGGTTCGCGACCACTTCGTTGGCGTTCATGTTCGAGGACGTGCCGGCACCACCCTGAATGACGTCGACGACGAACTGGTCGGCGAACCTGCCCGCGCGAATCTCCTTACAAGCTTGCTCGATCGCTGTTGCATGCTCGGGCGAGAGGATTCCGAGGTCGGCGTTCGCCCGAGCCGCGGCCTGCTTGACCGCGGCCAACGCCGATACCATGTCCGGGTGGACCGAGAGAGGAATACCGGTGATCGGGAAGTTCTCCAGTGCCCTCAGCGTGTGGATGCCGTAGTAGGCCTCCGCAGGCACTTCACGATCACCGAGCAGGTCGTGCTCGATGCGCATCGTCATTTGAGGTTTGCCGCCACCGGGATCTCGCCCCACGGTAGTTCGGCTCCACCGAACTTCGCCGCACGCAGGTCACCTGAACGGGCGTGGCCTTCGAAGCGTTCCAATCGGGACAGTCGCGCAGCGATCTCGCCGATCCTGGCGCTCGCCGCCGGATCGCGCACCTCCTGGAAAGTGAGGGTTTTGAGGAACTTCCCTACCCAGAGCCCTCCGGTGTAGCGCGCAGCGCCAAGAGTAGGAAGTACATGGTTGGTCCCGATCACTTTGTCGCCGTATGGAACACACGTTCCTTCCCCGAGGAAAAGGGCACCGTAGTTGCTCATGTTGTCGAGCGCTTCACGCGGATTCTGCGTCAGGATCTGTACGTGCTCGGAGGCAAACTTGTCCGCGAGTTCATATGCTTCGGAGAGAGTCCCGACAACGTGGATCTGTCCATGGTCGCGCCAGGCAGGCCCGGCGATCGCGTTCGTCTCCAGACCGGGTAGCAATGCGTCGATGTGTTTGATCACCTCGTTGCCCACAGCCTCGGACGTCGTGATCAACACACACGGTGAATCCGGACCGTGTTCAGCCTGGCTGAGTAGATCCACTGCGATGGTGAACGGGTCGGCGCACTCGTCGGCAACGATCAGTGTTTCGGTGGGACCTGCAAAGAGATCGATTCCGACCTCACCGAAGAGTTGACGCTTTGCCTCTGCCACGTATGCGTTGCCCGGCCCCGTGAGGATCGAGACAGGATCGATCGTCTCGGTACCGAGAGCCAGCGCTGCAATCGCCTGTACGCCACCGAGCACGAAAATCTCGTCGGCCCCGGCGAGATGCATTGCGGTGATGCTGATCTGGGGCGGAAGCCCGTCATTCGGGGGCGTCGTAGCCGCGACGCGTTCGACGCCTGCGACCTTCGCGGTCAGCACCGTCATGTGCGCCGACGCTGTCAGCGGGTACCTGCCACCCGGAACGTAAGCTGCAGCCGCGTCGATCGGAATGTTCCGGTGCCCCAAGAACACGCCGGGCAGAGTCTCGACCTCGAGGTCTGTGATGGTGTCGCGCTGCGCCTGGGCGAAGTCGCGAATCTGACGCTGCGCGAACTGCAGGTCCTCGAGGACCGTTGTCGGGACGGACTTGACGATCTCGCGGATCTGATCTTCGTCGAGCCGGAACGAATCCGGTGACCACCGGTCGAAACGGTCAGAGTACTTGCGGACCGCGTCGTCACCGTTGGCACGAATGTCTGCGATCACACCCGCGACAGTGTCGACCACCGCCGGATTGCTGGCACGCTGCGCTGGTTCGCCGACTGCGGCTTTGAGAACGAACGACATTGGCGGGTTGCTCCTTCGAGGTGAGGCATGAAATCAAACTGATAGCCCTAGCTTTCCTGCGAAGTGATCCAGCGGACAGACACATAGGGGGAACCACTTCTGCCAAATTCTGCCCAATCCGTGCATGATATGCCGGTCGTTCGAAAGCTCACGGTCAGAGCAGGTGCAGCGCTCGCGCCTGCTCACAGTGGTCGATCAGCGGCTCACGCTTGCACGTTTTGGCGCTGTCGATATTTATCGCCACTTCGTAGTGTTGGCCTACAAGATTTCGTCCGCGCCGAACTCCTGACGTCGAGTCGGCCAATACCCGGAGCCGTCGTTGTCTATTCGACATCGTCGATGCCCGAGAAGGAATACTTCGATGAGCGAACAACCGCATCTCGTCTGGGGAATCGTCGGTGCGAGTGATATCGCCGAAACGCGAATGATTCCCGCACTGCGAAGGACCGGCCACCACATCAGTTCCGTGTACAGCGGAAATGCGGACCACGCCGAGCAGTACGCACGTCGGAACGAGATATCGAACCGAACGAACAAGCTGAACGATCTGCTCAGCGATCCCCTCATCGATGCGGTCTACATCTCCAGTGCAAATGATCGCCACCTCGAGCAGGTGTGCGCGGCGGCAGCAGCCGGAAAACACGTTCTCTGCGAGAAGCCGCTGTCGACGAGCATCGACAATGCGCGGAAGATGACCGCCGCTTGCCAATCCGCCGGCGTAGTCCTAGGTGTCAACCACCACCTGCCTGCCGCAGGTACGCACCAGGCCATTCGACGCACAGTGACGCGCGGCGACATAGGCCGGATTCTGTCGGTCAGTGTTCGCCACACGTCACTCCTACCCGAACGATTGCGAGGGTGGCGACTCGGTAGCGCGCCGGGATCAGGCGCCGTCATGGATCTTTCCTGCCACAACGCATCAGTCGTGAATCCGCTACTCGGCACAAGAGCACTGACGGCGAGCGCGATCACTGTGGCTCAAGGAGATTGGGTGACCGAAGCCGAAGATGCAGCCTCCTCGTCGATTCTCTACGAGAACAACGTCCTTGTACGATTCCACGACACTTTCACTACGCCATTCGCACCCACGTATGTGGAGGTGCACGGGACAGCCGGCAGCCTTCATGCAGCCGACGTCATGACTCCGGAACCCATCGGGTCGGTCGTTCTGCACGATCGCCGGGGATCACACGAGATCGATGTCGAAGACCGCCGGCACACGTACGACATCACGCTGGAACACTTCACCCGTGCCACGCGCGGTGACGGCCGACCAGTCGTCGACGGACTCGACGCGACCAACGCACTGGCAGTGAGCATCTCGATACTCGAGTCGGCCAGGACGGCTAGCCGGGTCACAGTCGACTTCTGTGGACAGTAGCCGTTCACAATTCACACTCGGAGCTGGTTCGATCCAAGGTAGAGGTTCATGAAACGTCCCACTGAACGTGACGAAAATTCGGATTGGAATAGATTCGCGATCCCACAATTCGTGGAACTTCTGCGGTCCGGTTCAGTTGGGCGCGGCCCGGCAATCGTAGGGATCGATGGGAGGGGTGGTTCCGGCAAGTCGACGCTGGCCGCACTGTTATCGGCAAACTGCACAGGGACGGTCATCGTGCACACAGATGACATCGCGTGCAGTCGAACATTTTTTGGCTGGGATACCTTGCTCGCCAAGGAATTACTGGAACCTATACGGCGAGCTGGGCTTCCATTCACCTTCCGGTCGAACCACGACAAGCCTCGCGATATCGCTGTCTCTGACCAGACGACGTTGCTTCTCGTGGAAGGTGCCGGGTCGATCCGCCGTTCATTGCGGATGTTGTACGACGCGACAGTGTGGGTCGACACCGCACCGGAGACAGCGCGACAACGATTGGTCGAGCTCGGCGAGGATCCACAGGGCTATCACGACGACAGGATGATCGAAGAGAATTCGTTGCTGAACGCGGACCGCCCCTGGGCGCACGCAATGTTTCACGTGTCTGGAACCAACTCTGCGACCAACGGCACAGTCCTGGTGCGCCGAACATAACCGCGTCGACCTCGAACAGCATTGGCATCACGAGTCGTCCACGGGGTTGTCTACGACGGGTCGCTGCCCAGTTACGGCATATTCTCCTGTACAGAGCGACGGTGTCGCCAGCGATCGCGCGGCCCGATTCTGTACGAGTAGCAACCTGGATCAATCCGAGCCGAAACACACTACCGGGCACGGCGACCCGCGACGAAGGGTGAGATCGAGTCTCTCGGCGATATCGTGAGGCGCGAAAAGGGCCGAACCTGAATAGTTCTCGATCTCTTCCAGAGTCCACCATCTGAAACCGTGTAGGTGCTCATCGCGCAATTCTGCGTCGGTCAATGCCCCTCGTGGTTCGAATCCATGAACTCGAACCAGGAAATAGAAGTTGTCGACGCCGCTGAATCCGGGAAAGTGCTCTGGATCGATGATCGTTTGGCGCCAGACGAGCGGCTGCGTCGTGTGTAGTTCGAGCCCTACCTCTTCTCGAAGCTCTCGCTCGAGTGTGCCGCGTGGGGTCTCACGTTCCTCACAACGGCCACCGGGCGTGATCCAATAGGATTCATCGGATCTAGATCGAAAGTTGCACAACAGTATTCGATACGAATGATCCACGATCAGCGCTCGCGCAGAACGTCTGATCGACTCCGAAGGTCCGCCAGTGCTCATCCTGTTTCTTCCTCAAATCCCGAACAGAATTTCCTTCCGTTCGGTGACACAAGTGCGAGTACACCGGATTTCGATGTACTCGCACGTGGGCCACTGCTTGTTCGACCTCAGTGGGAGACCGTGTGATGCTCCGGCTTCAGAGCATTTCCCGTACGTTCAGTTTCCGAGTATCGCGGAACGGTTTTCATCAATACAGGACCGCCGACGGCGATGAGCAGGAGCAAGATTGCCGGCAGCGCCGGCATCCAGCCGATTCCGAATCCGTCGACGATGAGCGTGATCGCAGCCGGCCCGACGAGCATGCCGACGTAGCCGATCGCATTGACAATTCCGATGTTTCTTCCGGCGTTCTCGGGGTCACGACGGCCGGCAGCAGAGAGCATCAGCGGAGCCATGCATGCCAGCCCGAGCCCCAGGAGAACGAATCCCACCAGGGCGAACGGAGCTGACGCACCCCCGATCGCAAGCAAGGCACCGACGAATCCGATCACACCACTGACGGCCACGATGACGCGCGCACCGAAGTACTCGGCGAGCCGGTCACCGAAGAGGCGCCCCACGAATTGTGCACCGGAGTAGAAGGTCACAGCTGTCGCAGCCATACCAGCGCTGGTATCGGCATGGCGCCGGACGAACTCTTGTCCCCAGTCCAGAATTGCGCCTTCGCTGAGCATCGATGCCAGCATCAAGAGGCCGAATCCGGCCATGATCAGCAAAGTCGTCGTCGACGCCGATCTCCCGGTTGTCGATTGCTTCCCGAGAACGGCTGCGGCATCCGGGGGTAGCAGCTCATCGCGAGTCAACAACCAGCGACCGAACACAGCTCCGAGAACCGACATCGTGACACCGATCGAGATGTAGGCCACCGCGGGGCTCTCGACATAGTGACGGGCGATTGCACTGGCCACCAGGCCGATGACGAATCCGCCTGCCGGATAGGCCGCGTGGAACGCAGACATGATGGGCCTGCCGTAGTAACGCTCCACCTGCACACCGTGTGTGTTGAAGGCGGTGTCGAAGGCACCTCTCAACAAGCCGATCATCACGCCGAGGAACATTGCGCTGGCAATACCCTGCAAGAACGCGAACGGGATATACATCAACGGGTAGATGATCATCGTGGGCATACAGGTGGCTCGCGGACCGTACCTGTCGACGAACGGCCCGATGAGGAAGCAGCCGACTGCAGCGCCGACGCCGATCGCCAATGCCACCAGCCCGAAATTCGAGTCTCCGCCCTCCCCCGACCACCCCAGGTGAGCACGGAGCGCAGTGGTGTTCGTCGACCACGTGAGCATGACCGCTCCCAATTGCGCGAATCCGAAGAATGTCGCAACCCGGGCAAGCCGAATTCGCTGGAGGCTCAGCGCCGGCCGGTCTTCCGAAATGTTCGTAGTCATTGTGAGTCCTCAATCTGCACACGCGTGCCCCTCAATAGGGTTGCGAGGCACGTCATGTACTGCAATCAGCGTTGTCCAAATCACGTTACGGAGTCGCCATCACAACAACGATGCGCAGTGCGAGAACTAATTCACCATAAATATGCACATATCGCGCACATCCTAGGCCAAACAGTCCCCGCAGCCGCACGCCCGCCAGGTCGACACTGCGCACTGCATCATTGCGCGTAACGACACCGGGGGATAACATTCACCAGTCTCGTGCGGTTAAACGTATCACCGCACGTGGAAGAGTCAATACGGCAAGAATCAGCGCACTGGTAATCGATCGACCGAGCCGTATGCCCGAAGGTGAGCCTCGTGCCGGTGTAAAAGTCGCTACAGCGAGCCTGCACTGTTTTGCAACGACGCGTGGACGGTCACCCGCGAGACCGCACTCGCAAGCCTCCTGGCCGGCGCTGACCGCCTACTGATCCCCGGCGGCGATGAAGTCGCCACTGTCGCAAAGTCGTTGGCCGCCGCGGCCGTCCGGAATCCGATAGTTGGAGAACGCCTTCGCAACGCAGCAAACCGTGTCCGCGCGCTGGTCAATGCGACCGACCTATGCGATTTCCCAGGCAAACAAAAGCGAGGTTGAACGCGTCGTGGCCGACACCAAACGCTGGCGACCGCCTACCGCGACACTGCACACAGCAGTTACTCCCCCACCCGCTTCGCCCCCACAGTCACTCCCCCACCCGCTTCGCCCCCACCATCCGACGCGCTATCTCCAGATACCTCTCCACCAACTCGTCCGGAGACAACTCACCGTCCGGTCGGTACCACACCGCGACGGCGACGCACATCGTCACGACAGCTCGGCTGGCATCCTCGGGATGGTCGGCCTCGAACACGCCCGAAGCAACGCCGTCGAGGACGATCCGGTCCACTTGCTTCTGCTGTTCGTCGCGCTGCGCGATGT
This sequence comes from Rhodococcus sp. MS13, assembly GCF_013277835.1. Lineage (NCBI taxonomy): Bacteria > Bacillati > Actinomycetota > Actinomycetes > Mycobacteriales > Nocardiaceae > Rhodococcus > Rhodococcus sp. MS13. The sequence goes on from NZ_VBTL01000004.1 coordinate 577,167, forward strand.
AACCAGCCCGGCTGTCGGGCTCCATGCTGCGGATCTCGGAGGAGGCGACGAACGACTGCTCGCGTCGAAACATGTGGAACCGCAACAGAGATTCGATCACCGCGTCGAAGCGATCAGAGGGATCGTCCCCTGCGTCGAGTTCGGCGGCGCGGCTTCGCTCCAACAACTCCGTCATCACCACGGTCGCCAGACCGATCAACAGAGCCTGCTTGGACGGGTAGTGATGGTAGAGCCCCGGCACCGACAGCCCGGACCGCGACGCGACGTCACGGATCGAAGTCCCGTGATAGCCCTGCTCGACGAACGCCTCCAGCGCCGCAGCGAGCGGTTTCGGTAGTCCCAGGTCTTCGTAATCGCGCCAGGACCCGCGTACCGGAAGCTCGTTCGTCATACCGATACCGTAGATCGCCGTTGCGCCGCCGCCGAACGCGTCGGTGCCATTGGTTACAGTCGATGTTCACCGAAAGACAGGGACCAGTCATGATCCATGTTCGCCACTCCGCGGTTGCTGCCGTGCCGGTTGATGTCGCCTTCGACTACATCGACGACTACCGCAACGTCCCGACGTGGATGTTCGGTGTTTCCGAGTTCACACCGTTCGGAGAGTTCGATCAGGGGCTCGGCGCCACGTTCGACGCGGCCATGCAGATCGGGCCAAGCACGTTGCGCTCCAAGCTCGAGGTCACAGAGTGGGAGAAGAATCGGATCATCAAGCTGTCTTCGCTCGGCGGTGTATCCAACTCGTCCACGTGGGAGTTCGCCGCGATCGACGATTCCAAGACCGAGCTTTCCGTCGACTTCGCCTACAAACTCCCCGGCGGCATTGCCGGCAAAGCTCTCGGCCGCTTGATCGGGCCGTTCGTCGAAAACGCTGTCAGGAACAGCGAGGAGACGTTGCGCCACAGCCTCGAGCAGCAGTTCGCGGCCCGCGGCGAAGGCTGAAACTACCCGCGGTCGCCTTCGAGGCCCAGCGCGTTGGCCCACACCTGAGTAGCCGTCTTGACGACGTCCTCGAACGGGACGGGGTTGCCGTCGGCGCCAGGTTCCTCGGAGACGAACGAACTGTAGGCAAGACGGCTCACCATCGCCGACAGTGCTCGGGAAGCCAACAGCGGATCCAACGAGCCGTCTGCCTTGCCAGCTGCTTGCAAGCGTTCGATGGCTCGGGCATTACGAGAAATGAAGGTCTCGGCTCGGTCCCGACGCAGTTTCGCGAAGGCCGGATCGATGTGCGATACCTGCTCGAGCAGACCCATCAGTTTGGCGTTGCGGCGAAACGCCGTCAGGTAGGCACGGTTGCTCGATTCGAGGACCGCATACGGATTGTCGACGTCGCGGACCCGTCCCATGCCGGGGTGCAACATGTCTTCCTGCGCAACGTCGAGAACTGCGGCGAAGATCTGCTCTTTGTTGTCGAAGTAGGTGTAGAACGTGCCGGTGGAGCAGTTCGCTTCCTTGGTGATGTCCGTCAGACGGGCATCGAGATACCCTGCGCGCTCGAACACCGTTCGAGCCGCTGCGACCAGAGAAGCCCTGGTCCGGACGCCGCGGGCAGTCACCGGCAGGTCACGCAGAAGCTCCGTCGCAGCCATGGATGGTGGCGGACGGTCTTCCCAGTTCTCCTGAGGTTCGGCGCGAGAGGTCACCAGCTACTTATACGGCAAAGCCGGCGACATCTCGGCATCGGCGTCAGGTGATGGTGATTCCTCCGTCGACGGCGATGGTCTGACCGGTGACGTATCCGCCTGCCTCGGACGCGAGCCACACCATGGTGGCCGCGAGCTCTTCAGGATCGCCCATGCGGCCGAGGATCAGGCGCGGAGCCATCGCGTCCAAGTAGCCGTCGTTGTATTGGTCGGTCATTTCCGACTTGAAGAAGCCTGGCGCGATCGCGTTGACGCGAATGCCCTTGCGCGTTCCCCACTGCTGTGCGAGGTCACGGGTCAATCCGACGACGCCTGCCTTGCTCGCCGCATAGGCGGCCTGTGGGAGTCCGGCGGTCGTCAATCCGAGAATGCTCGAGATGTTGACGATGGAGCTGCCCGGGAGCATGACGCGGCCGCAGGCCTGTGCTGCCCAGTAGGACCCATTGAGGTTGATGTCGATGACGGCGCGGAACTGGTCCGGGGTCTCACGGGTCGCCGGAACAGCGGTTCCGACGCCGGCGTTGTTGACCAGTACGTCCACGCGGCCGAACTTCTCCATCGCGGCGTCGACCATGTTCTGAGCCTGAGCCGGATCGACGATGTCGGTGGCCACGCACAACGCTTCGCGGCCTGCGTCACGCACGAGCTTGGCCGTGTCTTCGAGCTTGTCGACGCGGCGAGCAGCGAGGACGACGTCCGCACCCGCCTCTGCTGCGGCTTTCGCAAACGCCACCCCGAGGCCCGACGACGCACCGGTCACGATGACCACTCGATCGGTCAGAGAGAACTTGTCGAGAACAGACATGCGCGGTGATGCTCCTGTGTCGTCGGGTTCGGGAAGTGACGTATGGACTGCAGTGACGTATCGACTGCAGTGACATATGGACTGCAGTGACATATGGACTGCAGTTGCGAAATTACAGGCCGAGATCGCGGCCGATGAGTTCCTTCATGATTTCGTTGGATCCGGCCCAGATCTTGGTGACGCGGGCGTCCATCCACGCGCGAGCGGCGCGGTACTCGGTCATGAAGCCGTAGCCGCCGTGCAACTGAACACAGTGATCGAGGACCTCGTTCTGAACCTGCGCGGTCCACCACTTCGCCTTGGCGGCGTCGATGGCGGTCAGCTCGCCGGCAGCGTGTGCTGCGACGCAGTTGTCGACGTAAGCCTGGGTGACCTCGATGCGGGTCACGAGATCCGCGAGAAGGAATTTGTTCCACTGCAGCGAGCCGATCGGCTGACCGAAAGCCTTGCGGTCCTTGGCATATTGCAGCGTCTCTTCGAGGATCGGAGCAGCGTGCGCGATGTTGGACACCGCAGCGCCGACGCGCTCCTGCGGCAGCATTTCCATCATGTGGATAAAGCCGCGGTCGATCTCACCGATGATGTTGGTGGACGGCACGCGAACGTTCTCGAAGAACAGTTCGGCGGTATCGGACTCGTGCTGGCCGACCTTGTCGAGCTTGCGTCCGCGCTCGAAACCTTCCATGCCGGTTTCGACGGCAAAGAGCGTGATGCCCTTGGACTTCTTCTCGGGACTGGTCCGCGCCGCCACGATCACGAGATCAGCGTTGTAGCCGTTGGTGATGAAGGTCTTGGAGCCGTTGATGATCCAGTCGTCGCCGTCCTTGACCGCAGTGGTCTTGAGCGAGGCGAGGTCGGATCCGCCGGAAGGCTCGGTCATGCCGATGGCCGTCAGCATCTCACCGGTGCAGAACTTGGGCAGCCAACGCTGCTTCTGCTCTTCGGTGGTGAGCTGAACGAGGTACGGAGCAACGACGTCGGCATGGATGCCGAAGCTCGAGGCAACAGCTGCACTGGCACGCGAGAGTTCTTCGGCCAGAACAGCGTTGAAGCGGTAGTCGCCGGCTTCGCTTCCGCCGTACGCCTCTGGAACCTCGAGTCCGAGGAAGCCGTTGCGTCCCGCTTCGAGCCAGATTTCACGATCGATGAAGCGCTGGTCGATCAGCTTCTCTGCGACCGGAAGGATGTTCCGGTTGACGAATTCGCGGGCAGATTCGCGAAATGCCTCGTGATCGGGTCCGTACAGAGTGCGACGCATGACGAGTTGCTTCCTTTCGGCGTGGCAATGCCACACGTAACGATGTTCCTAAGCATCCGCTTAGAATCTAAGCATCTGCTTATAGTGAATCGAGAGCGGGATATTGTCAACATCGAAATCCGTCACACCTGGAGGAAACCGTGAGCGATTCACCTGACGTGGTGATCAGCCCCTCCAAAGCTGCGGCCCGTATCCGCGCGGCAGCCGTGGACGCTTTTGCCTCCGCGGGCTACGGCGGCACCACCACCCGTGACATCGCCGCACGACTCGACATGAGTCCCGCCGCCATGTACCCGCACTATCGCTCGAAAGAAGAGCTGCTTTTCGCGATCAGCTTCGAAGGGCACACCGAAGCGTTGAAGGTGGTCGAGGGCGCCGACAGACCGGGTGAAGAGCCGTCCGTTCGCCTCCAGGAACTGGTCAGCACCTTCGCCAGTTGGCAGGCCGGGCACCACTCACTCGCTCGCGTCGTCCAATACGAACTCACTGCACTCACACCAGAGCACTACCGAACCGTCGTCGCGCTTCGCCGCAGCACGACGCGGGTGGTCCGGGAGGTTGTCGACGCCGGCGTCCAGTCGGGCGACTTCACGATCCCCGATGCCGAAGGCGTCACCCTCGCCTTGATGTCCCTGTGCGTCGACGTGTGCCGCTGGTTCCCGGCCGGCAATTACACGAATCCGGAAGACATTGGAAAACTGTACGGAGACCTGGCATTGAGGATGGTGGGCGCCGCCTGAATCAGGTGACACCGACCGCAGAAAGGACTCGGCCAGTGGCCAACCGCACCTATCTCTACTCGACCCCTGTTGCTCCGCATGAGAATCCGGCTGCCGCTCGCGCCCGAGGTCTCACCGGTATCTCCGAGTGGTCGTACGCGATTCCGCTGGTCCCGAGGATCCTTGTGTCCGTGAATCCCTTCGCCCACCAGTCGGTCATCTGGGACGACACCCCAGACCTGATCGCGGTCACCGCGGCCTGTGGTCCTGGTATCGCCCGGCTCGAAGACTTCCTCGGCAGAATCGATCACCCCGAACTCGGCACGATGGCCGGCGATGCGCTGCGTTTCCTGCGCAGCCACACCGAGCCCGACCACTACTTCGTCCTCGAGTGTGGCGAGATCTTCGACATGGACGACGAACCGTTCGCCGAACAGGGCACGGCCCTGATGACCGGTCTGGCGGACATCGACGCCGAGATGGAGGCGGCGCTGGCCACACTCGCACCCGCCAAGCCGCGCTTCTGGGAGCGGCTGTTCACGCCGACTCAGGAGAGCGTCGAGGAACCGCTACGCGAGCTCGGCCTCGGTTACTGGTCCGAGACCCTGTACTTCGATCTCGACGTCCCGCAATAACCACCGATCAGTCAGAGATCTCACCGAGCCGACGCTCCAAGTAGGCCCGCTCCGGTTCCGTACCAACCAGATTCAGCGCACGTCGGTATGCAGACATTGCCGCGTCGGTGCGCCCCAACCGCGCGAGCAGTTCGGCGCGCGCGAGGTGATACGGGTGGTAGTCGGCAAGTTTGGGCTCCGCTGCCAGTTCTTCCAAAGCTGCCAGCCCAACCTCCTCGCCGTCGCGCATCGCCAGCGCCACTGCCCTGTTGACTGCGACGACAGGCGAAGGCGTCAACGTGAGGAGCACTCCGTAGAGCGCGCAGATCTGCGGCCAGTCGGTGCTCTCCACATCCGCCGCCTCGTCATGCAATGCGGCGATGGCAGCCTGCACCCCGTACGGCCCCGGCGCTCCCCCGGTCAACGCGACCACGACGAGGTCGCTGCCTTCCTCGATCATCGGCTGGTCCCAGCACCCGCGATCCTGATCTTCGAGGAGGACGATCCCGCCACCGGCGTCGGTACGGGCATCCCGACGCGCGTGGACGAGGAGCATCAACGCCAGCAACCCGGCGATCTCGCGCTCATCGGGAAGCAAAGCGCGCAAGATCCTCGCCAGCCTGATTGCCTCTACCGCCAAGTCGACGCGTTGCAGATCCGGACCCGAACTGGCGGCATACCCTTCGGTGAACACCGAATAGATCACCTGCAGAACACCGGGCAGACGCTCCGGGAGTTCTTCGGCGCTGGGAGTTCGGAAGGGAATCCGAGCCTGACGTATCTTCTTCTTCGCACGCACGATCCGCTGCGCCATGGTCGCCGAAGGCACGAGGAAGGCCCGAGCAACCTCGGGCGTCGTCAACCCTCCGAGGCAACGCAAGGTGAGTGCGATTCGGTCGTCCTCGGCCAGCGCTGGGTGCGAGCAGGTGAAGAACAGCTGCAACCGCTCGTCGGGAAGTTCTCCGTCGACCGTGGGCGGCGCCGGATCGGCACGATCGGCGTCCACCTGCATCACCGCCAATCGCGCCGCATAGGCCTGATCACGACGAAGCCTGTCGACGGCTTTGCGACGCGCCGTGGTCAGCAGCCAGGCGCCGGGTTTGGCCGGCACTCCGTCCACCGGCCAGTGCACCAACGCGGCCTCGACGGCTTCGGAGGTAACTTCCTCGGCCAGATCCAGATCACCGAAACGGCGGACGAGCGAGGCCAAGAGTCGTCCACGTTCCTCCCGGAACACTGACTCGATGGAGTTCTCGGCCTGCTCGTCCACGGCGCATCAGTCCCCGAACCCGGCCAGTGGACGCACCTCGACGCTGCCGCCGTCGCGCGCGCCGGGGCACCGCGCGGCCCAGGCCAGCGCCGCGTCCAGATCAGGAACGTCGATGACGTCGTAGCCGCCGAGGATCTCACGGGTTTCAGCGAAGGGTCCGTCGGTGACGGTCTTTTCTCCGGACTGCGAGACTCGAACCGTTGTCGTAGTCGTCAGGTCGGCGAGGGCATCGCCGGACACCCAGATACCGGCATCTTTCATTTCCTTGTCGTATTGCTGCCAGTCCTCGAACGTGCACTGGGGTTCTGTGTCTCCGCCGGGCGCGGTGTAGATGAGCAACATGTACTTCATGACTGACTCCTTGGTCTGTTGTTTCTCTTCCGGCTTTCTTGCCTTACAACATGACGACGAACGGTTCTCCCCGGAATCGACAGGCGACTCGAAAAAACTTTCGGCGGGTTCGTCCGAGGTGCTGCCGTTAGGCTGAGTGTATGACCGAACGCGACCGGGACGCCGCTGGAAAGCCCCTCAATTCGCGGCCCCGCGACGGACTCGGCCGTCCACTGCCACGTGACGCAGCGGGCGGCGTCCCGCGCATTCCCGACGATGTGCGCCTCCCGCCGGACGAGTCGATCACCGAGGCTCAGCGTCTTCTCGACCACGGGATGCCTTTTCACGCGCACGAAATTTTCGAAGGAACGTGGAAGGACGCTCCCGCCGAGGAGCGTGACCTGTGGCAGGGACTGGCTCAATTGGCCGTCGGGCTCACCCATCTACTTCGGGGCAACAACACCGGTGCCGTCTCACTTCTCGGCCAGGGTCACGACCGCATCAGGCACTACGAAGTGGAAAGCCCGCACGGCCTCGACGTCCCCGGCCTGCTGATGTGGTCCGAGCACTTGCTCGCTGAAATCGATCGCCCCGGCGATTTCCCCGCCCCTCCGATTCCGAGGTTGAGAATCCCCTGATGCCCATCTTCCCCATGTTTCCGCTCGGCTCTGCATTGCTTCCGGGTGAGGTGTTGCCACTGAACATCTTCGAGCCTCGGTACCGCGCACTGGTAGAGAACGTTCTCGAAGCTGCCGACGGCCCACTGTTCGGAGTAGTGCTCATCGCTCGTGGCCACGAGGTCGGTGGCGGCGAATCACGCCACGACGTCGGCACTCTGGCTCGGATCGAGTCTCATGTCGCAATGGGTGCCGGACGGTATCAGTTGTATTGCCGGACCGAAGACCGCATCCGCGTCAATCGCTGGCTGCCGGACGATCCTTACCCACTCGCCGAGGTCGAATTGTGGCCTGACGAGAACAACGGAACACCTGTCACCGCTTACGAATACGACTCTCTCCTCGAGCGCATCGAGTTCATGTACGGAATGTTGGGAAAGCTCGCACTTCGGGCCGGCGAACAGACTCCGCGAATGCCCGTCCCACCGGATCCCTTGGATCCGCTGGGTTCTCGGCTGTATGCCCTCGCCAGGAGCATTCCGATGGGTGACGCCGATCGCCTGGCGATTTTGACCGCGCCAGGCGCCGACGAACGTATTCGCACGCTCTCGGAGGCGGTCGAGAACACCATCGAGGTGGCGCAGTTCAATCTGCTTTGAGCGCGACTACGCCATCGTCTGACCCATGTCGATGACGATCTTCGTCCCGGTGACCGCGCGGGAGAGGTCCGTCGCAAGGTAGACCACGGCGTTGGAGATGTCCTCGACGGTGGTGCGTGGGACGGACGTGAGCGGCCACTTGTACGAGTTCATGTACTCCGGATGAGTAGTGAGCACCTTACCCACGTTGGGATCGTTACCCATCTCAGTCTCCACCGCGCCAGGGTGGATGCTGTTGACTCGAATGTCGAAGCTACCCAATTCCGTTGCCGCAGTGCGAGCCAAACCCACGAGACCGTGCTTGGCCGCCGAGTAGTGCGCACAACCAGGCGCTTCGGCGACGCCGGCAGCACTGCTGACGATCACGATGGAACCACCGTTGCCCGCCTCGATCATCGAGGGAACCGCAGCCGCCATCGTGCGCCACACACCATTGAGATTGATGTCCACCAGCGTCGACCACTGTTCTTCCGGCATCTCCCAGAAACGATTCCACGTAGCGATGCCCGCATTGGCGATCACGACGTCGAGGCGACCGAACTTGTCGACGCCCGACGCCACCGCCGCCCGCAGCGCCTCGAGGTCACGCACATCCGCTACCGCGGTGACGATCTCGCTCCCCTCTGCTCGCACGAGACGGGCCGTTTCTTCGAGGTCGGCTTCAGTCGCGGCCGCGTAACCCACGTCTTCAGACACCGACGCGCACACGTCGACAGCGATGACGTCGGCACCTTCCTGCGCGAGTCGGATCGCGTGATTGCGTCCCTGACCCCGCGCTGCACCGGTGATGAAGACGACCTTGCCTGCCAAGAGTTGTGTCATGGCCGGGACGTTAGACGCTGATGTGGCCCGCTGCCCCTGAGTTCCCGCTCGGCGGGAATCAGCCATCCACGATCACGACGTGCAGATTTCGCGGACCGTGTACACCTTCGACGCGTTCGAGTTCGATGTCGGAGGTTGCCGACGGGCCGCTGATCATGGTGGTGGGACGCTGCGGCGTCAGCCGCGCAATCGCCTCCGGCACTCCCACTTCCACACTGCTGCGATACACGACGCAGATGTGTGTGTCCGGTACCAGAGTCAACGCACGACGTCCCTGCTCCGGACCGGCGTCGAGGAAGATGGTGCCGGTCTCGGCGCACGCTACCTTCGAGCCGGTGACAACGGCGTCGAGGTTCTCGAGTTCGGGAGCCGGTACGTCCGGGCTGTCCACCACCAGCGTTCCGTCGAACCTGGCTACCCATGATCGGTCGAGGCCGGCGGGGATCCCCAGAGTGTTCAGTCCGTGCTGTCTCAGTATTCCGGCGACGGCCTCGGCGATTTCTGTTGCAGCGCAATGGTGAACGTGCGCCTTGTAGTCCACCAGACGGTCGACGAACAAATCGATGAGTTCCCCGTCGGACATGGTTCTGCCAGTCCGGTAGTTTCGCGGTATCTCGCCTTCACCGGCGGGCGCCAAGGTGATGGCATCACGAATGCGTCCGAGCACCACGTCACGTGAATTCATCTGTCTGCCTTCCCGTCACGACGAGCCTCGTCCAATGCCTCGCGGCCTTCGTCGGAGTCCCACCAGGATCGGAAGGTCTGCTTGGGTGGAGCGGGAATGTCTCTGGCAGCTGTCCAACCGTTCAGTGGAGGGGGCAACGTGGAGATCTTCCCTTTCCTGCCGGCCACGACGCGTCCGAGCCCGGCAGCTTTCTGAGCCAGCGTCCACCTGCCCTCGGTCGACATCGCCAGAGATGCGGCTTTCATCGCCAAAGACTCTGCCGTGACGCCGGATTGCTCGACCTTCTGGTGCCGCAATTCGACCAGCAGCGACGGGATGTCGATCTTGACCGGGCAGGCGTCGAAGCACGCACCGCACAGACTCGAGGCAAAAGGAAGAGTCGAATTCGGATCGTCTTTGCCATGCATGCCCGCGAGCTGCGGAGTCAGTACCGCGCCGATCGGTCCCGGATAGGTGGATCCGTAGGCGTGGCCACCGGTGCGCTCGTAGACCGGGCACACGTTCAGGCACGCCGAGCACCGTATGCAGCTCAGGGCTTCCCGCCCGATCTTGTCGGCAAGCGCGGCGGTCCGGCCGTTGTCGAGGAGGACCAGGTGAAATTCCTGTGGACCGTCGTCAGGCGTCACGCCGGTCCACAGGGAGGTGTACGGGTTCATCCGCTCCCCCGTCGACGACCGCGGCAACAGTTGAAGGAAGACCTCCAGATCCTGATAGGTCGGCAGAATCTTCTCGATGCCCATGACGGTGATCAGTGTTTTCGGCAGCGTCAGGCACATTCGCCCGTTGCCCTCCGACTCCACGACGGTCAGAGTGCCCGTGTCCGCGATGCCGAAATTGGCGCCGGAGACTGCGACGGGCGTCGTCATGAACTTGTGGCGCAGAAACTTTCGTGCAGCTGCGGCAAGTTCGGCCGGGTTCTCCCCGAGGTTCGGATCGACATCTGGCATCTCACGCAGGAATATCTCGCGAATCTCTGACCTGTTGCGATGGATCGCAGGAACCAGGATGTGCGACGGTTTGTCGTGGCCGAGCTGGACGATCAATTCCGCGAGATCGGTCTCGTAGGCGATGATTCCCTGGGTTTCGAGATGCTCGTTGAGACCGATCTCCTGCGTTGCCATCGACTTGACCTTGATGACCTCGTCGGAGCCGGTGGCTTTGACAAGCTCGGTCACAATGGCGTTGGCCTCGTTGGCATCCGCTGCCCAATGCACCTGCCCACCGCGAGCGACTACTGCAGCTTCGAACTGTTCGAGCAGTTCCGGCAACCGCGCCATGACGTCGGCCTTGATCGCCGAACCCGCATCCCGCAGCTCCTCCCAATCGGGGAGCTCTCCAGTTACGTTGATGCGCTTGGCACGGATGGTATGCGTTGCCTTGCCGATATTGCGTCGCAGTTGCGCGTTGGCCAGCTCGTGATGTGCTGCGACAGGGAACTTCTCAGTACCTCGCAGGAACCCTGCACCTTCGGGTGACCTCGGCGGAAAGCTGGGCAGACCCAGCGTCACAGCGCTCATGCGTGCACCCGGCTTTCCACCGATGCCAGAATCTCCGCGAGGTGAATGGTCTTGGCGCCCATCTGCAGTCGTGACATCCCACCGCCGATGTGCATGAGACAGGACGAATCTCCGGCGCTGCAGAACTCTGCGCCGGTGTCGGCCACATGGCGAATCTTGTCAGCCAACATGGCCGTCGACGTCTCGGCGTTCTTGATGGCAAACGTGCCGCCGAAGCCGCAGCAGGAATCTGCTTCCGGGAGTTCGACCAGATCGATGTCGCGGACGTTGCGCAGCAACTGAAGTGGTTTGTCTCCCACTCTCAACATGCGCAGTGAGTGACAGGTCGGGTGATAGGTGACCCGGTGCGGGAAGTGCGCACCCACATCGGTGACACCGAGAACGTCCACGAGGAATTCCGAAAGCTCGTACGTCTTTGCCTTCACTGTCTGCACCTGCCCACACAGCGACGCGGTGCCGTAGCGCTCGGCAACGATCTCGTGTTGATGACGGATCGAACCGACGCACGATCCCGATGGTGCGACAACGGCGTCGATCGACGCATCACCGAAAGTATCGGCGTAGTTCGCGACCAGTGGCAGCGCGCCCGGCTGGTAGCCGGTGTTGACGTGCATCTGCCCACAGCAGGTCTGCCCGGACGGAAACACGACGTCGTGCCCGAGACGGGTGAGCAGGAGGGCGGTGGCCTTGACGGCGTCGGGAAACATCGTGTCCCCGATGCAGGTGGCGAACAGCGCTACTCGCATGTGGTTCCCCGCAATCTGTCGGTGTGGTCTGACCACAGTAATACATCCCCGGACAGGCCACCCCGTAAACGGCGTCCACCCGGTTATGCTCTTGCCTCATGCCGACCGAGCCGAGCCCGCGAGCGTGGGAACAAGTACTGAGCCACCTCGAACGTCGGCTCGTTTCAGGCGAGGTGTCTCCTGGCCAGCGCCTGCCGGGAGAGAGAATTCTGGCAGCAGAGTTGGGCGTCGGACGGTCATCGGTCCGAGAAGCGTTGCGGGTCATGGAAGCACTCGGCCTCCTCAAGGCGCAGACTGGCTCCGGCCCGACGTCCGGCGCGATGATCGTGGCCAAACCGACCGGCGGCATGACCATGCTGATGCGGATGCAGGTTGCAGCACAAGGATTTCCGGTCTCGGATGTGGTGAAGACACGACTCGTTCTCGAATCCGAGGTGATGCAGTCCCTGGCATCGCGGACCCCGACGCCCGACCTCAGCACGGCCGTCGAACTGCTCGACTCGATGGATGACGTAGATCTGTCGGCCGAGGAATTCCTACTACTCGACGCGCAATTCCACGTAGCGCTCGCCGACGCGGCGGGCAATCAGGTGATCGCAGCCATGATGACCGGCCTACGAGAGTCCATCGAGGCCTACGTTCTCGCGGGCGTGCAGATCGACAGCTGGCCGAGCACCTGCATGCGACTGCGTCACGAACACCGAGGATTGGTCGATGCGGTCAACGCGGGTGACGGCGAACTCGCACGTCAGCGCATAGTCGGACACATCCGCGGTTACTACTCGGAAAGCGCTCACTCCAGCCGGTGACAGGGGGTGGTAATTGCACCCCCAGAAGTCGTGTACTGTTGGTTTCACACCGACGCGGGGTGGAGCAGCTCGGTAGCTCGCTGGGCTCATAACCCAGAGGTCGCAGGTTCAAATCCTGTCCCCGCTACAAAGAAGAGGCCCGTAGGTTACGAAAGCGACCTACGGGCCTTTTGCTGTGCGCCTTTATTAACCGCCGGGGGTTAATAAAGGCGCACAGCAGTGGTTCACACCGCCACGTTGTGAAAATCGATCTCTGCGGCCAGCATGCCGGAGAACCACCGATCCAGGTCCTCGTCGGTGACGGACTCGGGCATGGCGTCCACCTCGCACGCCAGCACCGCCACCTGAGACACGAACGGCGGAGCGACATGCATGTCTACCCAGTCCTGCAACGCTGGTTCGCGCTCTACGTTCACTGCCGCCGCCTCCCGACACCACGACAGATACAGGGTTTCCGCGGCGTACATGCCCACCAGCGCCGCCGCCCTGCCCTCTTCGCCAGCGAGGGTCAAGGCATGCGTCGACAGCACAGACGACTCCTCGACCAGAGCCGCTGCGTCCCCCGCGTACGGGAAGCGGGAACGCAACTGCGCGAAATACTCGCGCTGTTCGCCCACCAGGTTCGACATCGACGTCACGTGGTCGAACGCGTCGTCGAGCGTCGGGGATTCGGCGACCACCAACCCCAACACCTTGACGGCGGTCAGTACGAATGCCTCTTCGATCACGAGGTAACGGCGGAATCCCTCATCACTCAACGTCCCGCCGATGGTGTCCTCGATGAATGGAACCGCCCGCGCGGCAGCGAGATTACTCTGCTGCCGCGCGAGCAGGTCTGAGGAGCGACTCATTCGCCGGCGACCCAACTGATCAAGCCGTCGAACAGGTCGGTGTATCCAGGCCACTGCTCACAGAACTCCGGCGGAGCCCAGTGCGGCGAGCAGTCCGAGGTGAAGACGATCGACCGTCCGGCGCCGTATTCACCGGCAGCGACAAGCGGATCGCCGTTGATGGTGGCGGGAACCACGGCACCGTCCTTCGCGACGACGCGGTTGTATCCCAGGAGCGCCGGCCAGGAATCGCCGGCACCACCGAGAGCCGGGTGAGCAGCATCGACAACGGTGGGAACGATCCCGGCCGGTGTCTCGACGCGATCGTCTTCGGCCAGCATCGTCACGGGCAGTACCTCGGCGATCGCGGTCTGGCGGAAAGCTGCTCGCGCCTGGAACCCGGAGAACGAGAGGTAGCCACCGATCATCATCAGTGAGCCGCCGGCGTTCACCCAGTCACGAAGCGCGACAAGGCGATCCTCCCCGGCGCGGAACTGGTCGAAGACACCGGGAGCCAACTGCAGCGAGTTCGCTCCGATGTCGGAGAGAACGACGACGTCGAACTGGGACAACGCTTCTGCAGTACCGGGGAACTGCGTCGGCACCAGGTGTGCGGGCATGTGTGTCACGTCGTGGCCACGTGAGGTGAGCGCATCCCGAAGCGGACCGACTCCCTCGACGTAGGAATGGACACTGAACTCGTCGACGCCCTTGACGTGCGTCGACGTCGTCATCCAGCTCTCGCCGGCGATCAGTACTCGTTTACCCATGACTGCTTCTGTTTCCTTTCGCGGCCTGCTCGAAGAGCGACCTCGGGTTGTCTCGCATCAGTGCGGACACTTGCTGGGGATCTACGCCTGCGCGCACCAACCGGGCGGCGAAGGCGAGTGGTACGTAGGAGAATCCGTTTCCGCCGTGCTTTCTGAGCATTGATTTGAGGAAGAGGTCGTGACTGAGCAGGAGCTGTGATGCGTGACCGGAGGTGACCAATCCGGCTACCGCAGTGGCTGTTTCCGCCGGATGCGGCGAAAGACCCTCGCCGGGGAAATCGAAAGGCATCCCGATCATGTCGAACTCGAGAAAGACACCGCGGTCGGCGAGCGATCGTTGGTAGTCGGCGTCGTGTCCGGACGGGTCCATGTGGCACAGGACCACTGCTTGCGGATCGACGCCCATCTCGTCGACCACGATGTCGACGACGTGATGTCCGACGCGCTGCCATCCCGGAAGGTGGACGAACAGGGGCACGTCCACCTCGCGCTGGGCGATGCATGCCGCCCTCAACGCTTTCGCCTCGTTCTGAGTGAAGAGCGGGGAGACTCCGATCTCCCCGATCACGCCAGGAGCCAATTCCTTTGCCGGATCGAACTCCTCGACGAGCGAACCGGCCAGATCGTCGACACCGAGTTCGTGCACCTCGACCGGATGGGTCGTCTCGAGGTACCACCCTGAACCCATGATCACTCGCACGTCTGACTTTCGCGAGAACTCCGCCAACTTCTCCGGTGCCCGGCCCAGTCCCGGCGGTGTCAGATCGACGATCGTCCGACCACCGAGGCGGGCGAAGTCCACAAGGTCTTCCACCACGGCCGCTGCGTCGTCGACTCGACAATTGTCGAGACTGTAATACGGATTGTCGTGAAGAAGCCAGGCATCCTCGGCGCGTACCGGACCGGCCAACCGCTGTGCCACAACCGGATCCGGGGCCTCGGTGTACGCACCGGTGACGTCGTTGTGCAGATGTTCGTGTGGGAGAACCAGTCCGAGTTCCGAACTGTCCACAGTTCCCGTGACAGTACGAACCTTGCTCATGAGCGTGCAGGCCCCGAGGGTGCGGACTGCAGGTGTCGCCACAGCGCGCTCAGGGTGTGTCCCCGCATGTTGATCCAGATGGCCAGTAGCAGAACGACACCGGTGATGATCGGCGTCAGGAACGGGCTCACGCCGAGCAGGGTCAGTCCGTTGGCGATGATTCCGGTCAGGACGGCGCCGATGACGGTACCGATCACGGTGCCGCGACCGCCGAAGAGGTTGGTACCACCGAGAACCACCGCGGTGATCACCGTGAGCTCGAATCCCGTTGCGGAGTTGGCCGAACCCGAGCCCAGTCGAGCCGCGATCAGCAGTCCCGCGATACCGGCAGCCAAGCCGGTGAAGACGAGCGTCATCATGAGCACACGACGCGTGTTGACGCCGGACCGTCGCACGGATTCGACGTTGGATCCGATACCGGTGACGTAGCGCCCGAAGCGCATGCGGTTGAGCGCAATTGCTCCGATGATCACGACGACGAGAGCAATCCAGGCGCTGGCGGAGAACCCGAGGAACTCAGCAGTTCCGAGCTTCGCGAAGTAAGTGTCGGCCGGAACCGGAACGGAGAATCCTTCGGTCCGATACAGCGCGATACCGCGGATGACGGACATCGTCGCCAGAGTCACGATGAACGGCGGAATGCCCTGATAGGCAGCGAGCCATCCGTTGACCAGGCCCCAGGCCGCACCCATTACCGGGGCGGCGACGAAGACCAGGGACGAATCGACGCCGGCCTGGATAAGCTCGGCACTCATCGCCGCGACGAACGCGACGATCGCACCGACGGACAGGTCGATCTGACCTGCCGTGATCACGAAAGTCATCGCCACCGCGATGATCAGAACCGGAGCGATCTGGGTTGCCAGGTTCGACAGGTTCGTGAATGTCAGGAACGACGACGTGGTCGCCGAGAAGACGGCTGCGACAGCAACTGTCACCGCCAGCATCGCGAGGGTGGGCTTGTTGACGCTGTCCCACAAGGAGGGTTTCGCGGCGAGCTTGCGCTCGATCGGCGCCTGGGTCTTCTCGAGAGTGGTCATGCCGTGGCTCCCTGTGTTGCTGCCGATGTCCGTTGCGGCACCGGAGTTCGAGTGATGAGTCCGACGAGGGACTCGATGTTCAGGTCGCCGATCGGAACGTCGTCGACGCTCTGCCCCTCGTACATGACCGTGATTCGGTCACATACGCGGAACAGGTCCTGCAGGCGGTGTGTCACGAGAATGACGCCCACTCCGGCCGCTGCGACGTCCGTGATCAGCTTGAGCACCGACTCGACCTCGGCGACGGCAAGCGCTGCGGTGGGCTCGTCGAGGATCAGTACGTCTGGCCGAAAGGAAACAGCGCGGGCGATCGCGACGGTTTGCCGCTGCCCGCCGGACAGTTGCCCGATCTCCTGGTAGGTCGACTTCACCTTGACATGAAGGTCGGCGAGAATGTGAGCCGCCTTCTCGTGCATGGCATGCCGGTCGAGGAATGGACCTTTTCGCGGTTCTCTGCCGAGGAACAGGTTGCTCGCGACATCGAGCGTGTCGCACAGCGCCAGGTCCTGGTATACGATGCCGATCTTCTTCTGCTGCGCGTCGAGCGGCGTCGAGAAGCGCACTGGTTCACCGTTGACGCGCATTTCGCCGCCGTCGTGCTGGACGGCGCCCGCGAGGATCTTCATCAGGGTGGACTTGCCGGCGCCGTTGTCGCCGACAACTCCGAGTACTTCACCCTTCGCCAGCCGAAGGTCAACTCCTTGAAGGGACTTCACCGGTCCGTACGACTTGGTGATGCCCGAGAGTTCGATCAGTGGAGGTGCCATGATTACTTCTCCAAGTAGTACATGTAGTCGGCTACGTTCTCCGGGGTCACGATCTGGGTGGGGACGGGGATGTTCGCCGGAGCGCCGCGACCACAAGCCAGGTCGATTGCCGAATTCATTGCCTCGTGGCCGAATTCGAAGGTGTTCTGCTGGACCACGCCTTTAAGCCAACCGGCTTTGAGTCCGCCTACCGCCTGATCCGAAAGATCCCAACCGACTGCTTCGATGCGATCCTGCGCCTTCTGACTGTTGACCGCCGCAACGAGTCCGATCAAAGCCGGCTCACCGGTTGCGTAGACGTACTTCATGTCGCCGCCGCCGGTCAGCAGGTTCTCCGCTGCGGTCTGTGCGTTCTCCTGAATGTTACGTCCGTCCACGACGGTGCCGACGGTCATTCCGCGGCCGGTCACCGTCTCCGTGAAGCCCTTCTGCCGCTCCAACTGGACAGTGCTGTTGAGCGCGCCGACGATACCGACCGTTCCGGTGTTGTTCGCGACGTCGGCCAAGGTGTTTCCGATCTTGGCACCGCCCTCGGCATTGGCCGTACCGACCTGAGTCGACAGTGCCGGATCGTCGATGGTCGCGTCGACCGCGACGACGGGGATGCCCGCGTTCTTGGCCTTGACCACCGACGGCTTGATTCCGTCCGTGTCGATTGCATCGACGATGATCGCGTCGACTCCGGCTGCGATCAGATTGTCGAAGGCGTTGGCCTGCGCCACGGAATCGTCGTTGCCACTGATGATCTGCAGGTCGACACCTGCCTTGTCCGCGACGTTCTTGGCGGCATTGTTGATCTGGTTGAAGTACAGCGCCTGAAGGTTGATGGTCACCAGACCGACCTTGAGCTTGCCGTTCGTCCCGTCACAGCTTTCGGCGACTCGGGTCGGCTGCGGGATGGACGAGCCACCCGATGCGTCCTTCGAGTCACTCGACGAAGCCGAGTCACAAGCGGTGAGCGTGAGCGCGACTGCAGCTCCCAGCGCCAGAGGCAATGCACGTTTCATCATCGAGTCTCCAAAAGGGTGTGAGGGGTCAATGTTGCTGTGAAGCTGTCCAATTCATCTCGGGTGGGGCATCCGCGGGGTCCGGCGGTGGCGCAAGCCAAGGCAGCCGAGGCTCCCGCGAGTCGTGCAGCGTCCACCGGTGAGCGCCCGGCGTCGACAAAAGCGATGTACGTACCGCCGAAGCAATCACCAGCCCCGACGGCGTCGACGACGTCGACCACTACTGCCGGTTCGCTCGTCACCTCGCCGCCCGGTGTGGCCAGTGTCCAACCTCGCGAGCCGTCGGTCACCAGCAGGTGTGTGTTGTGCTCGGCGGCCAGTGCCTGCCACTGATCGAAACCGATCCCGAACTCGCCTTCCCACAGGGCACGCCCTACGACGACGTGGTCAGCGAGCGCGAATGCGCGCAGTGCCGCGGCTTTGTTTTGACAACCGTCCAGATCGATTACCAGACTTACGCTTCCCGGCAATTCCTCTTGCAGGAAGCCCGCACGGTATCCGTCGAGGAACAGCCGTCCACCACCGGCAGCAGCCAATCGCGTGATGACAACTCCGATGCGTTCGGCATCGTTCGGGTCGTCTTGACTGATGATGGAGCGATCGCCGTCCTGCGCGATGAGTACAACTGCCGTCGACAGGAACGCATCTCGCGGCGACCAACTGGTGTCGACGCCGTCAGCCTCGAGGGCTTCGAGAAACTCGGTGGACCGCGCATCCGGGCCCACGGCACCGGCAAAGATCACCTGCGCGCCCATTCTGGCCGCGGATACCGCGGCATTCGCATTCATTCCACCGTCGATCTGACTGATGGCCGTTGCCTGCACGCGCTCTCCGAGCACCGGTACATGTGGAACATGTACCGTCACATCGTTGTTGGCGTATCCACAAAAGACAATCATGGTTACTTTCCTGCGGCCCGGGACAGTTCGCGGACCTTCTCGCCTGCGACTCGTCCCCACCAGCGTCCATTGTCCTTCACCGAGGATGCAACTATGGCGCCGTCGCATTCCTTCATCAGCGCTGCGACGTTGGCAGCCGTGATGCCGGATCCGATGATCACGGGAAGAACGGTGTTGTCTCGGATCACGGAAACCTCGTCGACCGAAGCGGCGTCACCGGTGCGCGAACCGGTCGCGATCAGGACATCTGCGTCGAAGAACTCGGCGTCCTCGGTCTGTTCCGCGACGGTGCGGTCCGCAACAATGGCATGCGCACCATGCTTGACGTGCACGTCAGCGAAGATCCGGACCGGGTCGGCGCCGATGCGATGACGGAAGCGCGTCGTCTTGGCCGCCTGACCCTCGATGAAGCCCTCATTGGCGATGTAGGCATTGGCCCACTGATTGACGCGCACAAAACTCGCGCCTGCCGCCCACGCCGCGGCCACTCCGCACTCGCCGGCGTTGGACAGGATGCTGACGCCGACGGCCTTGCCGTACTCACCGACCACCGCTGCCGTGATGACTCCCATGCTGGCGGCGGTTTCGTATCCGTGTTCGCCGGGCTTGAGGAACGGTATGTCCCAGTGATTTTCGACGATCACACCGTCGAAACCGTTGTCGACGTACGCGTGCGCTTCCTCCACAGCGAAGCGAGCAATTTCCGAAACCGGCTGCCCGGTGTAGTGCGGGCTGCCCGGCAGAGCAGGGAGGTGGATGGCCCCGATGAGAGAAGGCGTGCCGGTGAACATCTCTGCCAACGCCGAGGGCTTGGGCGGAAAGACTCCGAGCGGTGATGCGGTCACTTCAGCTACCCCATTCCATGCGCAAGATTTGCGCTGTATGTCCATGCACAAGATCTGCACACGATGTAATCGATTGCCTTGATGAATTAGCAGGTTATGCGATCAACACCGGGTTGTGTCAAGGATTTCACAATTCGAATTTGTAAACGATTGCCTCAATCGCGTTACATGCGGGACACTGGACCGTGCGGTTCGATAACCTCGGACCCGAATCGAGCAGAAAACGGGGGACGCATGCGCAAGGCGACCATTCGCGATGTCGCGGAACTGGCCGGGGTCTCGACTGCCACCGTGTCGCGGGCACTGTCCGGATCCCGCCCTGTCTCGGACGAGCTTGCAGCGACGATCAAACGAGCCGCGGATTCTCTCGGATACTCGGGAAACATCATCGCCAGCTCACTGCGTCGCAATCGGACGGACACTGTCGGCATGGTGGTTCCCAGTATCGCGAATCCCTTCTTCACTTCGCTGGTGGTCAACGTCGAACACGTCCTGGCTCAGCGCGGCCTACAACTGTTCCTGTGCGATTCTCGTTCCGATCCCGACGTGGAAGCGCAGCGGCTCAAGTCGCTCGTCTCGCGGCAGGTGGACGGAATCATCATCAGCCCGTGCCACGGCGAATTGAGTGCCGAAGCAGTACGAGCCAGCGCAGCAACGCTTCCGGTCGTTCAACTGGACCGGTTTGCAATGGATACCCAGACGGACTGGGTCGGTGTCGACGACGACGCCGCTCAATCACTCGTGATGGAGCATCTGTCCGAGCGCGGCGCGCGATCGGCTGCCTTCATCAGTTCCGAGCTGACCAATTCGTCGACCGAACTTCGCCGGGCCGGATTCTTCCGCCATGCGGATCGAATGGGAATCGAAACTCGTGACGAGTGGACACAACTCGGCGAGTATTCGATCGAATGGGGACGCACGGCGTCCAACACCATCCTGACCGGCAAGACTCGCCCCGACGCCTTGGTCTGCGCCGACGACCTGATCGCGCTCGGTGTGCTGCAGACCTGCCACGCATTGGGCATCGACGTCCCCGGCGACGTTCTGGTCACCGGTTTCGACAACATCCCCTTCTCCGAACTGTGCAATCCGCCGTTGACCACCGTCGGACAGCCGCAGGAGAGAATCGCGGAAGAAGCTGTGCGACTTCTGGATCAGGCGATGAACAACTCTTCCGAGTCGACAGCCCACATTGCGCTTGCTCCTGAACTGATTGTCCGTCAGTCCACCGTCGGCCAAGCAGCAGCCACGGCACCGTAGGCAGCGATCGCATCGTCCAGTTCGGACACCTTGACGCTTTCGTTGGCCGCATGCATCAGCGAGGGAGTGCCAGGGCCCCAGATCACGACGGGAGCGCCGGGGGCGGCCGCTGCCAGCACCGAAGCGTCGGTGAAGTACGAAACCGGTTCGGTTGCAACAGGGATCGGCAAGGTGGCCAACCACGGATCCGACGCGTCGGTACGCACACCTCCCAGGTGAATCGACGTCTCTACCGAGTCGACTTCGGGTTGGGCGCGCCACCATGCAAGCAGGTCTGCGCCGTCTCCCACCGTGCGGTGATCGATCACCGCACGTGCATTGTCCGGCACGATGTTCGGAGCCGAACCGCCGCCGACCAAACCGAGGTTCCAGGTTTCAGCGCCCAGAAATGCGTCGGACGACAGCGGAAGCTCACGCCGAGCTCGATCGACGACGTCAAGGAGTTTGAGGACAGCGTTAGTTCCTCGCTGCGGCGTACTCCCGTGCGCGGCTTTTCCTTTGACGGACACTTCGAGCCACAGTGCACCGCGGTGCCCCAGGTTGATGCGATTGCCGGTCGCCTCGGGAACGATGACAGCCCCGACCTCGAGATTCGCCACGGCGTCGGCCGAACGAGCGGCCCCGAGCGATCCGATTTCCTCGTCGCTCGTCAGCAGTAGTGCGACCGGAACTCCACGTTCGAAAGCGTCGACAACCGCGGCAGTAGCGGCAACAAGGCCGGCCTTCATATCCGATGTCCCTCTGCCGAGGAACAATTCGCCGTCGACCTGTGCGGCGTACGGGTCGAACTCCCAGTCGGAGACAGTTCCCACTGGCACCGTGTCCACGTGGCAGGCGAACAATAGTCTGGCTGCCGAGGGTGCAGCTTCGTTGGTGATCAAGGCCCAGGGATGATTGCCGGTCAGGTCTGACTCGACCTTCGCCTGTGGCGCACGTGAGAGAACCAACGAGACAATCGAATCCATCGCCCGCCGTTGAGGAGCGGCCTCTCCCGAGACCGTGTCGAGAGCTACCAGTTCCGAGAGAAGTCCGAGGGAATCCATGTACCTATTCTTGCACTGCCACGGATTCAGTGCGCTGCCAGCTGGGCGATGACGACGTAATTGTCGTCGGTCGACTCTCCTTCGACGACATCACAATTGGCGAGGATCAACCGTCCCGGAACCGATTCGCGCAACTCGTGAGTGCCCAGCAGCGAACCTTTGTGCAGCGGCCCGACTGTTTCGACGTCGTACTCGAGTGTGCCGTTCGGTGTAGCCAGGAGAATTCGATCGCCCGGCTCCACTACCCGGAGCGCCCGGAACGGTGCTTCGCGAGTGGTGTAGTTGTGGCCGACCACAACAACTGTTTGTGTGGTCGACGTTCCCGGCATTCCGCTTTCACCCCACCACACCGGCAGTTCGTCGACGGGATTCAGTTGCTGCCCACTCTCGCCGCCGCGCATCAGTTTCTCCGAGTGCAACGGACTGCTCAGGTACGTGACCCCGGACGCAGACCTCAACTCGATCCTCTCGGGTTCTGCCGGATCGACGGTCACCGAAGCCGGTGCAGCCGCGATATGCGACTGCACCGGCGAGCGGTCAGGTAGCGATCCCGCATTCTCGCCCGAACATCCGGATGCGAGGAGGGCGAGGATCGCTACCGCCGAGAGGCCGGCGCTACGCAGACGTGTTGCCCGGGCCGTCATGACGCTTGCGACGAACAACCACCGTCGTAGCTGCTGCGGCGGCAGCGCCCACGACTCCGACGCCGATCAATACAGCCGGCAGGTTGGAGTTGCTGCTACCGCTGGTGCTGCTGCTTGCAGTGTCACCGAGAGCAAGTTCGACGGGGGGCAGGCTTCCTGCAAGTGCCGGATCGCCGTCGGCATCGGTGACGTAGTAGTCGACGACGTCGAAGGCGCCCTTGTTGTTGTAGTAGCCGACCAGCTTGACGCCGGTCTTGTTCACTACAGCGGTGGTCTCGTCGACCTTCGTGACTCCGGAGCCGTCGTCGGTGTGCTCACCGATGATCACTTCACCGCCGACGACTGTTCCGTTGTCGATCTCCTTCTCGCCCTTTGCCTTGAGCTCGTCGACGATCTTCTGCGCTGCATCCGCTTCAGCCTTTGCCGCGGCTGCAGCGGCCTGAGCTTCCTTGGCCTTTGCTGCTGCGGCGTCGGCTGCGGCCTTCGCGTCTTCGGCGGCGAGGTAGAGATCCTGCGCCTTCTTGCTCGCCGCTTCGGCAGCTTCGGCCTTCTTGGCGGCTTCGGCAGCCTTTTCGTCGGCAATGGCTCGCTTGTCGGTGGCAGCCTCGCCCGCAGCATCGGCTTCGGCCTGGGCCGTCTCCGCGGCCTTCTGCGCAGCGTCGGCGTCCTTCTGTGCGGAAGCCGCAGTAGCCGCCGCTTCATCTGCGGCCTTACGGGCGGCGGTAGCAGCTTCTACCTCGGTGGCAGCTGCGGACTCGGCTGCCTTGGCCGTGGTTTCAGCGGCGGTGGCCACCTTCTGAGTTTCCTTGACGGTGATCGCGAGCTGCTTGGCGTTCCATGCGGCGGCCAGCGCCTGAGCCTTAGCGACGGCTGCCTTCGCGAAATCCCAGTTCTTGAAGGCTTCCTCGGCTTCCTTGTTCTTGTCCGCAACCAGCTTGGCGTTTGCATCCGCGGCAGCCTTCGCCTCATCGGCTTTGGCTTGCAGAGCATTAGCCTCGGCGCGCGCCTGTGCTGCCTCTTCGGTCTTGGGCCCCGAACCGGCGGCCTTCGCAGCTTCCTCGAGTTCGGCAGCCTTGGCTGCGGCCGCGTCTGCTTCTGCCTGAGCTGTTTTTGCTACCTCTTTCGCATCGGCCGCCGCGGACTCCGCAACCTTGGCTGCCTCTTCAGCTTCCTTGGCGGACTGTTCCGCGGCCCCTGCCTCCGCCTTGGCCTTGGTCGATTCGACCGCCGCCTTGGTTGCCTCGACGCTCGCCTGAGTCATTGCCTCGGTCGCCTTCACCGAAGTGTCTGTCGCTGCGGACGAGTCGACCCCTGCCGTCGCGGCTGCTTCGGCGGCCTTCGCTGCCGCGTCGGCTGCTGCTTTGGCTTTTGCTTCGGCTTCCGCCAGTGCTGCGGCGTCCGTAACTGCGGTTTCGGCACTGCCCGCGCCCGCGACCCCGGCTTCAACCTTCTCGGGTGTGGTCTCGGTGCTCGTCGCCGCGTCGGCGTCGGTGGTGGCAGCTGCCTCTTCCTCTGCGCAGGTCACCAGCGGATCGGTACTCGGGGTACACACGGTTTCAGGCTCTGCCGATGCAATTCCTGTGCCGCCCACCGCCAATCCGAGAGCTAGTACGGCACCGGCGGCCGCAGAGCGGACCCTCCGAGAATGGGCGATGGACTTCTCCGACATAGCGCTCAACCTTTCGGCCTTCTTTACGAAGACGGCAATTCCGGCGTGGACAGCCTTTACTTCGTCGGCTGAGTTCCAGACGTTACGACCGGTCGGTCCGAAAAATTGAAAGCTTATGTTCGAGTCGCAGGAATCAGGACCGCGGAACGCGCCCCATCAGGTAGAACTCCGGATTGGGCAGCATGCCGGAGAAGCTCGCCATGCGATTGCTCAGTCCGAAGAATGCAGTGATCGCGGCGATGTCCCACGCGTCCTCGTCGCCGAAGCCGTGCTCACGGAGGGTGTCGAAGTCGGCGTCGGCGATTTCGTGCGAGGCGGAGTTCACCTTGGTGGCGAAGTCGAGCATCGCGCGCTGACGATCGGAGATCTCTGCGGTGCGATAGTTGACCGCAACCTGGTCGGCAACCAGCGGCTTCTTCTCGTAGATACGCAGAATCGCGCCGTGCGCGACAACGCAGTACGTACATTTGTTGGCCGCAGAGATCGTGGTGACGATCATTTCTCGATCGCCCTTGGTGAGTGCGGAATCTTCCTTGAGCATGATCGCGTCGTGGTATGCGAAGAATGCCCGGAACTCGGCTGGCCGCCGAGCGAACATCAGGAAGACGTTGGGCACGAACCCTGACTTCTCCTGGATCTCGAGAATCTTGGCGGCGATGTCCTCGGGCACCTCGGTTAATTCAGCCTGCGGAAAACGGGTGCTCACTGTGCCTCCTGGTCAACCATCGATGTTCGATTCAAGATAATGATGATTAACTGAGTTGTCCAGATGCATTTCCTGCCCTACTTTTTCGGGCACGGATAGTCGGGTACGGCCCAAGTGATCTGCGTAGCGTGAAACCCGTGAACAGGAAGACACGATGATCGACGGACTGAACCGCGCGCTCGACTACATCGAAAGCAATCTGAGCGGCGAGATCGACACAGCCGAGATGGCAAGGCTGGCAACCACCTCGGAGTATCACTTTCGGCGGATGTTCTCGGCCCTGGCCGGCATTCCCGTATCCGAATACATCCGTCGACGTCGACTCACCCTGGCCGGTGCCGAGTTGTCCGTCAGCAGATCAGGAGTGTTGGAGACCGCCGTGAAGTACGGCTACTCGTCCGCGGAAGCCTTCACACGAGCGTTCACCGCATTTCACGGCGTGAGCCCGGGCGCGGTCAAACGCGCTCCCGCCGTTCTCAAATCACAACCGAAACTTGTCATTCACGTGACGTTGGAAGGAGCCACACCGATGGACTACATGCTTGTGGACAAACCTGCCCTGACGGTAGTCGGGTTCAAGACCCGGGTTCCACTGGTACACGAAGGTCCCAATTCTGCGATCGAAGATTTCACCCGCTCCGTGGACAAGGTTGCGTTGCGCGGGTTGCGCGAGCTGTCCGATCAGGAACCGGCGGGAATCGTCAGTGTCGTCGACAATTTGGCGCATCCCAGAACCGAAGGCACAGAACTGGATTACTACCTGGGAGTGGTCACCGGCAAACCTTCACCCACGGGTTTCGATGTGCTGACGGTCGACGCACACACGTGGGCCGTGTTCACCGCCGACGGGTCGGCAATCGAATCTGTGCAGTACTTGTGGCGAGATATCTACACGGAATGGTTCCCGGCCAACCCTTTTCGCTCCGTACCTGGTCCCGAGATCATGCGTACCGAATACAACGACGATTTCACCGTCGCACGGTTCGAGCTCTGGATTCCGGTCGAGAGCGAGCTGAACGACGTCGGGGCGTAAAACAGCCGCCGGGTCGGATGGAAGTCACGACCCGGCGGCTGAGCCATCAGATGAAACATACTGTCAAAGAATCAGTTTCGCTCCGGTGGCAGCAACCACGTCCTCGACGCTGATGCCCGGCGCCGTCTCCACCAGGCGGAGACCGTCGTCAGTCACGTCGATCACGGCCATGTCGGTGATGATTCGCTGGACGCAGCCCTTACCGGTCAGTGGAAGCGAGCACTCCTCGACGATCTTGTGCTCACCCTTCTTCGAGACGTGCTCCATCATCACGATGACGCGCTTTGCGCCGTGGACCAGATCCATCGCGCCGCCCATGCCTTTGACCATGTGGCCGGGGATCATCCAGTTCGCGAGGTCTCCGGTGGCACTGACCTGCATGGCACCGAGCACGGCAACGTCGACCTGGCCGCCGCGGATCATGCCGAACGACGCTGAGGAGTCGAAGAACGACGCACCGGGGAGAACGGTGATGGTCTCCTTGCCCGCATTGATCAGCTCGGGATCGAGTTCGTCCTCGGTCGGGTACGGCCCAACACCCAGAACGCCGTTCTCCGAGTGCAATACAACGGTGATGTCGGTCGGGAGGTAGTTCGGAACCAGCGTCGGCATACCGATGCCGAGGTTCACGTACTGCCCGTCCTCGAGTTCTCGCGCGACGCGGGCCGCCATCTCTTCGCGGGTGAGTTTGGTGGGTAGTACAGAAGTCATGCTCGTACCGTCCGATTCTCGATGCCGACCGTCACGGGGCCGACGTGGACAACACGCTGAACGTGAATGCCCGGCGTGTGGATCTCGGCGGGGTCGAGCTCACCCGGCTCGACGAGGTGCTCGACCTGCGCAATGGTGATGCGCCCCGACGTTGCTGCAGCCGGATTGAAGTTCTGGGTACTCGCGCGGTAGACGAGGTTGCCGTGC
This sequence comes from Rhodococcus sp. MS13, assembly GCF_013277835.1. Taxonomy (NCBI): domain Bacteria; kingdom Bacillati; phylum Actinomycetota; class Actinomycetes; order Mycobacteriales; family Nocardiaceae; genus Rhodococcus; species Rhodococcus sp. MS13. The sequence goes on from NZ_VBTL01000004.1 coordinate 604,137, forward strand.
CGGTCACCTTTCCAGGCATGGACCAGTGCATAGTCGGCGACGATGCCGCGCTCCATCACGTAGGTGACGCCGTCGAAGTCACGAGTTTCCTTGGGCGGACTGGCAACTGCGATGCCGCCGTTGCCGTCGTAGCGCAGTGGCAGGCCGCCGTCGGCGACCTGGGTGCCGACGCCGGCCGGGGTGAAGAACGCGGGGATGCCCGCGCCCCCGGCGCGCATGCGCTCGGCGAGCGTGCCCTGCGGCGTGAGTTCGACTTCCAGCTCACCGGAAAGGTACTGACGCGCGAACTCCTTGTTGGAGCCGACGTACGAGCTGACAGTACGACGGATACGCCCCTTCTCCAGAAGCACTCCGAGCCCGAACCCGTCGGTGCCGCAGTTGTTGCTCACCGTTTCGAGTGATGTCGCGCCCTGCTCTAGGAGCGCATCGATGAGGATTTCCGGCACTCCGACGAGCCCGAAACCTCCGACAGCGATCGTGACGCCGTCCGGCACGTCGGCGACGGCCTCGGCAGCAGTGGGAATGACTTTGTCCATCATGTCGATCACAGTAGCGCGGTGCGTACGTATTGTGAACCCCCGTGCGCATTACGAACATTTTTCGCCCCCGGCATTGCCTGGGTCACATCTACGAACTATTCTGTTCGCAGAGCGCAACACATGTACACATTGCGAACAACTTCACGTAACCGAACGACGAGGTTCCCTATGCTGCATCTACCGCCGAGGTACCAGCGGCCGACTGGCGTCAACGCCCCGGCCGATTTCGCGGACTACAAGACCACTTCTCTTCGCCACCCGAAGCAACCGCTCAAGCTGCTCCCCCAGCGCCTCACGGAGCTCACCGGGCCGGTATTCGGCGAAGATCGCGTCGGCGCCGGCGAAAACGACCTGACCATCGCCAACGGCGGCGAAGCACAGGGACAGCGCATCGTCGTTCACGGCCGTGTACTCGACGGCGACGGAAAGCCGGTCCCCCACACACTGCTCGAGGTGTGGCAGGCCAACGCCGGTGGACGCTACCGCCACACCGGCGACAACTGGCCCGCGCCGCTGGACCCGTTCTTCAACGGGCTCGGTCGCTGCGTGACCGACGCGAACGGCCACTACAGCTTCACCACGATCAAGCCGGGCGCCTACCCGTGGATGAACCACGACAACGCCTGGCGACCGGCCCACATCCATTTCTCGCTGTTCGGCACGGCATTCACGCAGCGCCTCGTGACGCAGATGTACTTCCCCGACGATCCGATGTTCTTCCAGGACCCGATCTACAACTCAGTGCCCGAAGAAGCCCGTCACCGCATGGTCAGCGTCTTCGACTACGACGCCACAGTCCCCAACTGGGCTCTCGGGTTCCGCTTCGACATCGTCCTGCGCGGCCGTAATGCCTCCGTATTCGAGAACGAGGAAGACCACGATGACTGATCGCACCGCGAAGCCCGCACCCACTTATCCGGTCGTCCCCGGAGACTTCACCACTGCCCCCTTCGGGGTCACGCCCTCTCAGACCGTCGGACCGTACTGGCACATCGGCCTCCCTTGGACGGACGGCCCCGACGCTGCCCCGAGCGACACCCCCGGACGAATCACGCTGGCCATCACGGTGATCGACGGCGCCCGCACACCCGTCGCCGACGCGATGATCGAAACGTGGCAGGCCGATACGCTCGGACGCTTCAACCATCCGGACGATCCCCGCGGCGCAGTGGACCTCACTCCGGCGGGTTATCGCGGATTCGCCCGCAGCGCAGCAGATTCCACCGGTACCGCACTGGTCTACACCGTCAAGCCCGGAGCGCAGCCCACTGAAACGGATGCGGACGAGGCCCCACACGTGAACGTGTCGGTCTTCGCTCGAGGGATGCTCGACCGCCTGGTCACCCGCTTGTACTTCCCCGAGGACACCGACGCACACGTAACAGATCCGGTGCTGTCCTCACTGAGCGAAACCGAACGCGCGAAGTTGGTTGCAACCAAGGTCGACGGTGGGTACTCCTGGACGGTCTATGTTCAGGACGAGGACGCGAACGGCGTCGAGACGCCCTTCTTCGAGCTGTAAGAGGAGTACACATGCCCACTCGCGGCGCACTGTTCGACCCGGTGTTCGGGGCCACCCGAGTATCGGAGCACCTGTCCGACCAGGCGTGGGTCACCGCGCTGCTCGACGTGGAAGCCGCACTGAGTTGTGCGATGGCCACTGTCGGGTTGGCCGACGGGGAACATTGCGCCGCGGTGGCGACCGCCGCAGCTGAACTCTCACAACCGGGCGGCCTGGACATCGTGGCGCTCGGCCGCGCGTCGGCCACCGGCGGAAATCCCGTCATTCCGCTGGTGAAGATGCTGCGCGAAAGGGTGGGACAGGAAGGTGTGCCTGCCTCCGTGGTGCACCCGGGCGCCACCAGTCAGGACATCATGGACTGTGCGCTGATGCTGTTGACGCGACGCGCGGGCACAGTGGTTCTCGCCGACCTGACCCGCGCCGCCGATTCCGCCGCCCACCTCGCCCGCATACATCGCTCTACTCCGATGGTCGCGAGAACCCTGGGACAACAAGCACTTCCGACCACCTTCGGGCTACTGGCATCGAGTTGGTTCACCGCGCTCGACGCCGCAGCGATTCGTCTCGAAATCGTGCTGTCCACGTTGCCGGTTCAATTCGGCGGAGCCGCAGGAACACTCGCTGCGTTGTATCCCGACGGGCTCAGGATCGCGGACGCGCTGGCCGACGAACTCGGTCTGGCCAGGCAGGTCACTCCCTGGCACACCGACCGCGTGACCATCGCAGAACTCGCGACCACACTCGGTATCGTCGCCGGCGCCGTTTCCAAGCCCGCCACCGACATCACCGTCATGGCGTCCACCGAGCTGTCCGAGGTCGCCGAGAGCGCTCCGGGCGGCTCATCGGCCATGCCGCACAAGCAGAATCCGGTTGCCGCGATCACCGCCCGCGCGGCAGCGCGACGTGCTCCCGCACTGGTGGCCACAGCCCTGTCGAACATGGATCACGAATTCGCTCGCGCCGCAGGCCCCTGGCACGCCGAGTGGGAAACAGTCACCGATCTCTTGCGTCTGGCAGGCGGAGCAGCGCACCAGCTTTCCGTGAGCCTCACCGGCCTGCAAGTACACACCGAGTCGATGGCTCGTAATCTAGACATCACCGGTGGCCTGATTCTCGCCGAGCGTGTCACCAAGGCCCTGTCCGCACACACTGATCGAGCACGCGACATCGTCACCGCGGCAGCCACTTCCGGAACCAGGTTGGATCGTGATCCCGCCATCGCAGAGCACCTGAGCGAAACCGAGATCGCCGAACTACTCGACCCCGCACACTATCTGGGCCACGCCACCGATCTGGTCGACCGCGCCCTCGCCGAACGCCCCACAGGAGGATCTCGATGAGCGTCGCGCTCAACTTTCAACAGACCGGCAATCCCGATGCCCCGGCAGTGGTTCTCCTGGGTTCACTCGGATCCGATCTGTCCATGTGGCAGCCGCAGATTCACGCGCTGTCGAATCGCTACCGCGTCATCGCCGTCGACCATCGCGGCCACGGCAAGTCACCGGTGCCTGCGGGCCCCTACTCCATTGCCGATCTTGCCGGCGATGTCATCGCTCTCCTCGATTCGCTCGAACTCGAGTCCGTACATCTCGTTGGGCTCTCCCTCGGCGGCGCTGTCAGCCAATGGATCGCCGCGCACCACCCCACTCGCGTCGAGACGTTGACGTTGATGTGCACGTCCTCGCAGTTCGCCCCGGCTCAGCCGTGGATCGATCGTGCGCAGGCTGTCCGTGCGGACGGCATCGCGTCCATCGCGGCCGCCGTCGTCGGACGCTGGTTCACGCCGGGACTGGCCGAAAACGATCCGGAACTTGTCGCCCGCCACGTCGCGATGGTCGAAGCCACACCCGACGAGGGTTATGCCGCCTGCTGCGAGGCGCTTTCGGTGTGGGACGGCCGTGCCGACCTGGCCCGCATCGTCGCTCCGACGCTCCTCGTCGCGGGCGAGCAGGATCCGTCGACACCTCCGGCGACGTTGAGCGCGATCGCCGACGGTATCGCCGATGCGGTACTGCACGTGGTCGATCCCGGCGCACACCTCGCCAACGTCGAACAGGCCGGGCGCGTCACCAAACTGCTTGCAACGCATATTGCCTCGCACACATCTGCGCTCGCCCAACGTAGCGCCGCGGTATCGGCAGGTATGACCGTACGACGTCAGGTGCTCGGCGACGCCCACGTCGATCGTTCCATCGCCGGTGCCACCGAATTCACGGCCCCGTTCCAGGACTTCATCACTCGCACGGCGTGGGGTGACATCTGGTCACGCCCCGGCCTCGATCACCACACCCGCAGGCTCCTCACTCTCGCGATCCTCACCGCCGTCGGCAACGAACACGAACTCGACATGCACATTCGCGCTGCGCTGCGTGCCGGGATCGATCCCGACGAACTCGTGGAAGTATTTCTCCATACCGCGGTCTATGCGGGTGTGCCGAACAGCAACTTGGCTTTTGCGCTGGGAAAGCAAGCACTCGCGGACCTCTCGGCCGAACCTGAGGAGAACGAGACAACATGAGTGAGAACAGCAGCGAGCAAGCGCCGGGACCGTCACCGGACTACGTGCAGTCGCTGGCCCGTGGGCTGTCCGTCATCAAGGCTTTCGACGGTGAGCACCCGCGTCGGACCCTCAGCGAAGTTGCCAGGCACACCGATCTCACGCGTGCGACTGCTCGCCGCTTCCTGCTCACACTCGTCGAACTCGAATACGTACGTACTGACGGTTCAGTGTTCTGGTTGACGCCGCGAGTCCTCGAACTCGGCTACAGCTACCTCTCCAGTCTGTCCCTTCCCGAGATCGCCGGGCCGCATCTGGAAGCCTTGTCCGCCAAGGTCCGTGAATCCACGTCCGTGTCGATCCTCGACGGTGACGACGTCGTGTACGTGGCCCGTGTTCCGGTCAGCCGCATCATGACGGTTTCCATCACCATCGGCACGCGCTTTCCCGCGTACGCCACATCCATGGGTCGAGTTCTGCTCGCCGGCTTGCCGGACGACGCACTGGACGCCTACCTCGCCCGAGTGTCCTTCACCCGACTGACCGGCAAGACCATCTCCACCGCCGACGGTCTGCGTGCCGAACTCGAGAAGATTCGCGCCGACGGATTCGCGATTGTCGATCAGGAACTCGAAGAGGGTCTGCGCTCGCTCGCCGCACCCATCCGGGACGCAACCGGTGATGTGGTCGCGGCTGTCAACATCTCCACCCAAGCCGCCCGCTACAGCGCCGAAGCTGTTCGCGGTGAACTGGTTCCGGCCGCAGTCGCCACCGCGGACGCCATCTCCGTCGATCTCGGACGTACTCAGTCGTCCAACAATCACTCGGCAGCCACTCGCTGACCGGGCATACCCAAGGAAGAACCAATGCCTGACGTTGTCATCTGTGAACCGCTCCGCACCCCTGTCGGCCGCTTCGGCGGTGTCTTCCGTGACGTAGCCCCGGAAGATCTCGCCTCGACGTTGATCGCCGAACTCGTCACACGTACCGGCATTTCCGGCGCGGAGATCGACGACGTCATTCTCGGCCAGGCTTCGCCGAACGGTGAAGCTCCGGCGATCGGACGCATCGCGGCGCTCAACGCCGGTCTGGGCGTCGATGTTCCCGGCATGCAGGTGGATCGCCGGTGCGGGTCGGGATTGCAGGCAATCATCCAGGCCGTCATGCAGGTTCAGTCCGGTGGCAGTGATCTGGTCCTCGCGGGTGGTGCCGAGTCGATGAGCCAGGCAGAGTTCTACGCAACCGGAATGCGTTGGGGTGTCAAGGGTGAAGGTGTTGCGCTCAGCGATCGTCTCGCGCGCGCCCGCGTGACAGCCGGCGGACGCGACTTCCCGGTTCCCGGCGGAATGATCGAAACGGCAGAGAACCTGCGCGCCGAGTTCTCCATCAGTCGCGAAGATCAGGACGCACTCGCTGTGCAGTCGCATCAGCGTGCCGTTGCCGCACAGAAGAACGGCGTCTTCGCCGAGGAAATCGTTCCGGTATCCGTTCCGCAGCGCAAGGGTGAGGCCCTGCTCGTCGACACCGACGAGCATCCGCGGGCCGACACTTCGATGGAATCGCTTGCACGCCTTCGTCCCATGCGCGCAAAGATCGACCCGGACTCCACCGTGACGGCAGGTAATGCCAGCGGCCAGAACGACGGCGCAGCGCTGGCGATCGTCACCACCGCAGACAAAGCCCGCGCACTCGGACTGCGACCCCTCGTACGCCTGGCAAGTTGGAGCGTTGCCGGAGTTCCCCCGCGCACCATGGGCATCGGTCCCGTCCCGGCGTCGGAGAAGGCACTCGGCCGCCTCGGATTGACCCTGGCGGACATGGATGTCATCGAACTCAACGAAGCCTTTGCGGCACAAGCACTTGCAGTCCTGCAGAGTTGGAAGCTCGAAGCCGACGACCCACGCGTCAACCCCAACGGCTCCGGCATCTCCCTCGGCCATCCGGTCGGTGCCACGGGTGGACGAATCCTGGCCACCCTGTTGCGCGAGATGGACCGTCGCGAAGCGCGTTACGGCCTCGAGACGATGTGCATCGGCGGCGGGCAGGGCCTGGCTGCAGTGTTCGAGCGTCTGTCCTGATCAAGCCCCGACGTGCGCGACGCCAGGGTCACCGAGTTCGCCGCGTAGACCGTCGAGAAAGACACGCAGCAGTTCGGTGAGTTCGGCCTGCTGCTGCTCGGTGAGAATCGACGTCAGTTCGGCTTCACGGCCGAGGACTCGGTCCACCAATTGCTCCACCAGTTCGTGACCGGCGGCAGTGAGGGTCACGAGCACTAGTCGTGACCCTTGCGCGGCGGAGGACCTCTCCACCAGACCCGCGTTCTCCGCGCGCGCGAGTCGCTGCGAGATCGCACCGGCCGTGACTCCGGTCTGCTCGGTGATCTGGCGAGTCGTCAACTGATACGGCTCGCCGGATCGCCGCAGGACACTGAGTAGGTCCAGCGTGGCTGTGTCCGCACCGGCCGAGGCGAGTACCCGTCGGCGATCCTCACCGAGCAGCTTGGCGCACATCCACAGCCTGGTCACAATGCCGATACCCTCTACGGGCGTGCCCGGCCTTTCGCGAAGCCAGGCCAACGCAACCGCGTCCACCGCGTCGTCCGGGTTGTAATCGCCCACCACTGCACACCTCATTTAGCTCTAAATGATACGTTCTTCGTATAGGTCTAAACGTAGCTCACGGAGGTAGGCATGACACGCACAGTTCTGGTAACCGGCGGCGGAACAGGGATCGGGCGCGCAGTTGCAGCGGCGTTCGCCCGAGACGGAGACACAGTTTTTGTCACCGGCCGACGCACGGAACCACTCGAAAAGACCGCGGAGGAGTTGGGTTCCGATGTTCACGCCTTGACGTGTGATAACTCCGACCCGAAAGACCTGAAGCGGCTGCAGGATTCGCTTCCGGGAACCATCGACGTCGTGGTGCACTGCGCCGGTGGCAACACGGACTTCGATCGCGAAGCACCGTCAGATCTGGAATCCCTGGCCGCCGGGTGGCGTGCGAATCTGGACTCCAATCTCATCTCGGCAGTGCTGACCACAGCCGCAGTTCGCGATCGAATCCCCAGCGGCGGTGCCGTCATCACCATCGGATCGATTGCCGCCGACAAGGGCGCGGGCGCGTACGGCGCTGCCAAAGCCGCAGTTGCGACGTGGAATATCGATCTGGCCGCCGAGCTGGGGCCCGAAGGCATCACCGCGAACATCGTCTCCCCCGGCTACATCGCTGACACCGAGTTCTTCCGAGACTTTCTGACGGACGAGCGTCGCGCGATGCTGATCGAGTCCACCAGCACCAAGCGCGCCGGAACACCGGACGACATCGCATCAGCCGTCCACTTCTTGGCCTCACCGGGCGCCCGGCAGATCACCGGTCAGGTATTGGCAGTCAACGGCGGTGAGAGAACCAGTCGCTGATCATGCCAGGTGGCGCCCGAAGAACGAGTCGATTCGCTTCCAGGCATCCTGCGCTGCAACAGGATCGGGACCGATTCCGAGGATGCGCTCCAACGGACGAAGCACCTTGGGTCCGGCCTCCGCGTCGTTGAGGAACGCGTGGCCGGCGGTGGGGTACTCCTTGACGTCGTTCTCGATACCGGCATTGCTGAGCGCCGTCTCCAGCTTCGCTGCCGCACCGCGGAGCGAGAAGTCCTTGCCTCCGAAACTCCCGACGATCGGGCACGCATCCACCACGGCCTCATCGAGTTTGCGTGGAAGCTGACCGTAGTTGACCGAGGCAGCGTCGAAATCTCCGGCGCTGACCATCGCGAAGCCGCCGCCCATGCAGAATCCGATGACACCGATCTTTCCGGTGCAGTCCGGGGATTCCAACAGCCAACTGCGAGCGACTTCGATGTCGGTGAACGCCTTGCCGTGTCCTCGAAGCATCGACGTCATGGTGGGCACGAGGCACCGCTTCGCCCCGCCCGCGCTGTAGAGGTCGACAGCGAGCGTCAGGAATCCCGCAGAGGCCAGCCGCTTGGCTTGCCGCTGCATCACCTCCTCGAGCCCGAAGGCCTCGTGAATCATCACTACCCCCGGCCACGGGCCGGGGGTAGTGGGGGTTTCGAGTATCGCTCGCAGCGGTTGTGATCCGCCGACAACTGCGGCGCGGCCAGTCAGATCTATGTCCACCATGTTTCGATGCTAGGCCGACGCAGGGTCCGTACGCTCGGAAGCGAGGTCAGGGGAGTTGTTTTCCCTGGCCCGCCGCAAGCCCGGTCAAGACCTCGGCGAGCTGCGGCAAGGCGTACGGCGCGCTCAGTGGACCGAAATTGTCGACAAAGGCATTCGAGAGCAGAAGTTCGACCGGCGCATAGGCTCGCGCCTTCACCGCGGGGAGGTTCTGGAAAACTGCGAAGTTCTCCAGCCTCGTCGTCGCTTCCTGATCAGAAGCGAGGCTGAGCAAAATGTCTGCGGGTGCGAGTACCTCCGCCTGCTCCATCGACAGCGCAGTCATCTGCTCGGCGTTGTATCCGCGATAGTTGAGTCCGAGTTCGCGCAGCAGAACCCCGGGCGCACTGGCATCCCCCTGCACATACAACTGATCGCCGTACATCGAGCCGATCATGATCGTCTTGCCACCCAAGCCATTCAGCGAAGCGGCGGTGTCGGAGATCAGGGCGTCGGTCCGGGCGATCGCTGCAGCAGCGGCCTCGTCGACAAAAGCGGCCTGCCCGACCGTGGCGACGCCGTCACGCCACGAGGTGGTCCAGTCCAGCGCGATGACCGGCGCGATCTGGCTGAGCCTCTCGGCTACCGGTTCGAGATAGGTCTTCATTCCGATGATGAGATCCGGTGAGTAGCGCGCGATGATTTCCGGGCTGATTTCGCCTGTGGTGTCGAAGCTTTCGAGATCGGCTATTCCAGCGGTGCTCTGCCAAGGCAGTGCACCGCGGTCCCACGCACCCGTATTGCCGTAGGCGACTGGGTGAACGCCGAGAGAGAGCAGAAATTCGAGATCCGTGAAGTCGCTGGCAACAACGATCCTTTCCGGCTTCCCCGAGATCGTGGTGGTGCCGAGCGCATTGATCACCTCGCGTTGTTCGCCGGTATCAGCGGCATCTGACGTAGTCGAACAACCCGCAAGGATGGCGGCCGCTGCCACTGCGCCGACGCCGAAGAACCCACGGCGACTGAGCTGGTCCACCAGTTCAGACGTCGTGGATTCACAAATCGTTCCGTACATGTATGCACTCTCCTTCTCGGCGACTGCTGCGCGCGCCGAGGGCACAGCGAATGAGAGGTTAGCCCACCCTCATCTTCCATAGGGTTCCTACGTTTGCGATTCCGAGAGATCGGAGCGATAAATATGGACCGTTCTCGAGCGGACAAGTACATTCCCGCTGATCTATCACCGCAGGCAGTTGGGCGAGCCACCAGTCCCTGCCTTCGGCGATCGGGTCGCTCCAGCGTCGAAAATCAGTCGAAGATCAGTTGCCATTCCCTCCTCGAAAGCGTCCGAATTACCGTCTTTTGCACGTCGCCCACCGTTCGACTTGCGCGGCGTGGGAGGATAGACACATCGAGATCGGGACTTCGATGTGAGGGCCCGGATCGAGTTTGTAGGGAGTATCGGTATGGCACAGGGCATCGTGAAGTGGTTCAACGGCGAAAAGGGCTTTGGTTTCATCGCTCCCGACGACGGAACACCGGACGTGTTCGTTCATTACTCTGAAATCTCGGGCAACGGCTACAAGTCGCTCGACGAGAACCAGCGTGTGGAGTTCGAGGTTGGCCAGGGCCAGAAGGGTCCTCAGGCCACCAATGTGCGCGCTGTCTAATCAGTGACACAAGAAGAGGGCCGCACCCGCAAGGGTGCGGCCCTCTTCTGCATCAGATTCACCCCTGAATCACTGATCCTGAATGACGGCCAACGCTCCCACGATATTCGACTCCGCAACCGACTTCGAGAATCCGAGATCAGCCAGAACACCTGATCCGTCTTCGAGTTCGAGCAGCGCGAGCAGGATGTGCTCGGTTCCGATGTAGTTGTGGCCCAGGCGAAGAGCCTCACGGAACGTCAGTTCCAGCACCTTGCGCGCGCGAGCGTCGTACGGAATAAGTTCTGGCAGTTCGGAAGTCGGAGCCGGGAGTACACCGGCCACTGCAGCTCGGACGGACCCGAGCTCCACCCCCTGCGCCACTATCGCCTTCGCAGCCAACCCGGCAGGCTCCTCGACAAGCCCCAGGAGCAGGTGCTCCGGCTGGATCTCTGCGTTACCGGCGGCGCGGGCTTCGTTCTGCGAGGCCATGACGACGTTCTTCGCCCGGGGAGTGAACCGGTTGAACCCTTCGTTCGGATCCATCGGCTTCTGATCACTCGGCACCTTGGGAACAAAACGCTTCTGCGCAGCCTGCTTCGACACACCCATGCTCGCACCGATCTCCGTCCACGACGCTCCCGACCTGCGCGCCTGGTCGACGAAGTGGCCGATCAGGTGATCTGCAACTTCACCGAGATGATCAGCTGCGATCACGGCGTCGGAAAGTTGGTCGAGCGCGTCGGTGTGCACCTTCTTGATCGCGTCGATGAGGTCGTCGAGTCGAACCTTGTTGGTCATTTCCACTGGCTTGCTCATGCGTCAACCATAGGTTGACGCAATCGAAAACGTCAACCCTAGGTTGACGATCGTTTTCGCCGCACTGCGATTAGCCGGAAAAGAACTCTCGCAGAGCCGGGACAATAGCGTCGTCGGCAACGCCGTGCCCCTGACCGGGGATCTCCAAAGTCTTTGTCCCCGAGACTTTTGCAGCGATTCTCGTCGCCGAGGCAGGTGCCCATTGACCACTGTCACCGCCGTACATGACCAATGTAGGGACGGTAATGGAGGCAAGCCAGTCGAGCGACTGACAGCCGTGATCACACACGGCGACGTCGTAAGGCAAGGTGTGCGCGATGGCGCACATGTCGGGCCAATCGGCGCTCCGCTTGATCTCGTCGACCATCCCGGGGGATGCACCGGTCAGATCCAGAAAACGCGTCACAGCACCTTCCCTGTCGCCGGCCGCGATCAACCGCTCCAGGTCACTTTGGGCAGTCTCGTCACGCTGGTCGTCATCCATGTACGGCGCCTCGTAGACGGCGAGCTTACGCATCGGCACGGCCTGCGCTGCGGCTTCCAAAGCCAGCGCAGCACCCGACGACAATCCGTAGACCAGCGGCGTTTCACCGGTGGCAGCGACGACCGCCCGCAAGTCCTCCACCTCGGCGTCGATCGAGAACGCGCGACTGTCACCGCTGTCCCCGCGTCCGCGCCTGTCGTACGAGTACACCGTGAAGTCCGCCGCCAACGCAGCAGCGAGAGAATCGAACCATCCTCGATCGCAGAACGCTCCGGCAACCAGAACCACTGCTGGTCCGGCACCGGAGCGTTCGTATGCGATGGTCGTACCGTCGCGGGATTGCACTACCGCTGGGGATTGCTCTGTTTGCACGTCGATCTCCTCAGGTTTGGTCAATGCCTACCTGATTAGACCGCCCGCGTTACCGAAACTCATCGGTCCGGTCGGCAGAGGCTTCAGCTGATCTTGTTGTACAGGGCATCCCAACCCTGTGCCACGTATGAAATCGTGTAGATCGAACCGTAGAACGTGGAGCCGCCCAGACTGGTGACGTTGCCAGCCTGCACTGCCGGGAGTCGCTGCCACAGCTTGCTCGCCACCAATGCCTGGTACGCGGCACTGTCCTCGTTTTCGGTGATCATGAAGCCGTCGACGCCGGCCAGCACATCGAGGCCTTCGAGGCTGACGCCGCCCTCGGGATCGAGGCCCTCCGAGGTGGCAGTTTTGCCACCGATGTCGCCGAGCGTCATGTCGCTGGGCTTGTCGCCCTTCTCGGACGTACGGATGCTCGTGACGTACAGCGTGTTCGTGTCTGGCATGAACGAGACACTGGCAACGGTTTTGGACGCAATCTTCTCGGCATGACGACTGCGGATGTCGGAAATCAGATTGTCGTAGTCGAGCGTCAATCGATCGAGTGTGGCCGTTCGACCGAGCCAGCCCGACAACCGCGAGAGGTTTGTACGCCAGTCGTCGGTGAACTCGGTCGTCAGAACCGGTGCGATGGTGGACATCTCGGCTACCGGCCACCACTCGCTCTCGTAGTTGAGACACACGATCAGGTCGGGCTCGAGCGCCAAGATCTGTTCGCGGTTGGGGATCTCCGACAGGAACGGTACCGACGAATCGATAGGCACCCACGGTGTCGCCTGGGCGTACGTGTAGCCGACGAGCGGAAGTTCCAGAGCTACAGCAGGTTCCAGATCGAGCCGCGAGTCGATCGCGACAACCCTCTTCGGATTGACGGGAATGTCGTAGGTACCGAGAGGTGTCGTCACAGAACGCATTTCGGTTTCACCCGAACTGCTCCCGCTGTCACCGCAGGCCGCCAGGAACGCGCCCAGTCCGGCGATCCCGGCGCCGAAGCCGAACTGCCGACGTGTGAGGTCCGAAACGAGGCGGTTGTCGGAGTAGCCCTCGGGAAGCAAGAGCGTGGATTGAGCGGGCATGCGTGTCGAACCTCCAGAAGAAATGAATCATCCACTGTTGCGAGCGGATAAGGATGCCCTAACAGCGTACGCAGGGAGGGTCGTCGCGATCGGCCCAGAAATAGTCGAATCAGGCCAATTCGCACCCCTCACTTGTCGAGTTTGCGCATCTCGACGAAGTAGACCGCACTGAACGCGAGGTAGGTGCCGACGATTCCGAGGACCGAGATGATCAGGACGAGAGCGAGAAACATAGCCATGATGGTCTCCACTGACACGGGTTGTTCACGATGTCGATCGAGAGAAAATGGCTTCGAACTGCGGCGCTGCGACTCGAAGCGGGGCCGAAACTTGCGGTTACACACACCACGCTAGCCCCAGGCGTCTCGAGTTTCGATGAACTCGAGGTGAACTCTCCTACGGCTACGTCACACTTTTCTCCCCGACGGTCAGTTCGGTCCGAGCACCTGCCCGGACCATTCGACCAAAGGCGTCAGTGCGCGCCACGCTGTGCGAACTTCCTTCAATGTCCTGGCGCTGTCCAGCCACGACGGGCTCGGGTAACTACGACCAGCAGTCAGCGACTTGTGACGCAGCAATTCGATCCGCGGGTGGTCGACCGTGTATCCGCGAGGCGCCGTCTTGAGCTTGTCGCCGCCGATCGTGAATCCGGCCTTCTCGACGGAGGCCAGGATCTTCTCGAGCTCCGGCCCTCGAACGTCGTCGTCGACAGCCGCACGATAACGCGCGATGGTCTCCGAACTGCTGGCGTAGAAACCACCGGCCACCATCAACCCTGCCGCGTCGATCTGCACGTAGTAGCCACAGCTCTCGGCGAGACCGACGAACGCTCCCTGGTGCGTCTTGTACGGGATCTTGTCCTTCGAGAATCGAACGTCACGATATGGCCGAAAGAGCTTGGCCGTGCCGAATTCGTCCTCCAACGCCGCGGTCAACGACGCCATCGGACGACGAACCACTTCGTCGTACGTCTCCTTGTGCGCTGCCCACCAGGTCTTGCTGTTGTCGGCCTCCAGGTCTTCGTAGAAGTCGAGTGCAGCAACGGGTATGCCAGTGAACGCAGCCATGGCGTAAGCCTAGCTGCCTGTACGGCTTTGGACCGCCTGCCCTGCGACGATGCCCGGATCGGCCGGAATCCGTAGAATGCATGGGGATGATTTCCGAAATACAAGCATGGGAACTGACCGACACCAACCGAGACTGGCTGATTCACCGACCCGTCGAGATCGCGATCTACGTGGCGCTCGCAGTCGTTCTGCGCTTCGCACTGCACCGCGGGATCGATCGAATGTCGAAGCCTCGCAAGTCTCCGAACGCCAAGGTGAACGAGCGCCGATCGCAGCGAGCCCGGACCATCGGTTCGGTACTCAAATCGACGGTGTCCATCGTCATCCTCGTCTGGTGTGTGCTGCAGATCCTCGGCATCCTCGGGATCAACGTCGCGCCGTTCATCGCATCCGCCGGCGTCATCGGTCTTGCCATCGGTTTCGGTGCACAAAACCTGGTGCGTGACTTCCTCTCCGGCATCTTCATGTTGCTGGAAGATCAGTACGGTGTCGGCGACGTCGTCGATCTCGGTGACGCGGTCGGCACCGTCGAAACAGTGGGCCTGCGTGTCACCACGATTCGAGATGCCAACGGCACCTTGTGGTACTGCCGCAATGGCGAAATCCTGCGAGTGGGCAACATGAGTCAGGGTTACGCCACTGCAGTTCTCGATCTCCCCATCGCCCACAATGCGAACGTGCACAAAGCGTGCGAGGTGGCGACGCGAGCTGTCCTCGAGGCGGCGGAGTCCGAACCGATCAGGGCGGACATGATCGACAAGCCGGAGATGCTGGGAGTCAATTCGGTTACTGCCGAGGCAATTACCATTCGAGTGACGGCGCAGGTCAAGCCTGGGCGCCAGTGGGCAGTCCAGCGCGCATTTGCACGCTCGGCGCTGACTGCGTTCGAAGAGCAGGGAATCGAGGCACCGTACCTGCCTGTTCTGCGCTGACGGTTGAAACGGAATCGACTGCCCTTTCCATCAATTACGCGAGCCCCCGGCGGGGTCGAAACCACCGGGGGCTCGCTGGTGCCTGACGCACGATTCAGACGGTGGAGGTCGAGACCTCCCGATTTGCCGAGCTGTTGCCAAACACCCTGTGCAGGAACATCGTCAGAGCAATTGCTGCCACGATTCCGATCAGCGGCGGGATTCCCACCTCGAACTCACCGGAAAGCCAAGCGAGGAAGGCTGCGACGGCATAGACGGCGAGGTTTCGCCAGTGGACCGGCTGCGGGGTGTAACCCTCGGGAATGCCGCGCCGCCAGCGGCACAGGAAGTCCCCGATGATCACACCGCCCAATGGCGGGATGAACGTTCCGAGCAGGCTCAGATAGTCGACAAGATGGTTGTGCACACCGGTCAGAGCGAGCGCCGTGCCGATCACACACCCACCGATGACGAACGGGGTCTTGCGGGGCTTTCTGAACAATTCGGCGCCGGCCACCCCGAAGGCGTATGCGGTGTCGGCGTTGCTCTTCCAGAGGTTCCCGAACAGCAAGACCAGGCCCCAGCCGACAAGCCCGAGGTTGTAGAGAATCAGCACGAAGTCACCTTCGTGGAACGTGATAGCTCCGATGGCACCGAACAGGATCATCAATCCGTTTCCGAGGAGGAACCCGATAACGCAGGCCCACACCGCTTGTGATCCGGAACGGGCAAACCTGGTCCAGTTGGGCGCTTGCGTTCCCGCCGATACAAACGTGCCGACCACAGTGGTGATTGCGAGCGCGATCGTCATGGTCGTCTGCGGTTGAACCGAGACCAGGCCGGAGAACCCACCGACTTCCTCGAGGGACCGGAACACGACCCAGCAGGCCAACGCCAGGATCAAGGGCGTCGAGACGAGCGAGACCCAATACATTCCGCGGTAGCCGTAGCAGGCGGTGATGCACATCAAGATGCTCGCCGCGATCATCACCGACGCCCGCGCGAGATAGGAATCCCAGCCCAATGCCTGCGCGGTGAGATCGCCGATCGTGCCGATGATGACTCCGTACCAGCCGATCTGGGTACCGCCCAGCAGGATCGAAGCGAGCTTGGACCCGCGGGTGCCGAAACTGTAGCGCGCCATCACAACTGTTGTCAGCCCGGTTCGGGCTCCGACGAACCCCATCATGGCGACGTAGACCCCCAAGATGGCGGATCCGGCGGCGATCACCACCATCAGTTTCCAGAACGAGAACGCGGTACCGAGCGCTGCTCCGGCCAACATCGTCGGAGTGAAGATGGTGAACCCCAGCAACACCACCGCGAGCGAGAAGAACGGCTTTCGTGCATGAAGCGGAACCGGACTAACGGGATAGTCCGGATCGACGGGGTGACCCGCACTCTCCGAATCGCTTGCGGCCGTGGCAGGTTCGACGGCGCTGCTCATACAACTTCGCCGATGTCTTCGAGCCACAGGCTCGGGCGCTCGGCCAGCATGCGGTCCATCAGTGCCACACACTCCGCGTCATCGACGACGTCGACCTGAATTCCGCTGCTGCGCAACCATTCTTCCGACGCCTCGAAGGAACGATTTTCGCCGACCACGATTCGAGGGATCTCGTACAGGCGCGCCGTTCCGGCGCACATGAAGCACGGTGACAAAGTCGTGTAGAGGACACACTCGCGATACACCGAGGCCGGCAGTCGTCCGGCGCGCTCGATGCAGTCGGTCTCTCCATGACGGATGGCGCTGTTCATCTGGACCCGGCGGTTGCGTCCGACTGCGAGAACCTCGCCGCGGTGAATCAGCGCCGCGCCGATCGGCACGCCGCCCTCCTCCCAACCGATCTTCGCCTGTTCGATCGCAAGTCCGAGAAAATGCTCATCGGTGTGTGCCGGGTGGTTCATGTGCGCTCCTGGAGTCTGACCAAAATCGTCGATTGTGGCTCGTGTCACAATCCGACCACGGTGGTAACAGCCCGACAAGGGACAACCTGTCAGTTCGGCAGAACTAGCTCTATGACGAAGTGCCCCCTCGGCGGACGATATAGAAATGCTCCCGACTCTGCGACAAGTTCTTGCGATGCCCTCGTTCAAGGCCGCCGCAATCGAGGTGCTCGCGGGCGACGTCGATACCGCGGTGGTCCGCTGGGTCCATTCGTCCGAGGTGTACGAGATGGGTGGGCTGCTGTCCGGAGGTGAGGTCCTCCTGACCACGGGCCTCGGTCTGCACGGGCGATCTCCCGAGCAGCTCACCGCCTACATCGACCAGTTGGCGGACGCGGGATGCGTCGCGCTCGCGATGGAGGTCGGCCGCTCGTTCCTCACGGCCCCTCCCGAACTCGTCGAAGCATCGCGCCGACGCGGGCTCGCGTTCTTGGCCCTGCACGCAGTAGTGCCCTTCGAGCGGATGGTCGAAGACTTTCACGACCTCATGCTCCGCCGCACTCTCGGTTCGGCACAGGCGGGCGAGCCTGTCTGGCAAGAACTTCTGAGTCTCGTGGTGGCAGGCCAGGGTATGACCGCGCTGCTCGACAAGGTGTCACGACTCGCGGGGTGCGGCGTCGATCTCCTCGACGCGGATGGCAGAACCGTCGAGCGCAGCACAACCGGCGCAGAGCGATCCGAGACCGAACGCACGATCCACGACGTACGCGGTCCGACGAACTCACTCGGTCGACTTGTCCTGTGCGGGCCCGCAACTACACGCCGAACCGCCGTCGCAAACTGCGCCGCCGTCGCGGTGGCTCTGGAACTCGGCCGTCACGGCGATCTCGGCCCAAGACAGTCACTCGCCCAATCGGTGATCACCGACGTGGTGGGAGGTGTGCTCACATCGCACGGCGACTTGTCCGAGCGACTGACAGCGGCCGGGTGGACGCCGTTGTCGGAGGGGCACCACGTCCTCGTCGCCGCTGTCGACATCGATCGGCAAACGCCGGTTCGAGAGCTCGCTGACCAAGTACGCGACGCCGTACGGGCCGTGCTCGGCTCCTGTGTCGTCGGGACTGCGGCCAATCACGTCATCGTGCTCGCGCATGGGTGGGCGTCCGCATCCCCCGCTCGAGTGCGGACTGCGTTCACCGAAGCCGACGAGCTGCTACGCCGCGGGCCGGGCGGTTCCGCGGTACGCACGCTCGGAGTGGCGACGCCGGTCGAGGATCTGTCGGGCGTCGGTGCGGCGGTCGCGCAAGCTCGCGAAGTCGTCCAGATCGCACGGCGTTTCGGCACCCGGACCGGAGTGATCCTCGCCAGGGACGTCGGCGTCCAACGACTGCTCGCCGCCGGCACGACGCCCGCTTCCTTGTCCTCGTTCGTCACGGAGCAACTCGGTTCGCTGATCGCTTACGACACAGCACATTCCGCCGATCTCGTCCGGACACTCGACGCGTACCTCGCACACCGGGGTGGCAAGGCGAGAACCGCGGATTTCCTCGGCATTCGGCGCCAGTCGCTCTATGCACGGCTCACTCGTATCGAGAAGCTGATGGGAGTTTCCCTCGACGATCCTGCGCAGGTGGTGTGTCTCGGGCTTGCACTGACCGCATGGCGCATGCGTACCGGCCTTGACCCACAAGCTGCGTTCGAGCGTCTCCCCGGGTGAGCGACAACCTCTGCGATGATGAACGAATGACCGGAGCAGCGGAATTGATGATCGAGATCCCTGCCGGCGAGGTGCATCTCAGAGACGATCGCAAAGGCACTGCGTGGACCTCGAAAGTCGAATCATTCCGCCTCGCTCGTCATCTCACCACCAGGGCACTGCTTCACGGAGATTCAGCGGACGATCCGAGCAAACCCGCGGTCGACCTCTCGTGGAAAGACGTCATCGCAACCTGCAACACACTGTCAGTCGCGGACGGTCTGTCGCCCGCGTATCACGACATCGACACCGAGTCTCCCCGGTGGGACCGGGCGGCAACCGGCTACCGACTCGCCACCGAGGCCGAGTGGCAGTACGCGTGCAAAGCCGGCACCTCCGGCTACCGCTACGGCGAAATCGACGAGATTGCCTGGTACAGCGACAATTCAGAAGGACGAGCACATGACGTCGGGATGAAGGCACCCAACAACTGGGGCCTGTACGACATGATCGGCAATGTCTGGGAATGGTGCTGGGATCTCTACGACCCCGAGGTCTACGGCACGTACCGGATCTTCCGCGGCGGCAGTTGGGCCGAAAGTGAGCGCGGTTGCGGCGCTACCGTAAGGAGGCGAAGCCACCCGACGTTTGCTATCGACGACTTGGGATTTCGCCTAGCTCAGACGATCTGAGGGCAGACGGCCGAGGACTTCGAGCACAGCCTCGATCTCGTCTCGACTGCGCAGCTTAACTATCGGCAGCGACGGCACATCGACAAGGACCGTGGCCATACGCTCGCCGTTGCGTCCGTCGCTTCGCCAGGCCCAGCGCACCACATGATCCGGATCGAACAGAATGGTGTGCAGTGGCGGCTCCATGTTGCGATTCCACAACACCTCTCGCTGCAATCGCCGACGCACGGTTCGTGTGATCACCTGGCGCATCACCGTCCGCCGAGGCAGATCCAACCACAGCATCAGGTCCGCACGCTCGGCCAGAAGCTCACGCACCGCGCCGTACTGCCACTCGGTCACCCAGGCCGGCTCGCTGGAAAAGCGTCGTACTTCGGTTTCGAAACTCTCGAGCGGAACCCAGTCGGGCCCGTGGAACAGCGAGTCCAACTCAGTGTGTTCGATCCCGAGAAGCTGCCTGATTCGACCGGCGAGAGTCGTCTTTCCGGCGCCCGAGGTCCCCGCGACAAGGATCTTCTGCGGACGAGTCGTCAGCGAGGCGGGGTCTACGAAAGGCACCGATACACACTAGGTGCCTTACACTTCGCAGTCCACCCATTCGATGTAACCGGTGCCGTTGATCGACGCACCGTCGAAGCTTCCCCGGTAGGTGTACGCGCCGACGTATCCCTTACCGTGGCCATAGCGCCACTCCGAGTCGATCTCGGCCTCGAACTCGACAATCGCCCTGCCGTAATCGCGTACCTGCCAACGCAGTACGCGCGGCACACGCATCTCACGTCCCTGGGGGTCGACATGCAATGCGTCAGCGTACTCGAGTACGTCGAACACCACATCGTCGAAGACTCTTGCGCTGCCGTCCACCGTCCGAATGTAGGCGAGCTTGCACGCCGTAACCCCTGAAGCTCGAACATCGGTGAGCAACAATTGATGCCGGTCGTCGAGCTGAACGATCTGGTAGGTGAAGAAATCGGCCGGGAGCTTCCAGGACTCGGGAAGGGCGCGGCGGGTCAACGATTGCGGTGTCATACACCGCGCGTATTCGACGGTGCACGGAGCCGAAATACTCACCGGGCCATCCGGACTCGAGATCGTCCCGGAACACTGCGCCAGCAGACTGACGTGGTCGTAGACGGGATTGCGCACGAACCACGACGCTTGATCTGATGCCACGATCTCGAGATCGACGTCGAAAGAGTCGTATCGTCCGGTGACACGGAACTTCGGATAGCTGTTGTCGATGATCAGGTTGTCACCGAAGGCGATTCGCGAACCATCTTCTTCGAACGCACACTCATCGGCCGCGTCGTACGCCCGATAGAAGTGATGCCCCGGCGCTGCGGTAGAACTCAGCACGGTTGCAGTGTTTCGCGCGTCGGGTGCAGCGAGATAGTCGTTGTCGAACACCACCGTCCCGGTTGCACCGATCAACGTCATGATGTTGAGGTAACGGAAAGGCCCTGGCAGCCGGGGAACGAAGATCCCGTAGTGCGTCCACGCGAACTTCCGCGAAGCCAGGTGCGGACGCATCATCTCGGGCCGATCGAACGGGCGTACCGATTCCGCCATTCGCTTGTCGATCAGCGGTAGCGCGCCGTCCAGCAAGGCCCGAACCGCGGGTCGCCACAATCGGCGCGAGCGGGTGGCTGGAACAGGGTCGGAACGATCAACGGTTTGTCCGGTCACGCCCCTAAGTTAATGTAACCAGCCGTAACAAACAAGTGTCGAAGTTTCCTCGACGACCTCACACCCTGAACACCCGCGCCCTGCCCACGGGGCGAATAGCATGTGAGAATCCGCGTACCGGAACCGGTCGCAGAGAGGGCGCAACAATGCAGCACGAAGAGTCGTCGTTCACCGGAGTAGCCGGCACCAAGATCGTCTACGACGTGTGGACACCGGACCGCGAACCCACCGGGGTTCTTGTCCTGTGCCACGGACTCGGCGAACACGCGAGGCGCTACGACCATGTTGCTGCGCGGCTCGGGGAACTCGGGCTCATCGTGTACGCACCCGACCATCGCGGACACGGGCGCTCTGGCGGCAAGCGCGTTCACCTGAAGGAATTCTCCGACTTCACCGACGACGTCCACACGTTGTTCTCGATCGTGACGGCGGCACATCCCGGCAAGGACAAGTTCCTGCTCGGCCACAGTATGGGAGGCGCAATCGCACTTTCTTATGCCCTCGACCATCAGGCCGATCTCAAAGCGCTCGCCCTGTCCGGACCTGCTGTGATCATCGCAACCGGCACTCCGAAGATCGTGATGCAGTTGGGCAAGATCGTCGGCAAGTACCTCCCCGACGTGCCTGTCGAGAACCTGGAAGCGGCTGCCGTATCGCGTGATCAGAAGGTCGTCGACAAGTACAACGCCGACCCGCTGGTTCACCACGGC
The DNA here is from genome assembly GCF_013277835.1 of Rhodococcus sp. MS13. Classification (NCBI taxonomy): domain Bacteria; kingdom Bacillati; phylum Actinomycetota; class Actinomycetes; order Mycobacteriales; family Nocardiaceae; genus Rhodococcus; species Rhodococcus sp. MS13. The sequence goes on from NZ_VBTL01000004.1 coordinate 625,856, forward strand.
AAGGTTCCTGCCGGAATTGCGCGCGGCATGATCACCGCCGCGGAAGGCTTCCCGGCGCGCCTGCCATCGCTCACCATTCCCGTACTGCTTCAACACGGCTCGGACGACCGATTGACGGACCCCGCCGGCAGCAAGCTCGTAGCAGAGTTGGCCGGTTCTTCGGACGTCACCTTGAAGGTGTACGACGGCTTGTATCACGAGATCTTCAATGAGCCTGAGCAGGAAGAGGTTCTGAACGATCTGATCGAGTGGCTGCGCCCGCGGGTCACCGGAGCATAATCATGTCGACGTGCGGGATCCTGCTGGCTGCCGGGGCCGGATCCCGCATGGGCAAACCGAAAGCTCTCGTTACGGGCACGGACGGCCAGCCTTGGCTTCGCCACGGGGTGGCGACACTGCAGTCCGCCGGACTCTCACCGGTCATCGTGGTTCTCGGCGCACAGGCCGAGGACGCCGTCGAACTGCTGCCCACCGCCGATGTCATTGTGGTGAAATCGGATTGGGAACGGGGAATGAGCGCATCACTACGCTGCGGACTCGAGGCAGCCATGCAGATCGAGGGTGCCGAGGCGGCAGCGATCTCCCTGGTCGATGTCCCGGACCTGAACACCGACACCGTGACGCGAATCGCGGGTCAGGGCATCCCATCACGAAACATACTGCGAAGAGCTGTCTTTCACGGAAGGCCCGGCCATCCTGTCCTGATCGGACGCGACCATTGGCCGACGCTTGCAGAGTCACTCACCGGGGACGGCGGCGCCAACACCTATCTACGCGAACACGGCGTGGAGTTGGTGGAGTGCAGCGACCTCAGCAGCGGCGTCGACGTCGACTATCCCGAAGCCTGATCGCACTGTCACAATCCTCCCAGGTGGTGGGTGTCCGAATTCGGTGTAAAGATGATCCGATGAAACGTACCGTCGCCGCCCTGCTCGACATCGAGATCGACGAGGCGACCAACCTGGAGTTCAAGATCGCGGTGACGCGCGCGCCGGGTGTCGAACTGCTGGAAACGATGTCGTTCGTCCATGACGGCAATCCGATCGAACCCCGTGAGGTCATCGCCGAACACGGCACCCGGATTCACCTACTCGACTGCGCCCCAGGCAAACTGATCGTCAGCTACGACGCAACCGTCATCGGCCGCGCAGAACCGGCGTCGGTCGGCGACTACGACGTGTCGAAATATCTGCGCCCCAGTCGCTATGCCGAGGCCGACAAGTTCTTCGGTTTTGTCGCCGGGCAATTCGATCTCGCCACTCCCCCGGCCGAACTCCTCCTCGAAGTCACGCGCTGGGTGAGTACACATTTGAGTTATGTCCCGGGCACCAGCCGTGGCACCGACAGTGCGGTAGACACCTTGCTGGCCGGCGCCGGAGTGTGCCGCGACTACTCGCACCTGACCATCTCGCTGCTACGCGCGGTGGGGATTCCCGCTCGCCTGGTGGCCGTCTACGCGCCGGGCTGCGATCCGATGGATTTTCACGCCGTCGTCGAAGCCAGTATCGACAACGTGTGGCGCGTTGTCGACGCAACGCAATTGGCGCCGCGCAGCAATCTTGTGCGGATCTCGACCGGGCGAGACGCCGCGGATACCGCCTTCCTCGACAACCACGGCGGTTCGATCACGTTGCATGCCTCGGAAGTTCGCGCAGTCGTCGACGGCGTTCTCGACAACGACGACTACGCAACACTCACGTCGATCGGCTGACAAACACCTCAGGCGCTGATCTGGTTCTGCGAGGCCATCGTTCGCTCGAGGAACTTGACCGTGAGATCAACGATCGCCTTACCCTCCCGAAGAGCTTTGCCGATCACCGGGAAAGCATGGATCTGCCCACTCCAGATGTGCGTTTCGACGGCTTGTCCTGCCTTGATCAGGTTTTCGGTCATGATCTCGACGTCCGGACGCATCAGTTCGTATTCGGCGGCCACCAGGAACGACGGCGGAATCAGACTGGCGTCGGCGTTGATCGGAGACTGCGCACCAGGAATCTCGTCCGGACCCTCCAGCCACCGGTCCTTGAGCTTTTCGACCTGTGACATCGGTAGGTAGGCATCGCGTTTCATGAAATCGGGATCGTGGTCCTCGAGGTTCACGTTGAGAAGAGGGGAATATCCCACCACGGCAGCGGGCCGCGTGATTCCGCGCAGTGCGGCAATTTCGGCGACCTTCATGGCCAGGTAACCGCCCGCCGAATCACCGGCAAGCACAATCTTGTTCGGGTCTTCCGCTGTCTCGAGCAACGCAGCGTACGCGGCCATCGCATCCTTGACGGAGGTGCCGATGGAACCTTCCGGCAGCTGACGGTAGCGCACGGAGATCACCGGCACTCCGGCCTTCGCCGAGAGCAAACCGCACAGTGCTCGGTGCGTTGCCAGACCGCAGAAGACGAATCCCCCGCCGTGGAAGTAGAGGATCGTGGCTCCGGCCAACTCGCCCTGCGCTTTGCGTGGATGCTGCACCTTCTCGCTTGGCACACCACCAAGCGTGAAAGGCTCGATGTCGAGGTTCTTCGGCTTCGGCAGTTTGTCCGCCATCGCGTCGAGTCGCTCGAGTTGGCGGATGCCGCGTTCGGTGGTCGGCCAGAGGGTGAACATCGGCTTCACGAACGTCCTGGTCAGACAGAAGATAACCCGCGCTCGGGGACTCACGTTCCAATGCCATACCGTCGAATCTCGCGTCCGCATAGCGTCCTCCCAGGTCAAGACGTTTTGTGCATGTGAGTTACACATACTTGTCGACTGCTGTTGTGAACGATAACTGACGCTGCGTCAAAACGACACGACGGGTAGGCATGAATTACTCGAGTATGTGCAAGTTCGGCTCGCAATCACGGCTGGGAGAGATAAGCGGAGAGTCCGCGGTGCCCGCCACGCATCATCGCTTCATGATTCCACTCGAATACCGGCTTCGCGATCTTCGAGGCCAGACCGAGCGCTCCGGACACCGCTACTTGTTGCCGAAAGTCGGCGACGCAGCCAGATTCAGCGGGGCGTACCACCCAGCTACTCCACCCGGTCATTGCCCCGGAGAGACGCACTTGCAGATGGCGGGCAATGGGGTCTTCGACCTCGCGTCGTCCGAAGACCAGCAGGGTCAGAGGGACAGCGCTGCGGATGGCCATGGAGCCCGAGTGCTCGTCGGTCGCCCGGACTCGGCGTATCTGAGGCCACCACTGCGAATACCGCTCGGCGTCCGCGAGAACGGCGTAGACGCGGTCGGCAGAGGCCTGGAGCGTCCAGACGCTGTGGAAGTCGAAGTCGGTCACGATCAGGCCGTCTGAGCAGCAGCAGTCACCCATGCACCGTAACCCGAACCTCGGGTGCTTACACGCCTGGCATGCTCAGTATTCGAACGTCTCCACCCGTCGCAGGATCTCCTCCGCGATCTTGGCGGGACTCCCGCCCACGTCGACGACAATGGCTTGCTCGTCCGGGTCGACTGCCTCGAGTGTCGAGATCTGGGAGTCGAGGAGCGAGGCGGGCATGTAGTGATCGAGGCGGGCGGTCAATCGCTGGCCGATCTGATCCCGCGAACCGGCGAGGTGCACGAATACGACGTGCTCACCGCGAAGGACGTCGCGGTAGCTGCGCTTGAGTGCCGAACACGTGACGATGCCCGGCTGACCGGCGTCGGTATGGCTCTTGATCCAGACGGCGATCTTGTCGAGCCAGGGCCAGCGATCGTCGTCGTTCAGCGGATGCCCGGTCGCCATCTTGTCGATGTTCGCCTGCGGGTGCAGATCGTCGCCTTCTTGAAGGTCCCAGCCCATCGCTCCGGCGAGCATGCCGCCGACCGTCGACTTTCCCGAACCCGAGACACCCATCAGGACGAGCACGGGATACTGCTTCTGCTGTGCCGCTTCGCTGTTCATGTGCTCGCCTACCTAGATGAATGCGCTCAACACGAGCACTCCGGCCAGACCCGATACCGAGATGATGCATTCCATCACGGTCCAGGTCTTGAGGTTCTGTACCACGCTGACGCCCAGATACTCCTTCACCAACCAGAATCCGGCGTCGTTGACGTGCGAGAGGAAGAGCGAGCCCGCACCGATCGCCAAGACCATCAGCGAGACATGTGCGGACGAGAGGTCTGCCGCAACCGGAGCGAGGATGCCCGACGCCGTCACCGTTGCCACCGTTGCCGAACCCGTTGCGACGCGGATCAATACCGCTACCAGCCAGGCCAGGAACAGCACGGGAAGGCTGCTGCCCTTGATCGCGTCGGCGATCACTCCGGCGATACCGGTGTCGATCAGGACCTGCTTGAAACCGCCACCGGCGCCGACGATCAACAAGATGCCTGCGATGGGAGGTAGGGAACTCTCGAGTGACTTCGAGATGGCCTTGCGGTCCATTCCGCCGCCGCGACCCAGCAGCACCATTCCGACCAGAACCGCGAGACCCAAAGCCACAACGGGTGTTCCGAGGAAGTCGAGGACGGACTTGGGGAGTGCCTCGGAATCGGGTGCGATCACGTCGGCGAATGCCTTGCCCAGCATGAGAACGACCGGGAGGAGGATCGCTGCGAGAGTCGCCGCGAACGAAGGGCGCTGCTGCTTCTCTTCTTCACCTCGATCTTCGCCTGTGACAAAGAGATCCGGAACCTTCACGTCGACCCACCGCGCTGCGTACTTGCTGAAGACCGGTCCGGCGAGAACAACAGTGGGGATCGCGACGAGGACACCGAGCGCGAGCGTGAGGCCGAGGTTTGCGTTCAATGCCGAGACTGCAACCAGCGGCCCGGGGTGCGGGGGAACCAACCCGTGCATGGCCGAGAGGCCGGCGAGGGTGGGGATCGCGATGCGCATCAGGGACAATCCGGATCGCCGCGCGACGAGGATGATGACCGGCATCAACAGAACGAGACCGATCTCGAAGAACATCGGCAGACCGATGACAGCGCCGACCAGAGCCATGGTCCACGGGAGTGCCTTGGTGCTGGAGCGGCCGACCAGTGTGTCGACGATTCGGTCGGCACCACCGGAATCGGCGAGGAGTTTGCCGAACATCGCGCCGAAACCGATCAGGATTCCGACGCTTCCCATGGTCGATCCGAAACCGGTGGCGAATGCTGCAACCGACTCTGCCGAACCGAGGCCGGCCGCCAGACCGACACCTACCGCGCCGATGGACAGCGCGAGGAAGGGATGCAGGTCGAGCCAGGTGATCAGCGCGATGATGACCGCGACGCCGGCGACTGCAGCGATGATCAATCGTGCGTCGCTACCAGCGGGGACGACCTCGGCCGCCAGCAATGCTGTGGTGTTCATAGGGACTCCCAGTCCGATGAGTGATTGAGGTCACTGTTCCTTAATTAACCTACAATTTCAAGAGCAGACACTAATTTGTAGTATTTATTCGCCTTGCACCGGGCTTACTCCATACGCATGGGACGATCTACGTATGCCTTCTGTCCCGTTTCAGCAGTTACACGACTCGATGCTGGAACAGCTCGGCCAAGACATAGTCGGTGGTGTGCTCCCCCCGGGAACCACGATCTCCGCCGACGAGGTGGCAACGCGCTACGACGTGTCGCGAACCGTCATCCGCGAAGTTGTCCGCGTTCTCGAATCTCTCGGATTGGCTTCGGTTCGTCGACGCGTCGGAATCACCATCCTGGGCTCCGAACACTGGAACTCGCTCGACCCCAATGTCATCCGCTGGCAACTGGCCGGTCCTGATCGGTTCGAGCAGCTTTCGATCCTGAGTGAACTCCGTTCCGGTATCGAGCCCCTGGCGGCGCGACTGGCCGCAACTCGCGCAACACCCGAGCAGTGCGGCGCTCTGACCGCAGCCGTCATCGGCATGTCAGCTACCTCTCGCGCTGCCGATACCGGTGCCTATCTCGGCCATGACTCCGACTTCCACCGCACCCTGCTCGCCGCCTCCGGTAACCCGATGCTGCGGGCGATGTCGCAGATCGTCGTCGAGATACTCGAAGGCCGCACACGCCACTCCTTGATGCCCCACGAAGCCGACCCCGAAGCGATTCACCTGCACGGAGTGGTCGCATCAGCCATTCAGTCCGGCGACGCCGACGCTGCAGAAACCGCGATGCGCTCGATCGTCGCGGAATCCGCAGAAGCGGTCGAAACAATGCGCGAAAGCCCCGAACCGCCGCCTCATCTGTAAGTCGAGCCACAGACTCGCCGGAATTGGCCCGCAACTGCTCCGCAAGTGGAACGCTTGGCGCCATGACAGCACTCGCTACCCAGAACAGCGCACTCTGATGGCCCGCCCGGTACGCGTCGTCGTCCTCGGTGCCGGATCGTGGGGAACCACGGTGGCCGGCCTCGCTGCCCGCAACACTCCCACCCTGCTGTGGGCACGAAATTCCGAAGCGGCCGACGAGATCAATTCGCAACGGACCAACTCCAAATACCTTGGTGAGCGCAAACTTCCCAAGGGACTCAAGGCAACCTCGGATCTGGTCGAAGCCGCTCGTGAAGCGGACGTACTCGTATGTGGGGTGCCTTCGCACGCCGTTCGCGCCACCCTCGCCGAGATCGCCAACGAGGTTCGGGCGTGGGTCCCGGTGTTGTCACTGTCCAAGGGCCTCGAGCCCGGCACCCGGCAGCGCCCCACCGAAGTGATCGCCGAGTGCCTGCCCGGCCATCCCGTCGGACTGCTCGCGGGCCCCAACATCGCCAAAGAGATCGTCGACGGCATGGCCGCGGCATCGGTCGTGGCCACCCAGGACGATCGCGTCGCCGCCGCGCTGCAACCCCTGTTCGCGTCGTCGGTCTTCCGTGTCTACCGCAACACCGACGTGCTCGGCTGTGAACTCGGCGGCATCCTCAAGAACATCGTTGCCATCGCCTCGGGCATGGCCGACGGCCTGGGAGTCGGGGACAACACTCGTGCGATGGTGCTCGCGCGCGGTCTCGCCGAAATGACCCGACTCGGTGAAGCGATGGGCGCCAACCCGCGCACCTTTGCCGGCTTGACGGGCGTCGGCGATTTGATCGCCACCTGCATGGCTCCGACTTCTCGCAACCGTCGCGTCGGCGAAGCTCTGGCGCAGGGATTGACCGTCGAGGAGGCGGTCGCCAAGCTCGGCCAGGTCGCCGAGGGAGTAAAAACTGCCCCTACCGTCATGGATCTGGCTCGCGAATACGGAGTCGACATGCCGATTGCCGCGGAGGTCGAGGCCGTCATCGGTGGTCGCCAAAGTGCCAGCGACGCATATCGCGGACTTCAGAAGGTTGCCCCGGGCGGCGAGCACGAGGTGGCGTGAGGAAGATCTACAGGTATCTAGCGATTTGGCTAGATACCTGTAGATCGCCCGAGATCACGGAATTGGAGCATCGACGAAAATGTCGATAGCCAACGGTGACTGACCGCCGTACTGCGAGAAGTCCGAAATCCCCGCCTCGCGCAGGACATCGACGTCGAGCACCGTCCGACCGGTATCCGTGCCGGCGGGACGTCCGAGAATCTCGATAGCCGCATCAGCCATGATCTCGGGTGAACGCGAGTGATCGATACTTTCGTCTCCCCCGAGCAGGTTTCCGACGGCCGCCGTGGCGATCATGGTCTCCGGCCACAGACAATTACTCGAAATCGGTGCACCTGAATACTCCGCGGCGATACCCAAGGCCGCCAATGTCATTCCGTATTTGGCCAGCATGTAGCCCGGATGAGCACCCAACCAGTGCGGCGAAAAGTTGAGCGGTGGCGACAGCGTCAATACGTGCGCGTTGGCCGAAACCCGAAGGTACGGAAGGCACGCTCGGGTGAGCGCGAAAGTGCCACGGACGTTGACCTGCTGCATCAGATCGAATCGCTTCATCGCGAGGTCTTCGGTTTTCGAAATGTCGAGGACGCTCGCGTTGTTGACCACGATGTCGATACCACCGAAGTGCTCTACCGCTGCATCGACGGCGTGCGCGATGTCGTCGTCGTTCCTCACGTCACCGACGACGGGAACGGCATGACCCCCAAGCTCGTTCAACTCGTCCACAGCCGTGTGGATTGTTCCGGGCAACCGGGGGTCAGGCGTATCGGTCTTGGCGAGCAACACGACGTTTCCGCCGCGGCGCGCTATCGCACGGGCGATGGCAAGTCCGATGCCACGGCTTCCCCCGGACATGATCGCGGTTCGTCCGCGGAAGTTCTTGTCGTCCAAAACGAATCCTTGTCATCGTCGACGGTCTTCGTCGCTGCGGTTGTGGCCGCGGGAAGTCCCGGCACGACCACTCGTCGACTTCCACGATATGAGCGCCTTCACGCGATGACTACGGCCGCGGAGCATCAATAATCGTTGATCAGTTGTCCCGTCAGGACAACTGATCAATGCGGTCAGCCACCCACCGGGCGCAGGATCCACCATCCGCCGAGCACGAGCACCGCGACGTTCACGAGCAGAAACAAACCGACCCAGACGATCGCGGGTATCGGTGAGAGCCTGGCCAATTGGTCGGCGTCCGAGTCCGGTGCCCCGCCTCGCCGCATTCGCTGCCGTTGAAGTTCCACGACCGGGCGCGGTCCGGCAAAGAGCAGGAAGAGCGTCAAGAAGTAGGCAGCAGCCACCTGCTGCTCCTGGGTCCCCCACCAGACGAGTCCGAACAACACGGCTCCCACCACGGCAAGTGAGAAGACTCCGTAGAGGTTTCGGATCAGAACCATCATCACCGCGATCACGAATACGCCGATCCACAACACCGAGACCGCACGCTGCGCGCCCAACAACCCGGCCGCGCCGAGTCCGAGAATCGACGGTCCGACGTACCCCGCGAACGTCATCAGAATGACGCCGAAGCCGGTCGGTTTGCCCGACGAAATAGCGACACCCGACGTATCCGAATGCAGGCGAAGACCTTTCAACCGTCGACCGACCAGGACGGCGACAATCAGATGAGCGCCCTCGTGTGCGATGGTGACGACGTTACGGGCGATCCGCCACAGGTGTGGTTCGAGAACAATGATCACGGCGATCAACGCGGCCAGTTGAACTACCCACGCCGGCGGATTGGGACTGAGCGCCGCCACCCGATCCCACGCGGTTTCGAGCGCGTTCACTCCGCTTGTCCGCGCAGGTATCGGCCGAAGTGAGGGACCGTGAATCCGATGGACCCACGTTCTGCCGAATAGATCAGTCCCTTCTTGATCAGTCCATCGCGTGCCGGCGAAAGGGAAGCCGGCTTGCGCCCCAACTCGACGGCGATCTTCGCGGTTGCGACGGGTCCGTCGTCACCGGCGAGATCGGCCATGGCGCGCATGTACTCACGCTCCGCGGGCGTTGCTCGCTCGTACCGTGATCCGAAGAAGCCGACAGCGAGTTCTTCCTCAGCCGTCGGCGCGCCGACGCGCACGTCTTCCGACGTGATCGGACTCGACGCCGCCACATCCCACGTGGCCTTTCCGTAGGCCTGAACGAAGTACGGGTACCCGTCAGCCGCTTCGTACAGAGCGTCGAGCGCAGATTCGGTGAACTCGACGTCCTCACGCTCAGCAGGCGCAATCAGTGCCTGATCTGCAGCTTCCCGCTCGAGCCGATCGATCCGGTGGTAGCTGAACAGGCGCTCCGAGTAGCTTTTCGACGCCGACAGCACAGCAGGCAGATGCGGAAGCCCCGCCCCGACGACGATCAACGGTGCCGCGTCCTGACTCAACTCGTGGCAGGCCCCGCAGATCGCCGAGACATCCGCGGCACCGAGGTCCTGCATCTCGTCGATGAAGATGGCGATCCCGACGCCGACATCCCTGGCCAGCGACGACGCGTCGAGCAGCAACTCGACGAGGTCGATCTCGATGTCGCCGCTGTCTGCCCGACCCTTGATCGCGGGTGCATCGATGCCTGGCTGCCAGCGCTCGCGCATTCCCTTGTCCGCAGTGGCGCGTAGGGCAAACGATTTGAGGACTCCGAGGAACTGCTCGACCCGCTCGGGATCGCGATGGGAGACCGCGATCTCTCGGACTGCCATGTGCAGCGCCGACGAGAGTGGGCGTCGTAAATCCTGATCGGGGCGCGCCTCGATCTTGCCGGTCCCCCAACTTCGGGAGATCGCGGCCGAACGCAACTGATTGAGCAGGACGGTCTTGCCGACGCCACGCAAGCCGGTGAGGACAACACTTCGTTCCGGGCGGCCACGCGCAATTCGCTCGAGAACGACGTCGAAGGCGTCGATCTGCTTGTCGCGCCCGGCGAGTTCCGGCGGGCGTTGACCGGCACCGGGGGCATACGGATTGCGCACGGGGTCCATGCCCATCGACGGTACAAGCCGAGTAGACGAATATCCCGCTCTCTAGCGCGTGTCCTAGAGAGAACTAGGAACCGCAATATCGGCTCGACCTTGTCGAACCGGGCTCCGGCATCGTCGTCTAACCGTCCAGGCTCGACGCTCGGGCGAAGTCCCCGGCCACGTGGGCTCCAATTGCTCCGGCCAGAATGATCGCCGGATGCGTCGCGGCCAGATAGAGCCCCGACACGCCTTCGGCGAAGCCCAGCAGCGGGCGGCCACCACGCGGGATGGGACGGTCAGCGACTACCGCCTCGATCAGTTCCACTTGGTCACCGTCCACGAGCTGACTGCGGATCGCGTGCAGCGTCGGCCCCGCAAGCTCACGAGCATCTCCGGAGAACCCGGCCGGAACATCTTCAGCCGCAATCAGTGTCGTGTCGTCCAATTGCCGGATCTCGAAATCCGGAGAGGACAGTATTCCGTTCACCAATGGGTGGGGCGTCGAGAATCTGATGAGGCAACACGGGGAGGCGTCGACCTCGACGTCGACTCCCGCCGACGCCGCGAGTCCAGGGATCGCGGTACCCGCAGCGAGCACGGTGGCCGATCCGTAGACGGGACCGTCGGCAGTCATTACTCCGTACACTCTCATGCCCTCCGTGAGCACCCCGCGCGCACTGACATCGGAATACACTGTGGCACCGCACTCTTCGGCACCTCGCAGGAGCGATCGAGCGAACGCAACCGGGTCAACGCCACCGTCATCAGGCGCGTACGCTGCGACCGAGGGGGCCGTCCGCAATCCCGGCTCACGAGCAAGGATTTCCTCTTTACCGATGAGGTCGACGGGATGGCCGAGTGCTCGATGAGCATCTACGAACGCTCGAGTCTCCGCTTCCGTCTCTTCCCAGGTGATCGCGCCTCTGCGGCGCACACCGATTGGCTCGACGAGTTCGCGCTCCAGGCGGTCGAATTCGACTGCAGCGCCTTGCCGGAACGGATCTGAGTAAGTTTCTGCGGCACTCTTCGAGAGGCCGACCCAGGCAAAGGAGTTGCCGGTCACCCCTCCTGCCACCGAGCCGTGGTCCAGCACCGTGACTCGGAGACCAATGCGCGCCAGGTGATACGCGATCGACGCGCCGACGACACCGGCACCAATCACCAGGATCGGACTGTCGTTTCGGCCATTCGGATGCGTCACCAGTGGACCATATCTGCGAGCCGCAACCTGGATCCACTCAATTTGGATGCGAGGACTTCGGCGGTTAACGGAGGACTAGGCCTGTTCCCGCTCGGCGTACATCGGGAACGATACGGTGTGCTCATGCTCTGGCGTTGGTTCGCAGTCGTGATCGTCATCCTCGCTGTTGCCGGCATTTGGCACGTGACCATCCCCGATCGACCAGTTGCCGCAATAGTCGACGCCGAGACGCTGGGGTGCGCGACCCCGTATCCGATCGGCCCGCTCCAGACGACATCAACGGCGACGGTTCCAGACGATTTCGTACCCGTCGCCGCAGTCACGTGCGACCCGTTTGTCAGCGACAACGTGGCAGCCGACCGAACCGTCAGCTTCTCTGCTCATCGTTGGGAGGGCGATTTCAGTCGGGCGGTGGAAATGCTGAACCGCTCGTCCGCGCACAAGACTTGGTTCCCCGAAGGCTGCGGTGACAACTACAGCCTGGCTGTCCTGGACCAATTCTGGTTGGTCGACGATCGAGGCCGAGCAACTCGGCCGGGGTATCCCTCCGATTCGTGTGGACTACCGAAACCCGGTGGCCTGGCCGCCATCAAGGAACTGACACCGGTCGGCAGTACCGAACACCGAATAGCGTTGTCCGACGACCAGATCTACGAACTGTCGCATTGCCGGCCGGCCTACCGACCAGCCACAACAGGTACCGCGGCGCTGACGTCGCTGTCGGCGGGCAGCGTTTTCTGCCGATTCTCCGCCACCGAATTCGTAGGCACATCGTCTACGACGGAAACCTTCGACGGACTTTCACCCGCTCCCGACTGTGACGCGGTGGCCACCGAGGTGGCGTCGACGATCTACGTGGACCGTCCTACGAACGAGGAACGATTACTCACCGTCGAACTCGACGGCTGTCGGCGCGTCATCGCCGACGGATACGCACCGATGCAAGCGTCGGACGAGCTGTTGGTGTCTTTCCGGTAGTGCTGCGCCACAATGCAGTTGATCTCCCGCCCGGATGCGTAGGTCCCGATGTGACCAGTGACAGCCCGCAATCCTGTCAGGCGCCCGGGAACTGAAGGTGCGCTTGGGTCTTTCCCAGAACCGTCTGGCCCTTGTGCATGACGGTGACATCGATACGCACAGTCCGCGTTGTGGAGTCGATCCGCGCGATCTTCGCAGCGATGGAGAGATCAGCACCATCGACGGCATCGACTACGACGGGCCGAGTAAAGCGAGTTTCATACGAGATCACACCGCTCGGGTCACCAACCCAGTCGACGATGACCTGCAAAGCAATTCCGGCAGTGAGCATTCCGTGCGCCAGAACTCCCGGTAGCCCAGCCGCAGCAGCGATTGCGTCGTTGAAATGGATCGGGTTCATGTCGCCGGAGGCACCGGCGTAGCGAACTAGGTCATCACGAGTGAGGACCAGATCAACCTTCGCGACGATGTCACCAAGGACGAGGTTTTCGAAAACCGGCACGGCGGGTACGGTCATGCGCCTTCTCCTCGCGCCAGCAGGGTCGAGGTGACCGTTGCGACCAAAGCGTCGGTCACGTCGTGAATCTCGGAAACTGTCGACAGGATCGCACTGCCTGCTCGCACTGTCACCCCTGTAATCGTCAGTGTCGTAGACAGGTCATCGCCGGCGACTATCGGACGCTGATGCTCGATCTTCTCGGAAGTATGGACCACACGAGTCGGATCGAGCCCAGTATCCGGTGTGCGCAGCAGTGCCATGATCGCTCGTTGCTGGACAACGGTTGTGAATGTTGTCGGCGCGATGACATCGACGAACCCGGCCTCCCTGGCGACACCGACATCATGGTGCAAGGGATTGCTCGAACGCACCGCCAGAGCGAACTCGCGAATCTTCTCGCGCCCGACAAGGTACGAAGACGAGGGAAACACCCGGCCGGCGAGCGCTGGGTTCACAGGAGACATCCCGGAATACTAACGGCGGCCGACTTCGGGTTCATTCGTGGCCTGAGGTCTCGTCGGCCCGAGAATGCGATCGAGGAGACGCTCAACCAACTGGGCCGCCAATTCTGCTGTGGCGTAGCCGGGAAGCATCCCCTGGGCGAGCCCGGCGACAGCCGCCAGAATGAGCTCGGCGTCGAGGTCGGGATCCATTGACGGCGCAACCGCGTCCCGATTGGTCACTCGTTGAAGCTGGCCGGAAATGAGCGCTGTCAACTCTCTTGGGGCAGTGAGGGTTTCCTCGGCGGCGATTCCTTGTCCGGTCAGTGCGGCAGCGTGGAAGGCACCGAGAACAATCGCTTCCTCCCGACGTTGTCGATCGAGTGGCAGCATGCCGACAAGGAACGCTGAAATAACCTCGCGGGGTGTCGCTTCCGCGCCAAGAACAGACAACTCCTGCATCAAGCGAGCACCCGCATCCTGACGCACAGCTTGATGCGTCGCGAGAAGGAATTCCCGCTTCGTGCCGAAGTAGTACTGCACAAGTCGCACCGAAATCCCAGCCTCGGCAGCAACGGACTGAAATGTCACCGCCGCGAGCCCACCGTCGACAATCACTCGCCGCACCGCATCGGTGATCTCCCGTTGCCTCACTTCATGGTCGACCAGTCGCGGCATGAGGCTGTCCTTCCCCTTTCGAATGGATGACTTTGACTCGTTAATGATACGCACGTACCGCATTAGTGATACGGTCATACCATCAAAATTGAATGCAGCGAGAGGGAGGCTCATGCCGAAGATCGGACGATTCAAGAACGAAGCATCAAAGCAGGCGTACGAGAGCATCTACCGAGAACTGGAGGGCACCTGGCCGGTTCCGTCGACACAACTCGACGTGCCGACATCGTTCGGAACCACCCATGTCCGTAGGTCGGGACCGGCACGGAGACGCCGATCGTCCTGCTGCACGCAGTCGGCGCCAATTGTCTGCAATGGCACATCGTCATCGAGGACCTGTGCCGGGACCGAGTCGTTTATGCGCTGGACACGATCGGTACTGCAGGCCGCAGTGTGCAGACCGCTCCATTGACCGGGGAATCCGACTTCGCCACCTGGGTGGGCGAGGTATTGAACGAACTCGGGGTCGATCGCGTCCACCTGGTCGGCTACTCGCATGGTGCGTGGCACGCCGTTCTAGTAGCACTTCACGCCCCTGAACGACTGGCGAGTGTGACCCTAATCGAACCGGGCGGAGTCTTCGACAAGCCCTCGTGGCGTGTGCTGCTGAAGATGGTCCGCGCCGGTATGCGCCGCACCGACAAAAATATTCGCAAGCTCAACGATTGGCTGTCCCCCGGGTACGTCATCGGCGATCGCGAGTTCGCTTTGGTTACAGAGGCATTGAACTACCGGCCCGGTGTCGGGTGGGCACGAATGCTCAAAGATGCAGAAGTGCAGTCGATCTCGGTTCCAATGCTCGTAATCTCCGGCGCTGAGACGGTGGTCTCCAGCCCCGAGCGGGTGGCCGCGAGGTTAGCTGATCTTGTATCTGAAGCCGAAGTGGAGATTTATGCCGGAACCGGCCACGGAATCCTGGGACACATACCTGATCGGGTAATTCCCCGACTCATGAAGTTCGTCCGCAATCATGACGACGCGAAGCGGACGTGATCTCGCGGACCAGCCGCCGACAAGGTAGTGATGAAGCCGGTCAATCAGCCGGCCAAGGCGGTACAACTGACAGATGAGAACATTCCTCTCCGACCGCCGCGGTCAGGTAATGGTGGCCGTTGCCGCCGCCATTTTGGTCGTAGCGGGAGGTCTGTGGTGGACGAAGACCATCTCCTTCACCGAAACTGCAGTAGTTCAGTTCAGTAGTAATCGAACCGGACTCTACGACGGGTCCCCGCGCGATGCGTACATCGGCGAACGGGAAGCCTCCAACGGCATGTCTGTTCCTGCTGAAAAACTCGCGCAGATACTCGGCGGCAGTGCTTCCGACTACGAGTCCGATCTGACGATCACAGATGCGGACGTACCTGGGCTCGCGGTGACGGCCCGAGGTCGAACCCCCAGCGCCGCCCGAGCATTGGCGACCGACGCCGCCGAAGCTCTCTGTTCGATGTTCGAAGAAGCCAACGCAATGACTTCCGGAGGGTTCACGTTCACCGTCGTTCCACCGGGGAACTGACGGATCTATGGTCAGTAGCGCGGCCGCGCGAGGTTTATGCCTGTTCCCGCTCGGCGGCGAGGGCGACCGCCTGTTCAAAGGTATGGACGAGCACTGCACGTCGAGCGACCTTGTGATCCTCGTCCGGTTCGAGTTCGTCAATGTAGCCATCCCACACGCGCAGATATCGATCGCGCCAGTCGATCAGCACTTGCGTCGATGGAAAGGTCACACCGACTCGTTTCGTCTGGGCAATATCGGTGAGGATCTCGAGCCACGCCGGCACCATCTCCCCGCCCCATTCATCCGGCTCCAGACTCGAATCGTCTTCGAACTCGGCAGTGATGTCGTCCACGATTCGACCGGTCAGGGCCCCCAACCCATCCGCGACGGTGTCACTGTCAAAGTTTCCCGGACCCCAGACTCCCACAAGCCCTCCCATATCGATTGCGGATAAATTCAGGTCGACAGTCGCGTTCCCGTCGCAGCAGGCCGTGAGCGTGCTCGCAGTTTCAGGTCGGCAATTGCAAATTGGAGAATCTGCCGCCCGCTCAGTCAGAGCTTGCGGTCATTGGCGCCCGCCCAAATCGGACTGTCGACTATCTTCCGAAACTTCGGCGACCCACCGATTGCTGAAATTTTGAGCATCAACCAGTTCCAGATTCTCACAGTCACCTCCGCGTCGTATTTCACCGTCAACACTAACCGACCGGCGGGACTCTTTTGGCTACCGGTACACCACTATGCGTCGACCAGTTAGATCAGGTGTGAACTCGAACTGGCGCAACAGATCGCCGGGAACTGAAGGAGCGCTTGGGTCTTTCCCAGAACCGTCTGGCCCTTTGTGCGTGACGGCGATTGGTTCTGGGTGCATCGATCCGGTCGGAAGCACTGCGATGTTGTCGGCACACGGAATTGTGCTCGGTGGAGATCGAGGATCCGTATCCACGGGTGTCGCAGGCAATTCCTGAAGGTTCGTAGGGGAAATAGCTGCGCATCGCCACCCCCAACAGCGATTCCGTCGATTGTGTAACAACCACACGAAGAACAGCCATCGATGTCCGAAAGGAAGACTGATCCGGCGAGACCGCGAGGTAGTGTCACATCTGCCCAGCAAAACTCGCCACGATCTCGAGAAGACGGTCGGCCTTGCCAACTGCCACCTCTGACGTTACGACGTTGCTGGGCAGGTGTTTACGAAGAAGGATTTCGCACGCGGGGTACCGATCGCTGATGGGACTGATCACCCCTTCTCTGAAAGATGTTGGTAACGAATCGAACCCCGAGCATAGAGGTGCAACGATTGGGCGAGTTGATTCAACGCCCCCGGTGTGCGATCTATCTATTTGCGCCAATCATCCTCGGTAACGGTTTAATTCGCCGAACGGGGCCGGGTACTGCAATAGCTGGTCGAGTATTCGATCACGCGTCTTACGCTAAGGAAGGACCGAGAACATGACTGAAGTAATTTCGTGGATTGTCCAGAATCCGATTGGTGCCGTCGTCGCGTTTGTTGCCGACATCGTAATATTGACGATGTCGTCTGTCGCGGGATACTCGTAACCGAATCCGCCCGTCCTTCACGGTATTCCTAAGTCGAGGAACTACATTCGAAACGCAGAGGGCAACCAACCGCAGCGTACCATCGGCGCTCGTCACTGACCTTTCGTGGCCTCATATGCCCAACTGCGCCGGGTCCGTACTGACGTCCCTCGTGTCGAGTGTCATACCACCAGTTTCAATCAATCACGCCATCACTACTCAGGAGGAATCACAATGGGTTCGATCAACGCATTCAACGAATGGGTCAACCAAGCTACGTATGCGGGCGACCCGTTTGCCACCGCCATAGCGATCGTCCAGTTCTTCGCGGTGAGTCTCGTCAACCTGTTCACCGGCGGCCCCATTCTTTAAAGGAGCCCACTCGGTTCCACTTCTGCTCGGCGTCCATCGCAGCCTGTTCTTCGGCTGTACAGCTCCGCGCGAAGGGGGCCGGGACATCGCTGACGAGCATGATGCGTAGTTCGGCCTCGCGGATGGTCAGTGAACGCAGTTTTGGACGGTCGATCAGGACGAGTCGCCATCGGAGCGAATGAACACCGAAGTGCCCAAGCATGTTCGACGCTTGGGCACTGTCGGGCTTGTTACCCGTCAGTCGGGGTGGGCTCGGGGTTTTCCTGGATGTATCGCAGATTGCGAACCCGTACGCTATCGCAATGGACTTGATGGTCTGGATCGTCACGACGCCATTTCTTGCGGCAGCACTGGCGGGTGTGATGCGACGAACGCTGGGGACGAGAGTCGGATGGCCACGAACACTTCTGGTCGCGGTGATAGCGCTCTCGGTGGGTGTCCCCCTGTCTGGCTACGCCGCGACATTCGCAGGAATTGCCAGCCAGGACGATCAACTTCTGGTGAGCGTGGGAACAGCACTCATATTCTTCGGAGTTGTCGCGCTATGGGTGTTCGCAGCATGCCTGGCCGCATTGGTTTTCCTCGAAGTCGTGGTTCCTACAGGATCCCTACCAGGTCCGTCGGAAGCATTGCGGCGCAGCCGAAAATCGTGGCGCCGAACGAAGCGGTACGTCCAGATCATGGGCATCGTCGTGCGAGCGGGAGGCGGGCCCGCTCTCCGTGCTGGGCCGTCAGCGCCTCAGTTCGGGGACGCACTGGTGGAAGTAATCAACCGGTGCGGTGTCACTTTCGTCAAGTTGGGACAGATCCTCGGCACGCGAGACGACCTCATACCACCCGAGTTGGCTCGCGCCCTTTCTTCTCTGCAAAGTTCGGCACGCCCGGCTGATCCCGACCGTATCGCGGAGCTACTGGCATCGGAACTCGGCGACGCACCAGAGTCGGTGTTCGCGTCGTTCGATGTGGAGCCGTTCGCCGCCGCCTCTGTCGCACAGGTACATTCCGCGCGCACCGTTGAAGGCGTCGACGTTGTGGTGAAGGTTCAACGTCCCGAGGCGAGCGCACAAGTGAGCGTGGATTGCGATATCTTCCTTCGCGTTTCGGCGCTCGCGGAGACCCGTTTTCCCTGGGCACGCGATATCGGAGTTCATCGACTCGCCGGGGGCCTCGTCACGTCACTACTCGAGGAACTCGACTACCGCACCGAATCAGCGAATACCGGCGCGATTTCTTCCACCATGTCGAACCGCCCGGATATCGTCGTTCCGCACATCTACCCCAACCTCAGTAGTGGACGGGTGCTCGTGATGGAACGGCTTCACGGCACACCGCTCTCCGACGGTGAGGCCGCGCTCACCGGCCTCGACCGCGACACCCGCAGCAGCGTCGCCAACGAACTTCTTGCGTCGTTGCTCGACGGGATCTTTGTCCACGGGGTGTTTCACGCGGACCTGCACCCCGGCAACATCATGATCCTCGATGACGGCCGGGTCGGGCTCCTCGACTTCGGCGCAGTAGGGGTTCTGGACGGCGAGACACGGATCTTGTTCGCAGTGCTCCTCAACGCTGCCCTCGCAGGTGATCCGGTGGCGACAGTCGACGCCATGCTGATGGCATTCGACGTACCGCCCGAAGTGGATCGCGGAGCACTACGTCACCAGGTGGGCCGAGAGATCACCCTGCTCAGTGTCCAACCCAATGTTTCCATGGCATCGTTCGCGAGAATGTTCACCGTGCTTCGAGAACACCGAATCGGAGTGCCGGGAGACGTCGCCGCCGCTTTCCGTTCGCTCGCGTCTTTGGAGCGCGCCCTCCGGCTCCTGGATCCGCAGATCGACCTCGTCGCTGCTGTTCGGGCCGAAGTACCCCGACTGTTGACCCAGGTCGCCAGCCCGACTGCAGCCGCGCAGGCAATCCTGTCGACGACGGCGGTCACAACCGCGGTGGTCAGGCGCCTTCCTGGTCAGCTCGACCAGATCGCGACCTCGATCGCATCGGGAAGCTTCACACTTCGCACTCGCTCGGTCGCACACCCCGACGACAGGCGATGGCTACGACGGTCGGCGAACAACGCCCTGGGTATGGCGGCGGGAGTGACCGCGCTGATTGTCGCGGCGATCCTGCTGTTCGTACCTGGCGGACCACAACTCACACCTCAGCTGTCGGGCTATGCACTCGTGAGTGCGGTACTGGGCTTCGTCGGCGTCGTTCTGTGCATGCGGACCGTGTTCCGTTTGTTCACACTCGACAACAGGTAACCGAGAACCGATTTTCATCGCTTGATCTCGATGTCGTCGAAGTCGAGCGCCAGGAGCGTCGGCCGCGAGAGAACGCGGCCGCCTTGGCCCCTCGGGAGCACCCGTCGCCGAGTGGGAAAGGTGAGACCGTCGAACTCGCGATGCTGGTCGCAGTAGAGAGCAGCTTTCGCCCAGCTGCCTACCGGTTCGGCGACGAA
Organism: Rhodococcus sp. MS13; assembly: GCF_013277835.1. NCBI lineage: Bacteria > Bacillati > Actinomycetota > Actinomycetes > Mycobacteriales > Nocardiaceae > Rhodococcus > Rhodococcus sp. MS13. Next base: position 645,706 of record NZ_VBTL01000004.1, read on the forward strand.
GTCGTGACGGCGGATGAGGCCACCGTTGTCGACATAGAAGGTCTGCTGCCGGCAATGGGTATCGATCGCCGGCGCGAATGTTGCCTGAAGTCGTCGCCATTGCTGCCCGGATTCCTGCCAAGGTTCGGCTTCGGTGACAGTGATGTCGTCGCGGGCGAGCAGCAGCGGTGCCGTCAGATAGTTCCAAAAGGCGTAGCCGGCGAAGTAAGCGGTGTCGAGTGCGTCCCAGTGGAGGTTGCGCCGGACTCCACTCAACCCGAAAAACGCTGAACGTGGGTTGGTTCGACTCCCGAGTTCTTCGCCGTCACGAGTTTCGATCCGCACGACCCCCTTGTCGAACACAGCGCACTCGCCGACACGCGGAAAGTCTTGGAGGACAGTGCGTTGCTCGGCGACTTCAACCTCGACCGTGAACTTCGCCAACTTGTTGCCTGGGAAGCGCTGAGGCAGCAGACCGCCCAAACGTCCCCGTGCCGTGATCGCTGAAATGGACTGCCAATGTTCGACTCCGCCATGTGCGGTGAGGACTTCATCGAGTAGTTCGTTCATATGTCGACGCTCTCCGTCCCCTGACGGAACTGTGGAAATCAGCGATCAGACGGACGCGTAGTTGTAGTTGCGTTCCTCCCGCGGTACCACTGCCACCCCGCGGTGATGATGACAGCGCCGGCAAGGGACCCGAGGATGCCGCTCGGGCGCAACGATAATCCGTCGCCTGCAATCAAACTCACGAGCAATCCGCCGACCAGCGAACCACCGATTCCCGCGATGAACGCGAAGGTCCAGTCCACTCGTGCGGTCGTTTTCCCCAGAATCAGCTGGGCTCCCGCTCCGATGACGATCCCGAACAGGAGTATTCCGATGATGAGCATGAGACAAGGCCCTTTCGTGGAGTGACGACGCAAGGCGCGAACGACTTACTCTGCACCATCTTTCCGGTATGTCTCTTATGTCGTGGTGAAATCCGTGTGAAAGATCGTCGTCGCCCACTCCACGCCGCTAGGACGACGCCAGAGTCGTCGCCCAGCGGTAGTCCGCCTTACCGGCCGGGGTTCGCTTGACTTCATCGACAAGCACGATCGTGCGCGGCACCTTGTAGCCGGCCAACGTCTTGCGGCAATGTTCCTGTACCGCTTCGAGAGTCAGCTCGTCGGATCCGGGGTAGGTCGCGATCACCGCTGCGACCTGCTGCCCCATGCGCGCATCGGGTGCGGGAACAACGAGCGCGTCGGAGATCGCCGGATGTGCGTGAAGGGCAGACTCGACCTCTTCGGCGAAGACCTTCTCGCCACCGGTGTTGATGCACTGCGAGCCACGGCCGAGGAAGACAATGGTGCCGTCTGCTTCCACCTTGCCCATGTCGCCGAGCACCGAAAGGCGGGTGCCGTCGGCGCGGGTCGGGAACGTGCGGGCGGTCTTCTCTTCGTCCTTGTAGTACCCGAGCGGGACGTTTCCGATACGAGCGATGTAGCCCACGTCGTCAGAGCCCGCTGGAATCTCTTCGAGGCGCTCGTCGACCAGAATCATGTTCGGCGAGGGCGGCATTCGCAGATTGCCCGCCTCGTCGATGGAGAAGGCGCCGTCGTTACCGGACTCGGAGGCTCCGAAGTTGTCCCGCAGCAGCAGGTCCGGCTTCACCGCCAGCATGCGATCCCGAACACTCGTGGACCAGATCGCGCCACCCGAGGTGATCGAGAACAGGGTGCTGAAATCGACCTCGTCTTTGCGTCGTTCCATCTCGTCGACCAACGGCAGTCCCATGCCGTCGCCGACGATCAAGATCACCTGTACCGAATCCTTCTCGATCGCTTCGACGACCTTCTCCGCGTCGAACTCGCGTCGTAGAACAACTCGCGCACCGAGGGTGAGGAAGGTGAACAGCGAGTACAACGCGGCGCCATGCATCAGCGGGGCAGCAATGAGGAACGAGAGTTCCGGAAATTCCTTTGCAGCACTGGCAATCTCGGCGAGGTCCTGCCGCGCTCCCTCACCGTACGGATTGCCGCCGGAGAGCGGCTTACGGAAGAAGTCGTCATGACGCCACATGACGCCCTTCGGGTATCCGGTGGTCCCGCCGGTGTAGAGGAGGTACACGTCGTCGCCAGAACGAGCGTCGAACTCCCCCACCGGCGACTGTTCACGAGCGTCGTCGAACGAAACCACAGAAACTTCATGCGCTTTTGCTGCGGCGACCAGTTCGGCGTCGATCTCGCCGATCACGATCACCGTCTTCACCTTCGGGCATGCACCGAAGAGGGAAGCAAGGACACGCTGATGCTCGGGGAGTTCCACGACCACTGCGACCGAGTCGGAGTTGGTGAAGATGTACTCGAGCTCGGCGGGTGTGTACCGGTAGTTCACGTTGATCGGGACCGCACGGATCTTGATCAACCCGAGGATCGACGTGACATGTTCGACGCTGTTCTTCAGGAACAGGGCTACATGATCGCCGCTCGAGATGCCAGCTTGCGCGAACAGGTTGGCCGTTCGGTTAGCCTCCGCATCCAACTGAGAGTAGGAGAAGTTCTCTCCCTCGTAAGTCAATGCAACGCGATCAGGGACTGAGCCGGCAACGGTCTCGAATATGTCAGCAAGATTGAACTGCATTGTCTTTCCTTTCAGAGTCCGCGCCGCGACATCGAGGCAGATAACCCTGAATCTAGAACACGTTCCATGTCGCCGGAGGTAAAACGGAACGATTAGCTGATCATTACCTGGACCTGACCTTTATCGGTGCGGCGACGGCCGAGGCTGCCCCGCCCGACATCCACTCGGCGAGCAAGGTCTGCCACGACCCACAATGGCAGCGCAGGTAGGTGACCGTCCCCTCGCTGGTTCGGTGCCGGGATTCGACCTCCCAGCGATGGATGCAACCGATCGGCGTGATCTCTGTTTTCTTCATGCAACGAGCATGATGTAATGGCATTGTGCATCTCAACCCTTACGGCGAATATGCGGTGACGCTGGCCGCCGACCTCGCCAATCGAAACCCCGAGACCTTGGCCGAACTCGTCGAACGCTGCGTCGATGCAGGCATCATTCTCGATTTCCCCATCGCCGAGAAGGACCTCGACGAGACCCTCGACCTTCTGATCGAGTGGTCGAAAATCGTCGACGTCACGGAGGAGGCAGCCCGCGCCGAACTTGTGAACGTCATGCTCGAGCAAGCGTCGGCGTATCCGCGCATGACCAACCACGCGAACGACGGCTGGCATCTGCACTACCGCGATCCCCAACAGTCGCTCGCCGAGGTCCTCAAGGCACTCTTCTCGGTAGGCACGGCGCTACACCTCGTCGGCCGCGGTATGCACCGATTAGGTCGATGCACCCTGGACGAGTGCACCAACATCTACGCGGACACCTCCCGCAACGGCAATCAGCGGTACTGCTCCCCCACGTGCGCGAACCGCGACGCGGTGCGGCGACATCGTGCACGCAAGTGAGTTGCACCTACTACGACGTGGGACCCACTACCTCGAAATCCGAGCCACCTTGGTACTCGAACTGAAAGCTACCGCCGCTGCTTCCCGAGCTGATCCGATTCCATGCGTCGATCAAGTCCTGAACCGTGTTGTATCCCAGATCCTCCAAAGATCCTGAGAGACTTCCGGTTCCCGCGCCCTCGAACCAGCCGCCGACCACAACTGCCTGCGGAATCGCGATAGTGGGGTTGGTCGGATCGAGTAGTCGAACGCACGCTCCCGCAACGGCGTAAACCCCGGCCGGCAGATTACCGACGGTCCGCGTGATCGTCTGCCCAGGCGAAACGGCAAACAGATCGAGGATGTTACTGACGGTCGGGTACACCAACACGCCAGGCTGGAGCAGCTTTGCCGGATCACGAATCACGTCGGGGACATCCCTGGCATTGAGGATCGCCACCGTGCAGTTGATGAAGCTGAACCGCGGGTTCGGGTTGGTGATGGTGAAGGTGATCGCATTGTCCGCTGCGCTCACCGATACCGGAGGCGGAAGAATCGCCGGTGCTGCCGACGCCGTCGCCGGGGTCATGACAACCAGTCCCACGACGGCGGCCGACGCCGCGACAACGCTTCCGAGAGCGCGTTTGAATCCACGACTTCGCATTTCCGAACCTCCAGGCAAGTCGGTCAGATCACCAGATGCATGAAGAATAGACCGCTCAGTCGGAAAATTGGGGAGACAGGCAGCGAGCTACCCGAAAAGTCCTTCGAGGCTGCCGCTACCGAACAGGTCGCTCAGGCTTCCGGTATTGATGCCGCTGAACGGTCCACCGATGACAACGAGGCTCGGCACGCCAGTAACGGGCTTACCCAACGTCTCGAGATCGAGAAGATCGGAGCAGGCACCGAGCACGGCGTAGGTTCCGTCCGGAACATCGGTCACGGTATCGGTGACCGTCTGCCCCTTGCCCACGTCGAACAGCGAGGCCGGATCGGTGATCTTGGGGTACACCACAAGGTTCGGATCAAGCAGTTTCAGCGGATCATCAAGCACAGCAGCAGAATCCGCGGCATTGACGACAAACGCCTGGCACAACGGGGCAATTCCCGTGTTGTTGTTCGTGATCGTCAGCGCCAGATCGTTTCCGGTCACCTTGTACGAGACGACCGGCGGGACCACCTCGGCCGACGCAGTCGCAGGATTGACCATCGCGACGCCTGCTGCAGTTGCAGCGGCGACTGCCACGGTTCCCACTACGCGACGTACTCCACTCGTGCCCAGCTTCATCGAGGATCCTTTCGTACTGCGCCTTGAGTTCGGCAACAGTGCGCAGCCTAGATCGGATCTAGCGCCCGAAATGGCCCAATTACCCCGCCGGGAGGGCATGCCCGAAAGATCGGGACAAACGTCCCCTTCTCGAAGAGCTAGCTTTTCGACTCAGTTCCCACTGGAGACGAAGGGCGTTCGCACCGGTCCGCCGACCGAACCGTGCGGTGCTACCAATCCACGCTTTTCGAGGATCGGACGCACACCCTCACCGAACTGATACGCCTCTTCGAGATGCGGATAGCCCGACAATACGAAGTGATCCAGTCCGATCGCCGCGTACTCGGCAATCCGATCAGCCACTTCTTGGTGCGAACCGACCAATGCGGTACCTGCTCCCCCTCGCACCAATCCGACGCCGGTCCACAGGTTCGGCGCAATCTCCAGCGACCGCGCTCCGATGCCCTCCTTGTAAGCCGAACCACCGCCGTGCAATTCGAGCATCCGACGCTGACCTTCGGAGCCGGATCGCGCAAGACTCGCCTGAGCCTGCTCGACGGTCGCCGGATCGAGCGCACTGAGCAGCCGATCCGCTTCTGCCCATGCCTGTTCCGAGGTGTCCCGGCTGATGACGTGCAAACGGATTCCGTAGTCGAGGTGACGACCTTGGACTTCCGCGAGGTCGCGGATCCAGGCGATCTTGGCGGCGACAGCGGACGGCGTCTCACCCCAGGTGAGGTAGGTATCCGCGTAGCGCGATGCGACGGTGCCGGCCGCCGGCGAGGATCCGCCGAAGAAGATGGGCGGTACCGGATCCGGAATACGCTGCAGCGTAGCTTTTTCCACGTTGACGTACTCGCCGGAGAAATCAACCGGACCGTTACCGGACCACAACTGGCGGATCACGTCGAGGAACTCGCCGCATCGTGCGTACCGTTGGTTCTTGTCGAGGAAGTCACCGAACGTGCGCTGCTCGTGGTCCTCCCCGCCGGTCACGACGTTGAGCAGCAGACGACCGCCCGACTGCCATTGGAAGGTTGCGGCCATCTGAGCGGCAAGCGTGGGGCTGAGCAATCCCGGGCGCAGAGCAACCAGAAACTTGAGTGTCTCGGTGGTCTCGAGCATCATCGCCGTCGTCAGCCATGCGTCTTCGCACCACGCGCCGGTGGGCGTGAGGACGGCTTCGAAGCCGTTCGTCTCGGCGGCCGCGCCGATCTGATTGAGGTATTTCAGCGTCGCCGGACGATCACCGGACATCGAGCTGCCGTGCCCACCCGCCATCAGATTCCGGGAATCACCGTAAGTAGGCAAGAACCAGTGGAAGCGCAGTGACACGGTGATTCCTTTCGTCGACGTACAGGCAGAACTCTTCTGTCATTACAACCACAGTCCACCTCGAAGAACAGGGTTGAAATCACCCTGATCGCTAGGGGTGCCCACTTTCGGCGCCGGCGATACCTTCGTGAATTTGCACCGCGACCCGGGGTGCCGAAGTCGAGCACAATTCACCGTTCTCGAACGAGACCGACGACGAGCGGCGATCCAGATTGAGAACCGTCGTCGCCGCGAGCCTGCTCGGCACGACGGTCGAGTGGTACGACTTCTTCCTCTACGCAACGGCAGCGAGTCTGGTCTTCAACCAACTGTTCTTCCCGAACCAGAGTTCGTTCGTCGGGACCATGCTCTCTTTTGCGACCTTCGCAGTCGGCTTTCTCGTTCGCCCCATCGGTGGAGTGGTGTTCGGTCACATCGGCGATCGCATCGGGCGCAAGAAGACGCTCGCTCTCACGATGTTCATCATGGGTATCGCGACGGCGCTGATGGGCGTTCTTCCGACCGCCGCTCAGATCGGAGTCGTTGCACCGATTCTGCTTCTGCTGCTTCGTATCCTGCAGGGATTCGCTCTCGGTGGCGAGTGGGCCGGAGCTGTTCTCTTGGCAGTCGAACACAGTCCGGAGAAGAAGCGTGGACTGTTCGGCAGCATCCCGCAGATCGGATTGGCTCTCGGGTTGGCATTGGGCACAGGAATGTTCGCGCTGCTTCAAACAGTCTTCGACGACGACCAGTTTCTCCGTTTCGGCTGGCGCATCGCCTTCGTCCTGAGCCTGGTGCTCGTGATCGTGGGGTTGGTGGTCCGCTTGAAGGTGGACGAGACGCCCGCCTTTCAGGCCGTTCGCGACCTCGAACAGCGCTCGTCCGCCCCGCTCAGGGAAGTCTTTCAAGGAAAAGCCGCGCGAAACACCGTACTGGGCATGTTGTCTCGCTGGGGCGAGGGCGCCGCGTTCAACACCTGGGGCGTCTTCGCAATCACGTATGCAACCAAGACTCTGCATTTCGAAAAGGTTCCCGTACTTCTTGTGGTCACCGTGGCCGCATTAGTGATGGCGATCTTGCTGCCGTTTTCCGGATTACTCACTGATCGGTTCGGCCCGCAACGGGTCTACATCGTGGGCATCGCCGCGTACGGCCTCGCGATCTTCCCCGCCTTCGCACTGTTCGGTACCGAGAATCTCCTGCTCTTCGGAGTCGCGATGGTCGTGGTCTTCGGAGTGATTCATGCCTTGTTCTACGGCGCCCAGGGAACCCTGTATGCGAGCCTCTACCCCACAGAAATCCGGTACACCGGGTTGTCGGTCGTCTACCAGTTCTCTGGTATCTACGCCTCCGGCGTCACACCTCTGATTCTGACGGCACTGATCGGCGCCAGTGGCGGTTCACCGTGGCTGGCATGTGGATATCTCGTGGCCACCTCGGCGATCAGCGTCGTCGCCACTGCGGCGATCAGGAAGCGTGATCTGCACTTGTAGCTGTCGTCATACAAATATCTTCCTATCTTGCATATTTGCTAGATATAGATAGAAATACCTGCCAAGAAGATCTAATCGAGATACGTCTTCGCATCGGATACATCGGTGTATCGTTTGGGTTCCACCCCGACGGAGGCGCCGATGACGACTGGAACGGACAACTCGCCGGCCAAGCGTGTCACCAAACGCCGTGGTCAAACCAGGCAGCGCCTGCTCGACGCGGCTGCGGACGCCTTCTCTGAATCGGGGTTCGGGCACGCCACGGTCGAGCAGATCTGCGAACGCGGCGGTTACTCCCGAGGCGCGTTCTACTCCAACTTCGATTCACTCGACGAACTGTTCTTCGCGATGTGGGAGCAACGATCTGCAGCAATGCTCGCTGATCTGCGGTTGGCGACGGAGTCGATAACCGCCGGTAACACCGTCGACATCCATGCCGCTGTCGCCCGGATCGTGGCGGTGGTTCCGGTCGACCCGCAGTGGTACCGGATCAACGCGGAATTCACAGCCCACGCGCTCCGCAACCCGGCACTTCGCAAAGCCCTTGCCGACCGTGAAGACGCGATCCTTCGCACCCTGTTGCCTATTGTGGAGTCCGCACTCAGCGACGTCGGGCGAACAATCGTCGGCGACCCGACTGCGTTGGGACGGGCATTGGTCGCAGTGCACGACGGCACCAGCGTGCAGTGTCTCGTCGACACCGACACCAACGCCGCCTTCGCACTGCGCCGCGATATCTTCACTCGAATCCTGCTGTCCTACAGCGAAATAATCCAGAACAACCAATCGGAAGAGGAGCTGTCGTGAGCGAACAAGCTGACGTCATCGTTGTCGGGGCAGGGCTGGCGGGACTGGTCGCCACCTACGAACTGACACGCGCCGGCCGCAAAGTCCTTGTCGTGGAACAGGAGAACGCAGCCAACCTCGGCGCGCAGGCATTCTGGTCGCTCGGCGGACTCTTCCTCGTGAACAGCCCCGAGCAACGCCGACTCGGCATCAAGGACTCTCTCGAGTTGGCAATGCAGGACTGGATGGGCACTGCCGGATTCGACCGTGAGCGCGAAGATCACTGGCCTCGCCAGTGGGCCAAGGCGTACGTCGAGTTCGCGGCCGGCGACAAGCGTCAGTACCTGCACGACCTGGGGCTTCGCCTGATGCCGAATGTCGGTTGGGCCGAACGCGGCCGCGGAATGGCTCTTGGACACGGCAATTCGGTACCGCGATTCCACCTCACCTGGGGAACCGGCCCCGGCGTGGTCGATGTCTTCCTGACCAAGGTGATCGCCGCCCAGAAGCGCGGACTGGTCACGTTCAAGCACCGCCACCAAGTCGATCAACTCGTCGTCACCGATGGTGCGGTCACTGGTGTACGCGGAACCGTCCTCGAACCTTCCAGTGATCTACGCGGCGTGAAGAGCTCGCGCACCCCCATCGGCGAATTCGAGTTCGCTGCGCAGGCCGTCGTGGTCACCTCCGGTGGAATCGGCGGCAACTACGAACTGGTGAAGAAGAACTGGCCCGAGCGACTCGGCAAGGCACCGAAGCACATGCTGACGGGAGTACCTGCACACGTCGACGGACGCATGCTCGAAATCACCGAATCCGCGGGCGGGAACATCGTGAACCGCGACCGCATGTGGCACTACACCGAAGGCATCCAGAACTGGAATCCCATCTGGCCCAACCACGGAATCCGAATCATCCCCGGACCGTCCTCGATGTGGTTCGACGCCACCGGCAAGCGTCTGCCGGTCCCCAACTTCCCCGGCTTCGACACGATGGGAACCTTCAAGTACATCCTCGACAGCGGCCACGAGTACACGTGGTTCATCCTCGATCAGAAGATCATCGAGAAGGAGTTCGCACTCTCGGGATCGGAACAGAACCCGGACTTCACCAACCGCGACTTCAAGCTCCTCCTCGAACGAATCAAGAAGGGCGCGCCGGGACCGGTCGAGGCGTTCAAGCAGAAGGGCGCAGACTTCGTGGTGCGCAACAACCTTCGTGATCTGGTCGACGGCATGAACGCCCTCACCGACGAACCGCTCCTCGACTACGAGGACATCGAGCGCGAGATGATCGCCCGCGACCGCGAAGTCGACAACAAGTACAGCAAGGACTTCCAGGTCACCGCCATCCACGGTGCCCGTAATCTGTTGGCAGACAAGATCGTGCGCGTCGTTGCACCGCACAAGATCCTGGACCCCAAGAACGGCCCACTGATCGCGGTCCGGTTGCACCTGCTCACCCGCAAGACCCTCGGCGGCTTGGAAACCAACCTGGATTCACAGGTCATCAAGGCCGACGGCAGTGTCTTCGACGGCCTGTACGCAGCCGGTGAGGTCGCGGGCTTCGGCGGCGGCGGAGTCCACGGTTACAGCGCGCTCGAAGGGACCTTCCTCGGTGGCTGCATCTTCTCGGGCCGCGCAGCCGGACGAGCACTGGCGCGCGACCTGTAGCCCCGAAATCAGGCGAGCGAATGCGTGACCAGTATGTGGTGGGCGCGCATTCGCCGTGCCTCGTGCACGGATTGATGGTGGTGATGGTGCGTCGGCCCGCGCGCGTGGCGGACCAGATCGTGAACAGTACGGATGACGGTCGGCATTGCGACCCTCCCTCAGGAGATTGTGACTGCTGCTCTTGTCAGGGGAATCACTGTCTGGACAACGCCACTCGCGCCACCTCCTCCGGGTCGATCAGGTGGGTATGGTCATCGTCGCCGACGTCGATCTGCACTACCTCGATACGGCCGTTGAATGTGGTTGCGCCACTGTAGTCGACACTGACAGGCATGCCGTAATCGTCACCGATGTCGGTGGTCTCGTCCGCGGAGAAGACCATCGGTTGGGTCTGCTCGACGCGACCCGAGCCCACCTCGCGACCGTCATGATAGATCGTGACACCGCCGCCCCTCGCGAGACCACCGCCGTCGTAGGCGAACTCAACTCTGATCTGATGTGATCCTGCCGGAATGTCAACCTCGGACCCGACGACGAACTCGGTCATGCCGAGCAGGTTGTAGACGAATTTGGCGCGACCTTCCCGCGCGTAAAGTGCCCAGCCGCCGAACCTGCCTCCCTGCGCGATCATCACACCGTTGGCAGTAATGCCATCCGCGATGTCGACTGCTGCTGTGACACTGAACGATCGGTTCTTGATACTCAGCACGCTGTGCTCGCTCAGCCGTTTCATTCCGGGAAACAGAACCTGTCGATTCCCGGACACCAACTGGGGACGCCCCGCGATGTGAGGGTTGAACCTCTCGAATCTTCGGTCGTCGATCGGAAGAACATTGTACTTGACCGCTTCGATCAACCACAACCGTTGCAGTGCAGCGAGTTTCTCCGGCAACTCGGCCGCCAAATCTTTGGACTGCGTCCAATCCTGCGACCCGTCGTAGAGCTCCCACACGTCGTCGTCGAGAGCGGGGAGTGCCTCCGCGAACAGCCACGGAGTGCTGTGTCTGGTGACCGCACTCCAACCGTTGTAATAGATACCGCGATTGCCGGCCATCTCGAAGTACTGCAGATCGTGACGTTCGGCGGCTTCGGCGTCGTCGAAGGTGTAGACCATGCTGGTCCCCTCGATCGGTGATTGTTGGACGCCGTTGACGAAGGTCGGTTCCGGCAGTTTCGCGACCTCGAGGATCGTTGGTGCGACGTCGATGACGTGGGTGAATTGCGACCGCGTCTCACCCTTGGTCCGAATCCCCGCCGGCCAGTGCACGATCGTTCCGTTGCGAGTGCCACCCCAATGCGAGGCAACCTGTTTCGTCCACTGGTACGGCGTGCACATTGCCCATGCCCACCCCACGGAGTAGTGGTTGTACGCGTCCTTGGTACCGAACTTGTCTTTCACTTCCGCCATGAACTCGGGTGTTTCGATGGCGGCGAGTCCGTTGAAGTTGGCCATCTCGTTGAAGGCTCCGTTGATCGTCCCCTCTGCGGACGCTCCGTTGTCGCCGATGATGTAGTACACGAGGGTGTTGTCGAGAGCTCCGAGTTCCTCGATCGCATCGACAAGCCGGCCGACATGGAAATCGGTGTGTTCGAGAAACCCTGCATAGACTTCCATTTGGCGTTCGAGGACAGGCTTCATCTCCTCACTCATGTCCTCCCACGCCGGAATGGCCTCGGGGCGCGGGGTGAGGACCGCATCCGCGGGGACGACTCCCCGCTGCTTCTGCTGCTCGAGAATCGATTCGCGTTGCGCGTCCCAACCTCCTGCGAACCGGCCCTCGTACTTATCTGCCCACTCCTTCGGAACATGGTGCGGTGCATGTGTGGCGCCGGGTGCAAAGTAGACGAAGAACGGCTTGTCCGGAGCCAATGACTTCTGCATCCGAACCCAGTCGATGGCGTGATCGGCCAGGTCCTCGGTGAGGTGGTAACCCTCCTCCGGTGTCTTGCCCGCCTCCACGGGCGCGACACCCTCGTACAGCGCCGGGTAGTACTGGTTGTTCTCCCCGCCGATGAATCCGTAGAAGTGCTCGAATCCGCCTTCTCCCGTCGGCCACGATGTGAACGGCCCCACCGGGGATGTCTGCCACGGCGGTACCTCGTGGCACTTGCCGAACTGCGCCGTCGAGTATCCGTTCAGTTTCAACGTCATCGGCAGTGCGGCTTTGGTATTCGGGCGCAGACCGGAAAGTCCAGGAGCCGAGGTCGCGGTTTCGGTGACCGAGCCCATTCCGACCGAATGGTGGTTGCGCCCACTCAGCAGTGCGGCGCGGGTCGGTGCGCACAGCGCAGTCGTGTGAAACCGCGTGTACGTGAGCCCATTACTTTGCAATCGCTCAGCAGTCGGTGTGTCCGCTGGTCCGCCGAAGGCACTGCTCGCGCCATATCCCACGTCGTCCAACAGGACCACCAGAACATTGGGTGCCCCGGCCGGCGGCAGTAGCGGAGTGATCGGCGGAAACTCCGTGTCCGGATCCTTCGCGTCGTACGTCACCAGACCAAGATGTTGTCGATCCGGAATCGGTAGTACAGCGCGGCTCTGGCCTGTCGGATCCGTCATGACGTCTCGCCTTCTGTCTCTCACATGGCTCTTTCAAGCGTTTCAGGATCACGACGACGTCGACATCATCCGTTTCGGGTGAAGGCGCACCATTGCCGCAGCGTGGAGGCTTGAAGTGTGGACCAGCCCGGACGTTTCGCTCCCACCCCGATCGGGCATGCCTTCCTCGTCCCCCGGCGCCGTGTGCGTGCCGGCCTGACCCAGATCCTGTGCGTCGTCGTAGGACTGGCTGCCGGACTGGCGATGCCATATTTACGTAGCGGCCCAATGATTCCCGCCCGTCAGGTCAGCGAGATGCTCGTTGCACTCGGGCTGGGGTTACTGGGTGTAGTCGCAGTGATCTTCTCGCTACTGTTCCTTGTCGTCCAGTGGGCCGCGACCACCTTCACTCCTCGCTTGTTGTTGTTCCGCGACGACCCCATCGTGTGGCGAACGTTTGCCTTCGCCATAGGCCAGTCGGTTTTCGACATCACTGCAGCGCTCGCCATCAGCAACGAAACGGATGTGTCCGTGGTCGTGCCAAGTCTCGCAGTGCTGGCACTCTTGGCCACGCTGACGCTGATCAGGCTGCTCCAGCTGCGCGCATTCTCGGCCATCCAGTTGGCTCCTGTACTGACCTCGATCTCGAGTCGTGGCCGAGCAGTCTTCGCCGCCGTGTACCCCGCCACCGATGTGGAGTTGCCTCCTCTACCAACACTTCCGGTGATCACGACTATCGAGTGGCATCGACCGCCAGCCGTTCTGCAACAGATCCTCGTCGAAGATCTCCTGCAGAGCGCTCGGAACTGCCGATCCATGGTGGTCCTCCGAGTGTCGCCGGGTAGCACGCTGCGAGACGGATTGCCGCTCGCCGACGTCTACGGCGGACCCATGCCCGCCAACACGATCCTTGACGCCTTGGTCAGTGGGAGTGAGCGGACCTTCACCCAGGACCCCCTACTCGCGATTCGGTTGTTGGCTGACATCGCGCTCAGAGCGCTCTCACCCGCTATCAACGATCCTGCGACGGCCGTGCAGGCTCTGGACGAGATCGAGGACCTCCTCTCTCTGGTGGCCTCCGTGCGCGCAGATTCGATCCGGGCCGTCGACGAGCGTGGTGATCTGCGTGTGGTGATTCCGCTGCCCGACTTCACGAGCTTCGTCAGAACCGGACTGGACGACGTCATAGCCTCGGCATCGAACTCACCACTCGTTCTGGGCCGACTTCGCGACCTACTTTCGCACGTCGCCGCCCAATCGGAGTCTCGGAACCGCGATATTCTCGCCATGCGCGCCCGCTGGATTGATCAGCTGTCACAAGGCTTCCCGCGACTCGAACCGCCGTTGTGAACCCGTACAGATTTGTTGGTGATCGCGTCAAGGCATCGTCAAGATCAGTCTCAGAGCTACGGGAAATGACGATACTGACTCGGTGAGACATGCAGTGATACTCGGACACCGTGGAGTCATATCGTCGACCACCCGCGCCGGCGGCGAACCTGAGAAGCAAAAGCTCTCCGTCGCAACCGGACTGGCGGGTCTGTCGCTCGACGCGATGGCCTCGGTGTCGTACGGTCCAGAGGCCATCGTGTTGGTGTTGGCCCTCGCCGGCGGCGCGGGGATCGGCTTCACCGTGCCGGTGACGATCGCCATCGCCGTGCTGCTTGTGGTCCTGGTGGCGTCGTATCGCCAGGTGATCGCCGCATTTCCCGAAGGCGGTGGCGCATATGCCGTCGCGAAGAAGCATCTGAGTCCTCGCGCAAGCCTGACTGCCGCCGCATCGTTGATCGTCGACTACACCCTCAACGTCGCGGTGTCGATCGCAGCCGGTGTCGCGGCTCTGACCTCCGCCTTCCCTGCGCTTCTTCCCTACACGGTCTGGATCGCACTGGCGATACTCGGCGGCATCACTGCACTGAATCTGCGGGGCATCGCAGATTCCGCGCGGGTATTCATGTTGCCCACCGTGGTTTTTGTCGTCAGCATCTTCACGGTGATCGGTGCCGGACTACTTCGGGAAAACCCTGCCGCCGCCACGGCTCCCTTCCTCGCCGACAACGCACACACGATCGGCATTCTCCTTCTGCTCAAGGCCTTTTCGAGTGGTTGCGCCGCATTGACCGGTGTCGAAGCCATCGCCAACGCGGTACCCAGTTTCAAGAAGCCTCGCGTGCGTAGCGCTCAGCGTGCCGAAGTAGCTCTGGGAATCCTGTTGGGCACCATGCTGATCGGCCTTGCCGTGTTGATCGAGAAGTTCTCACTGGCCCCGGTCCCTGGAACAACGGTCCTGTCGCAACTCACTTCCGCTGCCCTCGGAAATGGTGTGGGCTACTACGTCGTCCAATTCTCCACCGTGATTCTGTTGGCGTTGGCCGCGAACACCTCGTACGGCGGACTTCCCAACCTGATGCGGATCCTCGCCGACGACAACGTGCTCCCGCACCGCTTCAGCCGGAAGTCGACGCGCGACGTCTTCACGTACGGCGTTTTGTCGCTCGGTGGCGTCGGTGCTCTCCTGCTCATCGGATCCGGCGGAAACATGAACACCTTGGTGCCGCTGTTCGCCATCGGTGTGTTCATCGGATTCACGCTCGCGCAGTTCGGCATGGTGCGCCACTGGCTCACTGAACGGACACCGGGCTGGAAGTGGCGATTGGCGCTCAACGGTTTCGGGGCTGCGTTGACTTCGATCGCAGCAGTGGTGACTACCGCCATGAAGTTCACCGAGGGCGCCTGGCTGATCGCTCTCGCGCTCCCTGCGCTCGTCCTCGGCATGGAACGCATCCGCGGTGCGTACACACATATCGGTACGCGGTTAACCGTTCAGGGTGAGAACGATTCTCTGTCTATCGGATACAAACCAGCGGTCCTAGTACCCGTGTCCGAAATTACGTCGCTCTCCACCCGCGCGATGGCCGCGGCAACGGCAATGTCGTCGCAGCCCATCGCAATTCGAGTCTGCCTTGCCCACGAATCGACGACGGACTTCACCCGCCGATGGCAAGCCCGACACCCGAATTCGCGTTTGATCGTCATCGAGGACACCGAGAATTCCGTGGGGAATACCCTCGCTCGATACATCCGCACACACTTCCCCCACCGAGAAACCTTTGTTGTCGTCGCCACCATCGACCCGGCGACCAGATGGCACCGATTCCTCCCGAGCCAACGGACCGATGAGATCGCTCATGCACTGCGCAAACACACCGAGGCCGTGGTGTGCCAAATTCCGGTCCGGATCGATCCCGCTCACCGCGATCCAGCCCTGCGCGCATGAGCCGACGCTCAGAGCGAGGTCCCGAACAACATGCCGAGTAGATACGTTGCGCCGGCAGCGCCGTAGCCGATCGCAAGTTGGCGTAGCGCCCGCTTGAACGGCGGCCCGCCCGACAGCAACCCGACCACAACGCCCGTCGTCAGCAACGCGATCCCCACGAGAACAGATGCGACGATCAGAGCCGTCATGCCTTCCAGGCCGAACAGATACGGCAGCACCGGAATGATGGCGCCCGAGGCGAAGAAGCAAAAACTTGCCGCCGCTGCGCCCAACCCGGTTCCGACGGCTTCATGGTCGTCGACAACGTCAGCGGCGCCGAAGGTGCTGTTCACGAGGACCTCGGCGGCGCGCTGGTCCGCTTCCTCGGCGGACATGCCGCGGGCCCGGTAGACCAGGGACAATTCGTTGGCATCGACGTCGAGCAGTCCGACGGCTTCGCTGGCCGCGGGACCAGGATTGGACGCTTCCAACAACTCTCGCTGCGAGCGGACGGAAACGTACTCGCCGGCTCCCATCGACAGGGCGCCGGCCAGAAGCCCGGCCATGCCGGTGATCAGAACGATCTGGTTGGAGACGCCGCTACCGCTGATGCCGAGCACGAGAGCGAGGTTGCTGACCAGGCCGTCATTGGCTCCGAAGACGGCGGCACGAAACGTCCCCGAAAGTCTGTTCCGACCCCGAGTGGCCAAGGCCCGCACCACTTCTTCGTGGATCTTCTCGTCCGCGCCCATCGATGCGGTCGCGTCGGCGTCGTTCGGATACGGGGACCGCGTCTCCGCGCGCTGGGCAAGAGCGAGCACGAACACGGAACCGAAACGCCTGGCCAGAAAGCCCAGTATCCGAGTGCGGATATCGCCGCGTAGTGGTTTGCCGACGTGATCGCCGAGAAGCGCTCGCCAGTGCGCCTCGTGTCGGCCCTCCGCGTCGGCCAGGGCGAGAAGGATTTCGCGCTCCTCGCCGCTGCGCCTACTCGCGAGGTCGCGGTAGACGGCGGCCTCGGCTTGTTCGTCGGCGAGGTATCGTCTCCAGCGCTTGACATCTCGCGGGTCTGGATCGGGTCGTGCGGCCGGAACTGTGGACATCGTGTTCCCCTTCCGGTGAGGCGGTCACGCTTCGAGTACGCGGTCCATCCACGTCGTCAGATCATTGATGACGTCGTCGCGGTTGGTCTCGTTGAAGATCTCGTGCCTGGCGCCCGGATACGTGTAATAGGTGACGTCTTCGATCCCCGCCGAGTTGTACCGTTCGACTGCGACGTCGGTACGGCTCAGCGCGGCGTTGAGAGGGTCCGAGGTGCCGACGAAGACCAGGATCGGAAGGTCTTGCCGCACACCCTCGACCTCGACGAACCTCGGTCCCGCTGCGATAAGTCCGCCCATGCCGGCGTCGTCCAGGCTGAAACCGCACAGCGGATCGTTGATATACAAATCCACCTGCGCTTCGTCACGGCTGAGCCAGTCGTGCGGAGTACGGGCCGGTTCGAATTCGGCGTTGAACTGGGCGAGGACGTCCGGGCCGTCGTTGACGAGGCTCTCGATCAGTTGATCGACCGCGGTGGTCCCCGACAGTGCGACGGCGTCGATCAGGTGCGAATGATCGAGGATGTACTGCTGCGAAGCGAACGAACCGAGGCTGTGGCTGAGCAGTACGACGGGCAGGCCGGGGTGTTTGTCGCGGATGATGCCCGTGAGGGTCACCATGTCTGCCACCAAGCGGTTCCAGCCGTCGTCGCCGATGTTGCCTGGGCCGGCGTGCATGCTCTCACCGTGGCCGCGGTGGTCCGCCGCGTAGACGTGGAAACCGCGAGCATTCAGGGCTTCGGCGACGTGTGCGTAGCGTTTTGCGTGCTCACCCATACCGTGCGCGAGTTGAACAACCCCTCGAGGTTCCTGCTCGGTGGGCCATTCGTGGACATGAATGACCACTCCGTCGTCGCTGGTGAAGGTGAACATGCGCTACTCCCGGTGGTCGCGATCCGGACAGGTCATTTCTCATGCTAGATCCGCAGCGGCAATCCATCCGGGAAGTAGGTCCTGATCACCGGCGAGCCTGATTCGTTTCTGCACATCCGGGCTCGGATTCGGATATACCGGACACGGATGTTCCGGAGCCAGTTGTCGACCAACTTGAGGAGTACAGAGCGATGAATCCCAACCGCATGCGCAACGTCGGCTTGTTGGCGGCTCCACTTGCTGCTCTCGCCCTTCTCAGCGGTTGCGGCTCGGATGAAACGGGAACGGCCGAGAGTTCACCGGCACCCGCCTCAACCACGAGCGCCTCTGCGCCGACGACCCAGACCGGTACTGCCGCACCTTCGACGACCCATACCGATCACACCCAAACCACAACCTCGACGGCACCCAATCCCGAAGGCTGCGCGATCGGGGAACTGAACGTCACCCTAGGCGAGTCGAGTGGCGCCGCCGGTTCTGTGGAGCTTCCGGTGGTCTTCACCAACACGGGCGGCCGCACGTGCACGCTCGACGGTTTCCCCGGCGTCTCCTATGTCACGGGAGCGTCCGGAAGCGAAGTGGGTGCTGCAGCCGGCCGCTCCGGATCCGGTTCACTCGTCTCCCTTGCCCCTGGCTCTGCCGCAACGTCTTTGGTGCGCGCCACGAACGTCGAGAACTACCCGGCAGATCAGTGCGGCGTGACCGACGTTGCGGGACTGAGGGTTTACCCGCCCAACAGCTACGACTCGGTCTTCCTTGCCTATCCCACAAAGGGTTGCTCGATGACCGGCGCGAACATCAACCAGCTGACGGTCGCGCCGGTCGCCCGCTGAGTCACGGCTTGAGGCGTCGTAGGCCCCAGAGCGCCGGCAGGAGGAACAAGCCCGAAAGGATCAGGACGAGTGCAGCTTCCGTGAACTGGAAACGCCAGAACCGATCAGCTGAGTGGTAGCGAACTTCGTAGTGGTCGACGCCGTGTTCCCGCAAACAGATCTCCATCTCTCTGTTCTGCTGCGCTGAGAGCACATCCATGCGGAGGCTGTACTCGGCGCCGGTCTCCTCCGGGCGCTGGTCGTACGGGTTCTCGCCGCCTGATCCACCCCACGTGCACTCGTCGTATTTGATGTCGACCCAGTTACCTCGGAGGTCGACATATCCCTGCGCGAGTTCCCAATTGACCGCGGGGATACTGGTATCGCTCGAATAGTAGGAATTGAATCCGGCGACGGGTGACGTTCGGACACTCGGCTCGGCGTAATCGGGTCGTGCAACCAACTGAAATGCTGCCAGGATCGCAACAACACCGACCATCGTGATCGCCATTGCGCCGATCGAACTACGCACCAACAAAGCCAGTGCTGCTCCGAGCATGAGTGCCATGAATGTGTATGCACCCAAGACCAGTCCGCTGGATTGAAAGAGCGGATACGACAGGTTCGATATCTCGACGAAAGTCGAACGCCCGGCAACAAATGCATACCGGGAGTTGTCCGGGAGAGATCGAGCCCATTGCAGTGCAAATCCGAGCAATGCCGAAGCCACAGAAATCGGCAGGAAGACGATCAACACCCGGGTCCAGAACCAACGAGTCCGACTGACCGATTGAGTAAGCCCCAATACGTGCGTTCCCTGTTCGATATCCCGCGAAAACACGGTGACACCGATCAACACGCCGAGGAACACCGGCAGAGCCGTCGCAACCACTGTCGTCAGGGTGAGAGCAGTCTCTGCCGTGCAGATAGCGGTGATGTCATCGAAGCAACTGAGAGGCGATCCGAAGAGTTGGGCTTGTCCGCCGCTCTTGATGATCGCACCACTCGACAAGACAATGACTGCTAATGCCGCGAGGAATCCCAACGACACAACGAGCGATATCCGGTGGTGCCGCCACGTAACCCAGATCATGCCGCCACCATCGTTTCTGCGCTCAGGTGCCCGAGCACCACGTCATCGAGAGTTGCGTCGTCGATCACCCAGCCGGCCCGAGGGCTCGGACGGACTCCCTCCACCACATGAGAATTCGACCGCATCCCCTTGTCGGTATGAATGACCGCACCGGCGCCGACCACGTCCGAAGGATCGCCGTCCCCGATCAATACGTAATGGGCAGCGATCAATTCATCCAACGGACCAGACAATCTCGCGTTTCCGCCGCCCAGCAGAAGAAGTCGATCCGAGATGTCTGCCAATTCGGAAACGATGTGTGAAGACAACAGAACCGTGGTGCCGTACTCGGCAACGTCTTCGAGCAGAGTGGTCGCCACAGACCGCCGTGCAACCGGATCGAGATCTGCCAGAGGCTCGTCGAGTAGAAGCAGCTGCGGTCTGCGTCCGAGCGCCAAAGCCAGTGCAACCCTGGTTCGTTGACCTGGTGACAGAGTCTTCGCCTTTGCATCGAGAGCAATCCCAGCGCGCTCCACCAGATCCAGAGCGTACTTCGCATCCCACTTGTCGTTGGTATACGCACCGAATCGAAGAAGTTCTGCAACAGTGAATTTGGGATACAGCGGCTTGTGCTGAGCGAGGTACGACAGGCCTGGGCAGATGCCGTCCTGATCCGGCGTGCTGCCCAGGACGGAGATCGAACCGTGGTCAGGCATCGTCAACCCGACAGCCAAGGACATCAGTGTGGACTTGCCCGCTCCGTTCACCCCGACCAGGGCAGTGATGCTTCCTGTCGCGACCTCGAATGTGCAGGCGTCGAGCACCTTCTTCTTGCCGAAGCGCTTGTCCACGTCCTGCATCGTCAGTGCCGATTCTTGCGCAGTCATGATGCCTCCCCCTGCTTTCCGGACGGATCCGATTCGATGAACGTCTTCTCGAGCTCCAAACTCACCAATGCTTCGATGTCCGTGCGCTCGAGTCCGGCGGCCACGGCATCTGCAACCCAACGCGCCAACTCACGACGTAGCGCAGAGCTTTCCGCCATACCGGGCTTGGCCAGGGACTTCACGACGAACGTGCCCAATCCGGGCCTCGGGGCAACAAGTCCGTCGCGCTCGAGTTCCTTGTAGGCCTTCAGGACTGTGTTCGGGTTGATCGCGAGCGCTCCCACGACGTCCTTGGCTGTGGGCAGCCGATCCCCGACTTGGAGATCACCGAGCCTGAGCGCCTGCTTCACCTGAAGGACCAATTGCACGTAAGTGGGAATGCCGGATCGGCGGTCGATACGGAAGTCGATCATCCGAACCCTTTCACTAGTTCATTAGTGGAATAGATATTTACCCTGCCTTGACCTCCCGGGTCAAGCCAGACGACCCCTGTAAAGTGCAGATGCCCCGGTTCACCGGGGTGCCACGCTGCTCGTGTGAAGTTCGGTGAAACCCCGGCACTGTCGACGCAACTGTGAATTCGCCCGTCACTACTCGAGGCGAACGAGTCAGGTCACCGGCCTCGTGGCGACACGATGGTTCTCGGACGAAGGACCGCTCGTGGCGCTTCGCCTCGTGGCCGCGCTGCTCGCGACCCTTCACCACTAGTGGAGGGGTGGCTGTGAGTACTCGGCCGACACGTAGATTCAGATCTGTACTTGCAGCACTGACGGTGAGCACCGCACTGCTTGCCGGTGCCTGCAGTAGCTCGACGTCCGATGCACCCGCAACCACAGCCGCCTCGGACGGCTCGTTCCCGGTGACTGTTGTTTCCGGTCCCACGGATTCCGGCACGGACATCACCATCGAGTCACGTCCGCAGTCGATCGTGTCACTCAGTCCCAGCGCCACCGAGACCCTGTGGGCCGTCGGCGCGGGCGACCAGGTGAAGGCCGTCGACAATCAGTCCGACTACCCGGCCGGTATCCCGGTCACCGATCTCTCGGGCTTTCAACCGAACGTCGAAGCCATCCTCGGCTACGCACCGGATCTGGTGATCGCATCGGATGACATGAACGATCTTGTCTCCGGGCTGCAAAAGGCGAAGGTGCCGACACTCCTGCTACCGGCAGCCACAAGCATCGACGACGTCTACGCCCAGATCGAGCGCGTCGCGAAGGCCACCGGCCACGAGGACAAGGGCACCGAAGTTGTCGACACCATGCGCTCGGACATCGACGCCGCTGTCGCCAGTGTTCCTGCGCGCCAACAGCCGCTGACGTACTTCCACGAACTCGACTCCTCGCTCTACACCGTCACGAGCTCGAGCTTCGTCGGGCAGATCTACTCGCTGTTCGGAATGAAGAGCATCGCCGACGCCGCGGGGCAGGGCGACTATCCGCAGCTGTCCGCCGAATTCGTGGTGCAGGCCAATCCCGATCTCATCTTTCTCGCAGACTCCCAATGCTGTGGAGTGACAGCAGAATCCGTCGCCGCCCGGCCCGGGTGGAGCGGCATGAAAGCGGTTACCGGCAACCAGATCCATGTGCTCGACGAAGACCTTTCCAGCCGCTGGGGACCTCGTGTCGCCGATCAGGTGAAGGCCGTCGCGGCCATCGTTGCCCAAGTTCCCGCGGCCTGAGCACTCGATGATCAAAGCCGGTATCTCCCATCATCGGACGGCCGTTCTGCTCGGCGCCGCGCTGATTCTGTGCGCTGCCTTGCTGATCGGTGTTCTGGTGGGGCCGGCCGGTTTGACGCCTGATCGAACCATTCTCGAACTTCTGGACGGAATACCCGGCATCCACCTCGATTCCGGTCTCACCGCGACACAGCAGGCGATTCTCTGGCAGATCCGGCTTCCGCGAGTAGTCCTGGGCGCGTTGGTCGGAGCAATGTTGGCCGTTGCCGGTGCCGCCTACCAGGGCGTGTTCCGAAATCCCTTGGCAGATCCGTATCTCCTCGGAGTTTCCAGCGGAGCCGGACTGGGCGCAACCCTCGCCATCGTTTCGGGTGGAGCGCTGGGCATGTTCGGAATTCCCATGGCCGCCTTCGTCGGCGGTGTGCTGGCCGTGTTCGCAACTTATTCGCTCGGCCGCAGCATTGGCGGGCCGCAGAACGCGGTAGTCATCATCCTCGCCGGTGTCGCAGTCGCGGCGTTCACGAATGCAGCGCAGACTTTTGTCCAGCAGCGGTTCGACGATTCACTCCGCGAGGTCTATTCCTGGCTGCTCGGCGGACTATCCACCGACGGTTGGTCGGAAGTTCTGGTTGTCCTGCCGTACGTCGCGCTGGCATCTGCCGTCATCCTGGTACACCGACGCGTACTCGACGTGATGGCCGTAGGTGACGTCGAAGCCGCCAGCCTCGGCGTCGACCCGGCCAGATCACGCCTGGTACTGGTGCTCGCCGCAACTCTGGGAACGGCGGCGGTCGTGAGTGCAAGTGGACTGATCGGCTTTGTCGGAATCGTTGTTCCCCATGCGGTTCGACTGGTCGTCGGCCCGTCGCATCGACTGCTTCTCCCCCTGTCACTCATGCTCGGAGCGGCGTTTCTCGTCCTCACCGACGTTGCCGCCCGCACGGTCATGGCACCGGCCGAACTCCCCATCGGGGTTGTAACCGCGATGATCGGCGCTCCGTTCTTCCTTCTGGTTCTGCGCCGCAGCCGGGTCTCGGCATGACCGACAGCGCAGTGCGGTGCCGCGACCTCCGAGTCAACCTCGGCGGCAAGGACGTCGTCGACGGCATCGATCTCGATGTGACACCCGGCGATTGGGTTGCCGTGGTCGGGCCGAACGGCGCCGGCAAGACAACCTTGATGCATGCCCTCGCTGGATTGATTCCGTCTACCGGTGAGCTCTCGGTCGGGGGACTGAGTCCTCGCAATTCCAGCCGCAAGGCGATGTCCGCCGTCGTCGCGTTGATGCCTCAGCGTCCGGTAGTACCCGAGGGCTCAACGGTTAAGGAACTGGTTGCGCTCGGCCGCACTCCCTATCTACGACGGTTCGGAACCGAAACCGCCACTGACCGTTCGGTGATCTCTTCGGTGATCGAGAGGCTCGACCTCACCGAGTTCGCAGATCGACGAGCCACCGAACTTTCCGGTGGCGAATTGCAACGCGTGGTCCTGGCTCGGGCACTGGCCCAAGAACCGCAGGTACTGCTCTTGGACGAACCCACCAGCGCCCTCGACATCGGTCACCAGCAGCAGGTTCTCGACTTGGTGGAGGAACTGCGTGAAGCCGACAACATCACGGTCATCGCCGCGATGCACGACCTCACTCTCGCGGGTCAGTACGGTCGACGAATCGTGCTGCTGGACAAGGGCAGCGTGGTTGCCGACGGCACACCCTCAGCGGTGCTGGAGGCAGACCTCCTCGGCCGCGTGTACGGCGCCCGGGTCGAAATCCTGGACCGGCCCAGCGGTCCCATAGTTGTTCCGATTCGGCAGGAAGGCACCCGCTGATGGAATTGGTGATGCTCGGCACCGGCGCTGCCGACGGTTGGCCGAACCCGTTCTGCACTTGCCCTTCCTGCCTGTCCGCCCTGTCGAGTGAAACCATCCGCGGGCACACTGCTGTCCTGGTGGACAACAGAATCCTGTTGGACTGTGGACCCGAAGTACCGCGTGCCGCGTCGCGATTCGG
Source organism: Rhodococcus sp. MS13 (assembly GCF_013277835.1). Taxonomy (NCBI): domain Bacteria; kingdom Bacillati; phylum Actinomycetota; class Actinomycetes; order Mycobacteriales; family Nocardiaceae; genus Rhodococcus; species Rhodococcus sp. MS13. The sequence continues at coordinate 669,889 of NZ_VBTL01000004.1, forward strand.
TCGCACGCTGGCACACGTGGAACACATCCTGTTGACGCACTCTCATCCCGATCACCTCGGCCCGATGGCATTGCTGTTCCGGTCCTGGGCCTCGCGCACCGAACCACTACAGGTTCTCGGACCACCCGACGCGCTCGCTCTCTGCCGAGACTGGGTGGGCCCGGATGACCCGGTGACCTTCACACCGCTCGAGACCGGCCAGTCGATCATGTTGGGCACCTATCGTGTTCGCGCACTCGAAGCCGCGCACGAAGTACCCACCCTTCTCTACGACATCACCGACGCATCCGGAACCCGAATCTTCTGGGCCACCGACACCGGGCCTCTGCCCGAATCCACTGTCGACGCACTTGCCGACGCGCGTTTCGACGCCGTCTTTCTCGAAGAGACCTTCGGCCACAAAACTGATCACGGCACCGGGCACCATGATCTGCCGAGTTTCGCGGAGACGGTGACCCGACTACGCAATTGCACCGCGATCACCGATCGAACCGATGTGGTCGCCGTACACCTCGGGCACCACAACCCAGTCGAAAACGAACTCTCGGAAGCACTTCGCTTGTCCGGGGCGCGAGCGGTTCCGGATGGAGCTGTGCTCGAGATCGGGGTAGGACAGGGCCATCGAACTCTGGTCACCGGTGGCGCCCGCTCGGGCAAGTCCACTTACGCGGAGGGCCTGCTTGCCGGCTACCGGAACGTCACGTACATCGCCACCGGGGATCCGCAGGACGACGATCCCGACTGGATCGAACGAATTGCGTCGCATCGCGCGCGGAGGCCGTCGACGTGGACGACGGTAGAGACCTCCGAAGTCGCCGAGATTCTCGCGGCCGCAACAACACCGATCCTGCTCGACTGCCTCGGCACGTGGTTGACCGCACGTCTGGACCGACATCAGGCGTGGGCGACAGAAGATCTCAGCGCCGTCCACGCAGATATCGACGTCTTGGCCGACGCCTGGACCGCCTGTCCGGTTCCGATTGTCGCCGTCACGAACGAAGTGGGAAGCGGCGTCGTCCCGGACACGAAGTCCGGGAGGCTGTTCCGCGATCTACTCGGTCTGGTGAACAGCCGCATCTCCAGTGAATCGGAGTCCGTGGTCCTGATGACCGCCGGGCTCCCCCTGAGCCTGCGCGTGTGACGTCAGAGCAATCCGGTGAGCTGACGCGCACAATCGAGTAGGAAACCGACCAACTCTCGATCCTCGTCCGTCACTCGCCCGCTCGCTCCCTGAACACACAAACCGCCGGCCACCTGGTCTGCGTGATCTCGAACCGGTACTGCCACCGCGGATCGACCCAGGCGGCATTCCTGGTTCTCGAATGCAAAACCCTGCAGGCGAACAGACCTCAGCTGCTCATACAACGCATCGAAATCACCGAGGGTGAACTCCGTGACCCGGCGAAGTTCCAAACCCGAAAGCAACCGCTCGTCGTGCGCCAACAGAACCTTCCCCAGCGCATTCGCGTGAAGGTTCTTCGGCAGCGCCGCTATTCCGATGATCTCGTGATCCGGATCCTTGTCGACGAACCGCAAGCGCCCACCGGCGAATGACGCGACGTGCAATCCGAACCTCGTGTGTGTCCGCATGTCCTCGACGCGCTCGTGCAGCGTCGGCGCCGGACCACTCGACGACGCCGCATGCGAGAGCTCGGCAGTCCGACGTCCCAACGCGAACCCTGACAGGTCCGGCACCCGCACGAGAAAGCCCTCCGCCACCAGCAGATTCAGCATCCGGTACGCCGTGGCCGATGGAACGCCTGCAAAAGTGGCGATCTCCTTCGCGGTTGTTCCCGGTCCCAGATGAGCCACCGCCTCGAGCATCCCCAGCGCCTTTTGAACCGCACGCGGTTGTTGTCCACTGAAGTGGGTCTCTTCGCCGATCTGTTTTCCTGATCGTGGACCAGCGGTTGCACGGTCCGCGGTCACCGCCCATGCTCCGGCGAGTCACCCTCGGAGGTCCCACGATCCGGAACGAGTCGCCTTCGCCCGTCACCGTCGATCAGCAGAGTGCCAGCACCGGGCAACAGGTCCGCCGTCTCGACGCTGTCGAAAGCGCCAACCATCAGAAGGCTTTCAGGTCTGGCTCTACGGAGCAATGCGCTCCACACTGTCCCCGACACAGCAACAGCAAGAGCAGCGATCGGCAGTGCCCACATCCCGTGAACCGCACCGTCGAGAACGATGTAGACCAGTAGACCCGCACCGGCGGTACTCACGGACAGGGTGCATATCCGGGTCAGCGACGTATGTTCCCCGATTCGGCGCAAGAACTTCCACGAAGCAAAGGCCACCAGCGTGTAAGCGCAGACCAACGCGGTCTCCACCACGCCGTCGAAGGATCCCGAATCGTCGCGAACCGTATCCGAATAGATGAATACGCCTGCCGCACTTACCGCGACGAACGCAAGTACCGCAACGTACGGGGTGCGGAACCGTCTGTGCACGCGAGCGAGCGGCGCAGGCAGTACCCGTTCGATCCCCATCGAGTACAACAACCGCGAACCCGCCTGCGCACAACCGAGAGTGGATGCGAACCAGGAACACGTCATTCCGATCTTGACTGCCAGAACCACCTCCGCGCTGGCCCCGGATGCCGTTCCCTCGAAGTACGCTCCGACGATCGTCGCGCCGTGGCCGGTCATCGCCGCCCAGGCCGCAAAAACGAAGAGGACCCCGCAGATGATCGGCGAAATGAGAACCGTGCGTGTGACGCTGATGAGTGGTCGCTTCGCTTCCGGGCCGAAGAAGGCCGAACTTTCGAAGCCCGCCATGCTGAGCACCGTCAGCATCGCGAGAAACGGAACTGCACTCAGCGACGGATTCGGCAGGGCAACAGCAGTTGTCGTGTCACTGTGCGTCGCCAGCATGACCACGACGATGAGAATCAACGAGCACGCTTCGACGACCAAGATCGCTCGGGTGGCGAACCGGACGCCGCGCACTGCAATCCACGCGACGGCCACGGCAATCGCCACCGTCGTGATCACCGTCGCGGCAGTCCCTCGCACGTCGGGGCCGACAATGGCGATGGTATCGAGCAGACTCGGAACTGCCTGTGAGAAAACCGAAACCGAGATTCCGAGATACCCGAGTACCAGTGCGGCGCCCGCCGTCAGTGTCGCCCGGATACCGGAGCCTTGGAAGACGAAGCTGTACAACGATCCTGCTGCGGCCAGTCTCCGCGTGAATTGAGTGATGCAGAACGCAACGAGAAACACCGCCGAAGTTGTCGCAGCAATCGCAGCCAACCCGACGTAGCCGGGACTGTAGGTGATCATCCACAGGGCGATGAACACCATTCCCGTTGCCGGCGCGATCGTGGAGAGTGATTGCCCCAACAGGTCGATCGGGGTCAAACGTCCTCGTCCGAGACCACGGAGCGGGGAGAACACGGGCTCACTGTGTTGATCCGCATTCTGCGCTCGCGTGATCGCCGCACGCAGTGCCGCACTCACGGCCATGTGTCACCGTCCGTCGCGTCCAGGCCCGAACCTACGAGCGAATTGTCAGAATTCGGTCAAGTTAGTCCGCTTATGTTTCCGCGCAGTTTCCACGATGGCGCGCACAGAACTTTCAAGTGAGAATCCGACTCTGTTTCCCACCCAGCGTCATGCCGGATCAAGGGCGGCCGACGGTATCCGGCCCCTCCGGCAGCACGTTGACCTGTGAGTTCTCCGATTCTCACACGACAGCTGCTCTCTCAGTTGCACCTCGTCCAGGCGTAGCGCGGTCGACGCGGGTTCGCAGCATCGCCCGTACAGGATGTGTCCCACACACCACCGGCACTACCCGAGAGGAACGGAGGAAGCATGGACTTGGTCAGCGCCACCACTTCGACGATCATCGGATTTGTTCTCCTGCTCGCCGGCATTCCCAAGCTGAACGACCACGACGGGGTCCTTCGTTCGGTGCGCGGATACAAAGTGTTGCCTGTGCGACTCGAAGTACCGATCGCTCGCATCCTTCCCGTCGCGGAAACCGTCGTAGGCATCCTTCTGGTTCTCGGCGTGGCCCATCGCCTCGCCGCCTTGGTTGCTGCCATCATGTTCGCGTCGTTCTTCACGGGCCTCACGATCAACCTCCTGCGTGGGCGACGCGATCTGGACTGCGGATGTTTTGCATTCGGAGTCGGCGAGATTCCGCGTATCGGATGGTTCCACGCCGTTCGCGCCGGAACACTCGCGGTGATCGCTGTGGCACTGTCGGTCACCGCCGGACAGGCTGAGATCGGCGTCCAGGTCGTGGCGGCGACCTTCGGATTCCTCCTCGTTCTGGCTGGAGTTGCTCTCGCACAGATTCGTTCGGTGGTCCACCTCGGACGACGCCCGGTCGACGACTACCTGTCGAGCGCCTCCATCCGCCTACGAACCGCCGAAACCGCGTCCCGGTACGGCTCGTGACTCACATCCCCACCACTGAAAACTCGAAGGCAGGACTACCACGATGACCACTTTCCTCCTTGTCGCGACAGTGATCCTGGTGATCGCCGTAGCCGTACTGTTCTTGATGGTTCTTGCTCTGGCTCGTGAAATCGGCCGCGTACAAGTACGTCTCGGACCTCTCGGTGCCCGGATGATGGATACCGGCCCCAAGGTCGAACAGGCCGGCCCGTCGTTTGCCGGTCTCATCGATCAGGAAGGACGGACCGTCGGAGTCGGTGGTCACCGCGACAAGCCGCAACTCCTGCTGTTCACCGCTCCGAGTTGCTCGACGTGCAAGAGTCTTCTTCCCGGCGTAAGGGCAATGGCCCGAGCCGAATCGGATCTCGACGTGATCATCATCTCCGACGGAACACCCGAAGAGCATCGCGAGTTCCTGGCCGGCAGCGGGATCGGTTCCGAGCTCAGTTACATCGACGCTCGAGACGTCGGTATCGCGTACCAGGTGGGCACCACTCCGTACGGCGTGATTCTCGACGAGCACGGCAAGATCCGAGGAAAGGGCCTGTGCAATCACATGGCTCAGGTGGAAAGCCTGCTCAATGCGCTCGAATCCGGCACCCCCTCACTCCAGCACCTTCATGCCCAGGCGAAATCCGGCAGCGCGGCCTGATCTTCCTGCACAGTTCGATCCTCTTCACGAATCAGGAGAAAATCGTTGGACGACAATGAATTCCCGCAGCACAACATGACGGAGAACCGATATCCCGTCGACGAGGCGACAGTTCAGGCCCAGGCCGAATGGATGGCGGGCCAGGGCGGTTCGCTCACCAGTCGAACCGGACGCAAACTCTCCGAACGAGTTTCGCGGCGATCCATGATCAGTCGGATCGGCAAGTGGACCATGGGTGTGTCAGGAGTGGCACTGATCAGCACACTTCCTGTGACACGTAGTGCCTTCGCCCAGGAACCCGAGGTTCCTGCGCCGGCACCTGGCCCCGAACCTCTTGTCCCTGTCTACGACGGTAAAGATCCGGCCGAGTGCGAGTACTGGCGCTGGTGCAACATGGACGGAACGTCCTGTGCCGCATGCAACGGCGGCGGTGTCACCACCTGCGCCCCCGGCAGCAAGCCCGGCGCAGAGTTCTGGGTCGGATGCTGCACCAACCCTGATACCGGCAAGACCTATCTGATCGCCTACTACGACTGCTGCGGTGCACCTTCGTGTTCCAACGCATTCTGCGGCGAACCGGACATGCAGGCCGTGATGTACAACCCGGTCTCCGGAAGCTACGACCAGGAAATCATCTGGTGTGTCTCCGACGAGTCTCAGGCATACACCTGCACGATGGCGCCCATCATCGGTGAGGACTGCCAGACTCGACCGGCCGAGCGCCCCAAGGTCGGTGCCGGATCATGAGCAGTCCGCGAACCCGAAAACTGGCGCGACCCGCCGTTGCCGTCATCCCACTCACCGTCGTACTCGCGCTGGCCGGTTGCAGTTCGTCCGACAACGACGAACCGTCCAGCGCAGGTGATGTCACCTATCCGACAGTTCCGTTCACTGCTCCGGGCGAGGGGATCTCCCTCGGTCACGACGACCAGGAAATCGGCGATACCATTCCCGAGCCATTGCACGTCGGTTCGATCACCCCGATCGCAGCTGACCGCTTGCTGGGCGTCGAAGGTGGATTCGGCCAGCTCGAGCTCAGCGTCAACGTCATCGATCCGAAAACCGGTGTGGCCGAGAGCCGAATCACCGTCGGCCCGGGTATCTGGGATCCGGTCATTCACGGATTCGTCGGGGATTCCGCCGAGGATCCTGCGGTGCTCGCTGCCGAGGTGTGGCGCCCCCGAGGTTCCCGCGGCGCAGCAGATTTCACGGTCAGCACCTACTCCGGAAACCTGCTGGAACCAGCCGAGGTCATGCTTCCGGACGTCGCACGCGTACATTCCCGTCCCGGCTCGAACGCCGTGACGTCCGACGGCAAGTTCTTCGTCACGTGGGACGACGGTTTGTACGGAATCAGAGTGGTCGACCTCGAGAAGAAGGAAGCGACCGGTGCACTCCAGATAGTCGGCTGCGGTCCGTTCACGTGGATGGTCGATCACGAGCTGTACAGCGTCTGCGAGGACACCCGGGAACTGCTGCACGTCACGATCGGTGACGACGGTGTTCCGAAGGAAACCGCCCGAAGCAAGGTCCTACCCGAGGATTTTGTCTCCACCCGCAAGGTCACGTGGGCATCGGAAGCACAAAAAGCCTTGCTGGTCAGTGAGAACGGCGATGTGTACGTCTTCGACTTCTCCAACGGACTGCCTCAGGAAGGTGTCAAGCCGATCGGAAACGCCGGGCAGGACTCCGGTCGATTCTCGGAGAACGTCATCAATGCCGACGCAACCCGGCTCGCAATCGCGTACACGGACACGGCTATTCATCCGGACTCTGCTCGGGGAGGCTCACTGGTCAAGATCGACTTGTCCGACGCAACGACCTTCGCCCCGGTGAAGAGCTTGACGCTGGCAGACCTCGGCTTGACAGACATCAAGAGCATGACCTTTTCCGTCGACGGCGCCACGTTCTACGTGCTCGGTACCGGACCTGAGGTCGAAGGCTCCGCTCCGCAGAAGATCGTGGGTTACAACGCGAGCACCGGCGAGCAGGTCAGTTCCGTCGATGTCTCGGGCAACGTCGGTGATGTCAGCGGGTTGATCACACCAGAAGTACTCCGATGAGTCGTCCCGGATCCGGTGTGGTGATGGGCCGGCGCCGCTTCCTGAGTTTGGGAGCACTCGGCGCCGGAGCACTCGGGCTCGGCGCAATGGGGACGATTGCCGGATGCAGTTCCACTGCAGCATCTCCGACGCCCACAACCGATCTCGACTACATTCTGCCCACCGACCCCGAAGTTGCCGCCGCAGAATCGGCGCGAGCCTGGAACGGGACCACCGCTGCGTTTGCCCTTGCCGCCGGATTCTCGACGGTAGATCTTGGCGGACGCCTCGTGGACACGTGGACGTACGGAGGCGCTGCGGTGGCTCCGGAACTTCGACTGAAGTCCGGTGACCGGGTGAACGTCAGCGTCCAGAACGGCCTCGATGCCGAAACAACACTGCACTGGCACGGAATTCGAATCCGCAACGACATGGACGGCGCGGCACCCACCACGCAGGCCCCCATCGGCGCCGGTTCGAGTTTCGAGTACAACTTCATCGCACCGGATCCGGGAACGTACTGGTACCACTCGCACAGCGGATTACAAGCCGATCGGGGGCTCTTCGGCGCCATGATCGTCGAGGATCCGAACGACATCACCGGGGCCGACGCCGATGCCGTTCTGGTGCTCGACGACTGGCTCGACGGATTGGGTACCACACCGGATTCCGTCCTGATGGCCCTGAACCCGGCAATTTCGGGCGGGCACGGCGGACACGGCGGTGGGGCAACGACTCCGGCGGAACACTCGGAAGCCGACATGTCCGTCGCGCAACAGTTGGTGAGCGGTGGACACGGTTCTTCCGAACCACTCGGCGGGATGACTCAACACATCGCGTATCCACTGCACTTGATCAACGGGCGGCCACCCAACGATCCTGCTGTCGTCACTGCAGCGCCCGGTTCGACCCTTCGACTGCGAATCATCAACGCAGCGGCCGAAACTCCATACCGGTTTGCTGTGGCCGGTCACGAGATGACAATCGTCGCTACCGATGGCTACGACGTGGAACCAACTCCCGCCGACACCATCATCGTCGGAATGGCCCAACGCTACGACGTACTGGTGACGGTGAAGTCGGGAACATGGCCGGTGGTGGCGAAGGTCGAGGGCCGAGATGGTTATGCGTCGACCGTCCTACGCAGCACCGACGCGTTGGCGCTGGCGAATCCGGATGTGGGCGGGAACCTCTCGGAACTGGCCGGCCGACTGGTCATCGAAAGCGAACTCCGGCCCACGGAATCCGCACGGCTCGAGACGAAGTCGCCTGATCGCGACTACCACATCGAATTGATCCAGGCCGGCGATCGGTACGTCTGGGGAATGGCGGGAGCCGATGCGGGCAAGCTCGTCATGAAACAGGGCGAACGGGTCCGGATCACGATGAAGAACACGTCCACGATGTGGCACCCCATGCACACCCACGGCCACACGTTTGCGGTACCGGATTACGGCGGACTTCGCCGCGACACCGTCAACGTCCTACCCGGCACCGAGCTTGCCATCGAGTTCGACGCCGACAATCCCGGCGAGTGGATGTTCCACTGCCACAACGCCTACCACTTCGAGGCCGGCATGACGGCAAATCTGCGTTACGTCCGCTGACAAGTCGAAGAATGGAGAGAACACCTCATGAAGAAACTCGTTCCCGCTTTCCTGGCCGCGTGCGCTGCCCTGAGCCTCACCGCCTGCAGTAGTGATGCCGGTGCGTCTTCGGACGAACCTGCAGTCGTGATCGAGGTGAAGAACATGGCGTACACACCGGCATCGGTCACCATCGAGAAGGGACAGACCGTCGAATGGAAGTTCGACGACAGCGGACTCCCCCACGACGTGGTCGGCAACGGTGATCTCGACGGGAAACTGAAGAGCGAGTTGCTCACCGAGGGAACCTTCTCGTACACGTTCGACGACGCCGGCACCTTCACCTACCACTGCACGCCCCACCCGATGATGGTGGGCACCGTGATCGTTCAATAGTGAGGAGGTGGATCGTCGGCTTCGGCCTCGCTGTCGCGGCGACGTGTGTCCCAGCTTGCGGCACAGAAGATCCCGTCCCCGACGTGGTGGTCGAGATCAGCAATGTTCAGTTCAGCCCGATGGACGTCACCGTGGAGCACGGCGGCACCGTCGAGTGGCGCTTCGACGACGGTGGACTCCTGCATCACGTGGAATCACCCGGCCTGTTCGACAGCGGTATCACCGGAGACGGAACATTCCGGCACACGTTCGAGAGTGTCGGAGTCTACGAATATTCGTGCTCCGTCCACCCGTACATGATCGGCGTCATCACAGTGCTGTGAAACCTGGCTCATCACTTTTCGCTGCGACTTCGGCTCAACACTTTTCCTGAACCACAAACACTTCGGAGGATCTGATGACTACTGTTCTCTCACACGGCCCACTGCAGACCGATGTCCCTGACATCCGGCCGACCCTTCAAGGCTCGGTCGGCACCGCGACCCGTGTCAGCCTCGTCGCGGCGGGCGCTGCTGCGGGTGCCGGCCTCGCACTCGTGGCCACGCCATCTGCGACAACAGCTTTGACCACAGCTGTTATCGGCGCCGGACTGGTTACGTCGCTGGCTGCGAACTGGTCGACCTGCGGAATGTCTGTCGCCGGAGTTGTTGCCGCGCCGAAGCAGGTAGATCGGAAGGGATCCTCGACCCCCGTCCGCCGACTCGGCTGGCACGCTCTGGGTTCGGTCACGACGGGAGCCGTCACCGGGGCATTGATCGGCGCTCTCGGTGCGGCGATGTCCGGGTACGTCCCGATCGGCTGGGCGCTGGGCGTCTGGGCCGTCATCGCGGTTGCGTACGGGCTGCACGAGTTGGGTGCGGTGAGGATGCCGACTCCGATGCGGCGCCAACAGCTTCCGCGCCATCTGCGCCGCACAATGGCGCCCTGGAAGGTCTCGCTGATCTTCGGCGCGATCATCGGTCCGGGATTTCTGATCTTCATCCGCTCGAGTGCGTACTACCTCCTGGCACTCGGCGTCATGGCTTCGGGTTCACCGGCTCTCGGGGCGGCGCTGTTCACGGTCGTATCCCTTGGCCGCTGCATGCCCAGCCTCGCGGCAATCGTGCACACCAAGCGTGGTGGGTCGATGCCGGGATTCCTCTCGATCATGTGCGTCGTGGACCGTCGCGTGCAGAGCGTCACCGGCGCGGCATTGATCGCACTGGGAGCATTCGCCGCCGCAGCACTGATCTGACTGTCGAGCTAGCACCCTTCACCTCGAGTGAACACACGCTCCGACTCTCCGGAGCGTGTGTTCACTCGACAGAAACCGTGCGCACTCACCCCGCGTCAGGGAATCGACAGCGCCACCTGGACCGAGTCCTCCGACGGCGACGTCACCTTTGCGTCCCGACTCCAGAGCATGTCCAGCGCTGCCTTGGGCTTGGCAAGAACCCACTCCCGCGCGGCGTTCTTGATCAGCGTCGGAGTTGCGCACCCGCAATCGCTGTTCACACCGTCTGCGTCGATGCCGACGTCTCGGCACAACGCAACAGCGCGGGGCACGTGATACCCCTGAGTGACGATCAACGCCTTGGCTACCCCATACGTATGTATGGCCCGAAAGCAGGTGTCATAGGTGTCGAGGCCGTACGGATCCCCCACGATGCGACGCTCATCTATTCCCTGCTCCACCAGGTAGTTCGTCATCGCCGCGATCTCGTCACCCGAGCCGCCGTTCGCGTCGCCGGAGACCAGGACCGCTTTAGCCTTTCCCGCTTCCACCAGTTCGACTGCTGCGTCCAGCCGCCCTTTCAGGAAAGCCATCGGCTTACCGTCCTTGATCTGCGCGCCCAGCACGATCACAACCGGAGCGTCGGGAGCATCGGCGGCGTCTGACGTATGTCCGGCCGACGCCACGGAGATCCACACGATCGAGCCCGCGTAGACAACTGCTCCGAGCACCGCAATGCCTGCGACCCAACGAGGCCACCTGCGCTTGCGCGGCGGTTTCACTGGATCTGCAGCAGCTTCGTCCATTCGTCGATCAAACCACACGGTTTGCTCATGGCTCGAGTGCTCGGTCGATCCTCCATCCCTCCGCGCCACTGCGCTCGGCCCACAGACCCGAGTACTTTCCACCTCGCGCGATCAGGTCCTCGTGGGAACCGACCTCCTCCACCCCTCCGGCTTCGAGGTAGACGATGCGATCTGCTCCCTGAATAGTCGACAGGCGATGAGCGATGATCACCACCGTTCGACCACGGGCCAATCGGTGAATTGCCTCGGTGATGGCGACTTCGTTCTCTCCGTCGAGGGCGGAAGTCGCTTCATCGAGAAGAACAATCGGAGTGTCCTTGAGGAATGCCCGCGCAATCGAGACCCGCTGACGTTCACCGCCGGACAGCAGTGATCCGCCTTCACCTACCCTGGTCTCCTCACCGCTCGGCAAACGGTCGATCACTTCGCCTAGCCTGGAATCCACCACTGCTTGACGGACCTCCGAGTCGGTGGCATCCGGTCTCGCCAACCGAACGTTCTCCAGGATGGTTCCGTCGAACAGGTAAACCTGCTGTGAGACAGTCGATATCCGAGACATCAATGCTCTCGTTCCGATGTCGCGAACATCGGCTCCCCCGATGGATACCGCACCTTCGTCGACGTCCCAGAATCTGGAGATCAGCCGAACCAGAGTTGTCTTTCCGGAACCGGAAGGACCGACCAGAGCAGTGACCGAGCAGTCCGGGAATTCGAGGCTCACGTTACGAATCACGCGATCCGGGCCGTAGCCGAAGGAGACCGAATCGAACCGAATATCATACGAGGTAGGCTCTTTCGGCACCTCAGGCTCCGCCAGCACCGGTACATCGATCATCTCTCGGACAGATCCGAGCGACACCCCGGCCAGTGAGATACCTTCACCGAATCCTGCAAGCATTTGCATCGGCTCCACGAACCTCACGGCCAACACGAGAACAACGATCACGCTTGCTGTGTCGATGGACCCGGTGGTGACCAGCAGTGCCGCCAGAACCAGGACGGTGAGAAAGGCAACCTGAACGACGATCATGAAGCGCAGCAGATACTTGTCGACCGATCCGATTTCCTGCAGGTGTGCGTACCGGTTGGACACAAGAGCTTCGTCCAACCGAGTCCAGCCTTCGCCACTCTTACCGGCCGAACGTAGAACTTGCTGCGCCTGTGCATATTCGACGACGCGCGATGCCAACTCGGATTCGCTCTTGCCGATCGCCTCGTATTCGGGAACAACCGCCCGTTGCACGTTGCGGTAAGCCCGAATCCCCAGTGGAACGAAGACGACCATCGCGAGAGACAGTCGCCAGTCCACAAACAAGACAGCGATCGCCACTGTCGCTGGAGTCACCGTGACGGTGACGAGTTGCGCGATGATCATTCCCGGGATGCTCATCAAGATAGCCGTGCCCTCGGTGACCAGGCGAGTGAACGCTCCACGGTTTGCCTTGCTGAACCACCCGAGCGGAACCTGCACCAAGTGCTCACCGAGGCGATGCATGATTCCACCGGCAAAACCCTCGATTCCGATGCGGTACGCCCGATTCTCGGCGATCCACCGTACGGCGCCACAGGCCACCGCCACGAGAGCAGCCGTGACAACCCACGGAACTGCGGCGTCGTAATCGCCGCGAACCACCGCTTTCAGGATCGGAATCATCAGTGCAAAGACGACACCCTCGAGTATCCCGGCGAGCGTGAAACCTGCTATCTGACCTCGCATCCCATTGTCGCGCCCGAGGATTTCGTCCAGGTCTCGAATCATTGCAGCGCCTTTCGCGGAGATATGTCTTCGACGAGAGGGTTCTGGAGCGCCCACATCCGCGCGTAGGTTCCGCCGAGCGCCGACAACTGTTCGTGCGTACCTTTTTCCACGATCCGTCCGGCGTCGAGAACGAGTATCTGATCGGCGTATCGGACGGTGTGCAGTCGATGAGCGATCACCATCAGGGTGCCGCCGTCTGCACTGATCTCGCCCAGTGCGCGTTGAACGGCCGATTCACTGTGGGGATCGGCCTGCGAAGTCGCCTCGTCCAGGATGACGATCGGCGGGTTCTGAAGGATGGCGCGGGCGATCGTCAGGCGTTGCTTCTCCCCACCCGACAGCTCACCGCCCGAACCACCACCGATCTCGGTGTCATACCCGTCCGGCAGTCGCATGATCACGTCGTGAATCTGCGCCCGCCTCGCCGCTGTCTCCACTTCCAGATCCGTTGCATCCGGTCGACCGAGCCGAATATTCTCGCGCACGCTGTCCCGCAGGAGCACGACATCCTGGAAGACGATGGCCATCGATTTCAAGACTTCACGACTGGACTGATCTCGTAAATCGCTTCCGCCCAGTCGAATAGACCCGTCCGTGACGTCCCAGAACCGCGGAAGTAGACGCGCCAAAGTGGTCTTTCCGGAGCCGGAGGGGCCAACGATCGCGGTCACGGTGCCCGGTTGCATCTCGAAGGAGATGTTCTCGAGGACGCGCTGCCCAGTGGTGTATTCGAAGCCGACGCTGTCGAATTCGATCAAAGTGCTGCGAGCAGGCAATGCATCCTGAGGTTCGGCCAGCTCTGGTTCGCCGAGGATGCTCTCGACGTGAGTCGCTCCCAGTTGGCCTTCGCGGTAGAGGTTGGCCATCGTTCCCATGTGCAGAACCGACGACGGAACACCGATTCCGACGACCAGAAAGGCAACAAGAGCTACCGGGGTAATCCAACCCCCGGACAACATTGCGGTTCCCGTCGCCGTGATGACCACGATGAGTACCGCCGGTGAGAGGAGGATCGACATCGCGACCACCGGCCTTCCCATCCCCGACATCCATCGCACGCACACCGCAACCATCGAATCGACAGCGCTCGAGTAGCGCGCGAATGCGCGACTCCCACTCCCGTACGTCTTGACGACCTCGATACCGTCGCCCAGTTCTACTGTCGCAGAAGTCAATGTCGACATTGCAAGATTCCAGGAGTCGACGTTCGTTCGATAGGCTCTGCGCATCGACGGCGCGGCAAGAGCGAGACACACTCCGATGTAGCCGACCAAGATCAGGCTGAACTTCCAGTCCATCGCCACTAGATAGATCAGGGCCACTATCGGCGACAGGATCGCGGGTACCACGTCGGCGGGAAGGTGAGCGACGAGAAGATGCATCCGCTTCACGTCGTCGGTCATCGCCTGCTTCACTTCACCGGTGCCACCATTTGCAAACCACCCCAGAGGAACTCGGGACAGATGCCGAGCGATACGCGAGCGGATCGAGTATTTGAAATGCGCGTCGGCGGTGTGGCACACGGTCAGCGCTGCGTTGTAGACGACAAACCCGAGAATTGTGCCCGCTGCACCGATTGCGGCCCACAGCCAGACCAGGTTCAACGACGAGTCGGTCAGGAGCACCCGCGCGATCTCGACCACCGAAACGTAGGGCAGGAATCGTAGCGGCACCGACAGCGCCGACAAACCCGCACCCAGGAGCAGGCGATTTCTCACGGGAGCGATCATGCGGCCCAAAGCGTCTCGGTCGACCAGACCAGGCGAGTCTTCGAAGGCCACAGTCTCCTTCACTGTCATCGAGTTCACTGTCATCGAGTTACTCACTCTTCGACGATGATCGTGCCGGTCATGTTCGGATGTGGTGTGCACGTGTAGGTGAACGTTCCGGCTTTGTCGAAGGTCTGACTGTAGGTTCCGCTTCCTTGGAGATCGCTCTTGATCCCCAGCTCGGCGAACACGACATCGTGCGGCATTCCCTGGTCCTCGAAAATCCACGTGACCGTCTGTCCTGTGTGCACAGTGACGGAGTTCGGTGAGTACGCAAGGTTCTTCACCGAGATCTCGACCGGCGCTTGCTCGGTGGAACCCTGTGATTCACCTCCGCACGACGTCAGCGTGAACACCGCTGCAACAGCGATCAATGTGGTCAACCCGGTGCGAACTGACATTCTGCTCTCCTCATCGAACGTAGTGGAGGTCGGCAGTCATCCCGGCCTCGAAGTGGTACGCGTTGTGACAGTGGAACATCCACCGTCCTGGATTGTCGGCGTCGAAGTCGATCGCCAATTGTGCACGCGGAAGTACGATCACGGTGTCTCGGCGAAGCCCGCCGTACGAGGGAACCGAGAAGGTGTGCCCGTGGGTGTGCATCGGATGCCACATATCGGTGTTGTTGTTCATGACGATTCGTATTCGCTCGCCCTGCTTCATGATCAACCGACCCACATCGGTGCCCGCCATTCCCCAGACGTATCGATCCCCGGCCTGGATGAGATCAACCGAATACTCACGATCCGGTACCCGCTGTTCCCACGCGCCCGACGGTCGAAGCGTCGGTTCCAGAACGAGTCGGCCGCCGGACCCTGACAGCACTGCAGGAGAAGTCAGGTCGACGCTCGCTACCGAATCCGGTGTCCGAAGCAGGCACGCGGCGCCACCTGGCTTCCCTTCCACCTTCGCGGCGATAGGCCACGAACCGGACTGCACCGTCACCAATACGTCGTATCGCTGCGCGGGTGCGATCAGAATCTCGTCTCCGGCTGTGTAGGCGATGTCCTGCCCGTCAGCACTGACAACGGTCAACTCGTGCCCGGCGACAGAGAAACGGTACGGAGTCTCCGCCCCGGCATTGATCACCCGCAATCGAAGCCGTGTTCCGGCCGCTGCACTGACGACGAAGGGATCTTCCACAGGCCGTCCGTTGATCAGGTGCAGTGGATACGTGATGTGCGTTGCCATTCCACCGAGCGCCTCGGAATTACCGTGACCGCTGGCGAGAAGTTCTGCGGCAGAATCAATCTCTGCATCATCGACTTCCGGTGGAGCTCCGCCGTTCCCGTGGTGTCCTCCCTGCACGTCCGGTGACAAAGCGCGAAGCACTCCATCCGGGGTTGTTCCCAGCCCGTCGAGCCAGTCGTCGATCACGATGACGACGTCCTCGTCGGCTCCGGTCCGGTCGTTCGGGTCCTCGACCACTAGTGCACCGAATAGCCCTCGATCGGCCTGCAATCCTGAATGGGAGTGGTACCAATATGTTCCGTGATCCGGGGCCACGAAGTCGTAGGTGAACTCGGTACCTGGTCGGATTCGTTCCTGGGTGACCGGTGGGACACCGTCCATGTCGTTGCGGATCGCAATGCCGTGCCAGTGCACCGAGGTCTCCGTCGGAAGGTCGTTCTGCAACCGAACGTTGAGCCGGTCTCCCTTGGAGATTCGAATCTCCGGACCCACCGCTTCTGCACCGTACGACCATGTGTCCACCCCTCTGGCGCCCAGACTCACCCGAGCGGGTGCAGCTGTCAGATTCCGTTGGACTGTGTGCCCGCTACGAATTCTCGCCTGTTCGGCAGCACGTACTTCGTCGTCGAACGGTGAAATCTCAGAACTGGTTTCGTTCGCCGAGCCACGGCTGCACGCACTTAGTGCCACAGAACCCAAAGCCGCAGAACCCACAGCCGCAGAGCCGAGAGTCACCGCTCCCCATCGCAGAGCCAGGCGCCGACTCAACGCACTCGAACTCATGCCGTCAGCGCCGTGAATTCCTGATAGCGCGTCGCGGCAACAGCTTCGGTTCCGGTGCCGGTCAGATTGCCGGCAGCCATGGCATCCATGTCCTCGATCATCCAGAAAGTGGCGAAGGGATGAGTGGCGAGCCACATGTCTCCGTTGACCTTGGCCACTCGGTTCTCCTGCACCGCTGAAAGACTCGAGAACCCGGGAACACCGGCAACCTTGCCGAACTCGTACACGCCCTCGTCGAACACGGCTACGATCCGAGCATCCTGCGCCGGGATCGCCTCGTCGGACAGGGGCGCATACGGCAGTCCTCCAGCGGCATTCGCTCGCTGGGATTCCGGACGCCCGAAGCCGCTCTCCGCCAACAGCAACGACGGCGGCGCCTGCTCGGTGGTAGTGGCAAGGATTCCAGAACTGCTCATCAACACCGACACGGTGTTCGCTTCACCACCGGACCGAGCAGAGACGTCAGCGATCTTGCCTTCCAAAGCGACAGTCAACTTGTCGGCAACCGACTGACGATCAAAAGCGCGTCCGAAGAAGGCAAGATTCTCACGCCACGGAGTTGTGACGGCCGGGACCGGCACTGTGGGGACGGTCGACGCAAGGGAGTCGTAGTAGCTCCGATCGCCCATCGACGTGAAGATGACCAGTCCAGGATCCTGGGCGAGGACCTGCTCGATCGGGGGTGCACCGAGCGGCGGCACCGTGACCACCTCGGTACCCGCTGACGCCAAGATGTCCTGGCCGATCTCCGATCCCCACGACGTGAAGACCACGTCAGGGGTGATGCCGACGGCAAGGAGACCGAGTGCGGCGTATTCGTCGAGGGAAACAATTCGCCCGAGGTCGCCCGGAACCGACGTCTCACCGAATTCGTGGGACACAACACGCGTTCCCTCGGCAGGTTCCGTCGTCGGTCCCGCCTCACTCGAGCTACAGGCGGCCGCAGTCAGGGCAACGACACTGACCAGCAGCGAAGCACCCAGCCTCGATAGGTAACCGGGTCGCGTTTTCAACTTCATGGTGTCCTTCAGCTTCGAATAATCGGGGGTTCGCTACAAATCGGAGCACCGCTCGGATTTGGCAAGTAAACCTCACCTAAGTTCATCCGTCAATCGGTTGCGTCGACTACGCGACCCGATCCGACGCCGCTAAGCTCGGTCGGACCATGACTGCGCCATCACCTGACAAGAAGTCCGCCGCGAAATCACAGCGCCGCCGGAGTTACAACACCGGGATCACTGCGGACGCCGTGCTGACCGTGGCGCTCGGGCTCAGTCGCGAGCACGGAGTCGAGGGCTGGTCGCTGCGGCAGCTGCTCAGCGAACTCGATACGTCGTTCTCCGTCGTCTATCGACTCGTCGGAGATCGGGACGCACTCTCGGCTGCGGTGGTCGACAGTGCGGTGTCGGCCGTGAACGTGCCATCCGCACAAGAAGATTGGCGTCAATGGCTGACGCATCTGCTCTTGCAGATGCGAGAGGCCTTGATCGAGTGTCCAGGCGCGGCACAGTGGCTGCTGATGAACGGAGTTGCCACCCAGCGCAGCCGGGAACTCATGGAGGCCGGATTGGCTTCACTGACCGCCGCCGGGTTCGGGGAAGAAGCCGCTCAGGCTTACACCGTCGCCTTCACTTCGACAACCACACTGATTGCCATGAACGACGCCAGGCGCATTCCCAGCGGACAGCCTTCACCCGATCACAGCGCGATGCTGGAACGCCTGAGCAACGACGGACCCTCAGATCCCCGTTCATCGATGGAGACACTGATCGGGAAATTTGCCGGTCCACCGGATGCTGCGGAAGCAACACGGGCAGAACACTATCGCTACACACTCGACCGTGTCCTCGACGGTCTAGAGGCGCGGCTGGACGCAATCAAAGAGTCACAGAAATGACCGCGGGGTCGCTGTCGCACTTGTGCGACAGCGACCCCGCGGATGATCTGGATTCTCGGTATGCCTAGCGGAACAGGTTCGCGACGAACGGAATCGTGTCGGCCTGCGATTCGACCAAAGCGCCGCTGTGATCGGTGTTGTAGGTCTTGAACGTGACCGGTTCACCGTTGGCGACCAACGCTGCAACCAGCGAAAGTGCAGACGGTGCAGGGACATCCACGTCAAGCAGGCCCTGGCCGATAAAGATAGGGCGGTCGTATCCACTGGTCGGTACACCCATGTAATCGTTCAGCAGACCCTGGAAGTTCGGGATCTGACTGAGCGGGCGGGAGAAGATGTCACCGAGGACCAGATCCTTGGATGCCTCGTCCAGGTCTGCGGCGCAGAGCTTTTCGGCCGAGTCGACCTTTTCCCTTCCCAAGTCGTTCAGGTAGGAATTCAAGTCGATCTCGGGGTGCGCTTCCCGCAAGCCCGCGAGGATGTAGAGCGCGTACGACGTCAACCCGCCGCCGAGGGCGATGGGAGGGAAGCCCGGACCGGCAGGCAGGAGGGTCAACTCGATGTTGGCCGGCACTCCGGTACCCACGCCACCGCGGTAGTCGAGCGAATCCCCTCCGTACTCGGTTGCGTAGCGGGCCGTCGTGATGGCCGCACCGCCGCCCTGCGACTGTCCGACCACTGCCCAACGATTCGAGATGGAGGAGTCGATGACCCGGGCCGCCTTGACCGAGTCGACTACGCTGTGCGCCTCCACCTTTCCGTCGAGGTACGGCATCAGCCCTGGTGTACCCAGACCGACGTAGTCGGTGGCGACGACGGCGTAGCCCTCCGAGAGCCAGCGCCCCAGGTACGGGTAGTCACGTTCGGGCAGGCCGGGACCGACCAGCGAAGGGGCACAGGAATCGTCGAGTCCGGTGGTGCCGTGCGCCCAGGCGATGACGGGCCAACCACCTTCCGGTGCCGGGCCGGCCGGGACGTAGTACGCGCCACTGCTCAGCGCGGGCCCGCCGTCGGAACCGATGGTCCAGTACGTGAATCGCTTGGCGTCGGCGGTACCCGGAATCCACAGATCCTTCGGTAGCGGCTCACTCGACACCACAGTGCCGGTGGCTTGCGACGCGCTCGGCGCCTGCGCGGACGCGATGGGCGCAGCAACGGCGGAGCCGATCGTTGCAGCACAGAGGGCTGCGATGGATATGCGGGCAAACGACTTCGACTGGAATTTCACGTCTGACGACTCCGGTTCGTGCGGTGGGCGACCTCGTTGGACGTTATCGTAGATTTTGTTTAACCGATCGGTCAAGCAAAATCTTGCAGCTTTGCGACACGTACATGTCGAGATCCCGGCCCCGACTCCGACTCAGTATCGAACCGGCACGAAGAAACAGTAGGAGGATGTGTCCATGGCACACGTACAGCGTTTCGACCACATCGGCATCACCGTCGCGGACCTCGAATCAGCGACGGCGTTCTTCGTCGTTCTGGGTCTCGAGGTGGAGGGCACCGGATCCGTGGAGGGCGAGTTCGTGGAAACCGTCTGCGGTATCCCTGGAGCCAAGTGTGAAATCGCCATGCTGCGCCCGCCGGGCGAAGGGTCACGGCTCGAGCTCTCGTCCTTCGTCACGCCCGACCACGTACCCGGATCGCCTGCTCCGATGGCCAACGAGATCGGTCTGCGCAACGTGTCTTTCGAGGTGGGCGATCTCCAGGCGGCGGTCGACGCGGTGGCAGCGGACGGTTACGGGCTCATCGGCGGGATCGGCGAGTACGAGAACAGCGTGCGCATGGCCTACGTGCGTGGGCCGGAAGGGATCATCGTGTCCCTGTTCGAGCAGATCGCCTGAAGCGTCACGGCAATCGGACCGTCAGATCGCCTTCCACGAGCTGACCAGAGCGCCCATCGCGGCCGCGAATTCGGCAAACGCCGCGTCGATTCTGACGCGGTCACCGGTCGTCACGAGATCGAGCGTCAACCCCCGAATCTGCGCCAACACGATCGTCGCGTAGCGATCAGCGCGATCGGGCGGACATCCATGCGCGAGCGCAGCTTCCGTCAAACCACCCAACCAGTCCCCCACCACATGATCGAGAAACTCGCGATACCGCTCCGGATGCAACAACGCCTGTCCGTATATCTCGAACATCAACCGAAAGCTCGGCAACGATTCCGCTGATGTGCGCCTATTCCAGTAACTCGTCAACATCTCGACGATGTCGGTCCCGGAAGAGATGTCGAGAGAAGAGCTGTCTCGCAGGGTGGCGACTACTTCAGTGAGTAGTTGTTCCTTCGAACCGAAATGGTGGATGAGTGTCGCATGGCTGATCCCCAGGTCCTTGGCCAACGGCCGCATGGACAGTTCACCGACGCCGTTCGCCGTGACATACGCGGTTACCTGCGCGAGCAATTCGGCACGGCGATGCTGGTAACGCAGTTTCCGGCCGTCGATCGGCGTGCTGTCCTCCACCTGCAGGAGCCTACGCAGTACCGGAAGCACAGCAGTAACGGTTACACGGTGACGTGGTGGCGATCCGATCGACTGATCGTGACAGCGGCGACGACGATACCGATCACCACGCCGATGAGAGTGTCCGCGACGCGAGCCACTGCCGCTTCGGTCCCGATCGGAGCACTGAAACCGATGAGAAGCAGTGCCATCGGAGTGACGGCGAGTGACGTCAGCGCATAGTTCTTGATGACGAGCAGCTCCGCAGCAGTCTGCAGAATCACGATCACGGCAACGGCTTGCCAGTAGCCGAGTGTCAAAGCGATGAGCCCAGCGGCCACGACGGCGCCACCGACATTTCCCACCAACCGCTGAATCCCGCGCTGGACGGTCTGCTTGTAGTTCAGTCCCTGCATCGCGGCGATGGCACCCATCGACGCCCACAGCGGATGCTCCAACCCGGCTCCTGCCGCGAGCCAACCGGCCAGAGCCGAGGCCGCCACAATGCGGAGAGCATTCATCCGCACCGGGCGCGAATACAGTCGGCGCAATCCTTCGAGAAAATAGCCCTCGGGGGCGGCAAGCGTGGGCGCCGGCGCGAGGTCGTGTTCGATCATGCTGGAGCGCTTGAGCTTCCGAAGCTCCTTCTCGTGCTGAGCAATACTCCGGATCAAAGTCGCGTCGCCGTGCAACTGCCATTGCTGTACTGCCGCTTCTGCTTCGTCGAGCACCGCGACCAGTTCGCGTCCGTGATCGACGGTCGACTTGATCCGACCGCTCGACGCAATGACCAAGCGGGCGTTGGCAATCGATCCGAGCGCCGGTTCCACTGCGTCTGTGCCGGACTGTTCGAGACGCCCCACCGCGGAGACTGCACGAGCAACTGCCAGACGGGCAGGCCCCATCGGCAGTACGAGCGCTGGGAGCATCGCGGCCACCCAACCGACCACAACTCCGAGCGCACCGGCAGTCACCAGCCTCGCCAGATCATCGACACTGGAGGCATATCCGGCTGCACCGGTCGCCGCGAAGACGAGGATGACGGGCCCTGGTCCGGTGATCCGGAAGCCCGACATGAAGCAGTACGACGCACCGGCCAGCAACGACAGGATGCCGATCTGCAACCACATCGGAACGCCCACAACACCCATTGCGCTGCCGAAAGCGATGGACACCACCAATGCGGCACCGACCATCGCCAGCTTGCCCGCCAACCGGGGATACGGCTCGTACCTACCGAACGCGGCGCACAGCGCGCCCAAGGCCGCGAAGCCGGCCAACTCCCGATGCCCGAGCAGTCCGCCGACCACGAGGACTACGGCGGTGGCGAGCCCGACCCTGATCGCGGGGGCGATGGTCGCGTCGGCGGATCCGACGCGAAAAGCCGCTCGCCACGTCGCCCCGGAGACCGTATGTGCAATGGCCTCACTCGAATGAGTGAGACGGCTGGGCGTCCTGGCTGCGGTTTCGGTTCGGGTCACCGACTCAGCATACATTTATTTCACCAGTAAATTACTTGTGAAGTAATGTGAATTCTGTCGCTAAGATGGGGCCATGGGTGCGACTGACAGATCCGAAGACGACTTCATCGACAAAGTCCGTCGCGAATGGAAGCGCGCCTACCCGGAGTTCGACACCGCCCCCGTCGAAGTGATGGGCCGGATCGCCCGCATCAACGCTCAGTCTCTTCACCAGCTCGACCGCGCCCTGGCGTCCAGCGGGGTCTCTCGCGCCGAATTCGACGTGATGAGTGCACTCGCTCGCAGTGACCGCCCCCTGCGAGCGAGCGAAGTCACCGCCGTCACGATGGTCAGCGGCGCCGCCACCACAAAACACGCAGACCGTCTGGCCAAGCTGGGCTTTGTCGAGCGTCAGCGTTTCGAACACGACGGACGGGTGGTTCTGCTTCAACTCACCGATGCCGGTCGCGCATTGGTCGAGGCAGAGTTTCCCCGACGCGTCGAGCGAGACCGTCAAGTACTGACCGGACTCGACGAGGACGAACGCGCCCAGTTGACGGCACTGCTCAAACGAATCTCACGCAACATCGACTCTGGAATCTGGGACTGACCTACTTCGGCAGCGGTACGTTCTGCAATCGCACCTGACCGCGAGCCACCTCTTTGCCCGATTCCGGATCGGTGATGACCACCGACCACAACTGCTGAACGCGTCCCTGCTGAATCGGCACAGCCACGACGTCCACGCGCCCACCCGTACGCGCCCGCAGGAAATCCGTTCCGTTGTGGACGCCGACGGCGAATTCGCCACGATCCGCCACTGCAGTGCTGGCTCCGATACTCGCGGCCGACTCGACGGCGGTCGTGTAGACACCGCCGTGAACTACACCCCACGGAGTGTGATGCGCCTCGGACAGATCGATGTGCCCGACGACCTTCGTGCCGGACACCTCGTCCAGTTGCAATCCGGCAGCGCTGACAAATCCGCTTGCTGCCTCGAGATTTAATTCCGTCATGACGACCCCTCATCTGCTCCGTTGGATTTCTCGACCTACCTTCCGCCCTCGAATACATACCGTCAAGTGCTAAGTTGGAATTCCCAACTAACTTTTCCAACTAACAGGGGCCCCAGAGATGACGGCGACAAAAGGACGCAACTGCTCCATCGCCAACGCCTTGGAGGTCGTCGGCGAGAAGTGGTCACTGTTGGTGCTCCGAGAAATCGTCCTCGGGCAACGACGGTTCGACGAGATCGCCGCGGGCACGGGTGCGAGCCGCGACATCCTCGCCGCGCGTCTGCGCACCCTCGTCGAGGCCGACGTCCTCACGAAGCGTCGCTACGAAGACCATCCACCGCGCTACGAATACGTCGCCACCGAATCAGGGAAGGCGCTCTACCCGATCCTGATGGCACTCATGGAATGGGGAGATACCTTTGCGACGACGGGTCCGCCGCCTACCGTCGTCGAGCATCGTTGCGGTGAGATCCTGCACGCCCAAGTTGTGTGCGCACACTGCAAAGAACCGCTGGCCGCCAGAGATGCGCACGTAATCGAACTCTCGCCACCTGCTCGATAGCGTCAGCGTCCGGGCGGAAACCCGCCTGTTGCGATCGGACCCCAGGAGTCGACGGTGACGCGGATCAGGCTCTTACCCTGCTTGCGCATGGCTTCGCGGTACTCGTCCCAGTCGGGATGATCACCGGCGATGGATCGGTAGTAGTCGACCAACGGTTCCACCGAGTCCGGGAGGTCGATCAACTCCGCGGTTCCGTTCACCTGGACGTACGGACCGTTCCACTCGTCGGAGTGGATACACAGAGACACCGCCGGGGTGCGGCGAACATTCGCGGCCTTGGCCCGTTCCGGGTACGTGGAGATGACGATCCGGCCCTCGTCGTCGACTCCGCACGTCACCGGAGAGATCTGCAACTCGCCGGATTTCTTCACCGTGACGAGCGTGGCCCGATGGCGCGGC
Source organism: Rhodococcus sp. MS13 (assembly GCF_013277835.1). Lineage (NCBI taxonomy): Bacteria > Bacillati > Actinomycetota > Actinomycetes > Mycobacteriales > Nocardiaceae > Rhodococcus > Rhodococcus sp. MS13. Next base: position 694,267 of record NZ_VBTL01000004.1, read on the forward strand.
CTGATGAACTCGAGGAGTTCGGCAAACGAAACACGATCTGCGCTGGCGATCTTGGACATGACCTCAGCCTAATTCGATTTACGAGCTGACGCTCAGGGCATCTCGATGGTCTGAGCACGTGCGATTTCGTCGATTGCACGAATGATGTACGCGCTCTGAGCTTTCTTCACTCCGGTCGACAGACTTCCGATGACCAGAACCGCCGAACGCAGGTACGCGCCGTGCCCGATGCGGAACGAATCGTCCTCCAAATCCGAAATCCCGAGCGCCCCGGTGTAGACCGCAGCGAGCGCCTGCACGTCCAGATCCGGCAGCCACTCGATTGTGGACTTGGCGCAAACAGTGAGCGCATCCTGCACGTCCTCGCTGGACAAGCCGTGCGGATGCGTGTCCTCGAGCAATTCGCGCACGATCGCCGCATGAACCGAGCTGACCTGCTCGAACGAGAGCCCGCGCAGTTCCTCAACAGCCACGAGTAGTCCGTCACGATTTGCCGCCCGCACCGCGGCGAGTGCGTCGGCCGTGGCATCGGCGATGTCACGGGCGACCTTCGGCCAAGGCGTCGGCCAGCTCTGTTCCGGCGTCCGCTGTTCCGGCGTCCGCTGGTCTGGCGTCCGCTGTTCTGGCGTCATCGTGGTATCTCCTCGGTCCTCGCGTTCATGCGGAAGCCTTCCACATCCCACCGACAGGCCAGGCGATCCGTCAGCGCAGCCGCTCCAACAAGGACATTGCGTTGTGCGGCGCAAAGCCTTTCATGTCGTTGTCGAAGTAGACGTACACGTCGAGGCCTTCGTCCATCCAATCCCGAAAGCGCTTGGACCACTTGTCCAGAGCTTCGTCGGTGTACCCACTCGCATACAGTTCCTTGTCCCCGTGCATCCGCACGTAGACAAAATCGGTAGTCGGAGTGGTGATGCGGGGATATCTGCCGGCGGTGTCTGCGACGACAAAACCGATGGAGTGCTCGCGCATCAGGTCCACGGCTTCGTCGGTCTCGAAGCTGGCGTGCCGCGCTTCCACCGCGTAGCGAATCGGCACGTCCCTCTCGGTCTGGGCGAACACTCGGTCTTCGGTGAGTTTGTCGTCGTGCTGTGCTGCCAGATCGGCTGCAGCCTGCGTGGTGCGGGGAAGACCGTCGAAGAAGTCGGTCAACCGCTGCGGTTCGAACTGCAGCGTCGGAGGTAGTTGCCACAGGATCGGTCCGAGTTTGGGGCCGAGGGCGAGTGTTCCGGCGGCGAAGAAGTTGGCGAGTCCGTCACGGGCGTCGAGCAGTCGTTTCATGTGCGTGATGTACCGGCCGCCCTTGATCGCGAACACAAAATCTTCGGGAGTTTCACTGCGCCATTTGGTGTAGCTTTCCGGCTTCTGCAGGGCATAGAACGAGCCATTGATCTCGATCGACGTCAATCTCTCTGCGGCATAAGATAATTCTTTGCGGTGAGCAAGACCTTTCGGATAGAAATCTCCGCGCCACGCGGGATACGTCCACCCGGAGATACCTACCCGAATATCTGCCATCGCTTCAGACTAAGCGGCACTCGAGCGTTTTGACACTCGGTGTTTCAAACTCCGGCACTGAGCGCGACGGATACCGGTACGACGGTCAGGCACACCACCGCACCGACGAACAACGCGATCACGAGGCGACGGTCCCACTTTCCGCGTGCACCACTGGCAGCCAGCATGAAGATCACAAAACCTACACACACGGACACGATAGTCACGATCACCGGAGTTCCAACCATGCCGTGATTGTCCCCTACCCATTGCCACCGAGCGCCCTACGGGTACACGATCGAAGTACCCATCCCGAGCAAGGAGTGGAAATGCCGAAATACCTCTGGCAAGTGACGTACTCACCCTCCGGCGCCGCCGGCCTACAGCAGGAGGGAGGCACTGCGCGGCGCGACGCGATAACCCGAATGGTCGAAAGCATCGGCGGCACAGTCGAATCCTGCCACTTCGCACTGGGCGGTCACGACATGTTCGTCATCGGCAACCTACCGGACGACGTCGCGGCAGCCGCATTGAGCATTCGCACGGCTGCGGCAGGTGCAGCACGCTCGGAGTCGATCACGCTGCTCACGCCGGAGCAGATCGACGAGGCAGTCAAGCGACCGACCGACTACCGCGCGCCGGGCAAATGACGACGGAAGGAATAGATCCCGGCAGCAGCCGAGTTGCACCCGCTGTGACGGAGACTACGAAAACACCTGACCTGGGCACCTACGGAATCTGGCGAGGAGCGGCTGGTTTGCCGCCCGAACTGGGAACAGCGATCGAGAAACTCGGTTTCGGCACCATCTGGATCGGCGGCTCACCACGCGCCGATCTACGGATCGCCGAGAAACTTCTCGACGCGACCGAGCACATCACTGTGGCGACCGGAATCGTCAACATCTGGTCCTCACCTGCGGCCGAGGTGGCGGAGTCCTATCACCGACTCGAAGCCGCGCATCCGGGGCGATTCCTGCTCGGCGTAGGCGTCGGACATCCGGAGGCGACCGGCGACTACACCAAGCCGTACGCCTCGCTCGTGTCGTACCTCGACGAACTCGACGAGGCCCAGGTCCCGGAATCGCGGCGCGTCCTCGCCGCACTGGGACCGAAAGTGTTGAAACTGTCCGCAGATCGCGCTGCCGGCGCGCATCCGTACCTGACCATCCCCGAACACACCGCCGAAGCTCGTGAAATCCTCGGCCCTTCGAAGATTCTTGCCCCCGAGCACAAGGTTGTTCTGGAAACCGATCCGGAGAAGGCCAGAGCAATCGGTCGCCCCGCCGTCGCCAACCCGTATCTGTATCTGCGCAACTACACGAGCAATCTCGAGCGCCTCGGTTTTGCGCCCGAAGAGTTGGCGAACGAAGGAAACGATCGCGTCATCGACGCTCTGGTTGCGCGCGGTACCGCGAAGTCCATCGCGGATCGACTTCGGGAGCATGTCGCGGCAGGTGCCGATCACGTTGCGATCCAAGCACTTCCCGCCGAGGGTGATCCGCTCGCGACCTACGAAGCACTGGCAGCCGAACTCTTCGACTGATCAGACAACCCTTGACTTGGATAAGTTGTGTCCGAGTATACTTGGACACGACTTATCCGAGTAAAGGAGAAAATCGTGAAGATCGTCATTTTCGGAAGCGGACTGATCGGAAGCCAGGTCGCCGCCAAGCTCGCTGACGCCGGGCACGACGTGAAGGCGCTCGGCCGGGCAGACGGGATCGACATCACCACCGGCGCAGGAATCGCCGAAGCAGTCGATGGTGCCGACGTCGTCGTGGATCTGACCAATTCCCCGTCGTGGTCGGACGAAGACGTCTTGGCCTTCTTCCGTGACGGAACCAGCCATATCCTCGCCGCGGAAGAGAAGGCGGGCGTCGGCCACCACCTCATCCTGTCCATCGTCGGCGCCGATCGACTGCCCGATTCCGGGTACATGCGAGCCAAAGTCGCCCAGGAAGACCTGGTCAAAGCCGGCCCGACCCCATACACGATCGTCCGATCGACCCAGTTCTTCGAGTTCGTCGCCGGAATCGCCGACGCCGGAACCACCGACGGCACGGTCCATGCAACACAGGCACATCTGCAGCCCATCGCATCACGGGACGTCGTTTCTCACGTCGCCGAGGTAGTGACCGGTGCGCCGCGTAACGGCACGGTCGAGATCGCCGGGCCCGAACCACTGGGCATCGACGAACTGGTCCGGCGCCTGTTCGTCGTCACCGGCGACAAGCGTTCGGTGATCTCCGATCCCGAGGCCGGGTACTTCGGCGCGAAACTCGACAACTCGGCACTCACCCCGACACCCGGCGTCGACGCATGGATCGCGCCGACAACGTACGACGCGTGGCTTGCCGAGAAGGCCTGACGTCGACCACTCGAGCGACGTCCGGCCAGCATCACGTTCCACCGCGTCGATAGAGTTCAACCATGAAGCTTTCCGGAGGCGTGGAGTGGTCACTCCACTGCTGTGTGGTTCTCAGCCAGGCCGAGGGGCCGGTACCCACAGCCAGACTCGCCGAACTTCACGGGGTGTCGAAGACATACCTGGCGAAGCATCTGCGAGCGCTCGCGCACGCCGGTCTGGTCAATCCGACCGAGGGCCGAGACGGTGGGTACGTCCTCACCCGGGCTCCCGAGAAAATCACCGTTCTCGACGTCGTCCAGGCGGTTGACGGCACTGAACCTGCGTTCCGGTGCACGGAGATTCGACAGCAAGGAATCCTCGCCGCTCCACCGGAGCAATGCCGTTCCGCCTGCGGAATTGCCAAAGTCATGGCCGACGCCGAAAAAGCCTGGCGCGCATCGCTGTCGGGAGTCACGATTGCAGATCTTGCTGCAACCCTGGATCTTCCGGCACTCAGAAAGATCCTGACCACACCGATCGCACCTTAGAGCGGCCCACACCTCACGAGGCATCAATCCATCGTTCAACTATCGGGTACCTTGTTCGGGGATCAAATCTTGACGAAGAATCTTCCGGGAATTTTCGCAAGATCTCGGAGGGGGTTTCATGGGAGTCAGTGGCGCTGCGGGGTTGGGGCAGAACATTCGTCAAACAACTGGACTGTTGCGTCGCTGGTGGTCTCTTGCGTACGACGGTGAATGGTTCCCTCGGTTTCTGGCTGCTCGATCGATGTTGGGGACAGCCAGAGTGGTCGTCACCTTTTGGTGCGCCGTGTTCGTGGCACTCGCCGTACTGGCTCAATTCGTGAAGGGTGGCGCAACCGACCTCCCTGAACGGCTCGCGGCGGGCACAGCATGCATGATCGCGCTCTACTGCATGATTCGCTGGTCACTCGGACGGTCCTGGCCGAGCCACCACCAATCCGTTCGTTTCATTTCGCTCACCAATATCTGCTTGTCCTTGATACTTCTCGCCGGAATCCATTCGAGCTTCCTGGCATTGACCGGCGCCGTTCTGTTCGTGGTCGTCGCGAACTATTCGTCGGTATTCCACAGCCCTCGAATAGTCACGGCACAGATCGTCGGCGCGCTGTTCGTCGTTGCCCTACTGACAATTCGCGCTGTAACCGATCCGGATACCGATTCTTCGCTGTCGGTGTCCACTGGATTCGTCATCGGGTGTGTTATCGCGTCCGCCGCGATGACCGTGCATTTCCTCGTCTTGTACTTGACCGACGATGCACGACACTCTTGGCGCGATCCACTCACCGCTGCTCTGAACCGACGTGGGCTGCACAACGTCTGGCAACAGCTGTTCGGTGTCGGCGAACTCCAAGGACACGTTGTCCTCGCGGTGGTGATCGATGTCGATTCGTTCAAGAGCGTCAACGACAAACTGGGTCACGCAGAAGGTGATCGGATGCTGGTGACAGTCGGTCGGCGTCTGAACTCAGCGGTCGGAGAGGTCGGGCTGGTTGCCCGGACAGGCGGCGACGAGTTCGTGATTCTCATGCCCGTGGAGCCACGTCGCATCGAACAAACCGTGGTGGACATTCACAATTCGATATCGCGGCCCGCCGGTCGGCAGTCGATTTCCGTGAGCGTCGGAGCCAGCGTGTGGCTGTCCTCGACAATCCCGGACGCTTCAGGAACCATCGATCGGATACTTGCCGACGCCGACAACGCGATGTATCGAGCCAAGCGACGGGGTGGAGACCAGGTGGCCTGGGCGGTAACGCATCTGAGCTGATCGACAGGTCTACTTGCCGACCGAACTCAGAGCGCCGCTTCGCTGTCGTTCGCCGGATCCAACTGATCCTGGGTTGCCGCCCAACTCGCCAAGAGTTTGAGTGCGTCAGCCGTGGGCGTCCCCGGCGCCGCGGTGTAGACCAGCAGCGTCAGCCCGGGATTGGACGGCAGTTCCATCGCCTCGAAGTTCAGCTCCAGGTCGCCGACTACGGGGTGACGAACCTTCTTGAATCCCGTCCGATGAAAGCGCACATTGTGCTTCGCCCACCGGGTGCGGAATACCTCACTGCGAGTGGCAAGTTCACCGATGAGCTCGGTCAGCGCCTTGTCATGGGGATTGCGTCCCGCTTCCGAGCGGAGCATCGCGGCGATGTCGTCAGCCGCGCGCTCCCAATCTACGAAGAAGTCCTGCGACGCCGGGTCCAGGTACACGAAGCGGGCGTTGTTCGCCGGCCTACGCGGATCAGCCAAGACTGGCGAATACAACGCGCGCGCCATGCGATTGGCCGCCAGCATGTCGTGCCTGGCATTGCGTACCCACGCCGGCGCGTCGGTGATGGCGTCGAGTATCTGCTGAATCGCCGGGCTCACGCCCTTGGGGGCGGGCCGCTTTCTACTCGGTGCGCCTGCACTGGCGGCCTTCGCGAGGTCGTACAAATGGGCAGTTTCGGCTTCGTCGAGTTGCAGTGCTCGGGAAAGACTTTCGAGCACCGAGTCCGACGCTCCCGCCAAATTTCCGCGTTCCATGCGCACGTAGTAGTCGATGCTCACACCGGCGAGCAGAGCGACTTCCTCACGGCGCAACCCCTTGACGCGACGGTTTCCGCCGTAAGCCGGGAGCCCTGCCTGCTCGGGTGTGATGCGAGCACGACGGGAGCTGAGGAATTCGCGGATCTCGGCTCGGTTGTCCATGCAGTTCACGTTACTCGAGCGGCGAAGACCGAGGGAGGTACTGCCGTTACCTGGAACAACAGACACTCCCGCGCTCGCGAGGCGCCGCGTTGACTGATTGCAGTCGACCGGTTCACGCAGAAACGTCGACTTCCAAGCACGCGACACCAGAAGCAAGAGGGGACACCATGCGAGCAACCATCATGTACGGCGCCGGAGACGTTCGGGTCGAGACCGTGCCCGATCCGGTACTGCAGCAGCCGACGGACGCGATCGTGCGGGTCGTCAGGGCCTGCGTTTGCGGCTCTGACCTGCACCCTTACCACAACATGCCGGCAACACCCGGTGGTTCCCCGATGGGCCACGAATTTGTCGGAGTGGTCGAAGAGACCGGTCGCGAGGTGTCCACGTTGAAGAAGGGCGACTTCGTCATCGCGCCCTTCGCCTGGTCCGACGGGACGTGCGACTTCTGCCGCGAAGGCTTGCAGACGTCCTGCCGCCACGGCGGATTCTGGGCCGGAAACGGGATCGGAGGCGGGCAGGCGGAGGCCATCCGAGTGCCGTTGGCAGACGGCACCCTGGTCAAGGCGCCGGTCGGTGAGGACTCCGAACTCCTACCGTCACTGCTCACGCTCTCCGACGTCTTCGGCACCGGCTATCACGCGGCGGTCAAGGGTGGCGTCAACCAACGCACGACGGTCACGGTCATCGGCGATGGAGCCGTGGGGCTGATGGCAGTGCTCTCCGCCAAACGCCTCGGCGCCGAGCGCATCATCCTCATGGGGCGCCACAAGACCCGCACGGATCTCGGTCTCGAGTTCGGAGCCACCGATGTAGTTGCCGAACGTGGGGACGAGGGCATCGAGAAAGTCCGCGAACTGACCGGAGGCGACGGCACTCATGTCGTCCTCGAAGCGGTAGGTCACATGCCTGCCTACGAGCAGTCACTCGGAGTTGTCCGACCGGGCGGCGTCATCAGCCGAGTCGGAGTACCCCAATACGAAGAAGCTCCAATCGGATTCGGGACGCTCTTCGGACCCAACATCACGCTCACCGGTGGACCGGCTCCGGTGCGCGCGTACATCGAAGAGCTGATGCCGGATGTGCTCGACGGAAAGATCGAGCCGGGCAAGGTCTTCGACCACACCGTCGGGCTCGACGACGTAGCGGAAGGCTATCGAGCCATGGACTCCCGTGAATCGTTGAAGGTCCTCGTCCGCCCGTAATCCACCACTTGCGAACGTCCACCACTTGCGAAGAAGAAGCGCGTGACCCACACTGCCAACCGTCCCGTTGCCGGTCGCATCAATTCCACCGCGATCCTGGCGATCATTCTGATCAGCTATTTCATGATCCTGCTAGACAATTCGATCATCTTCACCGGGCTACCCAGCATCCAAAGCAGCATGGGTTACTCGGCAACCGGACTGTCCTGGGTCCAGGACGCCTACACCCTGGTGTTCGGCGGCCTTCTCCTGCTGGGCGCTCGTCTCGGGGATATCTTCGGCCGTCGTCGCGTATTCGTCTCCGGTCTCGCAATTTTCGCGATTGCGTCGTTTCTCGTCGGGGTCGCGCCGAACGGCTGGTGGCTCATCGCGGCGCGCGCTCTCCAAGGCGTCGGAGCCGCAGTGGTGGCCCCGGCATCGCTGTCACTGCTGACTGCCAGTTTCCCGCCCGGCCCGGAGCGAACGCGCGCTGTTGCCTGGTACGGCGCTGCCGCAGGAATAGGCGCCAGCCTCGGCCTCGTGATCGGCGGCGCCCTTGCCGACTGGGTGTCATGGCGCGCAGGCTTTTTCATCAACGTTCCGATCGGAATCGCGATGATCGCGCTCGCTCCCCGGTTCATTCCGGAAACCGAACCCAACTCCGGACGTTTCGATGTGGCGGGCGCTGTTCTCGCCACACTCGGCATGACCGCACTCGTCTTCGGCACCGTCGACTCGGCCGAAGCGGGGTGGACCTCACCGATCACTGTTGCGACACTGGCGGCCGGGGCGATACTACTGACCTTGCTCTTCCTCAACGAAGCGAGAGCGGAGCAGCCGATCATGCCACTGCGGTTGTTCCGCAGCCGGGAACGATCCGGGGCGTACGCCGCCCGAATGCTCTATCTGGGCGCCATGATCGGATTTTTCTACTTCACGACTCAGCTACTCCAAGGCGTCATGGGCTTCAGCGCGTTCCAAGCTGGCATCGCCTTCTTCCCGATGACGATCGTCAATTTTGCTGTGGCGATGCTGATTCCGCGACTGACACCACGATTCGGAAATTCCGCAATTCTGTCGGTTGGCATTGCCGTCACCCTCGCCGGGATGGCGTGGCTCAGTCTGGTCCATCCCGGTAGCACGTATCTCACTGCGATAGCACTTCCGATGATATTGATCGGCGCCGGGCAGGGGTTGGCTTTCGCTCCGCTGACTTCTGCCGGTATCTCCGGGGTAGAGGCCGAGGATGCCGGTGCCGCATCAGGATTGGTCAACACTGCACACCAACTGGGCAGTGCTCTCGGACTCGGCATCCTCGTCGCAGTTTCCGCGGGCGCCGGAGCCTCTGCCGACGACGCTACAACGGCACTCACCGATCACGTATCAACGGCTCTCACCGCAGGCACCGCCCTGCTGGCCGCTTGTCTCGTCATCGTCCTCGCACTGATCGTCCCGGCTACGAGAACGCGAAGTCCCACAAAGCAATTCGAACAGGAGAAAGGAAGCCGAGATGTCGCACTCGTGGACCGAGGCTGAACTGACCAAGATCGGTGGTGCCGAGGAATTGCAGATCTCCTCTAACCGCCGCGACGGCACCGCAAGGCCGTACGTCACGATTTGGGTCGTCCGTGCCGACAACCAACTGTACGTGCGCTCGGCATACGGAACCGACAACCCGTGGTTCGTCCGAGCAACGGGTTGTGGAAGGGGCCGAATCCGCGCAGGAGGAATTGAGCGGGACGTGGCGTTCGAGTCCGCCGCACCGGATGCGCACTCGGCGATCGACTCCGCCTACCACACCAAGTACGACCGCTACGGCCCGCAGATCGTCGGCTCCGTCACCGGCCGCGCCGCCGCACCCAACACCATTCGACTTGTTCCGCTGACGCAGAACTGAACCGCCCCTTTCGATTCCGAGGAGACCTCATGGAAATCTTGAAGCCCCAGCCCACCAGCAAAGCACCCAGCGACTGGTTCACCGGCGACGTCTGGTGGGACGTCATCTACGCCGGCCAGGAGCCGTCGAGGATGCGCGCCAACATGGTTCGCTTTGCACCTTGTGCGCGAACCGACTGGCATTCCCACGCCCTCGGGCAGACCCTCCACATCGTCTCCGGGACCGCGCTGGTTCAAGCTCGCGGCGGCGAGATCGTCGAAGTTCACCCGGGCGAGACCATCTATACCCCGGCAGGAGAGGAACACTGGCACGGCGCGGCACCCGACCGTTTCATGACCCACCTTGCGCTGTGGGAAGGACCCGGCGAGGGAGGCACCGAAACGACATGGGGCGACAAAGTCACCGATGGGGAATACAACGGTCCCCGCGCCAACCATCGCTGAGACCGGACACCTCTCAGATACGTCGCATCACGGAAACAACCTTGCCCAAGATGGCCGCGCGATCGCCGTCGATGACGCTGTATGCGGGATTACGAGGCTCGAGGTACACGTGACCGTCGCGACGCCGGAGCACCTTCACGGTGGCCTCGCCGTCGATCATCGCGGCGACGATCTCGCCGGAATGGGCCTCGTCCTGGCGCCGCACCACGACGACGTCGCCATCGCAGATTGCTGCGTCGACCATCGACTCACCGCGCACCCGAAGTCCGAACACCGTGCCGGAGCCCACGAGCTCGCGAGGAAGCGCCAGCACCTCGTCGGCGTGCTCCTCCGCGAGGATCGGCGCGCCGGCCGCAATGTCACCGACGACCGGAACCGTCACCGTATTCGACGACGATTGCTCCTTCGCTCCCACGAGGAACGGCCGCACGTCCAACTGCCGAGCCATGGCCGCTCCTCGGCGGAGGAAGCCCTTTTCTTCGAGGCTCTTGAGGTGCTTGGATACCGTCGACGTCGAGCGCAGACCAACCGCGTCTCCGATCTGCCGCGTGCTCGGTGTGCACCCGTTGGCAGCCACGAGATCCCGGATGGTCATCAGAATCTGCTGCTGGCGGAGCGGCAGGGAGGAGGCGTCGAGGCCACCGAACATGTCGAGATCGTCGTAATCGGTCACGACGAGAATCGTAGTGAGGGGTCCCGACATCCAATCCAGGCAGCCGCAGCCTGCCAGAAACGGCACAGGCAGTTTGTTTCCCGAGTGGCGCATGGCACGCTGAGCTCATGGAGCCTCTCGAACCGATGCGCCCGGTCAGTGTTGCAGTCGACACGCGGACCAAGACTCCACTCTGGAAGATGGCGGTTCTCTATCCGGCAGTGACATCGGTGTTCATGTTTGCCGCACTCACCACCCGAACGGGAATTGGTCTTGTCGTCCTGGGACTGGTCATTTTCGCAGTCGGCGCGAGCACTTATGCGATGTCGGAGCGACGGATGCTTCGGGAGAACTCGGGGGTTCGAGTTCCATACTTCGCCGGACCTCCTGTCGCCCCGCGGCACGTCGATCTACTCGCGGCAGCAGGGATGCCCCTGCTTACGAGTGGAGCGGTGTTGACCGTCCGGGCATCCGTTACAGAACGTCCTTGGGTTTTCATATCGGTGTTCGTGATAGCGATGGCCCTGGCAATAACTGTCCCGATGGTTGTGCATAACGTGCGGGCCAAGCGGACAGAATCAGCCTGAGCAAGTCAGGACACTCGGCATTTCGCAGCGTGATATTCAGCTGTTTACGCCCACTTCGGAACAGCGATCGACAGCTGCACCGCGTCAAGCGCTGAACGAGCGATGCAGCGAGATGTCGAAGTCGCCGGAATCGGCCTCTTTGGCGACCTGGTTCTGATCAGCGACCCCGATAATGTACTCGTTCATGACTGTCGCGCCGAAAACATTCGATGATGTGCCCATCCAGGGCCTGGGCCTGATGCGATTGACCGACAACGGGTGGGGTGATGCTGACCGCGACCCCGCCGCACTGGTTCGCGCCGCGATCGACTCCGGGGTGCCCATGCTCGACACAGCCGAGATGTATGGAAACGAAGAGCTGGTTGGTCGGGCAATTGGCGCCAACCGTGAACACATCACGTTGTGCAGCAAATTCGGTGTCTACCGCGGGCCGTCGGGTCATCCTGATGACTGGAATGTTCGGGCGGACTCTGCAACGGTGCGCGCGGCCATCGAGGGCTCACTCAGGCGCCTCGACGTCGATCACCTCGATCTTTACTACCTGCATCACCGCAGCGAGGACACACCAATCGAGGAGACCGTCAACGCTATGGCCGAGCTCCGCCAGGCAGGGAAGATCCGGGCTCTGGGGCTGTCCAATGTCACGCTCGATGACATCCGACGAGCTCATGCCGTACACCCCATCACTGCCGTGCAAGAGCAATGGTCCCTTATACGGCGAGATGTTGAACTGTTTCTCCCAACGCTCGCCGACCTCGGGATCACACTGGTCGCACATTCGCCGATGGGGCACGGCAACCTCAACCACTCCACCGGCAATCTTGTCGCTCGGTCCCTCGCCAGCATCGCTTCTCGTGTCGGAGCGACGGCTGGCCAGGTCGCTCTTGCGTGGGTCCATCAGCGCGGGCGCGGGGTCGCGGCCACCGTCATTCCCCTGCCCGGCACCACGAGCATCGCTCATCTACAAGCCAACATTGCTGCTTCGCGAATTGATCTCAGTGAGACTGACTTGGCGGACCTTGATGATGTCACGCAGCAAACAAGGGAGCAGTAAGGCAGTTTGTTGAGAAAGTTTGAGGTGCGGGAGGTCAGCGGAACATACCGCGCTCCGATCGCGAATGACCGCACGCGAGAAACCCGGCGACGCCAAGGGGCATCCCAGCCATACTGACCGACGTGACAGAAGTCGAGGTTGTCGTCGCCCATAGCGAGCGCGCGACTCTGCGCGTCGGCGAGGTGTTCCTCAAGATCGACGCCGATCAGTCGAATACCGACGTCGAGGTCGAAGCAATGCTCCGAGCCCCAATCCCGACAGCGCAGATTCTGTGGCGCAAGCCGCCCGTGCTCGCGCTCGCCGCTCTGCCGGGAAACGCGCTCGGTCGCCTAGGCAGACCGTCGACCACGCCTTCAGCGGCGTGGGCCGCAGCGGGTGCCGCCGTTCGAATGCTGCACGACGCACCGTTGCCGCCCTGGCCCGGCCGTAGTCTCGACGACATCGCCTCAGAACTGGACCGCGAATGTGCATGGCTGACCAGGAGCGGGGTGGTTGCCACCGGAGTGATTACATCCAACCGTCGGATTGCCGAGATTGCGCTCAGGTCGTGGACACCGGTATTCACACACGGTGATCTCCAAGCCTGCCATGTGTTCGTAACCGATGACGAAGTTGCCGGCGTCATCGACTGGTCCGAAGCCGCGCAGGGCGATCCCTTGTACGACCTCGCAACACTGACCCTCGGCCACCCGGAACATCTCGATGACGTGGTTGAGGGCTACGGCGCTGACGTCGACCTCGAGGTCATCCAGGCGTGGTGGTCGTTGCGCAGCTTGAGAGGCGTGCGCTGGCTGGTCGAGCATGGTTTCGATCCAGCCGCGCCGGGCTGCGAAGTAGACGTGCTGAATCGACAGGCGATGCGCGACTGACAATAACCGAACCATCAGGACGTCCTCCCCCAATCTGCCAAACCTCCGACTCGCGCCAAAATTGCTGCGGCCAAAAGTATTTCGTGTCGATGACGGCACGGTTAGGCAGGTCGCGACGCGTTCGCGCCGCCGTCGATTGCCGTCAGCCGGCAAACGCCTGGATATTGTCAGCGAGCGGTGGTCGTCTCAATCGAGTTTCGGACCGCGGCAAGCACGTCCAGCCGCCCACATGGCAGACCGAAGTCTGGACTCGCTCTTCCTGCAGCAACTTTCGGAACGCCGGTGAGCGCGAACCGTGACCCTCCAACGAAAACGACAAGATCACGGATACATGCGAGGTACAGCCCGTTGATTCGAGTGGAGCCGGCTCAGGCGCTGGCGGCCTTGTCTGCAGTTTCGACAAGGGTCTCGACCTTGCTGAACTGCAGCACACCGTCTTCGATCTCGGCGTCGTGCATCAGCTTGCGGTCGCGGTAGTAATTGTTGACCACTTTCCACGCGCCGCGGGCACCCTGACGCGGCATTTCTCCGTCGCCGCGCTGGATGTAGCCCGAGGTCAGGGCTCCGCCCATGAGAGATTCTTCGGCGAAGTCCTCGGGTTCGGCGTGAACCTCGAAAGTCGTGTAGCTGCGATCGCGCATGATCTTGAGCACGCGACACAGATAGGACGCGGCCAGGTCAGCCTTGAGCGTCCACGACGCGTTGGTGTAGCCGAGGATCATCAGGAAGTTCGGGATGTCGGAGTAGAGCACGCTCTTGTAGGCCACAGTCTCGTTGAGCTTGACCGGCTCGCCGTCGATGCTCATGGTCGCGCCGCCCAGAATCTGTACGTTCAAGCCGGTCGCCGTGACGATGACGTCGGCCTCGATTTCGCGGCCCGACTCGGTCACGATGCCCTTCTCGGTGAACGTGGCGATACGGTCGGTGACGATGTCGGCCTTGCCGCTCTTGAGCACCTTGAACAGGTCCCCGTTGGGAACCACGCACAGGCGCTGATCCCACGGGTTGTAGCTGGGAGTGAAGTGACGCAGGTCCACGTTCTTGCCGAGCTGCAGGCGGATCTGGGCGAGGAACAGCTTCTTGGCCAGCTTCGGGTTGGTGCGAGAAAGCTGAAAGCTGGCGCGTTGCAGTGCGATATTGCGGGCTCGACCAATCTTGTAAGCAATCTGGTCGGGAACGCGTGCGAGCTTGAGACCCTTGGCAACAGGGTCCTCGGACGGAAGCGCCTGGATCCACGTGGGCGAGCGCTGCAGCATGGTGACGTGACCGGCGGTGGGGGCCATCGACGGGATCAGCGTGATCGCGGTGGCGCCGGAACCGATGACCACTACCTTCTTTCCGGTGTAATCGAGATCCTCCGGCCAGTGCTGCGGGTGCACGATCTGACCGCGGAAGTCGTCCTCACCGGGGAAGGCGGGGCGGTAGCCCTTGTCGTAGTTGTAGTAACCACAGGCGCCGACGAGGACGTTCGCGGTCCACGTCTCGGTCTCCCCCGTCGACTCGACCAGGACGGTCACGGACCACTGCGCGGCGGTACGGTCGAAGTCCATAGACACGACCTTGCGGCCGAAGTTGATGTGGTCGGTGACGCCGTATTCCTTGGCGGTTTCCTCGACGTAGTCACGGATACTGGCGCCGTCTGCGAGCACTTTGGTGCCGATCCAAGGACGGAAACCGAATCCGAAGGTGAGCATGTCGGAGTCCGAACGGATGCCCGGGTACTTGAACAGGTCCCAGGTGCCACCGATGTTCTCGCGGCGCTCGAGGATCGCGTAAGTGCTTCCGGTCTGCTCACGAATGAGGTGGCAAGCCGCGCCGATTCCGGACAAGCCAGCGCCGATGATCAGTACGTCGACATGCTGTGTCATGGAGGAAACTCGTTTCGTAGGTCGTCGCGAAGCTACATCTGGCGTCGGCAGTGGCCGAGAACGATCGGCCGGTTCAGGCCGGGTTCCCTAAGGTCAGCGCCAATGTACAGGATATGTGCAACTGGCGGTAACAGTCAATGTCTCGACCCGACTGGGCACAGAACATTGAGAGCGGGACGCACCGGCCTCGCGGAGACTCGATCGAGACGCCTGAATGCCTCGAGCCATTGGAGAGTCGTTCACATCGTCGACGGAACGTCCCATGGCTCGTCTACGCGAGATACTCGTCGCCCAAATATTCAGCGCCCTAGCATAATTCGAAGGTCCACGATCAGGTGTCGGACGCGCGAGTCTCCATGGGCGGACGGACAACTGCGCTATCGCTGTCACCCTTCGTGCGCATCAGTGAAGAGGTCACTCCGATAACGAGCCCGCTGACGAAACCACGCTGAAACCAACGGTTTTGGATTCGCAACGCGGAAAACGGGCGGACTGGACCTCCGCCGGTGATGTAGTCGCTATGACACACTCCAGCACAGTCACGGTGTACACCACTCATAGCGATCGAGGGTTCGCCAATGCAATCGCTGCCGGAATCAGCACCAGGGCCTATTCCGCGCCACAAACCGCAGACATGAGCCTGTTAAGGCACCACACCAGCGATCACGGTAGAGCGCTTGTTCTCCTACCACTCGGGGGCGTCGATTGGCACGTGAAGGAGCTTTCCGCACTCGAGGGATCGGTCCTGGTCGGCGATCTCAGTAGCGGCCGCTCCATGATTCGGGGGCTTGCTGCGGGCGCCCACTCCGCGCTCAACTCTCAACTCCCGTTCGCATCGCTGCTCGATGAGCTGCAGGCCGCACTCAACCCCAATTCCACTCAACCTGCACACGAGAAGTCCTCGCTCGTACAACGCATCCGGTTGCGCACCGAAGAATCCGCACGAATCGGCAGTCTCACCGATCGCGAATTCGAGATCGTGGGTCTTCTCTACGGCGGTTCGAATGTCGACTCGATTGCTCGAACCGCCCACATCGCACCGACCACGGTTCGCGCCCACGTCCGAAGCATCCTGCAGAAACTGGAGGTGCACTCCCAACTGGAGGCATGCGCGATGCTCCGCCGCTCTGGTCACGACGCACGCAGACACCCGCTGGAACTTCGGATCGGACGCTTCTAGCAGGAAGTGCCCCAGACACACTCGTTGAGATGGGTGCTACCCCTGATCGAACTCGACCTTCACAAAGATCGTCAATTTTGACGATTCGACGACGTGTCCGGACGTCGAAAATTGGTTCCTACACGACACCGAAGACACGAGCGAACATCGAAAGGTGCATTCAATCAATGGAATACACACGCACAGTGCCGCGCCATCTCGTCCACAGACATGCTGTTGCCGAGGTTTTCTTGACGGACTACCGGATCGAATCGGACTCGGCGTACCAGGTTGCTGTGCAACTCCCGGTCTCGCACCGGATATTCGACGTATCGAGCGAGCAACACGATCCACTCGGGGTGGCAGAAGCATTTCGACAGGCAGTGGTGCTTCTCTGCCACACCCGATACGAGATTCCACTGCACTACAAGTTCCTCATGGAAACATTCAGCTTCGAGATGTTGGATGCGCTCGACGTGCAACCAGTCGCGGAGCCGTTGAGTTTCTCGATGACAGCGGACAACCTCACTCATCGCGACGGAGCGGTCTCGGGGGTCGAAGTGTCGGGGATCCTCAGAGAGGGCAACCGGCACGTCGCCAGATGCAAAGCTGTTGCGCGAGGAGTCAGCCCCGAGGGATACCGTCGAATTCGGCAAGGACGAGAAGACCACCGCCCGAGCCGGCGCATCCTTCCTTCCGGAGCCGCGGTGGTCGGATCGGAGCGAGTCGGACGCCTAACCGATGGAGATGTGCTCATCAGCACTGATCCTGCTCGGCACGCGATGTTCTGCGCTCCCGATCCGCGCAACCACTCCCTTTTCGATCACCCCGTCGACCACATCCCAGGAATGATTCTTTTCGAGGCCGCCCGACAAGCGCTCCGATTTCACATCGGCAACCCAGCAACAAAGATCGCCTCACTCTCGGCGGTCTTTCCGAGGTTCACTGAATGGGAAACGCCGTGCGAGGTGTCAACGATCCCCCTTGACGCGTCGGGCCATGTGCACCGAGTTCGGTTCACTCAAGAACTGGAAACCACCGCGGAACTCGAAATTACAGTTGCGGACCAATCATGAGAGGGAACGAACACGTTCTTCTCGTCGCGTCTTCCACGTCAAGCGCTCGGTGCTTCCCACTCTCTCGGTGCAAGCGCCGCCAGTTGCATGACGTGCGCCAACTTGTCCTCGCGGACGATCGTTGGCAGCACCAGGTTCCACATCTGACTCAACCGCTCGTACAGATCGGTTCTGCCCGTCAGCATTTCCGAGAGAATCTGCACTCCGGTGAACGACCCCACCACAAATCGAGCCAACGCGTCGATATCGGTGCCCGGGACGATATCGCCGGCTTCGGCCGCTTGGGTTGCCACCTGCTTGATAGCCTCGATCCAATCGAGGTACGGCTGTTCGATGGGGCCTTGAATACTGCCGATCTCCATCGTCAACCGCATGCCACCTCGCGCGATGGGCTCGGTCACAAGCTGCCGAGCCATCTCCTGCGAAACGAGCACCAGGGTTTCGACCGCGATGTCGGAGTGCGCAGCAACCCGCCGGGTACCCTCCATCGCCATACCGTGCTGCGCTGCGATGACCGCGTGCGCAAGCTCCTCCTTGGACGCGAAATGAAAATACATCGCCCCCTTCGACACACCCCCGTGCTGCAAGATCGTGCCCAAACTGGCGGAGTACCCGAACTTCTCGAAGCTCTTCGCAGCACCCAAAATGACGGCCTGGCGCGTCAGGACAGCACGCTCCTGCATGATCTACCCAGCTCTCGTTGCCGACGGAATGAATCTCAACGATACGTCGAAAGAGCCCGCAGCAACGCTCTCGACACGGACACACCGTGACGACTCTGGTACTCGGGGCCACTGGTTTCATCGGCTCCGCAGTGATGAAACAGTTGGTTTCCCGCGACGGAAACGCTGCAATCGGTTTCGTTCGCACGGCCACCGCAGCCAAACAGTTCGGCCGTGAAGGAATCGCCACCGTGATCGGCGACATCAACGAAAGTGCTTCTCTACGAGTTGCAATGAGTCAGGCGTCGACCGTCATCTGTTGCGTGTCGTACGTGGGCGACGACGAACAACAGTGCGTTCACGTCAACCAACACGGCGTACAGAACGTTGCGTCGATGGCCGCCGCCGTCGGCGTCGAACGCTTGCTCTACGTCAGCACCGCGGCCGTGTACGGGCCAGGCCCGTTTCGAGACTTGCCGGTCAACGGCGCACCTCTCAGCCCCTTCTCACCTGCCAGTCGCACGCGCGCTCTCGCCGAGAAGTTCGTGCGCGACGCCGGAGGCATGGTCGTCCGGCCGCATCTCGTGTACGGACCCGGCGACAGATGGTTTCTTCCGACACTGACGCGAATTGTCTCTCGCCTCGACTCGATCATCGACGGCGGTAGCGCTGTCCTGTCGGTAGTCGACGTAGACCTACTCGCCCGATCCATCTACGAGTTGTCGATAGAACAGCAATTTCGCTACGGCTCAACACTTCACGTCAACGAGCCTGTCCCGCGGACAGTCATCGACCTTCTCGAGCAACATGCACGGGAGACCAACTGGACTCTGCCCCAGAACTCTATCCCCCGCGCCGACGCGGTGAAAGCTGCTGCCCAGCTGAGTCTCGACATGCACCAGATCGACATGATCAGCCTCGATCACTGGTTCCGGTCGAGACTGTACTGATGGCACACGGATCAATCTCGCCAAAACACCTGTCTCCCAACCTTTTCAGCCCTCTCTATTGTTCAGCCTCAGCAATCAATACGACCTATTTCGGAGTCACTACAGGCAAACAGAGAGCTCTGATCGACGAAAACCACGGCTGCACAAAGACGGCAGTGATTGCGCCCGACACCGATTCTCTCGGGCAGATGGCGATCCACAGTTCCACTACCGGTGTCAGCTCCCGAAGTTCATGCCAGGGGTTGATGTGGGCGCACCAGCGCTGGGCAGTGAGACCACCCAGGATGCCTGTTGCACCGCGTATGTGGTGTACGGGAACATCGCCAGGTAGGGCTCGAGTCCTGGGTAGTCCGATACCCACATACTCGTAGGTTCATCGACGCTGCCGCAGGATGCCAGGACGACGTAGGAGCCGTCCGGGATATCGTTTATCGTCTGAACTGTTGTGCCGGTGGGGATCACGCCGCTCTCGTAGATCGTCTGTCCCGGACCGATCGTCACTTCGATCGGTGGCAGCACTCCGCCGGGCGCGTTCGCGAGCGAGGTGCTGCATTGCAGAGCTCCACCCGAATTGTTGGTGATGGTGTTGCTCACGGTCGAGCCGGAAGCACTGTAAGCGAAGGTGACGTCGGCAGCTGTGGAAGCTGAGGCCAGCGAGGGAGCAGCCATTGCCAACGGAAGAGCTGCAGCACCGATGAGGGCCGCTCGTGTGATCGAATGCATCGAATCTCCATCTCGTTCAGCCTGAAAGGTCGTCGGTTGATCTTGACATGAAACGAGACCAATTGGACGGATTTAGGAAGATTGATGCCTTAGCTAACGACCACGGTTGGTGGCTATCTCACAGTTGACCTGGGGTGTAGACAATCTGTTTGCCGTCTTTCTTTCGAGTACCGCCCACAGGTCGTCTCGATCCGCGAGCGAATCGCCACTGGTCACCATGAAATCACTGGCCGCACGGCCGGCCACGTGCGATCGTCACCTTTGGCGAACAACGCCAGACATGCGTCGGTGTGCGACATTTCGTGGGTTTGGGCTAGCATTTGCCCCGATTCTGCATCCAATAAGGTCGGAATCCCGAATCATGCCCTTCACGCTAGCTCACCCCGGCGCCGTGTTGTCCTTGATGAAAGGTCCATTGGTGCCGGCTGCGCTCGTCGCAGGCTTTGTGACACCCGACGTCTCGTACGTTATTCGCGTTCCAGTCAGCGCTCATTCCTGGCACCGCCAGTTCTTGAATGCTACCGACACACATGCGGTGCTCAGCGGGTTCACACTCGGGCTACCGCTCGCCATCGCGCTGCTGGCTCTGTACTGGTTCGTTCGACAGCCGGTGTCGACCTTGATCCCGCCATGCTTCCGATTCGCGCCGCCACCGGCGGCCTGGCCGCATTGGGGTGCGGACTGGTCTCTACGCAACTGGTTGGCGCTTGGTGAGCACTTTCCAAGTTTGACCTGTGATCGGCAACTGTTAGCCCGATCAAGGGAACAATGGTCGCATCGCCCAGTTTGCATTCCCCCGTCACTGTCGCCACAAGACCTGATAGTCAGAAATGGGCCGCGACACACCTGGCGAAACCGCTTCCACACCAATCGAATACCGAAGACTACTGACAAACAGCAACATTCAAAGTGCAGGCCCAACCGCGTTCGAGGCAAGCAATCGCCAATCGAACGCCTCGCTCCTCACACTAAGCGCCACCGAGACCTCGACAGCAACTCGCGCCCGTACAAGTGGGCCGTTCACACCCAACCTTAACGCAGTTCGATTTGCATGAGGATCTGGGCTAGCCTTCGAGCATGACCGAGATGCAGCATGGTCGAGTTCGCCCCGGGGGGCGTACGGCTCGCACCCGCCAGAAGGCCCACGAGGCGGTGCGGTCCCTCTTCCGCGAAGGCCGCGACGCGATCACCGTCCGCGAGGTATCCGAGCGGTCTGGCATTCACGAGGTGACGATCTATCGCCGGTGGGGCACGATCGAGTCACTCGTGCTCGACGTCGCCGTCACTCAGCTCATCGAAGAAACCCCGTTTCCCAACTCGGGCGACCTTCGCCGCGACTTGCTCGACTGGGCGAACGCGGTGGCAGGACAGGTGAAGACGCGCGAGGGCTTCGCCTTCTACCGGGCGCTGGCCACGGCACGCTCCGCTCTGTACGCCAGAGACGAAGGCACCCCGGCAGTCGACGCTGCAGCCTACCTCCGCAGACGCACTGACCAGATTCAGCAGGCAATCGATCACCACCGAGCCCAGAACGGCGGAAACCCGCCGACCGTCGAACGAATTTTCGATATCGTTCTCGCGCCCATCTATCTCCGCGCGATCTTCGGATACGCGAGCCCAGATACCGAACTTGAGGCGTTGGTCGACCGCGCACTGCGCAACGACGACTGAAATCGTCCTGCCGTCTGGCGGCTCCACCCGAAGGCCCTATTTGCCGCGTATCGCGTCGAACACCTTGGGGTCGACCAGGGTCGAGGTGTCTCCGAGGTCGCGGCCTTCGGCGACGTCGCGCAGGAGGCGGCGCATGATCTTGCCGGACCGGGTCTTCGGCAGTTCCGGCACGATCGTGATCTGACGCGGTTTGGCGATGGGGCTGATGTCGGTGGAGACCTGAGCCTTGAGTTCGGCGATGAGGACGTCGCCGGTGTTCTCGACGCCTTCACGGAGGATGACGAACGCGACGATGCCCTGTCCGGTGGTCTCGTCGGCGGCACCGACGACGGCGGCTTCGGCGACTCCGTGATGGTTCACCAGTGCTGATTCCACTTCGGAGGTGGAGATGCGGTGACCGGAGACGTTCATAACGTCGTCGACGCGGCCGAGGACCCAGAGTGCGCCGTCGTCGTCGTACTTGGCGCCGTCACCGGCGAAGTACCAGCCTTCTTCGGCGTAGCGGGACCAGTAGGTGTCGCGGTAGCGGTCCATGTCGCCCCAAATGCCGCGCAGCATCGCCGGCCACGGCTCGTCGAGGACGAGGTAGCCGTTGCCGCCGGGGCCGAGGGGCTTTCCATCCGTCCGGCCAACTTTTGTAAGAACTCTTGCATTAGTGGGTGGCGTGGGTCATACTTTCTTAATGCAGGTTGATTTACATTAGGGGTGACGGAGACCCCGCCTGAGGCCGGCGCAAAGACATCCCGACGCTGACGTCGGCGAGCGCCACCAGTCGCTCCCTGATATCGACCAGGCTCCATTCACCCCTGTCCTGCAGCGCTTTTCGTTGCCACCATCAAGAGAAGAGGATTCACATGGCCCCGACAAACACTTCACTCAAGGGCAAGGTCGCGGTTATCACCGGCGCGAGTTCGGGCATCGGCGCCGAGATTGCGCGTGAACTCAGCGAGTGGGGCGCCTCGGTTCTACTCGTAGGCCGCGACGAGGAACGCCTCGACGGAGTTGCCTCCGAGCTCAGCCGCGCCGGAGCAGAAGCAGACCGATTGAGCATCGACATCACTGCGGACGAGGCGCCGGATGAGATAGTTGCCAAAGCGGTAGCTCGTTTCGGGACGCTCGATATCCTGGTCCATGCCGCTGGCGTCTTTCTTCCGACACCGTTCGTCGAGACGCCGGATTCCGAACTCGACGCCCAGTTGGCGGTCAATGTACGAGCGCCGTTCCGCCTCACAAGATCTGCCGCAACGCATTTGAGCGACGGAAGCGCAGTGATCTTCGTTTCGTCGATCTGTGGTTACGTCGGATTCCCCAACTCGAGTGCATACTGCGCCACCAAGGGCGCAGTCGAACTTCTGGTGAAGTCGCTGTCAGCGGAGTTCGCGCCCAAGGGAATCCGTGTCAATGCCGTAGCTCCCGGCAACGTGCGAACGAGTATCAATGCTCATCTCCTCGCTGACAAGGAATACGAGAGGCAGATGCTCGACTCGACCCCTGCCGGCCGCGTCGGCGAGGTGGGCGATATCGCGCCTGCGGTCGCCTTCTTGGCCTCGCCGGCGGCCTCATACATCCACGGATCGAGCCTGCTGATCGACGGCGGCTGGGTTGCCTCTTAGGCACCCCTACTGACCTGCCACTGAACCTGATCCAGCAGGGACCTGATCCAGCTTTAACCGAGGAGTGAACATGGTGAGCACCAACCGGCTTCACGCACTGACCAAACCTGACGAAGCACCCGAGATGTCGGCATTCGACTCCCTCATGGCTGCGAGCGGGCTCAGCGCCCCTAGTTCCCCGCTGGATGAACAGAGCGTTCTCTCGGCTCTCGGCCGGTTCTTCCGACTCGCCGGCACCTTGACCCGGATTCCGACCGAGAAAGACGACACGTTCGTACTCGACGGAAATCAGGACCGACTCCTCGTCAAGGTCAGCGGAGCTCAGGAAGCGCCGTGTGACGTGAACCTGCAAACCACCGCCCTTCTCCATATCGCCGAGACGGCACCGACATTGCCGATCCCCGCAGTCCTGCAGGGAACCGACGGAGAGTACGAGTACGACTTGTCTCGAGCGGACGCTGACGCAGCGCGCGTTCTACGTGTGATGAAGTTCCTTCCCGGATCCGCTCTCAGCGACAGCCATCCGACAAGAGAACAGATGGCAGCTGTGGGCCGCGCACAAGCGGCGATAACCGAGGCACTGAGCGGATTCACGCACTCTCGACAAGACCGAAACTTGGTGTGGGATCTGCGCAACTTCTCCGTTCTTCGGCCGCTTCTGGACAGGGTTGCCGCTCCGGAGGACCGCAGGCTGGGTGAACGGATCTTCGACGCGTACGCCGAGCACGTGCAGGGTCGAATCCCACAGCTCCGGCACCAAGTGGTTCACGGAGACTTCAGCGCCCACAACATACTTGTCGACGGTGATCGTCCGGAGTACGTTTCCGGGATCATCGACTTCGGGGATACCACCCGCACAGCCGAGATCTTCGATGTCGCCATATCGATGTCGAATCAGCTCGATGCCCACGCCGAGGACCCATGGCGCAGCGCCCTCGACTTGTTCTCCGGTTTTGCCAATCGCCGCACGCTCGACGGTAGCGAGCTTTCCTTGCTCCCGATTGCGGTCGCATCTCGCAGTTTGCAGCGGGCTCTGATCGCGTGCTGGCGTGCACAGCAAGATCCTTTGCGCGCCGAATACGTCTTATCTCACGCGGCACACGACTGGATCGTTCTTCGATCGATCGGGACTACGTGGTCTCCGGTTGTCGACCGCATCAATTCCGTCAACGAATCATCGACCAGATAGGGCACACCATGGAACTACCGACAGCTGCGACGCGGCCGCGGAGACCAGAGATGGTGAATGGATTTTCCGAGGACGACATCCACCGCCAGTCGCTGCGCATCCGCACACGTATCGAACGTCGAAAGAGTCTGCTGGGTCCCGGATACCAACTGTTCTACAGCGATCCGGTGGACGTCCACCGCGGGCGTGGCGTCTACTTGTACGACGCGGACGGCAACCAGTATCTCGATGCCTACAACAACGTCGCCTCGGTCGGACATTCTCACCCAGCCGTCGCCGAAGCTGTGTCGACGCAACTCGGCATCATCAACACGAACACGCGTTACGTCCAAGACCAGATCCTCGACTACTCCGAAGACCTCCTGTCGACATTCCCATCAGAGCTGGACCGCGTGACGTATACCTGCACTGGCTCGGAAGCGAACGACCTCGCGATCCGAATCGCGCGCGCGCACACAGGCAACACGGGAATCATCGTCACCCGCAACGCGTATCACGGAGTAACCGAGACCGTCGCATCCTTCTCCCCGTCCCTGGGCAAGTCCTCTCCCCTGGGCCCCCACGTTCGGATCATCGCGGAGCCGGACAGTACCCGCCGTCGCGATCTCGGCGACATCGCCGAGTTCATGAGGTCTCAAATTCATGCTGCGATAGCCGATCTGAATCGACATGGCTTCGGGCTCTGCGCGTTTATCGCCGACAGCATCTTCTCCTCAGACGGGGTGTTTTCCCACCCGACAACGGTGCTCGGTGTCCTCGCAGAGGAAGTTCACCGGGCTGGGGGTGTCTATATCGCGGACGAGGTTCAACCTGGTTTCGGTCGCACCGGCGATGCATGGTGGGGATTCCAGCGCCATCACGTGGTCCCTGACATCGTGACCATCGGTAAACCGATGGGCAACGGTATCCCGGTCGCTGCCACCGTTCTGCGGAACGACATAGGAAGGGCGTTCGGCGAAAACGTTCGTTACTTCAACACCTTTGGTGGCAGCACCGTCCCCATCGCCGCCGCCCAGGCCGTACTCGATGTCATTCGTGACGAGGGCCTGATCGACAATGCGCGGATAGTCGGCACATATCTCCTCGACGAGTTGCGACGGCTCTGCGCAGCCTGGCCCGAGGTGTTCGAGGTTCGCGGAACCGGAATGTTCATCGGTATCGACATCATCGATCCGGAGTCCGGTGTACCCGACGGTGCGCTCGCAAAAGCGATCGTCGACGACATGCGCAGGAACTTCGTCCTGGTCTCCGCATCGGGGCCGGCCGGAAACGTTCTGAAGATCCGGCCTCCGCTCGTCTTCTCCCGGATCGACGCGGACCGCTTGCTCGAGACGTTGTCGATGTCGTTCCAACGACTCCCGTCGCGCTGAGTACTCCGCCACGTGTGACTTCCGGTCCAGTCAGAAAGTAGGCCAAATGAGTTCGCGAGTTATCGACATCAACGCCGACGCAGGTGAAAGCTTCGGTCGGTGGTCACTGGGGGACGACGCAGGTCTCTTCAAATTCGTCACCACGACGAACATCGCATGCGGCTACCACGCCGGCGACCCCACAACCATGCGGGTTGCCGTCGCTCTGGCGCGCGATGCTGGCATCGCTGCTGGCGCTCACCCGGGTTACCCCGACCTCCTCGGCTTCGGACGCCGCGCTCTTCCCGCAACCGACTCCGACGTCGTCGACTACGTCGCGTACCAGGTCGGTGCGCTGCAAGCCATCGCCGCCACCGAGGCCGTCGAGATGACCCACGTCAAACCACACGGCGCGCTGATGGGAAGAATCTGCCGCTCACCCCAACTCGCCGTCGACATTGCACGGGTACTGCAGAGCATCCAACCGGGGATTCCGCTGATGTTCGCACCGACTGCTGCCTTCGACGCCGTTCTCGGCGAGGGACTTCCGGCGATCCCGGAGAACGCCGCGGACCTCGACTTCGACGCGGACGGCATCAACATCGTCGAACCGCGCCCTCAACAGAAGGATCCCGAGAGCGTGGCGGCACGAGCGATCGAGATGGCCAACGGTTCCGTATCGACCACGGCAGGCACCTCCATCTCCATGCCGGTGAAGTCGATCTGTGTGCACGGCGATCGCCCGAACGCTGTCGCCGTCGCGGCAACAGTCCGCAGACGGCTGGAGGAGTCCGGCGTCGTCGTCCGATCGCTATTCAGGAAAGTGGATCAGCGATGACATCGACCCCTTACCAGTTCTTGTGTGACGAGTCGCGCGTAAGTTTCGGAGGCGACGAGTTCGTGTTCGTCGAGTTCGGCGAAGCGATGGATCTCGCGGAAGCGCTTCGCATACAGGCGATCACCGCCGCGCTCACTCGGATGGCCATAGCCGGAATAGTCGATGTTGCACCTGCAAATGCAAGTTACATGATCCGCCTCGATCCGGAGCACCTCGACCCTCGTCACCTGGTCCAGACGCTCGACGGCCTGCACAAGCAATTTGCCGACTCGTTCGCAGTCACCCTCGACACCGACATCGTCGAGATCCCGGTGTGGTACGACGACCCGTCGACATCCGAGACCTGCATGAAGTTTCGTGATCGGCATCAATCGCCTTCCGAGACCGATATCCAGTACACCGCACGAGTCAACGACTACTCCTCGGTTGACGAACTCATCTCGGCGCACTCGTCTGCCCCCTTCATCGTCACATTCCCGTGCTTCAAGCCGGGGAACACCGAGAGCATGCAACTTGTGCCCCGGGACAGGCAGATTCAGACACCGAAGTATCTTCGCCCGCGCACGGAGACCCCCGCCCGCGCGGTCGCACACGGAGGCGCGTTCACAGTCATCTACCCGACCAGCGGAGTGGGCGGATACCAGCTCTTGGGACGGTCTGCGGTACCCGTAGTCGATCTCACCCAGACCACACCGGGATACGAGAAATCGATGGTCCTCACGAAGTCCTCGAGCCTCATCCAGTTTCGCCCGATTCACGGCGATCAATACCGGGACATTCGTGTGTCGTCCAAAATGGGCACATATCAATACAATCGACATCCGGTCACTTTTGTTCTGTCTCGATTTCTCGATGATCCCATCGGGTATGCCGAAGAATTGAAAGAAGTAGTCCGATGGTGACAGTCCAGTACGCCGGCGCACACACGTTGGTCCAAGACCTGGGCCGGGACGGCCACTACGCCATCGGTCTACCCCCTTCCGGCGCGCTCGACCAGTTTTCACATCGCTGCGCCAACCTGCTCGTCGGGAACCACTCTGCGGCAGCGACACTGGAAGTGACCATGGTCGGCCCGAAGCTCCGGTTCGATGCGCCGGCATACGTGGCAGTCGCCGGCGGCGACGCACCGGTGTGGATCGACGACGTACTGCACGACACCTGGATGACCCTGTACGTCGAATCAGGTCAGACGTTGACCGTTGGAACCCTTCGCACAGGATGCCGCGCATACATCGCGATCCGGGGCGGAATCGACAGCCCGCCCTTCCTCGGAAGCAGATCGACCTACGTCAGTTCAGCGATCGGCGGTCTACACGGCACGCCGATTGTTATCGGCGACCACCTGCCAATCGGTACCGAGATGGCACACGACTGCCCTGGCCCGGGCAGCACGGTCGATGATCGCCTCCGCCCTACACTCAGCTGTCACTATCAGATTCGGGTAGTGGAAGGCCTGTGCCACTACAGGTTCGACGAAAACAGCATCGAACGATTCTTCACATCGACCTTCACGGTGTCTCCCGTATCGGACCGAACCGGCTACCGATTGAGCGGTCCGTCTCTCACCTTCGTGGAACGAGAGCCCCCCTTCGGAGCAGGCGACAACCCAAGCAACGTAGTTGATCTCGGATATCCCATGGGATCAATCCAGATCCCCAACGGTGAAGAACCCATCTGCCTGCTGCGTGATGCAGTGACCGGGGGCGGCTACGCACCCATCGGAACAATCATCAACTGCGACCTCGATCTTGTCGGCCAGATGAAGGCCCCCGATGCAATTCAGTTCGTTCGAGTGACGCTGAGCGACGCGCTTTCGGCAAGAAAACGTCAAAATCAACGAATGCAGGACGTGAAATTTGGCCTCAAACTTTTATCGCTCTTCTGAATAGAAACCCAGCCCACCTCTACGCGAACCGGCAACCGACGAATCCGACATCGACGGCCGCACTTCAACTCTCGAAGATTGATCACCACCCGACAATCTCGAGCCTACGTGCCGAGGACGACTGGGAAAAGATCCGCGCATGTGATCGTGCGCAGGTCAGAAATTCACCCTCCCCTCAGAATCCCCCCTGCCTCAGGAGTTCCCCATGTCATCCCCCGACCTCACCAAGGCCTCAGCAATGGAATTATCGATCGGACACCGCGCCAGCCGCCCGGCGCCGGCACAACTGGGCGGTCGCGCACTCTTCCTCCTCCTCATCCTGGACCTCTCGTACTTCATCAACGCCATGGACCGGCAAGTCTTCGCGGTCCTTCTTCCGGATATCAAAGTGGCCTTCGGTCTCACCGGAGGCCAGGCCGGCATCATCGCGACGATCTTCACCCTGGGTATGGGGCTGGCAGGCATTCCCGCCGGATACCTCGCAGATCGGTTCGGCCGCAAGAAAATCATTCTGATCAGCCTCGTCATCTTTTCCGTCAGCTGCGCACTCCAAGCGGTAGCCGTCGGAATCATCGACATGACTCTGTGGCGCGTCCTCTCGGGCGTTGGTGAAGGAATGCAGAACGCCGCACTCTTTGCCGCAGTAGGCGCATTCTTCAGCCGCAATCGCGGGTTCGCGATCGGCTCGATCAACGCTGCATTCGGCGTGGGAGCCTTCACCGGGCCATTGCTCGGCGGTGCCATCCTGTCCGCAACGGGCGACTGGCGAATGCCGCTGTTCGTTTTCGGTGGAATCGGGCTGGTCATCCTCCTCATGGTTCTCGTCCTTGTGCCCCAGTCCGTCACCGAGGTCGGCCGCAATCAAGAACGAAACACCTCTCCGTCTTCGGTAACCACGAACGCTGGAACGAATTTCCTGAATCGTCGGGTAGTGTGTGCCGGATTTGCCGCAGCGGCAGGTGGTTTCACAATCTACGGCTATCTCGGCTTGTACCCGACGTATCTCCGCGACGCCCATGGATTCACAGCTTCGCAGGCAGGTTGGGCGGCCAGCATGTTCGGCATCGGGGCCTTGGGAGCACTCGTCGGCGGGGCAATCGCCG
Organism: Rhodococcus sp. MS13; assembly: GCF_013277835.1. Taxonomy (NCBI): domain Bacteria; kingdom Bacillati; phylum Actinomycetota; class Actinomycetes; order Mycobacteriales; family Nocardiaceae; genus Rhodococcus; species Rhodococcus sp. MS13. The sequence continues at coordinate 723,603 of NZ_VBTL01000004.1, forward strand.
ACCGCGTCGATCAAAGACTTCTCAACGTGGCCGGGTTCGTCGGCATCATGGTTCTGGGTGCGGCCATCTTCGGATTCACCACCCCACTCGCTGTCCAAATGACCCTCTCGCTGTTACTCGGTGTTGCGTTCACCGGCATCGTCTACACAAACACCAGCACGCTGATGCAGCGCTCCGTCGACGCCAAGTACGTCGGGCGAGTAAGTGGTCTGTTCGTCGCAGCAATGTACATTCCCGCCAGCATTTCGGGGTACTTCTTCGCACACATGCGCGACAGCTTCGGATGGCAGACCGCCGGAATCATCCAACTGACAGTCATCCCGATCATCGGTTTGATTGCTATGGCCGCGATGGGCAAGACGCCTGCACGCACCAACCCGTAAACCTCCCTGTTTCTTCTCACATCTATTTCGTCTACCTGGAAAGGTTCGTCATGACCGAGCACTACTTGCCGAAAAGTGAACTGCGGGACGGAATGCGCATTGATTGGGACGTGCGGATCACCATGGACGACGGCATCACCCTCGCCGCCGATATCTTCCGCCCGGACGACAACCAACAGCATCCCGTACTCCTCGCCGCCAGCCCCTATGGGAAGGGATTGCCCTTCGCTGTGGGCTACGCAAGCCAACTGCAAAGCCTGCTCGGAGACCATCCAGAGGTCTCCGAGCACTCCACCAACGCTTACCAGGTTTGGGAATACCCGGACCCGGAACGGTGGGTACCCGCCGGTTACGTATGCGTGCGAATCGACACTCGTGGCGCCGGCGGCAGTGAAGGAGCTATCGACTTCTTCTCGCCTCGCGAAACGCAGGACCTCTACCAGAGCATCGAATGGGCAGCGGCCCAGCCGTGGAGCAATGGGAAGGTCGGCCTGCTGGGAATCTCGTACCTCGCCAGCAACCAGTGGCAGGTCGCGGAACTCGCGCCGCCGCACCTGGCCGCGATCTGCCCGTGGGAAGGGGCATCCGACTACTACCGCGAATACACTCACCACGGCGGTATCACGACGGAATTCATGCCCAGCTGGATGCCGCATCAAGTCAAGAGTGTGCAGCACGGCCGCGCTGACGCCGAGATCAATCCGCACACCGGGCGCCGGGTCTCAGGGCTGCCGATCCGTACGGAGCAGGAACTCGAGGAGAACGCAATCGCAATCGGCGACGTCCTACGCGAGAATCCAAACCTCAACAGCTACTACCAGGACCGTTCCGCCGTTCTGGAAAAGGTGACCGTCCCAGTTCTGTCCGCCTCGAACTGGGGCGGGATGGGCCTGCACTCACGAGGGAATTTCGAAGGTTTCGCACGAGTCGCATCCGACCAGAAGTGGCTTGAAGTCCACGGGTTGGAGCATTGGACAGAGTTCTACACGAACTACGGCCTCGAACTTCAGCGCGAGTTCTTCGACCACTTCCTCAAGGGCCAGGACAACGGTTGGGACAAGAAGCCCCCCGTCCAACTCAAAGTGCGCACTCCCGACGACTTCTTCGTACGCGCAGAGGACGAGTGGCCGCTAGCCCGGACCGAGTGGACCCGCTTCTACCTCGACACCGACTCTTCTACGCTCGTCCCAAACGTGCCCACGACCGATCAAAGCGTGACGTTCAAAGCGCGATCGGAAGGGGTCATGTTCAAACTTCCAGTCCTCGAAGAGGAACTCGAGCTCACCGGACCCGCAGCTCTGAAACTGTTCGTCTCGTCGACCACAGCCGATGCAGACCTGTTCGTGACTATGCACTTGTTCGATCCCACCGGCGCCGAAGTCCTGTTTCCCACGGCCTTCGAGCCAAACGGCCCCCTCGGACAGGGCTGGCTACGCATGTCACAGCGGACACTCGACGACGACCGCTCACTGCCCTACCGGCCTTGGCACGCGCACACCGAAGCATCACCGCTGATCCCAGATGCCGTCTACGAGGCCGACGTAGAAATCTGGCCCTTCTCGATCGTCGCGCCGGCCGGGTACCGAATCGGATTGTCCATCCGCGGCCAGGACTACACGCACGGCCTTCCCGGCAAACAGGAATGCGCTTACGGCCGAGAGCTTCTCGGCAGCGGGGCATATTGGCACGAACTCCCGGGCGATCGCGATCAACCCCACTACGATGGCCAAACAACGCTGATCGGGGCAACCGCGCGGCGACCTTACGTGCTCCTACCAGTAATCCCCAGCTCGTAAACAACAAAACTCAAGCGGCGCCCGGCTCCCCCTCAACAGTGTCAGGGGGAGTCGCGCATCACTCGTATACGCCAGGGCTGGATTAGGAAAACTGTTCCGTTCGATGCCCGCAGAAGGCCGATCCGAACCCGAGTGCCCTAGATCACAAAGGTAAACCTATCCACAAATCGCCAAATGTCCTACATTTGACTCATGCCGGATTCCCGTATCGCACCCACCGCACGCAACATCCCACTTTCAGTGCAGATCGCGGAACAACTGCGGTCCCAGATCACTTCTGGCAACTGGGAATTAGGGGAGAAGATCCCCGGCGAGCATCAACTTGTCGAAATGACCGGCGCGAGCCGCAATACAGTCCGGGAGGCCATTCGCGGCCTCGTCCATGCCGGCCTCCTCGAAGCACGCCCGGGAGACGGAACCTACGTCTGCGCGAGCTCAGAACTCGAGATTGCGCTCCAACGACGTGCAGCGGCGGAGAACGTGCTCGAAATCTTCGAAGCCCGTGAAGCTTTGGAGCTCTACGCCGCCCGACTCGCAGCCGAACGAGCCCTGCCCGAAGACATCGACCGAATGACTCGGGCTTTGGATGGCCGAGACGCTGAGCCCGACGTCGCCAAATCCGTCGAGTACGACCTCGACTTCCACCTGGAGATGTTCGCAGCGAGCGGGAACCAACTGATCACGGACATCTACCGCAGTCTCGATCGCTCTGACACCATGAGCATCCCACAAGGTAAGTCCGACAAGGAGACTCGACAGCTGTTCATCGGACCTTGGACCGACGACGACCCACACCGGCAGCTGCTTGCGGCCATCCGTGACCGCGATCCGGACGGCGCAGCCGCCGCAGTGGTCCGACTGATGGACCACAGCCGATCCCTCTTTCTGCAAAACATGCCGAAGTAGCTGACACACAAGAGGTTCAGCGCACAGACAATCTCAGAAGGGCACACCTATGGCTAACGTCATCTCCGACACCGAAAACGTGGCGTCTGCCCCGAGCGCGATACCGATGATGCGCCGAGGACTCGTTATCGCTGGCATTCTTCTCATCGCAGCCAATCTTCGAGCCTCAATCACAGTCGTCGGCCCGCTACTCGGTGAGGTACGCACCGATCTCGATATCTCGTCGACAACAGCATCAGCGCTGATCAGCCTCCCACTGCTGTGCTTCGCAGTGTTCTCCCCCGTTGCCCCGGTCATCGCAGCTCGGTGGGGAATGGAACGGACACTCGCAGCAGCACTCGGCATGCTCGCCTTAGCGATCGTGATCCGCTCTGTTCCGTGGATGCCTGCGCTGTGGATCGGTACCGTATCGCTCGGCATGTCCATCGCAACAATGAACGTTCTACTGCCGGCGCTCCTCAAACGAGACTTCCCGACCGAAGCCGGCCGTTTGACCGGCATCTTCTCGGCGGTCTCTGCAGCCGTCGCCGCAACCGCATCCGGACTTGCCGTGCCGATCGCCGGTCTCACCGATCACGGTTGGCGGATCGCATTCGGAATCTGGGCTGCTATGGCTCTCATAGGATTTGGGGTGTTCCTTCCCCAACTTCGCCGACGCACGCTTCCGAAACACGATCACGCTGCGGCTTTGGATCCCCATCCAGGCGGCCATCGCTCCCCCTGGCGCTCAGCACTCGGGTGGCAGATCACAATATTCATGGGCGTCCAATCTCTCTTCTTCTACACCGTTCTGACATGGTGGCCCACCATTGAAGAATCACACGGCACTACCGCGGCTACCGCCGGACTGCATCAAGGCATCATGCAAATATTCTCGATCGTCGGCAGCCTCCTCACAGCAGTGCTCCTGCACAAACTGCCCAAGGATCAGAGAGGAGCCGTCCTCGGGCTGGTGTCGGTCGCCGCAGTGGCAGTTCTCGGCCAACTCCTCCTCCCCTCCTGGGCCCTGCTGTGGAATGCATTCCTCGGCATCGGCATCGGCGGATCGATTGTCATTGCCTTGTCCTTCTTCGCAATACGCACTGTCAATCACGGTCAAGCAGCGGCACTCTCGGGTATGGCACAGTCCGTCGGATACCTTCTGGCCGCCACCGGTCCCCTCGTTTTCGGTGCACTGCACGACGCCGTCGATTCCTGGACGACTCCTCTGATCGCGTTGCTGGTGCTGCTGGCCGTGCAACTCGTCTTCGGCTCCCTCGCCGGCCGCAACAAGACACTGGGATAAGCGAATCACGGTCGCCTCGAATCCACCCACCAACCTCCCCAGACCCGTGACGCGACCCGAGCTGTCGTCGACGTGCTGAGGTCCGAGGATGTCGACGAGACAGCGGGGCTCCCTCAACGGCCTACCGAATTGCACCCGGCCCATCCCCGACTGGTGGATCGGAGCCGGAAGTCGATAATGAGGGCATGAACGAGACACAACCCCACAACCTCGAACGAGAGCGCTGGCGCACGCTGCCAACTCCACCGTCGACCGAGTTGATCGAGATGGTCGGGGACGGACCTTCGAGCGCAGACTTCGACCCTGCTGCACCAGTGGCACAGCAGGGGTGAGACAGTCACGACATTCCGGTATCCCGCAGGGTGATGTTCAGCCGCCCGGACGGCAGACCTATGTCGGGACTTGCACTTCCCGCAAGAACTTTCGGCACTCCGTGATATGCGAACCGAGACTCTCCACCGAAGACGAAAAGATCACCCGAATGGAGTTCGACGTCGGTGTACGGCTTGTTCCGGTTCTCGGAATTCCCGAATCGAAAGACACAACTCTGCCCGACACTCAGTGAGACGACGGGAGCGTCGCAGCGCTCGTCCTTGTCCTGGTGCATGCCCATCCGAGCGCCCTCGTCGTAGAAATTGATCAGCGCGGTGTCCGGCGTGTACCGCTCCCCCGCAGTCGGATCATCATAGGCAGCGGCAACTGCGGCCCGGCCGAGGTCGACGAGCCAGTCAGGCACCGCTGCGACAGGCGCACCGTTCACGTCGTCGGCGGTGCGCGTGTACTTGTACGGCTGCCAATGCCAACCGAGACAGACTGTTTGCACCGACATCTTGTGCCCACCAGGGACAACAGCGGAGCGCATCGGTACGGGTGCGGTCGCCCACCGTCGGCACTCGGCCACCAAGAAGCGTTGCTGTTCGACGCTGAGCCAATCCGGAACGAGGATCGCCCCCGGCGCCACTTCCAATCGTGGCCGAGGAATCAGAGCGTTCATGGTTTCCACGCTAATCGGTTTCGAAGCATTGACACCCTCTGCATGGGCTCGTATCGTAATCAACAAGTTGGTTGATAAAGGAGATGGTTGACAAGTGATCGTGGATCCAGGGGCAGACGAGCGTCTCGACAAAGCGTTCATGGCACTTGCCGACCCGGTACGACGGCGGATCATCGCCCGCCTGAGCACCGGCCCCCAAACGGTCAACGAGTTGGCCGAGCCATTCGAGATCACGAAACAGGCCATCTCCAAACATATTCAGGTACTCGAAGCCGCGGGTTTGGTCACTCGCAGCCGCGAAGCCCAGAGGCGGCCGGTACATCTCAACGCCGCAACTCTCGAGGCTTTGACCGCCTGGATCGACCGCTATCGACTGATCCACGAACAACAGTTCCGCAAGCTCGATCACCTACTCAGCACCACACAGAAGGAGACTTAGCCATGGCTACCACCAATCCCGTCACCATCACGGCTCCTGAGGGCGTGCCGTACATCGACATCACCCGCGAATTCGACGCACCCGTCAGTGCCGTCTTCGCAGCTCATTCGAATCCCGATCTGGTCAAGCAGTGGCTCGGCCCCAACGGATACGAGATGGAGATCGACGAATACGAGTTCGTGAGCGGCGGTCGATACAAGTACGTCCATCGCAACCCCGAGGGCGAAGAGTTCCGGTTCAACGGTGTATTTCACGTTGTTCGCGAGAACGACTTTGCCATCCAGACCTTCGAATACGAGGGATTTCCCGACGTCGTCAGCATCGAATCGATCACGTTCGAGGATCTGGGCAATGGACGCACCCGCCTCTCCGGCCATTCCGTATATCCGAGCCTCGAAGCGCGAGACGGAATGATCGAGAGCAATATGGAGCTCGGCGTCACCGAAGGTTACGAACGCCTGGACAAGATCGTCGCGCAACTCTGACCACCTGTTTGCCCGAACCTCCTCAGCGAAAGGCAGTTACATGGACTGGACCCTCGAAGTAGTCATCGTTCCCGTCAGTGACCTCGACCGTTCCATCGAGTTCTACCGTGACAAGGTCGGTTTCGATCTCGACCACCACACCGTCAACGAACACATGACGGTCGCCCAGCTCACCCCGCGTGGTTCGGGCTGCTCGATCGTCATCGGCAACCTGCCGTCGCAAACCGAGATGGCCCCTGGTTCGTTGAAGGGATTGCAGTTGGTCGTGGCCGACGCTGCAGCGGCTCGCCAGGAGCTCATCGACCGCGGCGTCGATGCCAGTGAGGTCACCGTCTTCGACGAGCGTGACGGGGGCACCTTCTTCGGATTCGCCGACCCGGACGGCAATACCTGGGCTGTCCAGCAGCTGAAGGTCCGCGGCGACAAGCCGCTCATTCCGAAGGAGTACCGCGACCGCTTCGGCGCGTAGCAACTGCCTTCCAGGCTGCGTAACCTTCGGGCATGCAGACGGCACAGGGGCGATAGCCGGCCGCAATCGCGGTCGGCTCGTCCGCGAAGAACACCCGACTGGCGACATACCCGCCACGCGCGATTGCCTGCGCGGCCCCTCGACAGTCGAGTCGCCCGTAGATCTTCGTTTTCCGGTGCCCGCCAAGCACACCGGGCGTCGAACTCTCGTAGGGTTTGTTGCGAGCGTCGCGGAGAATGTACGTCTTACTCGGCATCGTGAAGCACCAATCCCAATGTTCGACGCGTACCCGAGTGCACCACGCTGACACCATGTCGCACAGGGGTTCTCGACCACCCACGAGAACTCTGCACCGGTCGATCCCGCGTGGTGAAGATCAACGCGTGACCTTGCCCGAGAACTGTCACCATCCCTTTCGACTGGGCGCGCGGCCGCTGTTCCACGAGCAAGAACTCGCCGCCGGCGTGGTCGATGCGAGGTCTGTCGAGCCCGATCACGACTTGCAAGGGAAACACCAACTCTCCGTATAAGTCCCGATGCAATGCATTCCAGTCACCAGGTCCGTAGGACAGAAGGATCGGGGTAGGGCGATTCTGACCGGCGTCGTGACACTGATCGATCCATTCTTCGAAAGAATCCGGCCACGGTGCACCCTCGCCCAGCTTGAACGCCCACTCCCGCGCCACGGGCAGGAGGTGTCGGTAGAAGGCGGATCGCATAGCCGTGATCGGCTCCGGTACGGGATCACCGAAGTACCGGTACTCCCCTTGACCGAAGCGGTATCGAGCCATGTCGACGGTGCTCCGGAACCGGTCGACCTCCGAGTACCAGGAAGCAATTTCGCGACACTCCGACTCGTCGAGTATCGGCGCCGTCTGGGCACACCCACCGGAGTTGATTCCCTCGATCAACGCAGGCCAATCGAGGGAATCAACTCGAGCAGACAGATCGGTGAAGAGGTCCATACGTCGTAGACGACGCGGCGGTCAGGAATGTGAGAATGCCAGCAGCTGGTCAGCCAGATTGTTGTACGTACGGGCGATCCCGGCATAACTGAGCACGGGTTCCGGATTCCAGGTCCCGATCTTTCCCGCCTTCACCGCGGGCAAGTTGGACCACGCAGGATTGGTTCCGAGCGTATCCAGTTGCAAACTGGACGGGCGATCGTCGAGGAAGATCATGTCGGCCGGATAGTGGTCCGCCATCTCCCAAGCCAGTTTCTCGACGTAGACCGACGATCCCTCGGCCGGATCGACGACGGCAAGTCCCAATCCCGCCAGGTCTGCGAGGATCGGGAATCCCGAAAGACTGACACGAATCGTGTCCGGATCTGCGGACGCGAACAAAACCTGTGAATTATTCAGCGAAGAAGCAACTTCGGAGATCCGTGCACGCGCAGCGTCGTAGTCTTTTCGCTGAGCCTCCATATCCTGGTCCGCTCCGAGTTCCACGGCCAGTTCCACGATCTCTTGCACGGTTCGGTCGATGGTTCCTGCTGCCGTTTCCACGAACAGTACTGTCGACAAGCCTTTCACCGCATCCAAGTTCGCCTCGTCTAGTAGTGCCGAACCACGCAACTGAGGGACGATGACGACGTCCGGCTCCAGCGCAGCGATCTTCTCGAGTTCCACTTGTCCCCAGAGCTGCCCGACCATGTCGGTCTTCGAGAAATCCAAGTTGCCGGAGATGCTGGTGTCCGTTGATCCCGGTGATCGTGTCAGCGCCCCGAAAACACCGACAGCCACCAGTCCGTAATCCCAGAGAGCACCCGCAATACCGGTGTAGGTGACAAATGTCCTTGGCGGTGAATCCAATTCGATCAGGTTGCCGCGATCATCGGTGAAGGACCAGCCTGCATCGCCTTCGCCCCCGGCGTCTGCGTCCGAACGCGAGCAACCGGCCGCTGCCAGCGCAGCAGCCAATCCTGCTGCAGCGCCGAGGAACCTGCGGCGATTCCAGTCCATCTCGATACGCCGGTGCGGTCGTGGAGTGAACAGCCTGGTCATGTGTGTGCCCTTTCGGCGATTGGTTGAACTGTTGCAGGAGTTGACGAACGAGAAAAGAGAAGGATCGACACCAAACCCGTGAGCATTCCGACGCCGGCACAGAAGACCAACGGCCACAGCAAGGCGAACTCGTCCGGACCGACGAAGAGCGAGCCGCACAACGCAATTCCGACGGCAAGCCCGAATTGACGCGACGAGTTGGCTGTCGCCGAAGCCGTCCCGGCGCGCTCTGCCGGGGCGTCCGACATCGCGGCACCCGGCAGCACCGGCGACACCATCGCGGAACCGACACCGGTCAGAATCAGCCCGGCGATCAGCGCGGGCCAGACCGGCTCGGCGAGAACGTACAGCATGGCCACGCAACCGATTCCGCAGAGAACCGTCCCGAATCCGAGCGACAGTCGAAGGTCGACTCGCTGAAGCCGTGATCCACACAGCGCCGACACGAAGACAAAAGCGAGCGGTTGAATCGAGAGCACGAGTGCGGCCGCCGATGCCGACAGTTCCAGCCCGTTCTGCAGCCACAGTGAAAGGACTACGAGCGGGCCGTAGGCCGCGAGGTAGTACCCGAACGCAGCGACGAGGACGCCGTCGAATTTCAGGGATCGGAACAATGCCGGATCGAGCATCGGACTGCTGCCTCGACGCTGCCAGGACACAAACGCCGTCAGCGCACCGATTGCGATCAGGAAGGCAAGGACTGTCGACGACGAAGCCCACCCGATGTCGCCGCCCCACGTCACGCCGAGAACCGCGGCAACGGCAGCGAGGGTGAACAAAACGATTCCGGCCCAGTCGATGTTGTCGTCGCCGCGCTCACTGTCGGCGAAACAGAACACAGCCATTGCGAGCGCTACTGCGGCCACGGGGATTCCGAAATAGAAAACCGCACGCCAGTCGAAGAACTGCGTCAGCAGCCCTCCTGCAACGTTCCCGATTCCCGCCGCCAATCCAGCGACGGCGCCCCACGCAGCAAAGGCGACGTGACGATCGCGGCCCGAATATGCGTCGCCGAGCAGAGGCAGGAGCGTCGCGAACATTGCCGCACCGGCAATTCCTTGCGCGCCGCGAGCAACGACCAGAACCGTGACGTCCGGGGCAATCGCGCACACGGCCGTTGCAACCAGGAACACGACCAGTCCGCATATGTAGAGGCGTTTACGTCCCCACGCATCGCCGAGCGCGCCCATGCCCACCAGAAGCGCGGCAAGAGCCAGCGTGTAGGCGTCGACGACCCAGGACATCGCGCCCGTACTGCCGTCCAAACCGACTGCGATGGCCGGCACCGCGATTGTCGTGATGGTGGCGTACGTCAGTAACAGGAAAGTTCCGATGCATGCGGCGATGAGCGGCAGCCATCGTCGTGCCGACATGGTCAACCTCCGGATAGGGCGGTAAGTGCGCCCTAACTATGAAGGTTCAAGTCAACTTGAAGTCAAGCGCCGCTTCGACGCGTATGTCGAGCTGCTCGAGCAACCACGGGCACTGCATCGGACGCTCTTGCCGACACGTCAGGTGATGCTCGAGGATCAGTTTCGCTCGCGTAGCAGCGGCGATCTGCGCCTCGAGTGTCGACACTTGATCTGCGAGAACCGTCGAGAACTGGTCGGACGTGGTGTCGGTTTCGATGAAGGACCGCACCTGTTCCAAGGACATTCCCGTCTCGGTGTACATCCGGATCAATGCCAGCCGGCGCAGCTCACGCTGCCCGTACCAGCGTTTGCCGCCAGTTCGCGACCGCGCGGACAGCAGTCCTTCGTCCTCGTAGTAGCGCAAGGTCGACGCCGCAATTCCGAACGATTTTGCAACCTCGCCGATCGGGATCAAGTGCTCACGCATTCACCGATCGTAGGCTGAACGCGTAGGCGGTTCCGGCAGTTATGTGTGACTTGGCATACTGACTAACGGAAGGGGTCGCGTAAGTGATCTCACGGCAAAATGCTGGATGCGCTCGTTGAACGAGGGAGAGCTGTGCTGGATCCAACGCGACCTGTCGGGCCGTACTCGTCAGGAGTGCCCGCCACTGCCCTCGAAGTCCACATGCCGGACCTCGAACGCTTCGGCCTCGCCCAGTTGTGGCGTTCCGCGATCATCGCCGTCGTGTTGTCGACGTCGATCATGCTGGCACTGATCGTGTGGCCTTTCCGCAAGCGTGGACGCACGTGGGCTGACGCTGCCTCTGACGGGATGGTCGACGGCTTCATCGCTCTGGGTCCCACCTTCGTCAAGCTCGGTCAACTGGTCGCGTCGTCGTCCGGCCTGTTCCCGGCCCCCGTCGCCAATGCATGCCTACGTTGCCTCGACGACGTTCCGTCATTTCCTGCCGAGCAGGCCAGAAGCGTCGTGCACGAGGACCTCGGATACTCCGTAGACGACCTGTTCGCGAAATTCGACGACGTACCTCTCGCGGCCGCGTCGGTAGCGCAGGTACACGCGTGCGTTCTGCACGATGGCCGCGAGGCCGTCATCAAGATCCAGCGTCCGGACATCTATGCGCGGATGCTGATCGACCTACGGGCGGCGTATTGGGGCGCGAACATCCTCGAGAAGTTTGTCGAGTTCCTTCGAATTGCCAATGCCACCGCCATCATTCGCGATCTGCACAATGCAACGATGACGGAGTTGAACAGCGCGGTCGAGGCCGACCGGCAGACCACATTCCGGAACAACATCAGCACATTCGGTGACAACAAAGGGGTCACGACACCGGAGGTGTACTGGGACTACTGTGGTCCCCGCGTCATCTGTATGGAACGCATGCGCGGCGTTCCGCTGGATCGGTTCGTCGCCGGTCCGGACGGCATCGACGAAGCCCGCATGATGATCCGGCGCGGAGTGAAGGTCTGGCTCGAATCGGTCATCGTTCACGGTCCGTTCCACGGAGATGTCCACGCGGGAAATTTGTGGGTCCTCGACGACGGCCGGATAGCGATGCTCGACTTCGGCATCGTCGGCGTCCTTCCCGAGACCTGGAGATCCATCCTTTCCGACATGTTCCGAGCCACCCTCATCGACGGTGATTTCGCCCGTGTCGCCCGCGGAATTCGATCCTTGGGATATGCAACCGACTACGAAGTCGACGACGATCAGCTCGGTATGCAGGTCGCAACGGCCCTGGCCCCGATTCTCGGCCGTGACCTCGGTGAACTCAAGCTCAGTGAATTGATCATGGCACTGATTCAGTTGGGCAAGCAGTGGGGTGTTGCGAGTCCCGAGGAATTGGTTCTTTTCGGTAAACAACTCGGATACTTCGAGCGATATGCGACGGCGTTGGCACCTGGTTGGGTGATCGGACAAGACCTTTATCTGTTCAAGAACGTTTTTCCAGAGGCAGTCGCCGAAAAGGTGCAGGAACTCGGCATCACCATGCCTGACGAATAAATTTGTCCCCTATTTCCTTATTCTGCATTTCGTCTGTCGGGGTTAGCCTGTAATGACCCACCGGCCGAGGAGCAAATGTGCAGCCACTTTCTGTAGCCCTCCCGCAAGCGTCGACAGGTCCGAGGAATAACGGGCCGAGTGTCGGCACCACCCTCGGCGCCCTCATGCATTCCACGGACAAGTCCGTGATCGAACTTCTGGAAAGCCCGGATGGACTCGATGTCGAAATCCGTTCGATCGCCCTCGTCGAGTCCTCCGATATCGACGGCACCGACAGCCGTGGTGCGATCTCCGACATCTACCTCCCCGTAGGGGTTCCCGAATCGACGTTGACGCAGTGGCTGCGAAAGTTCGAAGGCAGGCCGGCGAGGCGTCGCCCGAAGCTTCTGCTCGTCAAGAATGCGCGCGAGGCGACGACGGTTCTCACCGCCGCACGTAACATCGGGATCGCAGTGGCCGCGGTACATCCGCAGGCTAGTTCCGGGCACGTCTATTCGCTCGTACTACGGCTTCTGACACAGAGCATGTACCGTTCGCGGGCCGTCGCAGGAGCTGTGGCCGGTGGTGATTCGGATCTGTTCGCGCTCTCGGAAACGATCGCCGAATTGACTGGCGGACTCGTGACGATCGACGACACGGCACTCCATGTCATCGCATATTCCTCTGCTCACGAAGGCGAAGACGAACTCCGTCAGCTCTCCATACTCGGCCGGGAGTGGCCGATCGAATACACCGAATGGATAGAGAGCAGAGGCGTGTTCGAGCATCTCAGGCGATCGGACGAGGTCATCAGTCTGCCCTCCGAGCCGAGCATCGGAGCCGCGCAGAGGCTGGCTGTGAGGATCACCCGCCCGGACCTGTCAGCGCCGACGGGTTCTGTTGCACACCAACACAATCTCGGCAGCATCTGGGTGCAGCGCGCGTCTGGACCTCTCTCCCACGACGCCCAAGCGGTATTGCGGGGGGCAGCGGCAGTCGCCGCACGCATTCTCATGCGGACCTTGGACGCCTCCAGCCGCGAGAATGCCCAAGTGCAAAGGCTGTTCGGCGTTCGCTCCGGCGGGGTCGACATGCACTCGCTGGCCGGTTCTTTCGGCATCAACACCGACGGACCGTCTGCGGTCATCGGATTTGCGACATCACTCTCACCCGGATCGAATCTCGATCGAATCACCAACGCCTTGCGCCTGCGCGCCAGCGCATTCCGCAGCGACGCGGTCACGACGATCATCGACAACCGGATCTACGTATTGTTCCCTCAGGCCGACCACGAGGTCGCTGTCAGCGACTGGGCTTACGACACCGTGCGAGTAGTCGAGGACCGTGCGGGCATCAGCGTGCGCGCCGCAGTCGCGGTCCCGATCGCGCGATTGCACGGCGTACCCGAGGCGCGTCGAGAGGTGGACCGCGTGCTCGATACCACCGATGATCACGAAACCTCGAAGGTCACCACACTCGCGGCGTCACGCACCGCGGTGTTGCTGGGCGAGATACTCGACCTCGTTGCTGATCACGAGCGATTGCGAGACCCTCGTATCGACAGACTCGTCTCCTACGACGACAAGAACACCTCTGACATGCAGTTCACGCTCACGGCCTACCTGACAGCTTTCGGGGATGTGAAGAAGGCCGCCTCGTCTCTGAAAGTACATCCGAACACGCTGCGCTACCGCATTCGGCGCGCTGAACAGATCATGGGCATTTCGTTGGACGAGCCGGACACGCGACTGCTCACCGAACTGCAACTCGCCATCTTGGGACGAACCCCGGACGAATCCGAAAAATACGAAACGTCCAATCAGTGAGATGGGCCTCGAGCCCGTCCTGAACTCGCGAGTAGACAACTGAGGTAGCCGAAGAACAACTCTCACCTCAGGAGACAACTTGCGCACTCGTGGAGCCGTCATTCGCCAAGCACCGGGCACATACGAGGTGGTCGATCTCGAACTCGATTCACCCCGCAGCGGCGAACTCACTGTCAAGATGGTCGCCTCCGGCCTGTGCCACTCGGACGATCACATCGCCAGCGGCGACCACGGAGTCGGCCGCTATCCCATCTGCGGCGGACACGAAGGCGCCGGAATCGTCGTCGAGGTCGGGCCGAACACCGAAGGATGGTCCGAGGGCGATCATGTCGTGTTCTCGTTCCTCGCCGCCTGCGGCCGCTGCCGTTGGTGCGCAAGCGGAATCCAGAACCTCTGCGACAACGGTGCTGCCATCATGACCGGCAGCAGGCCCGGCGAAACCTCTAGTTACAGAATGTCTCTCGACGGTCAGCCAGTCGCACAAACCTGCGGCCTGTCCACCTTCAGTGAATACACCACGGTCAGCACTCTCTCGGCCGTGAAAGTCGACAAGCACCTGCCACTCGACGCTTTGTGTCTGCTCGGCTGCGGCGTCGGAACCGGTTGGGGCGCCGCGGTCAACTCCGCTCAGGTGTATCCCGGGCAGACGGTCATCGTCATGGGCGTCGGCGGAATCGGAATCAACGCGGTGCAGGGCGCCTCGCATGCCGGCGCCGCCCACGTGATCGCGGTGGACCCGGTTGCGTTCAAGCGCGACAGTGCATTGAAATTGGGGGCGACCCATGCCGTGGCCACCATGGAGGAAGCCACGGACATCGCGCGCTCGTTCACCAACGGCCAGGGCGCGGATTCCGCCATCGTCACCGTCGGCGTCACCACCGGAGAACATGTCGCGCAGGCGTTCTCGTCAATCCGCAAGGCAGGAACTTGCGTCGTCACCGGTCTCGGGAAGATGACGGACATCGGCATTCCCGTGAGCCTGATGGAACTCACCTTGTACCAGAAGAGAATTCAAGGATCCTTGTTCGGCGCATCCAATCCCACCGCCGACATTCCCTGGATGATCGATCTCTACACCAGCGGCAAGCTCGAACTCGACGGACTCATCACCAACCGGTACAGCCTCGACCAGATCAACGACGGTTTCGCCGACATGCATGCCGGTCGCAACCTCCGCGGAATCATCACCTTCTGAGCGAGATCTCTCCGGACTTGACGCATACGCCAGTCCGGAGAGATCCTCACATCTGCGTCACCAGGCGTTCATGGTGTCGAGAATTTGTCCTCTGGCCATCCACAATTCAGCAGACCAATACGGCCAGGAGTGAATCCCGGCGGGCGGAAAGCTGTACGTCGCTGGGATTCCCATGGATTTCAGACGAATCTCGAATGCACGCGCATGCACCCACGAGAGCGCCTCCAGCCCCATACCCGTCGCCGTGTGGAAGTAATCGATCGGCGCAGACGGATGATCGTACGGTCCCGGGATGCCGTTGGACGACGAAATGTACATCGACAGTCCGCGAAGCGATTCCGCGTTGACGAACGGGTCGTTGCGAAGCCACCCGGATGACCACGGCGGGCCCCACATCGAATCGACGTTGTACCGGCCGGCGTCGAACATGGCTACGCGGATCGCCTCACGCATACCCGGGCCCGAGATATTGATGTAGCCGGACAGCGAGCCCGCGAACTTGAACTGATCCCGATGATGCCCCGCCAGGTTCAACGCGGCACTGCCGCCCATCGACAACCCGATGATCGCATTGTTGGTTGGTGAAACACCATACCCTGCAAGGAAGTCCGGAAGCTCACGTGTGAGAAATGTTTCCCACCTGTACGTTATGGGCTGAGCATTGAAATTGGACGGCGCGTACCAGTCCGTGTAGAAACTCGACTCACCGCCGACCGGCATCACCAACGTGATGTTGTCGTTGCGGTACTGATCGAGTGCGTTGGTTTCGAAACTCCAAGCATTCCTGTCGTTTTGCGCGCGAAGACCGTCAAGTAGGTACAACGCGGCGTTGCCGCCCCGCGCGGCCCACTGCACCTGAACCTTGATGTTTCCCATCGAAGACGGGACCCACAACTCGTCGTAACCACCCCATGGCGCCGTGTGCGCCGGAGTAGCGCTCGCGGCGGTCGGACCGAACATGCCGCCGAGGAGGAATATCGACAACAACGCCGCTACGAGCACCCGCGCCCGCCGTGTATTGCGTTCGGGCAACCTGAATCTGATTCTCTGCAAGGTTGTGTCTTTCCCCGAAACTGCGCATCAAGAAACTCGCTTCGGTAAGTGCATCGTCGGTTCCACTGTCGACGTGTTTGTCCCTTTCCGGGGGCTCCGGTGTTACAAAGTCGAGGTCATCGCAACAATCGGACAACTGTCGTGCCGAGCGAATCCAGGTGGCGAAAAGCACAATTCACGAAGCACGCTGAATGCGCTCACTCAGCCGAGTGACGAAGCGATCGCATCACGACCTGCGGCAGCACACGCTTGGTCCTGCATTCCGTCCGGTGCACCACCGACACCGATGCCGGCGATCGACGCGGATCCAGCCTTCACAGTGACTCCACCTGCAAGGAAGAGAGTGCCGGGGAGGTCGGCGATGGTCGATCCCTCGCCTTTGGTACGCTGCGAGAGGTCACTGGTGTCGGCTCCGAAAGCTGCAGAGGTGTACGCCTTCTCACGTGAGGCCTCCACCGTGTGCTGGGCTGCGTTGTCGGCGCGCACCATGGCGATGACATTTCCCGCACGGTCGACGACGGAGACGGTGACAAATCCGAGCCCGTCCGCCCGGCATTTTGCCAGGGCCGCACCAGCAGCCTTCACTGCTGCGTCGGCGCTGAGTCGATTCTGAGTGACAATCGCCGAATCGCCGGTCGCAGCAGGCTGCTGCGTGGCAGAAATCGACGTCGTGCTCGATGCGTTCGCCACCGGTGTGTCGGTGGTCGAGCACGCGGCGCTGGCAAGGATTGCGACAACCGGAACGGCGACAGCGAGCGTACGGGGAAGTCGTGTGTAAATGCGGTGGTTCATGTCGGGCACACTTTCAGTCGAATGGTTCGAAACCGTCCACTACAGCGTCGCGTCCGAGTGCGGGTGCGCACATCGGGCGCTCGGGTGACGAACCGTGCCCCGTCTGGTTGTGCAGATATCATCCGAATGGTTGATACGACGGCCTGGCACCCTCCGTAATATTCGAGGGATGAGTAACGGAGCCATGAACGCCGACGCCGAACTCGGCCTGCGCGGCCCGTTGGCATATGCGATCCACGCGTCGTTCTTCGTACTGCTGTCCACGTCAGGAGTCCGGTACGTCACAGTCCACGGGACCAGCGGTCGGTTCGGGGTGGTACTCGTCCTGGCCGTGGTCCTCGCCTTGCTCTACGCCGTCATGGCTACGGTGTCTTCGCGAGATGTGGTTCGCCAACGACTGTGGATGTGGCCGGTACTGAGCACCTGGGCAGCGCTGGTCTGGCTTGCACCGAGTTTCGCGTGGTGTGCGTTCCCCGTTCTCTTCCTCTGTATTCGTCTGTACCCGAGCAAGATCGCCTACCCCCTCGTCGGGATCCTGGGCGTCCTCGCCGGAATCGCGTTCTACCGGGTCACCGGTCGTGCCGAATTGGTGACACTGCTCGGACCTCTGTGCACCGCGGCACTGGTCGCGGCAGCGTACGGGCAGATGGAACGAGATGCCCGAGAACGCCTTCGGCTTCTACGTCAGGTAGCAGAAGCGCAATCTGCATTGGCAGATACCGAACGTGCTGCCGGCGTTGCCGCTGAGCGAGAGCGCCTCGCGCGCGAAATCCACGACACCGTTACTCAGGGACTGGCGAGCGCTCTTCTACGACTCGAGGCAGCCGAACAAACTTGGAATACAACGGGTTCGCCGTCTCGAGCCGATATCGATGCCGCGGCAGAGAATATCCGCACGAGCCTGATGCAGAGTCGCGACCTCGTCCACGATCTGGCACCGACCAAGGGCGGTACGGGCGACTTCGACGCCTTGGTCGTGGCCGCCGCCCGCCAGTTCGTCCCGACCGTTCGGATCCGCACCGTCGGTGAAGCCGTCATCTTGCCCTCGGACGTAGCTCATGCCATCGTGCGAGTGGTCTCGAGCGCGTCCTCCAACATCGCCCGCCACGCTCGCGCCGAAACGGCGGGCGTGACGATCACGTATCTCGACGACTCCGTCTCCGTGGACATTTTCGACGACGGCGTCGGCTTCGATCCGGGAAAGCTCGCCGACCATTCTCGGTACGGTGGATACGGCCTACGTGCGATGCGAAGTCGCATCGCACAGCTCGGCGGATCGTTCACCGTGGAAAGTGCACCGGGAGACGGCACCGTCGTCGCGGCCCAGTTCCCTCTCGAACGGAGGATCCGGTGACCACCACCATTCGCGTGTTCCTCGTCGACGATCATCTGGTCGTGCGAGCCGGGCTGAGAGCGCTGCTGAACACTCAGCCGGACGTCGAAGTAGTCGGCGAAGCATCGTCCGGTGAGGGGGCGGCCACGGCGATACCGTCGGCCTCACCGGATCTGGTGATGATGGATCTGGACATGGGCACCGGCATGCACGGTGCAGAAGCGATCAAACGCTTGCGAAGCGACGGTGTCGATGTTCCCGTACTGGTTTTCACGACGTACGACACCGACGCCGACGTCGTGCGGGCCGTCGACGCCGGTGCCATCGGTTACCTACTCAAGGACTCAACGCCCGACGAGATCTTCGGCGCGGTGCGCGGCGCGGTAGCCGGGCGCAGCGTTCTCTCTCCCACTGTGGCCTCTCGTCTTGTCCAGCAGATGCAGCGCCCGCAGGAAGCGCTCACCGCCCGTGAGTCCGAACTGCTCAGCCTGCTCGCCGAGGGGATGACCAACCGCGAGCTGGGTAAGGCACTCTTCATCAGCGAAGCGACGGTGAAAACACACCTCGGGCACATCTACGCCAAACTCGGCGTCGATACCCGCTCTGCCGCAGTGTCCGTCGCATTGCGCCGCGACGGAATACGCTGACCCGCCCGCCCGCGCAGGCTCTACTTGATCGAAGATCCGTGCTGCGTCAACGGCATGACCTCGATGGTCATGTACGGGAACAGGGGCAGGTTCCAGAGAATCTCATGGAGTTCGTCAGCCGACTCGACGTCGAAGATGCTGATGTTGCTGAACTGTCCCACAATTCGCCACAGATGCACCCACTTTCCCTGTCGCTGAAGGTCTTGCGAGTACGCCTTCTCCGTTGCGACGGTATCGGCGCGAACTGCCGGATCCAGATCGCGTGGAATATCGACGTCCATCCGTACGTGAAACAGTGCCATGTTCTTCTATCCTCTAGTTCCTGGTCCAGGTCTTGACGGCGTCCATGTTCAGTTCGACTCCCAGTCCAGGTCCGGCGGGGAGGTGCAACTGACCCTCGGAATACTTCAGGGGTTCCTGAAGCAACTCTTCGCTGAAGAGCAGTGGGCCGAAAAGCTCTGTTCCGAAGTTGATTCCAGGCTCGGCGCACGCGAAGTGCAACGAAGCGGCGGTGCCGATCGGGCCTTCGATGGACGTCGCACCGTGGCACGCGATACCGGCGGCCTTGGCAATTGCGACGATGTCGCGGCTGCGCTGGAGGCCACCACACTTGGTGGTCTTGAGGGCGATGACATCGGCGGCGCTCCGGCGGGCGATTTCCAGAGCGTCGTGTGGGGTCTGCACACTCTCGTCGGCCATGATCGGAATCGGTAGTAGCCTGCTGAGTTCGGCGAGGACCTCGATTTGGTCTGCCGGAGTGGGCTGTTCGATCAGTTCGACTCCACCGTCTGCGAGTTGTGGCAGGTACCGCAGCGCCGTGAAACGATCCCACCGCGCGTTGACGTCGACGCGGACGCCGGCGTGGCCGTCGAGCGCCTGCGCGATGCTGACGATGCGCGCGACGTCGACCGCCGGATCGAGTGCTCCCATTTTGAGTTTGAAGCTGAAATTGAGCCGGGATTCGAGCTTTTCGTGAGCTTCTTCGATGATCTCGTCCGCCGGCGCAGCACCCAGCGCCCACGTGACGTCGACACTCTCGCGGAAAGCCCCGCCGAGGAGCGTGTGCACGGGAACTCCCAGGCTACGTGCCCAGGCGTCGTGCAACGCCACGTCGACGGCGGCCTTCGCGAATCGTGCATTGGCAACAACCTTTTCGATGTCGGCCATGATCGCGGTGATCTGATCCACGCGCCTGCCGACCACCACCGGCGCGATGTACTTCTCGATGATGACCTGCATCGTCTCCACCGATTCGCCGCCCCACCACGGACCGCCCGGAACGACACCTTCGCCATATCCGATAACACCGTCGGAGGTGCGAATCGCGACCAGCAACAACGGCTGCGCCGTCATCGACGTGGTGGCGAACTTGTGGGGGCGAACCAGCGGAACGTCGAGGATGGCCGTCTCGATGGAGACGATCGACAGGTCTGTCATCAAATCACTTTCTTTCGAACAGTTGTGGATCAGGCCGGGTCGAGCACGAAGTCGTACGTGACCCGGTTGATTCCATCGGCACCCGGCTTCGGATCGAGAATCAGTTCGGGCTTCGTGGCAGTTGCCACGTCGTTCTCGATCCACTCACCGTCCTTGAAATAGAGCTGGGTAGTGATCGTGCGCTTACCGGGAGCCTTCACCATGAGGTGCAGGTGCGCTGGACGCCACGGATGCCAGCCGGCCTTCTCGATGAACCAGCCGGTGGGGCCGTCGGTCGGGATCTGGTACGGCGCAGGCTGAATCGTGGTGATCTCGAAGCGCCCCTCACCATCGGCAACGATCGTTCCGCGGAGGTTACCGTCGGGGATGTGCGGCGCGAAATGGGAGTAGTAGCCCTCGTCGTCCGCATGCCACAGCTCGACGGTGGCCCCATCCAACCCGTTGCCGTCGAGATCGCGAACCTGGCCCTCGAAGACCAGCTTCGATCCAACCTCGTTGTCACGCATCGGAAGTTCACACTTGGATGGCAACGTCTTGGCGTCGGCGACGTAGTAGGGGCCCTCGATGCTTCCCTTGGTGCCGTGCTGGCCGCGGTACGCAACCTCCTCGACGTTGTGCTCGAGGAAGACGTCCAGCCACAGGGGCCACTCGCCGAACTGGCCGATGTCGATGAGCCACTGCTTGAGTACGCGGTACTCGGGGTAGGTGATGCCGTGCTTGTCGATGACGCCGGCAAGTGCCTCGAGCACGTCCTTGGCGATGGCCGAGACGCGCTCGGGCGGGGTGTCCGCGCTGACTCGTTCCTGGAGGAACTTGTCGGTGGCGGCCGTGCCCGAACCTACTGCGGTGGGGCTCTCGGAAGTGGTCATGTGGTCCTCCTCGGGGCCGTATGTGGCTGTTACCGGGTGGGTGCCGTACTGCTGGGCTGAGTCGGCTTCCCAAGTCTGGTTGTACGCTCTGCGTACATCTGTTACGCTCTGCGTACGCTTGTACTGTGCGCCCAGTCACAGGGTTTGTCAACCTTCGAGGGCACTGATCAGGCATACCTGCAGATGAAAGGTCATTTCGTGAGCGAGAACGATCGCGATTACATCCAGAGCATCGAGCGTGGATTCGCTGTGCTGATGGCCTTCGACGAGAAGAACCCCAACCCGTCGCTCGCAGATCTTGCCGCCGAAACGGGGCTCTCCCGCCCCGCGGTCCGACGTATCCTCCTCACCCTGCAGAAACTCGGATACGTCACCGGCAACAACAGTCGGTGGTCGCTCACCCCGCGCGTTCTAAGCATCGGCCAGCACTTCTCGGCATCGCATGCCCTGACCGAGGCGGCGCTTCCCCGCCTGCTGGAGATCGCAGAACACACTCACGAGTCGGCGTCGCTGGGCGTGCTCGACGGCGTCGACGTGGTCTACGCCGCGCGTGTACCCGTACGCCGGATCATGAGCATCAACGTCAGCGTCGGTACCAGAGTGCCTGCATATGCGACCTCCATGGGCCGCGCCCTGCTAGCTTGGGCGCCAACCGAAATCGTCGACAAAGTCATCGCGAACTCCACGTTCGACGCCCTCACACCCACCACGATCACCGACGAAGGCGCATTCCACACCGCACTTCGAGTGGTGCGCGAGCAGGGTTACGCACTCACGTCCGAGGAACTGGAAGACGGCCTGATTTCCCTCGCCGCCCCCGTCCGCGACGCCGGCGGAAGCGTCGTCGGTGTGGCAGCGTGTTCTACCTCGGCCGGACGCACAACCCCGGAAGCCTTTCGCACCGACGTCGCACCGTTCCTCGTCGAGAAGGCGAATCAGCTCAGCGCGGACATGGGGTACCGGAGCTAACTTCTCAATACTTCGGAAGGCAACACACCGTACTTACGCCGAAAAGACGACGCGAATCGTCCGGTGTGCGTAAAACCCCATCTCACAGCGACATCGGTGACCGTCGTCGAGTCGTCGGCATCCACCAGATCTGCGTGGACCCGCTCGAGGCGGATGTCGAGCAGGCATTCCGACGGACTCCGGCCCACGTACTGCCGAAATCCCTCCTGCAATCTCCGTACGCTGACGCCCGCCACCTCGGCCATCTCTGCTGCGGTCCACACGCGGGCCGGGTCGTCGTGCATCTCGTCGAGCACCCGCTTGACGATGCGTGGCCTGGCGTGTCGCACCGCGTCCTCACTTTCGGGCATTGCAGCGAGGACGAATGCCGTGACCACGGCACCGGAGAGCTGAGCTGCCACCAGTTCGTTGTGCAGCACCCCGACCGGGCCGAGTATCTGATCCGACAGTGAGCGAACAAATTTC
Organism: Rhodococcus sp. MS13; assembly: GCF_013277835.1. Taxonomy (NCBI): domain Bacteria; kingdom Bacillati; phylum Actinomycetota; class Actinomycetes; order Mycobacteriales; family Nocardiaceae; genus Rhodococcus; species Rhodococcus sp. MS13. Next base: position 746,312 of record NZ_VBTL01000004.1, read on the forward strand.
AGCCATCTGGCTCCGTCGTCTCCCCGAAGATCCACCTGATCAGGCAAGTGCATTCCGGGCCGGCCGAGTACCTTCTCCATCTCGCGGTCGAGGTACTGACGGTCCATCCGGACTCCGACAATTTCGCAGTCCGCGCTCCACCGCGTGATTCTTGTGGTGATGTCGGGCGGACACACCGTCGCAACGCCCTCCGTCGAGAGCACGTGCGAGCCCGCGAACACCGACTCGAGCTCGCCCGAGAGCGGGATGTTCACCCCGTAGGCACCGGGATGCTCGGATTCGACCGCGACGTCTGCTCCCCATCGAATATGAGCGATCCTCAGCGGTCCCAACTCGGCGGTGCACACCCCGACTCCGCTGGCCGCGTGCCGTGACAACGGCGTGAGCGTGTGCGGAAAATAGGCGTCCGAAACCGCATCACACGCCTCGTCCCAGTCGCGGGGAGCTGTACCGATCATGGAGTCGACCATCGCCATTCTTCACCTTCCAAACCCGTGACCAGCCACATTGCCGAGTATGAGCGCTGAACATCATTGAACACTGTGTCCCCGGTCACTTCCAAGAGGAAACGGATACAGGCTTCGATCGGGTGCGCAATCCGGATAGACACCGCGCTGTACGGATCGACCGAACGCCGCGCTCGCCGTACGTTTGTCTTCACTCCCGGCGCGAGTCGTCCAGCACCTCCGCCTCCCGCACTTCGCGGCACCCTCACTCACCAGCCATCCGACAAGGAGGTCCGGTCATGGAACAAAATCAGCTTCGAGGCATCTTCGGCCAATTCGCCAGCGGCGTCACCGTCATCACCTGCACCAACGCCGACGGTCAGCCACACGGAGCCACCGTCACCGCATTCACGGCAATCTCCCTGGAACCACGCCTGTGCCAGATCACGATGACGCGAAAGTCCAAGGCGTGCGGCTACCTCGGCAACGCGCCGTTTGCCGTCAACATCCTTGCCGCCGACCAAGTGGACACGGCCATGCATTTTGCCGGCCGACCGCAGCGCACCGAACCGAAGTGGATCGACGGACCGACCGCCCCCCTGCTCGACGGCGCCGCAGCAACCATCTCGTGCGTCCCGTGGAAGGAGTACGACGGCGGTGACCACATCATCTTCATCGGTGAGATCGTCGATGCGCAGTCGAGTGGCAAGGATCCGCTTCTGTTCTACCGAAGCACTTTTCACGACCTAGGCGCCACCTCGTCGACCACAGTCTGGAACGGCAGTCAGGACGACCCCCACAGCGGATGGTTCGACGCCACCACTTCCTTCACCCCGATTCATCTTCAGCCCGCACCCCAAACGATCTGAAAGGCTTTGCCATGACGACCACCGAAATTCCTCCCACCGGCGTCGACCCCGCAGATTCCGGAGCGCCACAGGTCAATCCGGCCGCCGACAGCGAAGCCAACCGCACGAAGAACTTCGCCACCCGGCCGATGACGGGCGACGAGTACATCTCGAGCCTGCAGGACGGTCGCGAGATCTGGCTTCACGGTGATCGCGTCAAGGACGTCACGACGCACCCCGCCTTCCGGAATCCGATCCGCATGACCGCAAGGCTGTACGACGCTCTGCACACGGGCGAGCACGTAGACGCCTTGACCGTTCCGACGGACACGGGCAACGGCGGTGTCACCATGCCGTTCTTCCGCACTCCGACGTCGTCGGCTGATCTACTCAAGGAACGCGACGCCATCGCGACGTGGGCACGTATGACCTACGGCTGGATGGGCCGCTCCCCCGACTACAAGGCAAGTTTCCTGGGAACCCTCCACGCCAACAAAGAGTTGTACGCACCGTTCCAGGACAACGCCGAGCGCTGGTACCGCGAATCGCAGGAGAAGGTTCTGTACTGGAACCACGCGATCATCAATCCCCCGGTGGATCGCCAACTTCCACCGGACGAAGTCGGCGACGTCTTCATGAAGGTGGAGAAGGAAACCGACGCCGGTTTGATCGTCAGCGGAGCCAAGGTGGTCGCCACCGGATCGGCGATCACGAACTACAACTTCATCGCTCACTACGGTCTGCCGATCAAGAAGAAGCAGTTCGCCTTGATCTGCACGGTACCGATGGACGCTCCGGGTGTGAAGCTGATCTGCCGCACCTCGTACACCGAACATGCTGCGGTGATGGGCAGTCCGTTCGATTACCCGCTGTCGAGCCGCATGGACGAGAACGACACCATCTTCGTCTTCGACAAGGTGTTGGTTCCATGGGAGAACGTCTTCATGTACGGCGACGTCGACCGGATCAACGCATTCTTCCCTCAATCGGGTTTCCTGCCGCGCTTCACCTTTCAGGGCTGCACTCGCCTGGCCGTCAAGCTCGACTTCATCGCCGGACTGTTGATGAAGGCACTCGAAGCCACCGGCGCCGGCGGCTTCCGCGGAGTCCAGACCCGTGTCGGTGAGGTGATCGGGTGGCGAAACCTCTTCTGGTCGTTGACCGAATCGATGGCACGCGATCCCGAACAGTGGGTCGGCGATTCGGTGATCCCGAAGCTCGAGTACGGCCTCACCTATCGAATGTTCATGATCCAGGGGTACCCGCGGATCAAGGAGATCATCGAACAGGACGTCGCGTCGGGCTTGATCTACCTGCCTTCGAGTTCACTCGACTTCAAGAGCCCGGACGTGCGTCCGTACCTCGACAAGTACGTTCGCGGTTCCGACGGCATCACCGCCGTCGACCGCGTGAAAGTCATGAAGGCTCTGTGGGATTCGATCGGCACCGAGTTCGGCGGGCGCCACGAGCTCTACGAGCGCAACTACTCCGGCAATCACGAGAACGTCAAAGCGGAACTGCTGTTCGCAGCCCAGAATCGTGGACACGCAAGTTCCATGAAGGGACTGGCCGAGCAGTGCCTGAGTGAATACGACCTCGACGGCTGGACGGTCCCTGACCTCATCGGCAACGACGACGTCTCGTTCTTCAAGAACCGGTAACCCCCTCGGCAGGTAGGGCGGACTCGCGATGTCGAGTCCGCCCTACTCGACCGGGTCAGGATCTCAGGAACGAGTTGAATTCGGCAGACCTCGGGCGATTTCGTCGAGGATATCGGCAACATCCTCGGGCGCCGCGAGCATGGGGGAATGCCCCGTCGTCAAAGTAAATACCCTCTCACAGGAGCGCCGGGAGACCATCTCACGTTGATGTGCAGGAGTGATGACAAGATCGCGAAGGGTTTCAATGTAGTAGCGAGGCACAGACCCTTCCCGTTCCGGCGTCAGCGACACCGAACCACTGAAAACACTCATCGGTTGCGGGCGAAGGTTTGACATCGATTCTCGCGCCACCTCGTCGGCGCAGTCCCCGAACAAGAGCATCGGGTACAACTTCAAGGCAACCTCAGGGTCGATCCCGAGTTCATCGCAGGCGAAGAACAACCGCGCAGCGCTACTGTCCTCTTGCGAACTACTAAGGCAGGATTCCCCGTCCCCAGGCAGGGTCGCGGCCAGGTAGACGGCAGCAGCAACACGCGTCGGATGCATTTCTGTCAGTTGTGCCGTCAGTGTTCCGCCCATCGAGTGGCAGACAAGTATCACGTCCCCAGGCAGTTGAACCAGCTCAGCCGACAGCTTGGAAAGCGTTGATTCCCAAGTTATTTCTTCAGCTTTCGTCGTGTCTCGACCCAAGCCCGGTTGATCGGTAGCCAGAGCCGTGTGCCCACGTCTCTCCAGCGCCTCGACCACATAGTCCCAGCACCAGGCTCCGTGTCCTGCGCCATGAATCAACATGAACTGCGCCATTGCTCTCCAGCTTTCGATCGACCGATGTGATCTACAGCATGTTCCTGCCGACATCGGTGCACTAATGCCTAGTTGAACTAGCGCTATACCCAAAGTGAACGCACCAGCACCGGATATTCGGCGCACGCCAGGCGATCTCCAGTACATTCCTGATCCCGTGACGACTGCCCTGGCATGCGAACATTCGCATACTCGACTTTGACAATCATTTACATTAAGCAGTAGATCTATACCCATGCACCTCAACACCCGCATGTCGCGGCGCCTCACCCTTGCCACATCAGTTGGCCTCTCACTCGCCCTCGTTACGGGCTGCTCGTCCGACAACAAGGACTCGGCCCCGCCGGAGACCACCACGACAACCGCGTCCGCACCCACCGAACAGGCCTCGGCAACACCGCGTCTCGCAGTCTCCTACGACGGTGGCGTCCTGGTGCTGGATGCAACGTCGCTCGACGTGGTCGGCGAGACCAAGATCGACGGCTTCACGCGACTCAACCCGGCCGGCGACGGTCGCCACGTCATGATCTCGTCGGGTGAGGCATTCAAGGTGCTCGATACCGGCACGTGGTCCTCGGCCCACGGCGACCATTCCCACTACTACACAGCCGATCCCGCGATGTCCGAGGTCGAGTTCGCAGCCAACGAACCCGGACACGTTGTACGCCATGCCGGAAAGACTGTCCTCTTCAACGACGGCTCGGGACTCGTCGAGATCTTCGATCCGGCGCAACTGGCAAAGCGCCAACCTCGCGTCGAGACGTACACCACGCCAGAACCCCATCACGGCGTTGCGGTCGCACTTGCCGACGGCAGCCTGTTGACGACCATCGGAAATTCGGAGTCCCGCAACGGCATTGCAATCCTCGATGCCGACCGCAAGGAAATCCTGCGCAACGAACAGTGCCCCGGTGTCCACGGCGAAGCAGTCGCTGCCGGCGAAGCCATCGTACTGGGCTGCCAGGACGGGTTGCTCGTGTACAAGAACGGAGCGATCACCAAGGTCCAGAGTCCGGATGCATACGGCCGCATCGGAAATCAAGCAGGTTCGGAGGAGTCGGACATCGTCCTGGGTGATTACAAGACTGACAAGGACGCCGAACTCGAACGTCCGCAACGGGTCTCGCTGACCAACACGACGACGTCCGAACTCAAGCTCGTCGACCTCGGCACCAGCTACACCTTCCGCTCACTCAGCCGCGGACCGCACGGAGAGGCACTGGTGCTCGGCACCGACGGCGCCATCCACGTCATCGACCCGAACACCGGCGTCGTCACCAAGAAGATCGCCGTCATCGACGCATGGACCGAGCCCACCAAGTGGCAAGAGCCCAGGCCGGCACTCTTCGTGGAAGACCACACCGCGTACGTCACCGATCCCACTTCGAAGAAGCTGATCGCCGTCGACCTCGAGGACGGCAGCATCCTGACCGAGACCACCCTCGATCACGCCCCGAACGAATTGACCGGCGTCACTGGCTGATTCCGACTCTCACGTCGGCCCCTATCTCACACCGAGATGGGGGCCTGAGCCGTTCTCGTGCTTCGCCTACTGACCAGGGAATCTCGATACCCAGGCAATCCTCGAGGTGCTACGACGCGCACCTCAGACAATCGAAGCCGTTGTCGCCAGCTCTGCTGGAGCTGAGCGATGAGCAGGACCACAATTGACCGCGGCACAATTCAGCATGGAATAACTCCGTGTGGAGGTTCGTTGGAGATGGTGTCGGTGTTCGGTTCTTTGCCCCGGGTACCACCCCAGAATTGCCACTTCGAGTGGCCACTTGCCGAGAGGCGCAAGACGGGCACCGACGCGCTGGAGCCGCTGGACACCTTTCGGTGCCAGCGGCTTTGTCGTCTGAATGATCAGGCCGGGTTTTCGCCGGCAGCGACGTCGAGGATCCACGTCACCCCGAACGCATCGGTGAGCATGCCGAATCCGGGGCTCCACGCCGCCGCGGCAAGACCCTCGATGATGGATCCACCGACAGAGAGTTTGGCCCAGTAACCCTGCACCTCTTCGAGCGATTCACCGCGAACCGAGACGAAGAACGGTTGGTCGGTGATCGTGGTGCCGTTCTCACGGTGCGTCGTGCCGGCATTGGCGGTCGAACCGCCCGACTGTCCTGGGATGTCGTACGCCATCACGCTGAAGCCGTCCGCGGTTTCGACTTGGCCGAACACAATGTTCTCAGCGCCAGGCACATCCTTGGGCATTCCGAAGTCGCCGTAGGTTGCGATCGTGACCTGGCCACCGAAGACGGACTGGTAGAACTCCAGAGCCGCGCGGGCGTCTCCGCGGAAGTTGAGGTGGGTCGTTGTCTTGATGCTCATGTCTGCTCCTAGTACGAACGTCGCCCGGGTTTTCCCTGACAACGTCGACTCTCACAGCCGTATAGGACTGTTTTCGTCCTAGACTCGTCGTAGTCTCACGACATGGCGACCACCACTCGGCTCTTGAATCTGCTGTCCCTCTTGCAGACGAGGCGCGACTGGCCGGGCGCTCTACTCGCCGAGCGGCTCGACATCAGCCACCGCACGGTCCGCCGCGACATCGACCGGCTCCGGGAGATGGGTTACAGCATTGCGGCGACCATGGGCCCGGACGGCGGATACCGACTCGACGCCGGCAGCGAGCTACCACCCCTGCTGTTCGACGACGATCAGGTCATCGCCTTGGCAGTCGCTCTGCAGGCGGCGACGCTGACCGGCGTCGGCATCGAAGAGGACGCAGTGCGTGCGCTGACCACCTTGCGGCAAGTGATGCCGTCGCGTCTGCGCCATCGCCTCGACGCACTCACGTTCACCACGATTTCGACCGATTCCAGCGACGCAGACTCGGTGTCCCCTGAGGTGCTCGTAGCGATTTCCGCAGCGGTGCGCGCTCGCGAGGTGCTCCGCTTCGACTACTCGAACGGCCGCTCAACTGACAACATCGAAATAACACCCCCACGCCGCGTGGAGCCACATCATCTGGTGACCTCCAAGCGTCGCTGGTACCTCGTCGCGTGGGATCTCGAGCGAGACGACTGGCGAATCTTCCGCGCCGATCGCATCACTCCACGCACCCCGAACGGCCCGCGGTTCACACCGAAGGGGATCCCCGGCGGTGACGTGAGCGAATACGTGGCCGCGCGCTTCAAGGGATCGGAACATATCAACAAATGGCCGTGCCACGGCAAGGTCAAATGGCCGTGCCACGGCAAGGTCGTTCTCCATCGACCAGCCAGTTATGTTCTTCCCTTTGTCGAGGACGGCGCCGTCGAAGATCTTGGCCCCGACCAGTGCAGCCTCGAAGCCGGATCATGGTCCTGGGCGGCGCTGGCAGCCTCCTTCAACCGATTCGACACCGACATCGATGTCGTCGGACCGGCAGAACTGACCCACGCTTTCGCACAACTCGCCGCCCGCAATGCCGCGACTGCTGCGAGTTAGGCAGTCGTTGTGAATGAGATCCAGGTCTCCAACACAACCGTGCGTCCGTGGGTTCATGTAGGTTTCAAGTCCTCAGAGGACCTGAGGACTTGAAGACCTGAACGAAGGGATGCCCAAGGAGATGAAGAAGGGGCAAGTTGCGTTTCTCACCGGCACACACGTCGTGAACGATCTGTACCAGGGGGCTGTACCTGCACTGTTGCCGTTCATGATGCTGGAACGCGGATATTCCTACTCCGCGGTTGCCGGAATCACGCTCGCCGCGACCGGACTATCCAGTGTCGTGCAACCCGCATTCGGCATGCTGGTCGATCGAAAGAGCCGGAATTGGCTGGTACCCACAGGTTTTGTGACGGCCGCAACGGGAATTGTCGTGGCCGCGATGAGCACCACCTACATCGTTACTTGGCTGGCAATTGCTTTGGCCGGCATCGGCATTGCCGCATACCATCCGCCCGCCACAAATTTGGCACGCGCAGCTGGAGGTCACTCGCAGAAGGCCATGAGCGTGTTCTCCGTGGGCGGCACGTTGGGAGCCTCACTGGCGCCACCGTTCGTCACGCTCGTGGTCGGCTCGCTCGGATTGTCCGGCGGCTACCTGCTCGCAGTTCCTGCAGTGGTAGCGGCTATTTGGTGGATCGTCGCCCAATCACGATCGGCCGGCACGGGCACGGACGCCGAATCAGCCCAGTCGTTGAGTTCGCAGCTAGCAGCGAACGGTCCCGTGTCAGATGATTGGCGCTCGTTCACCCGACTCGTGCTGGTAACGGTGTGTTGGTCAATTCCATATGTGACCACGCTGTCGTTGGTCTCACCGTACGTACTCAACGGACTGAATGGATCGTCCTCGAGTGCAGCAATCGTGTTGTCCTCCTTCACCTTGGCGGGAGCGGCCGGCACGCTACTGGGCGGAGTCCTCGCGGACCGTCGAGGTCGACGTGCATCCATCCGACTCGGTTACCTGCTTGCGGTACCTTCACTGGCATTGCTCGCCGCGGCTCCGAACGTGGCAATTGCCGAACTTGGAATCGTGTGTCTCGGATTCGCGATGTTCTTGCCCTTCGCGCCACAGGTGACGTTGGCGCAGGACTACCTACCGAACCGCCCAGGCACGGCAAGTGGGGTGACCCTCGGACTCGCAATGTCAGTGGGAGGCATCGCCTCTCCGCTGTTCGGTTACCTGGCAGATCACTTCGGACCGCGCATGGCGATCGGGGCGACAACTGCAGTGCTGTTGGTCGGAGCCGTCATCGCATTCACCTTGCGCGATCGACGCCTCGACCCGGAAGACGAGACGGAGCGCGAACTGGACGTCATCGCCCTTCGATAACCCGACAGACTGCACCGTAGTCTGAAGATTCATCGGAGGACATGAAGTGTCACTCGGTGGGCCGCTCCACGGCGGTTCACCGAGTCAGTCAGGAGCAGACACATGGCAGTGCGCCAGGTCAAGCAGCAGTCACTGGTACAGAAAGCCGCAGACGAACTTGCGCGCCTCATCGGCGACGGCGAGTGGCCGGTCGGGACGAAAATCCCGAACGAGCAGGATCTGAGCACGCTCCTCGGAGTCGGGCGTTCGACCGGCAGGGAAGCCGTGCGTGCACTGATCGCGTCGGGACAGCTCTACTCTCATCAAGGATCCGGCACCTACGTCATGTCCTCGACTCCGGTCACAGAACTCGAGCGAGAACTCAAACGCTCGGACCGCCGCGAAGTCTACGAAGTGCGCAGACTCCTGGAGGTGGAAGCGGGCCGTCTGGCTGCCATGCGTCGAACTTCCGCCGACGTCAACCTGTTACGGGTGGCACTCGAAGCCCGTGAAAATGCTTCGACACCAACAGAATTTGTCGACGCTGACATGGAACTACATCGCGCCGTGGTGAATGCTGCGCACAACAGCGTGTTGTCGATGGTGTTCGATTCATTCATCGAAACGCTCCGCAACTCGGCCCTGGACGTTATCACCGACGTCACGGCACGAAACCCCCAATCCATCGACGACGAAGCCGCTGCCCACCGAGATCTGGTGGAAGCAATCGTCGCGGGTGATGCCGACGCTGCCAGCGCGGCAACGCGCAGGAACATGGACGGGCTCGACTGACCCTCTCTATCGTTGTCAGGCATGACGTCCACATCGCTCCCTCCACGGGGTCTCCGGATCGGTCTGTCCGCCATCGCGTGGCTCAACCTGCTCTCTGCGCTCGTAGGAATGGCGGGCCTGACGATCGGCAGCGGGATGGGCCTGCCTCCGGAGTGGATCGAGGGAACCGTCTTCCCTTCATATTTCTTGCCCGGAATCCTCCTCGGCGTCGTCGTCGGAGGCATCCAGGCCGCCGCGCTCTTCGCTCAGCACAACAGGTTCCGTCTGACGTGGGGCCTGCACGCGGCCGCCGGCCTGACCATGATGATCTGGATCTTCGTCGAGATCGCCATCGTTCTCGCCTGGTCGCCGCTGCAGGGCATCTTCTTCACCACCGGACTAGTCCAGACGATCCTCGCCGTTCTCGCACTCGGCGCCTGGCCCCGCCCCTTCCTCCAACGAACCGACAGCCATCACGGTCAGTGACGAATTACATTGGGATAGAAGGTCACTAGGACCGACCTCGATGCTCTCCATCGCCCAATCCAGCTCGACCCCCGACCGTCAACTGAAATCCGTTCAGCCGATGAGGTCTTTCGAGAAGTTCAGCGAGTCGAAAGACCTGTTCGCTACGAGTTCCAATTGCCTCTGTGTTGCACCGTCTCGGGCGCGCTGAGACATGCCTTGGATGACTACACCGATGAACTCGGCAAGGTCCTCGGGATCGGAGTCAGCGGGCATGAGTCCGTTGGCGATATCGGCTGCGATCCTCTGCGACAGCAACACCACGTTGGCATTTCGCATGTCGCGCAATCGGTTTGCTATGTGACTGTTGGCGTCGGTCACGCTGACCGCCGCGCTGATGATCAGACAACCACCCGGACAAGACTCGTCGGTGTAATGGGACGCCGCGTCGTTCAAGAGGCGGCGAATCAATTCGGATGCCTCGCGCTCTTCGGCGAACGCCCGGTCCATGAAGTCGCCGCGAGTCGCGTTGTAGTGATCGACGGCGGCAAAGAACACTCCTTCCTTGCCGCCGAAAGCACTGTAGAGACTCGGTGGATTTATCTGCATCGCAGCAGTCAACATGGCAACGGATGTCCCCTCGTAGCCGTGCTCCCAGAAGGCATACATCGCCTTGTCCAAGGCCGCGTCTACGTCGAACTTCCGCCCTTGTCCCGGCACCCCGGCCATGCAACCTCCCAATTCCGCAGCATCTACCGATCCAAATGTGATCTATTCTACTCTTGTAGCGATCACTATGCGAATGTCCTACTGTTCTCCTCGAAAGTTCATTTCGTTCACTGAAGTACCGCCGTACTGCTGACACAGCTCGCGAACGCTCTTTCACACCGTCTAGGGGGATCGACATGCGTAGTGCCGCTTCATTCAAACTGGGTCTCAGCCACAGCGCGGCCACCGATTCGACATGGAAGGTCGAAGCGGTCAAACAGGTCGAGTATCACGTGATTGCCGCACGAAATCTGTTCGCCAAGGACAGCACTCGACTACTCGACGGGTGCAGCGCAGCGTCGCTACACCGCGGAGACCGACGCTTGATCATCATCGACGCGAACGTCGACCGAATTCACGGGGATAGAATTCGAGGCTACTTCGAACACCACGGAATACGAGCATCCTTCGTACCGATGCGAGCCGACGAGACGGTCAAAGAGTGGGGTTCTGCGGTGCGGGTGGTCGACGCGATGAACGGATTCGGCATCGACCGACGCAGGGAGCCGGTAATCGCGATCGGCGGGGGTGTTCTACTCGACATTGTCGGTTTCGCCGCGAGCGTCTACCGCCGCGGAACGCCGTACATCCGGGTCCCCACCACACTGATCGGCCTCGTCGACGCCGGGGTCGGTGTCAAGACCGGAGTCAACTACGGCATGGGCAAGAATCGACTGGGGACGTATGCACCGGCCCTGGCAACTTTTGTCGACCGAGCATTCCTGCGTACCCTCGACAACCGACACTTGTCCAACGGCCTTGCCGAGATACTCAAGATGGCCTTGATCAAATCCCTCGACCTCTTCGAACTGCTGGAAATCTTCGGGGAACGATTGATCGATGACAGGTTTCAGGGCTCTTCCGACGAACTCGACACAGCAGCAACACAAGTCATCGCCGAGTCGATCCACCTGATGCTCGAGGAACTGCAGCCCAATCTGTGGGAATCCTGCCTCGAACGCTGCGTCGACTACGGCCACACATTCTCGCCCACGCTCGAGATGGAAGCACTACCGGAACTTCTGCACGGTGAAGCCGTAACTGTCGACATGGCATTGACGTCTGCACTGGGTTATTTGCGGGGAAGTATCAGTGAAGCTGAACTTGATCGCGTCCTGACTGTAATGAGGCGCCTCGGCCTTCCCACCTGGAACGACGTCTTGTCCACACCGGGCGTCCTCGGCGCCGCATTGGCCGACACAGTGCGTCATCGGGACGGGCGGCAACGGCTGCCTTTGCCGGTCGGGATCGGTGGACACCACTTCGTCAATGATGTCACGATCGACGGAATCAACTCTGCCTCCGCCCTTTTGAACAGGAAGAGCGACGAGCTACGCGTCCGTGAGACGTCGGTGACGAAGGTCGCGTCATGAGGTGGGGCGGCCTCTACATCGAAGGCTTCGGCTCATACCTACCGGACAGGCGGGAACAAGCCTCCGACATGGTGACCGAAGGACGGTTCGATCCCGTCGAACAGCAGAAGACCGGACAGACTTCGGTTGCAGTGTCGGACCCTGATATCGGCGAATCCGCGCCGGAGATGGCAGTCTTCGCAGGCAGAGCTGCGTTGGCCGACAGCGGAATCAGCAGCAACGAAATCGACCTACTCGTGCATGCAGTGGTTCTGCACAACGGCCTGGAGGCGTGGAACTGCGGCGCCTACATTCAGAACGAACTTGGCATCGACGACTGCCTGCCGATCGAGATCCGAACAGCCTGCGCCGGAGCAATCGTCGGAATCGAACTGATCGGCCGCTGGTTCGACGGACACGGCAAAGGCCTGGTAACTGCATCCGACGCTTGGCGTCTCCCCCTGTTCGACCGGTGGAATTCCGACAGCGGTCTCGCCTACGGAGACGGCGCGGCCGCTGCTGTCATCGGCCCGGATCCGGGTCCCTTTCGTATTCTTTCGACTTCCGTAGTCACTGATGCACACCTCGAGCAGATGCACCGCGGGCACGAGCGCACAAGCATGCCTGTCTACGGCACCGCCGACCCGATCGATCTCCGAGCACGGGTGGGGGGCTTCACCGAGACTCACTCCATCGACGAGTTCTGGTCACGCAACGCGGCCGCTCTGTCTCGATGCGCTGAAACAGCTTTGGGTGATGCCGCCACTCATCACGGTGACATCGCCACCTGGATCGTACCGAATTTCGGCAACGTCCTACTCCGCAAACAATGTTTCGAGCCGCTGAAGATCCGCGCCGAGCAGACCTTGGTCGAACTCGGCAGAACCATCGGCCACACCGGTGCTGCCGACCCACTACTGGGCCTCGACCTGCTCCGCCGCAGCAAGGCCCTGCACCCCGGAGACCGGATCATGCTCACCGGCATCGGCGTCGGGTTCACATGGGGATGCGCAGTCGTCGAATACACCGGATACGAGAAGGGATAGGCCATGGTGGTCGAAACTCCGCACGAATTGACGACAACGGCTCGCTCTACCAACGCGAATGCCGCAATAATCTGGATGCTCCTGGCAGTGTTCGGCGTCGGCACTGTCGAATACCTTGTGGCCGGCGTACTTCCGGACATCTCCACCGACCTCGGGGTCAGCACCTCCACAGCCGGACTGCTCGTCACCATCTATGCCGTCACAGTGGTCATCGGTGGCCCTCTACTGACGATCGCTACCACCAGGGTGCCGCGGACACCTCTCATCGCGGCTCTGATGGCTCTCTTCGTCATCGGCAACATCGGAACTGCGCTGGCACCGAACTTCGCAACCATGGTGATATTTCGGATCATCACTGCTCTGCCACACGCGACGTTCTTCGCTCTGTGCCTGGTGCTGGCGACGTCGTTGGTGGCGCCTGAATTCCAAGGGCGTGTGATCGCCCGCGTCACCCTCGGACTGAACCTGGCGACGGTCCTCGGCGTCCCCTTGGGAACTCTCATCGGTACACAACTGGGTTGGCGCTGGTCTTTTGCGATCATCGCCGTTTTCCAACTGCTGGTCACCGCTGCGCTGATCGCCTCGACGCGCAACGCCGCTCCCTCGCACCAGACCGGCAACGTCAGCTCAGAGCTACGGGTGTTCACCCGGGGCCCAGTTCTGTGGGCGATCGGGCTGACCGCTCTCAGTCAGGCAGCGCTTTTCGTGGTGTTCACCTACATCTCGCCGTATCTCACCGAGCATGCCGGCATCTCGGTGTCGACGGTGACGGTGGTGTTGTTCGTATTCGGCGTCGGGTCTGTTGTCGGCAATCAACTCGGTGGTTACTACGCAGACAAGGACCTGGACAAAACGCTGTACATCGCGTTGACCGCGCTCGCGTTGGCACTTCTCGCTCTCTTCGTCTTCGGCGGAACGTCTTGGTTTGCCTTCGCCTGGATGTTCGTACTCGGTGCTACCGGTTTTTCCATTATTCCGCCGCTCGCCTCGAAACTCATCGGTGCTGCAAGCGAAGCCCCGCACCTTGCTGCCACGGTCAACATTGCAGGATTCCAACTTGCGAATGCTGCCGGCGCGTGGATCGGCTCGATCGCTCTGTCCGGCGGCAACAGCGTTGCAGTCCTGCCTGCTATCGGGGCAGTCCTCGCGGCGGGCGCAGTACTGCTGCTGTTCGTCAGTCGGCGCACTGCTCGGAGCGTGACGTGAAAGCCATGAGAGCTGCGATGATCGACGCTCCCCGTTCCGTGTCGATCGTGACGATCGACCGTCCCAACTGCGGGCCTGACGATGTCGTCGTCAAGGTTGCCTATGTCGGTCTGTGCGGTACGGATCTGGAGTTGTTGCACGGCACGTCGTCATACCTCACTGATGGCCTTACGTCGTTTCCGCATCACTTCGGGCACGAATGGGTGGGCACCGTAGAGCAGACCGGCCCGAATATTCACGATTTGTCGGCGGGTGACGTAGTCACCGGGAGCACGATGATTTTCTGCCAGGCGTGTTCGGCCTGCGGGGCCGGACGACGCAACCAATGCTCCGATCTGCGTGAGGTCGGGCTATACGAACATCCTGGTGCCGCAGCCGAATTCCTCCGCATGCCGCGGCGCACGGTCGTTTCACTTGGTCGCGTCACAGTCGAACCGGAGCACGTTCTCATCGAGCCGCTCGTGACGGTGCTCGAGGCGCTCGACGCTGCTTCGGTGTCGCCGGGTGATCGGGTTCTCGTCGTCGGCGCGGGCACGATCGGCAGCTTGTCCATCGCCATGCTGAGTCGATACCCGATCACCGTCGACGTTCTCGAACCCCGGTCGATCGAACACCTCGACTCCGGCACCGTCACACACAGTTTCACCGATGCCACACACCTGACCGGGCAGTACGACGTGGTCGTGGAGGCGTCTGGCGGCGCCGGTGCGCTGGGTACCGCCGTAGGCGTTCTCCGTCCGGGAGGCAAGTGCATCCTCGTAGGCGTCGCGGCGCACACGGAATCGATCGATCCCGGAGCGGTTGCGCTGGCCGGCATTTCGATCATCGGAGTACGTCACGGGGTAGATCACTACCGCCGAGCCGCGGAACTGTTCCCGCTGATTCGCCCGGCATTGACCGCATTGATCGACAGTGTGGTTCCTCTGACCGAAGCACAGTCCGCATTCGATCGTCTCGAAGGCCACAGGACACGGCCGAAGGTGGTGATCTCTGTTGAGTGAGCTCGAATACACAGTGATAACCGGAGCGAGTAGTGGTATCGGCCGGGCAATCGCGCTCGCGCTTGCGAAAGAGGGTCACAACCTCGTCCTCGGATACGGCAATGGTCTCGATCGCATCGCACGGTTGGTGAGCGAACTAAATGCGCAGTTCCGCATCGACGTCGTTCCCCTGCAACTGGACCTGCGCAATGCCGAATCGACAGTCGACGCCGTTCTGAGATGCACAGATGAACTGGGTGAGATCCACTGCCTGGTAAACAATGCCGGAATCAACGATCGATCACCCGCAGATGCACTCGCCATCGATCGAATGCGCGAGGTCATGGCCGTCAATTCGATCACCCCACTTGCGTTGGCCTCGTCGGTGGGGCGCCGGATGATCGCGCGAGGTATCGCAGGATCGATCGTCAACATCACATCGATCCATGACACGGTCCCCATCACCGGCGGTGCAATCTACTGCGCCAGCAAGGCCGCATTGGCGGCGTCGAGTCGTGTCCTCGCCCTCGAATTCGCGCCCCACGGAGTGCGCGTCAATTCCGTCGCACCGGGAGAAACCGCCACCGCGATGAACGGCATCGATGACGAATCCTCGTATGCGGACATCGATCGCCCCGCTATCCCGTTGGGGCGTCCGGCCGGTGTGCACGAGGTCGCAGCAGCCGCGGCGTTCCTCGCCGGGTCCGGTTCGAGCTATCTCACGGGGACCACCGTTACCGTCGACGGCGGACTGGTTCTGACTGCAGCCGAAGCGAATGCCCGCTACGCCGTCGATCATTCTCCAACGCAAGGTCTCATGAAAGGAATCGAATGAAAGCCATCGCAATCGAAGCCATCGGCGACCCAAGCGTTCTCACTCTCACCGAGGTTGACGAGCCGACATCCGGCCCCGGAGACGTCACTGTTTCCGTTGCAGCCGCTGCCGTCAACCCTGTCGATCTGAAGACCCGTTCGGGGTTCTTGCCCATCGAGTTGCACTTCCCAGCCGTATTGGGATGGGACGTCTCCGGAACTGTTATCGCAGTCGGATCCGCGGTAACACGCTTCACGCCAGGAGACCGCGTCATCGGAATGATCGCGCAACCGGCACACCGCTACGGAACCTATGCCGAACGCGTCACCGCCGACCAGTCCTTGTTCGCACCCGCTCCGTCGAACGTCACCCTCGAGCACGCTGCTGCGATCCCACTCGCAGCGCTCACCGCTGTGCAATGCCTCGAGAAACTCGACCTTGCACCAGAATCCACGGTGTTGGTGACCGGTGCTGCCGGCGCGGTGGGCCGAATAGCGTCGGCGCTGCTGATCTCGCGGGGACACCGCGTCGAAGCCCTCGCTCGCGAGAGCGACACTGACGAACTCTTGGCCCTCAGCCTCAGCCGGGTCATAGCGAGTCCCGTCGACCTGCCGCAGAAGGAGTACGACGCCATCGTCGACACGGCGGGTATTGCCGAATCCGTCGACAGTGTGCGAGACGACGGCGCCTTCATCTCCATCGACGACAACGAGCAACCCGCACCGCAACGTGGAATCACACCGGCGAAAAGCTATGTCGACGAGGACGGCTCGGGCCTCGAATCATTCGCCGAACTGGTATCGACCGGTTCGGTCACCGTCCCTGGCGCCCGAACATTCCGGTTCGACGAAGCACCCCAAGCCCACGCTCTGCTGGCCGCGGGCGGAACCCGAGGAAAGGTACTGCTGATCCCATGACCGTGACCGCGAATGTCGAAGATGCCTTGTCCACAGTCGGTGTCACCGTTCCCGATGCGGACGCCGCCGCCAACTTCTTCGCTTCACTCCTGGGTGCGAACCGCGTCGTAAGATACCCCGGACGTGTCTCCGTACCGATCGGATTGTCGGGGGTCGTGGATTTCGTATCAGCGGATTGGCCCCATCAACCCCCACCGCGGTTGGTCGACATCGGTACCAACCATCTCTGCTTCACTGTCGGCGATATCGAACTCGCTGTGAGCTACCTTGATTCGCGAAGCGACGTGACAGTCCTCGGCGACGTGATCGAGGTACCCGAGGGTCCGATTGCGGGCAACAAGTGGGTGTACTTCCGGTCGCCGTGGGGCGATCTCTTCGAACTTCAGCAGTGGCCCGAGGAGCCGGGATACTTCCACGAGACCCAGGCCCGACTCCACCACAGACGAGAGGACATCGCGTCAGCCCTTCTCCCGACCTGCCGCGGTTTGGATCACACGGGCTACAGCGTCCCGGACCTCGACGCCGCGATAGCGCGTCTGGTGACCGCCCATTCGGGAACCGAGGTGCTCCGCACCGACATCGCAGCGGATCGCGGGTTCATGACGGCACAGTTCGATCTCGACGTCGAAGGAACGTCCCGGATGGCGATGGTATCCGTCGGCGACTTGAACATCGAGTTGTTCGAGCACCACATCGGCCGGCAGGAGGCCCCTCGCCCTTTGACCGCCAACGGGGGAAACTTCCTGACGTTCCGCCACGGGGGCGCCGCGCGACTGATTCCGAGTTCGCTGTGAAGTACGGAATCAATCTCCCCAACTTCGGGCCGCAGATCGACCCCGAGGGGATTCTCGCGTGGGCCCGGACAGCGGAAGGTGCCGGATTCGACAATGTCCTACTCTCGGATCACGTGGTGTTAACCGACGACGCGAATCGCCGCTCTCCCGCTCCGTTTTACGAGTGCCTGGCCACGCTGTCCTGGCTCGCAGCGGGTACCGAGTCGATTCGCCTGGGCAGCGGCGTGCTGATCGGCAGTCACCGACACCCGGCCCACCTCGCCCACGCGACCGCGACGATTGATCGACTCAGCGGCGGACGGTTGATCGTGGGCATCGGGGTCGGCTGGACTGCACAGGCTTTCGACGTCCTCGGCGTTCCGTTCACACGTCGAGGCCGACTGACGGATACCACTCTCGAAACCCTGATCGCAGCGTGGACGTCGGAGACATACGACGCACCGGGCTCGGCCGGAACACATCGCGTGCACAACGGACCTCTACCGCTGCAGCAACCACACCCTCCGTTGTGGATCGGCGGCAACGGACCCGCTGCGATCGACCGAACCAACAGATTAGGCACTGCATGGCACCCATTGCACCCTACCCGGGGCCTATGCATCGCTGGAGTCGCTTCACTCGCCCCCGGGCGTGAGTTCGTCCCCCGCATCTACTTTCTCCCCACCGAAAGATCTGTCGAATCACCAGACCGTCCACTCGGGTACGGAACCATCAACCAGATACGTGCCGACATCGATTTTCTGTCTGAGATCGGTGCACAGACGATTGTGCTCGATACCGATCCTGGCGACCAGCGACTGCGTCGCTCAACCGACCACGATCTCGATCTGATTCGCATTGCCGGCGAAAGTTTGGGAATGAGTCGGGTGGCCGTCTTATGACTCTGCGGCCCAGCTTGATTCGACAATCCATTTCGACCTCGGCACTGCTGTTCGACATGGACGGAACCCTCGTCGATTCGCAGGCGTCGATCGAGGCTGTCTGGTTCGAATTCGCGGACCGGCACGGCGTTGATCGGGCGGTGGTAGCGCAGGCACTTCCAGGCCGCATCGCTTCCGACATCATCGTTCGGGTTCTCGGTAATCGAGCAAACGTCGAATCCGAACTGAACTGGATCAGGCAAAGCGAAGAGCAGAACTCGCATCCAGTTCGCGCCATCGCCGGCGCCAAGGACTTTCTGGCGTCTGTGCCCCGGGAGCAATGGGCGATTGTCACGTCGGCCCCTCGATCGATGATGGTGCGAAGGCTCACTGAAGCGGGCCTCCCGCTTCCACACGCGTCGGTATGCGCTGAGGACGTGCGCGCCGGCAAGCCAGATCCCGAGGGCTTTCTTGCAGCGGCGGCGCGCTTGAAGGTTTCCGCCGACTCCTGCACCGTATTCGAAGACTCCTCGGCCGGCATGGCTGCTGCGGCCGATTCCGGCGCATCATGCGTTGCAATCGGAGCCGAGCCCGGACGAAACCTTTTGAGAGTGAATAATTTTACTTCACTACGACTCTCCCGAGAGAGATCGGAGCTCGTAATCGACGTGGTACCGGAACTATGACGGATACCGTATCGGTCGATCTGGGAGGTACGTGGCTACGCATCCGCAGCGGTGAGCGAACCGAACGGCTGCCATCGCCCAGCGTGCTCCGACAACCGTCTGCCACTCCCGATCAACTCCTGCGCGAGCTGATCGAGACACTGGATCGATATCTACCGCCGGGTGCCGCAGTGAACATGGCGTGCGGGGCCGCGCTCGACGAACAGAAGGGCGTCGCCCATGGATCCGGCCCATTGTGGGGCGGCACTCCTGCCGGTGAGATTCCGTTGCTGCGCCTCCTCGAATCCCACCGCCCGGACGTTCGATGGACACTCGTGAACGACGTGACGGCAGGGTTGGCGTCATTCGCTCGTGGGTTTACACGTCCCACCGATCGGCGCATCGCCTACCTCACCATCAGCAGCGGGATCGCACTGCGGATAGCTGATGCAAGAGAGGGAGTGATTCCAGTGGACGCATTGGGGTTGCAAGGTGAGGTCGGCCACCTTCGTGCAGTGACGTCGGGGCCGGATACAGTGCGACAGTTGCCCTGCGCATGTGGAGGCATCGGACATGTCGCGGCGATCTCGTCCGGCTCGGCGTTGGCTGCTGTCGCCTCGGCTCTCGAATTGCCCTATGACAGAGATTCGTTCGGTCCAGCACTCGAGTCAGGCGCCCCTGGTGCATCACTTCTGTTGAGCGTGGTCGTCGAGCCGATCGCCGAGCTGGTCAGAACGATGATCGCCCTCGATCCACGACTGGATCGCATCGGGATCGGTGGCGGGCTCGCCGAAGGTCTGTCCGAGATGTACGAGAGGGAACTTTGTTCCCAACTCGCCTTGGTGCGATCGTACGCGGACACGTCACTGACTCCCGAGAGAATCCGTAAGACGATATACCTGTGCCGTCCTCACGACATCGACACCCTGTCCGGTGCCGACGATATTGCCGCCGGTCGCCTCCGCGTAAGCAAGCTGTGAAAGAGGATTCATGACAACGCAACTCACCCATCGCGCAATCGTGAGAAGGGGCAGTCGGTCGAGCGTCGAAAAGCGGCCGACTCCAACTCCCGGACCCGGCGAACTTCTCGTCGCCCCCGAGAAAGTCAGCCTGTGCGGGACTGACATTCAGATTGTGCGCGGAGACAGGGACGACCCCTCGCCCATCGTCGGCCACGAAGGCGCTACCCGCGTCGTCGAAGTGGGCGACGGCGTCACCGGCTTCGAGGTAGGTGATCGAGTCGTGGTCAACCCGACGCATCCGCATGATTCATCGTTTCTTCTCGGCCACAACGTCGAGGGGTTGTTTCAACAACGCGTCATCATCGGCGTGCCCGCGGTGAGTGGAGGGTTGGTCACGCCGTTGCCACTGGAACTTTCCAGCGCACGCGCTACTCTCGTCGAACCGTACGCCGTCGTCAGGTATGCGCTCTCCTGCCTCTCCCGTGAGTCACCGGGGACGCTGCTCATTTTCGGCGACGGTCTCATCGGAAATCTGGCTGCGGCCCTCGCACCCTCCGTTCTCTTCCCAACCGTCCGAGTAGTAATGGTCCACCGCACCGAACTCGGCATGGAGTGGACGACAAATCACTTTCCATCCGTGGTCAACTCGCTCGCTACCGAGAACTGGGTACGCGAAACCACAGGCTCGGTCGCCGTGCTGGTCGCGACTCACCGCGCCGGCACAGTAGCGTCGATCGACACCGCTCTGGAACGCCTCGGCGATCGAGTTGTCTCCGTGCATCCGATTGGTGGAGTGCCGGCCAAGGCCACGTCCGATTTGTTACCCGGGGTGGACATCGCCGGGGTGCGACAAGCCAACACGGGTGG
The DNA here is from genome assembly GCF_013277835.1 of Rhodococcus sp. MS13. Classification (NCBI taxonomy): domain Bacteria; kingdom Bacillati; phylum Actinomycetota; class Actinomycetes; order Mycobacteriales; family Nocardiaceae; genus Rhodococcus; species Rhodococcus sp. MS13. Next base: position 767,282 of record NZ_VBTL01000004.1, read on the forward strand.
ACCGACACCACCCGCGATCACGACGTTCACCAGGGGCTCTCTGCGCGTTGCCTTGACGGGCAACAGAGGAGTCACGAACCACCAACTCGCCTCCGCTGCAGCTGCATTGACGAGCGCCGACGACACGATCGACACGCTACTCACACACCAACTCGGCATCGATGAGGGCACCGCATTGATGAACGTGATCTGCGAGAAACGGACCCGAGAGGTGGACGGCGAGTTGGTGATTCGATTGGTGGTGAATCTTGCGGGTCATTGAAGGTATTTGATCCGACGAACTCGGGGAACAACCAGCCAAGACCTCCCGCCCGAGATCCCCCACGGACTCGCATTGCTAGTGTTGATGACGTGTTTGTCACGGGACCCAACGCGCTGACGGTAAAAGGCCAACCGACGCTTCAACACATAGATTTCACCTTTTTGGATTCTTTTCGATTTCCCGACCGGCAGGGCTTCCCCGATTCATATCGCGCATTCATCCGGCACGCAGGGCGGGCGCGGACCTTCGGACTCTGGCTCATCTATCCGCCCGTCCTTCCCGGATTTGCCGACGGCTGGCAAGGGCGCGCCCGCAACCTCACCGCTCATCTTCATTCGGTCTACACAGAAGGACAGGATGACGAGTTCGATTGGATGATCGAACCCGACGGCGATTGGTCACTCCCCGACTCGCTGCAGGTTTTCGGATGGAGCGAAAACGGTGACGCCCTCCTGTGGGACACAGCATCACGCGACACCGACGGAGAGTTTCCGGTTTGGGAATCGCGATCGTTCAACTCCCTCCACCGCCTCGGCGGGAGCCTCTACGAAGCACTTCCGTCCATTCGCACCCGGACGGCGAACCTGTTCGGACCCCGCGCCTACGACATCGAGCCACTCCAGCCCACCCAACTCTGACGCGCGACCCAAATTATCGAAAGGCCGCGGGCACAGCCACTAGTACGACACCTACGATGACGACCAGCGACAGATAGCCGAGAACGAGGCCGGCCACTGCCAATCCGCGCCCACTTTCGCCGGAACGGCGAATCTGGTTCAGCGACACATGGCCCACCGGAATAGCAAGAACCCCACCGAAGATTCCAAGTACCAGTGCGACGATGGCCAAGGCATTCGTACCGCCGACCACCCCTGGCGGCGGCGACACCACCTGCCTGACAGGCCCGAATGCCGAACGAAGGCTCCTCCCTAACAGCAGCGCCCCGACCATATACAGCGACAGTCCCGCCACTGATCCGGCTACCCAGGCTCCACGAAACGCCGGCCCGTCGACGTCGAGGATCCTCCCCGCCGCCCTTACCCCGGGTCCTGCTGCACCGACCGCGATACTCAAATTCACTGCGCCAGGAAGAACGGCAAGCAAGGCAATAGCACCGATACCAAGCGACAATGCCGGGCCACCTCGGCGCCGCCACGCCAACGAACTCATCAGCGCTGCGAACAAAGTCACAGCAATGCCTAAAAGCCCAGTCACAAATCCGACAACGACTCCCGTCTCGAAGTCCCCACCTAGATGACGAGCAACCCACTGTGCCCAGGCCCGTGCGAATGGCGGCGCGAGCGTCAGCGAGGCAACGACCGTTGCAACCGCAACACACGCCACGACACTGATGACCCGCAGAATCCACCCCAGATAACCGGAATGCGAATCATTCGGCGCAACAGTAGTTTCCGAGTCGATCACCAGGATTCCTTCGTTCAGAGTGTGACAACAGAACGGCTCTAGCCGTCACTCCACACAGAACCGTGGCCGGACCGGCTCACTCATCTGATCAAGTTCTGGTGCCTGTGTCTGTAGTTCGTTCGCACGACCAAACCGGCGATAGCAACGATTACATATTTGTGTTAGCGTTGTTTTCATGAGTTCGAGAGCAAAGATTCTGGCCGCAGCGACCGAGCTGCTCAACACCTCCCCCAACGGTGACATCTCCACCCGTGCCGTGTGCGAGATGGCCGGCGTCGGCGCCCCCGCGCTCTACCGTCAGTTCGGCGACAAGGACGGACTGCTCGCAGCCGTCGTCGAGGCAGGTTTCTCCGAATACCTCGAAGGCAAACGCGCTGCGACACCTTCCGATGACCCCGTCGCCGATCTACGGGCCGGCTGGGATGCGCATACAGCCTTCGCGCTCGCACATCCCGCTCATTACCGACTGATGCACTCACCTTCCGCCCAGAGTGCCGACACCGCCTTGCAAGCCCAGGCGCTACTTCGATCCGTTCTCGAACGATGCGCTGCGGCAGGCGTTCTGACCGTATCGGTCGACGTGGCTACGCAGATGGTGATGTCCGCCAATGCGGGTGTCGCTCTGATGCTCGTCGTAAGGCCGGAACAGTACCCCGATCCGACGCTGTCACAGCGAGTTCGCGACGGAATCTTCGCGTCCATCATCGACGAATCCGACGCCCACCCGGACGCCTCCCTCAACAGAGTTGCATCCACTCTCGACGCCCAACTCGCCGCCGCAGATTCAACTTCCCTCTCCACCAACGAAGTCGGCCTACTACGGGAGTGGCTCCGCAAGCTGTCCGATGCACCCAAACCAGTTCAGGAGTTACATCATGACTGACACCACCACCCGCGTCGCCATCGTCACCGGAGCTTCCGGCGGCATCGGGCGAGAGACTGCCGAGAAGCTCGCCGCCGACGGAATGGCTGTCGCCGTGCACTATTCAGGAAACCTTCAACGCGCCCAGGAAACAGTTGACACCATCGTCGCAGCGGGCGGTCGCGCCATCGCGGTGCATGCCGACGTCGCCGACGAAGGTGAAGTCGCGGCCCTGTTCGATACGGTCGAGGAGGAATTCGGAGGCATCGACGTCGTCGTCCATGCAGCCGGAATCATGATTCTCTCCACCGTCGCAGAACTGAACTTCGACGATTTCGATCGGATGCATCGGACCAACGTCCGAGGGACCTTCGTGGTCGACCAGCAGGCAGCCAGATGTGTCCGGCGCGGTGGTGCGATCATCAATTTCTCCACCTCCGTGAAGAAGCTGGCGTTTCCGACTTATGCCGCGTACGCCGCCACCAAAGGTGCTGTCGACGCGATCACTCTGGTTCTCGCGAAAGAGCTACGGGGACGCGATATCACGGTCAACGCCGTAGCCCCAGGCCCCACGGCCACCGATCTGTTCCTGGACGGGAAAGACGAAGCTACAGTGGAGAACCTGTCCAAGCTGGCTCCCCTGGAACGCCTCGGCACACCGGTGGACATCGCGGAGGCTGTCGCGTTTCTCGCCGGCCCAGCTCGTTGGGTCAACGGCCAGGTCATCTACGTCAACGGCGGCGTGATTTAGCAAATCCATCGTCTAAGGACCACACCTTGGCAATTCCGACAAAACAGTCAAACCAGTCGACTTTGGTTGTAATGTGCAAACAATGGAAAACCAGGATCGAGGGTCCGCCCGGACGTCACGACGACAGTTCATCAGCGTTGCAGGACTGGCGGCAACCGCCGTCATAACCCTCGCGACCTCCTCGACCGCCAGCGCCGCCGGCCCCACGGCACCCAATCCAGGTTCGCGGGTCGGCGATCCTGCAGAAGCCCAAGCGGTACAGCGCGTCGCAGAGACACTGCTGAACAGCGGAGTCCCCGGCCTTGCCTTCGCCATCGTCAAACCGGATGAGAAGAACCGCAAAGCGAGTGTCACCACTACGTACCACTACGGCCAGGCCGACGTCGAAAACGGCGTGAGAGTCACTCCACGAACGCAATTCGAGATCGCCTCGGAGACCAAGACCTTCACCGCTGCACTACTGGCGAAACTGATCGCTCGGGGAGAAGTCGGATTGGACGACCTGGCGAGCAAGTATTCGGACGGCAACCCGCTGCCAAAAGGCAGCGGTGGCGAGGAGATCACGCTTCGCCAACTGGTCACCCACCGTTCCGGTCTGAGCGACGACCCACCCAATCTTTCGGCAGGGTGTGCCGATCCCACACAATCGTGCACGGACGAGAAAGCGAAGTACACGAGAGACATGCTCTGGGAAGGACTCCGGGCTCCCGGGGCCTTGGAGTTCGCCCCCGGTAGCCACTGGCTGTACTCGGACTTCGGGTTCGGACTGCTCGGCACACTCATGGCAGACAAGATCATTCCGGGACAGAAGAAGCCGCCTTTCGCGGCAGCAGTCGCCCGCGAAATCACCGACCCGCTCGGGATGATGGGTACCGTGATCGAGACCAAAGCAACCGACCTGGCCGTTCCGTACTACCTCGACGGCACAAGAGCCCCTCTGTGGAACAACACGGGTGCGATCGCAGGCGGGGGTGGCCTCGTCAGCACCGCCGAGGACATGTCGATCTGGGCCGCAACAACTCTCGGCTATGGCAACAATCCGCTCAAACCGGTCCTGACCTCGATGCTCGAGCAGATCGACACGCAAGCTCCGGAGAATCCTGCATTCGGAATGGGAATGGCGTGGCAGCTCCAACCCCCGACGCCGAACTTCCCACAACGGTTCGCCAAGAAGAACGGAGACAGCTCGGGATCCAACTGCATCACCCTGTTGGTTCCCGACAGCGGTTGGTCGATCACGATTCTTGCGAACGGTGGAAATGCGGCGATGATCGACCCTGCAGCAGTGAACCTGATGCATGATCTGGTTCCGAGACGACCGATATTCGGTAGCTCGACGGGAAGTTCGTCGGGCAGCGACGCCGGTTTCCAGACCGGGTCATTCGGATAGACCCACTTACCCGCGGGCGCTACATCTTCGTCGAGCGTGCCATCACGAAGCAGTAGAGCCCGTAGGTGATGATGCCCAATCCGGCAAGGATCAGCAGGGCCACTCCGTACGGCTGCGCACCCAGCGTCTTGAACGCTCCGTCGAGTCCGGAGGACTTGCCGGGTTCGGAACTGTTGACCGCGAGAAGAACCAGAACGCCGACAGCCGCGATGGCCAAGCCCTTGGCGACGTACCCGACGGTTCCGAGTCGGCGCACGAAGTTGCTGGGTGTGCCTTTCAAATCATCCAGGAAGTTCTGGCTCGCGCCCTTGTACACGTGGTAAACACCAACAGCGATGATCGCGATCCCGCCGATCACCAATGCGATAGTCCCCAGCGTGTTCTCCATCAAACGCGCCGTGATTCCCGCACTCTGACCGCTGCTGGACTTCCCGCTTCCGCGGGCGAATCCGAATGCAGTGAAAGCAAAACCGAAATAGACGAGCGAAATGCCTAGAGCCTTTGCGCGGTTGAAGAACTCCTTCTTCTTGTCGTCCGAGGACGGCGACGACGAGCTTCCCAACGCAGCTTCGGCCAATCTCCACAACGCCATCGCAAGGAAGGCCACGACGCCGACCCACAGAGCGAAGACACCCCCTGGTTTTCCTGCCAACTCGGCCATCGCACCCGATTGGTCCGCAGACCCGGATCCACCGAGAGCAAGGCGGATCGCGATATATCCGATCAGCAGATGAACCACACCGCTGACGACAAATCCTGCGCGGGCAAAGCGCTCGAAGACATTGTTCTGTGCGACGTCAGCCGCCGTGGACGTGACACTTTTCTGGTCCTGCGGTGACGATTCTTTGTTCATCATGATCGTCGAACCATATACGGGCAGACGCTTCCCTCGAACGCCTGCATCAAGTGTTTCGAGATCAAGGGTTTCGAGGGTTCTGATCCGGCGTCGACCGCGGTTCTTCGGGGTTGGGAACCTTGGGGTCGATCGTGTCTGCATGATCTCGTTGCTGGTTCAGTTCCTCGCGAGAACTCGTCGCCTCTTTCCGATGTTGCGCTGCATGATGTTGCAGCGCAGACGCTTCCGCCGCTTTGGCGTCGGCCTCTGCCTGCACCATGCGCGCTTTGGCTGCTGTCTCTTCTGCCCGCGCCTCGCGCTCGCCTACTTGCAGCGACTTGTCTGCGACGTCTTCGCGGATCTGTTCTGCCTCGATGTGACGACGCTCGTCGCGCCTGTTTCGCGCCACCCACAGGAGTGCGGCCACGATCGCTATCACCACGACCACGGCAACAATTATCCAGATAATGCTGCTGGTACTCATACTGCGAGAGGTACCCACCTGGGACTTTCTCACACGCAGGCAAAGAAATACGCAAAAATTACAGGTCGGTCGGATGCGTGTTGGCGCCGCACAAAACGACGCACAATTCACCGTCGGACGGCGGCGTCACCGTTCCGTTCAGAACCGGAACCATTGCTGCCGCGGTTCCCAACTCCACCAGGATCCGGAACTCCCGCCACAGGAACGCCCGCGCCTGCCGGATCGAATCATCGTCGACCACAACGCTGTTAACCGAACTCTCATGCAGCGTCTCCCAGGCGATGGCGCCAATCCGTGTGGCCCCCAATGAGTCCCCGGCGATACTGTCCACTTCGATATCGATCGGACGCCCCGCATCGAGCGAGGTGTGCAAGGTGGCAGCCCCGGTCGGCTCGACGGCTACCACTTGATCTTCGGGACGAGCCGCCGCGACGATTCCAGAGACCAACCCGCCGCCGCCGACTGCAACGCAATACGTGATCGGTCCGGATGCGTCGTCCTCGATCTCGAGAGCAATGGTCCCGGCTCCGCTGACGATGTCTGGCAGGTCGTAGGCGTGCAGTTCGAGCGCACCGCTCGAGCGTGCGATGTCCGCCGCAGCGGCAGCGGCGAGTGCATACCGGTCGCCGACCTTGTGAACGGTTGCACCCAGCTCCCCAAGTGCCTTCACCTTTGCTTCGGGCGCTGTCTCCGGCACCACCACTGTGCAGGTGAGTCCTCGGCGCCGCGCGGCCCACGCAGCGCCGATCGCAGCGTTGCCGCCGGACGCGATCACCACGCCTGCGTCAGGCATGGTGCCGTCGGCGACCGCTCGTTCCACTGCATTGAGACTGCCGCGCACCTTGAAGGAGCCGCCGTGTTGGAGGTACTCGAGCTTGAACAGAACCGGCACCTCACCGTGTGGTGTCGGCACCGCAGTTCGAAAGATGGGAGTACGCCGCGCCAGTCCTGCGATACGAGTCCGTGCGGCTTCGACATCCGAGCGCTCGATTGCCAGCGGACCTGCGTTGTTGTCGGCGGTGAGAGTCATGTACCAACCCTACGGTTCGCAACTTCGACCCGAAGCAGTCGGCCCATCGTCATCATGATGTCTGTTTTTCACCAAGGAATGCCCGCATCTGACCGAGACAATGCACCTCGGGGTGAATAAATTTACTACTACAAGCACAACGACGACATCAAGGAAAGGCACACCCCATGTCGAAGATCGCAGTATTCGGTGGAAACGGTTTTGCAGGAAGCGCAATCGCGAAAGAAGCCGCTTCACGCGGCCACGAGGTAACCGTCGTCGCTCGCAGCGCGCAGTCCGGAACCGACACGAATGTCGTGCAGGGTTCTGTTCACGACAACACGATCGTGGAGCAGATCACGGCAGACAACGACGTCGTTGTCGTTGCCATCCCCGCTCGCGAGATCGACGGCAAGCGCCTGCTCGACGCCGTCACTCCCCTCGCAGATGCCGCCGCACGCAACGGTGCTCGCATTGCCGTAGTCGGTGGCGCCGGCAGCCTGTTGGTCTCCGAGGGTGGGCCACGCGTCGTCGACACCCCCGACTTCCCGGACGCATACAAGGGTGAGGCACTCGCTCACGCCGACGTCCTCGATGCGCTCCGCGCGACCGACAGCAATGTCGACTGGTTCTACGTGAGCCCGGCCGCTGCGTTCGGTGCCCATGCCGGCGTCGCCCCGAAGGGATCGTTCCAGTTGGGTGGCGACATTCTCCTGACGGACGCCGAGGGCAACTCCGCCATCGCGGGCGAAGACTACGCACACGCTTTTGTCGACGAGATCGAGACTCCGGCCCACCGTCGCCAGCGTTTCACCGTCGCACACTGAATATGAGCAACCTTCGTAGGCGCGCAGCCTGGATGACTGTTCCCGCTGCCGCCGCACTCCTGCTCACCGCGTGCTCCAACGACGCGGAATCCGCAACGCCCAGCAGTTCTACGACGTCCACGAGCGTTGTTGCCGAACAGGGCGATCAACTCGAATCCAACAAGACCGTCGTCACGGACTTCTACGAACTGGCGTTCAACGGCCGTCAGGTTCAGCAAGCCGCCGACCGGTACCTTGGCGACGTCTACATCCAGCACAACCCCACCGCCGCCGATGGGGCAGCCGGATTTGTCAGCGGCATAGGCGGTTACGTCGAGGCCACACCCGGATTGCATGCCGAGATCACTCGCGTTTTCGCCGAGGGCGATCTGGTTGCCCTCCAGTCCCACACCACGTCTGCACCCGGCGACCGCGGCCAGGCGGTATTCGACATCTTCCGCGTCGACAACGGCAAGATCGTCGAACACTGGGATGCCATTCAAGACGTGCCGGAAACGTCCGCGAATCCGAACACGATGTTCGACGGACCCACCTCGTCGCCGTCCAAGTCGTCAGAAGTCTTGGAGCGCAACACGGCCAACGCGTTGACGTTCCTGCAGCTCGCCTTCAACGAAGGCAAAGCCGCCGAGGCTGCCGACCAGCTGGTCGGTCCGACCTACACGCAGCACAACCCCTCGTTCGCTGACGGCAAGGACGCATTTGTCACCGCACTGGCCGGGATCGAACCCGTTACCGAAGACAAGGCCACCAAGTTTCCACGGACGGTAGCCGAGGGCGACTTCGTCTTTGTTCAGACCTTCGCTTCGTCCGGTGAGGGAACGGCCGGCAGCGGCTCGATGGACATCTTCCGATTCGACGAGAACGGCAAAATCGTCGAGCATTGGGACGCCGTCCAGGACTACCCGTCGACGACTGCAAGCGGCAACACCGTGTGGGACGACGGTCGCTGAGACGGCAACTCCGAACAGTTCAGAGAGGGATGCGGATCAGCCGACGTTGATTCGTTCTGTGTCGCCGTCGTAGTAGTCCAACAATCTCTGATCCATCACCCGGCGCCACAGCGGTGGAATCCACGCGATCACGATCATCACTGCGTAGCCGGCCGGAAGTTGCGGCGCTTCGGCCGCGCTACGCAGACTTTGGTACCGCAGCTTCGGGTTGGCGTGGTGATCGCTGTGCCGCTGCAGTTGGTAGAGAAACAGATTGCTCACGACGTGATCGCTGTTCCAACTGTCAGCGGGGCTGCAGCGAACGTACGAGCCGTCGGCACGCTTGCCACGCAGCAGGCCGTAATGCTCGAGGTAGTTCGCGGCTTCGAGGAAGGTGAATCCGGCAACTGCCTGCAGCAGGAGCCAGGGCGCGACCTCCCAACCGAAGATACCGATCAGCGTCGCGAAGAGGACAACACTCATCGCCCAAGCGTTGAGAATATTGTTCTCGAAGCTCCAGGTTCGTTTGCCTTTCCTCTGGAGTCGAGCGCTCTCGATGCGCCATGCCGAACGCAGCCCGCCGAACACACTTCGTGGCAAGAACCTCCAGAAGCTCTCACCGAACCGTGAGCTGGCCGGGTCCTGCGGAGTAGCTACACGCACATGGTGGCCGAAATTGTGTTCCACGTAGAAGTGCCCGTAGAGAGATTGCGCAAGCGCCACTTTCGCGAGCCACTGTTCGATCTTCTCGCTCTTGTGGCCGAGCTCGTGGGCCGCGTTGATACCGACGCCGGCGACGACGCCCACCGTGAACGACATCGCGATCTTCTCCGCGATTCCCATCGGAGCGTTGATCCAGCACCAGCAGGCGAAGACCAGACCGGCGTATTGCAAGGGGAGGAACGCGTAAGTGCACCAGCGGTAGTAGCGGTCCTTCTGCAGTCGTGGGATCGCATCGTCCGGCGGACTTTCGCCGTCTTCACCGGCCAGCATGTCGATGATCGGGATGACGATGACCAGTAGCCACGCGCCGGTCGCCCAGAACAATCCGAGACGAAGGTTGTCGACGAGAAACCAGGAGATGAACGGGCTGAGTGGAATCAGCAATCCGAGCGGCCACAGGTACCTCTTGCGGTCGCGCCAGCGCGGATTTTCGCCGGACGGCGAGTCGGTGTTCTGGACAGCGTTCGATTCGGTACGCCGTGCGTCGGAAGTCGCTGTCATTCGCCGATCTCGCCTTTCGTCCCCTCGAACGATTCGCCCCACGCACCGTTCACGCTCAGCAAACCAGAACTAATGCCCGGACGGGTATGGTCCCGAAATCCAGAGCGCCCTGCTCGAAAGACGGCACGAGCGCTTGTACTCACCAGAAACTCCCCCGCACATCACTGCTCACCCCGACAGTAGATACGGACAAAATACCCCACGGATCTGCGGGGATGGCGACCACCTCCGCACGTCGCCGAGGATCGATGATCCCTGCCAAGGCAAGGTCGAACCGCGTCGCCCTCGTCGAAGTAACGGTAACCGGCAGTGACAGAAATCATAAGCAGAGGACAGGATTTCCGCTCGTAGTGGCGACCAAAAAGACTGCGCGCCCTCAACTGGTCAGTTGCGGGCACGCAGTGAAAAGGTGAGCAAGCGTCAGAGCGTTGCAAACACCTTCGTTTTCACTTCGTTCAGCCAACCGTTCGCGGTCACGAAGTCTGTGACGCTCGACTGCAATCCGAAGACGTGCCCGGCCTGCGCCGCCGGCAGCCTCGTGAAGAGGTTGTCGTCGAGGACCGCCTGAACCGCCGCACTGGTCGACCCGTCCGCGTTCAGCGGATACAGCGCGACCGTCACGCCGTTCAGGATGTCGGCCAACTGCTCCATCGGATAGGACGCGTATCCGGCATCGGTGTAATTGGTCGGAACACCGGGCCCGTACGCCAATCCGAGTTCGTTGACCACCAAATTGCCGATCGCACCGGTGGGCTGCTGAACCGAGAAAGCGCCGGGCGCGTCTCCGAGTGAAATGTGAATCCACTTGTTGTTCGCGATCACGTCCGCGTACTCGCCACGGACACGTTCGAGATTCTCTTCGTAAGCAGTCCGCGTCGACTCGAGCACGTCGGTCTTGCCAATTGCCTCAGCAAGCTCGGTGGTGATCTTCTTCCAGTCGCCTCGGCTCTCTCCCTTGACGATGACGGTGGGTGCAATGCCGGACAGACGGTCGAACGCCGCTTGGTCCACCTCGTCGGCGTCGCCGACAATGATGTCGGGATCCGCCGCAGCGATCGCTTCGAAGTTCATTTCCCCGAAAGGCCCGATGGTCGGGAGCCCGTCGACGAAGGCCTGCTGCTCCGGCGTGAATTCACTGATCCACTTGCCGTAGTCCTGCACAGCAGCCGGTTTCACTCCGAGGGACATGAGCTGCCAAGGAGTGTCGTACGACGCGGCGACGACGCGCTCAGGTGAAACCGGAACCTCGATGTCCCCGTACGCCGACGCGACGGTCCGGACGTCCGTCTGCTCGGAGTCGGCCGACGACGAGGAACAGCCGGTCACCACCATCGCACCTACGACGGCAACCGCCGCCGCTGCAATGACTCTGGAACCGAAAGAAAATGATCGAATTGCGCGCACGCAGAACTCCTACAGGGTGATTGTTTAGCCAACCCTAAGTTCATTCTGCGGCACGGCACAAGTCCGATCGAGATGCTTTGAGTCGCTGTTCGGACTAGTCCTGTAGCCAATCGGTCATTGGCGCGCGCGGATGATCGATCAGGCTTGCAAACTCCCCCGGTGTCACGCCCATCGTTCGACGAAAAGCCGCACCGAACGCGCTTTCGGAACGAAAACCCGTCTTCCGCGCCACAAACGAGATGCTTCGACCGAGTGCCAGAAGTTGCATCGCGTGATGAGCCCGCAATCGCATACGCCATTCCGAGAAGGTCAATCCGGTCTCGGCCGGAAACCTTCGTGTGAGAGTCCTCGTACTGACCTTCGCGTCGGTGGCCCACTCCTCGACCGATCGGGTGTCGGCCGGGCTGGCGACCAACTGATCTGCGATCTGCCGAAGCCACGGCGTCGTCGGCAGCGGTACATCGAAAATCAGTCGCGGAACGGGTTCGACGAGGTCGATTGCAAACGCCTCGGCTCGTCGACGAGCCGCGTCGGTCAAGTCGTCTCGGGTGAGGTGATCGAGTACTTGTTCGAGCAGCGGAGGGGTGGACAAGGCCACCACACGATCCAACCCGGTCACATCGGATGCCACCAACCACGTGCACGACAATTCTGTGCCGCTACGCGCCGTCACCTCGTGGGGAACATAGGACGGGATCCACAGACTGACCCCGCTCGGCACCGTGTACACAGTCTCCGGAGTACGGACCTCGAGAACACCGTCGATCGCCCACAGCAATTCGTGATCGCTGTGGCGGTGCATCTCCCACGTGTAGTCGGAGTCGACTGACAGCCGATTGGTCGCCAAACGCAAATACCCGTCGGCACTGACGCGCAGCGGTCGCACTACGCGTTGCCACTCGGACAGTTCGTCGAGCGGACTGCTGAGCGGGTAGTCGATCTGCTCGCTCACCGCAGCGTCGACAGTTCGGGATGTCCGAACAGGCCAGGCAACCCACCGGTGTGCAGGAAGACCGTTTTTGATCCCGCCGTGATGGCTTTGTCCTTCACGAGTTGGATCAATCCCGCAAAGGCTCGGCCGGTGTACGTCGGGTCGAGGAAGATGCCCTCAGTACGAGCCAAACATCGGATCGCGCCGGCTGATGCTTCCGTGAGCGTCGAATATCCTTGTCCAACTTGGTTTCGCAGGATCTGAAGATCTGCGGCTCGCGCGGTCGGACCAGGCATCTCGTCCAACAACCCAGCGACAGTCGACACCGGGTCGGCAACAGCCCCGACGTCGACGCCCACAACTCTGTCGACGCCCAGATGCGCGACAAGGCCTGCCATCGTTCCACCCGATCCGAGTGCAACCACGACGCGATCGACGCCGGCGAGTTGCTGTTCGATCTCGCGTGCGCAGTCCACGTATCCCTGCGCAGCCACCGCGCTGGTACCACCGAAGGGAATGACAAAAGGTACACCGCCCGAGTCCGCGACGGCCTGCACCGCGGCGTCGAGCGCGGATGCCGTGTCCCCACCGGCCCAGACGATCTCAGCGCCCGCGAGTGCATCCAGAACGAGATTTCCCTGCGCGGATTCCGGCTCGGCACCACCGAGCACCAGCACACAACGCAATCCCAAACGGGCTGCTGCCGACGCAGTCAAGCGAGCGTGATTGCTTTGCGGTGCACCGGTAGTGATCAGAGTCGTCGCGCCGACGGCCAAAGCCTGAGCGCAGGTGTACTGCAGCTTTCGGATCTTGTTGCCGCCGCCGCCCAGGCCGGTGACGTCGTCACGTTTGATCCACAGATCTTCCGGCCCCAATCCGAGTGCCTGCGCGCAACGCGCCAGAGGTTCGACGGGCGTCGGCCAACTGCCCAAGCTGATCGGCGGAACGGCGGAACTCAACATTTGACGAGTCTAGTTCGACCGTGCACCTACAGGCTGGGCTCGCATACAGTCGGGACATGGGAACTTTCACGACGACCACACGTGATGTACCGCTGACCGTCAGCCGACCGGATTCGCCGAGTGAACCGAGACATGCGGTAGTAGTTCTCCAAGAAGCGTGGGGCGTGAACCAACACATCGAGAGCATCCTCGAACGCCTCGCCGATGCCGGCTACCTTGCCGTCGCCCCGCATCTCTACCACCGCGGCGCACAGACCTCCTTCACCGACTTCCCGTCCGCGAAGGATGCGCTCATGGCACTCGACAGCACAAGCATCGGCCACGACGTACGTGCCGCCGTCGACTACAGCCGATCCGAGGGAGCAGACAAAGTCGGCTCCCTCGGATTCTGCATGGGCGGCACCGCATCCCTGTGGTGTGCCGCCGTACCCCTCGTCGATTCCGCTGTCACGTACTACGGTGGCGGCGTTGCAGAAGCCCGATGGGATGGGATTGCCGCAGGCACCGAACTTGCAGCGCAACTGCAGGTCCCGTGGCTCGGTCACTACGGCGACCTCGATCCGAGTATCCCGCCGGAGAGCGTCGAGCAATTGCGCGCAACCGCGTCCGATCTCGCCCGGGTGTACCGCTATGCCGACGCCGGCCACGCGTTCAACAACGACACTTCGACCAGCCACTACGCCCCGGATTCTGCTGCCCTCGCCTGGACCCGCACTATGGAGTTTTTCGCCGAAACCCTGTGATTGCCAATGTAAGTCAGGGAACCCGCTTGACCACCGTGCCGGTGATCTCGTCCTGAACCTGTTCAGCCGTTACCGCTCGACTCTGCGCCCGACGTGATCGGGTGAAGTAGTAGATGCCGATCACGGCAAGAACAAACGGCACCCCGAACACCAAGGTCATCTTGAAATCCTCGACCCACAATGTCGTGACGAGGATCGCGACCATGAGGACACCACCCAGTATCGTCCCCACCGGGAAGAACGGAATCGTGAACGAGAGGGTTCGTCCTTCGCTCGCCATCCGCTTGCGAAAGAACCAGTGCGTCACGAAGATCAGCAGCCACGTCGCCATCGCCCCGAACATCGACAGCGAGATCATCAAGGTGAATGCCTGCTCGGGAAAGAGCACGTAGACGATGGTTGCGACGGCGATACCCGACGTCGACAGCAGCAAGGCATTGACCGGTGAGCCGTTGGCCCTGACCTTGCCGAGAATGGCCGGCGCGTCACCAGCACGGGAGAGCGAGAACATCATTCGCGAAGACACGTACAGCTGACTGTTCATCGCGGACAGCGCGGCGATGATCACCACGAAGTTCAGCACACTGTCTGCGCCCGGAATCTTCACAACCTGCATCACCGTGACGAAGGGACTTCCGCCGCTCAAGATCTTGTCCATCGGAGCGATTGCCAGAATCAGGGCAAGCGTTGCGATGTAGAAGACGAACAGTCGGACGATCGTCACACGGAACGCCTTCTTCACCGCCACCGCGGGGTTTTCCGCCTCACCGGCTGCAATGGCGATCATCTCGATGCTCAAGTAGCTGAAGATCGATACGATCACGGCAAACCACATGCCGGACAAACCATTCGGGAAGAATCCGCCACCGGCCGTGTAGTTGTGAAATCCGTAGTCCGGGTTCCCGCTACCGAACACTACGTACGCTGCCATCACGATGAACGCCACGATCGCGAAGACCTTGATCGTCGAGAACCAGTACTCCATCGTTCCGAAGGCCTTGACGTTGAACATGTTCACGCCGATCAGCACTCCGGAGAACAACACGATCCACAGCCATGACGGTACGTCGGCGAACCAGAACTGCATATACTCACCGATTGCGGTGACCTCGGTACCGACCGCGAGGACGATGCACGACCAGTAGAGATAGCGAACGAGGAAGCCGATCAACGGTCCGACGTAGAACTCTGCGTACGCACCGAACGAACCTGATGTCGCATGTGCAACAGTCATTTCGGCGAGGGCACCCATCAGCAGGAGGGCGATCAACCCGCCGATCGCGTAACTGATGATGACGCTCGGGCCGGCAAATCCGATGGCGAACTTACTGCCGAGGAAGAGTCCGGTGCCGATTGCACCGCCGAGCGCGATCATGCTCATCTGCTTGGGGCCGAGTTCGCGTTTGAGACCTGATTCTCGCTGCTGAATGTTTTTGAAATCACTCATGAAAGCTCCTTGCGAAAGGCGGTACCTCCCGGTCCGCGGAAACTTGGAAGAATCAGGTGACTGCGTCGCGCTCGCGGAATTCGGGGCGATCCCAGGACTTGTTCTCGAGGATGTCTCGCAACACGTCGACGGCGTTCCACACGTCGGCGTATCCGAGATAGAGCGGAGTGATACCGAACCTCAGCACTCCTGGTTCGCGGTAGTCGCCGATGACGCCCCGCGCGATGAGAGCCTTCATGATGGAATAGCCCTCGGGATGAACAAAACTCACGTGCGATCCACGACTCTCGTGTTCGCGCGGCGTGATCAACTGCAAACCGTAATCAGCGCAACGCTCCTCGACGAGGCTGATGAAGAGATCGGCCAGCGCGAGCGACTTGCTGCGGATGTCGGCCATGTCAGCTTTGAGCATGACGTCGAGACCACACTCGACGAGTGACAACGACGTGATGGGTTGAGTACCACTCAGAAACCGTCGTATTCCTGCGCCGGGTTCGTAGGCCGACTCCATCGCGAACGGTCGCGCGTGCCCCCACCACCCGGACAGCGGCTGGATTCCGGTGTTCTGATGGCGACGGTTGACCCAGATGAATGCAGGTGAACCCGGACCACCATTGAGGTACTTGTACGTACACCCCACCGCGAAGTCGGCGTCGGCACCGCTCAGATCGACAGTGACGGCGCCGGCCGAGTGTGCGAGATCCCAGATCATGAGGGCGCCACGTTCCTGCACTGCTGCAGTGACTTCCGTCATCGCATACAGGTTTCCGGTGCGGTAGTTGACGTGCGACAACATCACTACGGCGGTGTCCGGTCCTACTGCTTCGGTGAGGTCGCCCGGTTGGTCGATCAGGCGTAGTTCGTATCCCTGATCGAGCAGCGAGATGATGCCCTCCGCAATGTAGAGGTCAGTGGGGAAATTGTCGCGCTCGGAGACGATCACCTTCCGGCTGGGATCCTGAGCAGCCGCGATGGACAGCGCGGAGGCCAATGCCTTGAACAGGTTGATCGACGTCGAATCCGTTACTACCACTTCGCCTTCACCTGCTCCCAGCAACGGGGCAAGTTTGTCACCGAGGCGGACCGGGAGGTCGAACCATCCAGCCTCGTTCCAACTGCGAACCAAGCCGTTGCCCCACTCGTCGCCGATCACTCTCGCGGCGCATTCCTGCGCGGCAATGGGACGCGCGCCGAGCGAGTTTCCGTCGAAGTAGAGAACGCCCTCCGGAATCGCGAACTCGCGGCGGAACTCCCTCAGGGGATCCACTGCGTCGGCCTTGACGCAGTCTTCCAACGAAAGTGTGGTTGTCGATGTCATGACGATTCTTCTCCTGCATGTGTCGGCGTTGAGGGTGATGAAGGCAGAGTCCGGAGCACGGCCCGTACCGGGCTGGCATCGAGGTCGAGGAACTTCAGCGGCAGTGCGATCAACTCGTAGTAGCCTTCGTCGACGTCGTCGAGGCAAAGTCCTTCGAGGATCGCGACGCTACGATCGCTTGCCGCGTGGTGCCCGTCCATGGTCTTGCTGTCCATCGGATCGAACGAGGCGCCGTCGATTCCGATCAGAACTCCACCGCGGTCGGCGAACCAGTGGGTCAGCTCCGGAGAAACGCCGGCGAAGTCGTTGTCCCACTCGCGCGGGTACTTCGGGTAAGTCCTCAGAATCAACCGCTGCGGCAGATGGCCGCCGAGTCGCTCCACCGTCTCTTCGACGGGCCTGATGCATGCGGCACCGTCGACGCCCGTCATGTCGACCACCAGTGCTTCGCCGAGATAGGGCTCGAGGGGAACAGAACCGATGGGCGCACCGTCGATGCGGGTGTGCGCCGGAGCATCGGCGTGAGCACCGATATGCGGAGTGGTGGTGATTCGGTTGATCGTGACGGCGTCACTGCCGCCGAGGTCTGACGTGACAGCTCGGGTGAAAGCGGTATCACCTGGCCACACGGGCGTCGATTCGGAGATCGGCGGGCTGATGTCGATCAACCGCGCCCCCGAATCGCCCGTGTGTCGGCCGATCCTCGGAACCATCCGGACCCCTTCGTCGCAACAGTCGACTGTGTCGATCTCGACCGTTTGATAATTCGATGTGTTTGGCAAAAGCTAGAATCATCGACGGGCGCGGTCAATAGATGCTGAATATTTTCGCGACGGCAGGGAGAAATCGGATGATAAATGCGATCGAACGGGCCGCTGCCGAAGCTCGGCCGAATCATGTTCGGCTCGACGACGTCGATACGGCGATTCTCCGCGAACTCGTCCGGGATGCACGCATCCCCAACAATGCACTCGCCGAGAAGGTCGGGATAGCGCCGTCGACCGCTCTGGCGCGGATGCGCGCTCTACGCGAATCGGGCGTCATCAAGGGGTTTCATGCAGACATAGACCTCGAGCTACTCGGCCTCGAGATCTCGGCGATGGTGTCGATTCTGATTCACTCCCACGCCAGGAGCCGGATGACGGAAATTGCCGAGCACCTGAGCGGACTGGATTCCGTTCAGCGAGTGTTCCTGATGAGTGGGGACCGTGATCTCCTGGTGCACGTGTCGTGTGAATCCCCCACTCGGCTTCGCGATTTCGTCAGCGCACACCTCAACGATCCGGCTATCGCCAATACACAGACCAACCTGATCTTCAGCGAACTGAGTCAAGGCGGCTGAACTGCAGCTGTCGCCAAGGCCGATTCGGTGTACTCTCGTAACCTTCGTCTCCGGACGGAGTACGCGGAGCGCTGATCAATGTCGGAACACAAGCAAATGCAACCCCCGGATTACCACCGATGCCTCGAAACGGTGTTCTCCTCACCCGCCGCATGCCGCGAGATACTGGAAAGACTGTCCAAGATGACGGAGGCAGAAGTCCAATCGCGATGGTCACCGTGGGTTGACCAGGAACCCCCACCCTTCGGTTCGCATGTCAAGGATCAAGTACCCGCAGAGGTGCAGTTGGCGGCGCTACAAGTCACATACGATTCCCATCGAAAGTCGACTATGGCGCTGTGGCGCCAGTTGTCGGACATCATGGGCATCCCCGTCATGCAGGAAAGCCTCGTCGAACTCATCTGGAGTGTGCGTATGACGATCGAGCGGCTCAACAACCGAATCGAGATGCTCGAAAACGCAGCTACACAATCGGGCAAACCTGCTCCTGACGCATGAGATGACTGTGTTCATCCCACTAAAGTCGGACAGCATGTTGCCACTCGGGTTGTCCATGCTCTGGGAGTCGGTGGAGCCGGAAGCCGCTCTGGAGGAGCGATTCGGATTCAACAGCTTTGGCGCAGCCACCCATTGGGTCTCGGCGGTACTCGAGCAGACTTGGGGATTGACGGCCCTCGAGTGCTCGCGAATGGCGATCAGTGACCAGAACGCGATTGTGTGGGTTGCGAGCGACCGAGGTGGGCTGGTGGTGAAGTGGTCGCGCGCCACAGAGCGCTTCGAGAACCTGGAGGCGTCGACGCGCCTGCTGAGCGCACTCGCCGCGCAGGGCGTGCCCGTTCCGTCGCCGATCACGTCCCTGAACGGATTGGACCGGGAAACACTGCTGGTCCGGGAAACACTGCTGGCCTGGGAAACACTGGAAGGTCCTTCGTGCGCAGTGTCGTTCACCGTACTGCCGGAGTTGGCGGGAGATTGGTTGGACGTGCAGGACCACGCGGCGGTCCGTTCGGCAGGAGCATGTCTGGCAGAAATACACCGAACGCTCGGCGCCACCCATGTCGACGGATCGGTTTTCTCGTCGCGCAGCACCGGGTTGAAGGAGCGCATCGGTGGTTGGCTCGAGAATTTCGACCGCGGGTTCGCGCCTGAGGCAACGCGTAGGCTCGGGGGCCTCCTGGCGCGTGCGTCCGAGCTCGATGACCAAATTCAACTGGTACACAACGACTTCCGTGCAGCCAACATCTTGACTCGAAACTCTCGGACCACCGGAGTACTCGACTTCGACGACGTGGTGATCGACCACCGGGTGAGCGACCTGGCCAAGGCAAGCGTCTATCTGGGCACCCTGTTCACCGATTGGCGACCGACCCCGATCGCGGTACGGCAGAGCCTGCGCGCCGGCTACGAATCTGTACGTCCCCTCAGCCGATCCGAGACAGAATGGTTCGAGATCCTCGAACTGTGGCACGGCCTGATGGCAATCCCGGGTGAGAACGACACCGCCGGTTGGGCATCAGCGTTGTGACAAAAAGTGGGGACGCCGGTACCGGCGTCCCCACTTCACTTCTGATCACATCAGGATCCGGCGCGGATCCATTCTTCGAGATGCGGCGCCTCGGTGCCGATCGTCGTGCCGTCACCGTGACCGGTGTGAACCTTGGTCTCGGCGGGGAGCGCGAACAGCTTGTCGCGAATGGACCCGATGATGGTCGGGAAGTCTGAGTACGACCGCCCCGTTGCGCCGGGTCCACCGGAGAACAAGGTGTCGCCGCTGAACAGTTCGCCGGCCTCCGGCAGGTAGAGGCACGTCGACCCCGGGGAATGGCCGGGTGTGTGGATGGCCAGAATATCCGTGCCCGCCACAGCAATACGCTGATCATCTTCCAAGCTCAGATGCTTCACCCCGGGGTGAGTCATCTCCCAGAGCACATCGTCGGCCGGGTTCAGGTAGATCGGAGCGTCGAGCTTCTCGGCCAGCTCCGGCGCAACCGTGACGTGATCGTTGTGACCGTGGGTGCAGACGATTCCGATCACCTTGCGTCCGCCGACAGCGTCGATGATCGGCTGCGCGGTGTGAGCTGCGTCGACGATTACCACTTCGTTGTCGTCACCGATCAGCCAGATGTTGTTGTCGACGTCCCATGTTCCGCCGTCGAGGCTGAACGTGCCCGAGGTGACGACGCGATCGACACGCAATGTCACAGGACCACCACCGAACGGAGGACCTCGCCGCGGTGCATCGTCTCGAAGGCCTTCTCCACCTCGTCGAGCTTGATGCGCTCACTGACGAACTTCTCGAGCGGCAGACGCCCCTGCTGGTACAGGTCGACCAGAACGGGGAAGTCACGCTCGGGCAGGCAATCGCCGTACCACGACGACTTGAGGGCTCCGCCGCGCGAGAAGAAGTCCACCAGCGGCATTTCCAGCTTCATGTCCGGCGTCGGAACACCCACCAGCACTACAGTTCCCGCGAGGTCGCGGGCGTAGAACGCCTGCTTCCAGGTCTCCGGGCGACCGACTGCGTCGACAACCACGTCGGCACCGAAACCTCCGGTCAGCTCCTGGACTGCCTCGACGACGTCGTCGACCTCGGTGGCATTGATCGTGTGCGTGGCACCAAGTTCCGTGGCCCACTCCAGCTTTCGCGGATCCCGGTCGATGGCGATGATGGTATTGGCACCGGCCAGGCGTGAACCCATGATCGCTGCGTCGCCGACGCCGCCACACCCGATCACGGCCACTGAATCACCGCGTCCGACGTTGCCGGTGTTCATCGCGGCACCCATGCCGGCCATGACACCGCAACCGAGCAGTCCGACCACGGCCGGATCGGCCGAGGCGTCGACCTTGGTGCACTGGCCTTCGTGAACCAGCGTCTTGTCTGCGAATGCGCCGATGCCGAGTGCCGGCGTCAGTTCGGTGCCGTCTTCGAGCGTCATCTTCTGCTCGGCGTTGAACGTGTCGAAGCAGTACTGCGGGCGGCCACGCTTACACGCACGACACTGCCCGCACACGGCACGCCAGTTGAGGACGACGAAGTCGCCCACCTCGACGTGAGTGACACCGGGGCCGACGCTCTCGACGATGCCCGACGCCTCGTGCCCGAGCAGGAACGGGTACTCGTCGTTGATTCCGCCGTCGCGGTAGGTCAGGTCGGTGTGGCACACACCGCACGCTGCAATGGCGACCACTACCTCGTTGGCACCGGGATCGGGAATCGTGATGGGGACGATTTCGACGGGGGCACCCTTGGATCGGGCGATGACGCCGCGTACCTGCTGTGGCATGGCTTGCTCCTGGCTTCGTGCGATTGAGGACGTGTCGTCACATGGCGCCGTGTTTTCACATTGCGATATGTGCACTCGTTGAAAGGTTAGCCCGAAGCAGGTGCCCGCAACCCTGGTCGAACTGACTGACCGACCTGGCCGAAAGGACTAGGGTGCAGGCTTCACGCCGGCCTCCGCGCCCGCGGCGGCCGCCGCACCCCGACTCTCGACGCCCAATTTCCGCAGGACCCCGGCAACATGAAACTTGACTGTGCTCTCGCTGACGCCGAGGCGCTCCGAGATCGCCTTGTTGCGCCGTCCGGCCACCAGATGCTCGAGTACCTCGAACTCCCGCGGAGCCAGTTCGGTGAGGACGTCGCGGTTCGGTAGGGCGACGGGGGCGTCGAGCGGGATGGTTGCGCTGATCCGGTTCCCCCACCCGGGCGTCGACTCGGATTCGACGGTTCCACCCAAAGTCTCTACCCTCGAACGCAATTGGCGTTCAACGTCAACCACGTCGGCTTCGCCGCCGCCGTCGTCGCGAATGTCGATCGAGAGTGAAGCCGCGTCGAGCGTCCAGGCCACCCGGATACGCGAGAGCATCTGCTGATCCGACAAGGCCAAGACCGCGCCGCGGACGACCGCGCGGGCGCCGTGCGCCACTTCACCTGGTAACCCACGCCCGTCGACGGGTGGCTCCACCAACTCCAACGCGATTTCCCGATGCTTGAGCAGCGAACGCAATTCCCCACGCATCCGCGCAAAAGCCGTGGTGGTCGACTCCTCGGCCAACTCGCGGTGCACGTCGACGGCTGAACGCAGGCCGATCAGGGCCGAAGCCGCAGTCTCCCTGGCCGAGGTTCGCGCACGTGTGTCGTCGAGATCCGCCGAGCGCAGCGTCGCCAGCATCGTCTCGAGGGTGGCCGCATGCACCTCCGTCATCTCCGCCACGGTGCGTGCACGCTCCGACGACGCTGCCCGTGACTCGGCGAGATATGCCGGGCTCGCGTTCCGGACCTGGAGCTGAATTCCGGTTGCAGTCACTGCGAACAGTGCCTGGATCAATTCGAGGGATGCTGTCTTCACCGGCACGGGGTGCGGTGTCAAAACGAGAAGCGTATCGGTTCGATCAAGCATCGCAAGCACTTCACGGTCCCGGCCGGCGACAGCGCATTTTCCCCGAAAGATCTGTCCGACAGTGAGATCCGTACGGATACGGTCGAGTTCGGCGATGGTCACACGATCGACGACGGCTGGATCCCCGGCGACCTTGCGCGGCCTACCGGTGCATTCACGGGTGAAGATCACCAGGGAAGTGTGCGGCGCCATGTCCGCGATCAACGTCGAAAATCGTCGGCCGATTTCGGGTAGTGGCCCTACCAATACATCGCGAAGGGCGGTGATCAGTAGCGCGTTGTCGGTGGTGCTCACCGTTCAACGATAACCATCCGGTTCACTGGTTCAGCGTGGTCTTCATGAGCATCACGTTGTAGTCGGACCAGGTGGTGGCGAGAAAGTATAGGTCCTGCCCCTGTGACCAGGGGTGCATGTACGCGCCGTAGAGTCCCGGAACCTCGTCGGTGCCGATCACTACGTCGGGCGCACTCCACGGGCCGGTCAGGTCCGACGCCGTCCGCAGCACCAGCGCTCCCCACTCGTTGGAGTACATCGCGACGAACTTGCCGAGATAGTCGTTGTACTGCACCGACAGTTCGCTGACATCCCCGTCGAGAACTACTGCAGCGGCAGCGGGATTGTTGGGGACCCATGCTTTTCCGTCCCAGTATTCGTACGCCGCGACGTCCGCGATGGAGGCTTCCTTGACCCGCGAGAGGCGCCCCTCGCCGAAACGTCCCGCGGGGGTACCGAAGTTGTAGACGTAACCACCGTCTTTGACGAAGGAACCCATCTGGAAGTTGTCGTTACCCGTCAACGGCAGATTGGGCCGGGACGAGGCCGGTTCGACCTGCCAGGTCTCACCGTTGTCGTGCGAGGACGCGATCTGCGAGAAGTTGGTGACCCACTCGCCCGACCCTCCCCACGAACGAATCGACATGTAGTTGACGTACTGAACGCCGCCAACCGAGATACCCGTCGTCGGAATGCTGCTGGTTTCGACGCCGGTGACTTTCAGACTTCCGATGATCTCGCGTGAGTGATTCGGCCGGTCGGTCGGTGAGGAGTCGATGTTCATGCCGTCGGACAGATTTCCGTCCGAACTACGGAACAGGACGTTGCTGCGCCAGTCACCGACCACCCCGGAACACAGGGGGTCAGATCCGATGCCGACGGTGTCGCCGAAGGCTGTCAGGACCTGACCTGCGCCGTTGTCCCACATGATGCCGAGATCCGTGCCGAGAACGTTGAAACGCTCGACGGTTTGGTTGGGGCTGAGCGCGCCGGTGATGTACTCGACCGCCGAGGTGCGGCCCTGCAATTCCGGAAGTTTCCCGTCCGTTCCGTTGAGCCAGGGAATCGGATTGGTCGGCCCACCTGATTGATCCAAGCTGCCGGTGACGTTGCAATCCCACGGGGATGCATGAGCCTGGGTCGCCCCCAAGACCGCGGTCGACGCGAGTACACACGTCACTGCAGCTGTCGATATCTTCCGTATCCGGCGCATCGCTCCCCTTTCGCGGGGGAGATCCGGACTCTACGAGGTGTCTTGCTCGACCGGATCGGTTCATCCACCCACGACAACACAAGGTAACAGGTAAATCAGTCAATCAGGACAAAACGGCCTTATTCAACAGAGATCGATTTCAACCACTTCTCCATCACCGCTGCGGCAATCTCGAGCCCCTGAGACTCGGCAGCACTCAACTGATGCATGAAGATGCGCGGACCGTCCGCTCCCAGTGAAGCATGCAGCGAGTCGCGGTACTCGGCCAGTTCCATCCATTCGCGCGCCACCTCGGAGGACGCTTCGAGGTGAAACTGAACGGCGTAACTCTGCTTGTATCGGAAGAGTTGATTCGGATACTTGGCAGAACCAGCGAGCCGCACCGCGCCGTTCGGAATGTCGAAGGTATCCGAATGCCATTGCATTGCAGGAAATGTGGAGGGCAGATCTCCCCACACGGGATCTTGCCGGCCCTCGACAGTCAAGGTGATCTCCTCAACTCCGACTTCGGGCACAGCGCCCGTGTAGACGCGAGCACCCAGCGCCGCGGCGAGCAACTGCGAACCCAGACACACTCCCCACACCGGGACATCGTTCTCGACCAGATCGCGAATGTATTCGATCTCGGATGCCAACCACTCGACCTCGCCCTGATCGCCGACGCCCATCGGCCCGCCCATCACGATCACGGCGTCGAACCGTCGATGGGCGGGAAGCGGGTCGGTTCCCAGAAGAACGGTCTGCACATCTCCGTAGCTCTCCAGGACAGGCGAATACGCCGCTGGGGGTTCACACTGCGCGTGTCGTAGTTCCAGAAAATGCATTAGGCAATTCCTCTCGAATCCGGTGCCGAAAGCCTATGGTTCTATTCGACATAAGGCACATCGACGGCGTCGGATGTGCTCTGACTCGAATCTCCCCTTTTCATCGCCCCTTTACCGACAAGGAACGTCTGTGCGCGCACCACAACTCTTTTCGACATCGATTCGCCCGTCCTCAACTGCCGTTCGCATCGCACTCAGCGCATTCGCCTTGGCGTCTCTTGCCGCATGCTCAGGGACAAGCACCGACAGCGAGGCCGAATCAACATCCACCGCGACCACCACTGCAACCTCGACAACTCAACCCACGACGACTCAGGCTCCATTGACCACCTCGGTGGCCGGTCCGACGAATACTCCACTGGCCACCACCCCAGTCACCGCAGAAGTGACGCCCCCTGCAACTCCTGCGATCATGCCCAACGTCGTGTGCATGAATCTTCAAGACGCGCAGGACACCATTCAGTCGGCCGGAGTCTTCTTCTCCAGAAGTGCTGACGCAACTGGCGCGGGTCGACGCCAACTGGTCGATTCCAACTGGATTGTTGTCGATCAGACACCTTCTGCCGGAAGCCCTTTCGGTGAAATTGAAGCCGTGCTCTCAGCCGTCAAGATCGGCGAACCCAACCCCTGCTGATCGAGCGAGATCTCGAACTTCGCAATTCCGGGAACGCCGCGCCCTACTTGACAACTACCTTCAACCTCCTTCACTGTAGTCAACATTACGAGTATCCAATATATTGGATGCGAAAGGTTGGATTGCAACATGAAGGTGCAACGAATACGGCAGAGCGCCAACTCTCCGGCGGGCATGAGCGAACCCGTCATCGGAATACTCGGAGGCATGGGGCCGGCCGCTACTGCGGACTTCTACTCCAAACTCGTTGCCCTGACGCCAGGTTCGACGGATCAGGAGCACCCCAAAGTTGTCATCTGGGCCGATCCCACGGTTCCCGACCGGACATTGGCACTCACCGAGGACGGCCCGGACCCCACCCCCTGGCTGCTCCGAGGTGCGCGCGTCCTCCGAGAGTCGGGCGCAACGACGCTCGCCATCCCATGCAATACCGCCCACGCCTTCCTGCCCGCCATCTCATCCCAACTGGGACTTCCCGTCGTCCACATGATCGACGAAGTTGCTCGGCACATCCGGACGCTCTCACCCGCCGTCACATCCGTCGGACTGTTGGCCACCACGGGGACGGTCCGCACCGGGTTGTATCAACAATGGCTGTCGGAATACTCGATTGACGTCCTGGTGCCAGGACCTGCGATCCAGGACGAACTGGTGATGCCGGCGATCCGAGCAATCAAGAGTGGCAACGTCGGAGACGAGACCACCGACAAACTCGTCAGGGCCGCCGATCTTCTCGTCGAATCGGGCGCGCAGGTCGTCGTGGCCGGATGCACCGAGATTCCGCTCGGACTGCCCGCCGACGCCACAACCTGTCAGATCATCGATCCGGCAACAATTCTCGCCCGCGCGCTGCTCCTACGCGTTGCGGATGCCCGGAAACACGCGTCGTTGGCCGACCTGGGCTGACCTGCGACAAGCAACGTGCAGAGTACGATATCCAGTATGTTGCGTGGCGGTAAACCGGTTGAGCGAGCACGAATGAGCGACATCGCTCTCGAACGCATTCGCGAAGCGATCGTCACCGGTGAACTGGCGCCGGGCTCGAAGATCAAGGACAGCGAACTCGCCGAGTATCTGGGATTGAGCAGAACTCCGGTCCGCGAAGCGCTCGCAAGGCTGGTCGACACCGGACTCGTGGAAGCGAAGCCCGGTGCGTACACGCGCATCACCACCCTCGACCGCGGCGACGTCGAGGCAACACTCGCAGTCATCGAAGCTCTCGACCAACTGGCCGTCGTCACCGCTGTACCGAACCTCACCGACGAGATGATCGGGGCGATGCGCTCCGCCAACAAAGACTTCGCCGCTGCCGTCAAGCGAAACGACATAGGCCGAGCGCTGACCGCGGACGATCGCCTACACAGCGTCATCATCGACGCTGCGGCAAATCCGCTGTTGAAGAAGCTGATTCACCAGGTTCACCCACAAATTCACCGCATCTACTACCGCAAGTTCTCGAGCCTTCTCGGCAGCCAGGACTCCGTCGACCATCACAACAAGCTGATCGAGCTGTGCGCAGACCACGATGCCGAGGCGGCAGCGACACTGTCGGCCGAACATCGACGCCATCTCGGCGGGCTGATCGGTGAACTCTTCGACGCCGACGAGTTCGCGCTCTCGGACTGACCGACGCCCGAATCAAGTTTCGGCGCTTGCCTATATTGGCCATTGCCGATATAAATGACTGGTGCATGCGTTCGACGTTCTCGGAGACCCAGTTCGGCGAAGAATCATGGAGATCCTGTCCAGCGGCGAGCGCTCGGCGGGTCAGATCGCCGAAGTCGTGGCAGCGGAGTTCGGAATCTCGCAACCGACCGCGTCCGGGCACCTGCGAGTGCTCCGAGAAAACGGATTCGCCACAGTCCGCAGCGAAGGCACCAGGCGTCTCTATGCCGTCGAGCCCGCGCCATTGCAAGAAGTGGACCATTGGCTCGACGGATTCCGGCAGTTCTGGAGCGGTCCTCTCGACGCATTGGCCACAGAACTCGCACGAGGGAAACGACGCGGCTCCGAGCGGAGCAGATCTTCACAATCGAATTCTTCCGACGAAGGAGACTCACAATGACCGAGATCGCGAACCAGGACACCAGCCTCACCGCGGTGGAGCGGAGCATGGGCAACCGCGACATCGCAGAAGGTGCGGCTCGAACTGCCGTACTCAAGCGCCGCTACAACGCGTCGGTCGACGACGTCTGGGACGCCATCACGACCCCTGACCGCATCAACCGTTTCTTCCTTCCGGTGAGCGGAGACTTCCAGGTGGGCGGCTCGTACGCCTTCGCAGGCCAGGCAAGTGGCGAGATCCTGGCCTGCGACGCCCCACGCCTGCTGCGACTGCAGTGGACACCGCCCGGCGATCGCGGATACAGCGATCAGGTCGAGATCAGGCTGACTGCAGACGGCCCCGACGCCACCTGGCTCGAGTTGGAGCACGCCTCCGTCGCCGATGTCTTCCGCAACGACCCTGACACCGGCTGCTACGGCGTCGGAACCGGCTGGGAAGGCCCACTTCACTACCTGGGCGAATACTTGCGCGGCACTCTCCCTGATGCGCCGAGCACCGAGTGGTACACCTTCGACGAAGCAGAGGAGCTTCGTCTGGCCAACTTCCGAGGGTGGGAGTGGGCAAAGATCGAGGCAGAGCACGGCGGCCGATAACGCCCAATTCTTCGAAAACGGTCACAAGATGGCCGTTTGCTTTGTATCGTGACCGAGCTGGACGTATGTCCAGCAGTTTTGGTGGCTTCCTTTCGTGCCACACCTGCTTCGGTCCACGAGAAGAGAGCTCCACATGGCGCCACAACCCGTAGTCGACAACGCGGCCACGACGCGACGCACGCACATCATCCGGACAGTTCTCGCTGTCCTCGTCATCGCACCGCTGTCGATTGCGGCGTTCTACATGTGGGCACTGTGGGATCCGGGCGACACGGTCAACCGCTTGCCCGTCGCCATCGTCAACGCCGATGCCGGCACAGAACTCGACGGAACACGTCTGCAAGCCGGCGATGAAGTTGTTGCCGCGCTCGTCGAGAGCGGAGACGTTGCATGGAAGGTCGTCTCGGAACAGGAAGCCGCCGACGGCGTCAACGACGGCACCTACTACTTCTCGGTCGTCATTCCCAAGACTTTCAGCGCAGACGTGGCCAGTGCCGCATCGGGTTCGGGCCGCAAGGCCGAACTCGACGTCTTGTACAACGATTACAACAGTCTGGTCGCCGGCCCGGTCGGTGAAAGCATCATCGCTCAGGTGCGCTCGGCGGTCTCCGAGTCGATCGGCGAGCAGTCCATCGACCAGGTGCTGGTCGGGTTGGGTGAACTCGGAACAGGATTCGGTGAAGCAGCCGCTGGCGCGCAACAACTCTCCGACGGATCCTCCGAAGCACTCGCCGGAACCAACGAGCTCTACGCCGGAAGCAAGGAACTCGCCACCGGCATGGGTGAAGCGAATCAAGGCGGCAAGGAGCTGGCCGCCGGAGCCGGCGAGCTGGCTGCTGGAGCGAACGAAGCTGCTGCAGGCTCGGGCGAGCTGAGCAGCGGACTCAACCAGTTGGTCGGGGGAACCGACGAACTCGGCGCAGGAGCCCTTCAGATCAGCGAAGTGGTCGACATGGTCACCACCCCGGTACTCGACCTCGCGGGGTCCTCGGACGCCGTCGTCGGTCAGATCGACGCCCTCACGTCGATGCTTCGAAACTCGGCTGATCCGGTCTCCGCCGGACTCGTCGAAGCCCTGGATGGACTGCGGGCTTCCCTGACTGCACAACCGTCGGACGACGACGTGATCGGTCAGCTCGGCCAGCTTCGCGACGGTGCGCGGGAGATCTCGCGCCAACTCACCGATCCGAGCAGCGACTACCGTGGCGGGCTTCTTGCCGCGGCGGCCGGTGCAGGTGAACTCAACACGGGACTAGGCCAACTGTCCGACGGCGCAGGCCAACTCTCTACCGGCGCACTGGAACTCTCCACCGGCCTCGGGCAGTTGGACACCGGAAGTATTGCGCTCCGTGACGGTCTCGGGCAGCTATCGGCCGGCGTCGGCGAGCTCGACGCGGGCAGCGCAGAACTCGCCACCGGTTTGTCCGACGGCGCCGCCCAGGTGCCGCAGTTCTCGGACGACGAACGCGCCACCACAGCCAATCTGCTCTCGTCCCCGGTTGCCGTCGACGCGCGGAACAACTATCCCGCAGCCGGTTTCGGACCGGGAGCCGTCCCTGCCGTAATCTCGGTGGCACTGTTCCTGTGCGGAATTCTCACGTGGTTCGTCGTCCGTCCACGACGCGGACGTTCACTGAACTCGAACACCAGCGTGGTGCGTGAGGGGCTGCGCCGCTACCGCATTCCCGCCCTGGTCACCTTGGTCGCGGCGCTCGTGTTGTCGGTGGTGTCACTGACCGTGGCAAACGTCGAACCACCTAGTGTTCTGGCGATGATCGCAGTGATGATCCTGGTGGGTGCCGCCGCGGTCAGCTCGGGCAGGCTCTTCACCGTTGTGTTCGGAGCCGTCAACGGAACCTTCATCGCTTTGGGCGCCTTGATGATTCAGATCTTCGCCTTCGGCGCGGTGTACCCCATCGAACAGATGCCGACGGTTCTGCAGTGGCTGCACGCTCTGATGCCACTCACGTGGGCGCGCAACGCCATGCGTATGGTCCTAGTCGGATACTACGGGCCGAAATTCTGGGTGGCGGTAATCGCTCTGGCTGCCTTGGTGATCGGAGCCGTCTTGTTCACCATCTGGTGGCGCCGCCGACAAGAACCGCCGACCGACGCCGATGACGACGCGCCGATCACCGAGGAGATCGTGTACCTCCAACCAACGCAAATGTAACTCGGCGCAAACCTGAGTCAGCGCAAACGTGAGTCGGATCAGCGAACGAGCGTCGTACGCATCAACATGACGTTGTAGTCGGCCCACGTGGTGGCAAGGAAGTACAGATCCGAACCACTGGACCACGGGTGGATGTATGCAGCGTAGATACCGGGAACCTCGACCAGATTGACCAATGTTTCCGGTGCCGTCCACGGACCGACCGGACTGGTAGCGGTTCGCATCACGATCGAACTGAACGCGTCGGCGTACATCGCCACGAACTTGCCGAGGAACTCGTTGTACTGAACGGAGATCTCCCCGATGCGGCCGTCCATGACGGGTACGGCCGCAGCGGGATCGGCACGGATCCAGCCGTTTCCGTTCCAGTACTCGTAGGCGGAAAGATCGAGGATCGCCCCCTCGGGCGCGCGAGAAAGTCGAACCTCGCCGGATCGTCCCGCGGGGGTTCCGTAGTTGTAGACGAACCCGCCGTCCTTCACCATCGAGCTCATCTGGAAGTTCTCGCTACCGGCGACGGGGGCGACACCCGCGGGAAGAACCCCACCGATGTTGGGGCGCAGCGTCTCCGGACGCGTGGTCCACGTCTCGCCGTTGTCCGAGGAGGTGGCAATCTGTGAGTAGTTTGTACTCCACTGCCCGGCCTCGCCCCAGTTGCGCACCGACATGTAGCTCAGATACTGCACACCGTTCACTGCTATGCCGCTCGTGGGGATACTGGAAGCCTCGACGCCCGGAATCTTCAGACCGGAGATGATCTCACGCGCCTGACCGGTACCGTCCTTCGGCGCGCTGTCGATGCGCATCCCGTCGGCGAGTACCCGATCCGAGCTGCGGAAGAGCACATTACTTCGCCACTCGCCCACCAAACCGTCGCAGGTGGGGTTACGACTGAGCCCGGTGGTATCGCCGAAAGCGGTCAGAATCTGCCCCGCACCGTTGTCCCACATGATGCCCAGGTCGGTTCCCAGGACATTGAAGCGATCAACCGTCTTGTTGGGACTGTATGTGCCGGTGATTTTTTCGATCGCGGTAGTACGACCGGACAGACCTGGCAACCCTCCGGTGTTGCCGTTGAGCCACGGCGCCGCATTGGCCGGACCTCCACTACTACCGACGCCACTGACTCCGACGCATCCCGGCGCAGCCATCGCCGGCGAAGCCACCGCCGTGACGGCAGCAGCTGCCAGAGCAGCAACTACCCCGAACACCCCCAACGATCTCCCCGCGCGAAACATGACTCCCCCATGGCCGGGATTGTTGGTGTTGTCGTCGTCGTTCCCCCCGAACCTCGGACAATCTAGCAACTGCAGTCACAGATAACCCAATCAGACAAAGACGCGAAAAGGCCTGAAAGTCATAGTAGTTCAGACTTTCAGGCCTTTTCGGACAGAGAAGATCAGTCAGTAGGTCAGCGCGCTCCGCTCGCACCGCCGTCGAGTGGAATCACCGCGCCGGTCAGATAAGCCCCGGCACGTGAAGCCAGGAAAATGGCAAGACCTGCAGCATCCTGGGGAGTTCCGACCCTGCCCAACGGGACCGAGTCTGCCACAGCCTTTGCACTTTGCTCGTCCTCGAGGAGGAATGCCATCATCTTCGACGGGAACGGGCCCGGCGCAATGGCATTGACCGTGATCTGTTCCCCCGCAAGCGTTGCCGCGAGCTTGCGCGTCAACATGTGCACCGCAGCCTTACTGGCTCCGTACGAGAAGTTCTCCGAACCCGACACCACGAGTCCGTCGATCGATCCGATATTGATCACGCGCGCGGGATCTTCCGCAGTGGCTGCAGAACGCAACTGCGGCAACAGCTTCTGCGTCAAGAGGAAGATTGCCTTGACATTGATGTCGAAAATCTTGTCGAAGCCGGCGGCCGGAAAATCGTCGACGGAAGCTCCCCACGTGGCACCGGCGTTGTTGACCAGTACGTCGAGCGTCGGCGAAATCTCGGCGACCTTCGCAGCGAGGCTCTCGATCCCCTCGTCCGTGGACAGATCGGCCGGATGCGAAATGCAGGTGCCGAACTCCGAAAGCTCTCGCGCGGCTTCGTCACAGGCTTCGGCTTTTCGGGCCGAAATGACGACCGTCGCTCCGCCTTCGACAAATCCGCGAGCGATCATGTATCCGATGCCGCGTGATCCACCGGTGACCACAACGGTCTTGCCACTGACGTCGAACAGTCCCTCGATCAAGCTCATGCGACCTCGAAAAGCCCGGCAGCACCCATGCCGCCGCCGATGCACATGGTCACCACCACGAGCTTGGCTCCGCGCCGTTTTCCTTCCAGAAGAGCATGGCCGACCAGACGAGCACCCGTCATTCCGTACGGATGGCCGACGGAGATACCGCCGCCGTCGACGTTGTACTTCTCGGGATCGATCCCGAGCTTGTCGCGGCAGTACAGGGCCTGAGAGGCGAAGGCCTCGTTGAGTTCCCAGAGATCGATGTCGTCGACCTTCAGTCCGTGAAGATCCAGCAGACGCGGAATCGCGAACACCGGTCCGATGCCCATCTCGTCGGGAGCACAACCCGCGACAGCCATCCCACGGTAGATACCGAGAGGAGCCAACCCGCGGCGTTCCGCCTCGCCTGCCTCCATCAGCACCGAAGCGGAGGCACCGTCCGAGAGCTGAGACGAGTTGCCCGCAGTGATGGAGGAATGCGCACTGACAGTCCCGTCGGCCAGAACCGGTCGCAAACTCGACAGCCCTTCCAATGTGGTGGAAGCGCGGTTGCCTTCGTCCAGGGTCAGCGTCACGGACTCGCTGCGGATCTCACCCGTCTCCTTGTCCTGCACCTGCTTGATCGAGGGCAGCGGGACGATCTCGAGATCGAACCGACCTGCGTTCTGAGCTGCTGCGGTTCGCTGCTGCGAGACGAGCGCGAACTCGTCCTGCTGCTCGCGGGTCACTCCGTAGCGCTCGGCGACGATCTCGGCCGTGTGCAGCATCGGCATGTAGATCGACGGCTTGTTTTCCTTCAGCCACGGATCAGCCGCGCGGAAGTTGTTCATATGATCGTTCTGGACCAACGAGATCGATTCGACTCCGCCGCCGACCGCGATCTGCATTCCGTCGTCCACGATCTGCTTTGCTGCGGTCGCGATGGCCATGAGCCCGGACGAGCACTGACGATCGATCGTCATTCCGGAAACCGAGTCCGGAAGCCCGGCCCGCAGCACCGCTTGCCGTGCGACGTTGCCGCCGGAAGATCCCTGCTGCAGCGCGGCGCCGAGGATGACGTCCTCGACCTCGCCGCCCTCGAGGCCCGCGCGCTGAACTGCATTCGAAATGGCATGTGCAGCAAGCTCTTGAGCCTGAGTGTTGTTGAACGCGCCGCGGTACGCCTTACCGATCGGGGTACGGGCGGTGGAAACGATGACAGCTTGCCTCATCGGGGAAACCTTTCGTCGAACACGAAGTGCTGTGCGCCTTTATTAACCGCCGGGGGTTAATAAAGGCGCACAGCAAGAATCAGGGCTGGAAAACGACGCGACCGACAGTGGTGCCGTCGCCGAGGCGACCGATACCGTCGGCAACGTCCGTCAACGACAACCGCTCACTGATCAGTGGTTTGACCAAGCCGGCATCGGCGAGCCTGGTGAGCTCGACGTGGCAGTCGTCGATGGCCTGCTGGTTGTAGGCCTTGTACAGCCCCCAGTGCAGTCCGATGATCGAATAGTTCTTGATGAGAGCGTGATTGAGGGCCGGCTGCGGGATCGTGCCACCGGCGAAGCCGATGATGACGATCCGTCCCTCGAAGGCGATGCACTTGGTGGACTTCGCGTAGGCGTCGCCGCCGACCGGATCGAAGACCACGTCGGCGCCCTTGCCGCCGGTGAACTCCTTGACCGCTGCCACGAAGTCTTCACTGTGACGGTCTACGACGAGGTCTGCGCCGAGCTTGCGCGCGTACTCGGCCTTGTCCGGGCCGCCGACGACACCGATGACCTTGGCGCCTGCCGCCTTGCCGAGTTGCACTGCCGCACTACCGACACCACCCGCAGCAGCGTGGACCAACAACGTCTCACCCTCGAGCAGTTGGGTGCGGCGATGCAGAGCGAACCACGCTGTCTGATAGCCGATGCTCAGAGCGGATGCTTCCGCGTCGTCGAGAGCCGACGGCGCCGGGAACGTGTTGTTCTGATCCAGTACCGAGTACTCGGCGAATCCGCCGGACGGCAGACTCGGATTACCGATCACCCGGTCCCCCACTGCGAACTTGGTCACCGATTCACCGACCGAGACCACTTCACCACACAGTTCGACACCGGGTGTGAAGGGCAGCGGCGGCTTGATCTGGTACTCACCCCGGCACATGAGGACGTCGGGGAAGTTGGCCGGAGCCGCCAGCACCTTGACCAACATCTCCGTCGCATTCGGGGTGGGATCCGCGGTCTCCTCCAACGCGAGCACATCGCGGGGTTGACCGAGTTCGTTGACGCGCCAAGCCTTCACAGCAATTCTCCAGACAGATAGTGGGTGAGTTTCAGGACGAGATCGGGAGGTCGACCAACTCGGCGAGGCGTGCCCGATGCTGATACGCGGTTCCCAGCGACAGCTGATCGCTCTTCGCCCGTTTGAGGTACAGGTGCGCCGGATACTCCCACGTCATTCCGATACCACCATGAAGTTGGACGCATTCCTCCGCAGCATGAACCGCGACGCCGCTGCAGAATGCCTGGGCCACCGTCGCTGCGATCGCCGCATCGGCGTCGCCGCGCGCATAGGTGTCCGCCGCATATCGTGCTGCCGCTCCCGAGGAGCTGACTTCGAGCCAGAGATCGGCGAGGCGGTGCTTGATCGCCTGGTACGAACCGATCGCCCGGCCGAACTGCTTGCGCTCCTTCACATACGCGAGAGTCGTTTCGAGGCACCACTGAGCTACAGCGAACTGTTCGGACGCCAGAAGTGCGCTTCCGCAGAGCAACGCTTCCTCGACCGCTTGCGCCGCATTGCCGCTGTCGACACGGACCGACGACGAACCCGAGAACTCGACGTCCGCCAATCGGCGCGTCATGTCCAGGGACAGAACCGGCGTGACGGTAGCGTCGGCGATCCGAACGGTGTGCAGCTCAAGGCCGCTCTCACCGGCAACCGGAACAACAAGAACATCGGACTCGGCGACGCCGGCAACCGTCGTGACGCTGCCGACGAGTCCACTCGCCGTTACCTTGACAGTAGGTGTGAAAGTTCCTGGTGCAGTGGACAACGGGACGACCAGAGCAGCCGTCGAATCCCCCGCTGCCAATTGACCGAGCACCTCGGTCTCGCCGGCCTTCAGCAACGCCGTCGTCGCCAGCACCGCGCTGGTGAAGAACGGAACGGGAGCGACCGCACGTCCGATCTCCTCCATCACGACCGCCGCCTCACGCGTCGACGCACCTGCACCGCCCAGTTCCTCGGGTACCAGCAGTCCCGCCAAACCGAGTTCCGACGCCAGCGACTTCCACAGCCCGGTGAAGTCGGCGGACACGTCGTCGTACGCCGTGACCACGGTGTCGGCGCCGGCCCGCTCGCTCAGCAGTCGTCTGACGCTAGCTCGCAGATCTTGTTCGGTCTCGGAGTACAGCAGATCGGCGCTCATCGGGGTAGGTCCTTCCAGGCGATGTCCTTGTCGACGCGATGCTCGGGCGGCAACCCGAGTACACGTTCTGCGATGACGTTGCGCAGGATCTCCGACGTTCCGCCCTCGATCGAATTGCCCTTGGCTCGCAGGTACCGGTATCCGGGTTCACGCCCGGTGAAGTCGACGGAATCCGGTCGACGCAGCGTCCAGTCGTCGTAGCGCAGACCGGCTTCGCCGTGCAGCTCGAGGTCGAAACCCGAAATCTGCTGAGCCAAACCGGCAAACGCGAGCTTCATTCCCGAGCCTTCGGGGCCAGGCTGGCCGGCGGCGAGCTGCTGGCGCAGTCGCTCACCGGTCAGACGCGCAACTTCGGATTCGGTCCAGAGCCGCATCAACTCGTCGTGCATCGCCGGATTACGCAGCTCGGGCTCGTCACGCCAGGCCTGAGCGACCTTTCCGATCATGCCTCCCTCACGCGGTGCGCCCGAACCGATGGCAACACGCTCGTTGTTCAGGGTGGTTGTCGCAACCTTCCACCCCTGGCCTTCGGCTCCGAGGCGATTGGCGTCCGGAATCCTGACGTCCGTGAGGAATACCTCGTTGAATTCGGCCTCGCCGGTGATCTGACGCAGCGGCCGGACATCGACGCCCGGGTCGGTCATGTCGCAGATGAAGTAGCTCAGACCCGCATGCTTGGAACGTGACGGATCGGTCCTGGCCACGAGAATCGCCAGCTGCGCATTCTGCGCGCCCGACGTCCATACCTTCTGCCCGTTGACTATCCAGTCGTCGCCGTCGCGGACGGCGCGGGTAGCGACGGCCGCGAGGTCCGACCCTGCGCCCGGTTCACTGAACAGCTGGCAGTAGACCGTCTCCGCAGTCCACAACGGGCGCAGGAACTTCTGCTTCTGCTCCTCGGCACCGAAGGCGGCGATGGTCGGTGCCGCCATGCCCAGTCCGATGCCGTTCTTGCCGGTGGCCGGGCCGGGTGCGCCGGCGGCCTCCAGCTGAGCGTTCACCTGACGCTGAAAGCTCTGCGGTACACCGAGTCCCCCATGACCTTCGGGGAAATGAACCCACGCCAGTCCGGCGTCGAATCGTGCGCCGAGGAAATCCGACACCGACACACTGTTCGGATCGTTCTCCGCGAGAAGCGTGTTCACCTTTTCGGTGAGATCACGCGATACTGCCTCTTCGTCGAAAGCCATGCCCATTCCTTCGGTTCGAGCGGTGAGCGGACGGTCAGTCCTTGGGTCCACCGGCGACGTAGACGACCTGACCGGAAACGAAGCCCGCGCCTTCACTGACGAAGAACGACGCGGTGTGCGCGATGTCCTCGGGCTGACCGACGCGGTTGACCGGAATCTGCGAAGCGGCAGCGGTCTTGAAGTCCTCGAAGCCGACTCCCATGCGCTCTGCCGTTGCGGCGGTCATCTCGGTTTCGATGAATCCGGGGGCAATGGCGTTGGCGGTGACGCCGAACTTGCCCAATTCGAAGGCCAATGTCTTGGTGAATCCCTGCATGCCGGCCTTGGCTGCGGAGTAGTTGACCTGTCCGCGGTTGCCGAGAGCCGACGTGCTCGAGAGGTTCACGATGCGGCCGAACTTCGCTTCCACCATGTACTTCTGCACCGCACGCGACATGAGGAACGCTCCGCGCAGATGGACGTTCATCACCGAATCCCACTCGGCGACGCTCATCTTGAACAGAAGGTTGTCGCGAGTGATGCCGGCATTGTTGATCAGCACGGTAGGTGCACCGAGTTCTGCGGCCACACGATCCACCGCTGCAGCAACCGAAGCCTCGTCGGAGACGTCAGCGCCCACGGCCAGTGCTTGGCCGCCTGCGGCCTTGATCGCGTCGACGGTTCCGGCACACGCTGCTTCGTCGAGGTCCAGCACGGCAACGGCAAAGCCGTCTTCCGACAGTCGCTTGGCCACTGCCGCACCGATTCCGCGTGCTGCACCCGTGACAATTGCGGTTCTACGTTCCTGGCTCACTGGCCCTCCATAATTTCGTGATTCGACGGACACCGGACGATCTCGTCAGATCCCGGCCTGATCTGCAATTTCCCTGGCTTTGGCTACCAAGGCGTCAATACGTTCCACTGTGGGAGTTCCGCTCTCGGCGGCATTCTGCGGTTCGTCGCGGGCGCGACGCATCACGCCCTCGGCGATCACGGCGATCTTCCACAGCCCCAAGGTGTGCCAGAACTTCAGCGCAGCCGGATCCCGTCCGGTGGCCTCGAGATAGATCCGGGAGATCTCCTCTCGCGAAGGGAATCCCGGGAGCGCTGACGCCGGGAAATCGCCACCAGTGTCCTCCCCGGCCGCCGGCCAGTACGCCAACAAGCTTCCGACATCGGCCAACGGATCACCGAGTGTGCAGAGTTCCCAGTCGAGGGCCGCGACAACTTCGCCGTTCTCAGCGGAGGTGATCACGTTGCGTAGGTGAAAGTCGCCGTGCACCAACGTGGTTTCGGTGTGAGCCGGCTGAGCTGCAATGAGACGTCGGGTGAGATCGTCCAGGTCAGGACATTCCCGCGTCTTCGACTGTTCCCACTGTCCGCCCCAGCGCTTCAGCTGCCGTGCAGCGTAAGGCTTGTGGCTTGCCAGGTCGTCGAGACCGGCCTGCTCGAGGTCGACGGCGTGTATCTTCGCCAGCGTCTGAGCGAGCGAGATTCCGATTGCCCGGCGACGATCTTCCGACAACGCCTCCGCAAGAGGCATTCGGTCCACCACTTCGCCGTCCACGAATTCCATGAGGAGCAGCGGAACTTCGGTGACAGCTGGATCCTCGGTCAACCCGAATACTCGCGGCGAAGGCACGTCGGTGGATTCGAGAGCGCTCAAGATTCGAGCTTCGCGCGCCACGTCGTGAGCCGAGGCCAGCAGGTGCCCCAGCGGTGGGCGTCGTAGCACCCAGCGATTGCCGTCTTGATCGCGAACCAGGTACGTGAGATTCGACTGCCCCAGGCCGATTCGATCGAAGGACAACGGCCCGGTGAAGTCGATCCCCAGGCCTGCTATCCACCCGGTGACCGCTTCGGTATCGAGTCCCACTACTCCGACGCTAGCCACCGACGGACGCTCCCTGCCGGAACGGGAGTGCATCACCCAACAACTGGCCACCGTCGATGGTCATGATCTCTCCGGTGATCCACTGGGCTGCATCCGAAACCAGGAAGGCGATGGCAGCGGCCACGTCCTCGGGTTCACCGATGCGTCCGAGAGCGGTCGACGCGGACACCGCTTCTTCATGTTCTTTCCACAGAGCTTCGGCGAGTTTGGTTCTCACCACTCCCGGAGCAACGGCGTTGACACGAATCTTCGGTGACAACTCGAGCGCCAACTGCTTGGTGATGTGGATCAGAGCAGCCTTCGACGCGTTGTACGTGCCGATCCCGGCCTCGAACGCCATGCCGCCGATCGAGGCGGTGTTGACCACGGAACCACCGTGCTCGCCCATCCAGGCCCGCGCTGCCAGGCCGGTCCACAGGACTGGAGCCCACACGTTGACGTCGAAGGTCTTGGCGAAGCGCGAGTGATCCTGGTTGATGATCGGCCCGAACGACGGGTTGGTGCCCGCGTTGTTCACCAAGATGTCGAGACTGCCGAAACGCTCGATCGTCTGCTCGACGCACTTGCTGGCAGCATCCTCGTCCGTCGCGTGAGCGCCGACGCCGATCGCGTTGCCGTTCACCTGCGCGGCAGCCGCATCTGCGGATTCCTGTGAGCGCGAAGTCAGTACGACGTTTCCGCCCGCCGCCGCAATCGCCTGCGCGGTCGCGAGGCCGATGCCCCGCGATGCGCCTGTGACGATTGCCGTCTTACCGGTGAGATCCAGTCCTGCCATGTCAGTTCGCCTTGACTTCGCGGTACTTGCGCAGTTCCTGCTTGGCGATGGCGCGCTTGTGCACCTCGTCCGGGCCGTCAGCCAGGCGAAGGGTGCGCATGTGGGCGTAAGCCATCGCGAGCGGGAAGTCGTCCGTGACGCCGCCGCCGCCGTGAACCTGGATGGCGCGGTCGATGATCTTGAGCGCGATGTTCGGCGCTGCAACCTTGATGGCTGCGATCTCGGTGCGCGCTTCCTTGTTGCCCACCGTGTCCATCATGTGTGCGGCCTTGAGCGTGAGGAGTCGAACCATCTCGATGTCGATACGAGCCTCGGCGATCCAGTCCTGGATATTCGCGTTGTCGCTGACGGGCTTTCCGAAGGTGATGCGGGTGGATGCGCGCTTGCACATCAGTTCCAGTGCGCGCTCGGCCATTCCGATTGCACGCATGCAGTGGTGGATGCGGCCGGGGCCGAGGCGGGCCTGGCTGATCGCGAATCCTTCGCCCTCGCCGGCGAGAATGTCCTTGGCCGGGACGCGCACGTCCTCGAAAGTGATCTCGCCGTGTCCTTCGCGGTCCTGGTAGCCGAAGACCGGCAGGTTGCGCAGGATCGTGACGCCGGGAGCATCGATCGGAACGACCATCATCGACTGCTGACGGTGGGTGGCGGCATTGAAGTCGGTCTTGCCCATGACGATCAGAACCTTGCAGTTCTGGTGCAAAGCGTTGGAAGCGAACCACTTACGGCCGTTCAGTACGTACTCGTCGCCGTCACGGTCCATACGAAGCTGGATGTTGGTGGCGTCGGAACTGGCAACCTCGGGCTCGGTCATCGCGAAAGCAGAACGGATTTCGCCTTCGAGAAGCGGCTTGAGGTACTTCTCCTTGTGCTCGTCGGTGCCGAAGAGCGTGAGCACCTCCATGTTTCCCGTGTCCGGAGCGGCGCAGTTGGTGGCCTCGGAAGCCAGGTGGCTGCGGCCCATGATCTCCGCGAGCGGTGCGTATTCCAGGTTGGTCAGGCCGGGGCCCCATTCGGGATGCGGGTGAAAGAGGTTCCACAGCCCGCGCGCCTTGGCTTCCTTCTTCAAGTCGTCGATGATCGGCGGCTGGAAGTGCGGGTTACCGGACTCACGCATCTGCTCTTCGTAGACCGCTTCGGCCGGGTAAACGTGCTTGTCCATGAAATCGAGCAGTTCGGCCTGGTACTTCTTGGTGCGATCCGAGAACTCAAACACTGACATGTGAACTCCTGACAGAGAGGGAAGGAAAATTGGGGGCTCGATGTTCGAGATGGCTGTTGACGCCCTCGACGACATCCGGGCCGTGAAATGCATTCAGCATCAGCGATTCCGCACGCCTGGCGGAATCGGTGAAGGTCGAGTGCGCGTCGGCACTCATCTGAGACTTGATGACGGAGAGGGACGTCGGCGAGCAGTTGGCCGCGATGTCCTCGGCGTAAGCAATCGCCGCATCCAGAACGTCACCGCCGCTGACCAGGTGGTCGATCAAACCGATACGGTACGCCTCGTCGGCATCCACCATCCGGCTGGAAAGCAGAAGATCGACTGCTCGACTGTGACCGACCAAGCGGGGCAACATCCAGGAGATGCCGTACTCCGCAATCAGGCCTCGACGCGCGAACGCGGTAGTGAATCGCGTTGCGCTCGAACCGAAACGAACGTCACAGTACAGAGCCTCGACCATTCCGAGCCCTGCGGCGACGCCGTTGACGGCAGCGATCAGCGGCTTGCGAACGGTGGTCGGGAAATCACGGTCCCGTGGTCGGACAAGATCACTTTCGGAGACGTCGCCGACGTTCTTCAAATTGCCGAGGTCAGCCCCCGAGCAGAATCCTCGACCGGAGCCGGTGACAACAATTGCTCGGACACTGGGATCTTCGTCTGCTGCGGCCAAAAGGTCGTAGTACTGATCTTCGAGCTCGTTGGTCCACGCGTTGAGAACGCGGGGCCGATTGAATGTCAGGACCAGCACCGCTCCTCTCTGCTCGGAGAGGACGAGTTCCTCGGTCATCGCGTTCCCGCGAGCAGCGACGCCTGGTACCGGCGCATACCGCGCAGCCAACGGTCGTAGTCGGCGCCCTTCTGCCGGTACATGTCCAGAACGTTCTTGTGCGGAAGGATGAGGAATTCCTCGGCATCTACTGCGGCAAGAACGATTTCGGCGCATTCAGCAGGCTCGAGAACATTGCCTGCCGCAAGCACGGCCCCGGTTGCGGCCTTGCCGACCGGATCGCCGGAGTTCTCGCCTTCGTAGAGAAGCTTGGTGTTGACACCCATCGGACACAGGCAACTGACGCGAACGCCCTGATCTCCGTAGGTGATCGAGAGCCACTCGGCAAACGCGACCGCGGCATGTTTAGTCACCGAGTACGCGGCGGACCCGACCTGACTGAGCAAGCCGGCAGCAGAGGCAGTGCTGATGAAGTAGCCTTCCCCGCGCTCGGTCCAACCAGGGACCAGGAGCCTGGCGGCACGAATGTGGGCGCGAACGTTGACGTCGATCGTCGTGTCCCAGACGTCCTCACTGATGTCGAGGCCCATGCCTCCGGTGACGCCGGCATTGGCGAAGTAGAGGTCGACCGGGCCGAATTCCTTTTCCGCCTGCGCGATGAGGCCCGCAATGACCGTCTCGTCGGAGACGTCGCCACCCGCAGACACTGCTGCGCCGGGATGCTCCATGTTGATCGCCTCTGCCACTGCCGAAGCTGCCGCCCCGTCGAGGTCGGCTACTACGACGCGAGCGCCCTCTGCGGCCAGTCGCTGCGCCAACGCACCGCCGATCCCCCCGCCGCCACCGGTGACAATTGCTACCTTCTGGGCAACCTTCATGAGCGATTCCTCTCGCTTGCGTCATACCTACGCGCTGACAGTGATCCACGTCTCCCCTCATGTATAGTTGAATCCGGCGTCAGTTTCAACCGTCGAATCGCGACGGTCACCCGAACGGCCCGTTCCGTCCTCCTGAACTGCGAGTAAAGGGATCAACGATGACTGAAAACCAATTGCCCGTCCGCCCGTCCACCTTCGCCGAGCTCGAGAAGCTCATCGGCCAGGAACTTGGCCCGACGGAGTGGTACGACATCACCCAGGAGCGCATCAACGCGTTCGCCGAAGCCACAAACGATCATCAGTGGATTCACGTCGACCCGGAACGAGCCGCATCGAGCCCGCTCGGCAGCACGATCGCGCACGGACTCTTCAGCCTCTCGCTGGGCCCACAGTTCTCCTACCAACTCATCCACTTCGACGGCTTCGCCCACAGCCTCAATTACGGCTACGACAAGGTTCGCTTCCCCGCTCCCGTTCCCGTGGGATCCCGGGTCCGCATGCGTGCAACCGTTGCGTCCGCGGAGCAGTTGCCCGGCGGAATCCAGGTGAAGATGAGCCAGGTGGTTGAGCGCGAAGGTTCCGACAAGCCAGTCGTCGTGGCCGAATCCGTCGCTCGCGTCGTCGAGAAAAGCTGAACAGAGAAAAGCTGAAACAAGACTCGGCACGTCCCGGCCGCTCGAACGTCGATACGGCCGGGGCGACCTGCCGCTTCAGGATCGGTCAGGGAACTTCAGCGCGTTAGCCCACAGGTCTGTCACCGTGGCGACAATCTGATCGAACTCCGGCGAACGCCCGTCCACCTCACCCTCATGGAGGGTGAACAGACTGTAGGCGAGCCGACTCACCATGCCGGACAGAGCAATTGACGCTGTCATTGGATCCAGCGTCGTGTCCGCGATACCACGACTCTGCAGATCTGCAATCCCGCGGGCATTACGGCGTATGAACGCATTGGCACGCTCGCTGCGGAACTTTCGGAACTCCGGGTCGATGTGAGCAACCTGCTCCATGAGCCCCATCAATTTCGCATTGCGTTGATACGCCGCCAGATACGCTCGATTACTTGCCTCGAGCACGGCGTACGGATCGTCTGCGCCCGCCACGCGTCCCATGCCCGGGTGCATCATGTCGTCTCGCGCGACCTCGAGGACGGCGGCGAAGACCTCTTCCTTGTTCGCGAAGTAGGTGTAGAACGATCCCGTCGCGCAGCCGGCTTCTTTGGCGATGTCGATCAGACGGGCATCGAGATAGCCACTACGCTCGAATACCGTCCGGGCAGCGGCAATCAGCGCTGCGCGCGTGCGGGTTCCCCGCTCGGTGGTGGGCCGATCTCGGAGCAGCGCAGGCGGAGCCACCGG
Source organism: Rhodococcus sp. MS13 (assembly GCF_013277835.1). Lineage (NCBI taxonomy): Bacteria > Bacillati > Actinomycetota > Actinomycetes > Mycobacteriales > Nocardiaceae > Rhodococcus > Rhodococcus sp. MS13. The sequence continues at coordinate 811,216 of NZ_VBTL01000004.1, forward strand.
CAGGGCGGCAATTCGCGATTCGTCATCGAGCACGGTGCGCTCCCCATCCTTCCGAGCCAACATCATTTCGGGACAATCCCAGCAGACTCGATGTTGACGCCGGATTCAAGTGTACGCTCTGGTGAGACCCAGGACACACAATCGGTCGATTCCTCCCGAAAGGCAGAACCATGGTTAGCGTTCTCGACCCGGTGACCCGTCACGCGGAAGTCACTCCGGACAACATCGCAATTCGAAACAGCACTGCGATCCGCGGCACGGATGAACACTGGACTTACCGGCAGCTCCACGACGCATCCCTGGCGTTCGCCGGCCGCATTCGCGATGCCGGGTTGAGCGTAGGCGATCGGGTTCTCCTAGCGGCGCCGTCGGTAGCGGAATTCGTCGTGGCGTACATGGGAATTCAGGCCGCAGGTTGTGTCGTGGTACCGATCAACACGATGTCGGCGCAACCCGAAGTCGAGTACGTTCTGGACGACGCGGAGATTTCCCTGGCCATCGCGTGGCATCAACTCGGTCCCGCAGTCCAGGATGCAGGGAGTGCGCGCGGTGTCCCGGTGTGGACACTCACCGAAGAATCGGCGAAGGCCGATCATGCACCCGCAACTGTGGTCGACCGTGACGCAGCAGACACAACGGCGATTCTCTACACCTCCGGCACCACCGGACGCCCGAAGGGCGCTCAGCTGACCGTCGGGAATTTGTTGTCCGCCGGTGAGATCGGCACCGAGAGCAGCCGCGGAAATCCTTCGGACCGCACCGGAACCGGACTGCCGCTCTTCCATATCTTCGGCCAGGGTTCGGTCATGATGGCAACCTTCACCGGCGGCGGATCACTGTCCCTGCTCGCCCGGTTCGACCCCGCTGCCATGCTCGACCTGGTCCGCCGGGACAAGCTCACCATCATGGCCGGTGTCCCCACCATGTGGAATGCCATGCTGCACGCCGCCGCCGACGTGGACAGCTCCGACTTCGAACAACTCAGGATCGCAATCTCCGGTGGCGCATCACTTCCCGGTGAAGTCGCTCGCGCCTTCGAAGCACGGTTCAACTGCACGATCCTCGAGGGCTACGGCCTGACCGAGACGAGCGCGTTCGGGACTTTCAACAGCATCGACCGCGTCGCAAAGATCGGATACACCGGCCGCGCCGTACCGCGCACCGAGGTCGAGGTGCGTGATCACGACGGAAATGTCTGCGAGGCAGGCACAGTGGGCGAGGTGTTCATCAAAGGACCGACGGTCATGAAGGGTTACTGGAAGCGCCCTGAAGACACCGCCGCCGTTCTTTCCGACGACGGATGGTTCCGCACCGGAGACCTCGGTGAGACCGATCCCGACGGGGACCTTCGCATCGTCGACCGAGTGAAGGACCTCATCATCCGTGGTGGATACAACGTCTATCCGGGCGAGGTCGAAGAGGTGCTCTACCAGCACCCCGACATCATCGAAGCCGCAGTGATCGGCATACCCGACGACTACTACGGGGAGGAGGTTGCCGCAGTGGTGGCCGTGCGTCCAGGCTCCGACCTCGAAGTAGACGCCGTCACTTCGTGGGCTCGGGAACGTCTCTCCGCCTACAAGATTCCCCGAGTCGTCCAGTTCATCGACGCACTCCCAAAGGGTTCGACAGGAAAGATCCTCAAGCGATCGATCGACCGAACCGAACTCCTCGCCCAGAAGCAGAACTGAAAACACAGGTGAGCCCCGGCGAGATTTCGCCGGGGCTCACCTGTTCACTCGCTCAGAGAGCCCCGTCCATGCGCTCAGAGAGCGTCGAAGTACTCGATCTGCGGGGCGCCGGCGAGGAAGGGTGCCATCGCCTTTCCTGCAGCCTGGAAATGCTCGGACGTTCCGTGAGCCTTGATGGCAGCACCGTCCTGATACAGCTCCATGAACTTGTAGGAATTCGCATCCGTTTTCGATCGGATCAGTTGATACAGAACCGTTCCGGGCTCCTCCGTGCGCACCTTCTCCGCAAGTTCGGCGATTACGGCTTCGAACTGCTCGCCGCTTCCGTCCTTGACGGTGATATCCGCGATGACAGCAATCATTCGTTCCTCCAAAAGTGTTCCAGCAGTATTCGAGTGTTACCGAGAAACCTACAGTTTCACTGCGTGGGCAGTAGTCCGAACGTCGATGCCAATTGCCTGCGAGTGCTTTCCGCGTCGGTGTGGAGAATGCCGGCGATCCCCAATCGTGCCGCACCGTCGAGATTCTGTTGCAGATCGTCGATCATCACGGCATCTTCGGGCGCGACGCCCAGGCGCTCACACGCGATGGTGTAGATCTGACGGGAGGGCTTACGAATCCCGACTTCCGAGGAGATCACCACTTCGTCGGCCAGGTCCTCGAGAACAAAACCCGCATAACAATCACGCCCGAAAGCATTGGACACGAGCGCAACAGGGTGTCCCGCCGCCCGCACGTCTGCGAGCAGACGCACCATCTCCTCGTCTCGAATCAGCCCGGCTTGCATACGGTCGACCAATCCAACGCTGTCGACGACTGCGCCGTGCGCTCGTAGACGTTCTCCGAATCCGGCCTCGAAGGCCTCCTGGTCGATCTTTCCGGATTCGTGATCGGAGAGCAGCCTCTTCGAGACGTCGTCGCGGGAGAGCAGGGCCAACGGAAGTCGTGGGTCTCCCCCAAGCGAGGCCCCGAAATCTTCGAAGGCCTGAAGAACACTGGAGGTGAGAACTCCACCGAAATCGACGAGCACTGCCGTACGCGTAGGTGTCATTGCTCCATCAGACACCAAACATGAACCCGGCGTCAACATCAGTTTTGGCGCAGCGAGAATTGTAAAGTGTTGATCCACAACCGGTTGACCGTATCGAGCAGACCATCGAAAGTCACTCCGGCGGCGCCGTCCTCGCCGCCGCGGGATACGAAGTACCCGAACGCAAGTCGACTGATCATCCCGGAGAGTGCCCGAGACGTCAGTAGCGGATCCAGGTTCGCGTCCGCCAGACCGGCTTTCTGCAGCTTCTCGATACTGCGCGCGTTGCGTCGCACAAACGCGTCAGCACGCTCGAGGCGGAGAACCCGAAACTCCGGATCGATGCTTGCGACCTGCTCGAGCAGTCCCATCAGCTTCGCGTTACGTCGGTACGCCTCGAGGTACGCGCGGTTGCTCGCCGCGATGACCTCAGCGGGATCCGCGCCTTTCGGAGTGTGCGGCATTCCCGGATGCATCATGTCTTCGCGCGCCAGCTCCATCACAGCCGCGAAGATCTCCTCCTTGCTTGCGAAGTAGGTGTAGAAGGTACCGGCCGAGCACTGCGCCTCCACCGTGATGTCGATCAGACGCGAGTCCAGATAACCGGTCCGTTCGAAGACGGTGCGAGCCGCATCGATCAACGCTCGACGCGTACGCAAACCACGCTGAGTGGAGGGGAGTTCCCGTGACACTGTCGACGAAGCATCTTCGGAGCCTGTGCGTGCTGCAGCCATGCTCCAGTTATACGTCAGACGCCCGCTACCGGTGACCGATAGCGGGCGCCTGTTCGAGACCGAAGGTATTACCTGGCGTAGAGGTGCGCGCCCGGAATTGCGTTCGGATCGTCCCGAACTTCCTTCGGGTTGGTCTCTTTCAGCACCCAAGCGCTGAAGAAGGTCACCAAGCCCATGAGTGCCACGAACACGGCAACCCATGTCGTGGTTCCGGTCTTCGCGATAAGTGCTGTCATGATGAACGGGGTGCCGCCGCTGACCGTGATCGCAGCCAACTGGTAGGCCAACGATGCTGCCGAGTAGCGCACGTTGGGTGCGAACAGTTCACCCATGTATGCCGCGATAGGCCCGTAGGTCATCGACTGGAACACGCTGCCGACCGTGACTGCGATGAAGAACAGCGGCAGGGACTTGGTGTTGATCAACCAGAAGTACGGGAATGCCCAGACCACGATCGCCGCGGCGCCGATCAGGATCATCGGACGACGACCGATCTTGTCGGACATCTTCCCGGACCACAGCACCACGCCGACTGTCAGCAACGCGCTCAGGAGCGAGATGATGAGCAGTGAGTTCCGCTTCAACCCCAGTTCGGTTGTGCCGTAGCTGAGTACGCCGGCAATGCTGATGTAGAACAGTGCATTGGTGGCGGCCAGAAGTCCGCAGCCAAGCAGGATCTTGCGCCAGTGATCCTTGAGCGCCTGCGCCAGTGGAGCCTGAACGACGACGTCCTTTTGGTTCTTCTTGGCGTCTTCCTGCAACTCGAGGAATTCCGGCGTGTCCTCGACCTTCGTCTGGATGTACAGAACCACGGGGAAGAGCAGCGCGCTGGCGAAGAACGGAACCCGCCAACCCCAGCTCAGGAATGCTTCGTTGGAAATGGTCGCGGTCGCGACGAGGAAGACCAGGTTGCCCAGCACTACACCGAACGAGACACCCATCTGACCGAAAGTGCCTGAGAATCCACGCTTCTTGGGACTCGCGGATTCGGTGAGGAGAAGGACGATTCCGCCCCACTGGCCACCGCAGGCGAGACCTTGGATGAATCGCAGTGTCACCAGAAGAATCGGAGCGACGACGCCGATTGCCGACGCACTCGGAATCGCGCCGATCAGGAATGTCGCGACAGCCATCAGCAACAGGCAGGTGACGACGGCGGGCTTGCGTCCGTACTTGTCGCCGAAGTGTCCGGCGACCAAACCGCCGATGGGGCGGGCAACGAAGCCGGCCCAGAACGTACTGAACGAGAGCAATGTGCCCATCAGTGCGGATGAATCGGGGAAGAACACATGCGGAAAGACCAGTGCCGCAGCCGTTCCGTACAAGAAGAAGTCGTACCACTCGATGGAACTGCCGAGCAGTCCCGCGCCGAGAAGTTTGCGGTGCGCTTTCTTCTTCTTCCGTTCCTGATCGGACAGGCCCCCTGCCTGCGTGTTCGAATCCACTGCCGATCTCGTCATGGGTTACTCCTCGATGGGTCGGACGCTCGTCGCGCCGGGAGTTGAGAAGTGAAACCGGGCCAGAAGTAGAAACTGACACCAACTTCAACTCTGTGGCGTTGCGATCAGTCTGCGATACAAAAAGAGTGATGTCAATCACTGAAATGCATTGCCGCATAAGGGACTAAATCCCCTATCGATGCTCGCCGATCACCACGACGAATGGCCGGCTCACCTTGTCGGCGGCCGGCAATTCGTTTGTCAGGCAGATCTAGTTCGGTACCCGCAGTTCACGACGAAGAATCTTGCCGCTCACTGTTTTCGGCAGGTCATTCATGACCTCGACGATGCGTGGATACTTGTATGCTGCAAGCCTTTCCTTGCAGAACTCGACCAGATCCTCGGTGGTCGCCTCGGCACCGTCCTTGAAAGACACGAAGGCCTTCACGGTTTCGCCGCGATACGGATCCATGACACCGACGACGGCAGCCTCTCGTACGGCAGGGTGTTCGTAGAGAACATCTTCCACTTCGCGTGGCCACACTTTGAAGCCCGAGGCATTTATCTGATCCTTCATCCGGTCGACGATGTAAAACCAACCGTCGCCGTCCATGAATCCGATGTCGCCGGTGTGAAAACGCCCGTCCGGCATCGCATGTGCGGTCTCGTCCGGCTTGTTCCAGTATCCGAGTGCAACCTGGGGACCGGAGACCACGATCTCGCCGTACTCCCCGATCTGTACCGGCCTGTCGTTCTCGTCCACCACCTCGGCGTACGTATTCGATACCGGAACGCCGACAGCAACGGCCCCCGACGCCGGATCTACCGGCGCTTCACGCGAATTCGGCACCACGATCGCCGGGCTGTTCGTCTCGGTCAGCCCGTAGCCGTTGTGAATGTAGTGACCGAACTTCGCCCGGAACGCTTCCAACGCCGCGTGCGGGATCGGCGCGCCACCTGAATACACCGACTCGAGAGAGCTCAACGATTCCTTCGAGACTGCGGCGCTGTCCGTCCACGCGATGAATACGGTGATCGCTCCGATGATCGCGGTAGCCCGATGCTCCGAAATCGACTCCGCTGCAACGATGGGATGGAATCGGCAGGTCAGAATCGTGGGCGCGCCGGCCAGGAGTGGAGCCGCGACGTGCCCGATCAACCCGGTGATATGGAACAGTGGCGCCACCGCGAACATCGCGCCGCCGGGGCGCAGCCCCAACCAGTCCCGATAGATCTGCGCTGCGAACACGACATTTGCGTGCGTGTTCATCGACCCCTTCGGCGGGCCGGTCGTCCCCGACGTATAAGGAAGGTAGGCAGGGTCTTCCGGGGACAGATCGACCTTCTCGGGCTTCTGTCCTCGATGAGCCTCGATCAGTTCCAATAGGTCCGGAAATCCATCATGACGAATCCTGGACGCCGAACCGAAGATCCGTTCATCGTCGCGCGACTGAAAATCCTGTTCCGACGTAGTGATGACCCGTCGCACTTCGGTGCCCTCGGACGCAGTCGCCACGGTCTCGGCCGAGGACTCGAGACAGATGACTGCTACCGCGCCGCTGTCCGAGAGTACGGTGGACAGCTCACGGTCCCGGTACATCGGATTGACCGGAACGACGACAGCGCCGAGTTTCCAGACTGCGACCGTCGCGATGACGAACTGCGGAACATTCTGCAGGACAAAGGAAACTCTGTCGCCGAACCCGATTCCGTCCACGGCGAGGGCTACCGCAAGCGCGTCCGACATCTCGTCGAGCTCGGCAAAGCTGACGGTCCTGTCGAAGTACCTGATGATCGGGGCGGTGCGATCGCGCTCCAGCGACGCACGGAACATCGCGAGGGCATTGACATGCTCGATGTCCACATTCGGCGGAGTGTCGGCGTCGTAATTGGCGAGCCATGGCTTGCTCTCGTACACGTTGGTCATAACTCAGCTCTCGAAGTACCGACGCGGATTGTCCACCAGCATGGTGTTGATCTGATCTTCGGTGACGCCACGTTCGAGCAGCGTGGGAATGACCTGATCGCTGATGTGGGTGAAATTCCAGTTCGGCACTGCGGCTGCCTTGGCCTCACTCGAGAACCAGTCGATGAAGCACGAGGCATCATGTGCCAGAACCATTTTCTCGGCATAGCCTCGGCGGGCCAGTTCCACGACGGTGTTCACCCGCTCTTCGAACGGGAGCAGAACATCGAGACCGAAACGGTCCATCCCGAGTAGCGAACCCGCATCGGCAAGTGCACACAGGTAGTCCAGGTCGGTCGAATCACCCGAGTGCCCGATGACGACCTTGCTCAGATCTGCACCTTCCTCGGCCAGAACCTTCTGCGCAACGAGGCCCGATTCCGTGTGCGGGTTCGTGTGAACCGTGATCGGTACCCCGGTTTCGACCTGCGCCTGACCGACCGCTCGCATCACACGCTCGACACCGGGAGTCAGACCAGGTTCTTCGATGGCGCACTTGAGGAATGACGCGCGGATGTCTGTGCCGGCAATGCCGTCCTTGATGTCCTTCACAAATAGATCAACCATCGGCTCGCGCACGTCGAACAGCAAACCTGGACCGGTGTAATGGAATTGGAACGGAATGTCGTTGTACGTGTAGACGCCGGTGGCGACGATGATGTTGAGATCGACCTGCTCGTTGATCCGCGCAATACGCGGGATGTAGCGACCGAGTCCGATGACCGTGGGATCGACGATCGTGCTGATCCCTCGCGACTTCAGTTCGGACAGCTTGGTCACCGCATCGGCTACTCGAGCCTCCTCGTCCCAAGGCTCCGGGTAGTCGGGATAGTTCTGACGCATCTCCTCCCCCAGAACGAAGACATGCTCGTGCATCAACACCTTTCCCAGATCGGCTGTGTCCACCGGCCCACGAACGGTTTGTACTGAACTCATCGATCGAACCCCTGACTGTGATCGCCATCACTAACATGAGACAATGAGCTAGTGTGTCTCACGTCGCTTGGTTCGTCAATAGGTTCGATCCACCCGAAGCCCACCTCTGTTCGACCGCCGAAATTGTGCAGTACCGGACAACCGGAGAGAATGTCCCGATGCCTACCGACCTCGAACGCCGACGCGCGATCGACACCGCCGCGAGCATGTACCTCGCGGAGGAACCACTCGACATGTCACTGCTCGCCGAACGTCTCGGAGTAGGCCGCGCGACGCTCTACCGCTGGGTCGGCAATCGCGACGAACTGCTCGGAACAGTGCTGGCCGAGGCCACCGAACGGACATACCGGAAGGCGATGTCACAGGCGTCGGGGCAAGGTCCGGAGTACATCCTCGACGTCTTCGGACGCGTCATGCGGTCGGTGGAATCGTCGACCGAACTGCGAGCTCTGACGAAACGCGAACCGATGGTGTTCATCAAACTCGCGATGATGCCCGGCTCCATCGAATCGATCTCCGCTTCCATCACCGCCGAAATCTTGCAGTCCCAGGTCGACGCCGGCCAACTGACGATCACGCTCTCGCCGCAAGTGCTGGGCGAAGCTCTCGTTCGCATCTGCGACGTGCACCTCTACGCCCCTCTACTCGGGCGGGAAAAGGCGGAGATCGAGACGGCCCTCGACCTGATCGCACTGCTCCTCGGCGTCACCCGTAACTGACGGTATCGACTGCGTGAGCGCTGCTCCGACACACGGCCCACCCGAGTCCTCAGACGTCTGATGAGTTGTTACGCTGTCGGTACCCCCACGAGAGGCAAGCCGTGTCCGACGACCACACAGGATTCACACTTCGCAGTGGTCCGCTGGTGCCGCAACTCGAACAGTTGCTTCGCGGGCGAATCAGGCAAGGAACGTGGGCGCCGTCCGAGCGCATACCGAGCGAGGCGGCCCTTGCCGTCGAACTCGGCGTCGGGCGTTCCTCGATTCGCGAGGCAATCCGCCTCCTCGCTCGCGACGGACTACTCGAAGTCCGACACGGCGTCGGCACCTTCGTGGCTGCCGCGTCCGAACTCGAGCACGTCGACGAATTCACCAAGCTACTTCGACGCTCACGCATCCTGGAGGTCTTCGAAGTCCGTCGCGCACTCGAGATCGAGGCCGCCAGACTGGCCGCGGAGCGGGTACAACCCGAGGACCTCGACGGCCTGCGGCGGCGACTGACCATGCGACACAGTCATTTCGAGGGTGACGTCGAGAAGTTCGTCGACGTCGACCTCGACTTCCACACCGAGGTCGTTCGGTTGTCCGGAAACGCGGTTCTGCTCTCGCTGTTCACGTCGGTGCGTCCACTCCTTCGTGAATCCCTCGTCGAGATGATGGCCCACGAGGCCGGCGTCCCCGACACCTCACATGCCCATGATCAGTTGGTCGAGGCCCTTCAAGACGCCGACCCAGAAGCCGCGGTAGCGGCAACCCGAGCAAATATCGACACCGTCTTACGGCGGTTGCGTGTGCTCGACGCCTAAGAGAGGTTAGTTCTCGTGCGACACCCCAACGGCACAGTTCTGTCGACCGAACACGTGGATCTCGTCCGCGACGGCCGATACTTGTTGAAAGACATCAACATTTCGATCGAACCCGGGCAACACTGGGTACTCCTCGGCGCGAACGGTGCAGGCAAGAGCACCCTACTGAGCCTTCTCGGAGCAACCGCCCACCCGACTCGCGGTTCCGTCTACGTCCTCGGGCACAAGCTGGGCCGAGTCGACATGAGGGAACTGCGGATGGACATCGGGCACGTGAACCCGCGTCACACGATCGGAATTCCGATCACCGTCCGCAACGTCGTGATCACCGGCCTCACCAACACCACCGAGGTAATGCCGCGGTGGTCGCCGACGCCGGAGCAAGAGGCTCATGCCGACGCACTGATCGATCTACTCGGGATGAGTCCGCGTTCGGACGCACTGTGGCCCAACTTGTCCCAGGGCGAACGGGGGCGAGCCCTGATCGCCCGTGCACTCATGGTGGAACCACGCCTGCTCCTGCTCGACGAACCGGCGACCGGGCTCGATCTTGCTGCGCGCGAACAGCTCTTGACGGCTCTGGACGATCTCCGCAATCAGAACCCGTCACTTGCCAGCATCCTCGTGACGCATCACATCGAAGAGATTCCGAGCACCACCACACATGCTCTCCTGATCAAGGACGGCGTCGTGACCGCCAGCGGCCTCGCCGAGAATGTGATCACCACCCAGAACATCAGCGAGTGCTTCTCGCATCCCATCGAGATCGAGCGTCGTGGTGGTCGGTGGAATGCTCAGTCGCGGCCACGCGAAAGAGTGTGACCGACAGTAGTTTCAGAGACGTCTGGCGCCGGGCCCCTCCCGGCCCAGTTCGTCTCCAGGGTTGAGCAGGTTGCATGTCTTGAGTGACAGACACCCACAGCCGATACAGCCCGTCAGTTCGTCCTGCATCCGGCTGATGGCCTGCTTGCGATCCTCGAGGCGCTGATTCCACTCCGTCGAAATCTTGCGCCAGTCCTTCTTCGTCGGCGTTCGCCCCTGCGGCAACGACCCGAATACTTCGGCGACTTCGGCCAGAGGTATCCCGAACCTGACTGCCAACTGGATCAGCGACACCCGCCGGATCGAGTGGCGCGGGAACTTCCTCATATTTCCTGCCGTCCGCTCCGCAGGAACCAGACCGAGTGTTTCGTAGTAGCGCACCGCCGACACGGCGACGCCGGTGCGCGCCGATACCTCACCGATCGAGAGAAGTTCGTCACTCTTACGGATCATTCTGCCTCCCAATGGCTGCGCGACATTGACCTGAAGCGCACTTGAGATTCTACCTTCGACAACATGCACTCCCCCACCGATGCTCCCGCCGGAACCTGGCGGCAGCTCCTGAGCGGTCGATACCTCGGCACCGCTACCGTCCTCGCAGGCGGCGTCGCGCTGTACGCGACCAACGTCTACCTGACGACCAGCCTGCTTCCGACTGCCATCGACGACATCGGCGGTCAGCAGTACTACGCCTGGACCGCGACGGTCTTCCTCATCGCTTCCGTCATCTCCTCGATGTTGGTCACCAACGTCCTCGCCGCCAGGGGACCGCGCGGGGCCTACCTGATCGGCCTCGCGATCTTCGCGCTCGGCACCGTCGTCTGTGCGGTCAGCCCGACCATGGAATTGCTGTTGGTCGGCCGCACGATCCAGGGTTCGGGAGGTGGCCTGCTGGCTGGTCTCGGTTACGCCGTCATCAATGCCGCGCTCCCCAGACATCTGTGGACCCGCGGGGCCGCGCTGGTTTCGGCAATGTGGGGAGTCGGCACCTTCGCCGGCCCTGCAATCGGCGGCGTCTTTGCTCAATTCGGAGCCTGGCGATGGGCTTTCGGCGTTCTGGTTGTCGCGACGATCGCAGTCGCAGCTCTCGTCCCCAGCGCGCTACCGGCACATGAACCGGGCAGCACGACCAGTAGCCCGGTGCCGGTCCTCTCCCTGGCATTGCTGACTGCGGCAGCCTTGCTGGTCAGCGTTGCCGGAATTCTGTCCAACCTCGCAGTGACCGCAGCAATGGTTCTCGTCGCTGTGCTGCTACTGATCGCCTTTGTCGCCGCTGACCGTCGCTCGCGCCACGGCGTACTACCGCCATCGACGTTCAACGCGTCGTCGCTCAAATGGGTGTACCTGACCATCGTCGTCCTCGCTGTTGCGTCGACCGTCGAGACGTTCATTCCACTCTTCGGCCAACGACTTGCCGGACTGGCACCGCTCGCGGCCGGATTCCTCGGGGCCGCACTCGCTCTCGGCTGGACTCTCGGCGAAATCCCGAGCGCCTCGGCGACTACCCCTCGTATCGTGCGACGAATCGTTGTCAGCGGTCCGATCCTCGTCGCGATCGGGTTGGGCATCATGGCAGCATTTCTCACGGAGCACGCCGGCGCCGGTGCGATGGTCGCGTGGGTGATCGGACTGCTGGTCGCCGGCGTCGGAATCGGCATCGCCTGGCCCCATCTTGCAGTCGGTGCGATGACCGCGGTCACCGATCCCGGAGAAGGTGCGCGTGCCTCCGCTGCCATCAACACCGTTCAGCTGATCGCCAATGCCTTCGGCGCAGCCCTGGCCGGAGTGCTGGTGAACATAGGCGAACCGTCGACGCTTCGTTCTGCGCAATTGCTTCTCCTCACCTTCGCCGCTATCGCGATCATCGGCATTGCCGTGGCAGCTCGCGCGCTTCCGCGAACGCCCGACAAAATCGACAGCCCCGAAATCGTTCACGACGCTCGCTAAACTGTGGAAAACCCACACGGAGGAGTTGGCCAGTGACAGAACCGGATCCGGGCACAGTGGAAACCGACTTCCCGAAAACGGGAGCTCCCGCACAGCGCGCGCTGATCGGAGCGGGCTACACCCATCTCGCGCAATTGACGTCCGTGTCCGAGAAGGAACTCGGCGCTCTGCACGGGATGGGACCGAAGGCTCTGAGGATTCTGCGTGAAGCACTCGCCGAACGCGGCCTGAGCTTCGCCGACTGAGCTCTCACATCAGACCAGGCTCGCCCGAACCTGGTTGCCACCTTCGCGCTTCGCTTCGTACATCACCGTGTCCGCGACGCGGAAGAGTTCGGCAAAGACTTCGTCGACGGACTCACCCGGATGCCGGGGCGCGGTGCGGACCGCCATTCCGATGCTCGCGCTCGTCGGTGGATCATCGGTCGCCCCGTCCATTGCCGAGCGGATCTGTCCTTCCAGCCTCGCTATCACGCTGACCGGCACCCGCTCGACCACGACGAACTCGTCACCGCCCACGCGGGCGGTCAGTGCAGCTTTGGTTGTCCACAGGCGAATACGCAGCGCCGTTCGCAGGATCGTGCTGTCCCCAACGTCGTGGCCGTAAACGTCGTTGATCGTCTTGAATCGGTCGAGATCGATCACCACTACGAGAACCGCGTCGGCCTCGGTCACCGGAGGCCCCATCAGATCCTTCACACGACGCGAAAGTCCGCGACGGTTGAGCAGACCGGTCAACGGGTCGATGTCGGAAGTAGTGGCGTCGGATCCCAGAACTGCCAGAACCATTTGGGACACCACGGGAATCACAATGATGGTGGCCATCACGACCGCGATTTTCGCCAACCCCAAGCCGACGTCCGCTGCTGGTCCGAACAACAAAGTCCACCCCGAAAGCACCGTGACAATCGAGGCGAAGACCAAGTGACCGACTTGGAGTTTCGGATTGTGGAAGAACGCAATATAGCCGCCGATCGACGCAAACACGACGCACGCGATGAGCCGTCCCATCGGTTCCGAGTCGGTTGCGGCGGCCGCCGCAATCGCAACGTCGGAACCCACGACAAAGGTGTACGACCACAGCGGCGTCGGCGGAAACAACCACCAGATCAGGGCCGCGCCGACGCACAGGACTATGACCATGAGATTGACCGCTCGCCAGAACGTACCTTGCGGACCGACGTCACTGAATCGCGCCGACAGCAACACCAACCCCATCCAGAGTGCCGTTCCGCCGACCAGCGCCCGGCAGGAAGTCAAGAACCCGCGGTCTTCGAGGTACCTGCTGAAACTATGGAACTGGTCCGGCAACTGCCACCAGCGCATGACAACTTCGACGAAACCCTTCATCGCCGGTCAGCCGATGCAGGTCTGCAACTTTCGGGCACACTTCGACGTAGCGGACAAGCTGATTTCCCCCCGGAGCACACTGGCATATCCGGCAGCATAGTCAGCTGCAGCAGACAAACCAACCGTTCCGCCGGATTAGCAATCGGGCCTATACCCAGCCCCCTCGGCTACTACTCAGCAAGGATTTGAGTAGCGCTTCGCCCTCCCTGTCATCTCGATCAAACGCAGTCACATCGATCAGCTCAGTGCGTCGTAGGCAGCCGATACGTACTGCGCCGATCTCTCGGAACCGAGCAGGCCCGGCCCCATCTTGTTCATCACGTACGAGAAGGTCATGCGCTTCTCGGTGTCGATGATGATCTGCGAGCCACCCCAACCTCCCCAGAAGCAGATTCGCCCCTCCGGAATGAACGGGACGGACTCCGGCGTCGGCAATCCGAATCCGACGCCGAAGCGGACCGGCACACCGAGGACGAGGTCGACCCCGTACGACTGCTCCTCGAAGATCTTGTCGATCGTTTCCTCCGACAGCAGGCGAACGTCACCGACCTTGCCACCGCACGCAATCACCGATTGGATCCTTGCGAGCGCCCTCGCATTCGAATGACCGTTGGCCGCACCGATCTCGGCGGCTCGCCACCCGTCGGTCCACGAACCTGTCGCGTCGGCCGGCGGCGCGGTGAAGGTCTTCACCATGATGTTGTCCATCCCGAGTGCCGCGATGTCGATCGGCAACGGCGGTGGCGCAATCACATTCGAGACTCGCCCGTATTCGGACTTCGGCAAGCCCAGGCGGAAATCAGCATCGAGCGGACCGGCTATTTCCTCGTCGATGAAGCGGCCGAGGGTTCGACCGTCGATGCGCCTGACGACCTCGCCGATCAGGTGGCCGTAGTTGAGGGCGTGATATCCGGATGCGGTACCCGGCTCCCACCACGGAGCCTGCGTCGCCAACCGGGCTGTGGCGTATTCGTCGTCGCAAATGTTCTCCAAGGTGAACGGTTGATCCCACCCCGAAACGCCTGATGTGTGCGACAACAGTTGCCGGACCTGAATACGGTCCTTACCCGCTGCTGCGAACTCGGGCCAGTACTGCGCGACCGGGGCATCGACATCCAGCAACCCGCGGTCGACGAGCATGAGCGCGGCCAGTGCGGTCACGGTCTTGCTGCAGGACCAGACGTTGGTGACGGTGTCGCGGGCCCAAGGAGCAGTGTGCTCGACGTCGACCCAACCGCCCCACGTGTCGACGACGGATTCGCCGTCGATCGTCAGTGCGATCGCTGCCCCGACGTCCTCGCCGGAATCGAGATTGTGTGCCAGCGCCTCCTTCAAGCCAGAGAATCGCTGGTCACATACGCCTTCGATGTTCGCCACTGACAGCCTCCACAGGAAAGTTAAAACTTGACGTCAACTTCAACTGTGTTGAGTATGTGTCCGATTTACCTGTGGTGTCAATCACTTCAAGTGTCAGAGTCGGCTCAGACCAACGGGATTCCCTTGGCGATGCGCCGACGCAGATCCCAGAGATAGAAGTTGTAGGGGAACATCCGCAGAATCTTCGGGCTGAACCGATTGACCAGCGCGGCGACCCGCATGGATCGGTCGAAGTTGCGCTGCTGACGCGCTGACCACGGGAGCCGCATTTCCTCACGAAAGGCCTGGGGCAGGAACCCGGTGGTGACAAATCGGTTGAGCGGACCGACCACGGGATGCAACAGCTTCGGCGTGAAGGTCGCCGACGCGATCCCGTAGAGATGCTCACGAATCGTCTCGTCGATCGCCACCTTGCCGAGGTTCTCGTTCCAGTAGACCTCGAACGCATCCCGGTCCGCCGGCCACATGTCGCGTCGCATCTGAAGGGTTGTACCGAACGTGGCGCTTCGCTGATAGAACGCATCCTGGGTGAGCGGATCGAGATCCCCGTACAAGATTTTGTAGACGTCCTCGAAGCCTCGGTACAGGCAGGCGGCTACCCACAACTGCAGTTCGGGATCGAACGCGTTGTATTCGACCGCGCTGTTCTCATCGGAGCGAACGTGCTTGTGAGAGCCGTTGACTGCGCGTCGGTACAGCTTCTTTTCTTCGTCCGTCGCCAGGCTCGCGACGGCGAGATACGTCAGCGTCGTCCGGGTTCGCTTCACCGGATGCCGATCCAACCGACCCGTCTCGACCTTGCTCTCATACACGCCGTACCCCACCGCCGGGCGCGCCAACTGCATGATGACGTTGGCGCCTGCGGCCAACAGTCCGAGCCCGGACATCGCCTTTTCGACCTCGGCGTCGATGTCGACCGCCTGGACGCCGACCGCTCCGATGCCGCCCGTCACCGCTTCCTCGCGCCCGTCCATCGAATCCCTACTCACCGTCATGGCAGAACCCCTTCGAGTCGATATCTGCGAACGCATGTTCTCAGATGAGTGAAACGCCGAAATGCCGAGATGTCAAGCAATCTCGGGATGCAAAGATGGTCTTCATGAATGACCAACCGCGTTCGTACGGTGGCGTCGACGGCGCGCTCCGCGTAGCCCAACGACGAGAGACGCTGATCGAGGCCGGTCTGGAACTCATGGGCTCCGCCGAGCCCGAACTGACAGTCCGCGGAGTGTGCAAGAAGGCCGGTGTCGCGGCGCGGTACTTCTACGAGAGCTTCACCGATCGTGATGCTCTGATGTCGGCCGTCTACGACACCGTCATCACGGACATCGCCGTTTCAACCCAGGCCGCGGTGGACGCCGCCGAGACCGAACGAGGCAAGGCGCTCGCCGGAATCGCGAACATCGTCCGCACGATCGCGCGGGATCCCCGTCGCGGACGTCTACTGTTCTCCAGCGCCCTGACGAGCCCTGTCCTGGCTGAGAAACGACGAGCGTCGACGACGATATTCATCGGTCTCCTGGCCGCCAACGCCAAGACCTTCTACCGATTGAACGACAGCGGCCACTTGACGCTGACGGCAACCTTCCTGGTCGGCGGCCTGGCGCAGACCCTCAGTGCATGGCTGGACGGATACATCGACGTGACGGAAGAAGAACTGGTCGCCGAATGTGCAGCGATCCTGCTCGCTCCCGCCCTACCTCCGTCTTGAGCTCCTGATTCAGTCCCAGATCCCGATGTTGTCGAGGTGAGCGAGAAGTCGAGCAGCGCCGTCGGAGAACTGCAGACTCATCTGCGCGTCCACCTGTTCTCGATCGTGCTTCTCGAACGCCTCGATCAAAGCGTCGTGGCTCGATACCGCAAGCTCACCCCAGCCTGGATCCGTCGCGTAGAGACGAGCAGGGGTGTACCGAATCGCGCCGAACAGGAACCATGCCAGCTTCGCACCACCCGCAGCGCGATTGATCAAGCGGTGGAATTCGAATTCGCACTGCTCGATCGCAGCTGCATCCGAGGCGTCCACCGCCGCTCGCAAATCGGCGTTGAGTTCCGTGAGTTCCACCAGTTGATCAGCTGCGATGGTGTCCATCGCCCGCAAAGCCAGCTTGACTGCGATCTGCCCCTGCAACCAGAAGATGTCTTCGATGTCTTGGCGACTGAGGGGCGAGACGAGATAGCCGCGATGCGGAACCAACTCGACCATTCCCTCGCCGCGCAATGCGACGAGGGCTTCTCGCACCGGCGTCACGCTGACACCGAGGTCGGCTGCGGTTTCGTCCAATCTGACGAACTCGCCCGGACGCACAGCGCCGGACATGATCAGGTTACGAACGTGGTTGGCCACGTCCTCCGACAACTGTGGCCGTCTCCTCAGCTCAGATGTCGCCCTCCGAGTGCGTGCAGACGTTGCCACAACCGATCCTCACAGTCCGTACGTTTTGCCGATGATGTCTCGCTGAATCTCGTTGGTACCACCATAAATGGAGGACACAAGAGTCTTTCGCACATGGTGCTCCATGTCGAACTCAGTCGCGTAACCGTACCCACCCATCATCTGCATCCCCTCGAGCGCGACCTTTTTGGCGGTCTCGGTCAGCTTCAGCTTGGCCATCGACGCTTCCCGCGGGAACATCTTGGTCGGGTTGGCGTCGACCATTCGGGCAACGCTGTAGACCAGCAGACGGCCGCATTCGATCTCCGTGGCGAGATCCGCGATCCGGTGGCGAAGCGCCTGAAACGATCCGACCGGACGGCCGAACTGCTTACGCGTGGTGACGAATTCGAGGGTGTCGTCGAAAGCGCGCTGCGCGGTCCCGAGCATCATCGCCGCGAGGATGAGGCGTTCGATGTTGAGTCCGGCCATGAGTTGACGCCAGCCGTTGCCGACTTCCCCAACCACCGCGTCCTCGGGCAGGAATGTGTCGGTGAAGTAGAGATCGTTGACCTCCTTGCCGCCCATGGTGTCGATTCCACTGATCTTCAATCCGGAGATGTCGGCCGGGACATGGAACATCGTCAGGCCCTCATGCTTGCCTGCACCTCGGGATGTGCGAGCCACCAGAAGGATGTTCTCGGCGAAGTGCGCGTTGGAACACCACGTCTTCTGGCCGTTGATCAGCCACCCACCGTCGACCTTCTCGGCGCGGCAACTCAAATTTCCCACGTCGGAGCCCGCTTCGGGTTCGGACATCGAGATCGACTGAGACGCGCCACGGACGATCCCGCCGAGCACTGCCTCCTTCTGGGCCGGACTGCCGAACTTCTCGTATGCAGCCCCGGTGATGACGGTCGGGCCGAGTCCACCGATCGGCGCCATGCCCTTGGCGGCTTCCTCCAGGAAGATGCACAGGTCGACCGTGCTTCCGGCAGATCCGCCGTACTCCTCCGGGACAGTCAGCCCGAGCCAACCCAATTCCGCCATCTTCTCGTAGAACGCCTGGTTGTGGTTATGGGCGCCATGATCGGTCAGCAGGTCTCGCTGCTCACGGGTACCACTTTCCTTCTTGCAGAACGACGCTACCGACTTGGCGAAATCAGACTGCTCCTGCGTGAAATCCATGTACATCGAAAACTCCCGAGTGAGATGAGGCTGGAGGCTTGTCGGAGCTCGGTCCGACGCATACTGTGACTACCAGCACAGTAAATCACATCACATATATGTGATGCACCGACATGTGGAGGATCTGAAGAACATGACAGAACAGCTCGGCCGCCAGAGCACCTCCACGTCGACAGATCCGAAATCGGACGATCACACCTTCGCGAGCCTCGACCCTCGCAACGATTCCGTGGTCGCGCAGCACCCCATTGCAGATCAGCAAGAGATCGAGAAAGCGGTCGCCGCAGCACGCACGGCGTCGAAGTGGTGGGATCAACTCGGATTCCAAGGCCGCCGGAAGGTGCTCGGCAATTTCCGCGCCGCGATCGCCACTCACGCCGAATCGATGGCGGCGATCATTTCCGCCGAGACCGGAAAACCCAGCGACGACGCCCTTCTCGAAGTCATGCTGGCCGTCGAACATCTCGACTGGGCGGCACGCAACGCACAGAAAGTATTGCGCCGCAGACGCGTCGGTGCAGGACTGATCAGCGCCAACCAGTCTGCATCCGTCGGCTACCGGCCGATGGGCGTCGTCGGTGTGATCGGCCCCTGGAACTATCCGCTGTACACACCGATGGGGTCGATCGGCTACGCACTGGCCGCCGGCAACGCCGTCGTCTTCAAACCGAGCGAACTCTCACCAGGCGTCGGCGTCGAATTGGCCCGGCTGTGGAACATCGCCGCACCCGGACACCCTGTCCTGCAGACCATTACCGGTGACGGAAAAACCGGTGCACTTCTGTGTTCGTCCGGTGTCGACAAGATCGCATTCACCGGCTCGACGGCTACCGCAAAGCGCGTGATGGCCGCCTGCGCGGACACCCTCACTCCCCTGGTCGCCGAATGCGGCGGCAAGGACGCCATGCTGGTGGACTCCGACGCCAACCTCGATGCGGCCGTGAGCTTCGCTGCATTCGGGGCAGTGGGCAACGGCGGACAAACCTGTGCCGGCGTCGAACGAATCTACGTCGCAGCGCCCGTGTACGACGCCTTCTTGTCCAAGCTCACCGCCGCGCTTCGGGACGCCCACGCCGGCGCCACCGACAGCTCGACCTACGGGCCGATGACGCTGGGAAAGCAGACTGCGATAGTCCGAGGCCAGATCGAAGACGCTCTCGGTCGCGGCGCGAAAGCTGTACTCGGCGGACTTGATTCGTTCAACGGTCCGTTCATCGATCCGATCATCCTGACGGATGTTCCGGAGGATTCCACGGCGATCACCGAAGAAACGTTCGGCCCGAGCGTCGTGGTGAACAAGGTCGCCGACATTAACGAGGGGATCGAGCGTGCCAATGCGTCGAAGTACGGCTTGGGCGCCTCGGTGTTCACCAAGAGTTCGTCGAAGGGTCGAGCGATTGCCGAGAAGCTCGAATGCGGTGTCGTCACGGTCAATTCGGTTCTCGGATTCGCCGGAATCGCCGCCCTGCCGTTCGGCGGGGTCGGCGATTCCGGGTTCGGGCGTATCCACGGAGCCGATGGGCTGCGTGAGTTCAGCAGTGTGAAATCACTGGCCGTTCAGAAATTCAGCGCTCCGTTGGACCTGCTGACCATCGAACGAAAAGCTCGGGACATGAAGATCTCTCGTTGGATGCTGGCGAAGCGCCACGCAAAGTCCTGAGAGGCCAGGCGATCAGCCGGCGGTGACGAGCACCTGCTCGTCACTGTCGGCTGCTTCGAGTTCACGAACCAGCGGGAGCACCTTGGCCCCGAAGTACTCGATCTCTTCCTGGAAGTGCAGGAATCCGCCGAGAATCAGATCGACACCGCGACGGCGATATTCGACGATCCGATGGGCGATCTGTTCCGGTGTGCCGATCAGTTGTGAGCGGAAGCCGTCGTTGTACTGAACCAAGTCCTCGAACGTCGAATCTGCCCACATCCCGTCCTTGGAGGAAGTCGACGCGCCGGCTTGTTGGACTGCATTCTTGAAACCCTCGACTGCGGGACGGTTCGCCTTGGCGATGATCTCGCGCAGCGTGTCTTTTGCTTCGGCCTCGGTGTCGCGGGCGATGATGAACCCGTTGAGTCCGAACTTGACCTCCCGATCGTTCTCGCGAGCAACACGGCGGACGTCGACCAACTGTTCGGTGACGCCGTCGTAGTCCTTGCCGTTACTGAAGTACCAATCCGAATAGCGACCGGCGTTCTCACGGGCTGCCGCCGAGTTACCACCTTGGAACAGTTCGGGATTGGGTCGCTCCGGAGTGTTCAGAGGCTTAGGCTTCAACGTGAAGTCGTGAATGCGGTAGAAGTCGCCGCGGAAATCGACGTCGTCCTCGGTCCAGATCTTCCGAAGAACCTGAAGGAACTCGGCGCTACGCCGATAGCGCTCGTCGTGCTCGAGCCACGGCTCGCCCAGATGAGTGAACTCGTCCTTGAACCAACCACTGACGACGTTGACGGCGAATCGACCGTTCGACAGGTGGTCAGCGGTAGCGCCCAGTTTCGCCAACACTGCCGGCTGCCAGAGTCCGGGATGCACGGCGGCGATGACCTTGAGCTTCTCGGTGGCCAGGAGCAGCGCAAGGCTGAAACTCGTGGATTCGTGCTGGAACTCGGCACCGTAGCTCGCCTCGTAACGAACCTGACTCAGGGCGTACTCGAAGCCGTTGTTCTCGGCGGTCTGCGCCAACTTCTTGTTGTACTCGTAGTCCCAGCTGGTCCGCTGCTCGATGTCGGAGGTGACCAGACCACCACTGACATTGGGCACCCAGTAGGCGAACTTGATCTCGTCGGCGATACGTTCAGTAGACATGAATCCAGCAAACATGCAGTTCCCGGGGGTTTCCAGGGTAGCGATCACACAGGTTGTAAGTGTTGGGTGGGTGCTACGACTGTGAAACGGTGGCAGCATGACTGCTGTGGACATTCAGGAGATCGCGCACCGCATCACCAGTGAAGACGAGGCGCTCTCGGTAGCGTCACAGCTGTCCGACGAGTTCGCGGCAGGTGCCGGCGTCCGCGATGCGCAGCGCCTCCTTCCCCACGACGAGGTTCGCACCCTGGCGCAGTCCGGTCTGCTGGGGCTGTCGGTGCCGAAGGAGTTCGGTGGCATCGACGCGAGCACCGAGACGTTGGCCGAGGTCTTCCGCCTACTCGCCGAGGGCGATCCCAGTATCGCGCAGATTCCGCACAGCCACTTCACTTTCCTGGAAGCGCTCCGGTACCAGGGGTCTAACGAGCAGAAGCAGTTCTTCTACGCCGAAGCATTGTCGGGTAAGCAGTTCGCCAACGCCCAGAGCGAGCGCGGCAACAAGACCATCGACATTGACGGCACCACTCTCACCCCCGACGGGGAAGACTTTGTGCTCGAAGGTCGAAAATTCTATTGCACAGGAGCGCTTTTCGCAGATTGGATCGTGGTGCGTGCCGCCAATGCGGATCAGTTCACCGAGACCGGGGCACAGGTGAAATCCGCGGTCTACCTACCCCGGAGTACTCCCGGACTGTCGATCGTCGACGACTGGGACGGCATGGGGCAGAAGACAACTGCGAGCGGAACCGTGACACTCGAATCCGTGTCGGTGCCGCGGTTCAACGTCGTACCCTTCACATCGTTGTTCACTCACCCGACCACCTACGGAGCACAGGCCCAGATTCTGCACGCGGCGATCGACACCGGCATCGCGTCGGCCGCATTGCGCGAATCCGTGAAACTCGCAGCAAAGGCGCGGCCCTTCTTCGAGGCGAAAGTCGATACAGCGGTGGAGGATCCACTGCTCGTTCAACTCGCCGGCGAAGCGGCAATCGAGGTTCGCGCTGCCAGATCCCTCTTGGCGGAAGCGGCGCGATCGATCGACGTGGCGCGTTTTAGTCCCACCGAGGACTCCACGGCCCGAGCATCCATCGACGCTGCAACTGCCAAAGTGGTCGGTGCCAGGGCGTCATTGGCGGCCACGAGCACGCTGTTCGAGATCGGTGGCACCAGAAGCGCGGGCGAATCAGCGAACCTCTCGCGATTCTGGCGTGACGCACGCACGCATACTCTGCACGATCCGACGAGGTGGAAGGTCCAACACATCGGCCGGTGGACGCTGTCGGGGACAATCCCACCGAGGCACGGGCTGTTGTAATCACTCTCAGTCGGAATTTGTGTATCCGCTGATCAAGACCTCGAGACCTTCCAGGTAACTCTCAGTGGTCGTCCCTCCCGGCCAGTCCTCGAGCACCTCACTGAGTACCGGCAGTTTCTCGGGACCGATTTCTCGGATCTTGACCGCGAGAGGTGACACACTGCCTTCCGGTCGTGTGGTGGTGTCGTAGATGTTGAGCAGTGCACCGAGTGTGTAGTTCCACAGCGCTCGATAGACCAACAGTGCGCGGCGCGGCGACATCCCGAGTTCGACACACGCGGCCATTGCCCGATCGACCAAGACCACAGCGCCGCCCCCGCCGCGCCCACCTCGCTGAAGCAACTCGATGATCCAGCGCTCCGATGCCAGCGTTTCGAAGATCGCGCTGAAGATCGTGCGAAGCCGTTCGACCTGATCCTGCGGCAGGACCAGCGCGCCGAGATCTTGCGAGTACACATCGAGAACCGCGCTGATCAGCTGTTCCTTGTCGCCCACGTGCCGGTACAGCGCCATCGGGGTGGTGCCGAGCGACTTCGCCAACGCGCGCATGCTCAACGCGTCGGCGCCGCCGGACTGGAGTTGCCGTTTCGCCTCGTCGACTATCTGCTCCGACGTGATCGTCGGGGGACGTCCGAGCCGCGGTGATCTCGGTTCCATCTTTTCGGCCATCCGTCGATTGTGCGCGCCCCTGCTACGACGCTCTCGCCCGGGGAACCCCTTGCATCTCAGTCGTCAGCAAGGTAAACCTAACTACTTATGAGAACGCGTATACAAATTAGGTACCTGCAATGACAACAACAACTCGAGCGGTAGCTGCACCGGCTCTGGTCCTCACAGCCGCCGCGGCAGCGCAGTTCCTGGTGGCCTTCGACATGTCGGTCATCAACGTCGCGCTGCCAGACATCCAGGAATCGCTGAACTTTTCCGACGCCGGGTTGTCCTGGGTCGTCAACGCGTACGCCCTCGCCTTCGGCGGACTACTGCTTCTCGGCGGTCGCCTGTGCGACGTGATGGGCACTCGTCGAGTTCTGGTTTCCGGGCTTCTGCTGTTCGCCCTCGTCAGCATCGTCGGCACCTTCTCCGTGTCCGCCGAAATGCTTGTCGGAGCTCGGGCGCTTCAAGGCGTCGGCGCTGCACTGATCGCGCCGGCCGGGCTCGCTGCCCTCAGTCAGGCCTTTCCCACCGGACGCGCCAGGGCCAAGGCATTCGGCATCGGCGCAATGTCATCAGCACTGGGCGGCGCACTCGGTGTCGTCTTGAGCGGCATTTTGACCGAAGGGCTCAGTTGGCGATGGGTGATGTTCGCCGGCGCACCGGTGGCCCTGATCGCCGCGGTCGCAGGTGCCCGTGGCCTGCCGGCCGGCCAAGCCGCCCGAGGTGGCTCCCTCGATCTCCCCGGAGCCATCTTGGCGACGGCCGGAATCACCGCCCTTGTCGGCACAGTGATCGCCACGGAATCACATTCCTGGACTTCGGGTTACGTGCTGGGTGGATTCGCACTCACGGTCGTCCTGCTGACTGCCTTTGTCGTAGTCGAAAGCCGCTGCGCCACACCACTGGTACGACTGTCCACCCTGCTTCGACCCCGAATCGGACTGGCCAACGCCATCATGTGCCTGGTGTGTGCGGCCCAGTTCAGCGCGTTCTTCTTCGTCTCACTCTTCCTGCAACGCGGGCTGGGCTATTCACCGACCACCACCGGTCTGGCTTTCCTGCCTTTCTGCTTCGGCCTGGTGATCGGCATCCTCGCGTCCACCAAACTCCTTCCGCGCTACGGAGTTCGACCGCTGCTCGTGGTCGGAACAGCAGTCGCCGCAATCGGGACTTTCATGTTTTCGACCATGAACCTCGACAGCCCCTTCTGGGCCGTCATCCTGGTGCCTTCGCTTCTGGCAAGCATCGGCATCGGTCTGTCGTTCATGCCGCTCAGTAACGTCGCCACCGCCGACGCTCCCCCCGAAGAAGTCGGCATGGCATCAGGGCTACTGAGCACATCGCGTCAGATCGGCGGTTCACTCGGACTAGCCGTTCTCGTGAGCGTCGCCGCTTCCTCGACGTCGCACTCGGACAGCGCACCGACCGAAGCACTGGTTTCCGGATACTCCCAAGCCCTCTTCGTCTGCTCCGGCCTACTGCTGGCCGGCACCCTCCTGTCCTTCTTCTTCCCACGAATGGATCGTTGACCTCAGATGTTCACCACCCGAACCACATTCGGCATCGTCTCGGCGCTTCTCCTCACCGTTGCCGGCGCAAGCGCGTGCAGCAGCTCCGCCGAGTCCGAAACCGCTTCTGCAACTCGCTCCGTCACACACGAACTCGGCACCGTCGAAGTTCCGGCCTCACCGCAGCGCATTCTCGCGCTCGACGAGTACGCGGGGCTGAGTGCACTCGCACTCGGCGTGAAGCCCACCGTCGTCTACAGCACCCTGCGATCGGACGTCGCCAAGTCGATTCTGCGCGAGCAGGGCGTCGAAGTTCTCGACAAGCCGACTTTCTTCGCCAACCCCGCCGTCGAAGAGATCGCGTCCGTCGAACCCGATGAGATCCTGATGAGCAATGCCGGTCCACTACCGAGCCTGTTCGCGCAGATCAATTCCGTGGCGCCAACCTTGGTCCTCCCGTACTCGGCGCCGTGGCGTGATGTGCTCGAACAAGCTGGGGCACAGCTCGATCGAGGCAGCGAAGCAACCGCCATGATCGGAAAGCTGGAATCCGGCCTCGAAGACGTCAAGTCCGCGGCTGCCGGCCAGAGCCTTGCGATCCTTCTCGGCTACAGCGGAAACCTGTTCACTGTGCCTCCGACCACTCCCATCTCCACACTGGTCACCGAGGCCGGATTCACCAGGCCGGTATCGGAAGTCAACGCGACCAACAATCAAGACACCGGCACGATTTCGCCCGTCTCACCTGAACTCCTACCCGAGCATGCGGCGCAGACCGTCGCCGTACTTTCCGGGCAGCAGTACGACGCATCCATCGTGCGAAACACTCCACTGTTCGACAACCTGACACCCGACCCGGCGCACGCATTGGACGTCAGCGGCGATCTCTGGTTCGGCAGCCATCCTTTTGCCATCTACTGGATCATCCAGGATCTGGACGGCATCGCACATGGCAAGGGGCAGAACAGCATCGGAACCCTCGACAGCGCCGACGCGCGATGGGCGGCGTTCAGCGCGCTCTGACGTCCTGACGGAAGGTCAGCGGAGAAACACCCACCCGGGTGGCGAAGAATTTTGTGAAGTTCGCAGAATCGTCGAACCCCAGCTTCGACGCCACCTGGGTGACCGTGTCCGTGCCGAAAGACAGCAGACGTTTCGCTTCGAGCACCACACGCTGATCGATGTACTGCTTTGCCGTCATTCCGGCAGCAGCTCGGGTAGCCCGCAATACAGTCTTCTCGGAGTACCCGATCTTGTTGGCGTACTCCGAAACCGAACGGACCGTGGCGAAGTCACGTTCCACAACGGCATGAAACCTTTCGAACACGTCATTGTGTGCCAGCACGGAACTCTGTTCCTGTCCACCGAGGTGGGTCAGTTTCAACAGAATTGCCGTCAACGTGTGCCGCAGAATGGCCGCGCGAACGACCGGCGCAGAAGTATCCGGACAACCGTAATTCAAGTTCAGGTGTTTCATACCTGCGCTGATGGTCTCGAGGTTCTCGCCGGACAACTGCCACGCTGCCTGCCGACTGTGAGCGTTCCCGTCCAACAACTGCTGGCTGACGGCATCGAGCGACGAGGGTGTGAACAGAACAACCATCGCCTCGAAATCCTGGATTCGCCCCCACTGTTGCACCTGCCCCGGTCTGACCCAGAACACGGTCCCCGGGCTCACCGCGTAGTTGACGAAGTCGATGGTGTGTAGCGCCGAACCCTCGGTCACCAGCGCGAGTAAGTGAAACTGCGGGCGTTGGGGGCCGACGAACTCTGCACTACCCCCGTTGATGCGAATGGTGTCCAGGCTGAGTACTTCGATCTCGGTCGCGTCAGCCACCGAAGACGCGTACCCGACGTCCCGGACGGGTACTTGTCTGTTTTTCACTAGTTCGGGACTCATCTTCACCGTGACCGAATACCCGAATGCGACATACCGTCAGAGTATCAATCAGTTCGCGCTCGGATAGGAATCAACAGTGCAATCGACAGGCTCGAAAACAGCAGGCACGACGCAACTCACCTACGTCTTCGACGCCTATTGCGGGTGGTGTTTCGGCTTCGGCCCTGCTTTGACGGAGTTCGTCCGTCAAAATGCCGATTCCATCAACTTGTCCGTGGTAAGCGGCGGACTGTTCACCGGTGAACGCGTCGCACCCATGTCTTCGGCTCCGTACCTGAAATCGGCCAACGCCACCATCGCAGCCCAGACCGGCGCCGTTTTCGGTGACGGATATTCACAACTGGTGTCTGACGGGCAGTTCGTCATGGATTCGACGGATGCTGCGATCGGACTCGCCGCGCTTCGCACACAAGATCCGACACGCGCACTCGACATCGCGGAGGCCATGCAGACCGCGTTCTACCGAGACGGTCGCAGCCTCTCCGATCCCGAGACCTACCGAGCCATAGCGAAATCGCTCGGGCTCGACCCATCTGCCGCAGTGTCTTCCCTGTTCACCACAGATTCGAAGGACGCCGCCCGCGCCGATTTCGTCCGGGCACGCAGGCTCGGCGCCACTTCGTTTCCGACGCTGTTGTTCCACGGGAGCGACGGGTCCGTCGTGAAATTCGGTTCTCCGACCAGTACAGCGGCCGATCTCACCCGCGACCTGAACACCTGCGTGCGGGCGTATGCGGTGGCTTGACCCACCCACTTTCCGAGCGAAAGGTACGTTCAGCGCCTTCAGTACGCCGAACGTACCTTTCGCTCAGCGTGACTTCACCCAAATCACTCCGGCCCCCTTCTGGTTTGATGAACACCGAACGAATCGCACCAAAGGGGAACGACAGTGGTTTCAGATCCGATCACGGGCCTGGAGATGGAACTTGCCGACATGTGGCAACGAGGACGCGCCCAGGCGCGCACCTATGCGCGTGCAATTCATCCCAAACTCGATCCGGCGCTCTACCCGGTTCTTGTCATCCTGAACCGTTCCGATGCCGTGCGGATGTCCGACCTGATCTCCACGCTCGATATCGAGAAGTCCACCCTGACCAGGCAAATTGATGCCGCAGCTCGGCTCGGCCTGGTGGAACGGATCCCCGACCCCGACGACGCTCGCGCGAAGCTGGTGACCCTGACCCCTGAGGCTCGGACGAAGCTCACGACGATCCGCAATCATCAGATCGATCGTTGGCGCGCCCGACTCGCAAAATGGGAAACTGACGACATCACCACGCTGACGGCCTTGCTGCACCGACTGGGCAGTTCCGAGGACTGACAACAAAGTAGTTGTGCAGTGCAACCAACTTGATCTATAGTTGCAAATATCAACTATTCGAGGAGGTGGCCGTGATCACTCACGACAGTGCCGAGGCAATCCTCGACAACCTTCGCGCCCTCGTCCGGCGCCACCGCGAGGTTTCGTCGACCGGCTCACGTCAACCGTCCCCCGACATGTT
The DNA here is from genome assembly GCF_013277835.1 of Rhodococcus sp. MS13. Classification (NCBI taxonomy): domain Bacteria; kingdom Bacillati; phylum Actinomycetota; class Actinomycetes; order Mycobacteriales; family Nocardiaceae; genus Rhodococcus; species Rhodococcus sp. MS13. The sequence continues at coordinate 839,270 of NZ_VBTL01000004.1, forward strand.
GCCGGACCCACTGGGCGCCCTCCTCTCGCAGCTGTCGGCCGCAGATTCCACGAGATCGACGGATCTGGCGGAAAAGTTGAGAGTGACAGTCTCGACGCTGAGCAGACAGATCACTCACGCCGAATCTTGTGGATACATTCAGCGGCGACCGGACCCGGACGACGGACGGGCATCGCTCCTGTCCTTGACTCCACTCGGCGTCCAGACCCTGGTCTTCCATCGCCGCGCCCAGGCGCAGCGACTCATCGACCATCTCGACGGATGGACCGAAGACGACGCCATCGACGTCGCATGCGCACTCGATCGACTACGCCGATCGACCTGCCCAGAGTCCCACGCGGCGCACTGACCGACACTGCACGATCAGATCGAATCATTCTCCGATGCAAGGACATTCATGAGTTCTTTCACGTCTACCGACGTTCCACCATCTCAGTCATCGACCGATGCGCCGATGACCCACAAGCAGAAGATCGAGGCACTTGTCGGGCTCCTACTCGGCATGTTCGTCGCATTCCTGTCATCGACGATCGTCTCGAATGCACTCCCCACCATCATCACCGAACTACACGGCACCCAGGATCAGTACACCTGGGTCGTGACGGCAACGCTGTTGGCTTCCACCGCAACAACTCCCATTTGGGGCAAGTTCTCGGATCTGGTGAGTAAGAAGCTGTTGGTCCAGCTGTCTATCACGCTGTTCACGATCGGCTCGATACTTGCGGGCATGTCGCAATCGGTCGGCATGCTGATCGGTTTCCGCGCTGTTCAGGGACTGGGCCTCGGCGGCTTGCAAGCCCTCGTGATCATCGTGATCGCGGCGATGTTCAGCCCGCGTGAGCGTGGTCGATACCAGGGACCGATCGCAGCCGTCATGTCCGTCGCGACAGTCGCCGGCCCGCTGATCGGCGGCCTGATCGTGGACACTAGTTGGCTCGGCTGGCGCTGGACGTTCTTCGTCGGCGTGCCGCTGGCAGTCATCGCATTGATCGTCGTGCAGCGTACGTTGAACCTCCCGATCGTCAAGAAGGACGTCAGCATCGACTACGTCGGTGCAACCCTCATTGCCGCCGGTGTCAGCACTCTTTTGATCTGGGTCACTTTGGCAGGTAAGAACTTCGAGTGGGCTTCTGCGATGTCGTTCTTCCTCGTCGGACTCGGCGTGGTGCTGCTCGCCGCAGCGCTGTGGGTGGAAAGCAAGGTCAAGGAACCCATCATTCCGCTCCGCCTCTTCCGAGATCGGACTACCACGCTGGCGACGCTGGCAAGCATCGCCGTCGGCGTCGCAATGTTCGGCGGAGCAGTGTTCTTGGGTCAGTACTTCCAGATTGCCCGCGGCTACTCTCCCACTGCCGCAGGTCTTCTGACACTGCCCATGGTGATCGGTTCCATGCTCTCCGCCGGCCTGTCCGGGGCAATGATCACGAAGTTCGGGCGCTGGAAGGGCTTCCTGATCGCCGGTGCCGTCGCAATGTCGGCAGGCTTCTTCCTCCTCTCGACCATCGATCACGCGACGCCGATGTTCTGGGTCGGACTGTTCCTCTTCGTGCTCGGCGCCGGGATGGGCATGGTGATGCAGAATCTTGTTCTCGCAGTTCAGAACACCGTCGCGCCTAGCGATCTCGGCACCGCAAGTTCGACGGTCTCGTTCTTCCGCTCACTCGGCGGCGCGGCAGGCGTGTCCGTCCTCGGCGCAGTGCTCTCCACTCACGTTGCAGATCTGACGACCAAGGGCCTCAGCGCAATCGGGGTCGATCTGAGTGCGTCCGGAGGATCCGGCGCAGGGCTGTCGAACCTCAACGAACTACCCGAAGCGATCCAGGATGTGGTCCGCGCTGCGTACGGCGATGCCACCGCACGGGTCTTCCTCATCGCCGGAATCCTGGCTCTGTTGAGTCTGATCGCGATCGCCTTCATCAGGGAGAAGGCGCTTCGGACGGAAAGTGGTGACGAGCAACTCCTGGCGAAGATCGCCGTTCCCGGTGAGATCGATTCCGACACCGTCGATGCCGAACTTGCGCTTCTGACCGAAGGTGACGACGAGTTGCAACGACGAAAGTAGCAACCCAGAAACAGTTCCGCGTACCGTCCGGGTGATTCCGGCGGTACGCGGAACTGTATGGGCAGCTGGGTGCGTCAGGTCGCAGCGATCACGCCTGCGACCGGGATCCGGCCGAGAACTGCAACCCGGAAGTCCACCATCGCGCGTTCCACGTGATTGGCGCTCGAGACCACAACCACGCCCGTTGCTCCTCGATCGGCGAGAATCCGAGCAGAGTTGAGCGCGTTCTCCACCGTGGACCACGACGTTCCTTCTTCGGTGATCCGGCCCGGGTCGACGCCGTTGGCGACGAGCCACTCGCGCATCGCCCTGGCTTCCGTCACTCCGGCCTTCGGCGCCCCACCGCTCGTGATGATCGGAGACTGCGGGTACTGACGAGCCAGCTGCAGCGCCGCCTGAAGTCGGTCGACCAGCATCGGACGCATCGTGCCGTCGTCGAAGAGGCCGGCGCCCAAGACGACGATGTTGGTACCCACCGGGTTGAGGTCGAGCAGCACGGGCGACTGGCGCGTCAGCGTCTCAGCACTCGTGCACGCAAGGATGAGAGACCGCACCGGCGTCTGGCAGCCGCCGACAGTCGACAAGATACCGTTGACGACCGTGGTCGGCGTGATGTCGGCGCTCGCTGTCGCCGGCGAAAGGCCCACGCCAGCTGCGGCGATCACCGAAGCAGCGATCAATCCCTTCGTCACAGACCTGCGAACATTTGCCATGTAGCCGAACCCCCAGATTGTCGGTTGTCCAGCACACGGTAGCGAACATTTCGCCACGGTTGCATCATTTGACTCAAATTTACTGTTCACTGACCGTCACACAGACTAAACATAAATATTGGGCAACAATTCGGGTTCGAAACCGTCATCTACCAGCATCTCGAATCTACGCGCCCGCCGCATTACCTATCTGAGCAGCAGAGTCACCGAGAAGGTTGACAACGCGGAACGGCAACAATTCGTTGTCACAGATCACGATGTTGCATCCAGGTGTTCCCGCCCCGTCCCGTCCAAGGTGTCGAAGATCAATTCAGGGTTCGCGAACCGACCCGCTCTGCCGGGTCGTCGACGGGCGGACCACCCGAACCGTGTGTGGGTGGCCCGACATACGGCGCCTGGCCATGTCTCCCGGCCGGATCGCCAGCCCTCCGGCTCGTTCACCGAGAACCACAGACGCATCACGTTTGGGAAGAGTCCGCCTCCATGCCGATTGCGCGACGCGCTCCCAGCGCCATGGTGACTTGCACAAGATCCTTCGGAGACGACAGGTCAAGTCCCGTCAGGGAACTCGCCTTTCGCAGGCGGTACACCACTGTGTTCGGATGTACGTGTAGCTGCCGGGCGGTGGCGGCTCGATCGAATCCGGAGTCGATGAAAGATTCGAGCGTCTCGAGTACCGCGCTATCGGACTCCAACGGCAACAACACATCTGCGAGTATCGGCAGCGCAGCACTGAAGCGGGTCAGTTGATACTCCACTGCAAGATCCTCGAGACGGACGACCCCACTGGTGCGTCCGTACTTTCGGGCAACGTTCAGCACCTCGCGCGCCTGCGTGACCGCCGCTGGAATTGCCGTGGGCGCCGCGACGTGTACAGCGGCAACCGTCGATGCACCGATGACCTTCTCGAGATCACCCAAACGTCGACACAATGACAAATACTGCGGACTCGACGCCCAGTTTCCCTCTGCAGGTTCCGATTCCACAATGGGAATCAGTACGGCTCCGCCGCTGCTCCCGAGCACCCCGAGGGCTTTGTCACGTCCCACCTGATCGAGCTCTCGTTGCAGGTGGCGCACCTTCCTCCGCTCGGCGACGGCAGTGTCCACCTCGGTCGAGGACTCGTCGTCATTCCGCTCGACGTGCAGAGCCACCACCCAGTACAGGCGCGCCAACCTGATTCCCACCTCGTCGGAGACGCGATCCACGTCGACACCCGTCGAAAGTGCTACGAACAGGGACCTTCGCGCCGAATCCTCGTCCGTCTGGGTGGCGTGGTCGGAACCGTAGCCGGCAAGAACCGCGGACGTGGAGGCCGCGGTGTATGCATTCAGGAGTCGTCCGGTGCGGGCAAGTGCAACACCGTCTTCCGGGACCGCCCATTCGCTGATCGTCTCCCACCACAACCCTGCTGCCAGGTGATATGCGCGCAGTACCTCACTGAGCGGAACCAATTCCTGCGCCCGTTGACGAGCCGATTCGCTGATGTCGGCGAGCAACTCGGGCGCCAGATCTGCGCCCGTCCGGAGCATCGAAATGAACAGTTCCAAATTTCGCCTCACGATGGTCGTCACGTCGTTACGCAACGCCTCGTCCGGAAGCAACCGGTAGAAGGTGACGTCGCGGTGGACCAGATCGACCGTCGCATTGACCAGCGGATGGGTGCGTTGCGCCAATCGGTCGGCTAGAGATCTGCCGCCAACCACTATCGGTTCGAACGGCAGACCTTTGTTTCCTGACACAAAACCCTCCACAGAATTGAATTGCCACCACAAGGCCGACCTGCCTTTTTCCTATCACTATGTAACCCACGCCACTCTCGAATTCACAATCAGCGGCGTACCTGGAAGCCCCACCTTCGACCAAATAGGAGCCTCGAGTGACGTGGAAAACGCACAGCGCAGCCATTCTGGCAGGCGTCGTGGCTGCCGGTTCGTTCGCGGCACTCGGGACCGGTGTGTCACATGCCGAAACGCATGCCAGCCCCATCCAATACGTCGCTCTCGGCGATTCCGCGGCGGCCGGCCCGCTGGTCGCCGAACAAGATTCATCGGCGCCGGGCTGCCTACGATCACTAGGCAACTACCCTTCCGTGGTGGCGCAAAGACTCGACGCTCACCTCACGGATGTGACCTGCTCGTCGGCGCGATCCGCCAACGTCACGGACACCGCACAATCGACGTTCTCCGGTCAAGTACCGCCGCAGGAAACAGCATTGGGGCCCGATACCGACCTCGTCACCATCACAATCGGCGCCAACGACATCTCGTTGTTCCCGACAGTTCTGAGCTGCGTAAATCCTCTCCCCGAACCCACCGGAACGTCCTGCCGTGACAAGTTCACCGCAGGCGGCGTCGACCAACAGCGACAGTTGGTCGAAAATGCCTCCGCAGGTTGGAGTTCCATGCTCGAATCGGTTCGCGACCGGGCGCCCTCGGCGCGCATCGTCGTGATCGGATACGGAACATACATCGCCGCCGACGGATGCCCCGGCACCCAGCCGTTCTGGCCGCGCGACGCCGACTATCTCCAGAGTGTGATCGACTACGGCAACACGGTCATGGCAGCAACGGCGGCCCGTCACGGCGTCGAGTACATCGACATCACCGAAGCCACTGCCGGGCATGACATCTGCACTGACCCTGCCACTGCTTACTACACCGGAATCGTCCCTACCCAGCCGGCGGTTCCACTGCATCCCACTGCGGCCGGGATGCAGGCGATCGGCAAAACCGTCGCCGACGCTCTGTCCTGAGCCTCTCCCCCAACACAATTCATTCAGCACTCGCGAAAAGGGTGGAACAATCATGTCAATTCAACGAGACGCTCCGCCGCTGCCGTCCATCGACGGCGCCCCTGTCGGAACACGCGACAAACTTCTCGGCGGCACACTCGTCGCACTGTTTCTCGCAAACATGCTCAACTTCTTCGACCGGGCGATCCCCTCGGTCGTTGCCGAGCCGATCAAGAACGAGTTTTCGCTCAGCGACTTGCAATTGGGATTGATCACCTCTGCATTCACCCTCGTCTACGCAGTCGCAGGTCTGCCTCTGGGCCGGTTGGCCGACACGAAGAACCGTCCCAAGATCATCGGGATCGGACTCCTGGTGTGGAGCGGACTGACGGCAGCAACCGGTGCCGCCGGCAGCTATGTGCTGTTCATCCTCGCGCGTCTAGGCGTCGGTGTGGGCGAAGCGACCTTTACACCCGCAGCCAACTCGATGATCGGTGATATCTACCCGGCAGAACGACGCTCACGCGCACTTGGTGTCTTCATGCTCGGTTTGCCGATTGGCCTCATGCTCGCCTACTTCACCGTCGGCAAGATCGCCGAGGCATTCGACAGCTGGCGTGCACCGTTCTTCCTCGCGGCGATTCCCGGTGTCCTGCTGGCAGTCGTGCTCTACCGCATGGCAGATCCGGTTCGTGGAGGTTCCGAAAGTCCGGAGGCCCGCGCAGCCGCTGTTTCACAGGCACCGATCACCCGTCCGATCCGTCGTCTGCTCGCAATTCCCACGCTTCGTTGGCTCATCCTTGCCGGACTGACGTTCAACTTCGCTGCCTACGCAGTGAATTCGTTTGTCGTCCCGCTTCTGATGCGCCAGTACCACCTGAAACTGACTGCTGCGGCATCGGTCACCGGCATCATCGTCGGAATCACGGGCCTGATCGGATTGCTTCTCGGCGCTCGCTACGCTGACAAGGCCAGCGCACGCTCACCGCGCGCACGGTTGATGATCGGTGTCGGAACCTCGGCATTGGCAGCACCTTTGACGGCACTGGCACTGTTGCAGCACGGCGGGAACGTCGTGATGTTCACGCTCTTGTTCTCGGCCGGGTGGTTGTTGGCCTACGGCTTCTACATCAGCGTCTACCCTGCCATTCACGACGTCGTGGTTCCCAGGCTCCGAGGCACTGCGACGGCGTTGTTCTTCGCTGCCATGTATCTTCTCGGCGGATTCTCGGGACCAGTTGCCGTGGGCGCGATTTCGGACTGGTTCGCCAAGCGCGCGCTTGCCGATGCCGGTACCGGGAAGTTGGCTCAGTACGCCGGCGACGGGTTGAACTCGGCCATGTATCTCGTGCCGATCATGTTGGCGCTCACTGCGGTATTCATCTACCTGGCCACTCGCACTGTCGGCAAGGACGCCGCGCGTATGCAAGCGGAGCTGAGCCAGGCCTGACCCAGGAGTTCACGGCGGTGGCGGGCCCCGAGGCCCCGCCACCGCCGAGTTCAGTTGACCGTGATCGCCAGAGTTGCCAGCATGGACCGCAACATGTCCGGCAAGCGAGCGATCATTCTCTGCTCGGTTATCCGAACGGAGACGGGCGCTGCCAGCGTCGCTCGCCACAGTTCCGGTTGATTGTTCATCAGGTTGTTGTAGACCGGGAGCAGCTGACCGTTGATGTAGGTCCAACGACCGTCCCGGTCCGCCCAGTTGAAGTCCGGAAGCGGTGTTTGCACAACGGCATTGCCCACCGCGAACGAGAGCGGGTTCGACTCACGCGGCGGTACGACGCCAGGCATGGACGGTGATGCGGCGAAGGTGGTCAGGTAGGTCAACGAGCGACCGACGCTGCCGCGGTAGGCCTTCGCCTCGTCCCACTGATCACCCACCGACTGGTACTGCTCACGGCGCAGCAGACGCACATTGCCGTCGAAGACCGACTCCGGTGTCCCCGAAGCAATGTTGTCCCACGCGATACGGGCGTTCTCGTCGAGCAGCCCTGCCCGATCGAGCTCGGCGATGCCGTCGACACCGTCGTGAACCCACGCCATGTGCATGGGAATCAGATCCGAGAAGATGTGTTTGCTCATCGCAATCACTTTCCCCTGGAACCACATCACGTCCTCGGGGCGGATGTCGTGGCCGACCTGGAGCAGCGCCGCAACGTCCTCGGGTGCTCCCATCGACGTTGCGACCGGCGACCCGATGCGGTCGATCTCTCGCCACACCAGTGCCATCGCTTCGCTGATCGCTTGGACTTCCAGCACAACCCGCCCGTAGTCCAAGTCGAGGAGTCCACCGGCAAAAGCGGGCCCGACCATTCCGCCCATGCCTGCCCACTGCAGTTCTTGATGCTCGAGCTGCAGTCGCTCGTAGAACTGGAAAGTGTTGGTGAGGTTTCCGAGATTCGCGTGCACACCGTCGAAGGGAGTCCACGAAGCGAGATCGATACCTGCCGACTCCGTCCCGACTGCGAGCCAGTACTGCTTGAGCAGTGTCTGATAGCGGTGCGGAGCCACTCCCGATGCTCGGGCGGTATCGACCAAACTCCGCAGCGTCGCGGAATCCGACGGCAGTGAAGGATGCAGACCCCCCGCGGCTTCGGCGTTTGCGTTCACCGCTTCCAGGTCGAGGTACCTGTCGAGTTCACCAGTACCCGCAGACGCCCGGCCTCCCAGTACGACCGCACCGCCGATGCCTGCCGAAGCGACGAGAACTGTGCGCGCGAAATCCCTGCGTGTCAAAGACTTCCGCATACTCATTTCCCTTCGGCTTCGTCGAACGTCTTCGCCAGCCAGGCGATGTCCTGCATACCCAGCTGATCGGTCACCGTCTTGTACAGGTTGGTCACGTAATCGAGCGGCCCGCACTGCGACGGGAGCAGGTCCACGTCGCCGCCGTCTGCTCGATATGTCTGCGCCAATTGCTCTGCCTCACTGAAGGGAACGAGGAAGTCGTCCTCACAGGAAGAAATCAGAAGCTTCGAGGCCGGCGCCTGCTTTCCCAACGTGTTGTCCGCGTACGCCGCGGCCAGTGCCGGGATCGTTCGGGGCGCCGGATTGGTGAGCAGGACGTCGAAGGGAACGAACGGGAGTCCGAGGTAGAGCGCCTGGCAGGACGCGCGGAATGCTGCGGCGACGTTGTGACCGATCGGAGTGAGATGATCGTCGAGCCGAACGTCGGGGTAGCCCGCGTCGAATCCGAGAATGCTCGAGAAGACGAAGCCGGAACCGATCCCACCGGCCGCCGTCTCCTCGAAGGTTGCCGGGTCGATCATCATCGCCTGGATGGCGCTGGCCTGCACGTTCAGTTCCGGCGCGTAGTCATGCGCCTGTTCCGCGGCAAAGCCCGCTGCGACACCGCCGCCGGCGACACCGTAGATGCCCACAGGGGTGTCTGATTCGAGACCGGCCTCCGGAAGCGCGAGTGCTGCCCGAACGCCGTCGAGCGTTGCCTTGCCCGAGAACTGTCCGATCGAGAACGGATGGGGAGAAGTGTCGCCGTCGTTGCCGACGTCGCTCATCATCACTGCCCAGCCGTGACCGAACATCTGGGCCACCGGGCCGAGCGCCGAGAACATCGCCGGGTCGCTCTGATTGCCGCCGGTCCACTGGTGACTTGGTGCGCAGTTCGCCCCCAGGCTGTCGTTCGCTTCGGCGTATCCGATGATCTTGCGATCGCCTGGCGCAGTTCCGTCCTCGGGAATCATCAGAATTCCGGTACTGATCACCTGGCGACCGAAGTGATCAGTGGTTGTGTACATGAGTTGGTGAGCCGAGACCACGTCCGGGCGGACCTGGTAGACCTGAACACTGACCGGACGCGCTTTGAGAAGAGTTCCGGGGGCGGTGCCGGGCTCGATTTCGGGCTCGTCGAACCACGGATCGTCGGACGAGAGCCCGAGTGGCGTCAATTCGGTAGAGATATCAGCGCCTTGAAGTGCCTTCACGACCAACGGGTTGAACACGTCGGCCAGGTCGACGGTCTCCTGCGCACCAGCCGGCGACCCCACCGCAAACAAGGCCACTGCCAGGGCCGATGCCGTTCCGGCGCGCCATGACCACCGTCGCCACGTCGAGTCAAACATCGTTCACAGGTTCCTTACTTTCGGGTAATGAGCACCCCTACACTCCCATTCACCTGCATTAACCGACAAGTCGGGCACCGATCCGTTGGCCGAAAACCTCGATCGGGCTTAGGCTGACGGCACCTGTCCGGCAAGTCTGGCGTGGGAGGTTTGTCTGTGAGTGCTCCGACCCGTGTATCGCGAGCTACCGGCGATTCACCTCGCGCTCGACCGCGGCCGTCCAATATCACGTGCAAAATTCTGATGGCCGTGACGGGACTGATCTTCGCCGCTTTCGTGCTCGTCCACATGATCGGAAACCTGAAGGTCTACACCGGGGCCGATCACTTCGACGACTACGCACACTGGCTACGCACAGTGTTCGAACCCTTCCTGCCATACGAGGGACTTCTGTGGATTCTTCGCATCGTCCTGCTCGCGTCATTGGTCGCACACGTCTGGTGCGCCTGGTTGCTCACCGTCCGTGGCCGCCGAGCTCGAGGGAAGTTTCGACGTAAAAGCTTGGGAATCAAGTCCTTTACCGCGCGCACAATGCCCGTCACCGGAGCAGTGCTGCTGCTGTTCGTCATCTTCCACATACTCGACCTCACCACCGGAACCCGCCCCATCGGCAGCACCGAGTACGAAGCGGCCACGCGCACGCAGAGTTACGCATACGACAACCTGATCGCCAGCTTCGAGCGTCCACTGGTGGCGTCGTTCTACATCGTCGCGATGGCTCTGCTGGCAATGCACCTCGCGCACGGACTCTGGAGTGCGGTCAACGATCTCGGCGTGACCGGCCAACGGCTGCGCCAGATTGCCGTTGCACTCTCCGGAATCTTTGCGCTCGTCGTGATGGTCGGAAACATGTCGATCCCCATCGCGGTGATGACCGGCGTCATCTCGAAGACAGGAGCGTCATAAGTGAACAGCTTCGAACTCGACGATCTGCGCAGCATCGGGACGCCGGTGGACGGTAAGGTCCCGGCCGGCGATCCGGAGACAGCCTGGCCCACTCGCAAACTCGACTACAAGCTCGTCAGCCCGCTCAACCGGCGCAAGTTCACGGTCATCGTCGTCGGTACCGGACTCGCCGGCGCGGCCTGCGCCGCCTCACTTGGTGAACTGGGCTACCACGTCGAATCCTTCACCTTCCACGATGCACCGCGCCGTGCACACAGCGTCGCCGCGCAGGGCGGCATCAACGCCGCTCGTGCCCGAAAGGTGGACAACGACAGTCTCGCCCGCTTCGTGAAGGACACCGTCAAGGGCGGCGATTTCCGCGGCCGCGAGGCCGACTGCTTCCGACTCGCAGAGGAATCCGTACGCGTCATCGATCACATGAATGCCATCGGAGCACCGTTCGCCCGTGAGTACGGCGGCACTCTCGCTACCCGATCCTTCGGCGGCGTACAGGTGTCGCGCACGTACTACACGCGCGGGCAGACAGGCCAGCAGCTGCAGATAGCGTCGTCGCAGGCACTGCAACGTCAGATCGCAGCCGGAACGGTCAACCTCCACACCCGAACCGAGATGCTCGATCTCATCGTTTCGGACGGCCGAGCACAAGGGATAGTCACACGCGATCTCGTGACCGGTGAGATCGGCGCCACCACAGGCCATGCCGTCGTACTGGCCTCCGGTGGGTACGGCACCGTGTTCCACAAGTCCACACTTGCGAAGAACTCCAACGCCACCGCCGCATGGCGAGCGCACCGACGCGGCGCGCTGATTGCCTCACCCTCGTTCATCCAATTCCATCCGACGGCACTTCCCGTCAACTCCGAGTGGCAGTCGAAAACCATTCTGATGAGCGAATCACTACGCAACGACGGCCGGATCTGGGTACCGGCCAAGCCCGGAGACGATCGCGAACCAGGCGACATTCCCGAAAATGAGCGCGACTACTACCTCGAGCGCAAATATCCGGCGTTCGGGAACCTCTCTCCCCGCGACGTCTCTTCACGGGCCGCCCGCGAGCAAATCGACTCCGGTCACGGCGTCGGCCCTCTGAAAAACAGTGTGTACCTTGATTTCCGCGATGCACTGGCACGGCTCGGCCGCAAGACCATCGAGGAGCGATACGGAAATCTGTTCTCGATGTATCGCGACGCCACCAGCGAAGACCCCTATACGGTGCCGATGCGCATCGCCCCCGGAGCCCACTTCACCATGGGAGGACTGTGGAACGACTACGACCAGATGACCTCCATCCCCGGCTTGTTCGTCGGTGGTGAGGCAGGGTGGGGATACCACGGGGCCAACCGCCTCGGCGCCAATTCGCTGCTTTCGGCATGCGTCGACGGCTGGTTCACCCTCCCGTACGCGATTCCGAATTATCTTGCGCCGCTACTCGGATCAGCACCTCTCGAACTTTCCGATCCCGCAGTGACGTCGACGCTCAGTGACGTGAGCGGTCGGGTGGACCTGCTGCTCTCGGTCGGCGGAACACACGGCCCCGACAGGTTTCATCGACAACTGGGCGAGATCCTCTATGCGGGTTGCGGTGTCACCCGAACGGCCGAAGGCTTGACCAAGGCCATCTCCGAAATCCGAGCATTACGAGGCGATTTCTGGTCGAACCTACGAGTCGCCGGCAGCGGAAACCAGTTCAACCAGGAGCTGGAAAGGGCCGGCAGGGTAGCCGATTTCCTCGAACTCGCCGAACTGATGTGCGTCGATGCTCTCGATCGTGACGAGTCCTGTGGAGCGCACTTTCGGGCCGAACATCAAACTCCCGACGGCGAAGCACAGCGAAACGATCAAGACTGGTGCTTCGTCTCCGCGTGGGAAACCGCCAAGGACGGCAGCCACATTCGACACGACGAGCCGTTGTCCTTCACCGCTGTTCCACTGCAGACGAGGAACTACGTATGAAAATCACCGTGGACGTGTGGCGCCAATCCGGACCGGAGTCGTCCGGTGCATTCGACACCTACCAAGTAAACGACGCGACAGTGGAGATGTCACTGCTGGAACTTCTCGACCGACTCAACGACCAACTCGTGGAGAGCGGCAACGAACCCATCGCCTTCGATTCCGACTGCCGAGAAGGGATCTGTGGGTCCTGCGGCATCACGGTCGACGACGTTCCCCATGGGCCGGTTGCGAACACTCCCACGTGCCGTCAGCACCTGCGCAGCTTCTCCGACGGTGACCGAATCAAACTGGAACCGTTCCGCTCCGCCGCTTTTCCGGTGGTCCGCGACCTCGTGGTCGATCGTTCGGCTCTCGACCGGGTCCTCGAAGCCGGTGGCTATGTATCGGTCAATGCGGGAACTGCACCGGACGCAGACAGCCAGCCGCTCTCGCATCAAAGTGCCGAAGCTGCACTGGACTTCGCCGCGTGCATCGGCTGCGGCGCTTGCGTAGCAGCCTGCCCCAACGGTGCCGCGCACCTCTTCACCGGTTCCAAACTGACCCACCTGTCCCTCGTCACGCAGGGACGCAACGAACGTGGCAAGCGGGCCCGAGCGATGTCGCACCAGATGGAGGCCGATTTCGGGCCGTGCTCGACCTACGGTGAATGCGCGGAGGTGTGTCCCGCGGAGATACCGCTGACCGCGATTGCCGCTGTCAACAAGGAATCGATGCGATTCGGATTGCGGCGCAAGGACAACTGAGCCTCACCAGGCGCCGATCAGCTTCATCCACGCGCCGCCGATGATCGTCCAGATCAGGATGATCACGACGCTCATCACGAAACCGATTCGGAACCATTCCGAGGTCTTGATGTATCCGGAACCGTAAATCACTCCGGCCGGACCGGACGCGTAGTGCGAGATACCGCCGAACAGGCTGCCGATGAAGCCGAATACCAGGGCTGAGAACAGCGGCGGTGCACCGGTTGCCACCGCCGCGCCGAGAAACACCGCGTACATCGCGACGATCTGCGCGGTGTTCGACGCAAACAGATAGTGCGCGTAGAAGTACACCAAGGTCAGGATCGCAAAAGCCCAGATCCACGGCAAACCGTCGACACTCGAGGAGACCTGGGTTCCGATCCACGAGATCACGCCGAGTTCTTCGAGATGGCTTGCCATACCGACCAGCACGGCAAAGAACACGAGCGTCTGCCACGCCCCGGTGTCGTGGACCAGGTTGTTCCACGTCAGCACCTTGGTCACCAACAGGATGCCGATTCCGACAAATGCTGTTGTAGTGGCATTGACGTTGAGCTGCGAGCCCAGGCACCAGAGCACCAGCAGCAGAACAAAGGTGGCAGCCATGATCTTCTCGTTGCGGCTGATCGGACCTGCCTTGCGCAGTTCCTCCCTGGCTTGCTCGGGCGCTTTCGGAGTCTTCAACATCGTGGGCGGGAAGATCTTCGACATCACCCACGGGATCGCGATGAGACTTGCAATTCCCGGAACCGATGCTGCCAGCGCCCATTTGCCCCACGAGATGTCGATGCCGATCTTGGCCGCCGCATCGACGGCGACGGGGTTACCCGCCATGGCGGTAATGAACATCGCGGAGGTCACGACGTTGACTTGCAGCGACGTGAGCAGCAGATATGCTCCGAGCTTCTTGCGAGAGTCCTCGGGCTCGGGATTGGAGTCCTCCAACTTGCTCAGTGAGACGATGATCGGATAGACGACGCCACCGGCGCGGGCGGTGTTCGACGGTGTCGCAGGAGCAAGTATCAAGTCCGTCAACGCCATTCCGTACGACAATCCGAGGCTCGACTTGCCGAGTTTGGTCACGAACATGAGTGCAACCCGTTTGCCGAGCCCCGTGACCAGAAAGCCCTCGGCGATGAAGAACGACGCGACGATCAGCCAGATCGTGGTGTTACTGAAGCCGGACAACGCTTCTGTCGGCGTCTCCGTCTGGGTGATCATGGCGATCGACAGGCCCACCAGCGCCACCGAACCCGTCGGCAGTGGTTGCAAAATCAACGCCACGATGGTGCCGACGAAGATTCCGAGCATGTGCATGCCCTTGGGGTCCACACCGTCCGGAACCGGCATGAAATAGATGATCAAGCCGAGGATGACGGGCACCGCAGCCGGGTAGTACCGCCTGAGCACCGATTGTTTCGACGGCTCCGTCGGCGGTGTGTTGGCCGGCGGTGTCTTTGCCGGCGGTGTCGTTCCAGCGAGAGACTCGGTGCTTTCGGATTTGGCCTCGGACATGTACATCTCCTCGACTTCTCGCCCCAGGTGATCGCCCCAGATCATTGTCCCCCAAACGTCCGGTTTTCGTGCGGTCAATCGAAGGTCGAGAGAATGCCCTCCTGCGGTATCCGATTCTCTGGATTCCGCAGGAGGGCTCATCCCGGGGCGCAGACAGCGGCCCGGGGCGCGACACATCTCCCTCATAAGGGTGCGCCAATCGATCAACAGGAGGCGTCGGCGTGCCGCAAGCTTGAATCTCGGAGAGACCCTGTTTCGGTGTTGTTCCAGCATGCCAATCGGCGCTCGTCTGCACATGGGTCGAATGGCCTGTTCAACTACCTGTTTCCGCTCAGCACCGAGTACACCGACGTTTTGTATCGGTCCGCAAAACAGGTATGTAACGGGGTAATTGAGTCGTTGTCGGCAAGCGTGTGAGACCGCGAATCTAGTCACGCCTCCGAACTGAAATCTGGAGACGAGGCCTTCACAGTCTGTCCACCTCAATCACATTTCAGCACTGACGATTTCGTCTACCGCGACATGCAGCAGAACACTCGAGCCGCACGCCGAGCCGAGATCGCTGTCCCGTCAGACCGATCAAGGAAAATATCATGGGAAACCACCGGAAAAACAAACGTTCACACACCAAACGATTCGTCACGATAGCCGCAGGAGCAGGCGTTCTGACAATTGGCGGTGCAATCGTCAACACCGGCGTAGCCAGTGCGCACGACTGGTCGCAGGTGGTCATGTGCGAGAGTTCCGGCGACTGGAACATCAACACCGGCAACGGCTTCTACGGCGGACTTCAATTCACGCAGTCGACGTGGGATGCATACAAACCGGCAGGTGCACCGGCCCGCGCCGACTTGGCGTCGACAGCCGATCAAGTCGCGGCCGCGGAAGCAACCCTCTCAGCTCAAGGCATCGGCGCGTGGCCGGTATGCGGTGCTTACCTAGGTTGGGGCGGCACCACCCCTGATTCGACAACCTCGGCTCGATCGTCGGTAGGTTCAGCGGGCGACACGGTGACAGTCTCCGAGGGCGATACGTTGTTCAACCTTGCTGCTGCGAAAGGTATTCGTTGGCAGGATGTTTGGGTCATGAATGCGTGGATTGCCGATCCCGACCAGATCCGTGTGGGTGATGTGATCCGATTCTGAAGCAAATCGGCCGACAAAGTAGACCCTCGAATCGAGAACGTCGGTATCGGGCCGCCGACTGGTTGCGCCATCTATTGTCGGGAATGTGACGGAATCCGACGCCCACGAAGACTCGACTGAATCGACGACGGCTGATCACCCGAGAAAACGTCCACTGTGGCGTGAGATTCTCATCCTCGTTGTCGTCGCACTTGTCCTGAGTGTTGTCATCCAGAACTTCGTCGGACGCATATTTCTGATCCCGTCGGAGTCCATGGAACCGACGCTTCACGGATGCACCGGCTGCACGGGAGACAAGATTTTCGTCGACAGAATCAGCTATAGATTCGGGGATCCGCAACCTGGGGATGTGGTCGTGTTCAAGGGACCCGAATCCTGGAACGACGAGTATCAATCCATTCGGTCGGACAACTCCGTGGTCCGGGCACTTCAAGGACTCGGATCCATCGTCGGTTTGGTCCCGCCGGACGAGAACGATCTCGTGAAGCGGGTAATCGCGGTCGGTGGGCAAACCGTGCAGTGCCTGTCCGAGGAAGAGGGGCTTCGAGTGAACGACAAGCCGCTGACCGAGCCGTACATCGACAATCGCATTCCGGGCAACGGTACCTCTTGTCAAGGAAGGTATTTCGGGCCGGTCACGGTTCCCGACGGGAACCTGTGGGTGATGGGCGACAACCGCGCCCATTCGAAGGATTCACGTTTCCATCTCGATGACGAACGCAGCGGAACGGTGCCGATCGACAATGTCATCGGCAAGGTTCAATTGATCGTCCTTCCCTTCTCCCGGTGGGGCACCGTGGGCTCGTTCGATCCGCAGTGACAGATCGAATCAGCCAGTTAGCCCGCATCTTCGGACGGCATAGTCGACATGACTCCGCTTTCGGACGATCATCGAGCACATCTGTTGCCGAGGGTAGGAGAACCACATGCGTGCACGACGGATCACCGCCAATCTCAAAGTCGCCGATGTCGGAGCCGCCAAGAATTTCTACTCCGACTATCTCGGCCTGAGCACCGAAGAGTTCAACATGGGGTGGGTCGCTCGCTACACCTCTCCCGACACCGGCGCGAACGTACAACTCGTCACGCACGACGCCACTGCAGCCGAGGACTCGGTCATCTCCGTCCACACGGACGACGTCGACGGCGCCTACGAAGAGGCCCGAAGGCGCGGCTACGAAATCGTGCACCCCATTACGACCGAAGAGTGGGGTGTTCGCCGATTCCTCGTCCGGGCGCCCGACGGCAACGTCGTCAACATCGTGCGACACCGGGACTGAGCACTGGAAAGACCCCATTCGACGTTTTAGGTCATTTGACCTAGAGTTGAGTGCATGACCGATTCATTGCAGTATTCAGCCGACGGCCCGATCCTCGTAGCAGGCGGATACGGAACCGTGGGCAGCGCCCTGACCGCCTTGCTCGCCCCCGACTTCCCACTACTCCTCACCGGACGCACCCCCGAGCGCGGCAACGAACTGGCCAGCCGTCACGGCGCTTCCGTTCGCCGCTGGGACCTCCTCGACCCGACGCCCTTCGACGCGTCCGTACGCGCGGTCGTGTCGACGGTCAACGATCCCCACGATCGTGTCCTGTCCGCCGCCGTCGAGGCCGGAATTCCCTACGTGGACATCACCCGCTGGACAACCCGCGTCGCTCGCGCCGCCACTCTGGCGGGTCAGAAGTCGCCGAGCGCACCGGTGTACCTGTCGTCTGGATGGATGGGCGGAGTCACCAATGTCGTCGCCGCAGCGCTGGCCGAGGAACTGGGTGGCGCGAGCACGATCGACGTCTCGATTCGCTACGACGTCAACGACATTGCCGGGCTCGACTCCGTCGACTTCATTGATCGCCTCGGCCAGGATTTCGAGGTGATGCAGCAAGGAAACCCGATCACCGTCAGCCCGTTGACGGATACACGCTGGGTCGACTTCCCCGGATCGCGCACCAAGGTCGGAAGAATCGACACTCCGGAACAATTCACGTTCCCCATGACCCTGGGCGCCGAAACTGCCAGCACTCGAATAGGTTTCAGTTCGCATGCATCCACAACTGCGCTGCTCGCCGCCAAGAAGGTGGGTCTGTTCCGTTGGGGTCGCGGCGACCGCTTCACACCGCTACGACGCGGACTCCTGTACTCGCCTGGCAAGGGCGGGAGCGCGCAAGTACGCATCGACGTCACCGGCCCGAGCGGCACGACAAGCGCAACAATCGTCGACCCGCAGGGCCAAGCTCACCTCACCGCGGTGGGCGGCGCGCTTGCCGTCAGACAAGCCTTGGCGGACGATGCCCAGCCTGGAGTCACTTTCCCCGAGTCGCTTCCGAACCCGCGCCGCACCGTCTCCGAGTTGGAGAGCTTCGGGGTGGCAGTATTGCGGGCATGACCCCCTCCAAGGGCGCCGCCCGCGCGGAAGCACTTCTCGACGCAGCAGAACAGGTCCTCGCCACGCAGGGCAATGCCAACTCGGCGATGCGCGATTTCGCAGCCGCAGCCGGAGTGCGGGTGGGGCACCTGCAGCACTACTACCCCACCCGTGCAGATCTCATCCGCGCAGTCATGTCACGGGCATTGACCCGCTCACTGGATCGCCTTGCCGTCGTCACGGATACGGATCAGAGTCTTTCCCGTGAGGAATCCGAACACTTCATCGGAGTCCTGCTCGGAGAACAGGACGACCAGGCCACGGTGCGTCTGTACGTCGAAGTATGGGCCATTGCGGCGGCGGACCAAGAAGTGGCGGTCGTGGTTCGAGACTTCTACGCGCAGTACATCGCACACGTAGAGCGCGCTGTTGCGTGTGCGCAACCGGATCTGGATGCGGCGGACCTGGGCGCGGCAGCGCAGACCATCGTGAGCCTGCTCGAGGGTTCCGCAATTCTCCGATCGGGAATCACCGGCCGAAAGTCCAAGGCTTCGGACCGAAAGCTCGTGGACACACTGCAGTACCTGATTCACGGGTCCTGACTCGGACGTATCGTAAAGCCCATGAGCGTTGCAAACGAATGGAGCCGAATCGAAGCGTGGTGCCGTACACACGCACCGGTGACGGCTGCAGCGTTTCAGCCAGGGCTCGGTGACGCCGTTATCGAGGAATTCGAAGCGTCGACCGGCGTCACGTGGCCCCAGGAACTTCGCGAGCTGTATCGGGTGCACAACGGCAGCCTGACCCACGACGACCGGACCGGGCTCTTTCTCGGCAGCGTGCTTCCCGACAAGTTCTTCTACCCCATCGACGTCGCAACCGAAGTTCGACTCACTCTGCTCGAAACGTGGGACGAGACGATCTACGAGAATCCGGACCTCTACGCGGAGGACGAGATGGATCGACACGATCAACGCGACGCAGGCACTGCCGCAACCATGTTCATCCCCTCGTTCCTTCCCTTTGCCGGACTGGACGAGTACCACTACTTCGTGGACACACGAAACGGCGCACTCCATCATTGTGTGACCGAGTATGCGTCGGACGCCACTGACAACGGCGGTCCGATCTGGGCGTCCATCTCGGTCATGTTGGGCGCCCATGCCGCAGCGTTGGAAACAGGATCCACGATCGGAGTGTGGAAACCCGTTGTCAGCAAGGGTGTTCTGGAATGGGAAGTCGACGCATGACACCCAAGCCGGATCCGACCCGTCGTACCCTCGCCGACGGGCGTCAGATCTTCTACTTCGACGATGCCGGCCGTACCCGCGCCCACTCTGCGCGAGATTCCCGCGAATTGCCGGCTCTCGACCACTCGTCTCGGATGAGGTTCGACGTTCTCACCGGGGAGTGGATCACCATGGCTTCGCATCGCATGACACGGACACATCTCCCCTCCGCCGCCGAATGCCCGTTGTGCCCGACCAACGAAACACGCACGCCCACAGAGATACCCGACGGAGACTACGACGTCGCGGTGTTCGAGAATCGGTTTCCGAGCTTTGCCGCGGCACCCGAGGAAGCCATTGACGGTCCCGGAGACGGTGTGGGCGATCGCCCAGCTGTCGGCCACTGCGAAGTGATGTGTTTCTCGAGCGATCACACGGCGTCCGTCGGCGAGCTTCCACTCGAACGCATGCGTACGATTGTGGGTGCATGGATTTCTCGGACCGAAGAGTTGTCGGCGGATCCGGTTGTGGAACAGGTGTTCTGCTTCGAGAACCGCGGCGAAGAAATCGGGGTGACACTCACCCATCCACACGGACAGATCTACGCATACCCGTATGTCACGTCACGCACCCGATCGATGTTGACGCAGGCGGACAAACACTTCGAGCGCACCGGTCGCTCACTGCTCGCCGATGTTCTGGCGTTCGAGCGCGAGGACGGGACCCGGTTGATCTACGACGGCGATCACTGGAGCGCCTACGTCCCGACCGCCGCACGATGGCCCATCGAGATTCACCTGGCACCGCACCGAGACGTCCCGGACCTTCCCTCGTTGAACGACCAAGAGCGCGAAGAGCTTGCGGTCGTTTACCAAGATCTCCTGCGCCGTATCGATCGCTTCTATCCGGGCGTCGATCGGGTACCGTACATCGCGGCCTGGCACCAAGCTCCCGTCCGCATCGACCGACCTCTGGGTCGACTGCATCTTCAGCTGTTCTCGATCTTGCGCGCACCAGGCAAGCTCAAATACCTCGCCGGGTCCGAGTCCGCCATGGGCGCCTGGGTGAACGACACCATTCCCGAGGCAGTCGCGGCCCGCCTACGGGAGTTGAAATAGTGGATACCGTCTCGAAACAATCTGTGCTCCAACAGTTTCGCGACGCCTATGGCTATCCGGCAACCGGAGCCTGGGCGGCACCCGGTCGAGTCAACCTGATCGGTGAACACACGGACTACAACGGTGGATTGTGCCTACCGGTCGCTCTCGAGCAGCGAACGCTGGTTGCCGTCGCACTGCGCAGCGACGGGGTCGTCCGCGTGCACAGTCGGCAATCCGACGAGACATACACCGGGCCCCTCGGCGACATCGCAGCAGGATGGGCCGCCTACCCCACAGCCGTTCTGTGGTCTCTTGCGCGCCGAGGCCTCCCGCTCGGAGGAATCGATCTGGCAGTCGACTCGTCGGTACCGGTCGGGGCCGGGCTGTCGAGTTCCGCTGCCCTCACCTGTTCGGTTGCGTTGGCCGTCAATGAACTTCACGATTCACCATTCACCCGCGATGAACTGGTACAGGTGTGCATCCAGGCGGAGAACGACGGCGTCGGCGCACCGACCGGTGGGATGGATCAAACCATTGCCCTCTTTGCCCGACCCTCGACTGCGCTCCTCTTGGACTGTCTGGACGGATCCACCGAACCCATCCCTTTCGAACTCCACGGTGCGGGGTACGAACTGATCGTCATCGACACTCGGGTCAAACACTCGCTCGCAGACGGACAGTACGGGTTGCGACGCTCTCAATGCATCGATGCAGCAGCAGCTCTCGGCGTCGGCAGCTTGCGAGAGGCTTCTGCAGACCAAGCCGAGACAGTGCGAGACCCGATCCTCCGGGCGCGGGCACGGCACGTCGTGACCGAGATCGAACGGACACGGAAGACCGCAGAGCTTCTGCGCAGCAACAGATTCAGCGACGTCGGCGAGCTGTTCGACAATTCTCACGCGTCGTTGCGCGACGACTTCGAGGTCTCGTGTGAAGAACTCGACGTCGCCGTTGCCGCAGCACGACGCGGCGGCGCGATCGGTGCGCGGATGACCGGCGGCGGATTCGGAGGTTCGGCCATCGCATTGGTTCCGGAAGGAAGTCATGCGGAGGTCATCGCGTCGGTGAGCCGCGACTTTGCGGCGCGGGGTTGGCGAGCACCCCACTTTCTCGGCGTCGTTGCCGGGGGTTCGGCCGCCCGACTCTGAGCGAACGGTACGTTCAGCGCACTGGAGGCGCCGAACGTACCGTTCGCCCTGGTTGGGACCCCTCGAGATCCCCCTCACATAAATAGTCATCTCAGATGCGAATTATGTAGGTTCAGATCATGCAACTGACGCAGTTCACCGATCTGGGATTGCGCGTCGTCATGCGGTTGGCCGTACTCGACGCGGATGCCTCCCCCAGTACCCGGGATGTTGCGCAGCAGCTCAACGTGTCGTACTCCCATGCCACCAAGGTGGTTACACGGCTCGGTGAGCTTGGCATCGTCACAACCAGGCGTGGTCGCGGCGGTGGGCTTTCCATCACCGAACTCGGCCGCACCGCCACCATCGGCTGGCTGGCCAGACGCCTCGAAGGCCCGGGTGAAGTCGTCGACTGCGAAGGCGACAAACCGTGCCCACTTCGCGGCGGCTGCCTCCTTCGGAGCGCTTTGCGCGAAGCACAGGAAGCGTTTTTCGTTTCACTCGACGCGGTCACGATCGAAGACGTCATCCGGCAGCCGTCCAAAACTGTCCTGCTACGCCTCACCACCCGGAGCGACGAAGCAGGCTGATCAATCGAATTTCGACCGAACGGAGCAGCTCATGCTTTCCCCACAGTCAACCGAGGTCATTCGCGCCACCCTTCCCGTGGTCGGCGCCGCCATCGGCGATATCACAACCCTGTTCTACCGCAAGATGTTCGACGCACATCCTGAACTCGAACGTGATTTGTTCAATCGCGGCAATCAGAAACAGGGCGAACAGCAGAAGGCTCTCGCCGGCGCCATCGCGGCATTCGCGACGCTTCAGCTCGAGCCGGACAGCGCCAAGGTCGATCTCATACTCTCACGTATCGCGCACAAGCATGCGTCGCTGGGAATCACGCCCGACCAGTACGCAATCGTGCACGAACACCTCTTTGCCGCGATCGTCGAAATACTAGGCGATGCAGTCACTCCCGACGTCGCAGCAGCCTGGGACGAGGTCTACTGGCTGATGGCGGAAACCCTCATCACGATGGAGCGTGGCCTCTACCAACTCGCCGGCGTCGACGCCGGTGACGTCTGGCGCACGGTCAGGATCAGCGAACGAGTTCTTCAGTCCGCCGATACTGTCTCACTGACGCTCACTTCGCTAGACGGCAGTGCACTCCCCACCTTCGCGCCCGGACAGTATCTTTCGGTCGGGGTTACGCTGCCCGACGGCGCTCGCCAGATCCGCCAATACAGCCTGTGTTCGATACCGAGCAGCGCAGACTGGCGGATCAGCGTCAAGCGAATCTCCGGCACTCCTGATGGCGAAGTGTCGAACTTCCTCTACAACAACGTATTCGAAGGTCAGGAACTCTCCGTCACCACGCCTTTCGGTGATCTCACCATGCCGGATGACAACTCACCTCTCCTACTCGCGTCGGCCGGAATCGGTTGCACACCGATGATCGGGATGCTCAATCATCTCGTGGACACCGGCGCCGAGCGTTCGGTCTCTGTCATTCATGCTGATCGATCCATCGCGGATCATGCGCACCGAGCGGAACTCAGCACACTCGTCGACAAGATTCCCGCCGCAACTTTGCATCGTTGGTACGAGGATCTCGGCACGCACGTGGCGTTCGGATCGGTTCACGAAGGACGGGCGGATTTGCAAGACATTGCAGTGGAGCCCGATACCCAAGCCTTCCTCTGCGGGCCGATGCCGTTCATGTTGGCGATGCGCGCATCGTTGCTCGAAAGGGATGTTCCGGCACAGAATATCCACTACGAGGTCTTCGGGCCCGACAGCTGGGCCAATACCTGAGCGGACCACTGCCTGCGAACTGGACCTTGGCGCGCCACGGTAATCCCTTGTGTACTCGACGAAACATACGTACCGAGTAGTGGGAGACCGACATGATCACGTCAGCGTCGATGACGGGAGTCGCGCTGATAGCCCTGGCGATGGTTCTGACACCGGGCCCCAACATGATCTACCTGGTGTCACGCAGCATCAGCCAGGGCCGCCGGGCAGGCTTGATCTCGCTCGGCGGAGTCGCAACCGGTTTCCTGGTCTACCTCGCCGCCACGTGCGCTGGACTGACAGCGGTTCTCTTCGCCGTACCCACGGTGTTCACCGCGGTGAAAATCGGCGGCGCCCTGTATCTGGCCTATCTCGCCTGGTCGACGCTCCGACCAGGTGGAAAGTCCGCCTTCGAGGTGGGCGAAGTCGACCGCCACGGTAGCGGCCGTCTGTTCGGGATGGGGTTGACCACCAATCTGCTCAATCCCAAGATTGCGCTGATGTACGCGGCCCTGATCCCCCAGTTCGTCGATCCCACTGCGGGCCCGGTCTGGCAACAGGCACTCGTACTCGGCGGCGTGCAGATCCTGGTCGCAGTCACCGTCAATGCGTTGATCGTGTGCTGTGCGGCGGCCGTGTCGACCTTCCTCGTGGCACGTCCGGTATGGATGCGGGCTCAGAAGTGGCTTGCGGGTGGCATTCTCGGAATCTTCGCCACCCGCATGGCCCTGGAGTAGTTTCAGACCTTCGGGCGTTGGTCGATCAGCCGACGCGCTTTACCGATCGAGCGTTCGAGTCCGCCGGGCTCGAGAACGTTCACCTCGACCGTGACACCGATCTTGTTCTTCACCAGCTTCTGCAATGCAGACGACGCTGCCGCATGGTCCGAAATTGCCGCGTCGGGGCGAGCCTCGACGCGCACTGTCAGGGTGTCCATACGACCCGGACGCTCCAGCACACACTGGAATTGAGGCGCGAGGGCGGGGACGGTCAGGATCAGCTCTTCGATCTGTGTGGGGAACAGATTGACCCCACGCAGGATGATCATGTCGTCGGTCCGGCCGGTGACCTTCTGCATCCGTCGCATCGAGCGCGCCGTCCCGGGCAACAGACGGGTCAGGTCCCTGGTTCGGTAGCGAACGATAGGCAGCGCTTCCTTGGTGAGCGAGGTGAAAACGAGCTCACCTTCCTCTCCGTCCGGCAGCACCTCACCCGTGACCGGGTCGATGATCTCCGGGTAGAAGTGGTCTTCCCAGATATGGAGCCCGTCTTTGGTTTCCGCACATTCCATTGCCACGCCCGGGCCCATGATCTCGGAGAGTCCGTAGATGTCGACGGCGTGCATGTCGAGTTGTTGTTCCAACTCGGTACGCATCTGTTCGGTCCACGGCTCCGCTCCGAAAACTCCAACCCGCAGCGAGGTTTTCGAAGGATCAATACCCTTCTTGATCATCGCATCCACGATGGTCAACATGTACGACGGCGTCACCATGATCGCGTCGGGTTCGAAGTCCTCGATCAGTTGGATCTGCCGCTCGGTCATGCCACCGGACATGGGAATGACCGTGCAGCCCAAACGCTCCGCACCGTAGTGTGCTCCCAACCCGCCGGTGAACAGACCGTACCCGTAAGCCACGTGCACCTTGTCCGAAGACCGCACGCCGCCGGCCGAGAGACTGCGCGCGATGAGATCGGCCCAGTTGTTCAGGTCGTTGCTCGTGTACCCCACCACCGTCGGGCGACCGGTGGTCCCCGAAGACGCGTGAATTCGCGAGACCTTGTCCTGGGGCACCGCAAACATCTTGAACGGATAGTTCTCACGCAGATCCGCTTTGGTGGTGAAGGGGAACTTCGCGAGATCGCTCAGATCCTTCAAGTCGCTCGGGTGGACGCCGGCGTCGTCGAAAGCTTTGCGGTAGTGCGGAACATTGGCGTACGCGTGCATCAGTGACCATTGCATCCGCTCGAGTTGGAGCGTCGAAATGCGGTCCCGGCTGGCAAATTCGATTTCTTGCGAAGTAGCAGTGGCGAGTTCGGTCATGATTGTCTCCGGTGGGCTCAGTGAGGGCGCTGTGCGGGCGGTCAGGCGTCGAAATCGACTGTTATCTGTTCACCGACAGGAAAGGTCTGGCAGGTCAGCACGAAACCCGCGTCGACTTCGTAGTCTTCGAGTGCGTAGTTCCTGCGCATCTCGATATCACCGCAGGTGACCTTGGCGCGGCAGGTTCCGCACACTCCGCCCTTGCAGGCGAAGGGCAGATCCGAGCGGTACTGTTCGGCCGCATCGAGAATCGACTGGTCGCGTGGCAACGTCGCGGTGGTCGATCGACCGTCGAGAGTAATAGTCACCTCGCTGCTCGGTCCGACAATTCCGCGCTCACGATGCACCGCGACCGGCGGAGCGACGTCGTCGACGTAGAACAGCTCGTGATGGATGCGATCCTTGGCAATTCCCAAGCCGGCCAGCACTTCCTGGGCGTCGTTGACCATCCCGAAGGGGCCACACAACCAGAAGCCGTCGACTTGGTCGCACGGCACGAGAGAGGTGAAGATCTCACGCAACCGGTCGGCGTCGAGACGGCCCGAGAACAACTCGACCTCCCGCGGCTCGCGAGAGAGAACGTGAATGACGTCCAGGCGTGCACCGTACCGGTCCTTCAGGTCGGCGATTTCTTCGGCGAACATCACCGAACGAGTACGCCTGTTCCCGTACAGCAGGGTGACATCGGCCTCGGGGTTCGCCAAAAGTGTTGCAGCGATGGACAGCATGGGCGTGATGCCAGAGCCCGCCGCGATCAGAACGTGCCGTCCACCCAGTGCCGGATCGGCGACAAAATTGCCCGAAGGACCCTGGACGTCGATTTGATCCCCGGCCTTGACGTCGCGCACCAACCAGGTGGAGAAGAGTCCGTCTGCTACTTCGCGAACCCCCACACGTGGAGACGCCCCGACCGGTGCACAGATCGAGTAGGAACGACGGTGTTCGACGCCGTCGATCATCCGCCGCAGTGTCAGTGACTGCCCGGCGCCGAAATCGAATTGATCGGCGATATCGGCAGGCACGTCGAAGGTGACGGCAACTGCGTCGTCGCACAGTGATTCGACACCGGCAACCGTCAACGGGTGAAAGGGTTTGTTCCGGTTCGTCGTTGCGGTACTCATCTGTTCAGATCTCCTTCACGTGATCGAACGGCTCGAGGCAGTCGAGGCAGCGATACAGCGCTTTGCACAGGGTCGCACCGAATTCCGAACTCAGTCTGGTGTTTGCCGAACCGCACTGGGGGCAGAGGATGTCGCGGGGCTTGGCCGTCAAGGTCAATGCGATCGGCCCCGAGGTGCGGCGCGGCGCTGCCCCCGGCACCGAGTACCCAGCCGTTCGAAGTTTCGCGAGCCCCTCCTCGCTGATCCAATCCGAACTCCAAGGCGGCGACAGTTGAGTCTTGATCTGGACGCTGCCGTATCCCGCATCGTTCAGCTTGTGCTCGATGTCGTCTCGCATCGTCGCCATCGCGGGACACCCGGAATAGGTGGGAGTGATTGTCACACAGACGAAGTTCGCTTCGACGTCGACCGATCGGATGACGCCGAGGTCGGCCAGAGTAAGCAGTGGCATCTCCGGATCCATCACCGAGGCGACGATCTCCTGCGCGGAAGAGACGGTGGTGGCAGCCACGGTCACCACACCCCTTCCGGGTGCTCCCGAGCGACGCTCTGCATTTCGGCAAGAAGAAGTCCCAGCGCCCCGGTGTGCAGTCCGGCACGTCCGCCGCGGCCACCGACGAAACCGGAGAAACGTGAAGGCGGCTCTTCCATTTCGGCCGCATGGAGGACCTGGGCAAGAACAGCGTCGAACTCCGGCCGAACAGTACGCGGATCCACTCCGACGCCAACTTCTGCCAAAACGAGTTCGTCCTGAGTGGGAACAAAGAGTTCGTCCACGAACGGGAAGATCTCGAGCAAAGCGTCGGCCGTCCGACGCTTGGATTCTGCCGTGCCGGCGCCCAAGGTGACGACCCATCTTGCCGCGTAGTCGCGGTGATAGGTCAGTTCCTTGACACCTTTGTTCGCCACAGCTGCGAGAACCGGATCGCGCGACATGCGCAGCCGATCGAACAGCGCCAGCCGCCAGGTCGAGAACACGAGTAGCCGAACGACCGTGTGCGCGAAGTCGCCGTTGGCGAGTTCCACCAGTCTCACGTTGCGGAAACCGAACTGATCACGAAAGAAGGCGAGCGCATCTTCGGCCGGCACCGGTGACGTATCGGAGATGAACGGAACCACAGTGGAATCGGCTGCTGCCGCGCGAGCCAGCAGCAGCCTGGCCTGCCCGATCAAGTCCAGGCCGACGTTGGCGAGAGCTACCTCTTCTTCGAGTTCCGGTGCTCGCGTGGACCATTCGGCGAGTCGTTGCGAACTGACGAGCGCGTCGTCACCGAGCATGAGGCAGTAGCGCGCCAGCGCACCGAGATCGACGTCGCCGGGCACCGTGGTGTCGACTCCGGCGAGGGGGTCGTCGAAGCTGGTTCCGAACGCCCACTGACCGTGGCCGTCACCGTCGACCAGGCCGTCGTAGGCACTGTCGTGATCGTTCATCTGTTGGTCCTCGAAGTCGAAGTGATTCTCACATGTGGGGAACGGAGTCCGGGATGTCGTAGAAGGTCGGGTGCCGGTAGACCTTGTCGCCGCTCGGCGCGAAGAACGGATCCTTTTCTGCCGGACTCGAAGCCACGATTTTCGCGGATGGCACGACCCAGATACTCACGCCTTCGTTACGTCTGGTGTAGACGTCGCGCGCGTGGCGTAGCGCCATCTGGTCGTCTGCCGCGCGCAGGGATCCGACATGCACGTGGTTCAGTCCGCGCTTTCCCCTCAGAAATACCTCGTACAAAGGCCATTCGCCCCGCACCTGATCGTTCTCGCTCATGATATTTCCCCAGTCGTGCGATCGTGCGCGAGTCTCTCGCGCTGTGCAAAGGCGTGGGCGGCGTCGCGAACCCAGGCCCCGTTGTCGTGTGCGGCTTTCCGATTGGTGATCCGCTCGACGCTCGCCGCTCCGTTGCCGCGGACCACATCCATGAATTCGCTCCAGTCCGGCTCGCCGAAATCGTGTGCGCCACGCTCGGGGTTCCAGCGCAGGTCGGGATCAGGGAAGGTCACACCGAGTACCTCGGCCTGCGGTATCGACATGTCCACGAATCGCTGCCGCAGTTCGTCGTTCGTGTGCCGCTTGATGCGCCACTTCATCGACTGCTCGGTGTTCGGCGATTCGTCGTCCGGCGGCCCGAACATCATCAGAGCGGGCCACCACCATCGGTCGACGGCTTCCTGCACCATCGCACGTTGAGCTTCCGTGCCGCGCATCATCGTCGCCAACAACTCGAAGCCTTGCCGCTGATGGAACGATTCCTCCTTGCACACACGGATCATCGCGCGCGCATACGGCCCGAAGGAGCTGCGGCACAGCGGAACCTGATTGCAGATAGCGGCTCCGTCGACCAGCCAGCCGATCACACCCACGTCGGCGTAGGTCAGCGTCGGATAGTTGAAGATCGAGGAGTACTTCTGCTTTCCCTCGATCAGTTTGGTGGTCAGATCGCCACGATCGGCACCGAGCGTCTCGGCCGCGGAGTAGAGATACAGACCGTGCCCGGCCTCGTCCTGGACCTTCGCCATCAAGATCGCCTTGCGTCGCAACGAAGGCGCACGGGTGAGCCAGTTTCCCTCGGGCTGCATTCCGATGATCTCGGAGTGGGCATGCTGGGCAACCTGACGAATCAGAGTCTTGCGGTAGCCGTCCGGCATCCAGTCGCGAGGCTCGATGCGCTGGTCTGCCGCGATCGTCTCGTCGAACAGGTTCTGCAGGTCTTGTGGAGCTTCCACGTTGGTCATCGTACCTACCTTTTATTACCGAATGATCGGTTGGTAACTAGTATGCACCGAGGTGTCCCAGCGCACAAGAGAATCTTTCGACGCACCAGAAATCAGCGGCCCTCGAAAACCGGCTTCTGCTTCGACAGGAAAGCCGTGACTGCGCCTTGATGATCTGCCGTCGAACCCAGCTCCACCTGTGCGTTCGCCTCGGCCTCCAGCGCCTGGGAAAGCCCAGGAGCAACGGCACGGATCAGCGATTTCACGTGGGCGAAGGCCGCGGTGGGTCCGTCGGCAAGCCGACGCGCGAGTACCCGAGCCTCAGCTGCGACGTCCTCGTCGGCCACCACGCGATGAACCAAGCCCCACTCCAGTGCGCTCTGCGCGTCGAACTTGTCGCCGAGCAACATCAGGCCACTGGCACGGCTAGGTCCGAGCGCGTGCACGAGCGCATGACTGAGCCCGGAGTCACTGGCCAGACCGATGCCGGTGAATGCCGTCGCAAAGCTCGCGCGAGCCCCCACGACCCGGATGTCTCCGGCCAACGCGATCCCCAACCCGGCCCCGACGCAGGCCCCACCGATACCCACCACTACCGGGACAGAGAGCGTCGACAGCGCCGTGACGATGGGGTTGTAGTGCGCGGCGACGGTATCCATCGCGTGCGCCGGATCAGCATTCAACGCTGCCGCGTGCTCGCCCAGATCCTGACCGACGCAGAAGTTCTTGCCTTCGGCGAGAATCAACACCGCTCGAACGCCTGCGTCCGCGCGGACCTGCAGCAACGCTTCGAGCAGCTGAGACTTCATTTCGCCGTTGACGGCATTGGCTGCCTCAGGCCGGTCGAGAGTGATTGTCGCCAAACCTCGCTCGATCTCCAAGCGGATCACGTCAGTCATCGATGTTCCTTTCGCAGGCAGTTCGGTTCAGCTCCATGTGTGAAAACCCTGTCCCGTCTTGCGCCCCAACTCGCCGCGAGCCACCTTCTCTCGCAGCAATGCTGGAGGAGTAAATCGATCACCGAGAGTGCTCGCGAGGTGTTCGGCGATCGCCAGGCGCACATCCAACCCGACCAGATCTGTCGAACGAAGCGGCCCCATCGGATGCCGGTACCCCAATTCCATGGCCCGGTCGATCGATTCCGCGTCCGCCACACCTTCTTCGAGCATGCGGATGGCTTCGAGCCCGAGACCGACGCCAAGCCGGCTGGTTGCAAAACCAGGTGAGTCGTTGACGAGCACCTCGGCCTTGCCGAGCATCGACACCCATGCCCGTACCGAGTCGACAACCTCGGGGCGGGTCTGAGGTGCCCGGACGATCTCGACCAACAACGACGCCGGGACTGGATTGAAGAAGTGCATACCGATGAACCGGCTCGGATCCGTCAGCGCTGCGCCGAGTTCGGCGATCGACATGGAACTGGTGTTGCTGGCGATCACGGTGCGTTCTCCGGCAACGGTTTCCGCAGCGGCGAGCACCTCGACCTTGAGGGCCGCAATTTCCGGGACCGCCTCGACGATCAGGTCGAGCGACGGGGGTAAGGAGCTCACTGCGCCTACGACGCTCACGCGCGCGAGGACCGTCGCGGGATCCTGGTCGCCGAGTTTCCCTCGCTCGTGGGCGCGGTCGAGGCCGGTGGAAACACGCTGTAACGCTGCCTCGGCGTCGCCACTCTCCGCGATGGTGACCGCCCCGCCGAGACCGGCGAACACCTGGGCGATACCTGCACCCATACGTCCACCGCCGATGACTCCGACGGTCTTCGGTGCAACTGCTTCAGTCATGATTTCTTCTCCAGGAAGGCCGTCATGCGATCACGCTTGTCCGAACTCTCGAACAGGACAGCTTGGGCGATGTCGTCGGCAAACGGATGCGATCCCGGCGCGTCGACAATGATCTTCGTCAATCGCAGTGCCAGCGGGGACAGTCGGGAAATACGGTCGAGCAGCCGATGCGCTGCATCGACATGGCAGTTCGGTTCGGTCACCTCGACAACCAGGCCCGCTCGTAGCGCCTGCTCGGCGTCGAGGTTCCTGGCACCGAGGAGCACTTGCTTCGCGATCGAGACTCCGACGAGCTTCGGCAGCCGATAGCTGGCGCCGGCGGCTGCCATTATGCCGAGATTGGGCTCGGGATTACCGAAGACCGCCGTCGTTGTCGCGACGCGAATGTCACAGGCGTAGGTCAACTCTGCCCCGCCGCCGAGCGCATAGCCGCTCACGGCGGCCACGGTGGGCAGCGGGAGCTTTCCGATACGGTCGAACAGGGTCCGGTTGATACCCGCAAACGCTTCCTCTCGTCCGCGCGCTCGGAGCTCCGCGATGTCAGCGCCGCCCGCGAAGTGGTCTCCGCGCCCGGCAAGCAGGAGCAGCTTCGGATCCCGTTCGAGGCGTCCACAAACCTGATGCAGTTCGTCGATCATTTCCGCGTTGATCGCGTTGCGTTGCGCGGGCCTGTCGAGGGTGACCACGACGCGATCCTCGCGCTCGTCCACGTGCAGGGTGTTCACATTCGCTCCTTCTCGCTCTCTTACATTAATAACCGAACATTCGGTCGTTTGGCAAGGGTGAAAACGAGGTTGGTGCACAGCTTTGCCCGAACTGAGAAGATGGGGGCATGACTACGGCACGCCCCACTCGACGCACCGGCCTCCCCGGACGTCCCGGCTACGACCTCGATTCGCTCTTAGCCGTGGCTGTAAAGGTGTTCAACGACAAGGGCTACGACGGCGCCAGCATGGAGGTGCTCGCCAAGAAGCTCGGCATCACGAAGTCCTCGATCTACCACCACGTGTCCGGCAAGTCGGAACTTCTCGAACTCGCACTTTCGCGTGCACTCAACGCCCTGTTTGCGGTCACGACCGAAGAAGGCGCCACCACCGGTCCGTACATCGACCGGCTCGAATACCTGGTCCGGCGCAGCGTAGAGGTGCTGGTCGCAGAGCTTCCGTACGTCACCCTGCTCCTGCGCGTCCGCGGCAACACGACGGTCGAGCGGGCCGCACTCGCCCGTCGACGCGAATTCGACAACTTTGTCGGAGGCCTCGTCTCGTCCGCCGCAGCGGAGGGAGACCTGCGCCCGGACATCGAACCGGCCCTCGCCAGCAAGCTGATGTTCGGCACCGTCAACTCACTGATCGAGTGGTACAAACCCCGAGCGGGCGAGTCCGTCTCCGACATTGCCGACGCGGTCGTCGCCGTCACTTTCGACGGACTTCGCAAGGCCTGATTCCAGGCAGTTCTGCCGAATCCTTGACAACGCGGCGTTACCGGGCGATCGTAATTACCGACCGAACGTACGGTGAGATGGAGTTGTCGTGAGCAGACTGTTGGAAAGCTATGTAGCCGGTCGCTGGTACGCCGCACCGGACGCAGGTACCCCGTTGCCGAGCGCAGTGGACGGATCGGAGGTGGCCCGGATCTCCGCAACCGGCGTCGACCTCGCCGAGATGGTTACGTACGCACGCGAGGTCGGCGGGCCTGCACTGTCTGCGATGACCTTCCATGAACGTGCCGGCGCGCTCAAGGCTCTCGCCCTCACGTTGATGGCAGGAAAAGCCGAGTTCTACGCACTCTCCACTGCCACCGGCGCGACGACGCGAGATTCCGGCGTGGACATCGACGGTGGATTCGGAACCCTGCTGAGCTACGCAAGCAAGGCTCGGCGCGAATTGCCCGACAGCACAGTCTTTCTGGACGGAAACGTCGAAGCTCTGGGCAAGGGCGGAACTTTCCTCGGGCAACACATCTATACGTCACGCCGCGGCGTCGCCGTACAGATCAACGCCTTCAATTTCCCGGTGTGGGGGTTCCTGGAGAAGCTGGCACCGGCATTCATCGCGGGTGTGCCGTCCATCGTCAAACCTGCCAGTTCCACGGCATATCTCACCGAACTCGTCTTCCGGCGCATCATCGAATCAGGCTTGCTCCCGGAGGGTTCCGTCCAACTGCTCTCCGGTAGTGCACGGGGCCTCCTCGATCACCTCGGCGGGCAGGACTCAGTGGCATTCACCGGATCCGCCGACACCGCCGCAACGCTGCGTGCTCACCCGAACGTCGTCGGCAAGGGCGTCCATTTCAATGCCGAGGCCGATTCACTCAACGCGTCGATCCTTGGCGAGGACGCCGTACCAGGAACGCCCGAATTCGATTTGTACGTCAAACAACTCGTCACCGAAATGACAGTCAAGGCGGGTCAGAAGTGCACGGCGATCCGGCGCGCCCTGGTGCCGGTCTCGCTGGTCGACGCCGTTGTCGATGCCGCATCCGAGCGACTGAACAAAGTGGTCGTGGGACACCCCGATGCCGACGGCGTCACGATGGGAGCTCTCGCCAGCATCGAGCAGCGCGATGAAGTCTTGAAATCCATTCGCGGTCTGACGAAGTCGGCAACTATCGTATTCGGAGACCCGGACAACGTCGACGTGGTCGGTGCCGACGGCCAGTCAGGGGCCTTCCTTTCCCCTGTCCTTCTCCGGGCGGAAGAGAATGCGCACGAGGTACACGAGCTGGAGGCCTTCGGACCCGTCAGCACCGTCATCGGATACGACGGCATCGATCATGCGATCGAACTCGCGGCCCGTGGCGAGGGAAGCCTCGTCGCCTCGGTGGTCACTGCCGACACCGACATCGCACGTCGACTGGTGCTGGGCCTCGCAGCTTTTCACGGCAGAGTGCTCGTCCTGAACCGCGACGACGCCAAGGAATCCACCGGCCACGGCTCTCCCCTTCCAGTCCTCGTACACGGCGGTCCGGGCCGTGCCGGCGGCGGTGAGGAGCTGGGTGGCATCCGCGGAGTTCTACACCACATGCAGCGGACGGCCGTGCAGGGCACACCCGACGTGCTCACCGCGGTCGGCGAGCGCTGGTTCAGCGGGTCAGCGCGCACGACCGGATCCGAACATCCATTCCGAAAGAGTCTCGCCGAGTTGAAGATCGGCGACACCGTTGTCGGCGGTCCGCGCCAGGTCACACTCGCAGACATCGATCATTTTGCAGAGTTCACCGGTGACACCTTCTACGCACACACCGATCCGGTGGCCGCAGCGGCGAACCCGCTGTTCGGCGGCATCGTCGCACACGGCTATCTGGTTGTCTCACTCGCTGC
The DNA here is from genome assembly GCF_013277835.1 of Rhodococcus sp. MS13. NCBI lineage: Bacteria > Bacillati > Actinomycetota > Actinomycetes > Mycobacteriales > Nocardiaceae > Rhodococcus > Rhodococcus sp. MS13. The sequence continues at coordinate 873,713 of NZ_VBTL01000004.1, forward strand.
CGGTCTGTTCGTCGACCCGGCTCCCGGCCCGGTTCTCGCGAACTTCGGCGTGGACAGCCTCAGGTTCCTGACCCCGGTGAAAGCCGAAGACAGCCTGACGGTCACCCTCACAGCCAAGACCATCACACCTCGCAGCAGCGCCGACTACGGTGAGGTTCGTTGGGATGCCGTGGTGACGAACCAGGACAACGATCCGGTCGCGACATACGACGTCCTGACTCTGGTAGCCAAGACTCGCCCCGAAGGGAATTGAAAGCACATGACCTATCGAGTAGCAGTATGTTACGGACGCCCCACCGATCCGGAGGCTTTCGACAAGTACTACAACGAGATCCACGTCCCGCTCGCCAGCGCAGTGCCAGGACTCTCGGACTTCACGTTCAGCAAGTGCTCGACGCTTGACGGCTCCGATCCAGTCTTCTACGCCGTCGCCAACCTGGTGTTTCCCGATCTCGAGACGATGCAGAGCGGCCTGAAGTCCCCGGAGATGGGCGCCGCTGGAAAAGATGTCGCAAACTTTGCCACCGGCACAGTCGACATGTACGTCCAGGAAGTTGTCTCGGTCCTCTAGACCCCTGCAATTCTCCGATCCCACAGGAGTTGTCTCGTGAGTACAGGAAGCATCACCGCCAGAGAGATGTTCGACGCGGACCAGGCGTCGCAGGCACTCGGTATCGAGATTTCCGAGCTGGCGCCCGGTAGCGCAACCGTGACCGTCACCGTGGGCGAAACCATGGTGAACGGTCACGGAATCACACACGGTGGTTATGTTTTCCTGCTCGCGGACACCGCGTTTGCGCTCGCCTGCAACGGCTACGAGGATTCAGCCGTTGCAGCGCGCGCGGACATCCGATTTCTACGTCCGACCCGTCTGGGCGACACCTTGACCGCGGTCGCCACCGAGAAGGCACGAGGCGGTCGAAGTGGGATCTACGACGTGACCGTTCGCAACGGCGACACCGTCGTGGCCGAGTTCCGCGGCGACAGTCGAACCATCACCCGCTGAAATTCAGCCCACGGTGTTTCAGCTCACGACGGGAAGTTCGAGGGGGCCGGAACCGTCGGCAAAGATCGTCACCGGCATACCTTGCAGTCCCCCACGGAAACTGATGTCGCCACCGGTGATCGCGAGACGCACGGAATGCCCTGGCTCGAATCGATGCACTATCGCCGGCATCGTCACCGGGACCGGCTGGGACGGATCACTGATGCGTATGGGCGCAATCAGTCCGTTGATCAGCGAGGAAGTTCCGTCCGGGGCCACGTCGTAGAGTTTCGCGAACACCACCGGCTGTCCGGGCGCCGCAACACGCAGCGTCAGAGTGGGAGCTCCCACCACGTCCATCGCCTCGGTCATCGGCGCAGTGGTCCAGAGCGCCTCGGTTCCCGGAATCTGTGCATTCGGAATGTCTCCGGCCGGATTGATATTGAGCGGCTCTATGCCCGTCGGCAGCCCACCCGGTGCCGTGACGATCGTCTTCGGACCAGGTATCACCGGCGTGCCGTCCGGCAGCAGTCCCCCGTCAGCGGACAGATGGAAGGCGCGGGCGGTCCCGACATCGACGGTGTCGGACGTCGCGTATGCCGGCGCCGCGTTTCCCTCGTAGTCGATCCAGTTACGGAAATACGCGAATTCCGGTCCCGTCTCCGTGTTCTCGTCCTTGAGGTAGTGATCGAACCAGTCCATGAAGCGACCGGTTTCGTATTGCGCGTCTTCGTCGGGAGCGGAAAAGCTGAATTCGCCGGGCGCAGCGGCCAAGTGGCTGTGCCCCCACGAATGCCAGATCATCTTGGCATCGACGCCACGATCCTTCAGCGCGTCGTAAGTCGCGGTTGCCTCGTTCAGATCGAACAGGGTGTCCTGTTGTCCCTGAGCAAGCAGTACCGGAATGTTGATCCGGTCGACGAACGACGAGACCGACGACGCTCGGAGCTCACTCACTACCTGCGGTCCGATGTCGCCGGTCACGACCGCCTCGGCGATCGCGTTGCACATGTAAGGGACGTAGTTCGGGCAGCCGGGTAGCCGTGCGGGATCCGCGATGTAGCCGTCCACACCGGGATTCGCGATGCCCGCGCCGAAGAGCAGCGATGCAAAGAGCACCTTCGCAGCTCCCGGCTCCGCTGTCGACACACCGGAGATGATTCCCGTGCTGTTGGGCGCCAGAGAATACGAGAGATCGTTCCAGGTGATCATGGGGATGATCGTGTCGATACGGGGATCGACACTCGCGGCGGCGAATTGAATGCCGCCGCCGTAGGAGCCACCCGTCATTCCGACCCGCGGGTCGTTCGTCGACGGTGCACCGGTGTGATCGACGGAGTCCTGTACCACCGCGGTGAGCGCCGGATAGGGCTGCGTCAGAGCCTGATCCGTGAAGGCAATCCCTTCTTGGCCGCCGAGGAAGCTGACCAACTGGGAGGCGGCGACGCCGTCGTACGCGGGAGAATCAAGTGTGATCTTGCAACTCGAGCCGCCGAAACCCAATCCCGAATACGTCAGTCCGACATACCCGTTCTCGGCGAAGTTCTGCAGAGCGGGAATCTGGTCCTTGTACGAACCACCGAACCCGTTGGTGGTCAGGATCGCGGGCGCTGGGTTGTCCGCATCGACGCCGTCGGGAACAAAAAGTTCACCGACGACGGTGCAGGGCGTCGAGAGTTCAGGCCCGACATCGACCGAGAAGTACAGCAGCTGTGACGAATACGAGCCGTTCGGTGGATCCGCGAGCGCCGGCGGCGAAAAGCCGAGGGCACAAACCACGAGCGTGACGACACTGATCGCAATTCTCCGGCGCACCTGAAAACCGTACACCCGGATCTGTTCTCCACCAGTCTGATCGGGTGCGCGCCGCCGAAGTTTCCGGAGCAAAAGCTACGCCGGACGGAGACGACCTCTACTTGACCGTCAAGGTGCCGCGCATACTCGGATGGTAGGTGCAGTGGAACGTGTATGTTCCAGGCTCGTTCGGCACCGTGATGGTTTCGGTCTCACCCGCTTCGATGTCCTCGTTGAACAACCCTGCGGTATCGGACGTGACCGAGTGCTCGACGGTGTCGTTGTTCTGAATGGTCAGTACCTGTCCAGGCATCACCGACTCCGGCGTCGAATACTCGAAGCCGCTGATCACGATTCCCATCGACGACGCTCCCGGCGTCGACATACCCAGAGGCATGCTCGGCATCGACATACTGGTCGGCATGCTGGTCATCGGCATACTGGTCATCGCCATGCCGTCGTGATCGGCCGAATCGTTGTCCGACGAATCGTTGTTGTCACTGCACGCGGTCAGTGCGAACACCGCCAGGATCAGCGCTGCGAGCACTGCGAGAATCCGCTTCATTGCTTCGCCTCCTGCTCGTTCCCCCGCAGTCTGCTGATTACCCGCCGCCTAGGGGGCCAAACAGCTCCGATGTGGTGCCTGCGGCGCTGATAGTGCACGATTTCTGCACCAGCTCCACTCGCGGACCGACACTGAAGGAAACAGCACAGATGGCCAAGAGCAAAACGTCGAAGGCAGCCCAGCCGAAGGCTCCCAAGACAGCCCAGCCGAAGGCTCCCAAGACAGCAGAGCCGAAGGTAGCCGAGAAGGCTCCTGCCGTTCTCTGGAAGGACCTGCCGGACGAGCACGACTACCCGGCGGCCCGCGATTACCTCCAGTTGGGCGCGACACCGGTTCAGGTCCAAGCTCTCGTGTACGCCCTCAAAACGGCGACGCTGGTCTCGAAGAAGGCCAAGGACATCCTGCGGGCCGCCGGGCTACCCCTGCTCCCGGTCGACAACCCGCACGTTGCTGCCGACCTGTTGAAGATCCGCAAGGGGATCGCGCTGTCTCCGATCCTGCTGGTGCAGGGAGACTTCCGCGCCGGAGTACCGGCGCAGATCGCCGACGGCTACCACCGTGTCTGTGCGAGCTACCACGTGGACGAGAACACCGGCATCCCTGCAAAGATCGCTCCCTCGACAGTGACGTCGTAGGTCGTCGATGACCTTCGGCATCCTTGCCCTCGTCGCGCTGGCCGGCATCCTCGGTCCGCTACTCGGCGCTCGCGTCAGTTGGCATGTCCCCGTGGTGGTCGGCGAACTTGCCGCGGGCGTCGTCTTCGGTGTCACCGGTTTCGGGCTGCTCGACTCTTCGGACCAGACTTTCACGTTCCTGGCCGATATCGGGTTCGCGCTCACGATGATGGTGGCCGGCTCACACGTCCCGGTCCGCGATCCGGCAGTTCGTGCGGCAATCGGCAAGGGTGCCGTTCGCTCGGTTGTCGTCGGACTCCTGTCGGTGGTTGCCGGCTACGGTGCGGCGACGGCATTCGGCACCGGTCACGCCGCGCTGTACGCGGTCCTGATCGCGTCGTCGTCCGCGGCGTTGATTCTCCCCATCGTCGATTCGCTGGGGCTCGGTGGAACCTCGGTTCTGCAGATGACTGCCCAGGTCGCGATCGCGGACACCGTCTGCATTGTCGCGCTGCCTCTGGTGATCGATCCGGACAATGCCCCTCGTGCCGGTGTCGGCGCATTGGCGGTGGCGGCGTGTGCGGTTGCCTTGTTCTTCGTACTGCGAGCCTTCCACCGGTCCGGCCATTGGCGAAAGCTCCACAAATTCTCGGAGAAACGAAAGTTTGCACTCGAACTCCGGATCAATCTGGTGATCCTCTTTTCTCTGGCAGCGCTGGCCTCCAGCACTCACGTGTCGATCATGCTCGCGGGCTTCGCCTTCGGACTGGTCCTGGCCGCAATCGGTGAACCCCGCCGCCTCGCCAAACAACTCTTCGCGATCACCGACGGCTTCTTCGCGCCCCTCTTCTTCGTCTGGTTGGGAGCGGCGATCAATCTGCGCGACCTCGTCACTCATCCGTCCGCCATCTGGCTCGGATTGGTCTTGGGCGGAGCAACTCTCGTGGTTCACGCCGCGATACGCGTCCTCGGTCTTCCGCTCCCGCTCAGCGTGCTGTCCGCCGCACAACTGGGAGTACCGGTTGCCGCAGTGACGGTGGGCACTCAATTGGGGGTGATGGGCGACGGTGAACCCGCAGCCATCCTCCTCGCCGCCATGATCACGATCGGGGCAGCAACACTGGCTGGTGCTGCCGCGTCGAAAGCCGGTCTCACGAAGCCTGTTTGACCGCGGCCCGCTCCACCGTCATCAGGCTCTCCTCCGAATGTTCGGCGTGATACGCCGCGCCACCGCCGCGGACACCGAATAGCCGCTTGCTCCAGATCAGCCACACGACGGCGGCGACGTTCACCAGCAGCAGCCCGGCCCTCAACCACGTGATCTTCTCGGTCAATTCGTAGATTTCGAGGGGCAGGAACAAGCTGGTCGCCACCACTGCGAAGTACTCGCCCCAGCGTTTGACCATCCACAGCCCGACGGCCTCGATCACTTGCAGGCCGGCGTAGACCAACAGACCGACCGCGATCCAGGTGAGCGTCGTCGCCGACAACGAAAACGCCTGCTCGATGTGATGGACCAGTTTGGAATCGTCGATGTTCCAACCCAGCTGGCGGGCCAATGGTCTGATCAACGGCAATTCGTTCTCGAAGGCGTCCTCGACGCGCCCCTTCGACGATCTGAGTTTGAACACCCCGATCGCCAGAAGAACCAACCCCAGAGCGCGGAACATTCTCTCGGTGGCAAGAAGTCGCATGATCAACCGGTCGCGAAGCAGCCGTCCCCGCGGAACCTCGGGAGCGGCGTCCGCCGGCCCGGACGCTCGCGGTGCTCCCGGGACGAAGTTGCCGCAACGTAGACACCGCCAAGCCTGTCCTACCGCTGTCTCCACATGAAGTCGATCCCGCAGCTCAGGTTCGTCCGGAGCGTAGGTCTCGTGACCGTGCCAACTGCACGAGCGCAATGCGAAGTCCACGGGTGAACTCTATGCCGCATATGCCCGGTAGCGTGGATACCCGCTGACCGTGCACTTCGAACGATGAGGATTCCGATGACAACCACCAAGATCGAAACCCGGCATGGCGTCATGGCAGTCGACGACAGTGCCACCGATGGTTTCCCGGTTGTCTTCATCCACGGAAACTCAGCCAGCCGCTCCATCTTCCGTCATCAGGTCGACGCCGGCTGGGCGGGCGACTACCGCATGATCACTCTGGACCTGCTCGGCCACGGCGACTCCGAGGACGCGAGCGAACCCGAAGCCGCGTACACGCAGAACGGTTACGCCGACGCCATCGTCGATGTTCTAGCCGAACTCGGCGTCGAACGAGCGGTTGTCGTCGGGTGGTCGCTCGGCGGACACATCGCCCTCGAGTTGATCGCGAAATTCCCCGGGCTCACCGGAGTCGTCATCACCGGTACGCCACCGGCAAATCCCGAGACGCTCGGCGACGCATTCAATGCCGGCGACGGATTGTCCATCGGCGGCACCGAGGTCATCACCGCGCAGGAAGCCGAACTCTACGCACGGATGACCGCCGTTCCCTTCGAGCAGTCAGCCCTCGACGCCGCGATACGCACGGACGGGCGCGCTCGCAAGATCATGTTCGACGCATTCGGCGCGGGCCGCGAATCGGATCAGAAGTCCCTGGTTGCAACGGCGTCTGTGCCTCTCGCGGTGATCGACGGCGCCGAGGACCCGTTCGTGAACACCTCGTATGTCGCGTCGTTGACCTTCGCGAATCTCTGGGAGGGCACCTACCACGTGATTCCCGGTGTCGGGCACGCAGCGTTCTGGGAAGCACCCGAGATCTACAACCCACTGTTGCAGCGGTTCCTCGGCAGTTTCGCGAATAACTAGCTGGACGCGGCGTCCTATGAAGTAGAAGCCACTCGACAATCCGGCCATGTCCGGTCTGTTAATCGCCGTCCTACAGTTCGGAAAACAACTGGAGGCACTGCGATGACCATTCTCGAGCACGGCACGGAAACGTGCACCGGTGGACCGACCCTTCCCCAGATACGACGCCTCGTCACCGAAGTGCCTGGCCCCAACTCGCGCACTTTGGCGAAGCGCCGGAGCGCCGCACTGCCGGCCGGACTGACCAGCGGATCCAGCATTTACGTAGCTGCAGCGGGCGGAGGAGTTGTCGTCGACGTCGACGGCAACTCGTTCATCGACTTCGGCAGCGGCATCGCCGTGACCACCGTCGGAAACAGTGCGCCGCGCGTGGTCGAACGCACCACACGCCAGCTCGGTCAGTTCACCCATACGTGTTTCCTCGCAAACCCCTACGAGGGGTACGTCGAGGTCTGCGAAGCGCTCAACCGCCTGACCCCGGGAGATCACGAGAAGCGAACAGCGCTGTTCAACACCGGCAGCGAGGCGCTCGAGAACGCCGTGAAATACGCACGTGCCGCCACCGGTCGCCCGGCAGTTGTCGTCTTCGACCACGCATTCCACGGTCGCACGCTGATGACCATGACGATGACGGCCAAGAACCAGCCGTACAAGGCCACATTCGGCCCGTTCGCACCAGAGGTCTACCGGGTTCCGATGGCCTACCCCTACCGTTGGCCGAGCGGCCCCGAAAACGCTGCCGACGAAGCATTCGCCCAATTCCGTCTTGCGATCGACACTCAGATCGGTGCCGCATCGGTAGCCGCTGTGGTCGTGGAACCGATTCAGGGTGAGGGAGGTTTCATCGTTCCCGCTCCGGGATTCCTGAAGCGCATCGCCGAATTCTGCCGTGAGCGCGGCATTCTCGTCGTCGCGGACGAGGTCCAGACCGGTATCGCACGAACTGGAGCCTGGTTCGCCAGCGAGAGTGAGGACTTCGTCCCCGACATCATCACAACTGCAAAAGGTCTCGCCGGCGGAATGCCACTCGCCGCCGTGACCGGCCGTGCCGACGTCATGGACGCCGCGCATCCCGGTGGTATCGGCGGTACGTACAGCGGCAATCCCGTGGCCTGCGAGGCCGCCCTGGCAGTTTTCGAGACGATCGAGGTGGAAGGCCTCCTCGACCGAGCAAAGGACATCGGCGAAATCCTGACCACAGGGCTGTCCGAAATCGCTTCGGACACAAATATAATCGGCGACATTCGTGGACGCGGCGCCATGATTGCAATCGAGCTGATCCACGGCGAAGACAAGGCTCCCAATCGCGAGGCCGTCGCCCAGATCGTCAGCTACGCCCACGCGCACGGCCTACTTCTCCTCGCTGCCGGAACCTACGGAAACGTCGTTCGATTCCTCCCGCCGCTGAGCATCTCCGACGAATTGCTGGCCGAAGGACTCGGCATCCTTCGCGACGCTGTGACAGCAGTCCGATGAGCGTCGTTGTTCACAGCTTGATCGGCGGAGCTTGGGTCACGGGTAGCGAAGGCACACTGACGGACACCAACCCGGCTCGCCCCGACGAAGTTGTCGCCACCGGAGGCCGCGCCGGCGCATCTGAAATGGCGACCGGTGTTCGCGTCGCCCGCATCGCCGCGAACGACTGGGCGCGCCTACCGATGTCCGCACGCGGCGCATACCTCACTCGCGCAGCGGAAATCATCGAAACCAACGCCGATGCCTGGGGCGAAGAACTCACCCGCGAAGAGGGGAAAACGCTGGCCGAGGGTATCGGAGAAGTGCGCCGGGCTGCGCAGATTCTGCGTTACTACGGCAACGCCGCAGACCGCGAGTCCGGGACGTTGTATTCCTCCCCACGTAGCGGCGAGCAAATTCTTGTCACTCGCAAACCTCTCGGCGTGGTAGGCGTCGTCACGCCGTTCAACTTCCCGATCGCGATCCCGGCGTGGAAGATTGCGCCCGCCTTGGTATACGGAAACACTGTTGTCTGGAAACCGGCTGCCGCGGTGCCCCTTCTGGCCTTCCGTCTCGCGCAGGCATTGACCGAAGCGGGCCTACCCGATGGCGTCCTGAACATGATCCTTGCCGACAGCGCGGCAGGTGAAGCGCTGGTCGACCACCCGGACCTCGACGCCGTCACCTTTACCGGTTCCACCGGCGTCGGCCGAAGAATCGCGGGATCTGCTGCAGCGCGCGGAGTTCCGGCCCAGGCGGAAATGGGTGGAAAGAACGCAGCCATCGTACTTGCCGACGCAGATCTCGAGCTTGCAGTCGAGCAGGTCATGTTGGGAGCATTCCGGTCAACCGGCCAGAAATGCACGGCCACTTCGCGTCTGGTGCTCCACGAATCCATCGCCGAGGAATTCTTGGCGAGGCTGACCGTCGAGGTCGAAGAATTGAGAGTCGGAGATCCACTCGATCCCGACGTCACTACAGGTCCTGTGGTCAGCGCATACGCACAGCAAACGATCATCGAGGGAATCGATCGAGCCGTCGGCGGCGGCGCCAGAGTTGTGGCCAGCGCCGAAGCGCCGGAATCGGGCCACTACGTCCGGCCGACGGTGCTGGAACTGTCGGCGAGCACCGAACTATGGTTCGAGGAACTTTTCGGCCCGGTGCTTGCGGTGCAGCGGGCAGCAACAACTGCAGACGCATTCCGCTTGGCGAACGAGGGCGAATTCGGTTTGTCCGCAGCGCTGTTCACTCAGGACCTGACCAGCGCACTTGCCGGTATCGATGACCTGGACGTGGGGATCCTGCACGTCAACTCGGAATCGGCAGGCGCTGATCCTCACGTACCTTTCGGCGGTGCGAAGAAGAGTGGATACGGGCCCAAGGAACAAGGCGACGCGGCGCGGGAGTTCTTCACTCACACCACCACCGTCTATCTCAGGGGCGGCCGAGCGTGATCTGAATTCGATTCCGCCTGCAGCAGTTCACGAGCTTTGAGTGCGATCCACAACTCGGACCGTGTGTGGGCGGAATCGAGATCTCGGCCGATCAACTCGGCGGCCTTGTCCATGCGGTTACGCAGCGTGTGCCGGTGAACACCCAACTGCGTTGCAGCGGACTCCCATTGTCCATTGTGGTGCAGGAACGCTTCGATCGAGTCCACCAGACGGGAACCGTTCTCGGCATCGTAGCCTTCCAGCACACCGAGGCCGCCGGCCGCGATCGACTGCAGAACATCGTTCGACTGCACACTCAACAAGAGACTGAAAGTCCCGAGTTCCGAGAACGGAACGAGCGTGTGTCCATCGACCTGCCCCACTTTGGCAGCAGAGACGGCCTCGCGCAGACTCGCTGCTACACCGCTCATCGGCCGGACGCTACCGATTCCGCCGTTGATACTCCGGCGTGAATTCTCCCGCACTCTCGCATACACACTGCGCGCGACCTTCTCCGCAACTTCACTTTTCACGACGAACCACACGCCGGTGCCGTCATTCAGTGGAGCCAACAGGTACGGCACCGCCACTTCTTCGAGGGCCGCTGAAGTGATATCGGTTGCCGCCAGCAAAGGCCCGACATCGGTCAAGGCAGTTGCAACCACCGGGGATCCGGATTCGAATCCGAAGTACCGCAACAGACTTTCGTCTACTTCGCCGCCAGCCTGGCGCACCATCGTCGCGACCGCCAACCTCAGCCGTTGTTCGGCATCGACAACCCGCAACGGCTTGGCGAGCTCGATGGTCAACAGCGACACCGCGTGGCCGACCAGCAGTCGTTCGGACTGATCCAAGGCAGCATCGGACGCCACCGCCAGCGTGCCGCTCACGGCAAGCTTGTGAATGGCCAGATGGCCGTCGTCGTCCACCACGACCCGGCTGCGCTCCTTGCCTGATCGCTCCCTGATGCGTTCGGGCAGAGACGAACTCGCACTTTCCGTCAGAGCGAGCACCGCTCCGTCCCGATCGAGAACGCACACTGCTGCGTGAACCGCTCGACCCAGTGCAGCGATCAGGGCCGGCACTCCGTCGAGCAGGGCACGCGCCAACTTCTCCTGGGCATCGACCACCGCCTGCACCGTTCGTATCTGGTCGGCGGTCAGCTCGTCGATCACGGCCCGCGAGATGGCGATGAACGGCGTCTCCTTGGCGACGGAAAGCACGGCAAAACCCAGTTCGTCGCCGGCCCTGATGATCGCGTTCGGCACCTTCTCGTGCACGGTGCCGGTGTCGAATGCCAGTGCCACGGCGCCGGTCCGCGCAATGCGCTCGACGTACTCGTACTGCTTTGTCGCCGATCGCGAAAGGTGCAGCCCCGTCGTCATGACAAGCTCTCCACCGGCGAGCCATCGACTCGGATCCTGCAACTCGATTGCGTGCGCCCAACTGATCGGCAGATCGACGTGGCCATGACCTGCAACAACCGAGAGACCGAGAGAGTTGGTAGCCGCCAAGCGCCGGACAGTCATCGGCATTACCGGAACCTCCGAAGGCAGTGGACAGAACTGACAGTCTTCAGTTCCAATTTGTACATCAGGTCCATGTTCTGGATCACACGACGAGCTTAGCGTCTCTCCGAAAGAACTGATCGCGTCATGCAATAGGAGCTGAGCCCAGATGCCCGACAGCAGCACCGAAACAGCCGAAGCCGCCAGCGTTCATTCGACGCTCAAGACAGGATTGAAGAAGCGCCACCTGACCATGCTTTCCATGGGTGGTGTCATCGGCGCCGGTTTCTTCGTCGGACTGAGCGGAATCATCAACCAGGCCGGCCCCGGCGCAGTCATCACTTGCGCGATCTGCGGCATCATCGTGTTCCTGGTGATGCGCATGCTCGGTGAAATGGCCGTCGCCAAGCCGTGTACGGGATCATTCACCGAGTACGCGCGAATGGCGTTGGGCGACTGGGCGGGTTTCACCACGGGCTGGCTCTACTGGTATTTCTGGGTGATCGTCGTCGGCATCGAATCCGTCGTCGGAGCTACCCTGCTCTCCCGGTGGATCCATGGTGTACCGCTCTGGCTCATGTCAGCAGCACTCCTGTTGGTGATGACCGGGGTCAACCTTCTCTCCGTCAGCAACTTCGGTGAGGCCGAATACTGGTTTGCAGGTATCAAGGTCGCCGTCATCATCGGCTTCATCGTGCTCGGCAGTCTGTTCGTCTTCGGCATCTGGCCCGGCAGTGAAGTCGATTTCAGTAATCTGACCGGCCACGGAGGATTTCTGCCGAACGGCTTCACCCCCGTGCTGGTGGGCGTTGTCGCCGTGATCTTCTCCATGACCGGAGCCGAGCTGGTCACAATCGCCGCAGCGGAATCCGCCGAACCGGCCGGAGCGATCAGACGAGCCACGAACACCGTCGTCTTCCGCATTCTCGCGTTCTTCGTTGTCGCCACCTTCCTCCTCGTGACGATGCTGCCGTGGGATTCGTTCGTCGTCGGCGATTCTCCGTTCATCTCCGCACTCGACCTGCTCGGAATTCCCGGCGCCGCCGACATTCTCAATCTCGTGGTTCTGGTCGCTGTGCTGTCCTGCCTCAACTCCGGCCTGTACACGGCGTCACGGATGCTCTTCGCACTCTCCGTCTACAACGACGCGCCGGCATGGATGACACGGACCAACAGTCGCGGCGTGCCCGTGAAGGGCGTACTCGCCTGCACCGTGGCCGGGTATTTCTGTATCGCGGCCGGTTACATCTGGCCAGACACGATCTTCCTGTTCCTCGTGAATTCGTCCGGCGCAATCTGTTTGTTCGTTTACATCCTGATCTGTGTATCCGAACTACGCCTCCGACGCCGATGGGAACGCGAAAGTCCCGAGATTCTGAAATTCCGTGTCTGGTTGTATCCCGGCCTACCGATAGTGGTCACCGGCCTGATTCTCGTGATCCTGGTGGGAATGGGTCTCAACGAACCGACGCGCGCGGAGTTCGTCCAAAGCCTGGTCGCGCTGGGAGTCATCCTCGTCGCTTACAGCGTGAAAAGGTCTCGTACGCGAAAAGTCGTATCGTTCGCGACCGCCTCGAACAACGCACACAGCAGTTCGAAGAAGGCTTGAAACAAGCATCGAGTAAGCGCTCGACTCGATAAGAGAACCTCTTCCCCGAAAAAATCGAACCGGTGGAACCGGTCGAACACAGATTTTCTCTTTACCTAAATTCAAGGCAAAATAGACAGCATGCCGAGCCCTGTCATCGCCCCCGAAGGGCACAGTTCTTGGCAAACACTTCACGAATGGTTCAACGAACCACACGACTACGAGTGGATAAAGCACCAGAGATCCGGCCGAGCAATCATTCCGATCTTCCGAACCTTGCTCGGAATGATGACGATCATCTTCGGACTCTCCGCGTTCTACAAATTGATCGGCCCGGATACGCCGCCGACCACTCCCGGCAAAGCACTTTCGATTTTCATGATCTGCACGTGTGTGGGAATCGCCGCGTGCTGGTTCACACAACCATTTCCCGGACGCCGGGGGTTGCTTGCATTCGGGATATTCGCAGATCTCGGGATCGCGGCCGCAGTCCTTCTGGTGCCGGATCGCTCGTCCGCGACGTTCGGTTGCACCGTCTTCGCAGTCACCGGAACCTTTGCGACTCTTTTTGTCAGCGCAAGGTGGCTTGTCGCTCATGTCGTTTGGTCGACGACCATCACGACTACCGTTTTTGTTCTTGCCTATCTAGAAGGCGACGTCGATATCACGACGCTTCTGGCCCGTGGCACCGTTCTTTTCGGAGCTGTCACACTCGTTCCCATTTTTGCGCACCTGACCTGGCGCACTCTCTACCGCGATGCCCAGTATTCGGACCGCGATCCCCTCACTGGCCTGTTCAACCGTCGGGGACTGGAAGGGGCAGTCGGCGATCTCTTCGAGAGCACCCGAGACGATTCTTCGTCTCTCGCTTTCGTCGTCGTCGATATCGACAAATTCAAGACGGTGAATGATCTTCACGGTCATGCCGAAGGCGATCATGTCATCAGAAGAACCGCGAACCGATTGAGCACACATCTCGGCGAACACGGAATCATCGCTCGTACGGGCGGAGAAGAATATCTGGCTGTCATTGCCGGTGATCCCGAATCGACAACCCTGTTGATCGAAGGGATAAACGCGGCGCTGTCGGATTGTTCCGACGCGATCCCCACAACGGTGAGCGTCGGAGCTGTGATGATGACCGCCGAATCGAAGGCGTGGAGCGGCGGTGCTTCCGCAATCCTGGCGGCGACAAACGTCGCGGATTCGATGATGTATCAAGCGAAAGCGGCAGGCGGTAATACGATCCGCTCGGCTCAGATCTGATTCACAGCCACGTAAGTGGGTGGACGCTGCGCCCGGTTTCCGTGTCCGTGGCGGCAAGATACACATCGACGCGCTCAGCGGTCAGAGCCTTGCTGATGTGATAGCCCTGGACCAGGTCACACCCGACCCACTGAACGCGGCGGAACTGCTCGATGGTCTCGACGCCCTCGGCCAACGATTTCATACCGAGGGCCGCGGCCAATTCGACAATGGACTTCACCACGGACATCTTCGGATCGTCCGAGTCGGTGACCAGCATGCGATCGATCTTGAGAACGTCGATTGGAAGTCTCTGGAGCGTGGCGAAGGAAGAATAGCCGGTGCCGAAATCGTCGAGCGCGACGGTAACCCCGAGCTCACGCAGCTTGTAGAGATCCCGGATCGCGCGATCGTCCACAACACCTGTCTCGGTGATTTCGAGCTGCAGCAGATGCGGAGCCAAGCCCGAATCCGTCAGAGCTTTCTTCACCATCGCACCGAACTCTCGCGACACCAACTGCACTGGCGAAACGTTGACCGAGACACCGATTCCGGTCGGCCACCCCGCAGCAGCCGCGGTCGCCATCGCCATCGCCTGCGCGCCGAGGGGAATGATCATTCCGGTTTCCTCCGCCACCGAGATGAACTGGCTGGGCCCGATGAGGCCGCGACTGGGATGGTTCCACCGTAGAAGAGCCTCGAAGGCCACCACTTCACCGGTCTGAGTGTCGACCTGAGGCTGATAGTGGAGATCGAACTGCCCTTCCTCGATCCCTCTGTCCAGCTCGTGGAGCGCAGTCGCCCGCGCCGATGCCCTCGCCCGCAGCAGCGGTGAGAACTTGCCTACTCGATTGCGCCCCGTCGACTTCGCTTCGTACAGAGCCAGATCCGCCAGCATCACCAATCCGTCTGCGTCTGTTGAATCCTCGGGCGCGCTGGAGTAACCGATCGTGGCCCGCACTTCTATTCGATTGCCTTCGACGAAGAATGGTTCGTGCAGCACTTCCAGGTACCGATCGAAGATCACTCCGGGATCGTCGCGCGACGACGTGCAGACGATCAGCCCGAATTCGTCGCCGCCCATCCGCGAGCACATGTCCGAACCTACGACCTTGCGCAGGCGTGTCGTGACTTCGAGAAGTAATTGGTCCCCGATCGGATGTCCAAGGGTGTCGTTGACCGATTTGAAATTGTCGAGGTCGAGAATCCCGACGAGAACCTGCTTGTCCGGCGCCCGAGAATTGATCGCTTCCTCGAGCGCCACACCGAACGCACGACGGTTCGGCAACCCGGTCAACGAGTCGGTGGCCGCAAGGCGAAGGATCTCCTGCTCGTGGACATACCTCTCCGTGATGTCGGAACCGACACCGCGCCAACCCAGAATCACGCCGGATTCGAGAACCCGTGGATTACCGGAAAGAGACCACCAGCGCCGCCTACCGTCGACATGCACCGGCACGACGGTGTCCCGGAAGGGGGCACTCGATTCGAGTTTGTCGATCATCTGGGCCGCGGCCGCACGCCCCTCCGGACTCGACGCGATCTGGAGTCTGGTGAGGAGTTGCCCGAAGGTGAGTTGCTGCAACTCGTCCACCGTCATACCTGCGACCTCGGCGAGACGTGCCGAGGTGTGGGAGAACCGGCCGTTGGTGTCGCACTCCCACAGCCAGTCGCGGGAACCGCCTTCGAAACCGTCGAGCAACAACGCCACCGTCTGACGCTCGGATTCCGCCTGAAACTCTGCGAGACAACGTCTCTGGAACGAGGCCGACAGATAGACCGCCCCCACGGTGAGCGCAAACATGTAGATGCACAACTGAATCGCAAGTACGCGAAAGTGGGGTTCGGCGTGGACGATGAGAACAGTGAAGACGCCGAGGCCGTGAATGTAGATCCAGGTCAGGCTCACCGATCTCAGACTGGAGAACGTCACGGTCCCGGCGCCCATGATTCCTGCCATCGTCGCGATCAGAACCAAGTCGCGGGAGACGTCCATGTCGTGAAAGAGCAGGGCAAAAAGTGCGACGTCTAGGGTCGCGACAACGATCACTTCGACGAGCAGACCCACGTAGTCGTAGCGCGGTGTGTGCTTCGACGGTCGCCAGCGAAGCGGTATCCATACTCGAATCGAATTCGCGAGGACAAGAAAGATGAGGGCGCCGCCCAACCACCTGAGCGTCTGACGTCCAGGCGGGACGGTGTAGGTCAGAATCACGACCAAACTCGCCATGTACGCAAGATTGGCGAACGGCGCGACGGCCGCAGCCTCGTCGATCTGACGGCGAAACAGGCTGTTGCAGTCGGTCTCCGAAGCAGGATCATGCCGACTCAATCGACTCAGACGGTTCATCAGTGAGGCATCCCGACACCAGCGCAGGCGCCATTAGCGGGCGTCGAATCCGCTCGCCTGGCCATCCGAACCTCCCCTGGCTCCCCACCGAACCCTTATCCGGTGAAACGTCAGTGTTTCAGACTCGCTGCTTGTTTCCTTCACAACGGTAGCCATCTGACGAATCGATTGTGCGCAGATCACTATATCCAGAGGTCGTTCCGTCGATCGTCCAGGTCGATCCCCGATTGCTGATTCTTAGCTCGAACCACGTTTGTCGCCGACCGCGACGCGGGGGATTCGAGCGGTCGGGAACAACGCGGCGATTGCGAGCAGCGCTGCCACGGCAAAAGCGACACGCAACGCGTCCAGCCTGGCTTCTTCGTTCACGTCCACGATCGCATCCGCCGTGGACTCGGCGACGCCGGCGTCACTGAGAGCGGATCGGAGTTGCGTCGTCGACAGGAACGGCACCCCCGAGGCCATGTCGGTGCTCGCTTGCTGCTGCACCGATGTCGGAACCGCCGGATTGTCTTCGATTCCGGCGATCGCCGACGTCGTGAGAGTGGCAATGAGAACCGATCCGATCAGGGCAGTTCCCAAGGAAGCGCCGAGGTTGGTGGCGGTGTTCTGCAACCCGCCGACCTCGGTGCTGCGTTCGTCCGGGACCGAGGACACCGTGACGGCTCCGAGCTGCGAAGACAGGCACCCCAAGCCGAAACCCATGAACAGCATGGGAATCATCACGATCGCCGCATTGGCGCCGGGGTCCATGCCTGCCACGAGCATCAGAATGCCGACGACCATGACCAACAATCCGACTCGGACCACGCGTCGCGGGTTCGCGGTAGGCCGTAGCTTCGGAATACCGATCGCCGCCACGACGAGCGCCGCCGACAACGGCAGGATGCGAATTCCGGTCTCGAGAGCGCTGAGCTCCAGAACTACGGACAAGAACAAAGGAACCGCGAAGAACACGCCCGCCTGCACCAGAAACTGCGCGAAGAACATCGACAGCCCGCCACTGAGTTCGCGGTTTCTCAGCATCGCCGGATCGAGCAGAGGCTCCTTCCCCGCAGCGGCCAGGCGCCCCTCCCATCGCAGGAATCCGTAAACGACAAGGAGCCCGACGATCAGCAGCCACACCACCGGAGACAACCCCACCAGCTGCGGCCCGCCAGGTTTGGCCTGCACCCAACCCCACTCGCTCGAACGCAGCACACCGAAGACGATCATTCCCAGTCCCACCACGGACAGGATCGAACCGAAGTAGTCGAGGCGCGACTTCGACGGTGGGACGTCGACCACCTTGCTGAGCACCAGCAAGATCAGGACGACGATCACGACTTCGCCGACGAACACGTAACGCCACGACGCAAATGTCGTCGCCGCGCCGCCGATCAGCGGCCCCACTGCCACGGCTATCGCGCCTGCTGCAGCGACGAGGCCGTAGGCCGCCGGACGCTTCTCCGCCGGGAAGTTGGTGGCGACGAGCGCAACGATCGCGGGCATGATGAGCGCCGCGCCGACGCCTTCGAGGAACGACCAACCGATCAACAGGACCACGAGATTCGGAGCGAGCGCAGTCGTCAGAGAACCAGCGCCGTAGATGACCAAGCCGAGTGCGAAGGCTCGGCGACGGCCCATCATCGAACCGACTTTGCTACCCGTGATCATCAGAGTCGCCATGACCAGGGTGTACAGCGTGATCGCGGTTTGAATGCCGGTGATACTCGTGCCGACGTCCTCGGCGACGGTCGCCATCGAAACATTCATGACCGAGCTGTCCAGGGTCATCAGGAACTGGCTGCTCGCCAACACCGTGAGAACCAGCCCCGAACCCGCCTGCGTAGTCGAACCAGCAACCTGTCCGTCACCCATCGTGCGGGTGTACCCGGTGCTCAGGTCTTCGAAGCAGACCGGTCAGTGCTGTTTGAGGCTGTTCGAGGCTGTTTGAGTCAGTGCCGTTCGAGTCAGCGCTGTTCGAGTGCGAGTTGATCCGCCCAGGCCGACACGTCGCCGCGTTCCAGAGCGACCGCGAGCAGTTCCGGAAACTTGTCCGGCGTGCACGCAAACGCGGGAATCCCGAGGGCACTCAGCGCCGCTGCATTGTCGTGATCGAACGATGGAGCGCCGTCGTCCGAGAGCGCCAGCAGAACCACAACCTGAACGCCGGCATTCTTCATGGCCGCCATGCGCCGCAGCATCTCGTTCCGAATACCGCCCTCGTAGAGGTCCGAGATCAGAACAAACATCGACTCGGCAGGACGCGAGATCAGCGACTGGCTGTACGCGATTGCGCGGTTGATGTCCGTGCCCCCACCAAGTTGGGTCCCGAACAGGACGTCGACGGGGTCGGACAGTTTGTCCGTCAGATCGACGACGGCGGTGTCGAAAACCACGAGCGAAGTCTTCAGCGCTTGCATCGACGCCAACACCGCGCCGAACACGGACGCGTAGACGACGCTGGACGCCATCGAACCCGATTGGTCGATCGCCAGGACCACGTCGCGCTGCACAGATTTCGACTTGCGGCCGTATCCGACGAGCCGCTCGGGGATGACGGTTCGATACTCCGGCAGGTAGTGCGACAGATTTGCTCGGATGGTTCGGTCCCAGTCGATGTCACGCAACTTCGGATTCGACGTTCTGGCCGAACGATTGAGTGCCCCGGTCACCGCGGCCTTCATTTTCTGCGCGATTCGCTCTTCGACCTCCCGAACCACCTTCCCGACGACCATTCGAGCAGTGGCCTTGCTGGCCTCCGGCATGACCTGGTTGAGGCTCAGCAGCGTCCCGACCAGATGTACATCGGGCTCGACGGCATCGAGCAGTTCCGGTTCGAGCAGCAACTGCGCCAAACCCAGTCGGTCGATTGCGTCCTTCTGCATCACCTGCACCACCGTGCTGGGAAAGTACGTCCGGATATCGCCGAGCCATCTGGCGACGGACGGCGCCGACGCCCCCAATCCGGCGGAGCGGCGGCGCCCCTTGGTCGGGCCGGACGAGTCGTAGAGCGCTGCGAGAGCTGCATCCATTCGACTGTCGCCCGGTTGGCCCAGCCCTCCCGTCGATTCTTCGGCGGATTCCCCGAGCATCAATCTCCAGCGCCGAAGGCGCTGATCGTCGTCGCTCATACGCGCGCCCCCAGTATCTCGGCAACGACCGCCATTGCCGCTCGGCCGCGTCGCGCGTCAGTCTCCACTGTCGTCTCGACGCGTCGTCCACCTCTGACCGCCTGACCGATCGCTCGACGCTCCCCTGCCTCGAAGGCTCCGAACGTGCGTCGAAGCAACGGAAGCGTGTCGATGAAGTCCTGCTCACGAAGTTGGCGGACCCACGTGTCGATCAGCGTGAGCAACGCTCGATCGTGAACGAGCACAAGCCCTCCCCCACCGAGAAACCCGTCGACCCACCCGGCTTTGGCGGTCGGCGCGCTTCCCACGGACAGGGCCCGAGACAAGCGCTGGGCTGCAGCGGTTTCCGTGATCGAACCGCTGTCGCGCAGTAGCCGCACCATCCGTCCGACGAGTAAACCGTTGACGTCGTCACGGTCGATCACGCCGGCCATCGCCTGCAGCCACCGTGCGCTCGCATCGCGATCGTCACGAACCATGACTGCCGAGTGAACCTTGTCGAGGTGATCGCGAAACTCCTCGGCGCTGGGATCGTCCAGTCCAGTGACGGCGACTGCGAGGCCGGTGCAGATCCGGATCAACAAGCTGTCGGCGACGTCGATCAACGCCGTCACATCGGTTCCGCGCACATCGCCGTATCGCAGCGTTCGGGTCAGCGTCGGTAGCGCCGCCATCAGATGTGACACGTCATGGTCTAGTGCCGCAACTGTTTTCACACTCTCCAAAACCGCAGACAAAGCTGCCGGGAGGTTTGCGAGCAGTGAGTTCTCCAGTAGTCCGATCAGTGACGCGAGAGTGATGTCCGGCTCGTTGATCTTCGAGACGACACGTGATGCCGCCGCTGCGGCCACCGTCGTACCCCACAGCGACGCCTCGATCACCGAGACCGAGAATTCGGGCTTCCATTGCAGCGCCCAAGTCTCTCGGAAAGTTCCGGTGGAACGGACCTCACTGTCGGCCGGGGTTCCCCAATCGATCTCGAGGATCCCCAGTCGGTGCAGGAACTGGGAACGCTCGACGTCGATATCGCGTCGCAGGTCCAGATCGAGATTCTTGACTCCCGCTTGTTGTTTGAGCCGCAAAGTCTTCGAACGTGCTCGCAGGTCTGCTTCGAGCGGAACCGTCGGAGTTTCTTCGGGCACCGTGCCCAGGGCTTCGCCCACAACGAGTCTTCGTGTGATCAGATCCAGAAGAACGTCGTTTCCGTCGCACATCACCGACCTCGTAGCCTCGGTAACTTCCGACAATCCGGCCAGCGGGCGAGAACGCAGTGCAGCCAACGTATCTGCCAATCGGACAGCTTCGATGACGTGAGCACTCGAGATGGGAAGGTCCTCGTCCCTGAGCACCCTCGCAACTTTGGTGAGCCACCGCGTGATCGTCTTGTCGTTCGCGGTGAACAGATGGTGATACCAGCCCGGCGAGGTGATTCCGGCTCCGTAACCCGATGCCGACGCCAGGCGTGAATGTGTCCAGGGAACCCAGGTCAGCGAGGTCTTGACCTTGGACATCCCCTTGAGAATGCGGGCGTCGGGAGCCGCAGGCCCCAGGGCTCCGACCAACGCCGGCGCGTGCCAAGCTCCGCAGACGACCGCTACCCGCTCGGCGCCATCCTTCAACGTCTTTCGCAGCACCTGCCGCATATACGCTTCGCGATGCGCTGTCTCCTCGTCGATCGGCACTGTCTCACGCAGCGCCTCCATCGCCTCGGTGATCGCATCGAAAGAATCTGCGCCCGAGCTTGATTCGATCACCGAATCCCACCAGCGTTCGGTGTCGTCGAAACCCGCGGCCGCGGCCAGTTCAGACAGAGGATCGCCCTCGCGGACAGTACGAATCCCCTGATCCGCCAACACGTTGAACGCGGGCAGATCGCAGAACCTTGCCTGCACACCGTTCTTCGCAGCCCACTGCAGCGCTTGCCATTCAGGTGAGAACACCGCAAACGGCCAGAAGGCCGCCTTCGACGGTTCGCCAGTGGCGTACGCGAGCAACGCAATCGGCGGTTCCATCGACTCCGATGCCGCCAGCATCACCAACGGGTCTGCATCCGAAGGACCTTCGATCAGGACCACGTCGGGGGAAAACTCTTCCAGGCCCTGCCGAACCGAACGAGCAGATCCCGGGCCGTGGTGACGGATACCGAAGACCCGGACACGCAGGTCCGGAATCACGATGGTCACCCGGTGACCTCGCGGCACGCCCGGTAGAAGTCGGACCACTCGCCGCGTTCACGCACCACTGCCTCGAGGTACTCGTTCCACACAACCTTGTCTGCGACCGGATCCTTGATCACCGAACCCAGGATTCCGGCAGCGACGTCGGATGCCCGCAGTACGCCGTCCCCGAAATGCGCAGACAACGCCAAACCGTTGGTGACCACCGAGATCGCCTCCGCCGTCGACAGAGTTCCGGACGGGGACTTCAACTTGGTGCGGCCGTCGGTGGTCGTGCCTGATCGCAGTTCCCGGAACACGGTGACGACCCGGCGAATTTCCTCGGCTGCTGCGGGGGTTGTCGGCAATTCCAGTGCTGCGCCCAACTGTTCGACTCGGCGTGCCACGATAGCCACCTCGTCCTCCTCGCTGGCCGGCAACGGGAGAACAACTGTGTTGAACCGTCGACGTAGTGCGGACGACAGATCGTTGACACCGCGATCGCGATCGTTGGCGGTAGCGATCAGATTGAAGCCCTTGGCTGCCTGCACCTCGATGCCCAGTTCCGGCACCGGCAACGTCTTCTCGGAGAGAATGGTGATGAGGGCGTCCTGCACGTCGGCCGGAATACGCGTCAACTCTTCGACGCGGGCGATCTTCCCGGTTTCCATCGCGGTCATCACAGGTGACGGCACCAGCGCACCGGCGGTCGGCCCCTCCGAGAGAAGGCGTGCGTAGTTCCAGCCGTAGCGGATAGCTTCCTCGGGTGTACCCGACGTGCCTTGAACCAGGAGCGTCGACGCACCCGAGATTGCAGCCGAAAGATGTTCGGAGACCCAGGTCTTGGCTGTACCCGGCACGCCCAACAGCAGTAGCGCCCGGTCGGTGGCAAGAGTTGCGACGGCCACTTCCATCAACCGCCGAGGACCGACGTACTTCGGTGAAATGACCGTTCCGTCGTCGAGTGTGCCACCCAACAGATACGTAACCACGGCCCAGGGCGACAAGTTCCACGACGGTGGACGCGGACGGGTGTCCTGCGCGGCCAGTGCTTCGAGTTCGAGTGCGTACTCCTGCTCTGCGTGGGGCCGCATCAGCTTTGCCGGTTCTGTGGTGGGCACGGTTACGCTGTCAGTCATGTGAGCTCCTCGAGCAGGGTCTTGCGGTGGGTGATGGCGCTGGCAGTTCTGGCGAAGGTCTGCCGCCAGTCCGGGTCACGTGCACGCTCCGCAGCCCGATCGAGCAAAGTTACTGCGCTGTAGGGAAATCGACTCTCGGCTAGGCGTAGCGATGCGCTGTATTTGTAGCGCGAGAATTCGCCGGCCTTGGCGCCCCCATCGGCGCGTCTGGCCGCAACTCGTTCCCACTGGGCCACGACTGCCCGGGTGATGTCGTCTGGCCATGGACCTCGCAGAGCGTCGTAGATCGCTGCCCGGCCCGGGTTCAGAACATTGGCGTCGCCGTTTCCAGACCTCAACAGGTCAGCCAGCGCCTTGGCCGGCACCAACGGGAGTAGGCGTCGATCGGTTGCCGTGCCGCGTATGCGAAAGAGTTCCAGCGCCCATTCCGCATTGTTCTGCGCGACTGCAGCGGTGGACCAAGCGTCGTGAAGGATCGGCTCCCAGCCTTCGTCAACGCTCACCCCCAAGACCTTGCCGGGTTCACCGATCATATTGTTCCACAAAGACAACGGCGCAGAACTGATCGCCTGACGCACGTACTCAGCACGATAGTCGGTGTGTGGATTCGGCCGATCTTCGATGCCGTCTCGCCTCGCCGCCGCATCGACTTCCTCAGGCGGCAAGATGACCAACGTGGATCGAAGCAGTTTCCGCTCCACCCGCGCCCATTTCTGAACCCGCGCGGCCATTCGCTCCCCGAACTCCGATTCGGGAATACGTCCGAGCACCTCCACTGCTGCGCGTCGCACGTCCTTGCGACGGTCGTCGAGGGCTTCCTCCAACAATGGTTGATCGTCGGCGCTCGATCCGATTGCCAGAGTCGAGACAAATGCAGCCTTCTGTTCGCCCCGCTCGGTGCCCCACGATTTTCTGAGTTCGGCCAGTGCCAGCGCGGGATCTGTTCGGCGAGTGTCTATCAGCCACTGCGTGCGCTGGGACGAACTTCCGTGACGCCAGACATCCGGATTTGCATCCCTGGTTCGGACGAGCTTGCTCCACTCGGGGTTTTGCGCGGCTAGCCATCGGCCACGCTCGCCGACGATCTGCAGGATGCTCTCCCGGTGAGCTTCGCTCGCACGTGCAAAGGAAAGCAACTCGGCGACCAGATGATCAGGCGCACGGTAGTTGCGCTCCAACGCGACTGCGAACCACTCGTCGAGCAAGGTCGCCTTGGCCGCGAGCATCGACAGCAGGTGCGCCGATGAGGATTCCGGCAGCGTGAATCGCACATCGTCTGGAGCAGGTGTCGGCACGGCCGCCGTGGTGGAGCCCGCACCGCCACGGCGGTACGCCCTCTCCACCGCTGCTGCTGCCAGAAGCATCTCGGCAGGATCGCCGTCGAGTTCGCGGGCATGGCCTCGCACTTCGGCCGGCAGCTCCTCGAATGTTGTCGAGGTTCTGGCAGTCCCGAGAAGAGCAGCCGAGATCAAAGTGCTCACAGCACGATCACCTGCCCTCCCGTGAAAACCGAGATCGGAGTAAGAGCCAGCGCATTCCACGTTCCGCAGACCGTGACCGGGTAACCGCCGGAAATACCGAGCAACTTCCACAGAAGATCCGAATCACCTTCTGCCCGAAGCGCTGTGCCCGATTCGTCGACGAGAAACCAGGAACCGTCGACGAACGACGGGACCACCGAACTGATCACTGCCGGCCACGAGCGCAACCAGGGATCTGCGGCGAGGGCATCGGTAAACTGCTGCAACGCAGCGTCGATGCTTCCGAACGGCATGGTTGTGAAGGGCTCCGGTTCACCGTGCGTTGCCCCCATCCGCGCCCGCAATGCCGCGGCACCGGGATAGAAATGAACATCGGCATTGAGCAGAAACCCGACTGGCGGCGTTTCGGTGGCAAAATTGGGTGACCCGTGGGAGAAGTCGAGCAGCATGGCCCACCGTTTCGAATTCCTGCCGAGCATCCACACGGTTCGGGTGAACAGTCGCTTCTCCTCGGTGATCCCGGAACCGAGAATCATCCAGTTCTCTTTCACCGGAATCGATTCCATCACACTCTCGGTTGAGACGGGATAGCCGACGTGCGCTTTCACCGAATGGGCAAGATCTTCCGGCAACTCGGACAGCTTCTGATGCGCAGCGACCAGCAGGTGCAACCGAGCCAACTCGTCGAGGACCTTCTCGGGCCAGTTCTCCGTAGACGCAACGATTCCCGCCAATGCTCGAAGCGCGCCTGCAATACCGGGCGCCTGAGCATCCACCATGCGAGCGGCTACCGCGTCGAAGCCCGCCCAGGACGTGTCCATCGCCGCCAGACCACCGCGGATCTGATCGGTGATCCACAGGTCCAATTCGACGAGCCCGCTCGCAACGCGGTCGGCGCGCTTCTGCGCTGTCGCCGGGTCGGGAGACTTCTTGGGCGCCTCGTCGCCGCTTTCGCCGGTGTTCTCGGTCTTCTCCTCGCGGCGCGACAACCACTCTGCCGCGAAGTCGGCGGGCTCGTCCGCCGACGGCACACGCCCTTCCGACCATTCCACCAGCAGCCCCAGAGCATGTTTGCACGGAAACTTTCGACTGGGGCACGAGCACTTGTATGCAGGGCCCCGCAGGTCAATCACTGCTTGATACGGCTTCGAGCCGCTGCCCTGACACAGCCCCCAGAGCGCGAGACCGCTACTTCCGGCATGGCTCCACGAACCAGCCAACTTGCGCGCAGCGGCCAGCGATGCGGCGTCGGGAGCTACCGACGCCACCTGCCCAGCTGTCCACGGCGAAGTCACTCGACCACAGTATGACAACCCGCTGACATCGCAGAGTCAGGCCGATTCTTTAGTGAATCAGCTCTTGACTCGAACACATATTCGAATATGGTTTGAGGTGGGGATCGGGGGATTCAATGAGTATCAACACATCATCTGACGTCGTTTGTGGTTCTGCGGTGGGTTTGCGCGGACGCCTGTGGCGGTTGACGGCTGCGGAGTTGCGGGCCGCTGCTATCGAGGCGAGTGCGGAGATTCTTCGTCTCGAGGCTGTTCGGGTGGCGGTGGTGGACGAACTCTCGTTGCGGCCGGATGATCAGGTGATTGCGAGCCGCGGGGTGGGTTGCTGGTTGGCGGCGAACACGATGCTGCAGGTTCGGGACGGGAAGAAGATCGCCGCCCTGGGTGCGGCGCTGCGGCCTTTTCCGGCGGTGGCTGCCCGGTTCGATGGCGGGGACTGCTCGTTCGATCATGCCGTGTTGATCGTGGCGTTCTGCGAGTCACCACCGAAGGGCATGCCGGACGCCGCGTTGCCTCGCTGTATCGATTTGTTGTTGGCTGCCGCATCGGGCGTGGAGGCGACGACGACGAAGGTGCGGAGTGTTATCGCGACCTTGGAGCGAGTGTTCGAGTCCGATGAGATTCCGCCCGCCGAGGATGTGGATCGGAATGAGTTGCGGATCGCGTCGACGTTGAATGGTCGGGTGGTGGTGCGCGGTGATTTCGATGCTCTCACCGGGGAAATGTTGTTGTCGGCGTTGTCGAATCTGACGATGCCCACCCCCGCTCCGGATGGAACCCCGGACGCCCGGTCGGCAGCGAAGCGGACCGCGGACGGGTTCACCGAACTGATCCGGCGGTATCTGGACTGCGCCAAAACTGGCACCGATGGCGGCCAGCGGCCGCACGTGAACGTGCACATCAACGCCCGTGATTTAGCGGAGCATCGGGACTGCGCCGCAACACCAACTGATGGTGGAGCGACTGTGTCGGATCTCGACGTCGGGCACATGCCCTGGCTCGGACCACTGTCCGTATCGCAGACCAGGCTTCTCGGCTGTGACTGCTTCCTGTCCACTGTGCTGCTCGACGACCACGGGGCGCCGCTCGATGCGAAACCCGGAAAGCGATTAGTGTCCGCCGAACAGCGAGTGGCCCTGATCGCCCGAGACAAAGGCTGCGCATTCCCCGGCTGCACATGCGTGCCCGCCTGGACGGATGCACACCATATTCGGCACTGGGCCAACGGCGGGCCGACCGTGATGAACAACCTTGTCCTGCTGTGCCGTTCGCATCATCGGTTGATGCACCGCAAATCCGGGTTCGTCGGGAAATGGGAGATTCGCATAGGCACCGACAACAAACCCTGGTTCATCCCACCACCCTCGATCGACCCGCAGCAGCACCCACGGCCCGCGAACACCACATTCAAAACCTGAGGACGAACCTCAGGCACAACAGAACACGGCCAGGCTCCGCATCGGACATCAGAACCCGATACGGAGCCCACAGGCCGTGTCGCATCCACGGCTCACGAGGTTTTAGCGGGGCGCAGGACCGATCTACCCAACAACTCACAAACCTGCAGGGCCAGAGCGAGATCCAACTTGTCTCGGCCGGCAGCGACTGGATCTCCGAGCGCCTTGTTGATGCGATACTTCACTGTATTCCGGTGCAGATTCATGTGATTGGCAGTGTGCAGATGACTTTCTCCGTGGGCGAAGTACACGCTCAACGTCGTCCGCAAGGATGCAGCAGAAGGCGTATCGTCCGCCAACGGGCCTAGCACCTCCCAGACCCATGACTTCGTAGAATCGATGTTCTCGGACAGAAGTGAAACCACAGCGACGCCGCGGTCCCCGAAGCTCACCACCGGCCGTTGCGGCGTATCCGGCACGGCAGCAACCGAATAGGCGGCGGTTGCCTGTTCGTGAGATCGCTTGAAACCTTCGACCCCTGACCCTGGCAGTCCGATTGCCACCCGCGCTCCGCCGTCCAACGGCACTGCCGCAGCGAGAACCTCCGGATCCGGCGCAGGCACCCGGCGACCGAACGGCAGCCACGCCCACACCGTGCGTCGATCGATGGCGGTGATGATCGGCGGCTTGTCCGCTCCCGCCGCTGCGCCGAGATCACGTACGAGTCGATCGAGCGTGTTGATGCCCATGACGTCCGCATCCCACGTCGACCAAACCACCAGGGCGACGTGGTTCTGACCCAGGCGGTACCCGGTCTCCGCTTCGAAAGCAGCGGTATCTGCGTTGGTGCCGGACAGGAGGGCGTGGATCGCGGCCGAATGGAGGTTTCCCTGCGCTGCCATCCATCGACTGCGTTCCCGCTCGTACGCGTCGAAGACGTAGAGCGTGATCCAGTCGATGTAGCTGTAGACCACATCCGAAGTGTGTTTCAGGACAGCCAAAGTGAGTCGCGCCGGAATATCCAGTGTGCTGATCTCGTCGTGACAGATCCGCATCAGATCGCCTTGGCCCATGTGGTAGGCCCGAACGAGAGAGTTGGACGGAACGTCCCGCTGCGCCAGACGCAGAGCGTATTCCACTGCGGCAGTAGTCGGTTGGAGATGATCGATCGGAATGTCGTTGGCCAATACGTGGATGATCGTCGTGATGTTTCCCTGCACGCTGGCCTCGAGCATTTCGAGCAATTTGGCGTCTGCATCCAATTGGTCGATTTCGTGAGCCATCATGAAGGCCATCTCACGCGCAATGTCGGCACTGCGCTCGTCGAGTCGTCGGGCCAACTCGGCAACCACCGCAAGCACTTCCGGCTCCGCGGCTGCAGGCACTCGGGCGAGACGCCGCATCGCGCCGGCGCCTCGCTCCTTGTGCGATGGACTACTCACAGAACTTCCGCACCCTTTCGTCGCAGGTACTTCAGAGCCGATTCGGCCGCGTTGTACCCGCACATTCCATGTGCTCCGGCACCCGGCGGGGTCGAGGCCGAGCACAGGTAAGTGCCCGCGATCCCCGTGCTGTACGGATCGACTGCCACGCGCGGACGCAAGACAACCTGCAGTTCGGTGTTGGCACCTCCGATGATGTCGCCGCCTACCTGATTCGGATTGTCTTGTGCCAGGTCAGCTGTACCACTGCTCGTTGTCGCGACGATCTGATCCCGGAATCCTGGCGCAAACCTCTCGATCTGACGAATGATCGCCTCTGTAGCGTCGCCGGCATATCCGTGTGGCACGTGCGCATAGGCGTACAGCGGATGAACGTTCCCGGCGGATCGGGTGGGATCAGCCAGGTATTGCTGACCGAGGAGCACGAACGGCCGGTCCGGCATGCGGCCTGAATTCGTCTCACGCTCAGCGGCCACGATTTCGTCGAAACCACCTGCCAGATGGACAGTTCCGGCCCGAGCGCAATCCGGATTGGTCCACGGCACATGACCTTCGATCGCAAAATCGACCTTGAACGCTCCGGGAGCCTGCTTGAACTTTCGATAGGCTCTCGCCACTCGGCCAGGGAGTCGATCGCCCAGTATCTCGAGCGCACCCCCCGGATTGACATCCAGCAGAACAACATCGGCGTCCGGAATCTCGGAGGCCGTGCGAACCCGAATGCCGGTGTCGATCTTGCCGCCGTGATCGAGGAGCATCGCGGCCATGGCGTCGGTGATCGAACGCGAACCTCCCTCGGCAACCGGCCAACCGTAGCGGTGACCAGCAGCAGTGATCATCAATCCCACCGCCGAGGTGGCCGGACGGTTGAGTGGATAGAAGGCGTGCGCGGCAACCCCGCCGAACAGCGCCTTCCCTTTGCCGGTCTTCCACAACTTCGCGGTCACGGTTGCCGGAAGCAGCGCTCGCGGACCGAAAGCTGCGAGCCGCAGCGGATGCCGCGGGACATTGACGATCGGGCGCATCAGGTCGGACGCCAATGCATCGAATCCCGTCGACAAGTCACCGAACATCCGTTGCCATCGAGGTCCGTCCGCGCCGAGTCCCGCCGCCGTCTGCTCCAGCGAGCGGTACAGAACACCGGCGTCCCCGTTGTCGAGCGGATGCGCGCAGTCCACCTCTGCCCATCTCCAGATCAGCCCGTATCGCTCGAGGTCCAGCTTGGACAGGTACGGCGAGCCGATACCCATCGGGTGAAATGCCGAGCAGTGATCGTGAATCAACCCCGGCACGTCGATCGGACCGGAGCGGGTGCCTCCGCCGATCTGGTCGGCGGCCTCAAGCACCTGCACGTCCACACCGCTACGTGCGAGGTGTACCGCGGCAGCGAGCCCATTGGGCCCGCTACCGACGACTACGGCCTTTGTCACTTACTCACCTCTTGCTCGCTACCGCTGACCCTCGTACGCATCTTCGGTTCGGAGACCACCTGCGGATCTGTTGCCGCGCGGTCGGCCCGTACGTCCAGTGTCCACTGAACGTCGAACGGAATGGGCCCGTTCGGCAACCACGGTTGTTCGGCAACTGCGTCGGCGACCTTGAAAGTACCTCGTTCGATGACGCCGAGAGCTGCGTCGATCACCTGGTACTCCTGCGTTCCCTTGTGGATGGGCTGCGATTCGATCCAGGTCACCAGGAACTCGCCGGGCGCGAAATTGCAGCGACGCTGAATGGCGGCAATCAACTTCGCGTCGTGCAGGTGCCCGTCACCGAAGTTGAAGGCGACGATGGAGTTGCACATGAACTCGGCTTCCCGCAGCGAGTACGTGTTGATGTCGTCGCCGAGGTGCCTGATCATCAGTGAGAACAGTGCAC
This sequence comes from Rhodococcus sp. MS13, assembly GCF_013277835.1. Classification (NCBI taxonomy): domain Bacteria; kingdom Bacillati; phylum Actinomycetota; class Actinomycetes; order Mycobacteriales; family Nocardiaceae; genus Rhodococcus; species Rhodococcus sp. MS13. The sequence continues at coordinate 903,949 of NZ_VBTL01000004.1, forward strand.
GCCCCTGGCTGTGCATGGAACGCCAGCCCAACAGCTGATGCAGAACGACATCGGACACATCTTCGGGGTACATCGTCATCAACTGATTACGCGTATCCGGCGACGGACGCTTGATGTACTGGTCGATCTTTGCTTCGGCGCCCGGCGCGAATGCCCACGTCGCAGATGCCCAGTTGCCGGCGTACTGACGCATCGACGGCAGGAACGACACCAGATCGGGTCGAAGGTTTCCGAGAATGGGGAAGAAAGCAAGGGCTGCAATAATTCCCGCTGTGATCCAGGGTGAAGACATGGCGCCGAGGCCGTAGCCGTCCCACGCCGGGAAGCCCAGGAACAGGAAGACCGAGGCGTAAGCGAACAGAAGATTCCATTCCAGCGGAACGGCCAGCGGGAAGGTCGACGCGATGAAGAGATGGAATCCGACCATGAGGATCACGGCGAGGATGGTGAGTGTCTTGTTCGTCGAGAACAGCAGTATCAACGGAGTGACGATTTCGACCATCGTTCCGGCCACGTGTGCGACCCCGCCGCCGAGGTGCGAGGGTCGCAGATCCTCCGGGAAATTCCGGTAGTGCGCACGCTTGATCTTCTTCGACGGGATCCACGGCGTATTGCTGAGCATCGGGGGGACCACCAGCGAGAAGTGACGGCCGAACTTCGAGACACCGGCACCGATCCACACCATGACGATCAGCAGTTTGAGCGCCAGAATCATGTCGACGAAGGGCAGGAACGTGAAGAAGAAGATCGCCGGCAGGTACTGCTCACTACGGGCAGCGATGAAGGGCACCTTGTCCCGCAACCCGAGAATCACCATGAGCACGAGGAAGGAGTACAAGACCGTCGGGCGTACCAGTCCGGCATTGTCGGCGATTGCCGAATCGATTCCTGCGGTGTGAACGCCGGGAAGAACTACGGCAACAAGAAGATTGGCGACTACGGCGACGTAGATGAAGACGTCGAACACCGTGCGGGTGTCACCCGAGGTGAGCGGCACCTTGCCCGGCCACGGTGGAAGGCGAATCGTGCCGGGGCGGATCCAGTAGAGAACTCCACCGGTCATCGGTTTGAAGTGGCCGGCCAATGGACCCCAAGACCCTGCCAGGCCCAGGATTTCGAGCATCATGGTCCAGATGATGAGTTTCTGGTAGACGATCGGCTGGTTCCACCATGATCCGATGTCGAACCACGAGAGGCCGGAAGTCAAAGTGGCAACGGCTGTTCCAGCTGCCAGGTAGAGGAACAACAGTTTCATGATGTAGACGGTGTGGACCATCTTCGGTGTACCGAAGCCGTAATCCACCCAGTGCGTGGACATGTCACGCAGACGCTCGAGAAACGGCTTGTCCATGAAGGTTGCCGGATCGACGGGAGGGAAGTTTCCTTCTTTGAATCCCATGATGTGCTCCTGAAATACGGAATGTGGGCATGACGGATCGACTCGACGCACGTCGTCGAGTTGTGCTGGTATTACGGGGAAGGGACTAGTGAGCGGGAGTTGCGCTCAGAGCTCGTCTCATTCCGGGTTTGTCGATCTTGCCCACCGGGTTTCGGGGAAGCGTATCGACGACGTAGATCGCCACTGGCACCTTTACTCGGGTGAGCAAGGCCGTGACATGTTCGAGCAGTTCGCCTTCGGTGACGGGCGCGTTGGGGTAGGCAACGACATAGGCAACTGGCACCTCTCCGTAGACCTGGTGCGGAGCGCCGATGACGGCGGCCTCGAGCACGGAAGGATGTGTGGCGAGCGAATTTTCGATCTCCTTGGGGTAGATGTTCTCGCCCCCACGGATGATCATGTCCTTGATGCGATCGACCAGGGTCAGGTAGCCGTCTTCGTCGAGGACCCCGACGTCGCCGGTATGCAACCAACCATCCTTGACGGTCTTCGCGGTCTCCTCCGGCTTGCCCAGATAGCCACGCATCACGTTGCCGCCCTTGATGACCACCTCTCCGGCAGTTCCGACGGGAGCAAAGGTTCCGTCCTCGGCAAGAATGGCAATCTGCTGGCCGGGCAACGCCGGGCCGACCGTACCCAGTTTGCGCAGGCCCTCCACAGGATTACAGGCCGACGCACAGGTCCCCTCGGTGAGTCCGTAACCCTCCACGATCACGAAACCGAAACGCTGCTCCGCGCGTTCGAGGAGTTCCTTGCTGATCGGCGCCGCACCGCACACGGCAAACCTCAAGGACGACGTGTTGATCGAGGCGTCTTCCGGCTGCGAGGTCAGCATCGCGTAGATTGCCGGCACCGCCGAGAAATACGTGGGGCGAAGCCGCGCAACGTCGTCGAAGAATCTCGAAACCGAGAACTTCCCGGTGACACTCACCTGTCCGCCGACAAGCAAGGGCGTCAGGACGCTGACGCAGATCGCGTTGACATGGAACAACGGCAGAATCAGCAGGCAGTGATCCGCGCCGGTAACACCGATGTTCTTGCCCATCGACGAAGCCATGAACTGCAGGTTGGAATGCGTGAGCATCACTCCCTTGGGCCGTCCGGTGGAGCCGCTGGTGTAGATGAGCAACGCCAGATCGTCTGCTGCAACATCGATTCCGGGTCGGGGATCGGTCGGCGGCACTGTCGCCAGATCGTCGACGACCAACACCGCACGGCCACCCGAGGGCGCATCGGCAGTAGCGGTGATGACCAACTCGGCCCCAGAGTCCGCGATCTGGTAATCCGCTTCGTTCGCGGTGAACATCGGATTGATGGGCGTAGCTGCAGCACCGATGCGCCAGGCAGCCATGATCGCGATCAGCAACTCGGCGCGATTGGGCAGCATGATCGCCACCACGTCACCGAGTCCGATTCCGAGTCCTGCCAATTGCGCGGCAACAGCTTCCGTACGCTCTGCGAACTCTTCATACGTGAGTTCGACGTGGTCGTCCCGCAGGCACGGCTTCTTCCCGTACTTCTCCGCAAGATCCCAAGCCAGATATCCGATGTCCGCCACGAGAGTCAGCACCTTTCATTCGTGTGTGACTCAAAACACTATCGGCGTCCTGCGGCCGAAGAAACGGTCTCAGGGGATCAACTTATCCAGGTTCTTTGTTCCCTGAGCACAACGCCGCAAGGGCGGCGAACATCAGATCGAGGGCTGATGCAACACCTCGTGAGCGCGTCGGGTCACCACTTCGGAGATCCGGCGCAAGACGGGTGACGACAGTTTCCACTGCTGCCAGTACAGCGGAACGTCATCCACGAAGTCCGGATCGAATCCGATCAGCACTCCGCCGCGATCGTCTTCGCCGCACTGCAGGTCCGGTATCAACCCCCACCCGTATCCCCGTCTGACGGCGTCCGCGAAGTCTGCCGATGACGGAACAAGATGGCGAGGCGGATCTGCCGGGTGGCCGACCTTTTGATCGAGGTACCGATCCTGCAGCAGATCCTTGCGATTGAACACCACCAGCGGCGCCTCCGAAAGAGATTCGGCCGTAACACCATCTGCGAACCAGCGACGGCAGAACTCTGCGCTCGCCATCGGCCGATACCGCATGATGCCCAACCGACTGGAGGTACACCCTTGAATCGGTGACGCAACAGACGTGACAGCAGCCATGACCGAACCGTCGCGCAGCAGTTCGGTGGTGTGGTCTTGATCGTCGAGATGAAAATCGAAACTGACTTCTTGCGTGAACTCCGCGAGGGCCCCGAGAACCCAAGTGGACAGCGAATCGGCATTGACCGCGATCGAGACGCGGGCGAAGGTGTTCGAACCGTTTTCCAAACCGAGTTCTCGCACGGTGTCACGCGACAGTGCGTCTATCTGACGGGCAAGACGCAGGACTTCTCTCCCGGAATCGGTGACCTGGATGGGTTTGCTGCGCTGCACCAGGATCCGGCCAACCGAGGTCTCGAGAGCTTTGATTCGTTGGCTGACCGCCGAAGGCGTGATGTGTAACTTCCGCGCCGCCGCCTCGAAGGTTCCCTCGTCGACCGCAGCGTGCAATGCCCTCAGTTGCTCGAAATCCAACATAATCTGAAGCTACTCTGATGCGTCCTAAGAATCATTAGCTGGACTGAATGAAATCTGAGCGGCAGGCTCGACAACATGCTCAGCACCAACGACCCTGCGTCGGCCCTCGTCGGTTTCGGAGTCGGACTGTCATTGATCGTCGCAATCGGCGCCCAGAATGCGTTTGTTCTTCGCCAAGGTCTGACGCGATCGCACGTACTCCCGATCGTCGCAGTGTGCACGTTGTCAGACGCAATTCTGATCCTTGCAGGCATCAGCGGAATCGGGACCCTCCTCGAACACGCACCGTCGCTGATCACGTTCGTTCGTATCGCCGGTGCGGTCTTCCTCCTCAGCTATGCAATCTTCGCCGCCAAGCGGGCGCTTCGACCCCAGACGCTGGCGCCGGATCAGCACGGCAACGGTTCGAGGCTGGCCGCCGTCACGATGGCATTGGCTCTCACCTGGCTCAATCCACACGTTTACCTCGACACCGTGGTGCTCATGGGTTCAATTGCCAACGGTCGCGGCGAAATCGGACGTTGGTGGTTTGCGGCCGGTGCCATCACCGCGAGTGTGGTCTGGTTCAGCGCCCTCGGTTACGGCGCACGTCTGCTGACGCCGCTTTTTGCGAAACCCAACGCCTGGCGGATTCTCGACGCTCTGATCGCCGTGATGATGGCGGTTCTCGGAATCAGCCTGCTTGTCGAATTGTGACTCGGCTGCACAACCTCGATCCGACACTGCGGGTATCGGAATGGGTTACCGTCCAAGGTGAGGAAGCTCAATTCACCTGTCGCGAGTTGTGACCATCAGGTAGGGCTGATCACGATGACCGAGGACGACGGCGGCACCGAACCGCGTGACTCCAACCGCGGACTGAGTTTGCTGTGTCTACTCGCTGCGGTCGCGGGCGTCGGGGTCGGATTTGTCGGCGGCGCATTCCGCTGGTGTCTGATCAGGGCCGACGAACTCCGTCGGACGATCGTGAACTGGGCGCATCACGTTCCGTACGTCGGGTGGCTCGTGCCGGTCGTCCTGGTGGCCTTGTGCACCGTACTGGCCGTACTGATCGTCAGACGAGTACCCCTCGCAAAGGGAAGCGGCATCCAGCACGTCGAGGCGGTGTCCCGCGGCGAAGCGAAGCCGCCGGGAATCAATCTCGTGCCTGCCAGATTCATCGGCGGCCTCTTGGCGATCGGCTCCGGTCTGGTTCTCGGCCGCGAGGGCCCCACCGTACACATGGGTGCGGCGATCGGGGCAGAAGCGGGACGGCGGGCCCGCCTTGCCGAACCGGACGTCGCCATGCTGCAAACATCCACGGCCGGAGCAGGACTCGCCGTCGCGTTCAACGCGCCGATCGCCGGGGCACTGTTCGTCTGCGAGGAGGTGACGCACTCATTTCGGCTGCGCACCGTGCTGCCAACACTTTTCGGTGTTTCGGTCGCGGTGGGCTGTGCACGACTTGTCATCGGTGACCAACCCGATTTCGAGGTCGGCACCGTCCCGACGCCTCAACTCGCACTCTTGCCACTGTTTGTCGTCTTCGGAATCCTCACGGGGCTACTCGGTATCGCCTACAACCGCTTGATTCTGGGTCTACTCGACGCCGTTGCGCGACTCGACAGGATCCCGCCGACTGTCATCGGCGCAACGATCGGCGCCACCATCGGCCTGACGCTGTTCCTCGACCCGCTGGCCAGTGGGGGCGGCGACGTTCTTGCACAGATGATCGTCGGCGGAAGGACCTTCGTACTGCCGATCCTGCTGCTGTACTTGGCGGTTCGGTTCTTCACTGGCCCGCTCTCGTATGCCGCTGGAACTCCCGGCGGACTGTTCGCTCCCCTACTCGCACTCGGCGCACTCTGGGGGTCGATCTTCACCGGACTGTCGAGCTTCGTGCCCGGAGTGGACGCCGGGCTCACGGTCACCATGGCCACCATCGGCATGGCTGCCTTCTTCGGCGCTGTAGTGCGCGCACCGTTCACCGGCATCGTGATCGTGGTCGAGATGACAGCGGTGACGTCGACGCTAATTCCGATGCTCGCTGCCACTGCGGCAGCGGTATTCGTCGCCACCGCGTCAGGGTCGGCACCTATCTACGACAGTCTCCGAGAACGGATGTTGGAAACTCGACACCCACCTCTGCGATGATCACGATCGACATCGTGCGCGGCGCACATCCCTGTGGCGCCGCGCCCCGGCCGGATGGCAACTGGTACACCATCAAGGCACCCCGCTCCACTGATTACGCACCGCAAAATCTGCGACAACTCTCTAGATCAAGGGCGTTCCGACGTAGTTCTCGGCGATCAGCGTTCGTCCGGCGACCGAACGCGTGACCATGTCCAACTCGGCCAATTGACGGCGATGCCCTAAACCGCTGTCGCCTGGCAAGCGATGGAGCATCGAGGACATCCACCACGAGAAGTGCTGCGTCCGCCACACACGCGGCAGCACCGTTTCGGTGTATCCGTCCAACATCTTTCGGTCGGACGAGGTGAAGAAACTGTCCATTGCCTTCGCCAGAGCGTAAACGTCGGCGATCGCGAGATTCATACCCTTCGCACCGGTCGGCGGCACGGTGTGCGCCGCATCGCCGGCAAGAAACAGGTTGCCGTGCTGCATCGGTTCACAAACGAAGCTGCGGAACTGAAGGATCGATTTCTGAAAGATCCTGCCGTCCTTGATCTCTGCGCCCTCGCCGTCGACGCGCATGTGCAGCTCGTCCCAGATTCGATCGTCGGACCAGTTGTCCACGGAGTCGTCCGGATCGACCTGAAGATAATGACGCTGCACCTCGGGCGTCCGCGTGCTGATCAGTGCAAACCCACGCTCATGGTTGGCGTAGATCAATTCTTCCGATGACGGCGGAGCCTCGGCCAGGATGCCGAACCACGCGAAGGGATACTGGCGGAAATGATCCGTTCGGATCGACGGTTCGGGAATCAGCTTTCGCGTTTGCGTACGTGATCCGTCGCAACCGGCCACCAGGGCGCACTCGAGCTTCTGGTCGTTTCCGTCCGAGTCGACAAAAGTGATGCTCGGGCGATCCGATTCGTGATCGTGTACTTGCGCGTCGGACACTCCGAACCGAATGTCCGCGCCGTCAGCGAGACGTCGCGCGATCAGATCCTTGAGCACCTCGTGCTGCGGATAGACCGTGACTGCGCGCCCGTCGGTCAGTTCGTCGAACGCGATTCTGTGCCCTCGCCCGCCGAATCGCAGCTCGATTCCGTGATGTTCGAGGCCCTCCCGCTTCAGTCGATCACCGAGTCCGGTCTCGACCATGAGATCAACCGTGTTCTGTTCGAGCACGCCGGCACGAATGGTGCCTTCTACCTCTTCACGGGTGCGACATTCCAGGACTACCGAATCGATTCCCTTCAGATGCAACAGATGCGAGAGCATCAACCCGGCGGGACCACCACCGACGATTCCGACCTGGGTGCGCGAAGAAGACATACAGAGAACTCCTGAGGTGAGTGACGATTGAGACCACCATCGACCACGATCACGCCCCTGAACAGCTGTAATTTCACTCAGTGAAAGACCGAATACGAGCTATCCAAGTCCGCCGCCACCGAGCCCGCGTGAAATTCCACGGGCGGCCGCGACCAAGGCCGGCAGTAAAGGAGCCGGATCCTGCTCCACCGGAACAACTGTCGAGACCGCTGCGACGACATTGCCGCCGGCTTCGCGGACCGGAGCGGCGACGGCAAGGGTTCCGACGTTCAGATACTCACGGCAGACGACAAATCCGGTGCGTCTGATCTCGTCGAGAGTTGCTCGCAAAATCCGCTCGGACGTAATGGTTTTGGGAGTGAACGACTCGAGACCGGCCTGGAGAACGTCGTCGAGAAGTTCGGTTCCGCCGTGCGCGAGGAGAATCAGTCCACCGCTGGACGCGTGCAACGGCAATCTTCCCCCGGCGCGACCGACAACGGTGACAGCGCTACGCGAGGACAAGCGCTCGAGGTACAGCGCCTCGGTACCCTCACGAACGACCAACTGCACGTTCTCCCGGGTGACCTCGTACAGGTCCTCGAGGAACGGCAACGCCACCTGCCGCAGGCCGTGAGCGCCGGGAGCAAGAGCGCCGATCTCCCACAACCGCACTCCGACCTGGTACTTGCCGTCACTCCGACGCTCGAGTGCGCCCTCAGCCACCAACTGCCCACACAGCCGATGAACGGTGGGCAGAGGTAAACCGCTGCGACGACTGATCTCCGACTGCGTCAACCGCGGCGATTTCGCGTCGAAGGCACCGAGCACGATAAATGCCCGGCCGATCAACGAACGGTCGCCTGATGCCATTCACACAGTGTGACAGGGCAGTGCCACTAAGAATCCACTGTGACTGGCATCAGGCGAAACGTGTTCAGGCGGTGCGTAGCTACGCGGAGTGCGCCAATTCCGGTTCGCGTTCGGTCACCGGCGGCGCGGCCTCGATCTTCATCGGTTCCTGCGCGTAGTGGAAGTGCGGACGACGGTGACCGATGAACGAACCGAACCACGACATCACAGCGACGTACCGGTTGCGGAAGCCCACCAGATACATCACGTGCACGGCCAGCCACATGAACCAGGCGATCGTGCCCTTGAACTCGACCTTGCGGACGCGACATACAGCGCTGAATCGGCTGATGATCGACATGCTGCCCTTGTCGAAGTACTTGAAAGGCGTTCCGGCCTTGACCTTTCCGTTCACAGTCTTCGCGGCGTGACGGCCACCCTGCATCGCAACGGGCGACTGACCGGGCAGACCGTTGAGCGAAGTCATGTCGCCGATGGCAAAGACGTTGGCGAACCCGCCGACGGTCAAGTCCGGATTGATGAGCAGACGACCTGCGCGGTCACTCTCACAACCGGTCGCCTCTCCGAGCACTGCGGCGAAGTCGTTGGCGCGTACACCGGCCGACCAGATGACGGTCTCGGCGTCGATGCGCTTCTCTTCCTTGGTCTTTGCCGAAGAGACGGTGACACCATGCTCGTCGATGGCGGTGACCATGGTGTTGAGGACTACCTCGACACCCGACTTCTCGAGCGAGGCCTGCGTGTACTCACTGAGCTTGCCGCCGAAGGCCGGAAGCGCAACGCCGGCGCCCTCGACCATGGTGACCGTGACCTCGTCGGCACTGATGTTGTTGATGGCCTTCGCAAAGTAGCGACGCGCCAGTTCCTTGATCTGTCCGGCGAGCTCGACGCCGGTCGCGCCGGCACCCACGACAACGAAGCTCAGCAGGTTACGGCGAACCAGCGCGTCGTTGGTGGTGTGCGCTTCCTCGAAGCAACGCAGGATCTGCTTACGCAGTACCTCGGCGTCCTCGACGGTCTTGAGCTTGTAGGTGACCTTTTCGAACTCGTCATGCCCGAAGTACGCCTGCGTGGCACCGGTGGCTGCGATGAGCGAGCGGTACCCGAGCGTGTGGCGGGTGCCCGAGGCTTCGTAGACGACGGTGTTCTCTTCGGCGTTGACCTCGACGACGCGACCGAGGCGGACGTCGGCGTTGGGGTACTTCTGCAGGATCGTGCGGATGGGCGGAGCAACTTCGCCGGCCGACAGGACACCCGTCGCCACCTGGTAGAGCAACGGCTGGAAGAGGTGCTCGGTGGTGGCGGAGATGAGAACGAACGGCGTCTTGGACTTCGCGAGGGTCTTGGCCGCGGCGAGGGCTCCGAATCCCGAACCGACGATCACAACCTGAGTCTTCTCGTGTCCAGTCGCGTCGATGTCGGCGCGACCCGCAGCTGTTCTATCCACAACGAACTCCTCAACCAAATTGAAAGTATGACTATTACGGTATGGACTGATCATGGGTCGGGTCCAGCTAGCTGGAGTATTCGCAAGACTGTTATCTCGATTGCTCATAAGTAAGCTGTCCTCATGGACTTCCGCCAACTCAAGTACTTTCTCGTCGTGAGCGAGGAACTGAGCTTCAGTCGCGCTGCCGAACGCTGCTTCATCTCGCAGTCGGCGATCAGCCATCAGGTCGCACGACTGGAGAAGGAGCTCGGGGCGACACTCTTCGAGCGCTCGACCCGGGCGGTTCGCTTGGCCCCGGCAGGATCGCGACTGGTGCCCATCGCGCAGCAAGTCCTCAGTCTCGAAACGATGGCGTACTCCGTCGCACGAGACCCGAGAGCCCGGATCCGAATCACCGGAAACATGAGCTTTGCCGCTCAGACGCTGGACGCCATCGCACACGTGCGCGAACTTCATCCGGACCTGGACGTCGAGTTCGTCATCAAGAGCTTTGCCCACCGCATGGATGCTGTGGCCTCCGGTGACGCGGACATCGCCCTGATTCGCGGCGGCGTCGACCGCCCCGGACTCGAACCCTTGGACCTCGGCGTCGAAGATCTGCTGGTCGTCATGTCGAGCCGACACCCCCTAGCCGGCCAGCAAAGCGTCGACCTCAATGATCTGGCCGCATATCCCCTGCTCCTGCCGCCGCGCCAAAGTCAGGTGCTCATTCACAAAGTCGTCGAGGACGCATTCCGCGAGATCGATCGACGCGTCCAACTGGGCCCCGCAATTCCGAGCGATCACACAGCCACGCTGGACGTGATCACCAACCCGCGCGCCTGGACCCTGCTCTATTCGATCACCGCAGGCGAATCTCCACGCGCTGGAATCAGCTTCATGCGAGAATCGCACGGCCGCTTGCGCATTCCCGTCTCGGGTGTGACCCGCAGCGGCGCTACCCACTCCACCGAGTTCGCCGATCTGATCCAAGCACTCAAGGACGCCATGAATCCGTCTTTCACTGAGTGAAAGTGTGATGGCGATCGACCCCCTCACAGAGCAACGTGGTGAGCAACCATGTGATGCGGCGCGCGGTTGCATCCCTTTACCGAGGAGCAGCCATGACGCGTTTGCTGAGCGACCCTGTGTGGGAATCGAAGATCTTCGACGGCGAATGGGTTCGCGGTAGCGCCGACGATCGTATTGTCGTCGAGCCGGCCACCGGCAAGCAGTTGACGACGGTCGGCACGGCAACACCCGACGACGTGGCAGCCGCTGCAACAAAAGCTACTGCAGCTCAGAAGGATTGGGCAGCAAGGCCATATACCGAACGAGCCGCCGTTCTACGCCGCGCCGGTCAACTGTTCGAGCAGTACGCCGACGAAATCGGCGAATGGGTAATCCGCGAGGCCGGCAGCATCCCGGCCAAGGCCGGGCTGGAAACCCATACCGCTGCCGAAGAGTGCTACAACGCAGCAGCTTTGGCCGCACACCCTGTCGGAGAGGTTCTGCGCTCGGAGCAACCTCGGCTGAGCTTCTCTCGTCGCGTACCCGTCGGAACCGTCGGCGTCATCGCGCCGTTCAACTTCCCCATCATTTTGTCGATCCGTGCAGTCGCTCCCGCACTGGCGCTGGGCAATTCGGTGATCCTCAAGCCTGACCCGCGCACGGCGATCTGCGGCGGTGTGGTTCTCGCTCGCATCTTCGAAGAAGCAGGCCTGCCCGCCGGAGTGTTCAGCATGCTGCCGGGAGGCGCTGACGCCGGTGAGGCAATCGTGGTTCATCCGAGCGTTCGCGTCATCGCATTCACCGGGTCGACCCGAGCTGGACGCGCGGTCGGCGAACTGGCGGGCCGCCATCTCAAGCGCGCTCATCTTGAACTCGGCGGCAACAATGCGCTGATCGTCATGGATGACGTCGACCTCGAAAAGGCCGCATCTGTCGGCGCTTTCGGATCGTTCATGCACCAGGGACAGATCTGCATGACCACCGGCCGCCAACTGGTCCACGAAAGTATCGCCGCCGACTACACCGCACTCCTTGCCGAACACGCCGACAAGCTTCCGGTAGGCGACCCGTTCACCGGTCAGGTCGCACTCGGACCCATCATCGACGCCAAACAACGCGACCACATCCACTCTCTGGTCAACGGAAGCATCGCGGCCGGAGCAAAACTGGCTGCCGGCGGCACCTACGAGGATCTCTTCTACCGGCCCACCGTGCTAGCCGACACCCCACTCACCGCGCCGGCCTTCGCCGACGAGGTCTTCGGGCCGGTCGCACCGGTGACCTCCTTCGCCACCGTCGAACAAGCCGTCGCCATAGCCAACGATTCCGAGTACGGATTGTCGCTGGGCATTCTGACCTCCGACGCCATGCGCGGACTCGAACTCGCCCAACAGATTCCCACCGGCCTGGTCCACATCAACGATCAGACGGTCGGCGACGAAGCCGTCATCCCGTTCGGCGGCATGGCGTCTTCGGGTAACGGCGGCCGTGTCGGCGGTATCGGTGCAAACCTCGATGCCTTCACGGAAACACAATGGGTGACGGCGCAAAGTGCACTCCCGGTATACCCCTTCTAGAACGAATTCACAGGGCACGTCCCACTCGGTCGCTGACCAGCATTGACGGGATCGATCTCGCGGACTTACCATCCAGAGAAAATTACTTCGCCACATTAAGCATTTTCTCTTGTTGTTCCCGAGAAGGACCCGTTGACGAACACAGTTACGACGAGCAGTGCCGCGAGCCCCAGCGCTACGCCAACTGCCACCGATTCCCCGGACCAGTCCGTAGCAAGATCGCCGCGCCGGGAGGCCGTGATCATCGGCGCTTTGAGCCTGGCAGCGATGATCGTCTCGATGATGCAGACGCTGCCGGTTCCGATCCTGGGACGGATTCAGTCCGACCTCGGAGCCTCGTCCGCCGGCGTCAGTTGGGTGACGACGGCGACCCTGCTTTCCGCTGCCGTCTTCACTCCCCTGCTGGGACGCTACGGCGATCAGCACGGCAAGAAGCGCACCTTGGTCGGCGTCCTCGTCGTCATGGTGATCGGTTCGATTGTCGCGGCATTGGCGCACAATCTGCCACTGCTGATCCTCGGCCGTGTACTCCAGGGAACAGCCACCGCGATCTTCCCTCTCGCACTCTCGGTCTTGCGCGAAGAGATACGACCACAGAAGCTTCCCGGCGCCATGGCCCTGGTCAGCGGAACTCTCGCGTTCGGCAGCGGTCTCGCCCTCGTGGCCACGGGTCTGCTCACATCGGCTCCGGATGCCGACTACCGCAACGCCTTCTGGATGGCCACCGGATTCGCAGTACTGGCCTTGATTGCCGTCGCCACGCTGGTCCCGCCCACCACGCACAAAAGCGGTGGGCGCGTGGACCTCATCGGTGCGCTGAGTCTGGGCGCGGCACTACTTCTGCTTCTTCTGGCGATTTCTCAAGGCCACCAATGGGGGTGGTTGTCGCCCTTGACCGTCGGTGTTTTTGTGGCCTCGATCGTGATGTTCGCAGTCTGGGTGTGGATCGAGAAGATCGTCGACGAGCCGCTTGTCGACATGCGGATGTTCGTCCACCGCCCGGTGATGATGGCAAATCTTGCCGGCGTCGTGGTGGGCTTCGGCATGTTCGCGAACTTCCTCGGGATCTCGTATCTCGCACAACTTCCCCGCGATCTCACCGGATACGGCTTCGACGCGAGCATTCTGCGTGCGTCGGTCGAATTCCTGCTGCCTGGCGCGATAGTTTCGCTGATCGCCGCCCCGATCGGCGGTCGTCTCATCAGACTCCGTGGGCCGCGATTCGTTCTGGGACTCACTGCGATCCTGGGCGCGGTGCCGTTTGCGTGGCTCGCGTTCGACCACACGCACACCGCGTCGGTCATCGGTGCGGGCATGGTGATCGGCGCCGCCCTCAGCCTCGGCTATGCAGCCATGCCCGCCATCATCATGTCCAATGTGCCGCATCATCAGAGCGGCATCGCCAACGGCATCAACTCGATCTCACGTTCCACCGGCAGCGCCATCGGCAGCGCAGTAGTGACAACGATTCTGGCGTCGATGACAATCGCGAACCTCCCCGAAGGTGTTCCGGCGATGCCAAGCGAATCTGCCTTCACCGTCACGTTCGCGACCGCGGGCGTTGCCTTCGTTCTGGTGGGACTTGTGGGGTGGCTGGGGCTGCGACCGGCACACTCCCCGTCCGCTTCCGAACAACCTCCCGCTGCGTGAGATCGGAAGTACTGCAGAGGGTTAGGTGCACCGTAGCCTGCGCACATGGCAGGTGAGACTCTCTACGTGATCGACCGGATCGTCACGAATCCCGGATGCGGGCAGAAGTTCGTCGACGAATGGCGTGCCGGCTACCTGCCGAACGCCCGGCGACGCAGCCTGACCCTCGACAACATACTTGTCAGTCCGCCGTTGTGGTCCGAGTACGAACCCAACGTCGTGACTATCACGTGGACCGTCGACGGAACCTCCGGTTGGTGGGCAATGACTCGCCTGAGTCGCGGCGACACCACGCTTCGGCAGTGGTGGGATGCCATGGAACCACTCATCTGCGAACGTAGCCGCACCATGGCTGCTGCTGCCGACGACGTCGAGGCACTGGCCGATGTATAACGTCACGAGGGTTGTTTTTGCTGCCGACAGCCCGGACTCGGACGGCTGGGCGAATGCGGTGAACACCATTGCAGCAGTGGCAGAATCGTCGGGCGCAGTTCGCCATCTCGTCACCGCTACTCTGCCCGGCGCCATCAACGGCGGAGATCTGATCGTTTATCTTCAGTTCGCGAATGAAGCCGCGTGGCGGGCCGTTAGCGATTCCGTCGACGCCGAACTTCACCACGATGCCATCGAACGCTTTCACGGCGCCGAGTACGTTTCCGGAACCGAGGGTCGCTCGCGCGCCACGGGCCCGAACGGGGTGTATCGAGCGTTGCTGATTCGCGTTGAACCCACTACCTCCGAGGACGAAATCGAACGCTTCGAAAGCGACTTGCTGAAGATGCCCGGGCATATCTCCTCGATCGCTGCCTGGCGACTCAGTCGGGTGAGTGCGGCGACCGGCGCAACACCCGCATGTGACGAAGCACCGTGGACCCATGTGTGGGAGCAGGAGTTCACCGACCTCGAATCACTGCAGACCCAATACCTCGATCATCCGATCCACTGGGGCGTCGTTGATCGATGGTTCGATCCTGAATGCACCGAAGTCATTGTGCGGGAAAGAATCTGCCATACCTTCGGCGAACTGGGCGACGAGATCCTATCGAGCGGCGGCTGATACCTCGCGGATCATCGCCCAAACTTTCTGGCGTGCCGGCTCTGTGAGCGACAATGACGGAATAGTGAGGAACCCGTGAAACAACCCGTCGAAGCGATGATGCTGCACGGGGACGCCGGCCGAGGCAAGCAGTTTCGCGTACTCGTCACCGGACGAGCACGGCGGATCCAGCTCGGCTGTCACGACAACAGCAGCTGGAAGATCTGCGAACGACTCTGTCCGAGTGGGTATCACCCGCACGTCATCTCGGCGTTCGGGAGCATATTGGTCCCAGTACCACTTCATGGCCGTGGTCGTGTTGTAGTGGTCGGTACCGTAGAGACGGTAGGACTCGGTGTCGAAATCGTCGTCGATCACCGGATAGATGAGAACCTGCGCCGCAACCGCCGGCCCCCCACGATCGCGAGCGGCGATGGCTACTGTCGCAGCAAGATTGCCGCCCGCGCTGTCGCCGGCAAGGACTATCTTGCTCGGGTCTGCGCCGTACTGTGCCGCGTGTTTCGTCGCCCACTCCAATGCGGCGTAGACGTCGTCGTGTGCTGCCGGCGCGGGGTACTCAGGGGCCAGACGATAATCGACGGAGACGACGACGGCGCCAACCCCTTCCGCCATGGACCGGCAGAATTCGTCATGGCTGTCCAGGTCACAGAACACGAAGCCTCCGCCATGAGCGAAGACGACCAGCGGTCCGGCGTCGGAGGAAGTGTGCGGGCGGTAGACGCGGATCGCCAGATCTCCACCGGGGCCCTCGATTGCGAGATCTTCGACCGTACGCAAATCGGGAAGCCGCTCCAACGGGGCGCGTCGATTCCGAAGCAGAGCGCGCAACTCCGACGGCTCGAAGCTGGTGACATCCGGAAATGCGGCGTTGAGCGTGGCCAGCATGGTGATGACTTCCGCGTGAATTGTCATGTGCACTCCTGATCTCGGACGTCGGGCATCCGCCAAGGTAGATCGCGCGCGGCCGAGTGAGAACACACCTTCCCGATCAGTGGTCTGTTTGGTTACGAGAAGTCGTGAGAAACGAAAAGGGAGACCACACCTCGTTGTGTGGTCTCCCTTTTCGATTCGGTTCAGCCGATCAGGCGTCAGCTCCTACTGCGAGCATCCACCTTGTCGTCATCGTCGTCGTGCTCGCCGGCAGCAAGCGCGATGTCGGAAGACTCGACGCCCCCATTCGGGCCTGTCTTCTCGAGGTCGACCGGTGCATCACCGGACGCAACCTCTTCGGCCTCAGGCTCTTGCGGTAGCGGTTTCTTGAGGCTCAGGATGATCGAGCCTGCCAAGACCACGATGATCACCGCGAGGCTGACCAGCGAGGGGATCTCGGGGATCGACGTGCTGATCACCTTGTGGCTGGCCTGCATGATCAGCTTCACGCCGATGAAGGCGAGGATGATCGACAGACCCTTGGAGAGGTAGTGGAACTTCTCGAGCAGACCCGAGAGCAGGAAGTACAGGGCACGCAGACCCAGGATCGCAAACGCGTTACTGGAGTACACGATGAACGGGTCGTCGCTCACTGCCAGGACTGCCGGGACGCTGTCGACTGCGAACACGAGGTCGGCGGCTTCGATGGCGACGACGACGGCGAACAGCGGTGTTGCGACGCGCTTTCCGGCTTCCTTGACGAAGAACTTGGTTCCCGCGTATTCCTCGCGAACCGGCATGATCTTGCGCAGCAGGCGAACTGCCAGCGACGTACCCGGATCGAAGCTCTCGTCGTCGTCCTTGAGCAGCTTGTAAGCGCTGTAGAGCAGGATGGCGGCGAAGACGAACAGGACGGCCGTGAACTTGCTGACCACGGCAACGCCGGCAGCGAGGAAGATTCCGCGGAAGATCAGGGCGCCGATGACACCGAAGAACAGCACACGGTGCTGGTACTCACGGGGCACCTTGAAGTAACCGAAGATCAGGGCGAACACGAAGAGGTTGTCGACCGAGAGGCTCTTCTCCAACAGCCAGGCTGTTGTGAATTCGACGCCCGAGTTCACCCCCAAGGTCAGGGTGACAACCACCGCGAACACGAGAGACAAACCGACCCAGAGTGCACTCCACCAGGCCGCTTCCTTGAAGCCGATGACATGCGCGCCGCGGTGGGCGAGCAAGTCGATGAGCAACATGACGACGATGACTGCGGCGAACGCGGCCCACGCCCACATGGGAACGTTCATCGCTGACCACCTACCCGAATGGCACTGATGACTGCGGTCACGGGGAGCTCCTTCACTGGGTTCGGACGGCCGTCTCGCCGTCTTCTCCAGTGTTCCTTGCCGACTTCTATCCATCCCTGTCGAAATATCGACGACTTTTGTATCTAAAGTTGCCGAGATCATGCAATCTAAAGGTGTTGCATCCGAAACCGCCGTTGGAAGGCAACTTGTTCTAGCCTGGCAAACATGAGCACCTCGTTGTACTACTCCGCCGTCCGCTCCACACCGCTGACCGACGACGAGAAGGCCGAAGTCGACCGACTCATCGCCGTCCACAACGACGAATTTCCGTTCGACTACGAGGTCCTGGACCTCTACCCGTCGGATATCCCCAACACTCTGCTCAACGGCTCGACCAAGATCTCGAGCGATCCGACCGAGGTGATTCCGTCACTCGTCTACTGGTTCAACGCACTGACCGAACTCCGGCGAGCGGTGCCCGACGCCGACTGGGACGTTTCACTCGACGACACCCCCGCAGATTGGGATGACAACTCCGGCTACTCGCTCCCCGGACTCGATGACATGCAGTAGCGAATCACGGCGCCGGCGCGATGGTGGCTCCGTAGCTCTCCAGTGCGATGAGGGCCAACTCCGTCGGCAGCCGACGCTGGTCGACGCTGCGACCCAGTAGCTTTTCGGCCTGATCGAGTCGATACCGCACGGTGTTCTTGTGCAGGCCGAGGGCTGCGGCAGTAGCGGCCGCGGTGCAGTTGTTCTCGTAGTAGACCCGGACGGTGTCACGGATGCGCGTCGTGACGCCGTCCGCGCCGGCCAGGCCTTTCAGTTCCCGAGCCACCAACTCACGCAGTTCGCCCAGATCTTCGGTGAGCAGACAGGGAACCTGAACATCCTCGTAGACGGTGATACCCGGCGAGCCCCCGGAACGGACCGCCACGCGCTGCGCGGCGAGCGCCTCGCGATGACTGCGAGCGAATCCTTCCATTCCGTAACCGCTCGCTCCCACTGCAACGCGAAGATCCGAATGCCGGGCATCAACATGTGACGCCCACTCCTGGCCGTCGAAATGCGCGACCCACGACCACAGCTCACGCGCGCCCGAAGGCAAAGTCAGAACACGCTCGCCATTGGACTCGTCCACAAAGGTACGGGCGTACGAGTCCAACCGCGCCAATACGTCTGCAGCCGGGTCGGTGTCGTCCGTCCAGAGAACAAACGCCGTGTGGTGGCGCCGCATCGGATAGTCCAGGATCCGGGACGCTTCGTCGGAGTGAAGGGCTTCGCCCGCGACAATCGCGTGCACTGTCTCGGACCGACGCGCAAAAGCGCCGCGCGCCAAGCTCTCCCGCTCCTTCGCGTACGTCGCGACCAACAATTCGGTGGTCACTTCCAGCCATCTCATCGCCGAACCCCACACTCGAACGAGAAGTGCGCGTTTGAGTTCCGGACCGATCGGGAGTGCCTCTATCGACTCGTCGACGAAACCCAGCATCGCGAGGCGTCCGGCGCCGTAGATCTTGAGCAGGACCCGAAGATCCATACCGCGCCGAGCGACGGTGAGTGCAAGCGCAACCGACTCCGCCGGCGGCGTGACCTCTTGGGAACCGCCCGCGATCGCCGCCACGATGACGCGGAGCTGCGCCGCGGTGCTCGCATCCACATCGCGTCGTAGCTCCCGATCAGCCGCTACCTCGGGATTGGCCTCGGCAATGGCGTCGTCGATGCGTTGGACGAAACCGTCGATCACCTCCGGCTGGAGATAGATGGGTGCGAGATTCGCAATCCAGCCGTCCAACTCCGATGTTTCCATGGCGCCTCCCCGAATTGTGACTTAGTCATAAATCTATCGCCTTGGTTCGGCCAACAAGGCCTATCTACCCAACTTCAACTGGTCCACAATCACATCTCACTGCAGTTTCACGTCGCTGCAGATTTACGTCACTGCAATCCCATCCCTCTAGTTTTTGGAGACGCTCGCGATATGAACAAGCCTTTCGACGGTCAGGTAGTGGTCATCACCGGTGGCGCCAGGGGCATCGGATACGCCACCGCGAAACGGCTCATCAGCCTGGGCGCGAGGGTCGCGATCGGCGACATCGACGAAGCCACTCTCGCGCAGGCTGCAAAAGATTTGGGCATCCGTACGTTCGGGCGTCTCGACGTCACCGACCCCGCGTCGTTCTTCGACTTCCTCGACACCGTCGAAGGTGAACTCGGCCCGATCGACGTACTGGTCAACAATGCGGGCATCATGCCGGTCGGACGGATCGTCGACGAGGACGACACCGTGACCAGACGCATCATCGAGATCGACGTCCTCGGCGTGATCACGGGAACCAAACTCGCACTGCGACGGATGCTTCCACGCGGACGTGGACACGTCATCAACATCGCTTCGCTTGCCGGCGAACTCCCGTGCCCCGGTTTGTCGACGTACTGCGGCGCCAAGCATGCGGTGTTGGGCTTCACCGATTCTGTCCGCAAGGAAGTTCGTGGCACCGGAGTGAACGTCTCGTCCGTACTGCCGACGCTCACCAACACCCAACTCACTTCCGGGACTTCGGGAATGAAGGGTTTCCGTGAGGTTCAGCCGGAGGAAATCGCCGAAGCAATCGTCGGCTCGATCACCAAACCTCGACCACGCGTGCGCATTACGCGAGTGTCCGGACTGCTTGTCCAGGCACAGGGTTTCGTGCCCCGACGGCCTTACGAGGCATTGAGCCGACTGTTCGGCGTCGAGACGCAGTTTCTCGGCGACGTCGACACCGCGGCCCGTGCTGCCTACGAGGAACGGGCGCGCACCAGCTGATCAGGCCAGCTCCGTGGCCGGCCAGTCGAGCAACTTCGCGCCCAGCACGGCAGCGTGGAGCGCGAAGCTGTCATTGGGGTCGTTGACGTTCTGGCCGGTGAGTTCACGGATACGGTCCAAGCGGTACGTGACCGCCCGGACCGACAAATGCAGGTCTCGGGCGGTCTTTGCCGTATTGCCGCCGGCGGAGAAGTACGCGAGCAGGGTGTCGATCATCGGCCCAGCGCCGCCGCGTGCCTCGAGCAGCGGGGTGAGCAGGGTGTGGATCAGGTCGGTGACCGCCGGCCTGTCGTTGACCAGAACGCGGTAGACCAGCAGGTCACGAGCATCGATGATCGGTGCGGTCAACGACAGGCGCTGCGCCAGGTCCAGTGCGTCGAGCGCCTCCCGGTACGACGCCACGACGCCCGAAGCGGTGGTGCGAGGGCGCCCGACAGCGATCTGCCAGGTGCCGTCCAAAGCACGCCGCTGCAACTGAACTCGCCCGTCGTCATCGGTTCCCGGTCCGAGAGCCGACCGAATACCCGCCAGCACGTGGTCGACGGCATCACGGTCCGGCGCCGCGAAAACGACGACCAGTTTGCCGCTCTTGCTGGCAACCAACGCGTCGGCGTCACCCTTGCTGCCGAGCACGGCACGTTCGACGGCCCGCACCAAGGGATTGTCGTCGGTGAACTCGCGCGTCGCGGTCACGACCGCGACGGCATGCGGACCGCTGAGATGGAGCCCGAATCCCGAAGCACGACCTAACAATCCGACGACATCGGCTCCGCCGGTCAACAAGTCGTCGACGAACTCACGGCGTGCCGATACCTGCGAGCGGACCAGAGATCGCCTGGCCAACTGGAATCCTTCGGCCAGTTCGGCGACGGCATCGTCGACGGCGCGGAGCATGACTTCGCCGGCCGAGACCACGGCAGTCGGATCCGATTGTGCCGCAATAACAGCGGGGAGCTCACGCCACAGGCGCCAAGCCGAGGAGAGATACAGATCGAGCAGGGCTCGCAGGGCGACACCCTGCTGCGCCGCTTCTTCACCGCGGGCACGGAAACGATGCAGCTGACGACGCTGCAGCGGCTTCCCCTCGCATACGGCGACACTGAGCACGTCCAGGAAATCACCCAGCAGTTCGACGGGTAGGCCACCGGCGTCGTCCGCCCCTGCCGCGGCTACCCGGGAAAGCACTTCTGTGGGTACTCCGGTTGTGTTCACCCCCCGCATTCTTCCACCACGTTCCGAAGGCGGGGGGACTGTCGTACCGGAACCGCTAGTCTTCGCCGACCAGGATGTGCGCGTAACTCACTCCGCCGGCTCCGATCATCTGCGCGAATCCGATCCGCGCACCGTCGTGCTGACGGACCCCGGACTGCCCACGAATCTGCTGCGTGATCTCGACGAACTGGGACAGGCCGGTCGCTCCACCGGGATGCCCACGGCCGATCAGTCCACCGCTGGGGCTGACCGCGACACGGCCTCCGATGTGGAAATCGCCGTCTGCCATCGCGAACGACGCCTTCCCTTCCGCCGCCAACCCGAGATCCTCGATGTACTGCAGTTCTTCGACGCTGAAAGCCTCGTGAACCTCTACGACGTCGACGTTGTCGGGGCGAATGTCGGCTTGCTCGTAGGCACGGGCGGAGACCCGCTTGGTCACACCGAGATCAGGCATGAACGCGGCAGCCCCGTGCCACTTGTCCGTCTCCGCTACGGCGGCAGCCACTCGGACGGCCCGACTGGCGTTCGCGAGTTTTCTGCTGGTGATGACGACTGCTGCTGCGCCGTCACCGATCGGGCAGGATTCGACGCGCCGGAGCGGATCCACCAGCATCGGTGCAGCTTTCAACTCGTCCATCGTCAATGCTTTGTTACGCTGCGCCATCGGGTTTCGGCTTGCATTGAAGAGGTTCTTCTCCACCACCAGGAGGCTGGCGTCGGCCGATTCGCCGTGTCGATGCATGCGGGCCTGCTTCATCAACGCAAACGGAACAGCAGGAACTGCCATGCCGGATACAGAAATCAAGTCCGGTTCACGTTCCCCTTCGGCAGCGCGGCTCATCAAGAGAGCACCGAGGCTTCCGACTCCGACCACCGCGGCAGTTTCCACCTGCCCCGATGCCACAGCAGCGCGGGCCTGCTCGAAAGCCGCTGTGCCGGTAGCTGATGCGTTCTCTACCGCAACAGCAGGAATCCCGGTCCACGCCATTTCGTGCAGAACCAGCGGAGCGGTCGACATTCCGGTACCGACGGCACCGACCACGAGCAGGCCGACTTCAGCCCAGTCCAGTCCGGAATCCCCGAGGGCCGCGTTCAACGCCTGTCCACCCTGAACATGTGGCGGTGTCGTCGTTTTGGAAACGAACGGCGTCATTCCGACGCCCGAGATGTATACCTCACGCATCGCGCGACTCCTTTTCGAAACCGTATGTCGTGAACAGTGAGTCTTCCGTGCCCATACTCCGGGGAACAACGGAAACCACATCACCGATTCGAACGGGATCGGCACTGACTCCCAGAATTTCGATGTCGGCGTCACCGATACGCACCTGCGCGATGGTCACGGGAGGTTGCGCTCCGGCAATCGGAAATGCTGCAGTGCAATGCGATAAGACGGTACCGGACTCGGCCAGTTCGATCTGGGTCGCCGGGGCGTAGCACTTGGCGCAACGCTCACGGCAAGGGAAGCTGATGTTCTCGCACCGACTGCACTGCGAAGCCAGCAGTCTGATGCTCGTGCCTTCACATCGCAGGGCGGCATCGTCGAACGAAGGGTGCATTATTCGTCAGTCCTGTTCTTCAGACTCGTCGAGCCTGATCAGCCCAGTAGAGTTCTCGGAGATCCTTCTTGAGGACCTTCCCGTTGACGCTGCGCGGGAGTCGTTCGACGAAGTCGATTCGCTTGGGACTACGAACACCTCCGAGCTTGTTGCGGCACAGAGCAATCA
The DNA here is from genome assembly GCF_013277835.1 of Rhodococcus sp. MS13. Classification (NCBI taxonomy): domain Bacteria; kingdom Bacillati; phylum Actinomycetota; class Actinomycetes; order Mycobacteriales; family Nocardiaceae; genus Rhodococcus; species Rhodococcus sp. MS13. Next base: position 926,877 of record NZ_VBTL01000004.1, read on the forward strand.
GCTCGTCGGCACCTACTTCTGCGCCCTCGTTGAGCTCGACGACAGCGGTGACGGCCTCGCCCCATTCCGGGTCCGGAATGCCGATGACGGCACAGTCCTGCACAGCGGGGTGCGACCAGATCACCTGCTCGACCTCAGCTGGGAAGACGTTGAATCCGCCCGAGATGATCATGTCTTTCTTGCGGTCGGTGAGCGTCAGAAACCCTTCGTTGTCGAGGTATCCGATGTCGCCGGTGTGAAGCCAACCGTCACGTATGGTGTCGGCGGTCGCCTCGGGGTTGTTGTAGTACCCCTTCATGACCAGGTCTCCGCGTACGCAGATTTCGCCACGCTCACCGCTCGGAAGCGCGTTGTCTTCGTCGTCGCGGATTTCGACTCTGATCAACGGCGACGGCCGACCACAAGACAGCAATCGGGCGTCGTCGGCGATCTCGCCGTCGACAAAGTGCTGCTCGGGGCGCAGGAAACTGATGGAGCCGGGAGCTTCCGTCTGGCCGAAGCATTCGATCATCACCGGACCCAGAACCTTCAAGCACTTGCGCAGCTTCTCGGCCGACATCGGGGCAGAACCATAGAGGAAGTACCGCAGCGACGGGAGATCGTAGTTCGCCAGATCCGGATGTTCGATCAACCGGTAGATCACGGTGGGAGGCAGGAACAGGTCGGTGACGTTGTATCGGTCGATCGACTCGAGCAGGGTCTCCGGATCCGGCCGCTTCAACACGACGACGGCGCCGCCGCGGGCAGTTGCCGGCAGGGTCAGCATTCCGGCGGAGTGCGTAATGGGGGCAGCCGCGAGGTTGACCACCTTCTCGTCGGCGCGATAGTGCATGGCAAGCATCAGCTGCGCAACACACATCGAGAAGCTGCGGTGGGTGTTCATCACGCCCTTGGGAGCGCCTGTCGTACCGCCGGTCGGCGAAATCATCGCCACGGAATCCTGCGGAACGTCGACCCTCGGATGCGTCGACGGAGAATCGCCGAGCCAGTCCGTCAATGCGCGGGCGTAGTCACGAACACACTCGGCGGCGTCCGCTTCTCCTTCGAGGCGGATGTACTGGATGCGGTCGCCGACTGCAGCGTGAATCTCGTCTACAGCTGCTGCAAGCGCAGGGTGATAGAAGAGAATCTCGCAATCGAACTGGTTGACGAATCCGATGCTGTCCGTGATCGGACTGTTCGGATTGAGAGGCACCCAGGTTCCACCGGCACGCCAGGCAGCGATGACGCATAACCACGCCGCTGGATCATTGGGAGAGAGAACGCCGATCTTCGTTTCCGGCTTCATTCCGTCTCGCAGCAACGCGTTCGCGACACGACAGGACAGCGAACCTGCTTCTTCGAACGTCCAGTCGACGTCGCCGTGACGATATGCGATGGCAGCGGGATCGACGCTCCACCCTTGGTCGAAGAAATCGGAGAGGGCCATGGGAAACCATTCCTTCCTTCCTGCGGGCCGCAGCGTCCCAGGAAGTTGTCAGTAACTGTTTACATCTCGGCGAAACGTAAGCTCCCCCGGCCGACCTGTCAACCATCGACAACTGCAAAACTGTTGCACAACAACAGAATAGAGCTAACAGTCGAACAGACTCAGCAGAATCATCCCGTCTCGTACACTAAACCATACGCCATTAGGTTTACCGAAGGCGCATGCGTTGACCATTTAACCGAACTGCGTTAGATTAACCGATGTGACTTGAGGCACATCGATTCAGTGTCCACTCGAAAACTGCTGCTGGTGAACATCACCCGAGCGCACAAGCCAAGTCACACCCGCAACCACCCCTTCCGACTAAGGAACACGATGGCTTCAGCACGCGAACTGATCGATGCGTCTCCACTCAGCAGACTCCAAATACGGGTAATCCTTCTGTGCACGCTGGTCAACATGGCCGAGGGATACGACATCCTTTCGATGTCACTCGCCATACTGCCGATCACGGACGACTGGGGAATATCCGGCACCCAGTCCGGCATGCTTTTCAGCGCCGGCCTCATCGGCATGGCGGTCGGCTCGATCGCCTTGGGACCGGTCGGCGACCGATACGGGCGCCGCCCCCTGCTGATCGGTTCGCTGGTCGTCATCACAGTCGGTCTTCTACTGTCCGCAGCGAGCGGCGACGTCACACAACTTGCGCTTGCGCGTCTGCTGGCCGGCGTCGGTATGGGCGGCATCATCCCGAGTTCGCCGATCATCGTCGGCGAGTACGCACCTGCACGCAAGCGCTCGACGCTCATCGCGCTGTTCGCGATCGGCATTCCACTCGGGGGTGTACTCGGCGGCGCCGGAGCAGCGGTGCTGATGTCGACGTACGGCTGGCACTCCGCATTCCTGCTCGGCGCGGTCGTCACGGCAATAATGGCGGGTGTGGCCTATTTCGGAATCCCAGAATCGCCGGACTTCCTCGCCGCCAAGGGAACCGAGTCGTCGCGAAAGAAGCTGGACGAACTGATTTCCAAGATGAAACTGACCGGAGTCCCGGCCACGGGTAATCACACGACACCTGTGCGGCGGTCACCGAACGTCTCCGGATCGGCTCACCTGAAGTCCTGGGCCCTGGCGACGACATGCATCGTCTTCGGCCTGGTCAACATCGCATACTTCTTCGGCAATACCTGGACACCGAAACTTCTCAAGCTTGCCGGCATGTCCAACAACGCCGGAATCAGTGGTGGACTGATGTTCTCGCTCGGCGGCGCGCTCGGAACGCTGGTCTTCGCCGGCCTGGCCCTTCGATTCGCCTCGATGTGGATCACCATGGGCTTCATCCTCGCCGGCTCGCTACTGTTCGGCGTCCTCGCTCTGGTCTCGACTCAACTCAGCCCCGCGCTGGTGGCGTCAGCTCTGCTCGGGCTGTGTATGACCGCGGCCTACACCGGCCTGTATGTCATGGTGCCGATCCTCTTCCGCCCCGAAGCACGTGTCTCCGCTCTCGGAATCGCAGCGGGACTCGGCCGCATCGGAAGTATCGTGACGCCGTTGGGGATCGGTCTACTCGTCGACCGATCCTGGACGACGGAATCCATCTTCTTCCTCTTCGTCGTACCGACCCTGCTCGCCGCCGCAACGATCGCATACGCGCAGGTTCGCAATACCAAGGAATCAGTCGCCCTTGCCGTCGACGGCGAAAAGGCATCTGTACCTGCCGCTTGATCAGATCGAGTTATCCACCTGGTCGGCGTGAAGAACCCCGTAGAGGAAACTTCGCATCATCTGTTCGTACAACTGCCTGGGCGTACGTTGATTCGACTTCAGCGCGGCGTCGAGAACCGGATGGGCAATTCGATCTACGTTGGCAAAAACGGCGGAACGCTTGGCCTCGGGCCTCATCGCCTCAGTGAGGGTGACACCCAAGGTCAGCTTCTCGAGGCCGTCGAGGATCTGAACATGCAGCCGCACAGGAACTCCCGAACCCTCGAGGTAATCTGCTGCAGCCTCGAACATGTCAGTCACGAGGTCTCGCGGAAGAAACTGCAACATCACAGGCGCGGCATTGCGGTGACGCAGAATCACATCCCGAAAGTTCAAGCCGTACGCGACAACCCAGTCCTGCCAATCACCTGACGCGGGCTGACGCGGAATCCTGGTCTCGAACACGATTGCTCGCGCAACCTCCGTCAAAATCTCGTTCTTGTCGGAGAAATGGTGATACAACGACGGAGCTTTGACGTCGAGGTACTTAGCCAGACGCGGAAGGCTGAAAGCGTCCAAGCCCTCGGCATCGATAATCGAGATTGCTGCGGCAACTGCGGTGGTTCGGCTGATCAACGGTTTCGACGGTCGAGCCATGTCGCTCTTCACTCCTGATTTGCTCGGCGTCCGAAGATCGTACAAGCACCGATCGGAAGGTCAGGACAAGCGCATCGAACCCGTGTCGATGTACCGCTGATGGAACGAGAATGCCTCGCCCAGGATGTGCGGCGTCTGCCCCGCGCCCGGCTGAGCGTCGGCGCGAGCGATGTAATCGCGGAGCAGTGGCCGGAACTCCGGGTGAGCACAGTTGTCGACGATCAGGCGCGCGCGTCGCCGCGGAGACAGACCGCGCAGATCGGCCAACCCCTGCTCGGTGACCAACACCTGAGTGTCGTGCTCGGTGTGGTCGACGTGCGGAACCATCGGAACGATCGCCGAGATCTCACCCCCGCGGGCCGTCGACGGGCTCAGGAACATGGACACGTAGCCGTTACGAGCGAAGTCTCCCGAGCCGCCGATTCCGTTCATGATCTTCGTCCCCATGACGTGCGTCGAGTTCACGTTGCCGTAAATGTCGGCCTCGAGCATGCCGTTCATGGCGATGATTCCGAGTCTGCGCACCACCTCTGGGTGGTTGCTGATTTCCTGCGGACGGAGCGTGATGTGGTTGCGGTAGAAGTCGATGTTCGCGGTCAGTTCTTCGATGCCCTCGTCGGTGAGCGCCAAAGCCGTCGACGACGCATGCGCGACGGTTCCGTCCTTGATCAGCTTGAGCATCCCGTCCTGGATGACCTCGGAGTAGCAGGTCAGGCCGCGGTACGGCCCCCGATCGAGACCGCCGAGCACCGCGTTGGCAACATTGCCGATGCCTGCTTGCAGCGGAAGCAAGGTATCCGCCGGCATCCGTCCGGCGCGCACCTCGAAGTCGAAGAATTCCAGGACGTGGCCGGCGATCGCCTCACTGACGGCGTCGGGTGCAGTGAGAGGGCTCGCGCTGTCTCGGCAGTCGGTCTCGACAACGGCCACAACCTTCGCGGGATCCACTCGGAATGTCGTCTGGCCGATCCGGTCTTCGACGCGGGTGATCTCGAGAGGCTTGCGATGCGGCGGCAACGCGGTGCCGTAGTAGACGTCGTGGATGCCTTCCATCGCCTCGGGCACCCAGGAGTTGACTTCGAGAATGACCTTGTCTGCGACGTCGAGCCACGTCTTGTTATTGCCGATCGACGCGGAGGGAATCAGTTCACCTGATTCGGTGATACCGGCGACTTCGACGACCGCGACGTCGACGTTGCCGTAGTAGCCCTCCCACACCTGCTGAGCAACGTGGGAGAGATGGATGTCGACGTAGTCCATGCGACCGTCGTTGATGCGGCGACGCGCGGTGGCCTCGGACTGATACGGCATACGCAGCGCGATTCCGTCGACCTCGGCGAGCAGCCTTTCGGTCTCGGTGGACACCGAAGCACCGGTCAGGAGATTGATCGTGAAGTTCGATCCGTTGCCGCGGGTGTGGTGAATGCGCTCGGCCAGTGCCGGAATGATCACCTTGGGAGTACCGGCGCTTGCGAAACCGCTGATCGCGACCGTGTCGCCGGGGTGAATGAACTTCACAGCGTCGGACGCGGCCATCACCTTCGACGCAAAGGCTGTGGCGCGAATGCGGCTGGAGGTGGCTTTATGTCCGGTTTCACCGAAGGTTGAACTCACGCCACCAGGATAAACAGGGCACATCGGAGCGATTTACGGGGATAACCCAGACAGAATCGCTCCGACGTGCTATGCGCTCGGGTCAGCTGACGACGCCGTAGGCGCCCTCGCCGACCAGGCTTGCAATTCGATATTTCTGAATCTTGCCCGAGCCGGTCAGAGGAAATGCTTCTGCACTGAACCACTCCTTGGGTGCTTTGTGGCGTGCCAGTCGCTCGGTGCAGAACTCGACCAGTTCGGCTGCGGTCGGCTGGTCGGACTCGTCTTTCCACCTGATGACGGCAACCACCCGCTCGCCCCACACCTCGTCGGGCACACCCACGACCGCCACATCGAGGATCTTCGGATGCGTGAAGATCACGGACTCGACCTCTCGCGGATAGATGTTCTCCCCGCCGCGGATGATCATGTCCTTGAGCCGGCCGGTCACCCGGACGTATCCACGGTGATCCATCGTCCCCAAGTCGCCGGTATGCAACCAACCGTCCTTGTCCACGGTGGCGGCCGAAGCCTCCGGGTTGCGGAAGTATTCGGTCATGACGAGGTACCCGCGCGCGCAGATCTCACCTTGTTCGCCGAGTGGCACGCTGTCCCCGGTCACCACGTCGGAAATCTTCACCTCGACCTGCGGCAACGCGAGACCGACCGTCTCCGATTTGTCTTCAGGGGTGTCGGCGGGGCTGGTCTGCGTGATCACGGGGCTCGCCTCGGTTTGTCCGTAGACGATGCTGAACCCCGCACCGAAGGCCGATTCCACCGTGCTCACGAGTTCGGGCGGGACCGACGACCCACCCGACACGACCACCGAACAGGCCGAGAAATCGCGGCTCGCGAAGCTGGCGTCGTTGATCATCGCGATCAGCATCGTCGGAACTCCACTGACCACGTCGGCCCGAAAGCGTTCCGCCGCATCGAGAACCGCAGTCGGATCGAAATACTGGATCAGACCGATGGACATTCTTCGCTGTGCGGCGCCGAGGACCAGGATGCCGCACCCAGCGGTGTGGAAGAGCGGCATCGCCGAGACCACCGAACCCCGTTCGGGGAATTGACCTCTCCGACTGACGAAATCGGCATTGTTGACCAGTCCTCGGTGATGCAGCAGCGCACCTTTGGGAACTCCGGTGGTTCCCGACGTGTACTGGATCTGCGCATTGTCGTCAGGAGAGACTTCCGGCAGTGCGCCCCGTTCGCCGGCCCAACCTCGAACCTGACGATCCCAGTCCTCGAAGTTCACTGCCAGAACTTCTGCTCCCGCAATCGAAATCGCCTCGGATGCCACCGCCGCCATGTCACCGCCGCGAAACTTTCCGGTGTGGAACAACCCGCGGGACTGGGACTGCGACAAGACGTACGCCAACTCCTCGGCGCCCAACGCCGGATTGGCAGTCACCAGAACCATTCCGGCGAGCGCGGCGCCGTACTGCAGAATCATCCACTCCGGAATGTTCGGAGCCCAGACCGTTATCCGGTCGCCGCGGTCGAACTGCGACAAGAGGTAGTGCGCGCACCCCTCCGCTTCACCCAGGAGTTCCGCAAAGGTCCAGGTGCGATCCGTCTCGGAGGCACCGGACAACGAATGCGATTGCGTCGGAACCACTTCTCGGATTGCAATCAGGTTCGGCGAGTCCGCGGCGCACTCTCGGAGCAGCCCGCCGACCGTTTGTTCCACTATCGGGTCCGACACGTCCGCGGGGAAGTACGACGTTTCGAGAACACTGCTCATCTCACATCCACTTTCTTTTCGGAAGGGGTGTCGGATTCGGGAAGCGGCCCGCCTCCGTCTGGAATCTTGCGGCCGGAATCGCGGTACTGCACCGCGGCGTGAAATCCGTCGCGTTCGGCAAAATCCTTGAACCAGCGCCCTTCCGGCGAGTGACGCGTAATTCCGTCGAACAGGGTTGCCAGTACCTGGGTGCCCTGCAACCCCATGTTGTCGTACGCCTGATTGATCATCATCTTCTGCATTGCCAATTGATTGAGCGGGACACCGGCGATGCGATCCGCCAACGCCTCCACCGCAGCGTCCAGTTCGTCGGCCGGCACCGATTCGAGCGCCAATCCCCAATCGGCGGCGGTGACACCGTCAATGGTGTCTCCCGTCAACAACATTCGCTTGGCGCGTTGCGCCCCGAGGCGGTACACCCACATAGCTGTGGTCGGGCAACCCCAGACGCGAGCAGGCGGGTATCCGATGCGGGCGTCGTCAGCCATGATCAGCATGTCGCAGGACAGCGCAATATCGCTTCCGCCTGCGACTGCATGACCCTGAACTTTGCAGATGGTCGGCTTGAGCGATCGCCAGAGGGTGAAGAAGTCATCGGTGTTCTGCTTCATGCCCCGAAAGTCCTTGATGGGGTCCCACACCGGGCCTTGATTCCACTTTCCGTCGAGATCTCCTTCGGCGAACTTCTTGAGGTCGTACCCGGCGCAAAACGCCTTGCCTGCGCCTTGCAAGATGATCACGCGAACGTCGTCGTCGTCATTGGCCGCCGCAACTGCATTTCGGATGTCCGACGGCATCCGATCGTCGATTGCGTTGAGCCGATCGGGGCGGTTCAGGGTGATGTACGCCTTACCACCAGAGGTCTCGTATTTCAGGGTCGCAAAATCTGTCATCATCGGTCCTGTCGATCGAGCGCATCTCGAACGAAACGAGTTGCGCTAGTTCTGGGTGAGCAGCAGGCGAACGACGCCCGCCCATTGACTGATCGAACGACGCGCAGAGGCATCGCTCTTGTGTACCGCCCGGGACAACGCCAAACCACGGAGCATCAGCACGGTTAGATCTGCAATTTGCGAATAGTTCTCGGAAGCAACAATTTCAGGCCCGAACGCGTCATGGACAACTCGCTGCAAATCCCGCCCGGCGACGCGCTCCGATTCGCGGAGAACCTCCGCCAACACCGGATCCGTCCGAGCCGCCGACCACAGTTCGAGTTCCGCTTGGAACGGCGGCTGAGTCAACGCCGAATACAAAGCGGAGATCGAATTCTCGATCGTATCCACCGACGGGTCTTGTCGAGACATCGCCGACCTCACCGCCGCCTCGTTCCGCACGACGATATTCGACACCAACGCGGCAGTGAGCTCCTGCATATTCGGAAAGTGGTGCAGGAGAGCGCCCCGACTGACTCCGGCAGCCGTTTGAACCGACTGCGTCGTCAACGACGAATACCCGTCCGCTATCAGTAAATCCGTTGCCGCATCGAGAATCCGGTGGCGCGTGGCTTCGCGCTGCGCGTCACGCAGGGTCACGGTCACACCTCCAGTCTCTCGAGTGGCATGGCTCACAGTTTCACAGTCCATTCAGACTGTCAACGGTTGAAGACCTCCGGCGTACCCTCGATCCACCGGACCTCGGACTGATCGGAGCAACAAGTGAGAACCTCACCGCCGACCGTCTCGCTGACGCTCGATCAACTTGCCTCACGCGCCGCTTCACTGATCACCGACAACGGCCGATACATCCTCGGCATCGCGGGAGCCCCTGGAGCCGGGAAATCGACGGCTTCACAGGCAATTGCGCAGAAACTGGACTCACTGTGCACCGTCGTCGAGATGGACGGCTTTCACCTTGCCAATCGGGAACTCGACCGACTCGGCAGGCGTGGACAAAAAGGCGCTCCGGAAACTTTCGACGCCGACGGATACGCGGCGCTTCTACACCGCCTCCGATCGGCAGACTCCATTGTGTACGCGCCCGTCTTCGATCGCGAGATCGACGAATCAATCGGCAGCGCAACCGCTGTCGAGCCTCGAACACCGTTGATCGTCACCGAGGGAAACTACCTCCTCCTACCAAACGGCAGCTGGCCACAAGTACGAGCGGCGATCGACACCGTCTGGTACCTCGAGGTTCCGGAGGCGACACGCACGCAGCGGTTGGTGAAACGCCACAGCCGCTTCGGGAGGAGTTCCGAAGCGGCCGCGGACTGGGTGAGGCGGGTGGATCAACCGAACGCCGACGTAATCGCAGCGGCCAGGTCACGTGCGGATCTGATCGTGGAGATCCGCACGTGACTGCCAAAGTTCGGCAGCTCCCCACACTCACCCGTCATCCAACTGAACGGCGAAGACTACGGTAGTTTGGATTAAAAACCCTGGTCAAGTCGATTTCAGATCTCCATACATACGTACGTATGGATCCTCTTTCGCCATCATCCTCGGGGCAACAAACTCTACCGCTGGTCGTCGCCGTCAGTTTGTCTCCTCAGTGAAACTCGACAGTTGCGCAGCAAACAGATTCAGTACGTTTGCGGTTATTCGTTCGGTGAAAGGATCCCGGTGAATCAGTCCACTGACCCACTCGGTCGTCCCGGCATTGAAAACGGTTCCGAGACCGCGCTGATGTGTCGCCACCATTCCCGAACCGTATTCGAACTCGCGCAGATGCTCGGGGAGTTCTCTCCCATAGGCACTTTCGAAGATTCCCGACAACTCGGCGAAGGGCACACCAATCGGAGCGGTGCCGTTCCAGTTGTCCCGTGACCCCGATACTGCCGGCGCCATTGCGATGATTTCCAGATCCTCTGGTGCACCGTCGACACCGGTGGCGTACGGCAGACCCTTCCTGAACGTGTAGTCCGCACCGTCCATTGCGAAGGCGGCAATACAGACCGGCGCGATTCCGAAGTTGTCACCGTAATACAGGTCGGTTCCGTTCAATGCCCAATGATCGGGCCGGTATACGGTAAAGCCGCCGGATGACCTCGGAGTTGTTGCACCGTAACGGTTGTACACCCCCGCCATCGCGGTCAAACCCATCGTCCACGCGCCCGGCCGAGCAATCTCGGGGGAATCCCATGCCGTGGTGACGCGGGTGGGGTCTACTTCTCGTATGGGATCGTCGAAGGGGTTCTTGTAACAAATCTGCGCGTCACCTTCGATGCGTACCTGCCACAGGAAGTTCCCGCCGAATCGCGCCAGGCCGCCTCCTCCTTCGACAAATGCGTCGAGACGATCACGCATTTCCCACGACCAGTACTCGTCGTGACCGACGACGACTGCACACGAATATCCGCGCAGCGCTGAAGGATCCTCATGTAGGTCGTGCTGGGTGATGTGGTGTACGAGAAACGCTTGCTCCTCCGCCCACACCGTGAACGGGCGTTCGTACGTCGCCCAGAATGCGTCGGCGTGATGGCGCGAGTATCCGTTCACCCAAGCCCATTCGTACGGCGGGTGCCGCGGAACCCATCCGATTCCCGGCATATCGGTGTGAATGTTTCGCGCTGCACCTTCGGGTTTGCGCAACATCCCGCGCGCGATGGGACGCTGCGTCGACGAAATCGGTGTCGCCACGTCGCCGAAACCGTCCGGGGCACCACGGAAATTGTTGGCTCCGCCCCAGTCGTTGTAGGCCAACATCGTGCTCGTGGTGTGGATGAGGACCATGTCAGCGTGCTCGGGTTCACGTGCCTTGACAATGAAGAAGCCCTCACGTTCGACGACCACACCTTCGTGGCGCATTCGAACCAGGATCAGGTACATCCCCGAAGCCCAATTCGGTGCAACGGTGAAGGCAACGGATTCCGACCAATCACACCCGGTCGCATAGGCGTCGTCGGGCGTCGACTGTTGTTTTCCTGGTAGCCCGATGTACTTGACGATGCTCTGTGGGCGCGCGCCGTCACGGACCACCTCGATGTCGTATTCGTCAGCGGTGGTGTGGACCCGCACCGAGACGGTGTCGCCGGCGAAGTAGGAGAACTTGTCTGCGTAGACCCAGATCTCAGGTGCACCCGGAATCAATCCCGGCCGTTCGACCAAACCACCAGTGGCCGACCACGCGGCAGCAGCACCCGCGCGACGTGGACGGGTTTTCTCTCTCATGGGGTAACTCCGTGGATCGTCGTATTTAGGCGCATGGACTGGGAATGAGGGTGCCCGAGGTCGACCGAATTTCACTCGAAGTTGTCCCGGTGTTCTACGAGAGTGCCGAAACGTTTCGGCATAGTCAATAGCTCTGATGAAACGATTCGGCGAAATTTCTCCGACTGAACAATCGTCCGCCAGGTTCCCCCTGCCGAAACGATTGGGCGTTACTCTTGAGTAGAAACCGCCCAGCAACTAGAGGACGCGACCCCGATGATCACGCCGAACGTCCCGACGCTTCGCGATGTCGCGACAGCCGCCGGCGTCGCCGTGTCCACAGTTTCCTACGCACTCAACGGCAAGGGCAGAGTCGACTCTGCCACCCGGGCGCGTGTTCAAGAGGTTGCGGATCGCTTGGGTTACCGAGCCAATCGGTCGGCACAAAACCTTCGCTCGGGTCGAACCGCCACCCTCGGGTTGATGCTCCCGGCTCCGGACGAGCCTTCCTCGGCCGAGTACCTCAACTTCGACTGGTACGGCCGTGTGGCGACCGCCGCCACACAGGCAGCGTTCCACGCCGATCACTCACTCCTGCTGTTGCCGTCGATGAAGGACCCGAACGGACTGCGTCGCATCGAGATGGACGGTGTGATCGTCGTCGACCCGATGATGCACGACCCTCGCGTCGACATCTTGAAGAAACTCGGAATACCTTCTGTCGTAGTGGGTCCCGGCAACCCTGAGCAATTCGGATGGAGTATTTCGCCGGATCTCTTCGCCACGACCGAAACGCTCTTGAACCACCTCACCGAACAGGGCGCAACGGATATCCTTGTCCTCAATCCCGGAATGGATTCGGCATGGACTCGCGCAACGACCATCGCTTACCTCGAATGGTGCCGCATCCACGGCGTGTCGCCCCGAGCCACCGACGACCTGGCGTCGTTCGAGGGCGTCAATTCCGTCGAACAACTCGTCTCCGCGGCATACGCGGCGACTCACAAAGCACTGACATCCGAGAATCCCCCTGACGCGATTCTCTCGGTCATCCTCGGTTGCGCCCCCGCCGCTGCACGAGCGGCGCTCGATCTCGGCCTGTCAATTCCCGGAAGTATCTTGATCGCCCAGGACAGTGACGAGCCCGCTCTACTGATCTCCGATCCCCCGATCACCGCCGTCGACTTCTTCCCCGAAGAACAAGCAGCTTTGGCGGTGGATGCACTGCTCGCCCTGATCGACGGTGACGAACCCTCTGCGCCGACCCACACGCGTAGCGAACTACGCATACGAGCAAGCACGGCGCATTCGCTCACCCCATGAATTCACTCGGCACCGATAGACTGATTTCCTGACAATCGTCCGTCGCAGACCGAGAGGAATCAAGCCATCGCGCACCGCTCCCGCGACCGCTTGGCCAGGTACCTCGCCGTAGCGCTCGTCTGCATCTTCACGCTCGTGATCTCGGTCGCCAGCGCCTCCGGTCTCGACCGCGATGTCCCTCCGGTGCGCATCGCTTACGCCGCTGCCGCAGACACTTTCGGCGATTTGTATCTTCCGGCCGGATCGGACGGCGACCTGCCTGTCGTCGTGTTGATCCACGGCGGCGGCTGGGCGCAGAAGAGCAATCTGGAGTACGCGGGTGCGTGGGCAAAAACGCTGACCCCCTACGGAATTGCGGTCTGGAACATCGAATACAGACGTATAGGTGGGCAGGGCGGTTGGCCGACTACTCTCTCCGATACCGTTGCGGCGACCAACGCGCTTGCCGGCATCGTTCAGGAAAAGGCCTCCGGGCGACTGGATTTGGGCCGCGTGCACATCGCCGGATACTCCGCGGGCGGACAACTGGCCGCGTGGGTCGCGTCACGACCACAACAGGACACGGATGCTCCCGCGCCTGACCTCACCGTGCCGATTCGTTCGGCGACGATCATGGCCGGCGTCTTCGACATGACACTCGCCGCAACCGCGGGCAAAGATCGATTTGTTCGAAATCTTCTGGGCGGCATGCCGGTCGATCACCCTGACCGTTACCGCATCGCGTCACCGATCGAACATCTCCCCACCGGGCTCCCCGTCACGGCGATCCACGGACTCGGCGACAAGGTCGTGTCGGTCGAACAGAGCCGGCGCTATGCCCGTGCCGCACGAGCAGCAGGCGACGTGGTCGATCTGATCGAACTTCCCGGCGTCGGCCACGGCGACTTCGGAAACCCGACAACCAACGCCTGGGCTATCACCAAGCAAGCAATAATCGATCACGTAAACACTCCTTGAGCAGGTGAAACCGCCTACTGTGAGCATGATCGCCCGCAAAAGGATTAGCTGAAACCAACTCCATGACGTACGGTGGGGTTATCAGAGGGCAGCCGTCAGTCAGGCAGCCGGTCGCTTCGCCCGGAACGACAGTTCCAATATTCGTTCCAGGGGCAGACTTCCAGTTCGGTGCAAATCCGCGCCTTTGATCACTACGCACTTTCATCAGTCCCGCAGATTGTTGACCAGGCCGAAGGCTCCGACAGAGTCCGCCGCCAATCGCGTACCGACTGCACCAGTATCAACATGCGCTACACACCGCACGGGTCCAAAACCCATGTGGTTCAAAGGAATACCTTGTACAACACCATGATTCACCCCGACGACACGAACAACCAGACGAACAGTGTCCCGACAAACGGACTACGGATCCCGACCAATTCGGGCCGTCTCCGCGAACGGGCTCTCGAAATTGTCTGCACGCTCTACCGCTGCAGCACCGACGAAGCCGCCGACCTGCTGGTACGACATTCTCAGACCAACAACCTCAAGGTCACCAGCCTGATCAAGGCGCTAGTCGCCTTGATCGACGAGGACACCTCCGGCACCGGCTACGGAAGCAACAACGCGCTGGCGTCTCACTTCTGGCTTCGCGAGATCAGGAATCTCAGCCAGGCCCACCGACGCAGCGATCACTTTCACCGCCATCTCGTCGGCGCGTAACAGTCGCTGAACGACTACTGACCTGAAACGACAACTGGGGCAGTACACGGAAATCGTGTACTGCCCCAGCCTCGTGTTTGCAGTTGTCAGGCGGAAGCCGATTCCTTGTTCAGGCCCTGCCGCACACCGTCGGTGTCGGTCGCCTCGTCCACGTGCTGCGGAGCGAAGAGCAGGCAGACGATGCTCAGGATGCACATGCCGATCAGCAGTGCGATGACCGGCCAGATGCTGCCGGTTGCCTTGTACATCAGCGTCGAGACCAGCGGAGACAATCCGCCGAAGATCGCGCCGGCACCCTGGTACGCCAACGAGATGCTCGTGTAGCGCGCCTGCGGCTTGAACATCTGCGAGAGAACGGCGGCGATCGGACCATACGTGGCAGCAAGCACCAGTCGCATGACCGCAAACGTCAGGAAGATCAGGAACACGGATCCGGACTTCAGCACCAGGAACTGCGGCGCTGCGAGTATTGCGACCGCAGCAAGACCCCAGATGACCACGCGGACGCGCCCCACCTTGTCGCCGAGCCACGCAACTCCCAGGGTCGCGATCAACTCGACCACTGCAGCGACACTGAGCGCGTTGAGAATCAACGTCTCCGACAAGCCGACGTCGGGGTCGGTCGCGTATGCCGTGATGAAGGTCGTCACGAGGTAGTAGCCGCCGACTGCGACCGGCAGAATGCCGATACCAAGGATGATCGGACGCCAGTTGGTCACCAGCGCGTACTTGAGCGGCAGCATCTCCGGAACGTCCGCGGACTTCACCTCGGACTCGAAGACCGGGGACTCCTCGACCTTCAGGCGAACGACCAAGCCGACGAGGATCAGCAGCGCCGAGCACAGGAACGGCAGACGCCAGGCCCACTCGCGCAGAGCGTCGTCGCCGAAGGTGGAGAGAATGCTGAAGAAACCGGTGGCAAGAAGGGCGCCGGCCGGGTTGCCCAGCTGAGCGAATCCGCCGTAGAAGGTCTTCTTGTCCTCGGGAGCATGCTCGACGGCCATCAGGACTGCGCCACCCCATTCGCCGCCAACGGCGAAGCCCTGGACGAAGCGGAGCACGACCAGCAGTAGCGGCGCCCAGAACCCGATCGACGCGTACGTGGGCAACATGCCGATGAGGAATGTTCCTGCACCCATCAGCGTCAGGGTGACAACAAGAGCGGTGCGTCGGCCCATCTTGTCACCGACATGGCCGAACACGATTCCACCAAGGGGGCGGGCGAAAAACCCGACGGCGTACGTCGCGAACGCCGCCGCAACGCCGGTCAGGCGATCGGTTCCGGGCGGGAAGAAGATGTCACCGAACACCAGGGCGGCTGCCGTGGCATAGACGTAGAAGTCGTACCACTCGATGGTTGTACCGACGAAGGCTGCAAATCCCGCCTTGCGGGCCTTCACGATCTGTTGCTCTCGGTTCATTACTTTTCCTCGGTGGTCGAAGTGCTCGACAATAGGTGGTTATAACCTGAATGTGCGAGTTCGCCGTCGATCCAGGTCTCCCGGACCTCGATCTGCGCAATCGCGTCGGCCGGAACCTCGAGGAGATCCGCGCCCAGAATCACGAAGTCGGCCCGCTTGCCGACCGAGATGCTGCCAAGTTCCGCTTCACGGCCCAGCGCACGCGCGCCGTTGAGCGTGTGAGCCTGCAGTGCCTGGTCGGCGGAGATGCGGAGTGCATCGGAGCCGAGCTGATGGCCCTGACGCGTCACACGAGTGACGGCCGCCTGAATGGCCTCGAGCGGCTTGGGCTCTGCGACCGGGGCGTCGGAGCTGATCGTCACGGGAACCTCGGCAGCGATGAACTCCCCGAGCGGGTTGAACCGCTCGCCCGGAGTGCCGATCGCCGCGGTGACGCCCTCACCCCAGTTGTAGTAGTGCTGCGGCTGGTTCACCGGGTAGACACCGGCCAGGTTCATCCGGGCGATCTGCTCGGCCGTCGGGAGTCCGCAGTGCTCGATGCGGTGACGCGCGTCGGCGTCGGGGTGAGCCTTCTGCGCTGCTTCGATGGCGTCGAGCACCATGTCGATGGCGGTCGGCGACTGTGCGTGCGTGGCGGTCTGCAGACCCACGGAGTGTGCCTTGGCAATGAGCTCCGAGTAGTCCGCCGGCTCATGGTAGAGCTGCCCGGTGCGGCACGGGTCGCCCACGTAGCCGTCGGGGAAGTATGCGGTCCAGCCTCCGAGAGTGCCGTCGGCGTAGAACTTGATGCCGCCGAACGCGAGCCGCGAATTGCCGAAGGCGCCATGCATTCCCGTGTCGATGACGTGATCGAGGAGATGGCTGAGCATGTACATGCTGACGCGCGTCTTGAGCTGATCCTGCTCGGCCAGACGCAGGTACATGTCGAATTCACGACGCGTCACCTGGCAGTCACCGATGGTGGTGACGCCGCCGGCCAGGAACTTGTCCTGAGCGACCGACAGCTGGCGAAGGTGCTCTTCCGGCTCGTCCTCGAGATGGAAGTTGGGTCCGTGATGGCCGACCTTCACACCGTTGACACCGGTGAGGATGTTGCACGCGGCGTCGGACAGCTCGCCCGTCAACTCGCCGTCTGCGTCTCGGAAGAACTCGCCACCGGCCGGGTTCTCAGTGCTCGCATCGATGCCGTGCTTGTCGAAAGTGAAGGAGTTGACGACGCCGCCGTGACCGCTCGCGTTCATGAGGTAGACCTCGCGATCAGTGGCCACCTGATCGAGCTCTTCCTTGAGCGGATGACGCCCTTCGATCAGGTTGCGGTGCTCATAGCCGTATCCGCGAATCGGGACACCTGCAGGCGCTGTGAGTGCCGCTTCCTGAAGCAGGGCAATGATTCCGGGAATCGAGTGCGCCTTCTCCGGCCCGCAGTCCACCCAGCTGAGCATCTGTCCGTACATCAACGGGTGTGCGTGCGGATCGACGAATCCGGGGACGACGGTGGCGCCGTCGAGTTCGACCACCGCGGTCGTGCGAGTGCTCAGGCGTCGCGCCTCCGTGCGGCATTCCTCGAGTGTCCCCACCGCGGCAAAGCGGTTTCCGAACACCAGGAACGCTTCGGCTCCCGCCGTGCTGTCGTCAACGGTGTGGATCTTGGCGCCGGTGAAGATCGTGGCGGTGGCGTCGAGCGGCGAGGCTTCGTGCGTGTGCAACTTGCGCATGGTGGTCCTTCGTCGAGATGGTGGTGCAGGTCACTGCGTGTTGAGCGAAAACTACGCCCTGACCTGGAGCTATGCAATGCATCAAAGTTTCAGACCAGGTGGTACACAACTTTTTTGTACAAGTTTTCGAGCATTTCTGCACTTATCCACATCATCTATGCCCACATGCGACTGTTCTAATAGGAAGCTCATACAGAAAAATCTCTGGAAAAGTTGGGGCATCCATGACGGTCGATCTCGATTCCAAGCTCATAGCTGCTCTTCAACGCAATGGGCGAGCGACGTACCGCGAACTGTCCGTGGCGGTCGATGCCCCACGCGCGGCAGTGTCCACCAGGGTGCAGGCACTACTCGACTCGGGAACGGTGTCCGTGGTTGCCGTCGCACACCCCGAACTTCTCGGCCTGAAGGCACTCGCACACGTGTCGATCGCCGTGTCCGGACCGATGACCCCGGTACTGGACGCGTTGATCGAATCCGAGGCTGCGGTCTACATCTCGGCAGTCAGCGGGCAGTACAACGTGATCGCAGAACTTCGGGTGCCCAGCCACGACGATCTGTACCGCGCCATCGCCGAACTCCGCTCACAGCGTGGCGTCAGATCCGTGAGCACGCTGGTCTACGTCGACGTCATCAAGGGAATCTTCATGCCCGAAACCGCTTTACAAGCCGACATCCGACTCGATTCGACGGACGTCACCTTGATCGAACTGCTCGAACGCAACGGGCGCATGCCATTTCTCGAGCTGGCCGAACACACCGGCCTGTCGCCGAGCGCTGTGCGCAATCGCGTCAATCACCTGATCGCGAGCACGGCACTGCGCGTCGGCGCTGTCGTCAAGCGGCGAGGTGGTGGCCGGACGCTGGCGATGGGCATCGGCGTCAATCTGGGCTCACGGGACGACAACGCGGTATCGGAGATCGAGTCCCTGCCCGGAATCGAATTCCTCGCGCGGACCCTGGGACGGTACGACGTGATCGCGACGGTCGCCGCCAACTCGTCCAACGACCTCCATGCCCTGTCCGAGCGAATCCGGGGCATCGACGGTGTCAGCGGCTTGGAATCGTGGGCGCATCTCGAGGTTTTCAAGGAGCACTACGCCCGCAGCCTGGACGTACGCGGATAATTCCCAAGTCATTGACCCACTCGTGAGAGCACGCTAACCTCGGACAAAGTCATTGACTCACTTACCCGAGGTGGCACACATGTCCGACTCCGGACGCAAGGTAGACATCGTCGCTGCGGCAATCGAGGACGCGATATCGACCGGCCGATGGCCCGTCGGATCGAAACTCCCGCCGGAGACCGCACTGGTCGAGGAATTGGGAGTCGCCCGAAACACCATGCGCGAAGCGGTACGGGCGCTTGCACACGCCGGAGTTCTGTCCGTTCGTCACGGTGGCGGCGTGTACGTCATGGCGGCGTCGCCGGTCGAAGGACTACTCGGGCGCAGGCTCGCCAGAGGTGACGTTCTCGACGTACTGAGCCTGCGACGCGGACTCGAAGTCGAAGCCGCGCGACTTGCAGCGCAGCGCCACACCCCCGAAGATCTCGCGCGGATACATGCAGCCTGGAATGCCCACCCCGGTCACGTCGGCGGCTTCACTGTCGAAGCCGGCATGGCCCTGCACCTTTCGATCGTCGAGGCGTCCCACAATTCCGCACTGATCGACGTCTACCGGGGAGTCCTTGCCGCCGTGACGGATTCGCTGTCCGCCGTCAGTGTCGGTCCAGGTTTCCACGTCGACGAGCACCGACCCTTGATCGCTGCCATCGAGGAACGCAACCCCGACGAAGCAGCGCGCGCGGCGGGCGCAGCGCTCGATACGGTCATCGACGCAGTCGAAAGGAGCTTGGCGTGAATCAGGGAAACTGGAACGGTACGACGTATTCGCCTCTTGCCGAGCAACTCTCACCGGCATCGACGGAGACACTGCGCTCGATCGGGCATGTGAGCACGGTGTACGACGTCTGCGCCGGAACCGGGAACTTTGCGCTCCCGGCGGCTCAGTCAGGCATGACGGTCCACGCACTCGACCTCTCCGCCAGCCAGCTCGAGGTCGCACGCAAACGCTGGATTCCCTACCCCGGCACTACCCAACCCACCTTCGCGATCGGCGATGCGCAGTCTTTACCCTGGCCGAATTCGAGTGCCGACGCCTGCGTCAGCATCTTCGGAATCATCTTCTGCCCCGACCCCTCGATTGCCCTCGCAGAGATGATGCGGGTGACCCGGCCAGGCGGAAAGATCTGCGTCGCGACGTGGTCGGAGAACGGGTGGGCAGCAGCACTCCGCAGAGAGGCCGCCTCGGCGTGGAATGGCATCACACCGCTACCGACGACATGGTCGAGCTCGAGCGAATTCGAGAAGGCAGCAGCTGGATTGGAGTCGGTGAGCTCGGCCTCCCACCTGCTCGAGTGGCAACTACCAGCCGGATCGGATCCCGTCGAGGAACTGTGCGACCAGGCACCGGCGTTGAAGAACTTTCGCGAGGCCGTTCGAAGCACAGGGAATTGGGCTTCGATGTCAGCGCACCTCCGCTCGACGCTCGAGCCCTATCTCAGGTCGAGCGCGGCCGGCCCCGTCGCCACCAGCGAATACATCCTCCACGTTGGCACTGTCCCGAACTCTGACACCGCGCTCTTCCGAACGCGCGGGTAACCCTTTTGGCCGGATACGGTCTCTTCACCGTCCACCGACCCGAAGAGGCCCGCTCGATGTCCGAATCGAACTCCCTGCCCGAATTGAAGCAAGCATCGCAGCAAGCATCGAAACAAACCTTGTCCATGACCGTCCTCATGACGCCGGACATGTCCAATTTCTCGGGCAACGTTCACGGCGGAACGATTCTGAAGTTTCTCGACCAGGTCGCCTATGCGTGCGCGAGTCGATACGCCCAGACGTACGTCGTGACCCTGTCGGTGGATCGTGTGGTGTTCCGCGAACCGGTGCATGTCGGAGAACTCGTCACGTTCAGCGCTTCCGTCAATTACACCGGGCGCACCTCGATGGAAATCGGAATACGCGTCGAAACCGAAGACATTCTTCTCGGAAAATCTCGACACACCAATAGTTGCTACTTCACGATGGTCGCAACGGGCAGCGACGGAAAACCGGCCCAGGTACCCCAACTCCGGCCGACCGGAACAATCGCGAGGCAGCGATTCGAGGCCGGTCGTCGGCGTCGTGAACTGCGCAGAGAGAACGAGCTTCGTGAACAGTCCATCCGGGCCGCGGTTCGGGACTTAACGCCCGAACACGATGACTAAATCCAGTCAAATTTAAGTTATAACCTTATGCATTAAACTGATCGAGTGACTTCGAAGGCACGGGAAAACTATGACGTTGTGATTGTCGGCGCGAGCATCGCAGGATGCGCGGCCGCAATCATGTACGCCCAGCAAGGTCTGCGGATAGCGCTTCTCGACGCTCGCTCCGACATCCGGGCGCACAAAGTCCTGTGCACTCACCACCTACAACCCTGCGGTGCCCCGATCTTGCAACGACTCGGCGCCACGGAAAAACTGCTCGCCCTGGGAATGGTGGAAACCGTTCCGAAATTCTGGACCCCGTGGGGAATGATCACCCCTGATGCTGCAGAGAACTCACCGCCGCCTGGATTCAACGTCCGAAGGGAAACTCTCGACCCCCTCCTGCGCCAACTCGCGAACGACTACCAGAACGTCGACCTTCTTCTCGGACATCGTGTTTCCGGACTACTGACCAAGAACGGCACTACTGCAGGCGTCTACGGCACCGAGCAGGGTTCGGCCTTCACTGTCGAAGCACGATTGACCGTCGGAGCAGACGGCAAGGATTCGACCGTCGCACGATCCGCGCGTTGCGACTCGGTGAGTGCGTCCAACGGGCGCTTCAGCTACTTCGCTCAACTCTCCGGACTCGAACGACCCGACGGGGAATCTTCATTGTCGTGGTTCATGGATCCCGACGTCGCCTATCTGCTCCCCAACGACGGCGGAATCAGCGTGCTGGTCGTCTTCCCTGCCCTCGACAAACTCGGCCCGTTCGCTGACGACCTGTCTACTGCTTTCCTCGCGTACGCCAACGCATTACCCGGCGCTCCGCCAGTTCGCCGAGAGCACATCGTCGGGAAGATCGTTGGTACCAAACACTTCTCCACAACCCTCACCGACCCGGTAGGTAACGGGTTCGCACTCATCGGCGACGCCGCGGCAACCAACGACCCGTTATGGGGCATCGGATGCTCGTGGGCACTGGAGACCGCTCAGATGCTGGTCGACGCGACCGCCCAAATGCTGACGGAGACGACGTCACACACACTCGACTCGCATCGGAACGTGAACGCTGGCTTGACCGAATACCGCAGTGCCAGAGCAAGTATGACGAAACACATCGATTACATGAGCGGTTACGCCGGTGGGCGAAAGTTCACCGCGATCGAACGTCTGCTCATCTCCGCGGCCACACATGACCACGACGAAGCCCAAAGGTTCTACTTGTTCGGTTCCCGGTTGATACCCGCCGAGCAGTATCTCTCGACTCGCTCGGTCGTGCGGGCAGCACAAAAACATCTCAGACACCGTCTGCGTCGTAGATCTGTGGCCGGGACGTAATCTGCCAAGCGTTTTTTCGGCGCCGGCAACGGGGAACCCTCCGATCGCAACCGAGCCGGAGGAGCGACCATGCGTGCACACATCGCCATTCCGAGTGAATCGACTTGTCACAGGTACGTAGTCGCCGTCGCCAGCTCCACCTTCGCCGAATCGGTCATCTGGTGCGACGGCCCCGCGTTCGACGCAGTACTCGTTCTGGGCAGCGAGATTCCGCAGCACAGTGGCCACCGAGCCGTACTCGCCTGGAATCACTACTTCGGGTGGGCGCTCGGCGTGGAAACGACACCGGATACGTCGTTCGCCGTTGTCGAATGCCTCGGTATCGGGAGAATGCCGGACCCGGAACTGTGCGCCGACCGCGCTGTCGAGTTGATTGCCCAGGCGGGTAGTTAAGGAACTCGTCGCGCGGCGCGCAATCCAGCGGGCATAGGATCGAGCGCGAGTTTCGCACGCCCGACGAAAGAGAGCCCGACATGGACCCGGTGAACAGGCCTGCCGGTCAGCTGGCTCTCGAGAACGAACCGGACGGCAGGGCGACTTTGCGGGCGCGTCAGACGCCCCGCAGTGAGCGTCGCAAAATCGGGAAGGGCCTGCGCAAGCGAGTAGCACGATCGTCGCTCGGTGATTGGACGCCCCCGCCCAACCGACGCGATCCGGTCGATCAGGTCAACACGGCACACGAGGGAAGACTCGACTGGTTGGTTCCGATTCGTGTGGGACGCATGGTCGCTTCACCGTACGGTTTCCTGCGCGGTACCGCCGGCTTGATGGCAGAGGACATGGCGCAGCTCCCGTCCACCGGCATCACTCCCGTCATCTGCGGGGATGCGCACGTCGGAAACTTCGGGTTCTACGGGTCCCCGGAACGCGAACTTGTCATAGACCTCAACGATTTCGACGAAGCACATCCGGGCCCCTGGGAATGGGACCTGAGAAGGTTGGCTGCGAGCATCTGGGTGGCCGGGCGGCAGAACGGTCTCACCGAAGCTCAATGCGAAACAGCGACAACCTCGTGTGTGTCCGCATATCGCCTCCACTTGGCAAAGCTGTCCGAGCGTCCACTGTTCGATCGCTCCTTCGACCGGGTCGATCTCGACGGACTGACCGACCACGTCACTGATCCCGGGTTGCTGGCCGAGATCCGCCGCGCCGCGGAGCGGGCACGACGGCGTACGAGCGATCACGCGGTTCCTCGGTTCACTGTCGAGGATCACGGACGGCGCCAGTTGCTCGAGAACCCGCCGCTCACAACACGACTCACGCCGAAGGACACCGACTTCCTCCTGGAGGGTCTGGACGAGTATCTCGAAACCCTTGCACCACACTGGCGCCGAGTCGTCTCGGGATACAACGTCATCGACGTTGCGCACCGGGTTGTCGGAGTCGGAAGCGTCGCTCTGCGTGCGTATGTCGCCCTGTGCGAAGGGAGCATCCCGGACGACGTCATCTTCTTGCAGCTCAAGCAGGCTCGCCGATCCGTCGTTGCCCCCTTCGTGCACGGTGACTCGGCCTGGCACGACCATCAAGGACGACGCGTCGCGGAATACCAGCAGGCTCTCCAGACAGTCAGCGATCCACTGCTCGGGTGGTGCACCGTGGACGACCGCCAGTACTACGTCCGTCAGTTCCGGAACATGAAAGGTTCTGTGGACCTGAACAATATCGATGCAGCAGCCTTGACCGATTATGTCGCGATCTGCGGTCGCCTACTGGCCAAGGGACATGCACGAACCAGTGGCGCGTCACTGATTTCCGGTTACCTGGGAACCTCGGACACGGTCGACACCGCCCTCACCCGGTTTGCTCGGCTCTACGCCGATCAAACCGAACGTGACCACGACGCTCTGTGCCGGGCGGTATCGGCCGGTACGATCGCCGCGGAGCCGGGAATCTGATCCCTCACGCCGCGACGATCCTGCCCTGCTCGAACTTCACTCCACCCCAGATTCCGGTCTGACCAGTGGCAGAGGCGAATTCACGACACGATTCCGCAATCGGGCACCTGTTGCACACGTCGGTCGCGTAGTCGTATCCCTCGGACGGAAAGGGAAACCAGCGGTCCGGCTCGGGGTCTCCTCGACATTCCGCCTGCCACCAGGTTCGGTCGTCCGAGATCGGCAGAAGCTCAGCCAGATTCGAGATTTCGTCAGCGCACATCACTTACTCCTTTGGACCGTCACGTCCGACTCAATTCACGCCAGATCTTCTGCTGCACTTTCTCGATGCGTCGAGGTGCCTTCGGTTCCCACAGCAGCCGCATGCCGGCCTCAGCCGGTGTGCGATCCGCTTTGCGCTGATTGCAGGAACTGCAGCACGCCACCAGATTTCCCCACGTGTTGGGCCCGTTGCGGCTTCGCGGCTGGACGTGGTCGATGGTCGTTGCTCTGGCGGCGCAGTACGCACATTGACGACCGTCCCGGTCGAAGATGCCGGCGAAGGTCGCTCGGCTGGAATCGGTGACCGTAACCCGGTGGGCGACATACACGTACTCGGCAAGCAGGATCGTCCGAGGCAGTGGGATCTCGACGTGCTTGGAGCGCACCGGAATTATCGGGATCACGTCTTCGGTGGACTGCGCAGAACCGGTGGCGATCAGGACGACCGCACGATCGGCGCTCACTTCACCGAGGTACTCGTACGTTGCGTTGAGTACCCGGACGGACCGGTTCATCCAGCTGTGAGAAGCGGCGGTAGATGCGCGGTTCGGGTTCCGCATGAGACGTCTCAGTTCATGTCGAGGAGTGGAACTCCTGGACGTGAAGACGGGTCAGGAGCAAATGCAAGAAACGGGGAACGGCATATATCCAGCGCCACTCTGTTCCCCGAATGCAGGAAGGGAAATGCCGCGGGGTGAGTGCCCGCGCAGGTGCAACGCTTGCTTCGAGTCGCGCATGCCTGTCCCCTTCCACTTCTTGTTCTCTTCACCGACGATTGCCGGCGCCCATCATCACACGGAAGGCATCCTCGGCGATATTGATTTATCAGGCCGGAGTAGCCGTCCAGCAAAGGCCGCGGTTTGACGCCGGAACACGCGGCTTGATCGAATGAGCCATGACTTCGTCGTACATCGACCTACGCTCGGACACCGTCACCAAGCCTGATGCGGAGATGCGGAAGGCGATGGCTGACGCCGAGGTCGGTGACGACGTCCTCGATCACGACCCGACCATGGCGGCGCTCGAGGAAGAGGTCGCACATACTCTGGGCTTTCCGGCGGCCTTGTGGGTACCGAGCGGATCGATGGGCAACCTGATTGCGCTGATGCTGCACCTTCGCCGCGGCGATCAGTTCCTCGCACCGGAACACTCTCACGTCTTGGGGTCAGAGTTGGGCACCGCTGCTTGGCTCGCACAGGGAATGCCGATGGCGCTGCCGCACGACGGCGGACCCGGACGTCCCAGTCCCGAGACCGTCGTGAAGGCGGCGGGCTCCCCCGGCCCGTACTTCACGTTGAACACCACGCTGCTCTGTCTCGAGAACACCCACAATTTCGCCGGCGGCGCCGTCATGAATCCGACGGAGTGGACGAAACTGGTCGACGCGGCGAGATCACGCGGCTTGAAGATTCACCTCGATGGCGCCCGCCTCTGGAATGCCGCTGCTGCACTCGATGTTTCGCCCACCGAATTGACTTCCGGCGCCGATACGGTCCAGGTGTGCCTGAGCAAGGGACTCGGTGCGCCGGTCGGCTCGATTCTGGCCGCATCACCTGAATTGATCACCGAAGCCCGAAGGATCCGCAAGATGCTCGGCGGCGGCGTTCGCCAGGGCGGGGTGCTTGCCGCAGCCGGCATCGTCGCGCTTCGCTCACAAGCTCGCCTGTCCGACGATCACGACAATGCGCAACGCCTGGCGTCGGGCCTTCGTGAACGCGGTTGGGCTGTCGACGAACCCGCAACCAACATCGTTCTCGCCGCCACAGCCGATCCGTCGGCCACCGTTGCTCAGCTCGCCGCCGTCGACGTCGGTGCGGTCACCGTCGCCGGGAAGGTTCGGTTCGTGACACATCGAGACGTGAGCACTGCCGACATCGACGAGGTTCTGTCCCGACTAGCCGCCTGAGCTACACCATCAGCGGTTGAACCTCCTGCGCGACAAGGCGAATGAACTCACGGACGTCCGGCTCGTCAACGGTCGGTTGGAGTACCACGGTGGTTGCACCCGCGTCCACCCATCGCACTGCTGCTGCCGCAACGTCGGCCGCGGTCCCCACGGCAATCGCTTCCGCAGGCGATTCGCACCCTGACGCTGCGGCCTCGGCAAGGGCGCGCTCACGACCGCTGGAACCAAATGCACAGATGACGTAAACGACCACCTCGAGATCCTGCGCTCCGATATGAGCGATCGCCCGGCGAACGCCTTCCGGGGTCGTCCCACCCGAGAGCACGGTGCCCTGCGCCAACTCACCACTGAGCGCCAAAGTCTTTGGCCCCGTGGCACCGACGAGCAACTGCGGCACCTTCTCGGGCGGCCACGCCAGCTTGACGTCCGTGAGATTCACGTATCGACCGGATACCGTCACCGACTCACCGCGCAGTAATCGCTCGAGTGCTCCGAACTGCTCCCGGAGGAGGGTCAACGGCGATTCGACCTTGGCGCCGATCTGCCGCATCCAACTCTGAACGCCGTGACCGAAGCCAACACGCAGTCGATCCGGATGAACTCTGGCCAGCGCCGAAATCTCCATCGCCGTAATCGCGGTGTTGCGCATCGGCGTCGGCAGCACACCGATCGCCACTCCCAGGCGCGTGGTTTCGGCCAATACAGTTGCAGCAGTGGCTATTCCTCCACCGAAGAAGCAGTCCTCCCACAGCCAGACCTCGTCGATACCGACTTCGTCGGCATATTTGCCAAGCTGGATCAGATCCTCCGGGGATTGCTCCGGACGCAGGACCATCGCAATCCGTGCGGCGCTCATGCCGTCACCAGAAACGCAGCGATCTCGTCAGCTGTTCGGCGACCCTGTTCGCGTCCGAGTTCAGCTGCCGGGCGCCTTGTCGCCGGCGAGAGAGAGTTGGTTCCGATCGCTTCCACGACGGCGTCGTCGGCGAAGATCGCCAGTACCCGTGACTGCGTCATCGCGTCGATTTCCTCTCGTAGGCTGCCGCCCAGCAGATTCGGGGCGGGATCGGCAGCAGGTGAAAGAACCACGACCACATCGCAGTCGGCAGCCAAATGAACATTCGAGCCACTTGCCATTCCGCCGTCCATGTACCGGTCGCCCTCGATCATGACTACCGGCCACACCCCTGGTACGGCGCAACTTGCTCCGACTGCGTCGATCAGTTCTACGCCGTCAGCACTGCCGAACACCCTCAACTCACCGGTTTGTGCGTTGATCGCCGGGATGCGCAACTCCCGCTCGGGCCACAACCGATTGGGCAGCCTTGCCTCGATGACCGCACGACGCACGGCGGGTTCGACGGTGTCGGCGGCCATCGCTGCCTCGCCGAGCGCACGAAGTTGTTCGGACCGATCCGCGGAGCCCGCGATCGCGTCGACGAACATCTGACCGAGGACCTCGACATCTACCTCCGGATCGATCTCACCGGTCGCAGCGGCCGTTTGTGCGTCGAAAAGCTCCTGAAGTCTCGCGCCGCCCGCAATCTGAGCAGTCACGGTGGAACCTGCAGAAGTGCCGATCAATACGTCCGCTGCCAGCAGCGCTGCGGCAGCGTCCGGCGATTTGTCCTGAACGCCCAACAGAAAACCGGTTTCCCAGGCGATTCCCGCAACGCCGCCACCGGCAAGTACCAACCCCAATTTCACGCCGTCCACCTCTCGTCGATCACGATCCGTGCCCGAAGTCGACGTTAGACCTACTCTGAAGTGATGTTCATGCGCAGCGCAAAGACATTTGTTCCCGACGCACTCCGCGGGTTGATCGCATCCACCGACGACATCGCGTGGAACCCCGATCCCGGATACCTCACTCGTGCACAGCCCCTTCCACGCGGGCGAGTCGCGCTCGTCTCCGGCGGCGGCTCGGGTCACGAACCCATGCACGCCGGATTCATCGGCGAAGGAATGCTCACGGCCGTCTGTCCCGGGTTGATCTTCAGCTCACCCAACGCACTGCAGATCCATGAAGGATCCAAAGCTGCCGACGCCGGTGGCGGCGTCCTGCACATCGTGAAGAACTACACCGGCGACGTGATGAATTTCGGTATCGCACGGGAACTACTCCGCGAGGACAAGATCGACACGGACGTCGTCTTGGTCGACGACGACGTCGCGACCGAACGCGCAGACGGTAGCGGCCCGGGGCGACGCGGCACTGCGGCAACGATCGTGGTGGAGAAGGTCTGCGGCGCGTCGGCCGCCCGCGGTGACGACCTGGCCGAGGTGACCCGGATCGGACAACACGTCGCGCACTCGGCTCGCAGCATGGCCGTCGCTCTTCGCCCATGCACCTTGCCGGGGGCTGACGAGCCGTCGTTCGACCTACCGGACGGGCAGATGGAACTTGGTATCGGAATCCACGGCGAACGCGGCACAGAACGCGTGGACGCCCTGCCCGCACCGGAATTGGTGCGACGGCTGACGGATCCGATCATCGAGTCCCTGAGTCTCGCCGAAGGTGATCACGTCATTACGGTCGTCAACGGGCTGGGGGCCACCCACCCAATGGAGCTGCAACTACTGTTCGCCGAACTCGGAGATTATCTGGCCGACCAGGGAATTCACATCGAGCGGACGCTGATCGGAACGTTCGTCACTGCATTGAACATGGCCGGAGCATCCATCACCCTTGTTCGCACAAACA
Organism: Rhodococcus sp. MS13; assembly: GCF_013277835.1. NCBI lineage: Bacteria > Bacillati > Actinomycetota > Actinomycetes > Mycobacteriales > Nocardiaceae > Rhodococcus > Rhodococcus sp. MS13. Next base: position 955,576 of record NZ_VBTL01000004.1, read on the forward strand.
AAGAAATCCTCGAATTATGGGACGCACCAACAAAAGCGCCCGCCTGGCCGAATGCTATGGCACGTGAGTACAGCGGCATGGGCAAGCGTGAATCATTCGGTCCCACATTCACACCCGACACCTCACGCACTGCCGAAAGCAGCTTCGTCGGCGGCTGGATTGCGGACTGGGCCGCGAAGGTACTGAAGCAGGAACCTGCCCTGACCGATCTCGACCGACGAGCAGGAGACGGCGACTTCGGGACCAACATGGTGGCCGCACTGGATCAGCTCGATATCTCGGCGATCCGTGACACCTATTCCACTGCAACGATATTCGATGCAGTCTCCCAGGCGTACCTCGGTCACGCCGGCGGTACGTCCGGCGCGTTGTTCGGCATCTGGTTCCGGCATTTCTTCCGCGTCGCCGCAGAATCAGCGGACTCCGAACTCGACCTCGGTGCGATCGCGACTGCAGCACGGGCGGGGCTCGACAACATCACCTCGCTCGGCGGCGCACGCGTCGGCGACAAGACGATGGTCGACGCGATAGTTCCGGCGGTCGAGTCGTTGGAGCAATCCGTGAACTCGGGAGCCGATCGGGACGCCGCTCTGGCCAGCGCAGCGGCAGCGGCGGCGGCCGGCGCGGAGTCGACCGAAACCATGCTCGCGAACCGCGGACGTGCAAGTTATGTGGGCGAAGCCGCTCGCGGAGTGGTCGATCCGGGAGCGCTACTCATAGCGTGGTTTTTCGCTAGTGCAGTGGGTCACTAGCGAGCACTTCGGAGCTGTGACTAATCTGGCAGCCACAGCACATCGTTTGTGAGGGCCCGTGGGCAAAAGCACCGGTCTCACACACCACACAGGAGCAGCCCATGCTGAGCACCATGCAAGACGCCCCCCTCTCCATTGCTCAACTTCTCCGCCACGGTGCCTCCGTTCACGGCGCTTCCGAGGTTGTCACGTGGACCGAGTCCGGCCCGCGCCGTGTGTCATACGCAGACGTCGGCAAGCGCTGCGCACAGCTTGCGCACGCCCTGCGCGGACTCGGTGTCGAGGGTGACGAGCGAGTCGCCACGTTCATGTGGAACAACTCCGAGCACCTCGAGGCGTACCTGACGATCCCCTCGATGGGCGCTGTGCTCCACACGCTGAACATTCGTCTGTTCCCCGAGCAGTTGATCCACGTCGCCAATCACGCCGAGGACCGCGTGATCATCGTCGATCCGTCCCTGATTCCGCTTCTCTCTCCGCAGCTTCCGTCGCTGACAACCGTCAAGCACATCATCGTCACCGGCTCCTCCACTGCGGGACTCGAAGCTCCCGAGGGCGTGCAGGTTCACACATACGAGGGCTTGATCGCCGATCAGCCAACCGAGTTCGACTGGCCCGAGGTCGACGAACTCAGTGCTGCCGCAATGTGTTACACGTCCGGCACCACGGGCGACCCCAAGGGCGTCGTCTATTCCCACCGCTCGATCTACCTGCACTCCATGCAGGTCTGCATGAGCGACGGCCCCAACCTCGCGCAGGGAGATCGTGCACTCGCCGTAGTGCCTCAGTTCCACGCCATGTCGTGGGGACTTCCCTACGCCGCGTTCATGATCGGCGCCTCGCTGATCATGCCCGATCGCTTCCTCCAGCCTGCTCCGTTGGCTGCGATCATCGCCAGCGAGAAGCCGACGTTCGCCGCGGCCGTACCCACCATCTGGCAGGGCCTGCACCTCTACCTCGAGCAGAACCCACAGGACATCTCCTCGATGCGTGAGGTTCTGATCGGCGGCTCCGCTGTACCGCCTGCCCTCATGCACGCATTCGAAGCCGACCACAACGTCTCCGTCCTGCACGCCTGGGGCATGACCGAAACCTCCCCACTCGGATCCGTTGCCCGCCCGCCGGCCGGTGTCACCGGCGACGCGATGTGGAAGTACCGCTACTCTCAGGGCCGCTTCCCGGCATCCGTCGAGGCACGTCTAATCGACGATGACGGCAAAGTTGTTGCACACGACGGCGTTTCCGTCGGCGAGCTCGAAGTGCGCGGCCCCTGGATCACCGGGTCGTACTACGGCGTCGATGCGGAAGACAAGTTCAACGACGGCTGGCTCAAGACCGGTGACGTCGGATCCATCACGGCCGACGGCTTCCTGAGCCTGTCCGACCGCTCCAAGGACATCATCAAGTCCGGCGGCGAATGGATCTCATCGGTCGACCTCGAGAACGCCGTCATGGGCCACCCTGACGTCACCGAAGCTGCCGTCATCGGCGTGCCGGACGAGAAGTGGGACGAGCGCCCGTTGGTCGCGGTTGTTCTGCGCGCCGGATCCGAGACCACGATGTCCGAACTCCAGCAATATCTTTCGGACAAGGTAGCCAAGTGGCAGCTCCCCGAGAACTGGGCTGTGGTTCAGGAAGTTCCGAAGACGAGCGTCGGCAAGTTCGACAAGAAGCGCCTGAGGGCCGACTACCACGAAGGCGGACTCGAAGTCACTCGCCTCTGACACGGAGTGAGTGCTGAAGCATGAATACTGAAGGTGGGCAACAGGTTTTCAATCTGTTGCCCACCTTCGTTTAACGAGCAATGCACTTTACGGACGATAACCGACCGTGTGAAAAGCGATGTCGACGTACTTCTGCGCCAATTGCGTCGGCGACATCGGCCCGCCGGTCTGGAACCAACGCGGCAGTGACTGCGCCATACCGAGTATGGCCCGGACGGTCTCCTCGGTGTCGGTGACCGCGAAATCTCCCGATGCCACACCGTCGTCGACGATCCTGCGCATGAGCAACTCGAGCCGCTTACGACTGGCGGCGTATCGACTTCGGCTTTCCGGTGAGACATGCCGAATCTCGGTGTCCAACGCAGCATGCCGCGACCGGTGGGTCATGTAGAGAACAATTGCCTCCACCACCAAGGCGAAGCGTCGTACCGGATTTTCGCCGGCTTCCACCTCTGCCGCTTCGGTTCTGGTATTCAGCTCACTCATCGAGATCTCGAACAGAGCGACGAGGACTGCCTCTTTGTTCGCGTGGTGATAGTAGAGCGCGGGAACGGTTACCCCGACACGGTTGGCAATCTGCCGCACCGTCGTGCCGTGGTAACCGTTCTCGTCGAACAGCTCGAGCGAAGCCATCAGGATGTCGGTCATCACCAGCGGCGGGAAAGTCCTCCAGTCCACTGCCACCGAATTCACGGGCTCCACCTCGCCAGTCATGAATAGCCGAAATTACCGCGGTGCCATACGGATTGCACCGTCGAGGCGGATCGTCTCACCGTTGAGCATAGGGTTGGAGACGATATGCGCAGCAAGCGCGCCGTACTCGCTGGGATCGCCCAGGCGAGAGGGGTGAGGCACCTGCTGACCCAGCGACGCCTGGGCTGCTTCAGGCAGTCCGGCCAGCAACGGGGTCTTGAACAGCCCGGGAGCGATGGTGTTGACGCGGATCAGCAGCGACGCGAGGTCACGGGCGATGGGGAGCGTCATACCGACGACGCCACCCTTCGACGCGGAGTACGCAGCCTGCCCGATCTGACCGTCATAGGCTGCGACGGAGGCGGTGTTGATGATGACGCCGCGTTCACCGTCGATGGGTTCGGTCTTCGAAATACGTTCCGCAGCAAGACGAAGAACGTTGAAGGTGCCGATCAAGTTGACGTCGATGACCTTCTTGAACGCGTCGAGCGGGAAAGCACCCTTCTTGCTGACAGTCTTGACTGCGTTGCCGATTCCGGCGCAGTTGACTGCCACGCGCAGGGGTCCGAGGGACTCGGCCACGTCGAGTGCAGCGGTGACCGCAGCCTCGTCGGTGACGTCTGCAGCCGCGAAGCGGACCCGGTCGCCAAGTTCCTTGGCGATGGCTTCACCGTTGGACGACGGAAGGTCGACGATGACGACGCTGGCACCGTCGGCAAGAAGGGCTTTGGTCGTAGCCAGGCCGAGGCCGGATGCTCCACCGGTGACGACGGCGACGCTGTCGTTGACGATCATGAGAGTTCCTTTCGAAAGGTTATGTGTTTCAGATGCGTTCGATGATGGTGGCGTTGGCCATGCCGGCGCCCTCGCACATGGTCTGCAATCCGTAGCGTCCGCCGGTGGCCTCGAGGTGGTTGACCATCGTGGTCAACAGTCGAGTACCCGAGGACCCCAGGGCATGGCCGAGTGCAATCGCGCCGCCCCACGGGTTGAGCTTTGCCGGGTCGGCGCCGAACTCGTGAGCCCAGGCGAGTGGAACGGGAGCGAAGGCCTCGTTGACCTCGTAGGTGTCGATGTCGTCGATGCTCAGACCCGCGCGAGCGAGCACCTTGTGGGTGGCTGGGATGGGTGCGGTGAGCATGAAGATCGGGTCGTCGCCCGCAACGGAGAAGGAGTGGAAGCGTGCTCGCGGCGTCAGCCCCAGCTTCGACGCCATTTCTTCGCTCATGATCAGTGCTGCGGACGCGCCGTCGGTGAGCGGCGACGAGTTACCGGGAGTGATCGACCACTGCGCCTCGGGGAAGCGCTGCGCGTACTTCTCCGAGTAGAACGACGGCTTCAAACCGGCGAGTCCCTCGGCGGTAGTAGACGCGCGAACCGTCTCGTCGACGATATGCGAGACGGTCTCACCGGCGGCGTTGGTCACCGAGATCGGCAGAATCTCCTTGTCGAAGAGCCCCTTCGCCGCTGCCTCTGCTGCCCGCTGGTGGGACTGCGCGGAGAATGCGTCGAGAGCGTCGCGGTCAAGCTTCCACTTGGCGGCGATCAATTCTGCAGAGATTCCCTGGTTGACCAGGCCTTCGGGGTAGCGAGCCGCGATGCCCGGACCGGAAGCATCCTTCCCCATCGTCGTGGTACCCATCGGGACACGACTCATGGATTCGACGCCTGCCGCGATCACGATGTCGTAGGCCCCGGCGATCACGCCCTGCGCCGCAAAGTGCGCAGCTTGCTGACTTGATCCGCACTGGCGATCGATCGTGGTGGCGGGTACCGACTCGGGGAACCCTGCCGACAGGACCGCGCTGCGGGTGATGTTGAGCGCCTGCTCACCGGCCTGGCCGACGCAACCGCCGATCACGTCGTCCACCAGGGCGGGGTCGAGGCCGTTTCGCGAGGTGATGGAACGCAGAACGTGGGCCATCAGTTCGACAGGGTGCGTCCCGGACAGCGCTCCACCCGGCTTTCCCTTGCCGGACGCGATCCGGACTACATCGACGATCACTGCCTTGGTCATCTTCGTTCCCTTCGAGGACGTGCATTGCTGGGGCGGTCCGGCACCCGAGTTCGTGGCACCGGATGCCGGACCGAGATCGTGGGAGCATCCTGACTTAGCGCTCGCTAAACACTTACCACCGAGTCGGACCGTCCGTCAAGAGAGGGCTACCGAACTCGAAGCAAATATGGACGGACAAAAAAGTTGGACGATCAGGAACCCCTGACCAACGCCCTTCATTAGTACTTTCGAATGATAGGTTTTCAATCTTCGCCCGAAATGTCCGGAATCGGATAACCTTCCGCCACAAGCAATCCAAGCCACAGGGGATTCGGGGCGTGGCACCAATCGATGACAAACCGCAGGGGGACTGACCCGGAGGTAGAGCGTGGACCTGCGATACGTTGCATTCATACGTGCCGACTCGCATTTCTACGACCGAATCAGAACGGCCACTCGACCTGACGCACCGACTGACCAGCACTTTAAGCCTGCAAAGTCGGTGGACTGGTCACTCTGGCGACGCGGTCCCCAAAGCGGACCGTGGAACTACTTCCAACCGCCTGACAGCGTGCTGCCAGAACAGGGATGGAAGATTCACTGCTCCGCTACCCAAGCCAACGCGCAGGAGCTGCTCGATACCGTCTCCGCGTATTGCGGCCACAATCTGGTGCCTTTCAAATTTCTTCGGACGGCAGCAGACCTCATGTTCTCCAACAGCAAGCAGGCCAATCGAACATCCAGCGGAAAATTCATCACGATCTATCCGGCGGATAGCGTTGCCACACAACGTGTCATCACCGAACTGGACGAGCTTGTCACGGCTGCCGACGGGCCATACATCCTCAGCGATGTGCGATGGAACCGGGGACCACTGTACTTACGGTACGGCGCGTACCTGCCCATGCACACCAACGATTCATTCGGCGATCGCGTCCCGGCAATACGGCGCCCTGACGGATCGCTCGAACCCGATCTGCGCGGCACTTCCTTCAGAACTCCAGACTGGGTACAAATCCCGGACTTCGTTCGCGCGCAGCAAGACAAGCTGAAATCACGCGACGCCTTCCCCTATTCGATCACTGAAGCCCTGCACTTCAGCAACAGCGGGGGGATCTACTCAGCGCTGGACGACGCCGGCATCAATCTGGTCATCAAAGAGGGTCGACCCTTCACCGCCCCGGACGCCAACGGCCGGTACGCAATCGACCGCATCCGCAACGAGTACGACACGCTGACTCACCTTGCCGACAACCCGTACTCACCTTCCGCGCTCAACTTGTTCGAGCGCGAAGGACACCACTTTCTTGTCACCGAGCGCGCTCCCGGCGCTCCCCTGAATCAGGAGATTGCGCTCCGCTATCCGCTGATACGCGCGGATCAGACACTCAGCTCCCGAACGGAATACAGAACCTGGGCGCTCGACATCGCACAACAGTTGACCACAGCAGTCGAGAGCTTCCACAACGCCGGAATCGTTCATGCCGATCTTCACCCCGGCAACGTGATGTGCTCACCGTCCGGTATTCGGATCATCGATTTCGAGATGGCCCACAACATCGACGAGCAACCGCCCCGGTCCACCGGGGCTCCCGGGCACACCGCACCGCAACAGTTGACAGGAATCGAGGCAGATCGATACTCCTTGGGATGCATCGAGCTGGGACTCTTTGTTCCACTTACTACATTGCTCCCCCTCGATCGCAACAAGATTCCCGAACTCATCGGCTACGCGGTGTCTCGATTCGATCTTCCTCGTGCCTTCTGTGCCTCGCTCTATTCGATGCTCGACGCACAGCCGCCGGAACCGGAGGATCACCCGCATCGTTGGGACACGTCGTCGAGGGAAACCTTGCAACGTATGGACGCTCGATTGCGCTGCGGCATCCTCACCTCACTTGATCTCTCCCGCGCTGATCGACTCTTTCCCGGCGACATCGCCCAGTTCGAAGTAAACGGTTACGGCATTGCTCACGGCTCGTGCGGAAACCTACTCGCCGATGATCTTCCCACCGACACCTTGGAGACAGTTCTGGAATGGACTGAACATCAAGTTGATTCGGATACGCAACCACGGTTCGGTTTCTTCGACGGGCTCGCGGGTGCGGTGCATACCTTTCGGCAACTAGGACGACACTCGACTGCCGACAGGTGGGCCGAGACTTTGCGTCGAGTCCCACTCGACGATCTCGACTCCAGCCTCTTCGGCGGCCTTTCCGGAATCGGGTGCCTTCTACTCGAGGAATCGGAGTCATGTCCGGCGGCATCGTCAACTCTCGCTCTCGTCACCGAGACTCTGCGGGATCGCCTTCCTGCTGCTCGCGCACACGTCCGCTTCACCGACGGAACATCCTGGGCGACAACGGGTCGCGGAGGCTTGATGAGAGGGCCGAGCGGGCAAGCACTGTTCTGGACTCGCCACTACGAACGGACCGGTGATCCTCGATCGCTGGAACACGCGCGACAGCTTGTCGACATCGACCTGTCCGTGATGCAGATGTGCCCTGACGGTTCGATGCAGCTGACAGAAGAGCGCCGCACAATGCCGTACCTCGGATCGGGATCCGTCGGCGTGGGCCTGGTACTTCTTCAACTTGTTCGACATGTCGACGAGCCGCGCTACGCGTCTGCGCTACTTGCCATATCCCGAGCTGCCGCCGTCGAATTCACTGCCCAAGCCGGACTACTCAACGGGCGAGCCGGGCTGATTCTCTTCCTCGGCGAACTCTCCAAGAGTCCATATGCCGGCGCCGATTGCGAGCAGACGCTTACCCAGCAGTTCCAGCTTCTGGGCTTACACAGCCTCAATCACGCAGGAGGACTGCACTTTCCAGGTGAACAGAACCTGAGACTCTCGACCGACTGGGCAACCGGATCTGCAGGAATACTGGCGTTGCTCCGACATACCGGATCGGCAACTGCCCGACAGTCGTTTCCACTGATGTGCGCGTCGAACTGCCACATCGCCTAATTGTTCGGAAGTTATCACCCACGGCAGATTGGAGCACAGAAGTACCAGGCAAAAAACCTGGAATTAAATCAACACCGCAAGCAAACTCGATCGATCAAATCCATCGGCAAGAACGCCGATCAACAAAGGAAATGACAATGGACGCTATTCTCTCCCTTCAAGATCTGTCAGTCGCCGCCGGCAACGTCGGAGACGCAGGCCAGCTCGAGCAGAACGCGGCAATCAGTTCGCTCAGTTTCTTCTGCCTCTGACCTCAGGCCGATACCTCGGGCAAAGCTCCGGGGTATCGGCTTTCGGAATCCGTGCGGATAACCAGAAGAACAGTATTGTTTCATCATGAGACGCATCCACGCTTCACCGAGCTGCATTCGCCGATGACTTGAGCGACCTGGCGGCAATGCCGAGGGCAGATCGGATGGTCATCGGCGGTGATATTCCTTCTGATCCTGACAACGGCGATTTCAGGTTGGTTCGTTCAGCGTTCGGGCGAGGGTTGGAACTTCGGGGCCGTCTGCTCGCGCTGGTACGACGGAGGTGGCAGTTGCCGCACCGACACCGCCTTGACCTTCACGACGCTTTTCGTACTCCTACTTCCCTTCGCCTCCGGAATGCTGGTCTGGTGGTTTGAGGATCAATACGTGTCAACGACGAGATGAGGGAATCGGTACCATCCGCCCCCGATGTCTTCCAACTGGAGCTGATTGAAGGTCTTGTCGGACACGCCATCGGGTGCGTACACCCAGCCTGGATTGTCCAAGATGTCCAATCCATCTCGTGCGTCATAGAAATAGACGTGGCCTTCACTGCTGACGTTGGCATAGGAGATATCGAATCTGCCGATTCGTAGATCACGATGATACCCATCGGAATAGGGATCGTCAGGTTCTTGAAGTAGTTGCTGTGCAACGGTTTCGAAGTCTGCCCGATACTGATCGAAATGTGGCTGCCCCGCGGCCGCGATCCCGAGCGCGATCACCACGAGAACCGGAACAGCGACAACGGACCACAACCATCGGCGTCGCTGCCACCAGCACACTCCGAGCAGCACGATTGCAACAGTCGCGGTGAGGACCCAGAGAACGATCGCACCGGCGATCGAGAGTGCACTATCCCCAGGTTCGGGCCAGGTGAGATGGCATTTCGCTGCGACATACATCGCCGACGCCGACGCTGCGATAAGTGCGTTTACCAAACCAACCCAACGAAGAGCACCGGACCTTCTCGTTGCCTGCGAGTTCGACACTGCCTGATCCATTCGATGAGAATAGCGAGCTGTTTGTCGCGGACTAGCAGTAACCACTTCCCCGATCTCACGATCGATTGTTTCTCGGCACGGAGAAAGTGTCCACGGTGCTATCTTTGCTGACTATGGGAGGCAGGGCTACGAGGATGGTCGATTTGAACTACCGATGTCAGGAGAGTTCGGCGACTCCCAAAGTCGACAGGTCAATTTTGAGCACGGCCGGATTCGGTGGATCGCAGCAACCAATACCATCGTCACCTCATGATGACGTGACTGTTGCGGGCGAGTCGTGAAGATTCGATTATTACGAGCAAGCCAAGCGTCTTTAGCAATATCGCTGATCGCACTAACCTTGGTCTATTTGTTGGACGCATTTTCTTTGCGCCTCCAACATCAGCCCAGCTGGTGCATTGATCACTATGGAATCCCATCACGATTCAATAATCTCCTTCCCGACCGGGCGGAGAGGGTAGCGGCAGGAATTACAGACTTCTGGGGATGGTTCCCTCCAGGCATAAGCTGTACATTCACTGATGCAGTGACCAAAGAAAGCGAAACGGTGGCACCGGCCGCGGACAGGTCGTACATCGTCGTCGTTCTTGTGGCGCTGATCATGATCTCGGCTGTCGGCGTATTGTTCGGCCGCCGGAAGCGCTGAAGATTGGTTCTGGCTCGGGACTGCAGATGCGCACTCGACACCAGACCGATGAGTAACAAATCGGTGTCCGTTGTATCCGGCGCTTCCACTACTCGTCGATCTTCGCGAATCCACCGGCCGTGTTCGAGGGTATTTCTTGCGGTCCTGGTGGTCTTCGTTCCCATCACGCTGGCGATGACACGCCTGGGCCTGGTGCTCGGCTGGACCCATACGCTTGCCGGGGACAGACAACTGCCTTCGAGAACAGGGAATCGATCACTATGCCGTGGCCTATCACCCGCAGAGCCGGTACTGGCATTTTCAGTTCATCGAGACCGCCGTGATGCTGTTGCGCTCCGGGTTGATGGTGGCGCTCGCACTCGTCGGCGCACGTGGACTACGTCGGCGACCCGCCTATAACCGAATGTCCGAAATGTCGAAATCGATTTGATAGCAGCAATTTTCGATCCACATTCTCTTGTGTTCGAAACTTTGTTCGATTAAGCTTTCGGCATGGACAGTCGGGATGCGTGGCAACTGGATGGTGAGGGCCTCAAGGGTGAGGTTCTCGATCTGGTGCGCGCCCGGCACGAGTTGCAGTCGCGGTTGGTGTTGCTGATTGTGGAGATGTTTTCCCGTGAGGTTCTCGGCGGGAAGGGTTTTCGGGCGATCGCGCAGTGGTTGCACGGTTCGACGAATCTGGAGATCGGTGAGTGCAGTCTGCTGGTCGGGTTGGCGCGGTTGTTGATGCTCGAACCCGTTGTGGGCGATGCGTTTCACCGGGGTGATGTTGATGCGTTGAAGGCGCGTCAGGTGGCGTCGTTTTGTCAGCATCCACCAAAGAACATGACCCCGGCGGACGTGGACAAGGCCCGCAGGATTCTGCTCGGCCTGGCGTCGAAGAACATCGCGGATTGTGATGCAGTGCGGGCAGCGATCCGCCGAATCGAGAAGCAGTACGGCAAGCGCGAGGATGGCGTCCCGGTCGGCGAGGATTCCGAACGTAACGAGTTCTACGCCTCGAAAGGCTTGTACGGGCGGGTGTCTGTGAAGGGTGATCTGGATGCGGTCAACGGGGCACGGTTGATCACGTTGTTGTCGGGCCTGTCCGCTCCGACACCGGAGAAGGACGGTGTCAAGGACACCCGCACGCCGGCATTACGACGGGCCGATGGGTTTTGCGAGTTGTTGAGCCGCTACGAGCGGGCGGGGTTGGGTCCGATCGAGGGCGGCGTGAAACCACACATCACGGTGACCGCGTCCGCGAAAGACATGACGGACCTGCAAGCGTTGAAAGACCTGTTGCCGTCCACGGAGGAGTTGGGGTTCGCGTGGACGGATTGGGTGGGTCCGATCAGTATCGATACCGCACGGATGCTGGCGTGCGACTGCACCGTCACCCGAATTTTGTTGGATGAGAATGGTGTTCCGCTCGACTGCGGTAAGGAAGCGAGAACAGCAACGGTGCCGCAGCGGCGGGCGTTGGCGGTTCGTGATGGTGGGTGTGCGTTTCCGGGGTGTGGGACTCCGTCGGGGTGGTGCGATGCTCATCATATTGTTCATTGGAATGATGGTGGCCCAACGGATCTCGACAATCTGATCTTGTTGTGCGGCCATCATCATCGGACGATGCATCACACGGAGTGGCGGGTGGAGATCGGACCGGATCGGAAGACGGTGTTCTATCCACCGATGTCGGTTGATCCGCACCAGCATCCGATCGGCGGGAACAGCCCACCCACAGCGGCGTGAATCGCGACAATCGAATACATCAGCACCGGGGACGAACCATGCCCCGGTGCTGGCGCACGTTTCTGGTCAGATCCCAACCCCTCAAATCCCAGCCCCTCAGATCCCAGCCCCTCAGATGCCGGCCCTTCGCACGAGAGCGTCAGTGGCAGAAGGGGATACAACGTCAATCGCTCGTAACAGCCCCGCGTACCGTGGATACAGCTCGACGGGACGCGTATTGATCGCCCTCAAGATCCACGATGCAGCTTGATCGGCCGTCAGCGCCGGCTGGCTCACGTAATCCGCCGTCGGCGCGATCATCGGTGTTCGTATGAGTGGGAATTGCACTGTGGTGACATCGACACCGGTGCCGTGACATTCCGCGCCGAGGCTTCGGCCGAAGGCACTGAGAGCAGACTTCGACGCGTGGTAGGCACTGAACCTCGGCATCACGCCGGCAGTGACTCCCCAGGTTCCGACGTTGATGATGTGTCCGGACTTCGCCTCGAGCATCGCGGGCAGCAGACGCAACGTCAGTCGTGTAGGTCCGAAGTAGTTGAGTGCCATAGTGCGCTCGTAGTCGTGGAATCGGTCGACCGAATCCAACGCGGTACGCCGGATCGAGCGACCCGCATTGTTGACGAGGATGTCGACCGACCCGAATCGATCCGCGATCGTCTCCGCGAGTTCGTCGACGGCTTCACCGCGGGAGAGGTCCGCAGGCACGATGTGCGCCCACCCTCCCCTGCGGTGGATCTCGTCCCGTACGTGTTCGAGGTTTTCCTCACCGCGCGCGACCAGGATCATCTCGGCTCCCCGACGAGCCAAGAGATGAGCTGTCGCCTCGCCGATCCCCGAGGAAGCTCCTGTCAGAACGATCGTCTTGTCGGAGAGCGTGACACCGCGTGACGGAACAAGAGAGCGCAGACGCGTCGGCGGACTCAAGGCAATATTGCTGAGCAGCGTTCTGATCACATCGGCCTCGGTTCGATCTTCGCGTGCGTTTCGGTGCGAACCCATCCCTGAACAGCCAACTTCGAGCGCACCGCGGAAATTACTCAAAAGTAAGTTATGGCGCCGTTTCGACCGTGTCAAGAATTCGTCGAGATCCAGGAGTATCTGCCACTAGCTTTTCCTGATACCTCGGGTTACATTAAACCCAGACCGAGTGCCAGCGATCACACAACCGGCCCTCGATTCCACCGAACACCGCGAGAAATACCAGCGGTGACCGAAACGAAGAGGAGACGCCATGACGCTCACATCGCCGCTCGACAAGCGCGGAGAAGCATCCGACGACTCGTACAACGAGACGCTTCGACTCCTGTCCGAGGGCTCGGTGCACAAGCACTTCGACCCGTACCTCGACATCGACTGGGACTCCCCCGAGTTTGCCGTCGTCCCGAACGATCGCCGCTGGATCCTCCCGGCCGAGACAGACCCGCTGGGTGCTCACCCCTGGTACCAGTCGCAGTCCGAGGCCAGGCAGATCGAAATCGGCATGTGGCGCCAGGCCAATGTCGCGAAGGTCGGTCTCCAGTTCGAGAACATTCTGATCCGCGGCATGATGCAGTACGTCTTCTCGCTGCCCAACGATTCGGCCGAGGCGCGCTACTGCACGCACGAGTCGGTCGAAGAGTGCAACCACACGATGATGTTCCAGGAGATGGTCAACCGCATCGGTGCCGACGCTCCCGGCATGAGCCGTCCGATGAAGATGCTTGCACCCTTCATTCCCCTCGCTGCGGGTCCGTTCCCCGAACTGTTCTTCGTCGGTGTCCTCGCCGGTGAAGAGCCGATCGACCACATTCAGAAGAGCATCCTGCGTGCCGGCGGCCAGATCCACCCGATCATGCAGTCGGTCATGGCCATCCACGTAGCCGAGGAAGCGCGTCACATCTCGTTCGCGCACAAGCTTCTGAGCCGTCGCATCCCGCTGATGTCACGCCCGAACCGGTTCGTCCTCTCGCTGCTGTTCCCGATCGTCATGCGCATTCTCTGTGACGCCATCGTCATCCCGCCGAAGTCCTTCTGGAAGCAATTCGACATCCCGAAGTCCGTGAAGAAGGACCTGTTCTGGGATCTGCCCGAGTCGCGCCAGACCCTGCGCAACTACTTCGGTGACGTCCGCATGCTGGCCACCGACACCGGCCTGATGAACCGTGCCTCGCGCCTGGTCTGGAAGTCCTGCAAGATGGACGGCCGCGCATCACGTTTCCGTAGCGAACCTCACCGCAGCTCGCACAACGCCGCCGCGTAGCTCCCGGACAGTCGAGATCGGACTCATAGCGCCATGCCACACGTAGTCACGCAGTCCTGTTGCAGCGACGCCTCGTGCGTCTACGCCTGCCCGGTCAACTGCATCCATCCGACGCCGGACGAGCCGGACTTCCTCACCGCCGAGATGCTGCACATCGATCCGCAGGCCTGCGTCGACTGCGGCGCATGTGTCTCGGCCTGCCCGGTCGACGCCATCGTCCCCGAGTCGAAGCTGACCGACCCGCAGCGAGTCTTCCTGTCCATCAATGCGGACTTCTACAAGGAAGAGCGGCCCAGGCCGCTTCTCGCCAAGGTCATCCCGGCAGCCCACGTCGACAAGGGCCGACCGCCGTTGCGCGTTGCGATCGTCGGTTCCGGACCGTCGGCGATGTACGCCGCGGACGAGTTACTGACTCAGCCTGACGTGCAGGTCAACGTCTTCGATCGCCTTCCTGTGCCTTACGGCTTGGTTCGCGCCGGCGTTGCTCCGGACCATCAGAAGACCAAGCAGGTCACTCGCTTGTTCGACAAGATCGCCGCACAAAAGGGTTTCGAGTTCTACCTCAACGTCGAGATCGGCAAGCACATCTCGCACAGCGAACTGCTCGAAAATCACCATGCGGTGCTCTACGCAGTCGGCGCTTCGTCCGACCGTGGTCTCGGCATTCCGGGTGCTGATCTGCCTGGCACGGCATCGGCCACCGACTTCGTGGCCTGGTACAACGGCCACCCCGATCACGCCGACGACGTCTTCGACCTCTCGCATCGCCGCGCGGTCATCATCGGAAACGGAAACGTCGCGCTCGACGTCGCTCGCATTCTCACGGCCGATCCCGAGAAGTTGGCGGGCACTGACATCTCCGCTCACGCACTCGCCGCTCTGCGGAAGAGTCGCGTCGAAGAAGTTGTCATCGTGGGTCGACGCGGAATCGCGCAGTCCGCGTTCACAGTCCCCGAGTTCACCGGCCTGATGGCACTGCCGGACATCGAACTCTCTGTCGGACCCGACGACATGGTTCTCGACTCGGCCACCGAAGAACTGGCAAAACGCGGCGAGCTTCCGCATGCCGTCGAGCAGAAGTTGCGTCTACTCGAAGCACTGAAGAACCGCGATCACGTCGACGTCGGCAACAAGCGCATCACGTTGCGCTACCTGCTCACGCCGACGTCGATCACCGGCGACGATCAGATCAGTGGAATCGAGTTCGCTCGCAACGCCCTGGTCGACGCCAACGGAACCGTGCAGATCGAGGCGACCGGCGATACCGAGACCATCGATGCCGGCTTGGTCCTCACCTCGATCGGCTACCGCGGAGTGCCCATCACCGGCGTCCCGTTCGACGAGCGTGCTTCGGTCATTCCGAATGAGAACGGCCGCGTCCTCGAAGCTCCGAACGGCGATCCCGCAACCGGCGTCTACGCGACCGGTTGGATCAAGCGCGGACCGAGTGGGTTCATCGGCACCAACAAGTCCTGCGCGCAGGAAACGATCAGGATGCTCGTCGACGACTTCAACGACGGACGCCTGACCAACCCGGTCGCCGACGACTCCGCAGTCGATCGTCTGGTTCGGGCGCGACAGTCCGACGTAGTCGACCGCGAGGGCTGGCACGCCATCGACAAGGCGGAACTGGAACGCGGCGCTGCGCACGACCGTGTCCGCGAAAAGGTTCTGGATCAGGTCGAGATCACCTCCATCCTCGACGCTGCGGCCCGGGTGAAACCGGCGCGTCGATTCGGTCGACCCGTTCGCGCTCGCTGATCCGCTACAGGTAAACAGCTACTTTCACGCACACGGCCCCGCCTGCAGACTCGTCTGCCCGGCGGGGCCGTCTGCGTTCCGGCAGCGTCCCACTCAGCGAAAATTTTTGCCCGTCAGCGGCCAAAATCGTGTAATACTGCAACCTGTTCCAGTAAGCGGCACAGCGGGCCCACGATCCCCCGGATCAGGCTCGCCAACCAGATGAGGATTGCATGAGCGAGACTGCAACGCCGGCGCCGAACGGGAGTGTGACACCTGCAGTAGAGGGTTGGTTCACCACCGGCGACGAACCTGCTCTGATCGGCACGAAGTGCCAATCCTGCGGCACCATTTCCTTCCCTCGTGAGGCGACGTTCTGCAAGAACCCGAGCTGCTTCAGCGAGGAGTTCGACGACGTGGAACTCTCCCGCCGCGGCACTGTCTGGTCGTACACCGACGCGCAGTACCAGCCCCCGCCGCCGTACATCCCGCGCTCGGATCCGTACGAGCCTTTTGCTCTCGCAGCAGTCGAGCTGCCCGAGGGGATCGTCATCCTCGGCCAGGTGGCCGACGGATTCGGCGTCGACGATCTCAAGGTCGGCAATACCGTCGAATTGGTTGTCGAGCCGCTGTACACCGACGAAACCGGAGTACGTACGACGTGGCGCTGGAAGCCTGTCGCCGCAGCTGATCAGGAGTCGCAGTCATGAGCAAGGACGTCGCAGTACTCGGTGTCGGAATGCACCCCTGGGGCAAATGGGGGCAGTCGTTCGTGAAATACGGCGTTGCCGCCGCTCGCGCCGCGCTCGCCGATTCGGGTGTGAATTGGCAGGACGTCGACTTCATCGTCGGCGGCGAGACAGTCCGCAACGGTTACGGCGGATACGTCGCCGGAGCCACCTTCGCACAGGCACTCGGCTGGAACGGCGCTCGCGTCGCCACGTCGTACGCAGCGTGCGCGACGGGAGCCCAGGCACTCGACACCGCTCGCGCACGAATCCTGGCCGGCCTCAGCGAAGTTGCCCTGGTCGTCGGAGCCGACACCACCCCCAAGGGTTTCCTCGCTCCCGTCGCCGGTGAGCGTTGGGACGACCCGGACTGGTTGCGCTTCCGCCTCATGGGTATGACCAACCCGGCGTACTTCGCGCTCAACGCGCGTCGTCGCATCGACCTCTACGGCGCCACCGCGGAGGACTTCGCCAACGTGAAGGTCAAGAACGCCAAGCACGGGCTCAATAATCCGAATGCGCGCTACCGCAAGGAAGTCACCGTCGAGAACGTGTTGGCCTCCCCCGTGGTGTCCAATCCCCTTCACCTGCTCGACATCTGCGCGACGTCCGACGGCGGCGCCGCAATCTTGCTGACGTCGATGGAATACGCCCGCAAGATGGGCATCGCGGAACCTGTTCGCATCAAGGCTATTTCGACGGTCACGCCGACGTTCCCGCAGACGATCATGGATATGCCGAACTTCTCCACCGATTCCAGCTCCGCCGTCCCGGCTCCGGAGCGCACGTTCAAGGAATCCATCGGCTACGCCGCGTACGAGGAAGCCGGAATCTCTCCCGAAGACGTCGACGTCGCCGAGGTCTACGACCTCGCTACCTCGGTGGAACTGGACTGGATCGAAGACCTCGCGCTGTGCAAGCGGGGCGAGGCCGAGCACCTTCTGCGTGCGGGTGACACCAGTATCGGAGGCCGCATCCCGGTCAATCCGTCCGGCGGTCTCGCGTGCTTCGGCGAAGCCGTTCCCGCACAGGCACTTGCGCAGGTGTGCGAGCTCACCTGGCAGCTGCGCGGACAAGCCGAAGGCCGTCAGGTCGAAGGCGCCCGCATCGGTATCACCGCCAACCAAGGTCTGTTCGGACACGGCTCCTCGGTGATCGTTTCCGCCTGACCCTGTTCTACTTTCGTGGCGGTCGCACACTCACCCGTGAGCGGCCGCCACGATCACGTCTGCCACTGCCCCTGGCTGTGAAACCAGCGAGGCATGGGAGGTCGGGAGTTCGCTGGTGTTCGCGCCCATCCGGTTTGCCATGAACCGCTGCGCCGAAGCTGGGATCACGCGATCCTCACCGGCGACCAGATACCAGCTCGGTGTGTTCGCCCACGACGGTGGCCCGCCGAGTTCGAGGTTCGCCCACAAAGCGGCGGACTTCTGGTGAGCCAACATCGTTGCCGCCGTCTCGTCGGAAACGTCTTGAGCGAAGACGGAATGGAAATACTCGTCCGTGACGTAGCCGTCGACGTTCTTCCCGCCGATCGCGTGAGGATCGTCGACGATCCTCAATCCCAGAGCGGGAGGAAGCAATTGGCTGCCAGGAAATCGAATCGGGTCGATCGTGATCTGTACCGGCTCACCCTCCACCGGACCGAACGCCGCGATGTAGACCAGCGACTGGACTTTCGGATCGTGGACATTGGTGATCACCGCGCCGCCGTACGAGTGCCCGACGAGAACGACGGGGCCGTCGATGTCCGCAACCGTCTTCTCGATCACGGACGCGTCGTAAGCCGGCCCGCGCAGAGGATTGTCCGGCACCACGACGCGATAGCCACGCGAGCGTAGGTCGGCGGCAACGCCGTCCCAACTGGTGGCGTCGGCAAAGGCTCCGTGAACCAGAACGACAGTTGGCTTGGGGCTTGCCACCGCAGCACCGGAACCGAAGATCAGTCCGGCCGCGACTGTCATGAGCATTGCCAGAACTGCTGTGAATACACGTGAGATCTTCATGCGTTTCCTTCACTCTCTTAGGCAAGCGAGAAACTGCGGTAGGCCGGGACACGCCCGTTTCGATCCTAGAAATACCTGCTGCGACGGACGTGACTGTCCGTGCAGACTTCTGGGCTCACGGTGCACAAATTCTGGTTGAGCGTCCACATCCCGGGGTATCAAGGCTGCATGGCTTTGCTCCTGGATACTTCCGTGCTGGAGCCTGACCAACGCACGGACGCCTTCGTCGACGCGATGGGACGCGCATCGGTTCCCTGTGCGATCCACTTGGAGGATCCGGCGGGCGTGAGCGCCCGGATGAACGTGTGGAATCTGGGCGCAGCATCACTGTTCCGCTCCGAGTCGACGGGGATGCGATTGACCAGAACACCGCGGCACGTGCGATCAGCGTCGATGCCGGTTCTCGCGATTGCCCTGCAGGAGAGCGGAATCGGCCATCTAGATCAGCACGATGAACAACGCAGAGTCCCGGCCGGTGAACTACTCATGACGGACCTGACGTCGACCTACGATTTCTCCTGGACGGGAACGGGCGCTTCCCAGTGCCTCTACGTTCCGATGGATCGGCTGGGACTACCGATCGACACCGTGCGAGACGCTGCCACGCGACCTCACCACAGCAACCTGTACCCCTTGATGATCGCGCACGTTCGTGAATTGTTCCGCAGCGCCGATCAGTTGGAGACCGATCCTGCCGCCGAACAATTGGGCGAGGCCTCGATCGAACTGGCGCGCGCTTTGGTCGCATCGATCGCGCATGCAAATCCCGACGCCTCCGCTCCGAGATCGGCACTCACGTTGACATCGATCCGCAGATACATCCGCGAACACCTTCACGATCCGGCGCTGCATCCTGCACGAATTGCCCACGCCCACAGCATCTCACTGCGTCAGTTGTACAAGATCTGTTCAGACAACGAATTCCGGCTCGAGCAGTGGATCATCACCCAGCGCCTGCAGAAGGCTCGGGACGAACTGGCTCGACCCGCTACCGTCGACCTGCCGATCGCCACCATTGCCCGCCGTGCGGGATTTGTCGACGCCGGACACTTCAGCCGACGGTTTCGGCAGGCCTACGGAGTCAGCCCGACTCGTTGGCGTCAGCTCCGCGATTGCAGCAGCGCCACAACGTCTGACTGACCACGGCTTTCGGCATTGTCCAATGCGGTCTTTCCCGACGCATCCCGGATCGAGGGATCTGCCCCGGCGTCGAGAAGCTGAGTGATCACGTCGACGTAGCGCGCCGAGCCGTCGCCGTACACAACGGCCTCGAGAAGCGCCGTCCACCCCGGATCATTGACGTGATTGACCGGTACCCCGGCAGCAATCAGCATCCGGACGGTCTCGACATGCGCGTGTTCACTCGCGGGAATCAGAGCCGTACCGCCGTAACGGTTCACGCTGTCGACATCCGCGCCATGGCTGAGCGTCAGTGCCAGAATCTCGTTCAATCCCTCGGCTCCGGAATACAGGAAGGCCGAATCCTGCATGGAATCCTTCGCATTCACGTCAGCACCGGCAAGAATCAACGCAGAAGCCGCAGCGACGGCGTTGTTCTTGGTGGCCTCGACGAGTGGAGTCCGTTCGCCCTCGCCGCGCGCTTCGATGTTCGCGCCGGCAGTCAGGGCAGCGGTAACAGCTGCGGGATCATTGCGGTCCACAGCATCGAAGAGCGCGCGCTCGGATTCCGGCGTCGACGATGGCTTTACACCCGTAGGCGGTACAGCTGCCGTTGTTGTCGCTGACGCCGCGGTTGTCGGCGTCAGCGGGGTGTCGGACGAACTGCAACCCGCCAACGCTCCGGTCACCGATGCCGCGAAGATTACGCAGGCGAGGACAGACCTGCGCGGCCGCGCCATCACAGCGAATCACTTTCTTGGACAAGTGTTTCGAGCGTCATCCTGACGGCGTCCAGGTGTTCGGCCATCGCCCTGGAGGCGTGGTCGTAACTCCCGGATGCAATTCCTTCGACTATTCGTTCGTGTTCCTCGTTCGACTTTTCCTGGCGACCGGCAACAAGATTGAGTGTCTCGGATTGCCTTGTCAGCGCTTCACGGATATCGACGATTACCGACTCGAAGACACGATTCCTACTGGCTTTTGCAATCAGTCCGTGAAATTGGGCGTCGAGTGCAACCCATACGAGCGGATCGTCCTCGTCACGCATCTGCTGTACCAGTCCGCGGAGTGCTGCCAGTTCCTCCGCGGTGTGCCGTTGCGCAGCCCATCCTGCGGCCGGAATTTCGACATGAGGCCGTGCTTCGACCAATTCGTTGGCCGCATAGCTGCCGAAATCGAGGTCTCGCGCTATCGAATCACTGACGACGAACGTGCCGAGCCCGGATTTTGTCTCGGTGAGCCCGAGAGCGTGGCACGAGCGCAGGGCTTCGCGGATAACCGATCGACTGACCCCGTGCCTTTCGGCCAGGGACGCTTCGGACGGGAGACGCTCTCCGACTGCCAGATCGCCGGAGGCTATTGCGGCACGAAGGTCTGCGAGGACTGCCTCGGCAGCACTCACCCGCGCGGCGACTGGTCGCCTGGTGGCCCAGCTGTCTGACAGGTTCATGCCGTCATTGTTGCGACTGCCGAAGTCCCGCGTCAAACATCGCACCTGGTGACGGGTTGACGTGCAGGAGTGAGCGAGGTAACAATTAGACCTGTCAGACAGCCTGATAGCCCGATAGCTGGGTGGGTCTACTACTTGTCCGTCAGCGCTGCGATCCCGAAATACACCCACCGCGCAGAGTGATGCTTGCGCGAAGAGACACGAGGAATTGATCAAGTGCTCGAAACGCGAACAGAACACGATCTGCTCGGCGATCGCGAAGTTCCAGCCGATTCGTACTGGGGAATCCACACCTTGCGCGCGATGGAGAACTTCCCGATCACTGGTCGAACAATTGCCACGAACCCGCATCTGATCCGCGGCATCGCTTACGTCAAATGGGCCGCAGCCAGCGCAAACGAGAAGCTGGGCATCCTCGACGGCCCGCGAGCCGAGGCCATCTCACAGGCATGCAAGGAAATCGTGGACGGCCGGTGGCACGAACAGTTCGTAGTGGACGTCATCCAGGGTGGTGCCGGAACGTCGACGAACATGAATGCCAACGAGGTAATCGCCAATCGCGCATTGGAAATCCTCGGCCACCAGCGCGGCGACTACGAACGACTTCACCCCAATGAGCACGTGAACCTGAGCCAATCGACCAACGACGTCTACCCCACGGCCGTCAACATCTCGACGATCTTCGCGATCGAGGACCTGCTGGATGCACTTCGTGTACTCCAGAATGCGTTCACGACCAAATCTCTCGAGTTCGCCGACACAGTGAAGATGGGACGCACCCAACTGCAGGACGCCGTGCCGATGACTCTGGGTCAGGAGTTCGGCACCTACGCGGTCATGATCGAGGAGGATCGAGCGCGCCTGGCTGAGGCTGCTCTTCTCGTTCACGAGATCAACCTCGGCGCCACTGCTATCGGCACCGGTCTCAACGCGCCTGCCGGCTACGCCGAGGTGGCCTGTTCCGACCTGGGCGCACTAACCGGGCTGCCGCTGGTGTTGGCAACGGATCTGGTCGAAGCGACCCAAGACGTGGGCCAGTTCGTCCACCTCTCCGGCGTACTCAAGCGGGTCGCTGTGAAGTTGTCCAAGGTGTGCAACGATCTTCGGCTGCTCTCTTCTGGTCCGCGAGCCGGATTGAACGAGATCAATCTGCCGCCGGTGCAGGCAGGTTCGTCGATCATGCCGGGCAAGGTCAATCCGGTAATTCCCGAGGTCCTCAATCAGGTCGCGTACGAAGTCATCGGCAATGACGTGACGATTACGATGGCTGCGGAATCCGGGCAACTCCAACTCAACGCTTTCGAGCCGATCATCGTGCACTCACTGTCCGAAGGAATGCGACACCTCGGTGCGGCTTGCCGCATTCTGGCGGACCGGTGCGTACTCGGTATCACGGCCAACACCGAACTGTTGCGCGCGCGAGTCGAAGACTCCATCGGCCTCGTCACCGCGCTCAACCCCTACATCGGATATACCGCGTCCACACGGATTGCCCAGGAAGCGTTGATTTCCGGGCGTCGCGTCGCCGATCTCGTGATCGAAGCGGGCCTGCTCGACCGCGAGGAACTCGATCGGTTGCTCAGCCCCGAACATCTCGCCAATCTCCGCGTTGCGGGCGAGAAGCCTCATGCTAACGCCGTTGCGGAGGAGGTTTGATGACCGTCGAACGGGAAGAGACACCCCACGCCGAGGTTGCCGCTGAAGAGGATCTCGGATATCAGAAGGCGCTCGGCCCCAGACAGATTCAGATGATCGCGATCGGTGGTGCGATCGGAACAGGCCTTTTCATGGGTGCGGGAGGGCGACTCCAACAGGCGGGCCCGGCCTTGGTTCTCGTGTACGCGCTGTGCGGGTTCTTCGCCTTCCTGATCCTGAGGGCACTCGGCGAACTGGTGATGCACCGACCGACTTCGGGATCCTTCGTTTCCTACGCACGCGAATTCTTTGGCGAGAAGATGGCTTTCGCTGCGGGTTGGCTGTACTGGATGAACTGGGCAATGACTGCCGTGGTCGATGTCACGGCTGTGGCGTTGTACATGAACTTCTTCAAGAAGTACTGGGCGCCACTGGGGCACATCGATCAGTGGATGTTCGCTCTGATCGCGGTGGTGTTGGTTCTCGGACTGAATCTGGTGTCCGTCAAAGTCTTCGGAGAGCTGGAGTTCTGGTTCGCGTTGATCAAGGTCGTTGCGTTGACCGCATTCCTCGGGTTCGGTGTCTATTTCGTACTCTTCGGCACGCCCATCGAAGGGCATTCCTCCGGATTCAGCCTGATCACCGACAATGGCGGGCTGTTCCCCAACGGAATACTGCCGGCAGTCGTGGTGATTCAAGGCGTCGTGTTCGCTTACGCCTCAATTGAACTCGTGGGAACCACGGCCGGAGAGACCGAAAATCCCCGGAAGGTGATACCCAAGGCAATCAACACAGTGATCATTCGGATCCTCGTCTTCTACGTGGGATCGGTGCTACTGCTCTCGCTGTTGCTCCCGTACACGGAGTACCACGCCGGTGAAAGTCCATTCGTCACATTCTTCGGTTCGATCAACATCCAAGGTGCGGATGCGATCATGAATCTGGTCGTTCTCACGGCAGCCTTGTCTTCCCTCAATGCCGGATTGTATTCGACCGGACGAATACTCCATTCGATGGCGATGGCAGGCTCGGCGCCTGCCTTCGCTGCCAAAATGAACAAAGCCGGAGTGCCGTACGGGGGAATCGCACTCACCGGCGTGGTCATTCTGTTCGGCGTCGGGCTCAATGCTGTTGTCCCAGCGCAAGCCTTCGAAATAGTCCTCAATCTTGCAGCCCTCGGCATCATCAGTGCGTGGGCAGTCATAATGTTGTGCCAGTTGAAGCTCTGGCAACTTGCGAAACAAGGCAAAGTCACCCGCCCTCCCTTCCGCATATTCGGCGCACCGTACACCGGGATCGCGACACTGGTCTTTCTTGCGGTCGTTATCGTATTGATGGCATTCGACAACCCTGTTGGAACATGGACCGTCGGCTCCATCGCGATCATCGCACCGCTGTTGATGATTGGTTGGTACGGCGCCAGGAATCGCATTCGCGAGTTGGCCATCCATCGCCCCGCAGCTTGACGTGAAAGGACCTCAGTGTCGAAAGTCGCAGTCGTCACCACTGGTGGCACCATCGCCAGCACCCGAGATGCGCACGGAATCAGTCGGCCCGCAATCACCGGTGCAGATCTGCTCGGCAATGAGCAGACCGACATCGATCTTCGAGTCGTGGACGTGATGTCGAAGGACAGTTCGAGCATGACCTTCGCGGACATGGATCGTGTTCGCGACGCCGTGGCCGACGAATTGAAGGATCCTGGACTCGACGCGGTGGTCGTGCTTCACGGCACCGACACGATGGAGGAAACTGCGTTCTTGTTGGACCTGCACCACGACGACCGACGTCCGGTGGTCTTCACCGGGGCGCAGCGCACTTTCGACCATCCAGAGTCCGACGCTCGTTCGAATCTGACCGCGGCGATCGCGGCCGGACTCGACATCTCGTCGCAGGGACGTGGTGTCCTCATCGCCTTCGGCGGTTCGGTCCACCCGGCCGCAGGTACGCGAAAGGCCGACACGACGGCACTTGACGCCTTCCGCTCGTTGCGCATCGACCCGGCCCTGCTGCGCACTCCCGAACCATTGCCGTGGCATCCGATTTCGAACACCCGCGTCGACATCATCGCCGTGTATCCCGGGGCAGACCGCGTACAGATCGACGCTTGCGTGAGCGCCGGGGCAAATGGACTTGTTCTCGACGGACTCGGTTCGGGAAATGCCAATCCGACGATCGTCGAGGCCGTCCGAGACTGCGTAGGCGCTCACATTCCGGTGGTCGTGACAACTCGTGTGCCCTCGGGGCCAATCTCCCCGGTTTACGGTGGTGGTGGCGGCGGCCACGACTTGATCGCCGCAGGCGCTGTATTTTCCACCGATCTTCGGGCCGGGCAGGCACGTGTACTTCTGGCGGCCTTGTTGTCAGATCCGGATCTCGTGGGCCTGGAAAAGGTATTCGACCGATATTCGAGGTTTGCTCGCACCCCGCCGTTCAGGCGGTAGCACTGGCGACGCCGTTCGTAGTTCGAACGCACCACTCGCTAAATCAGGGACTTTGGTCCGAATCTTTTGATTTGGACGCTTAACAAGTGTCCGAATTGGGTAGTTTCACATCATCTAACTCGTTACGTATGTCGATCCAGCGGTCACGTCCAGTGCAGCCAGTCGAACAGGAGTCGGATGAGCAGCCCATTTCGTGATGCCGCTGCAGTGACGCTCGACGCGTCTCACCGCGTCGGGCACACTCACGCGTCGGACGTCCCTGTCAGCGGGCGCTTTCACCCGCCCTCTGCAATCAAGGGACTGGTTCCACGTCCCCGGTTGCACCAGAAACTCACCGCGTCCACCACTACCGAGGGCTCGGGACCCGGGTCCGTCGGGCTGCTTTCTGCACCGGCCGGAGCGGGAAAGACCCTGCTGCTGGCGAATTGGGCTCGTGAGTATTCGCGGGCGTCCCCTGACGTGGACCTCGCCTGGCTGACGTTGGCCGAGCGCGACAACAACGTGTCGGTGCTGTGCGAATCCCTCGCCGAGGCCATCTCGACGCCTCTCGACCCGGCCGGTCGCGCGCCCACCGGGCAAGGGTTCCCGGCACAGGCGGGATCGAGACGACCCGTCGAACAGTGGCTCGCGCACTTCGCGGAAACCGTCGAAGCTCACGATCGCCGAACGACGCTGATCCTCGACGACGTTCACACACTCCACGATCCGATGTCGATCGGTCTTCTCGACCAGATACTCACGCACACCCCGGACAATCTGTCGATCATCGTCGCTGCTCGATACGAACCTCCGCTCACCTGGCATCGTCTCGCGCTCGATGGCCGACTCACTCGCTTCGCATCCACCGATCTCGCCTTCGACCGCACCGAGATCACTGCGATGTTCGGCGAATACGACATCGCCCTCGGCGACGACGAGCTCGCAATCGTCGAGAACTTCACCAAGGGGTGGGGCGCTGTTGTTCGCCTGACCGCAGCGTTCCTGGCAGGCCGGAGCGACATCGGTAATGCATTGAACGAGTTCACCCATACGCCCCGCCCGATCGCCGACTTCCTCGTCGACGAGGTCCTGACATCCTTGCCCGAGCATGTCACGACATTCATGTTGCGGACATCCGTCGTCGATTCGTTCTCTGCTCAACTCGCAGAAACGTTGACCGATTCGAATGCGCGGTCCGAGATCGACGCTCTGATTCAATACAACTTCCCCGTGACGCGGACCGACTCCGCTGACCACACCACGTGGTTCAGCTACCACCCCCTTCTCCTCGAACACCTCCGCGCAGAGTTCCGCCGGGTCGATCACGAGGAGAGAAATCGCGCGCACCTTCGAGCAGCAACCTGGTTCGAGAGTCATCACTTCGAACTCGAGGCGCTCGAACTCGAGGTGTCGATCGGCGACCCGTGCCGCATCCTCGCTTTTCTCGAGCGCTGCGGACTGGGCCTCGTACTCGACGGGCACAGCGGAGACGTCGTCCGAGTGCTCGAATCCGCACCGACGCAGGTCTCCGAATCTCCGATCACCCGCCTGGTCCTGGCTGCGGCCGCCCTCCATTCCGGTGACATGACCTCTGCGACCACGTGCCTCGATCTCCTCGAGGCAACTCATCCGCCTATTGCGGACGAGCCACTGTTCCTGGCGATGAGTCTGGAAATCTCCTGTGCTTCGCCAACTTCCGACAACAAACCATTGGTTTCGCGCCTGGTGCGGCGCCAGAACAGCACTCACTCGGACGTCGAAGCCTACGCTCACCTCGAGGTAGCGACGGCCCTCCTACTCAAACGCGAGTTCGACAGGGCAACTGTCGAATACACCCAGGCGGTCGCGCTCGGAACACTACGAGGCAGGTCGCGATTCGTACTGAAGGCACTGACCGGGCTGGGATTTGTCGCCTCACTCAGCGGGGACATCGAGGCGATGAGGGCACACTCCATCTACGCCATCGACTACGCGGTCGAACACCGAATCACAACGACGGCGGAGTACGAGTTGTCCGCGTCCGTGGTGGCCTTCGCTGCATATCTCTGCGCCACCAGCGAACTTCCGTACCGCATACCGACTATCGGAAACTACCGGAGCACAGATGTTCTCGGCGCCAGCGTCCCGGCATTCGGGTGGCACACCGTCGTCACGTTCGGGCTCCACAGTCTCGGCGACGCGGCCGATCGACGGTCGACCGCTGCCGACGTCCGCGATGCGATGCTCAGCGCGATCGCACTGCGCACCTTCTCATTGGCGACTCTTGCCCTACTCCCACCGGTCGTGAACGCATGCCTGTCGGTCGGCGAAGTGGAATGGGCGGGCCGACTCGTGCGCGATGCGGCTGATCAGTTCGGCGAGACTTCCGAGATACACCTGGCGCGAGCTGCCGTGGCTTTCTCGTCCAACAAGTTCGCAGAAGCACTCGTCGAGGTTTCCGAAGCCCTCGGATCCACCGAAGAGCCTGTGCTCGCCCACACCGTCTACGCCTGGACACTCGAGGCTGGGATCCACGCTGCCACCGGTCACGAGCGCAAGTCGTTTCGTTCGCTGCACAAAGCCCTGCGAGCCGCAGAAACCGGTGGGCTGTTGCGACCTTTCCTCGACTACGGCGCGTCACTGCGTCCGATCTTCGACGAGTTCAGTGGGCACTTCGGCGATCAGGAGGCTTTTGCCGAACAGGTACGCAACCGCATTCGTCCACAAGAGCTGGTGAGTGCACCGATCCTCACACCGGGCGAATGCACCGTGCTGCGCGAACTGGCCTCGGGAGACACCACCGAGTCGATCGCCGACACGCTGTTCCTGTCCGTCAACACCATCAAGACGCATCTACGCGGGATCTATCGGAAGTTGGAAGTAAGTAACCGACGCGACGCACTCAAGGCTGCGCGTCGCGGCGGACTCATCTGAGCAAGACTGCTTCCATGCCCCCGAAGCTGTACTCCGATACGCGCGATCGAATGACCGTCTGGGCGAGACGCACACCAAGCCGACGGTTGGCTACCGACGCGACGATCGACGTCTTCGAAGTCGGACTCGTCGACAGCGCCATGACTTTGGCAGCCCAGGCGTTCACGTCCTTGCTGCCGGTGATGATCGCAGCGTCCACCCTGGAAAAGTTGAAGCCCTTGGCCGATGTCGCCAGAGACGACCTCGGGGTGCAGCTTCCCGACGCCGTGATGACCGACACCTCCACTGCGGCCGCGTTCGGCATTGTCGGCTTGCTCATGCTGTTGATCAGTTCCACGTCCTACGCTCGCGCCCTTGGCCGGATGTACGGACGAATCTGGAGGGTGCCGACAGCGACACTTCGCCAGGCATGGCGGTGGATCGCGGTCGTGTTCGTCGTCGCCGCGTCAGTGGTCGGTGCTGCGCTGTGCCGCGAACTGAATGCCGTTCCGAGAGTGGGCAGTCTCCTGGAATTTGTTGCGGTCTACGCAGTGTGGGCACTGGTCTGGACTGCTGTGCCCATGCTGTTGACCGCCAATCGCATGACCACTCGTATGTGTGTCGGGTCCGGCTTGCTCACCGCGACGGGTCTGACCGGACTGCACGTGGCCGGCACTCTGTTTCTGCCGCGGATGACCAAGACGTCTCAGGACGAGTTCGGCCTTCTCGGCGTGATGTTCACCGTGATCGGGTGGCTGTTCATCTTCTCTGCCATCGTGGTGGTCGCGTCGTCGATCGTCGGATCGGTCGCAAAAGATGCGGGGCCACTGGGAATCTGGCTGCGGACCTCACGCTGAAGTGTTGTCCCGACCCTCGAGTGCCTGCGAGACGGTCGGATAGACGTCGACCTTCAGCGCACCCTCGTCAGCCCCGGACAAGACATCGCGGAACTGACCGATGTCGCGGGCCACCCGGAAGCTCACATTCTTGCGAGCCAACGAATCTCGAAGCTGAGCCAACATCTGGGCCGCGCTGACGTCGATGAACGGTGAAGTCTCGGCGTCGAGAATGACCGTCGTGGTCCCGGTGGTCACCATGCCGGTGATCTGATCACGGACGTGATCGGCATTCGCGAAGAAGAGTCCGGATTCGACCCTGACCACCACGACGCCGTCGAGTGTCCTCAGATCAGGATGGCTGCTGGTGTCGACCCAGCGCGTGCCGTCCTTGGCCAGAGCGGCCACGTGCGGTTTGGAGACTCGATACAGGAGCAGCAGCATCGAGACGACAATTCCGATGATCAGACCGGGCAAGGTATCGAACAGGAGAACTCCGAACATCGCCGCGACAGCGGCGGCGAAATCGGCCCGAGCGGCGTGCCCGTAGATGCTGCCCAATCGCTTCGTCCAGACCCGGTACAGCGCTGCGAGAGAAGAGAAATCCACTAGTTCGATCACTGCGGCGATCACCACCGCCGATAGCGTCGCTTCCGGTAGTTTCTCGAACAACCCAGTCAGGAACAGCAGTGTCAGCAGCGTCAATGCGGCGACCACCAACCCGCTGACCTGTGATTTGGCACCCGCTCCCCCGTTGACAGCCGTCTTCGAGAGGCTGCCGTTGACCACCATTCCCGAGCAGATGCCCGATCCGAGATTGGCGGCCCCCAGTCCTACCAGTTCCCGATTGGCGTCGATCGTGTATCCGACCTTCGCCGCGTATGTCTTTGCAGCGCCGAGACCTTCGGCGAAACCGATGAGTAGAACACCGACGGCCGGCCCCACGAGGTCGAGGTAGTCCTCGGCTCCCACTCCACTCGGCAGGCCCATAGTCGGCAAGCCCGAATCGATGTGTCCGACGATGTCGATGCCACGGTCGTCGAGTCCGAACAGCGCCACTGCGGTAATCCCCAGTAATACAACCAGAAGCGAACCTGGCACGAGCGGGAGCCATCGCTTGACTCCCAGAACCATTGCCAAGCTGAGCAATCCGATGACCACCGTCGGACCGTCGACCTCGCCAAGTTCCTTGATCACCGTCCACGCCTGGACGAAGAAGTTCCCCTCGCCCTTGTCCACGCCCAGGAGTTTGGGTACTTGACCGATGATGATCGTGAGCGCCAAACCGACTATGAATCCCTTGAGAACCGGCTCGGAGATGAAGGATGCGATGAATCCGAGGCGCATGAACCCTGCGAGCAATCCGACGAGTCCGGTCACGATCGCGAGCCCGACCGACAACGCGACAAATCTGGTGTCGTCTCCTGACGCCAGTGGAGCGATCATCGCCGCGGACAACGCGGCAGTGGCCGACATCGGTCCGACGATCAGATGCCGCGAACTACCTGCTGCTGCATACAGAATCAGTGACGGAACTGCAGCATAGAGCCCGACCACCGGCGGAACTCCGGCGATGGTGGCGTACGCGAGCGCTTCCGGGACAAGGACAGCCCACACCGTGAGGCCCGCGATGATGTCTGGGCGAAGCCAGCCTCGCTGATAGTCGGACAGTGATCCGAAGACCCACCACGTCCGTGTGCGCGGAGCACTCATAGCCCTTGCACCCCTTTACTGATCTGCATCGCCGCGATCAGGACGAGGAGCCCGACGTTCAGCAAGTGCGTGTTGGTGGCTATCCAGGTGCGGATCTTCTGCAGCGGTTCGGTGGCCTCCTCCTTCTTGATCAGGAGAAGGGCGACAGGCACGGCGACCGAGGTCACGGACACCAGAGAAAAGATCACGGCCGAGACGATCTGCGACGTCGGCGCCACGGTGCTGAGGCGAAAGTTCATGGCAGCGGCAATCGCACAGGACATGTCGATGGGATTGAGAACGAACAGCGCGAACCCGAGCACACCCGATCGCATCGGCTGGAAGTGTTCTACCGACTGGAGCATTTTCGGCAGTTGAGGGGCCGCCGCGACAACATCTCCCGGAGCCACTGCAGCCGCCATCGCCTGTACTCCGCGCCGACTACGCGTGTAGACGAACCAGGCACCCGCGAGCAATGTCACGCCGAGAACGAGGTGGAGGATGGGCACCCACAGGGGTGGGTGTGTTCTCTGATGAACTTGGAGTGCGGTCAAGATGATGTACGACCCGGCCAGGGCGACAACTATTCCGAGATACCACCCGATCAGATACGCGATGCTGTTGAGACGCGCTCGTTCGGAAAAGAGCACGGCGACAACGGCGACAACCGCCAGCGGGCTCATGATGATACCGAGTGCCAGCGGGATCTGTTGCAGTAGCAGCGATCCCATAACTACCTCCCGTTGTCAGAGACCGCCGATGCCCTTACCGATGAGAACAACACCGATAACCAGGATCAACACACTCATCACAGTGGCGTTGTTGTCCTGCAACCACACCTTCAGCTTGGCCAGCGGACCGCGCAGTCGCTCCGCGGCAACGAGGTAACCGATCACGGGCACGCACACTGTCGAGGCAGCGATGACGGTGAAAACCAGAACCGCGACGACTACTTCACCGGAGCCCAATGACGCAGAGCCGATCGAGATTCCAGCCGCGATACACATCATCAGATTCTTCGGATTGATCGCTGCCAGCGCGAAGCCCAAGCCGATGCCCTTGGCAGCGGTCATGTCGTCGATGGCTTGCATCCACTTCGGGGTTTCATGCTCGCCACCGCGCCCACGCCATTGCTTCACTCCGAACGCAAGTAGCAACACACCCAACGCCAGCTTGATCCACGACACCGTCGCAGAGGGATCGCCTTCGGAGTCGCCGAGCTTGCTGGACAGGAGCACGAAGATCACAGTGGCGACAACTATTCCGAGTATCCAGCCCAGGGCGAATCCGACGCTGGTGCTACCGGCTCGCTTGGACAACAACATCAAGATCGCCGCGATGATCGGGATGGGCGATACCGCAACACCGACCGCTAAGGGTAGAAGATCCCCGATGACAGATCCCATGCCGACCTCTTCTCTCTCCCGGTCGACACTAGGGGTGACGTTCTTTCGCAGCCTCACACAAAAGGGATGAATGGAGCCGCGATGACATTCACCCGTTGGG
>NZ_VBTL01000005.1:0-127376 GCF_013277835.1 Rhodococcus sp. MS13
TGTTGGTGTTGGATTCGCGGTTGCGGCCGGTTCCGGTGGGTGTGGTGGGGGAGTTGTATGTGGGTGGGGTGCAGGTGGCTCGGGGGTATGAGGGTCGTGTGGATTTGACGGTGGGTCGGTTTGTGGCGGATCCGGTGTCGGGGGTGGTGGGTGCTCGGGTGTATCGGACGGGGGATGTGGTGCGGTGGGGTTGTGGTGGGGTGTTGGAGTTTGTGGGGCGCACGGATTTTCAGGTGAAGGTGCGGGGGCAGCGGGTGGAGTTGGGGGAGGTGGAGGCGGTGTTGGCTGCTCAGGTGGGGGTGGCTGGTGCGGTGGTGGTGTTGCGGTCGGGTGTGGGTGGGGATTTTTTGGTGGGGTTTGTGGTGGGTGAGGTGGGGGTGGTGGTCGATGAGGTGGTGGTGTTGGAGGGGGTGCGGAGGTCTCTTCCGGGGTTCATGGTGCCGTCGGTGGTTGTGGTGTTGGGGGAGTTTCCGGTGACGGTGCATGGGAAGTTGGACCGTAAAGCCCTCCCGGACACTACTTTTACAGCCGCGGACTATCGGACGCCGAGCACACGAGCCGAAGTTATGGTCGCTCGAGCCATCGCCGAGGTTCTCGATCTCGACCAGGTGGGCGCCGACGACAATTTCTTCGAACTGGGTGGAGACTCGCTCAGCGCCACTCGCGTCGCAGCGCGCATCAGATCCGAATCGAGCACGAATGTCGGTGTGAAGGCCTTGTTCGACACTCCCGTGGTCGCTGATCTGGCGGCATCGATCGATCAGCTGCAAGCTGTGCTGCGAGGTTCAGGGCTGGAAGGTTCGGGGCCGGAAGGTTCGAGGATTTCAGAAATTGCAGGTAAGCCACGGCCAGAACACATTCCGCTATCGCTCTCACAGGCGCGCATGTGGTTCGTCAACCAGTTCGACACCTCGTCTCCGCTCTACAACATCCCCGTCGCACTACAACTGGACGGCTTCCTGGATTCGGGTGCGCTCCAAGCCGCACTGGGTGATGTGGTGGAACGGCACGAAACCCTTCGAACGATCTTCCCGACGTCCGCGAACGGGCCCCACCAGGTGATCGCCGAACCAGCGCTCGCTGCTCCTCGAATCCACCCCGTGCCGATTTCCGGCGAGCGGCTTTTTACGGATTTGCACGCGTTCTTCGACGTCGGATTCGATGTGGCCGAAGAGTTCCCGCTGCACGTGAGGTTACTCCGAATCGGGCCGGAGCAGCATGTTCTTGCGATCGTCGTCCACCACATCGCCGCGGACGGTTTCTCGATGGCGCCACTGGCACGTGACCTGATGCGCGCCTATACATCCCGTGCTCAGGAGCAGAATCCGGACTGGGAGCCACTGCCCATCCAGTATGCCGACCACAGCCTGTGGCAGCGGGAGATCCTCGACGCAGAAGTTGGTCCGGGAACGTCGACGTCGCATGAATTCGATTACTGGACAGCGAAGCTGTCGGATATTCCAGAAGTCTTGCCGCTCCCTCTCGATCGACCACGAACGCCGAAACGGTCTACCGAGGGCGCGGTGGTTTCGATGGACTTCTCACCCGAGATCCATCGAGTTTTGACCGACCTCGCACACCAGAATGGTGCGTCCCTGTTCATGGTGATGCATGCGGCGCTCGCGGTGTTGCTGGCACGGCTTTCGGCGTCGGACGACGTAGTGATCGGCACTCCGGTCGCAGGGCGCGGTGCTTCGGTGTTCGACGATGTGGTCGGGATGTTCGTCAACACGCTCGTGCTCCGCACACCCGTCGAATCCGGAGCAACCTTTGCCGAGGTATTGGCCGCGGTGCGGTCAACGGATCTCGGTGCACTCGACCATGCAGACATTCCCTTCGAGAGGTTGGTGGATCACCTCTCGCCCGACCGTTCCACCGCGCATTCACCCCTCTTTCAAGTACTCCTCGAATTCCAGACCGATACGGGACTGCGCTTCGAATTGCCGGAACTGACGGCTCGCTCGCTCGACATCGATCTCGCGGTTGCAAAATTCGATCTACAACTGAGTGTGATGGAACACGTCGACGAGCACGGTGGGCCGGCCGGTATCAGCGCCGGTTTCCGGTACGCAACAGATATTTTCGATCGAGTATCGGTGATGCGCATCGCGGAGCGCTTCGAGAGAGTGATCGGCGCCGTGATCGAGGATCCGTCGGCAGTCGTCGGCGACATCGACATACTTCTGGCCGGCGAATACAGCGAGATGCTGGTTGCGCCATCGGCCTCGGCCTCGGGTTCGGCCTCGGTCTCGGGCGTCGGAACCCACGAGGATTCGCTGTCGGATCTCTTCGATCGTGCGGTGCTGACGTCCGGTGATGCCGTGGCGGTGCGCTGCGACGGTTTGTCCGTCACCTACCGCGAACTCGACGAGCGAGCAAACCGCCTCGCTCGACTGTTGGTGGCTCAGGGTGTGGTGCCGGAAACCCTGGTGGCAGTCGCGATGACCCGCTCGATCGACCTGGTGGCGGCATTGCTGGCGGTGGTGAAGGCGGGTGGCGGATACCTACCGGTGGACCTGACTTCTCCGGTCGACCGGGTGGACTTCGTGCTGCGTGACTCCGCGCCGAAGTGTGTGCTGACCACTGGGGCCGACGGCGCCGACATACGAGACAGTGACGCAATCGCAGACAACGAGATTCCAGTGATTTCCGTGGACGACCCGGCGATTCTCGAAGCGCTGCGTAGGAGTTCTCCGTTTCCGGTGACCGACCAAGACCGGCTGCTACCGCTCCGACCCGATTCGGTGGCCTACGTGATCTACACCTCGGGGTCTACTGGGCGTCCGAAGGGGGTGCAGGTTTCCCACCGCAGTGTCGTGACGTTGCTGGCAAACACCGGAGCGCTCTTCGGCTTCGACAGCGGCGATGTGTGGACGATGTTCCATTCCGAGGCATTCGACTTCTCGGTCTGGGAAATGTGGGGCGCACTCGCACACGGTGGCCGGCTGGTACTGGTCGACTACTTCACGGCCCGTTCACCAGAGGCATTCCTCGAATTGCTACGGCACGAACGTGTCACGGTGCTCAATCAAACTCCCACTGCCTTCTATCAATTGGCGGAAGCCGACCGGCGTATCGGGAGCGCGGCCCTGTCATTGCGCTACGTGATCTTCGGTGGAGAAGCCCTCGACTTCGGACAGTTGACGCGCTGGTACGCCCGCCATGGGACGTCGTCACCAGATCTGGTCAACATGTACGGCATCACGGAGACCACGGTGCACGTCAGCCACCTACCGCTCGATCGTGAGCTGGCGCGTGACGGATCGGCCTCGGTGATCGGTCGGGCGTTGCCCGGATTGCGTGTGTATGTGTTGGATCAGCGGTTGCACCCGGTGCCGCCCGGTGTGGTGGGTGAACTGTATGTCTGCGGCGATCAGGTTTCACGCGGATACCTCGGCCGGTCCGGTCTGACCTCCGCGCGGTTCATTCCCGACCTCACCGTCAGTGGGGCGCGTATGTATCGATCCGGTGACCTGGGGCGCTGGAACGACAGCGGGCAGCTGGAGTACCTCGGACGAAACGATCTGCAGGTGCAGGTAAAGGGGTACCGAATCGAACTCGGCGAGGTGGAGGCTGCGCTGCTCTCCGGAGTGGGCGTGTCTCAGGCGGCGGTCGTGGCCCGCAGAGACCGGTTGGTGGGCTACGTGGTGCCGGAGGCCGTTGCCAGTGTCTCTCCGGCGGCGTTGCTCGAGTATCTCTCACAGAGGTTGGCGGCACACATGGTCCCCGCTGTCGTGACGGTTCTCGAGGCGTTGCCGCTGACGGTGAACGGCAAACTCGACCGGAAAGCGTTGCCTGAACCTGACTTCGGGCTACAGGCAACCGTGAGTCGTGGCCCCGCCTCCGAGACGGAAAGCATCCTTGCGGGCCTGTTCGCCGAGGTTCTGGGACTCGACGAGGTGGGGGTCGACGATTCGTTCTTCACTCTCGGCGGTGACTCGATCATGTCCATCCAGTTGGTGACGCGAGCCAAGTCTGCCGGAGTTTTGATCTCACCGCGCGAGGTATTCGAACGCAAAACCGTTGCGGCGCTGTCCGAGACGGCCGGTACGTCTGGCGGTCACGCTGTTCTCGACGAGTTGCCCGGTGGCGGCGTCGGGGAGATCGAGTTGACACCGATCGCGGTATGGATGCTCGATCGCGGCGGAGATTTTCGGCGGTACTCACAATCTGTTCTCCTCGCGGTTCCTGCCACGCTCGACGAGGTCACGCTGACACAGGCGATGCAGGCCGTGCTGGACCACCACGACATCCTCCGCGCGGGCATCCGGGCGACGCTGCATCCTGAATCCGCTCGGCGGATGGACGTTGCGCCAGCAGGTACGGTGCGGGCGGAGACCGTCGTACGCCACGCGAGCCTGGAGGGTGCTGCCGTGGAGACGGTCTCGGCTGAACTCGACGCAGCTCTGGGGCGGCTCGACCCGGAGACAGGTGTGATGGTGCAGGCAGTCCTGCTCGACACCGACGGACAGATTCAAAAGGAAGGACAGCGCCAGAAACGGTTGCTACTGGTAGCGCACCATCTGGTGACGGACGGTGTTTCCTGGCGAATCCTGATCCCCGATCTTGCACTTGCTTGTGCGCAGGTGCAATCAGGCGTCGACCCGTCACTGGCTCCGGTCGGGACCTCGATGCGTCGATGGGCACGTGGCCTCGTCGACGCCGCGCGCGAGCCGGATCGGGTTGCTGAACTCGACTATTGGCGAGAGGTGCTCGAGGGTCCCGATCCGACTCTGGGTGTGCGCGCCCTGACGAAGAGGGACACCGCCTCGGCCACCACCGACATCGAAGTACGAGTTCCCACGGCATTGACCGAGGCCGTGTCGACGACAGTGCCGCAGGCGATTCACGGGAGTGTCGAGGACGGATTGTTGACGGCTTTGGCTCTTGCGATGGTCCGCTGGCATAGGGAGCGCGGGATCGACAATCCGGAGACATTGATCAGCCTCGAGGGACACGGACGCGAGGAACAGGTGGTTCCCGGGGCAGATCTTGCTCGCACAGTGGGATGGTTCACGTCGATCTTCCCGGTGCGGATCGATCTGAGCGGAGTGGATCCGATCGACGCCTTCGCCGGCGGTCCGGCTGCGGGCGTCGCTGCCAAGGCCGTCAAGGAACAACTCCGGGCGGTGCCGGACCGCGGTATCGGCTTCGGGCTGCTGCGCTATCTGAACCGCGAAACGGCACACACTCTTTCGCAACTTCCGGTGCCTCAGATCAGTTTCAATTACCTCGGACGCGTCGGTGGATCCGAGGCCGACGCTTCAGCGGGATGGGTACCGATCCGCGACGAGAACTTGCGGACGGTTACGGCCGTCGATCTTCCGCTCGCCGGCGTTCTCGAGGTCAACGTGATGACCGTCGACGACAGCGACACCGACAACAGTGATACCGAGGACGGCCCGCAGCTCGTTGCCAGCTGGACGTTCCCACCGGACATTCTGGGCGCGGATGACGTTCGGCAACTGGCGCAGTGGTGGCTCGACGCATTGGTCGGGCTCGGTGAGTACGCGGCGGACGGCGGCGGATTCACACCCTCGGACTTCGATCTGGTCGATCTTCGACAGGATGCGGTCGACGACCTCGAAAGCCGGTGCCCCGACCTGAGCGACGTCTGGTCGCTCTCTCCATTGCAAGCGGGGTTGTTGTTCCATGCCGAACTTGCCGAACGATCGGTCGACGCATACCTCGTACAAGTGGCTCTCGATCTAGCCGGCGCAGTCGATTCGGAGCGCCTGCGTCACGCCGCCGACGCGCTGCTCGACAGGCATGAGAACCTGCGTACCGCCTTCCTTCACGGCGCGGACGGCCGTGCCGTCCAGGTGGTCCGAAGCGCCGTGGCAGCGCCGTGGCAGGAAATCGAC
Organism: Rhodococcus sp. MS13; assembly: GCF_013277835.1. Taxonomy (NCBI): domain Bacteria; kingdom Bacillati; phylum Actinomycetota; class Actinomycetes; order Mycobacteriales; family Nocardiaceae; genus Rhodococcus; species Rhodococcus sp. MS13. The sequence continues at coordinate 5,865 of NZ_VBTL01000005.1, forward strand.
CTCACTGGTGCAACAGATCAGGATCTTGATCGAGCACTGGCGGAGGACCGAGCGCGCCCGTTCGACATGGCGCAGGCGCCGTTGATCAGATTCACGCTGATTGCTCTCGCCCCCGAAAAGTTCACGCTGGTGCTCACCAACCATCACATCCTTCTGGACGGCTGGTCCATGCCACTGCTGATCCGGGAGTTGGCGACGCTCTATGCCGCTGACGGTGAAGTGGCGGCCTTGCCTCACGCGCGCGCGTATCGCGACTATCTGACCTGGATGAGCCGCCGCGATCAGCAAGCTTCTCGAGCTGTATGGGCGAGGACGCTGAGCGGAGTCGAAGGACCGACGCTGTTGGCTCCGGCGGTTCGATCTCGTCGACTCTCCACCATGGCGGCCGAGTGGGTGTTCGATCTGGACGAGGAGTTCACAACCTCACTTCGCGGGATGGCGCGTGAACTCGGGCTGACGATCAACACAGTTGTTCAGGCATCGTGGGGGATCGTCCTCGCTGCACTGACCGGGAGAGACGATGTGGTGTTCGGAGCGACGGTGTCGGGTCGACCTCCCGAGCTGACCGGGATCGAAACCATGATCGGGCTGTTCATCAACACAATTCCGGTCCGAATCACTCTGCGCCCGAGAGAAAGTATCGGCACACTCCTCGCGCGGATCCAGGCCGAGCAAGCAGAGCTGTCGGATCATCACTATCTCGGGCTTTCCGAGATCCAAGTAGCCACGGGGCCGGAGACCGGATTCGATACGTTGACTGTCTTCGAATCGTATCCCGCCGACCGTCAGGGCCTTTCGTCCGATACCGATATCGCGGGGATCCGGATCATCGATGTCGAAGCCAAGGACGCTGCCCACTACCCGCTCAGCCTGGTGGCATCGGTCGACACCAGACTCCGCCTGAAATTCGAGTACCTACCCGAGGTTTTCGGTGCCGCCGACATCGAAGAGATCGCCGGACGACTGCATCGTGTACTCGAAGCGTGTGCCCAGCCGGATCGCCCCTTGGCTGTGGTGTCGGTGCTCGCCCCGTCCGAACGTGCCGAATTGGTGCCGGCCCGTGGCACGGCTGGTGGGTCGTCGCGCGTCTTCCCGGAGATCTTCGATGCGGCAGCCCAGCGTGATCCGAACGCGCTCGCCGTGGAATCGGCGGACGGCAGCCTGACCTACGGCGAGCTGGACATCCTCTCCAATCGCATTGCTCGCGTGCTGGTCTCGCGAGGACTGGGAACCGAGGACTACGTAGCAGTCGGTGTCCCACGTTCTCTCACGTCCGTGGTGTCGATACTTGCCGTCGCCAAGACAGGCGCTGCATTCGTGCCGATCGATCCCGCCTATCCCGACGAGCGGATCAATCACATGCTGATCGATTCGATGGTGAGCTTCGGATTGACCACCACCGCGGGCCGAGATCGATTGCCCGATATCGCGGAGTGGCTGATTCTCGACGATCCGCATTTCACGAAGAAGTGCGAGGACTTCTCGGGGAGCCCGTTGACCGACAACGACCGACTCCGTCCGATCGGGTTGGATTCAGCTGCTTACGTGGTCTACACCTCGGGGTCGACCGGCGTGCCCAAGGGAGTCGTGGTCACACAGCGAGGGCTCGACAACTTCGCCCGAGACCAGGTCGAACGCTACGGCGCAACTCCACAATCACGCACGCTGCACTTCTCCACTCCGAGTTTCGACGGGTCGCTCTTCGAATATCTGCAGGCTTTCGGCGCCGGGGCGACGATGGTTATCGCTCCACCCGGGATCTACGGGGGCGAGGACCTGGCGCAGCTTCTGGCCGAGCACTCCGTCACGCACGCGTTCATCACCACGGCGGCATTGGCAACGGTGGACCCGGCTGGGCTGGAACAACTTTCGGAAGTCGTATTCGGGGGCGAGGCGTGCCCACCCGATCTCGTCGCTCGCTGGGGACCTGGCCGCCGCCTGTACAACGCGTACGGACCGACCGAAGCAACGATCATGTCCAACGTCAGTCCGCCCATGACCGCCGGGGAACGCATCACGATCGGTGGACCTGTCAGTGGCGTCAGTGAACTGGTGCTCGACGCTCGACTTCAAGCGGTTCCCGTCGGGGTCCCCGGCGAGCTGTATCTGGCCGGACCAGGCGTGGCGCGGGGATATCACCGAAGGCCGGGGTTGACGGCAGAGCGCTTTGTTGCCAATCCGGCCGACCCAGGAACGCGGATGTACCGCACCGGCGACATCGTGCGATGGACGGCGGACATGTGTGTCGAGTACGTCGGGCGAAGCGACTTCCAGGTCAAGGTTCGAGGCTTCCGTGTCGAACTCGGTGAGATCGACAGTGTGCTGATGTCGGAGCCCAACGTCGGATTTGCCGTTACGGTTGCCGATTCCGCCCCCACCGGAGACACCCGACTCGTGTCGTACGTCGTGCCCACCGCGGGTCGACTGGACACCAGGCTCCTGATTCGCGCCGTGGCCCGGCGCTTGCCTTCGCACATGGTGCCTGCCGTTCTCACGGTGCTGGAGAACATACCATTGACCGCTGTCGGAAAAGTCGACCGTTCGGCATTGCCCAGCCCCGAAATCGAGACGACCACAGGGGATTTCCGTCCCCCTGTCGGCCCGGTCGAACAGGCAGTGTCGGACGTGTTCGCCGAGGTGCTCGGCCTCGAACGAGTCGGTACCGACATCAGTTTCTTCGAGCTCGGTGGAAATTCTCTGAGCGCCACTTCGGTCGCGGCGAGGCTACGGGCGGTGCTCGGAGCTACCGTCGGCGTGCGGGACCTGTTCGAGACGCCGACGGTGGCCGAGTTGGCTACGGTGATCGACCAGTCGGTCGCCGAACGGTCGGAGCGACTGGAACCGCGCCCCCGACCCGACAACATCCCCTTGTCGTTTGCTCAGCAGCGGATGTGGTTCGTCAATCAACTCGACACCAGTTCACCTGCATACAACATTCCGCTCGTGGTGCGGTTGAGCGGTGAACTCGACAAACCGGCCTTGAGATCAGCGATGTCCGATGTCATCGCCCGCCACGAATCGCTGCGAACGATGTTCCCGGTCCACGGCGACGGACCGGTCCAGCACATCGTGCCCACCGAAAGCGCCGCGCTGCCACAACTGGCCGAGACATCGGTGACCGACGAACATCATCTCCGTGACGAGCTTGCCCGAATGGTCTCGGCCGGTTTCGACGTCGCCGCACGAATTCCCCTGCGGGCAGCGTTGTTCACCATCGATGAGCGCGAACACGTACTTGCCGTAGTGGTGCACCACATCTCGGCTGACGGCTTCTCGATGTCTCCACTGACCCGAGACGTGATGATTGCATACGAGGCCCACGCGTACGGCAGGGAACCCCAGTGGACGCCGCTTCCAGTCCAGTACGCCGACTTTGCGCTCTGGCAACGGGAGATTCTGGGCTCCGGCGACGACCCTGGGTCGGTGATCACCGAGCAGTTGGCTTACTGGCGACGCGCACTGTCAGGCGCTCCCGACCTCTTGGAACTTCCCCTCGATCGAGACCGGCCGACACAACAGAGTTTTCACGGCTCGCGGATTCACTTCTCGATCAGCAGTGATCTTCACCGCCGTATCCGAGACGTGTCGAGGCAGCAAGAGTCCACTGCATTCATGACTGTGCATGCAGCGCTCGCGCTCTTGCTGGCACGTTTGGGCAGCACCGACGACATCGTGATCGGAACGCCGATCGCCGGCCGGGGAGATCGTGCCCTCGATGATCTGGTGGGCATGTTCGTCGGCACGCTCGCACTGCGCACACAGGTCGACCCGGCTCAATCGTTCCGGGAGTTGGTTGCGCATTGCCGCGAAGTCGACCTCGCCGCGTTCGCGCATTCCGACGTTCCCTTCGAGCGGGTAGTGGACGCGGTCGGGCCGAAACGGTCGAGCGCCTATGCACCGATTTCCTCGGTGTCGCTGGAATTCCAGAACAACGATCGGCCGATTCTGAAGCTGGCGGGACTGGAAGTCCGCGGGATCGACCCAGAACTCGAGGTAGTGAAGGTAGACCTGGAATTCCTCCTCGCCGAAGAGTACGACGATCGCGGTGCACCGGGAGGAATGAGCGGAGCCGTCGACTTTGCCACCGATCTCTTCGACCCCGGTACGGTCAGCGGGTTTGCCGACATGTTCGTTCGTGTACTCGAGGCCGTGACCCGGAATCCGCAGGTACCGATCGGTGACATCGATCTACTCGGCGATCTTGAACGTCGCGAGTTGACGCCGGCGCATGGGCTCCCCGAAGTACCTCCGAAATTGTGGCCTGAGTTGTTGGCGGACGCCGTGGCGATCGATCCGGACTCGGTGGCCCTGTCGCTCGAGAACCGGCAGCTCAGTTATCGCGACCTGGACGAGTGGTCGAATCGTGTTGCCCGGGAGTTGTGTGGTCGCGGTGTGGGCCCGGAGACCTTCGTGGCACTGGGAATGCCTCGCTCGATCGAATCGGTGGTGGCGATCTGGTCGGTGACCAAAGCCGGAGCGGCTTTTGTGCCTGTCGATCCGGCCTATCCGCGCGAGCGCGTCGAATACATGCTCGCCGATTGCCGAGCCTCGCTCGGTTTGACCGTTCAGTCCAGCCGAACTCAGCTACCCGACGTTGTTCCCTGGCTGGAACTCGACGACCCACACTTCGCCCGGCGGGTAGCCGCGCTGTCGCCGGAACCGATCACCGATGACGATCGAACCGGTGAACTGAACCTCGATCATCCGGCCTACCTGATCTACACCTCGGGATCTACCGGGAAACCCAAGGGAGTGAACATTACTCATCGAGGTTTGGCGAGCTTCACGGCCGAAACTCGTGAGAGGTTCGAGGTCACTCACGACTCTCATGTCTCACAGTTGGCATCGCCGAGTTTCGACGCTTCCATCTTCGAGTTGACGATGGCATTCAGCGCCTCGGCGCAAGTCGTGATCGTTCCGCCTGCTGTGTACGGTGGCGCCGAATTGGCCGATGTTTTCCGGCGCGAGCAGGTCACTCATGCCACCATTACACCGACCGCGCTGGCGGCGTTGGGGGACAACGGTTTCGAGGCGCTCCGTGTTCTCGATCTGGTGGGCGAGGCCTGCCCGCCGGAGGTCGTCGCGCAATGGGCGCCGGGTCGGAGGCTGCACAACGGCTACGGCCCGACTGAAACCACCGTGCAGGCGAGTGTCAGCGATTCGATGAAACCCGGTGCGGGAGTGAACATCGGCTCGCCGGCAGTGGGCTTCGGCTTCCTGGTGCTGGACGAGCGTTTGCAGCCCGTACCGGTGGGCGTGCCGGGGGAGTTGTACATCATCGGTCCAGGTATGGCACGTGGGTACCATAATCGGGCGTCGCTCACGTCGGAACGATTTGTCGCTTGCTTGTACGGATCGCCGGGGCGCCGGATGTACCGCACCGGAGATGTCGTGCGTTGGCGTGAATCCGGCGGTGACAGTGCCAAAATCGTTGGGTCCGGCGATGGAGTGCATCACACACTCGAATACATCGGGCGCAGCGACTTCCAGGTCAAGGTCCGTGGTTTTCGGATCGAACTCGGGGAAATCGATGCAGTTCTCTCACGCCATCCGTCGGTGGACTTCGCCGCGACTGTCGGCTACACGGGACCGTCGGGTGAAACGGTCCTGGTGTCGTACGTGCGTGCGTCAGCTGCCGACGCCTCCGACAGCGACGAGATACGGGCGTACGCAGCCGACCGACTTCCCTCGCACATGGTTCCATCGGCAGTGGTACTTCTCGAGCGGATTCCGATGACACCGGTGGGCAAGCTCGACCGAAAGGCTCTACCGGAACCCGAATTCAGTTCGGTTGCAGCCGAGTTCCGCGAGCCGGTCACCGACACCGAGCGCGCCGTGGTCGACTCGTTTGTCGAGGTTCTGGGTGTCAGCCGGGTGAGCACTACCGACAGCTTCTTCGACCTGGGCGGGTCCTCCCTGGTAGCCACCCGAATCGTCAGCGCACTGCACTCCCGTTTCCAACGCAGAATTCCGCTTCAGTGGATGTTCCTCGACCCGACACCCGCTGGAATCGCTCGACGCCTCGACATGCCGACAGTGGACGCCGGCATGGAAGAGCTTCTCGCCGTGGTTGTTCCGCTGCGGACAGAAGGAAGTGGGCGACCGCTGTTCTGTGTGCACCCTGGTATCGGCCTGTCCTGGGGGTACGCCGGCTTGGTGCGGTATCTGCCCGAGGACCGACCGGTGTACGGACTTCAGCTACCCGCACTCAGCGACGACGGTGACTATCAGTCGATCGAACAGTTGGCGCATCGCTACGTCGAAGAGATGGAAGCCGTTTCGCCGGACGGGCCGTACGACTTGCTCGGTTGGTCCCTCGGCGGAGTCATCGCGCACGCCATGGCCGTCGAACTGCAATCGTCCGGCCGCGAAGTTGCCACACTGACGATGATGGACAGCTACCCCGACAACGGCGATGCCTCTGCGTCAGCCGCACTCGACGTCCGAGACCTACTGCGAGGACTCGGCCTCGAGATCGAGACCGACCGAGATCTGACCTTCGACGAGGCGGCGGCCGTGCTGGCCCGGAGGCTCGGGCCCGAGACGGGAGTCGACGGTCGGGACCTCGCGCGGATTGCCAGAGGGTACGAGACTTCGCAGAGAATCACGCACCAGTTCGTTCCCCAGATCTACGAGGGAGACCTGCTGATCTTCCCGGCTGACGGAAAAGACGACACGATTCCGCGGGAAAGGTCGCCACAGGAATGGCGTCCGCTCGTGACGGGCCGGATCGTGGAGGTACCGGTGCGATGCGGACACAACGAGATGATCGAGGCACCGGCCATGGCGGTCATCGGACCGGAGATGGCTCGGGTGCTCTCGATGTTTTCCGGATACTCCGAACGGGCATGACAACTTGAAGCCACCGAGCCGCACGCCCGTGAAGCGAGCGCCACCGAGCTGTTGCCGGGCACCGCAATCGAGCACGAGGAGCGGCAATGAGAAGGATCGGACGTACTCGGGCGATACTGGTCGTCGCCCTCGTCGCATGGACGGGATTGTTCGGTGAAGCGGCGCTTGCCTCGGCTGATCAGGCGCGAACATCCCCTCCAGACAGTTCAGCTCTCGATCACGTCGAGGAAATCAACGCCCGTCAGCTGACGATGTACGTCTACTCCGCTGCAATGGACAAGGTGATCCCACTCGAGGTGATTCGGCCGGCAGACACGAGTGCGCCCCGGCCGACTCTCTACCTGCTCAACGGCGCGGGCGGAGGCGAGGACACGGCGACGTGGCAGACACGCACAGACGTCGTCGACTTCTTCGGCGACAAGAACGTCAACGTCGTCAACCCGATCGGCGGTGCCTACAGCTACTACACCGACTGGGAGAAGCCCGATCCTGTTCTCGGGCTGAACAAGTGGACCACGTTCCTCACCGAGGAGTTGCCACCGATCGTCGATGCCACGCTCGGGACTACGGGTGTGAATGCCGTTGCCGGATTGTCGATGGCAGGTACCTCGGTTCTGAGCCTGGCCGAGGCGGCGCCATCCGTTTACCGTGCCGTCGGTGCTTTCAGCGGGTGCGCCGAGACGAGTACTCAACCCGGTCAGGACTACGTGAGATTCGTGGTCGGATTCCGCGGCGGCAACGTGGACAACATGTGGGGTCCTCCCGGCGGTCCGGGCTGGGTAGCCAACGATCCTGTGGTCAACGCCGAGAGATTGCGGGGGGTCGACCTCTACATCAGCAATGGATCGGGCCTGCCCGGCCCACACGAGAATCTGGGCGGACCGATGGTCAACGGCGACCTCGGCGTTCTGGCGAACCAGGTGATCGTGGGTGGAGTCATCGAGGCCGGGACGAACCAGTGCACCCAGCGTTTGGCCGAGCGGCTCGACTCCCTGGGCATCCCGGCCACCTATGATTTCCGGGCAACTGGCACTCACTCCTGGGGTTATTGGCAGGACGATCTTCACAACTCGTGGTCGATGATTGCCGAGTCGATCGGTGCGCGCTAGCCGGTGAACCCGAGGATCGGCGGCTGAGTTGTTTCTCACTTCGGGGCCCGCTCGCCCCACCTAGCCGACCGAACTGCAGGTCAGCGGCGTTATAGTCGCCACATGAGTTCAGAAACACTCGCGCCCCTCGACACCGATGTACTTGCGCGCAGGTTTGCGTGCCTGGGTGACCCGACGCGGCTGCGAGTGCTCCGACTTGCTGCCGGCGGTCCGATCGACATCGACACGATTGCACACGCCGCATCACTCGAGCCGTCGGCGCTGAGTGCTCACCTCGAGGCCTTGATCGAGGTCGGTTTTGTCGAGGCTTCGGTGCGTGAAGGCACTTCGGTTGTCAGTGTTGCCGGAACGGCATACTCCGATCTGATGGCAGCGGCCGCCGTCGTGGCTGCGCGTGGCCCGGTCGAAGACACACTGGGAGTTCTTCCCGACGATGTGGTGCTGCGCCGCATGGAATCCGGCGACTGGGATGCCGTGCGCTCGATCTACCGAGAAGGAATCGACACCGGAACCGCGACGTTCACCACGTCGGTGCCGTCAGCCGAGAAGCTCGACGCGCAATGGTTGCCCGATCATCGATGGGTCGCCGAGATCGACGGCCGAGTCGAAGGCTGGGCGAGCCTGAGCCCGGTGTCCTCGCGTGATTGCTACCGCGGGGTCGCCGAGAACTCCATCTACATCAGTAGCGGCGCTCGCGGGCGCGGCGTGGGCAAGCTGCTGCTTCGCCGACAGGTGCAAGCCGCCGACGCCAGCGAGATCTGGACGGTGCAGTCGTCGATCTTCCCGGAGAACCGGGCGAGTGTCGCCTTGCATCAGGCCGTCGGATTCCGAATCGTCGGCACTCGCTCGCGTATCGCTCAACTCGGTGGCAGGTGGCGTGACACGTTGTTCCTCGAACGTCGCAGCGAGGACGCTGACATTGAGGACGCTGACATTTGAGAAGAGACGCTCAGCCCTTGGCAGCGCTGATTCCCGCGCGTCGCCCGTAGAAGCTGCCGTCACCGAGGGACGTTCCGGAGGCGTATCCACCGGCGCAGACGCCGGCGGTGCAGCGTCCAGCGGCAAACAAACCCGGGATCGGTTCGCCGGAGACGTGGATGACCTCCGAGTTGATCGACGTGCGCAGACCGCCGAGCGTGAATCCGGCGGTGAAATTGCGAAGGTCGAGCGCAGCGACGGGTGAGCCGATCGGCTTGACCCACTCCTTCTTCTTACCGAGTACCGGGTCTTCACCACGGGCGGCGTGCCGGTTGTAGACCTCGACCGTCGACTGAAGGGTGCCTTCCGGCAGGCCCATGTCGGATTCGAGTTCCTCGACGGTCTCGGCCACCCACTTGGGCTGGAATCTGAAGAACGGTGTGGAACTGTCGGCGGCGCAGCCCTCTTCGTAGGACGCTTCGTCGATGATCAGGTAGGCCTGATTCTCGTTGCGCAGCAGCGTCTCCTGGCCGATTCTTCCCGGGTACGTGTCTTCGTTGACGTAGCGCTGGCCGCGTCCGTTGACGAGAATGCCGCGGATCATCAACTGGGGGTCGCCGAAGAATGCGACCTCGGTTGCGTCCATGTGTGCGAGGTCGGCCCCGAGTGCCTGCGCCATCTGGATGGCCTTGCCGTCGTGCTCTTCGATAGCCGCACCGGGGCGCCCGATCAGCCGTGGGGCGTACGACTGGATCATCGCTTCGTTGTAGGCGAAGCTTCCCGTCGCCAGTACGACACCCGTGCGTGCTCGAACTGCCACTTCCTTGCCGTACTGCTTGGCGATGATGCCGACTACTCGATCGCCGTCGACGACCAGGCGCTGGACTCGCATGTCGTATTCTGCTCGTACGCCGAGGCTTTCGGCCGTCTCGATCAGTGGCTTCATCAACATGAAACCACCGCCCTTCTCCCCGGTGCGCTTGCCGCTCATCTGCGGCACGTGCCCGCGAGGGGCCGGTGTCGCGATCGTGTTGAACGGTGCCGAGTTCTCGCCGCCGGAATACATGAGTCCGTCGTCGAAGGGTGTTTCCCAGCCGGGTTGGCCGTAGAAACTCTCCTTGAACGGCACACCGTTGTCGACGAGCCAGTTGTAGTGCTCGACACTGCCTTCGCAGTAGTCGGTGATCTTCTCCTCGTCGGCGCCGGGCCCGAGTGCGGCCATCATGAACGATTTCATGTTGGCAGGGGAGTCCTCGAACCCGAGTGCCTGCTGCAACGGGGTCCCGCCGCCCAGATAGATGAATCCGCCTGCCAGCGCCGCAGCGCCGCCCCAGCCGCTCGTGCGCTCGAGCACCAACACGTCGGCGCCCGCTCGCGCGGCCTCGATCGAAGCACTCACTCCGGCAATGCCGTAGCCGGCGACGACGACGTCAGCCTCGAAGTCCCACTGCTCGATGCTTGCGGCGGACTGCGGACGGATTGAGCTGGCCTCGGCCATGGATTCGGATCCTTCGTTCTTCTGGTTGGTTGGTGGGGGAATCGGTGGGTGTGATTGATGCCCTGATGGCAGTATCTCGATCGAAAGTCAGTCGGTGTCCGTTTTCGCGGAATCGGCTGCGGCCTTCTCCTTGGCGCGCGCGGCTTTACGTCTGTCGGCCTTCACGGCGATCAGCGCATTGTTGAGTCCCGTGGCCAGCGGCCAGCCGACGTAGTGGCACAGGAAGATCGCGGCCTCTTCGAACTGCTGCTCGGTCAACTCCTCGTTGTGGAGAGCAGCGTTGATCTGGATCTTTGCCACATCGTTCTGCCCCTGGGCGGTGATGGCACCGATCAGTAGTAGTCGTCGGTCACGCACCGACAGTCCCGGTCGCGTCCAGATGTCGGCAAAGAGGTGGTCGGCGGTGACCGCGAAGAAGTCGCCGGGAACGTCGGCGGGAATCTCCCAGCCGTACACCTCGTTCATCTTCGCGACGCCACGAGCGCGGGCCTCGGAGATGCGGCTTTCGTCGGTTCCACCGGCATCGGTCAGGTGAGTGGTGTCGGTCATGCGTGCTCCCGAGTAGTAGATGCCGAAGATGCCGTTGAAGGTTCGGCCGGCCTGTCTTCGCTGTCATTCCCGACGCCCAGACCGGCACCGAGTCCGGCGAGCGCAAGGTGCGCGAGCGGCAGGTCGAGATTCAGCCGATCACCGAGATCGATGGCCAAGGCCAAGTCCTTCTCGCCGAGATTGCGAACATGCCGCAGTATCGAGAACCACGGGTCGTCCTCCGAGACCGGTGCGGTGGTGTCGCGCAGCATGATCGCGCCCGCGCCACCAGTGATCGCATCGGTGTGCCTGACGACCTTTCCGAGCGTGCGGAGATCGAGTCCTGCTGCTTCGGCGAGTCGCGCGGCCTCGGTCGTGGCGGTGAACGAGACGAAGTGAAGAAGGTTGCGTGCGAGCTTCATTCGCGTTCCCGCGCCGACGTCACCGGCGTGAACCACCAGCTCGGCCCAGGATCCGAAGGGCTCGCGGACGGCTTGGAACGCCTCGTCGGAGCCGCCGATCATCACTGCCAGCCTGCCCTGCGCTGCGCCGCCGGCACCGCCACTGATCGGGGCGTCGACCAGCAGAACACCACGCTGTTGACAGATGTCAGCGAGTTCCACCGCCGTGGTGTCCGAGATAGTGGAGTGAATCGCGACGACAGTGCCTGGCTGTGCGGTCGACAGGATCCCGTGCGGCCCGCACACAACCTCGCGTACCTGCGCGTCGTCGAGCACCGTGACGGAGATGATGCTCGCCTGCGCTGCAACGTCGGCGGGCGTCGATGCTGCGCTCGCGCCCGCAGTGGTGAACGGCTCGAGCGCTTCTGCGCGGGCATCACACACCACCAGTCCGCCCGGCCAGTCCAGGAGGCGCTGCGCCATCGGCGCGCCCATGTTGCCTAGGCCGATGTATCCCAGTCTGGTTTTCGAAGCGCTGGCTTTCGGCGCCGATTCCGTCATGACCGGTACACCTGGCCTCCGTCGACGTTGAAGATCTGCCCGGTCACCCAGCCTGCGTCGTCGGAGAGAAGGAACAGGCACATGCCGACGAGATCCTCTGGCGTTCCCATGCGCTGCAACGGGATTCGCTTTACCATGTCCTTGACGATGTTGCCGGGGGTGACGGTTCGAGTCGCCTCCGTGTCGATGGGACCGGGAGCGATGGCGTTGATCCGGATGTTCGACCAGCCGAGTTCGGTCGCGAGTTGTTGTGTCAGGCTGTTGACGCCGGCTTTCGCGAGTCCGTAGTAATTCGAGTACAGCCAGGCTGCTGTGGAGGATTGGTTGACGATCGAACCGCCCTTCGCGCGCATATGAGGTACGACCGCCCGGCACACGTGCAAGGCGCCGTCCATGTTGACGCTCATGAACTTTCGGTAGTAGTCCCAGTCCACCGTCAACAGGGAATCGATCTTCATTCCGCCGTAGATGGCAGCGTTGTTCACCAGATGCTCGATGCTGCCGAACTGCTCGATCGTGAAGTCGGCAAGTGCCGCAGTCGACTCCCCGTCGGCGACGTCGACGTCCTTGAACACGGCACTTCCACCGTCCGCCGTGATCTGCTTGGCGACAGCTTCACCGAGTTCGCGATTGAGATCCGCCACGACCACGTTGGCCCCCTCCGCGGCCAGAGCGCGGGCATACGCCTCTCCGATACCCTGCGCTGCTCCGGTGACTATCGCGGTGCGACCGTCGAAACGTCCCATGTCGACCTACTTTCGTGGTGATGATTCTGTGGTGAGGGTGTGGGGTGAGGGTGTGGAATGTCAGGAAGGTGAAGCGACGAGCTTGGTTTCGAGGTATTCCTCGAAACCGGCGAGGCCCATTTCGCGGCCGATCCCGGATTGTTTGTAGCCGCCGAACGGTGCGTCGGCCGAATACCAGACGCCGCCGTTGACGCTCAGCGTTCCGGTTCTGACACCGGCAACGACGTGCGCGACGCGATCGGGATCGGAGCCCCACACCGACCCGGACAGGCCGTAGGGGGAATCGTTGGCAATCCGGATAGCGTCGTCGTCGTTGTCGTACGGAATGATCACGAGAACGGGCCCGAAAATCTCCTCCTGCGCTACGCGAGACGAGTTGTCCAGCCCGGCAATGAGAGTGGGTTCGACGAAGAAGCCGCTCTGGTGATCGTCGGGTCGGCCTCCACCCGTCACGATCGTGCCGCCCTCTTCGACCGCGAGGGCGAGGTAGCTCTCCACCCTGGCGCGCTGGCGCGCGGAGATGACCGGACCACACACCGTTCCGCGCGCGCTGGGGTCACCGGCTCGGATACCCGCCATCGCGGCGGAGGCCGCTGCCAGAGCATCTTCGTACCGAGCGCGCGGCACGAGAAGCCTGGTACTGAGTGCGCATCCCTGACCGGCATGAACGCACACGGAGAACGCGGCAACCGAGCATGCACCCTTGATGTCCGCGTCGTCGAGGACGATGAATGCGGACTTGCCCCCGAGTTCGAGGAAGACCTTCTTGAGGGTTTGCGCGGCCGTGGCCATCACCGTGCGTCCGGTGGCGGTGGAACCGGTGAAAGACACGAGATCGACGCGCGGATCGCTGCACAGCTGCGCGCCGAGAGAGTGATCTGTCGACGTCACCACGTTGACGACGCCCGCTGGGATCTCGGTTTCTTCTGCAATCACCTTGGCGACCAGCGCGGCGCACCAGGGCGTGTCCGGCGCGGGTTTGAGAACGATGGTGTTGCCGGCCGCGAGGGCGGGGCCGAGTTTGGCGAAATTGATCTGGTGCGGGAAGTTCCACGGTGTGATTGCGCCGACGACGCCGACCGCTTCCTTGAGCAGTCGGCGATGGGTCGGAATCCCCATGGGTGACGCGTGCCCGAGATCTTGTTCCCACGAATAGGTTTCGATCAGGTCAGCCCAGTAGCGAAGATCTTCGATCGGGCCTTCGAGTTGCGGACCGCTCGTCAGCATGACGGGTGCGCCGACCTCGGCGACGGTGATCTCACGCAACTCCTCGATGTGGGACTGGAGTGCGTCGCACAGTTGGCGCAGGCAGCGAGCGCGAAACCCGTGATCGCGTGCCCATTCGGTCTCGTCGAACGCACGGCGCGCCGCGGCAATGGCCGCGTCCATGTCCGCGGTGGTGCCTTCGGCCGCACGGCCGATCAGTTCCTCGGTGGCCGGGTTGAAAACTTCGAAGGTTCCACCCGATCCGGGAACCAGCTTTCCGTCGACGAGAAGTGCAGAACTGTCTGCGGGTCGAAGCGTCATAACGCGAACCCTCTCTTTCTGGACATGTGTCTGGACTCTAGTTCACACTCGTGGTTGAGGCAATGGTTTCTGGGGCATAAGAGATTTCGAGAGCGTCTCGGGATCTGCTTCGGTGAAAAGCGCCTCGTGTCCGGGGCGGCGCGGCTACGGTTCACCGCACATTCACAACCACGCCTTCACATCCACGCTTTCACATGCACGCCTTCACATACACGCCTTCACGTACACGGGAGAGAGGTCGAAATGAACAGAGTTGACGGAAAAGTGGTGCTGGTGACCGGTGCTGCTCGAGGTCAGGGGCGCAGTCATGCCGTTCATCTCGCACGGGAGGGCGCGCACATCATCGCCTTCGATCTGTGCGCAGACATCGCCAGCAACGAATACCCGCTCGCCAGTCCTGCCGATCTCGAGGAAACGGCTCGACTGGTGAAAGAGGCCGGACAGCAGGTGGTGACGGCCCGTGTCGACGTCCGCGATCGCGCCGGACTCGAAACGGCACTTGCCGAGGCGGTAGGTCAGTTGGGCGGATTGCATGTCGTCGTGGCGAACGCCGGTATCTGTCCGCTCGGCAAGCATGTGTCGACTGCCGGTTTCGTCGACGCGTTCGATGTGAACTTTCTCGGTGTCGTCAATACAGTGCACGCGTCGATGGAATACCTCGGCGAAGGGGGTTCGATCATCGCGATCGGCTCTGTTGCCGGTCTGGTGCCACAGACCGGATTCAACGGGCAGCAGGCGCTCCAGGGTCCGGGTGGCGACGGATACGGACTGGCCAAGAAGCTGATTCAGGCATATACCAGTTCGTTGGCACTGACTCTCGGGCCGAGTTCCATTCGCGTCAACGCGATTCATCCGACCAACGTGAACACCGACATGTTGCAGAGCATGCCGATGTACCGGACGTTCCGTCCCGACCTCGAGAATCCGACCGCCGAGGATGCGGCAGTGACGTTCCCGTTCATGCAGGCGATGCCGACCCCGTGGGTCGAGCCCGCGGACATCTCGCATGCGGTCGTGTACCTGTCCTCGGACGAGTCGCGATTCGTCACCGGCCAGCAACTGCGCGTGGACGCTGGTGCCGGGATGAAGATCGGTCTGTAGTAGAACTTTTCGCTTCGTGGCTGCCTGTGAGTGGTGAATTTTCGAAGTTTCCCCATTTCGTTGCCCTGGACAGGGCGCTGTAGTAACGTCCAGACACGTGTCCAGCAAACGGGGCGATTCAAGTGGCGGGGGATCGATTGTCTATGAATCCACTCGCAGGCGCCTCACGGGCAAACAGGCGGAAACTGTGGCCAGGCTTGCCGAAGCAACAGTGAAAGTTCTACGCAAACAAGAGTTTTCCGGACTGACTGTCCGTTCGGTTGCGGCCGAAGCGGGTGTCGGAACTGCGACCGCCTACACGTATTTCGCGTCCAAGGAGCATCTGGTCGCAGAGGTTTTCTGGCGAAGACTTCAGAACTCGTCGGCGCCTGATGGCTCAGGGTTGGATCGCACCGCGCACGTGCTGTCTGTACTTCGAAACATCGCGCTGCTTCTCGCGGACGAACCGGAGGTATCGGCCGCCGTGACCAATGCACTGCTCGGATCCGATCCTGAAGTGGAACATCTTCGCGGGCGGATCGGACTCGAGATTCATCAACGACTCGCCTCGGCGTTGGATCCGAATGGCGAACCCGAAGTGTTGGAAGCGCTCGAAATGCTTTATGCCGGGGCGCTTCTGCGAGCAGGGATCGGCTACGGAACCTACGCGCAAATCGCTGGACGCCTCGAGGCCTCAGCTCTACTGATCCTGGAGAAATCATGACAGAAGCTTTGATCGATCCGGTGGTCTTCAATCCGTACGACTACCACTTTCACGACGATCCGTATCCGACGTACAAGCGTCTGCGCGAAGAATCACCGTTGTATCACAATCCGGACGTTGGCTTTTGGGCGTTGTCGCGATATGCGGACGTGGTCGACGGATTCAAGGACAACAAGCGTCTCTCGAGCGCCAACGGGGTATCGCTCGACCCCGCAGCCTACGGTCCACACGCGCATTATGTGATGTCGTTTCTCGCGATGGACGATCCCCGCCATATGCGGTTGCGCCAGTTGGTTTCTCGCGGATTCACGCCGCGACGGGTTGCGGAGCTCGACGGCCGGATCCTCGAACTCACGAAGCAACATCTGGTACCTGCGTTGGGCGCGGGGGAGTTCGACTGGATTACGGAGGTGGCGGGAAAGCTGCCGATGGACGTCATCTCCGAACTCATGGGGGTTCCCGAACCCGACAGGGCCGAACTGCGGCGCAAGGCGGATCTGGTGGTGCATCGAGAGGCGGGTGTTCTCGACGTGCCGCAACCTGCGGTGGAAGCTTCGATCAGTTTGATGGGCTACTACAAGGAGATGATCGCGCAGCGTCGCCGATCGCGGACGGACGATCTGACCTCGGCCTTGCTCGATGCCGAGATCGACGGAGACAAACTCTCGGACCAGGAGATCCTCGGATTCATGTTTCTGATGGTCGTGGCTGGAAACGAGACCACGACCAAGCTTCTCGGAAACGCTCTGTACTGGGGTTCGCACCACCGGGAGCAGATCACACCGGTTCTCGAGGATCCCGAACGAGCCTCGGAATGGGTGGAAGAGACTCTTCGCTACGACACGTCGAGCCAGATCGTGGCTCGGACTTCGGTTGTCGACCTCGAATATCACGGACGCACCATTCCGGCGGGGGAAAAGGTCCTGCTCCTGATCGGATCGGCCAACCGAGACGCCGACGTCTTCGAGGATGCCGACAGCTTCCAGATCGGCCGGAGTTCGTCGGGAAAACTCGCGAGTTTCGGTGGTGGCGTGCACTTCTGTCTCGGTGCCCACCTTGCCAAGCTCGAAGCCAAGATCGCCCTCGCAGAGTTCGGGCGTCGTGTCAGCGACTACGAAGTCGACGAGTCCGGAATCGAGCGTGTTCATTCGACAAACGTCCGGGGCTTTGCGGCCCTGCCGGTGAAAGTGCAGGTGCGCTGATGCCTCGTTTCGAACCCAATCCAGTTCGCCGGCCGGCACTGATCAGTGGTGCATCGTCGGGAATCGGCACCGCTACTGCGTATGCCCTGGCCGAACTCGGCCATCCGGTTGCGCTCGGTGCGCGTCGAGTCACCGAATGCGAAGCCATCGCCGAGAAGATCCGCAGCAATGGTGGTGAAGCGTTCGCCCACTTCCTCGACGTCACGGACGGTGATTCGGTCGACGGATTCGTCTCGGCCGCAGAGGCAGTCCACGGTCCCACCGAAATGGTCGTCTCCGGTGCCGGTGACCTCGAATTCGGGGCTGCGGACGAGATGGATCCAGAGGCGTTCTCACGGCAGATCCAAGTCCACCTCGTTGGTGCGCAGCGATTGGCGAATCGCGTACTCCCCGGCATGAGGCAACGACAGCGCGGTGACTTCGTACTGATCGGCTCGGATTGTGCCGAGCGCCAGCGTCCACTCATGGGTGCTTACGACGCGGCCAAGGCCGGGCTCGAAGCAATGGGGCGCCAGATGCGAATGGAGCTCGAAGGAACAGGCATTCGCGCGTCGATCGTGCGACCCGGGCCGACACTGACCGGCATGGGGATGGACACGACGCCGGAGATCATCGGACCGGTTGGGGAATCGTGGAGTAAGTGGGGGTTCGCCCGCCATGGTTACTTTCTGCGCGCCTCGGACATCGCCAATGCCATCGTCGCCGTTGTGTCGGCGCCGCGAGGAGCACACATCGTGCTCGTCGAAGTTCAGCCCGAGGCACCACTGGACAAACTTCCCACTGCGAACTCACAGGAGACGACATGACGCACGGAGTGCAGGAGACGTCGCGAACACTGCCCGAGCCGCCGCGGGTGTCCGGCGGGGACCTCCCGCACGGGCATCTCGAGGAACTGCGAACCGACCCGATAGCGCTCATGCGCCGGGTGCGTGAGGAATGTGGTGACGTCGGCGCCTTTCAACTTGCCGACCGCACAGTGATCCTGCTGTCCGGAGCCGAGGCAAACGAGTTCTTCTTCCGCTCCACCGACGAGGATCTCGACCAACAAGCTGCGTACCCCTTCATGAAGCCGATATTCGGTGAAGGCGTCGTCTTCGATGCCAGCCCGGAGCGGCGTAAGGAGATGCTGCACAACTCGGCTCTGCGCGGCGAACAGATGCGCGGGCACGCTGCCACGATCGGCCGCGAGGTCGAGGCGATGGTCGCGCAGTGGGGAGACGAAGGCGAGATCGATCTGCTCGACTTCTTCGCCGAGCTGACCATCTACACCTCGTCGGCGTGCCTGATCGGCAAGAAGTTCCGCGACGAACTGGACGATAGCTTCGCCAAGCTGTATCACGAGCTCGAACAGGGAACTGATGCATTGGCTTTCGTGGATCCGTACGCGCCGATCGAGAGTTTCCGCCGCCGCGACGAGGCCAGGTTGGCGTTGGTCGCTCTGGTACAGGACATCATGAACGGGCGCATCGCGAATCCTCCGCAGGGCAAGGAGGACCGCGACATGTTGGACGTGTTGGTCTCGGTCAAGGACGAGAACGGCGACCTCCGGTTCAGTGCCGACGAGATCACCGGCATCTTCATCTCGATGATGTTCGCCGGCCACCACACGACTTCCGGCACGGCAGCGTGGTCGCTGATCGAGATGTTGCGGCATCCCGACACCATGACGGACGTCGTCGACGAACTCGACAATCTGTACTCCGACGGCGCCGACATCAGTTTTCATGCGCTGCGCCAGATTCCGGTTCTCGAGGCCGTGGTCAAGGAAACCCTTCGACTGCATCCGCCGTTGATCATCCTGTTGCGGGTGGCACGTGGAGATTTCGAAGTGGGCGGCTTCGAGATCCGAGAGGGCCATCTTGTCGCTGCGACCCCCGCGATCTCCAATCGAATCGCCGAGGACTTCCCCCGACCGGACACCTTCGATCCCGGGAGGTACATCGACCCGAATCAAGAGGACATCGTCAACCGCTGGACGTGGATTCCGTTCGGAGCCGGCCGGCATCGCTGCGTCGGCGCTGCATTCGCCCAGATGCAGCTCAAAGCGATCTTCTCGATCCTGCTGCGGGACTTCGAGTTCGAGATGGCGCAGCCGTCGGAGTCCTACCGAAACGACCACAGCAAGATGGTCGTCCAGTTGCAGCAGCCGTGCGCGGTGAGGTACCGGCGCAGAACACGTCCCGGGCGTGAGGGGTGATCATGCACGTCGAAGTCGACCTCGACCTGTGCCAAGGCCATGCGGCGTGTGAGCTCGAGGCACCGGAGATCTTTGTCGTCCCGAAGCGGGGGAAGGTCAGTCTTCTGGACTCGGACCCACCCGAGTCGCTCCGCGGTGAAGCCGAGCTGGCGGTCAGGTACTGCCCGACCGGCGCCCTGAGAATTGTCGACTGATTACAGCGGATTGTCGATTGATTGCAGCGAATTCAAGTACTCGAGGGAGGAAGTTCAGATGACGGGTTTCGACCGCGCAGAGCTCGACGAGATGGTCCAACGCTGGATCGAGGCGAACAAGAAGGCCGAAGCCGCCGGTGATTGGAAACCGTTGGCGGACATGTACACCGAGGACGCCACGTACGGGTGGAACTACGGTCCCAAGCAGGATTTCATGGCAGTGGGGCGCGAGGAGATTCGCGAAGTCGCGCTCGGCCTCGAGATGAAGGGCCTCGAAGGTTGGGAGTACCCGTATCAAGACTTTGTGATCGACGAACGTAGCGGAAACGTGATCGGCTTGTGGAAGCAGATTTCCGATGCCAAGCGTGAGGACGGGAGCAACTACTCCGTCTACGGTATCGGCGGTAGTTGGTTCCGCTACGGCGGGGACTTCCAATGGTCCTGGCAGCGTGACTTCTTCGACTTCGGGAACGTGTCGGCACTGTTCATGGAGATGATCGGCAACAACGCTCTCTCGAAGGGGATGCAGGGCCGGATCCAGCGATCGATCTCGGGCGACCCGCTACCGGGCTGGTATCCGGTGGGCACCGCGCCGGTCCCGCTGTGGTGAGTCCGATGACGGTGCGCGATTCCTTCGAGACACTCTCGCAGCGCGACCTTGCCGTGTTGGTGCCCGAGTTGCTCCTGTGTGGGCAGCTGATCGATCGCTCGGGCATGGCGCATCTGATCGTCGAATTCGGACGCGAGGGTATGGCGCAGGTGGCCGTCGAGGAGTGGGAATCGGCCAGCCCCTGGTACACCCGCCGCATGCAGAAGGCTCTCGGATACGAGGGCGACGACGTCGTGACGATCTTCAAAGGGTTACAACTCGACATCGGCGCTCCGCCACAGTTCATGGACTTTCGATACCGGGTCGACGATCCGCTGCACGGTGAATTCTGGCTCGATCATTGCGGAGCACTCATGGACGTCGAGCCGTTGGGCGATGAGTTCGTGACCTCGATGTGTCACGACATCGAGGATCCGACTTTCGATGCGACGGCCATCGCGACCAACCCGCACGCCCAGATCCGGCCGATTCACCGACCACCGCGCAGGCCCGCGGACCGACATCCGCACTGCGCCTGGACCGTTGCCATCGACCCGTCGCACACTCCTCCCGTGATGACCGCGCACACCGAGCAGATCGGACGCACCGCCGCGGTGACGGTCGAGCTGAGCCCGATCGATCACGGTGGGGACGGTAAGGCGGACTACTCGGGTCCGTTGTTGTCCGACCTGAGGTTTTCCGACTTCTCGCGATCAGCCTTGGTTCGTATCGCAGAGGAGATCTGCGTGCAGCATCATCTGTTGGCGTTGGGCTTTCTGGCAGCGGTTCGCCGCCGTGCCGACGAAGACAAGGCACGCGAGATCACGCGAAAGCAATTGACCGGAATCGCGGGAGTTTCGGCACAGCGTATTCGAGATGCGCTCGGGCTTCCTTCGACTCTGGAATCGTTGGCATTGGTCCTGTCCGTGCATCCCTTGCTGAATCCGAAGCAGTATGTGGAGAGCGAGATCCGACCGGACGGCGGTGCTCTGGAGCTGTGGATCTCGCGAGACGCTCTTGTCGACCGCGACGGCGGTTGGCCGACCTTGCTCGGCAGCGAGCACCTCGATCCCCTCCAGGCTTTGGTCCGCGGCGTGAATCCGCACTTCACCGTGAGAGTGGTGGCCGAAGATGCCGCGGGGCTCCTTCTGGCCGTCGACATCACCGAAGCTCCCGCTCCGGAATGCGTCGAAGTCGCCATTACGAAGGTCAGTACCGGCGCGGCATTCGTATTCGAAGATCGCGGAATCCCTTTGCCTCTCTTCGTCGTCTGACCGGCCGAACCCGAAGGACTCAACCTATGGCGTACACGTTTGCAGACCTGTTCGAGCATTCCGTCGATGCGATGCCCGATCGCCTCGCGCTGATCGTTTCCGGCGAGGAGGTGACATACCGTGAGCTCGACGAGCGGGCCAACCGATTGGCGCATTACTTCCAGTCCGTCGGGTTGGGTGTCGGTTCGCACATCGGTATTCAACTGCACAACTCGATCGAGGCGATGGTTGCTGTCCTCGCGGCCTTCAAGATCCGCGGCGTTCCCATCACGGTGAACTACCGCTACACGAGCGACGAATTGGTTTATCTGTACGAGAATGCGGATCTCACGGCGTTGGTTTTCCATCGTGGTTTCGCTGAGCGGGTCGCCGGGGCGTTGGTGTCCACGCCGCGGGTCAAGTACGTGATGGAGGTGCCGGACGAACTCGCTCTCGGGAACGAACCGTCGATTCCGGGGGCAGTGGCGTACGAGGATGCGCTCGGCAACCAATCCCCGCTGCGCGTAGGTGAACATGCTTTTCCCGAGCGTTCCGGCGACGACGTCTACGTTCTCTACACCGGCGGAACAACCGGACGACCGAAAGGCGTCGTCTGGCGGCAGGAAGACATCTGGCGCGTGTTGGCCGGCGGTTACGACTTCTATTCGGGTGAGCCGATCGCCGACGAGTACCAGCAGTCGCGCGGTGGCGCCGCGGCAGCCGAACCGATGCGGTGGTGCATGCTTCCACCGCTGATCCACACCTCGGCACTGATGCCGACGTTCAACGCTCTGTTCTCCGGAAACACCGTCATCTTCGAACCGAAGTTCGATGCGGCGCAGGTCTGGAAAGTCGTCGCCGAATATCGCCCGCAGGTCATGGTCATCACCGGCGACGCCATGGGCCGTCCACTGGTCGAAGCCCATCACGAATTGCAACCGGATGCGTCGAGCCTGGCTGTGCTCGCCTCCGGCGCTGCGCTCTTCTCCGGGTCGGTCAAAGACGCGTTCTTCGACGTCTTTCCGAATCTGATGATCTCCGATTCGGTTGGATCGTCCGAAACAGGCTTCGGCGGAATCGGATTCGCAACCAAAGGGCTCCAGCAGCGTGGCGGACCCAAAGTGGGCGCCAACAGATTCACGGTCGTCGTCGACGACGACAACCGTGTGTTGGAGCCGGGTTCGGGGGCCGAAGGATGGTTGGCGAAACTCGGCAACGTCCCACTGGGCTACTACAACGATCCGGTGAAGTCGGCCGAGATATTCCGAGAGGTGAACGGCGCGCGGGCAGTGGTGACCGGAGACCGAGCGCGGATCGAGGACGACGGCTCGGTCACTCTCCTCGGCCGGGGAAACATGGTGGTCAACACCGGCGGTGAGAAAGTCTTCGTGGAAGAGGTCGAAGCAGTGGTGAAGGCCCATCCCGACATCTACGACGCAACAGTGATCGGCATTGCCGACGAGCGGTGGGGCAATCGGGTGGCGGCGGTGCTCCGCGTCCGCGATGGTGTGGAACCGGATTTCGATTCCATCGAAAAACACACCCGCACTCAGCTTGCCGGCTACAAGATTCCGCGTTCCTTCTGGATCGCCGACGAGGTCGTTCGAGCGCCGAGCGGCAAGCCGGACTACCGCTGGGCCAAGGAGTTCTCACAGAACAGCGACCCGGTCCACCGGATCGACTAGCGCTCACACGCAACACCCGGCACCCGGCGCCCATCCGTAAAGGAGCATCTGCAATGCCTGAGATCGACCTTCCCGACGGGTTCGACGTGACCGACCCGCATCTGTACGGCGAGCGCGTCCCGCTTGCCGAGTTCGCCGAACTACGACGATGCGCTCCGGTCTGGTGGAACGCCCAGGAACCGGGTACCGGCGGATTTCACGACGGTGGTTGTTGGGTTGTCTCCCGCCACGCAGACGTCCGCGACGTCTCGTTGCGCAGCGAGGAGTTCTCGAGCAACGTCAACGGCTGCATTCCGCGGCATGAAGACAACATCTCGGCGGAGGAGTTGGAGGCGACAAAACACGTCCTCATCAACAAGGACGCCCCTGAGCACACACAGCTGCGCAAGTTGGTGGCGCGCTTGTTCACTCCGCGGTCGGTGGAAGCGATGCGGGCCGGGCTGGAAGCGCGGGCAGAAGACATAGCGTCGGCTGCCGTGGCGGAAGGTAGCGGTGATTTTGTCAGCCAGGTCGCCAGCGAGTTACCGATGCAGGCGATCTCGGAGCTGATCGGTGTACCGCAGGACGGGCGCCGTCAGCTGTACGAATGGTCGAATCAGATGACGGGATACGACGACGAGTCGCTCGCCGGCGAGTCGCGGATGGCGTCGGCGCAGATCCTGGGCTACGCCTATCAACTGGCCGAGGCGAGACGGGAGGAACCGCTCGACGACATCATCTCGCGCTTGGTGCATGCCGACATCGACGGGCAGAAACTCACCCCGGAACAGTTCGGTTTCTTCGTCATCATGTTGGCTGTCGCGGGCAACGAAACGACGCGCAACGCAACGACACTCGGCATGATGGCATTTCTCGAGCATCCGGATCAGTGGGAACTGTACAAGCGTGAGCGTCCGCGCACCGCCGCGGACGAGATCATCCGCTGGGCTTCGCCACTGACGTCCATGCAACGAACAGCAGTGGTGGACACACAGATTGCCGGCACTGCGATTGCGAAGGGGCAGCGTGTCGTACTGCTCTACGGCTCGGCGAACTTCGACGAAACCGTCTTCGAGAACCCCGACGTCTTCGACATCACCCGAGACCCGAACCCGCACCTCGCGTTCGGAGGAACCGGACCGCACTACTGTGTCGGCGCCAACCTGGCCAGAATGGAGGTCGATCTGATCTTCGGCAAGATCGCCGATCACATGCCCGACATCAGCAAGCTCGGCGATCCGAGCAGGCTCTCGTCCGGTTGGCTCAACGGGATCAAGGAATTCAAGGTCGACTACGGCAACTCCACGTCATGTCCTTCGGGGCATTGACGTGTACAGCGGAAGAGTTGCACTTGCGGGCCCGATGCGCGAACTCGGCCAGTTCTACCGGATGGGCGCCGATGTCGCAGTGGGCTTGTTCCGCACCCGCTTTCAGGTGCAGGAGTTTCTCGAGCAGAGTTGGATGATCGCCCGGGTGTCGATCGTGCCGACAGTGTTGGTAGCCGTGCCGTTCACGGTCCTGGTGAGTTTCACCCTCAACATCCTTCTCCGCGAGATCGGTGCCGCCGACCTCAGCGGCGCCGGGGCCGCGCTCGGTGCCGTGACTCAGGTCGGTCCGGTGGTGACGGTGCTGATCGTGGCAGGTGCGGGCGCGACAGCCATCGCCGCCGATCTGGGATCGAGAACGATTCGTGAAGAGATCGACGCCATGGAGGTGCTCGGGATCGATCCGATCAATCGGTTGGTGATTCCGCGTGTGGTCGCGTCGACCGTGGTGGCTTTGCTGCTCAACGGACTCGTCTGCGTCATCGGCATCGCCGGCGGTTACGCCTTCTCGGTGTTTCTCCAGGGCGTGAACCCTGGCGCCTTCGTCGAGGGAATCACGTTGCTGACCGGCCTGCCCGAGGTGGCGTTGTCGATGGTCAAAGCGGCACTGTTCGGGATGCTGGCGGGATTGGTGGCCTGCTATCGCGGACTGTCGGTACGGGGTGGGCCGAAAGGCGTGGGGGAGGCCGTCAACGAAACGGTGGTGTACGCGTTCATGGCGTTGTTCGTCGTCAACACCATCGTCACCGCGGTCGGCATCCGATTGACGGCGGGGTGATCGAGGTGACGCTGTCGGATTCGCTGGCACAAATCGGCAAGTTCGGACGCACGCGGGCGCGGGTGGCTCGAACGTCACGCTCGATCGACGACGTCGGGCGACAAGCTGTCTTCTTCGCGCGCGCCATCGCTCACATCCCGTGGGCAATTCGCAAACACCCGAAAGAAGTGTTGAGGCTGGTAGCCGAGATCAGCATGGGCACCGGAGCTTTGGCAGTGATCGGCGGCACGGTTGCGGTCGTAGGATTTCTGACTCTCGCCTCGGGCGGCACCATTGCGATCCAAGGTTTCAGCTCACTGGGAAATATCGGAGTCGAAGCGCTCACCGGATTCTTCTCCGCCTTCATCAACGTTCGTATCGCTGCGCCGGTCATCGCGGGAATCGGCCTGTCGGCCACGATCGGCGCAGGTTCGACCGCGCAGATCGGTGCCATGCGCATCAGTGAGGAAATCGACGCCCTCGAATCGATGGCGATCAGTTCGGTCCCGTACGTCGTCAGCACCCGCGTCACCGCAGGGATGATCGCGATCTTGCCGCTGTACTCACTGGCGCTCGTAGGATCATTTCTGGCCGGACGATTCACCACGGTCGTGCTGTTCGGTCAGTCCTCGGGTCTTTACGACCACTACTTCACGACGTTCCTCGATCCGGTCGACGTCGCATGGTCCTTCGTTCAAGTGCTCGTGATGGCACTACTGGTGATGCTGATCCACACGTACTACGGATACAACGCGTCCGGGGGACCGTCGGGCGTGGGAACTGCAGTGGGCCGCGGGGTTCGGCTCTCGCTGATCTGCGTCGTGGCGGTGACCCTGCTCGTCTCACTCGCGCTCTACGGCGGTTCCGGCAACTTCAATCTGTCCGGTTAGGGGGACTGCGTGCACAGATACGGCTACAAGTTGGCTGCTCTGGGCTTGGCTGCGGCGATCGTCGGGGTCATCGCTTTGTCGGTCGCGTCTTTCAACCAGGTGTTTGTCGCTCGCGTCCCGATCACGGTGATCGCGGAGCGCGCGGGGCTCGTGATGGATCCGGGCGCGCGGGTGAAGATGGCCGGGGTGACCGTGGGCTCGGTGGAGTCCATCACGCCGACTGACGACGCTACCGCACAACTGTCGTTGTCGATCGATCCCGAAGCGCTCGAATCGATTCCGTCAAACGTGGATGTGGCGATCACGTCGAACACGGCCTTCGGCGCGAAGTTCGTCAGCCTGTCCTCGCCGGAGCAGCCGAGCAGCGCGCGACTTGCCGCCGGGGCGACGATCGACGCATCCCGGGTGACTGTCGAGCTGAACACGGTGTTCGAGAAACTCACCACCGTGCTCCGGACGGTGGACCCGGGCAAGCTCGATTCGACATTGGGTGCCCTCTCGACTGCTCTGCAAGGACGCGGCGAACGGCTCGGGGTCGCACTCGAACAAGCAGATTCCTCGTTGCTCGAATTCAACACTGCACGTGAGGCTCTCGATCATGTGTTGACGGATTTACCAGCCGTCACACAGACCTACCGCGACGCTGTTCTCGACTTGATGGACACCCTCGACTCGCTCACGACGACGGGAACCACTGTTCTCGACGAGCAGCAGAATCTCGATCTCCTCTTGCTCAACGTGATCGGGGTCGCCCGCACCGGAGAAGATGTACTGGGAGCCAACGCCGACGGTATCGACACCGTTCTGTCGTTACTGCGGCCGACCACCGCACTGCTCGAGGAATACTCCCCGGTGATTCCCTGCATGTTCCACGGACTGCAGGAGAGCAAGAAGATCGGCGACGGCGCCTACAACGGACAACCAGGAATCAAGATGTCGATCGGTCTGATCGCCGGAACCGAACCGTACCGATATCCCGACGACCTTCCGAAGGTCGCGGCAACAGGTGGCCCGCAGTGTATGGGTCTTCCACTGCGCGACCCGAACGTCAATGCTCCGTACCTGGTGACCGATACCGGGGTGAATCCGTTTGCGCCCGAGCGTCAGCCGAATGGTGGGCAACCGATGAACACGGTCCCGGATCTGATGAGCTACCTGTTCGGGACGGAGATCCGATGAAAGTTCGTGGGTACACCGTCAAGTTCGGAATTTTTGTTCTGGTGATGATCCTCGTCAACGCCGGGCTGATCCTCGTGTTCGGCCAGATGCGAGGTGGCGACGCGAGGTCGTACTCGGCGGAGTTCGTCAACGCCTCCGGGCTCAGAGCCGGCGACAAGGTGCGCATCGCGGGTGTGCCGGTCGGTTCTGTCGGCTCCGTCGAATTCGGTGGGAATCACCGTGCCCACGTGAGTTTCAGTGTGGATACGGGTGACACCGTGA
This sequence comes from Rhodococcus sp. MS13, assembly GCF_013277835.1. NCBI lineage: Bacteria > Bacillati > Actinomycetota > Actinomycetes > Mycobacteriales > Nocardiaceae > Rhodococcus > Rhodococcus sp. MS13. The sequence continues at coordinate 33,320 of NZ_VBTL01000005.1, forward strand.
CTGTATCGACCAGAGCCGCTGTTCGATATCAGGATCTGGTGGGTAATCGATACCTCGAACTGCTCGACGATCCGGGGATCGCGGAACCGCAGCCACAGGGCGAGAGCATTCCCGTCGATCGCACCGCGCCGGCACTCGACCTCGATGCGCTACTCGGTGGTTTCAAGCCGCTGTTTCAAGCCCTGGACCCGGAGCAGGTCAACGCGTTGTCGATGTCCTTGCTCGAGGTGTTTCAAGGCCAGTCCGGAACTGTGGCATCGGTGCTGGCGCACACCGGATCGATCACGAACACTCTCGCAGACCGCGACCAACTGATCGGTCGAGTGATCGGCAACCTCGACGGTGTGCTCAGTGAATTGCGCAGCCGCGGTGGTCAGTTCAGTGACACTCTCGATCACCTACAACAGCTGGTCAGCGGGCTCGCGGCGGACAGGGAGATGATCGGGACTGCCGTCGAGAGCGTGAACACCGCATCAGGCACCTTCGCCGATCTCCTCGCCGGAGTTCGCCCGGACATCGCGGGAAACCTGTCGAAGCTGGACGCAAGCCTGAATCCGCTGATCGAGCAACAAAGTGAGCTCGATCGGATTCTCGCGTCCATGCCCTCGAACTACAAGCAGCTGATCCGAGTCGGCTCGTACGGGTCGTTCTTCAACTTCTATCTGTGCGGAATCGCACTGAAGGTCGACGGTGCCGACGGTACGCCGCTCACTGTCGACCTGGTGGATCAGACGACCGGAAGGTGCGCACCACGATGAGAGAGATGGCACAGAGCCAGGCCGTACGCGTGGGGGTCGTGGGATTGGTCGTCACGGCCGCCGTCGTATTGGCATCGCTCCAGTATCAGAATCTGCAGTTCCTGAAATCGGGCGTCGGGTACAGCGCGGTGTTCGCCGACGCCAGCGGTCTCGCGCCGGGAGACGAAGTCAACGCCGCCGGAGTGAAGATCGGAACGGTGGACCGGATCGAGGTCGAGCACGGACTCGCGCGCGTGGACTTCACACTGGAAGGCTCGATCGGTTTGGGAGAAAGCACGTCGGCAGCCGTCACCACGATGTCGTTGCTCGGCAAGCGAGCGGTATCACTCGATCTGGACGGTCCGGGAAGGATCGCGGTCGGCGGCGAGATCCCGGTCGAGCGAACAAGATCGGCGTACTCGCTGCCCGACGTGCTCGGTGACCTCACCACGACGGTCGAGGACATCGATCTCGACCAACTCTCCGAATCACTCGACGCAGTGGGGCAGGTGATGTCCGACAGTGCGCCGAACCTGAGGCCGGCACTGGACGGTGTCGCACGGATCTCCGACAGCGTCAATAGACGCGACGACATGTTGCGCACCTTGCTGTCCGATGCAAACGACGTCGCCGGGACGCTGGCCGAGCGTGGACCACAGGTCAACGCGCTACTCGTCGACGGCAACGCCTTGTTGGGAGAACTGGATCGGCGACAGGCGGCGCTGGGGGAAGTGATCACGAACATCTCGGCGTTGTCGACCCAGCTGAGCGGACTCGTCCACGACAACGAGGCGCAATTGCAACCGGTCCTCGGCAAACTCGACACGGTTGTCGGCATTCTGCAGAACAACAAGGACAACCTTTCTCAGGGAATCGACGGTCTCGGTACGTACGTGGGCACGCTCGGCGACACCGTGGCCAGCGGTCCCTTCTATTACGCCTACGTCCAGAACCTGGTACCGGCGCAATACACCCAACCGTTGATCAACGCGATGTTCGGGCTACCATCTGCGCCGCTACCGATTCCGGAGGTTCGATGATGGGTGCCTTACGAGTTCGCAAACCGGTGAACTGGCGTCGAATCGGCGTAGTCGGTGGAAGCGTCGTCGGCGCGGCGATCGTCGTCGTGTCGGGATACCTTGCGGTGCAACATCTGCGCTACTACAACGTGACGGCCTACTTCACCTCGACGACCGGCCTGTATGTCGGTGACGACGTTCGTGTCGTGGGGGTCGACGTCGGCCGCGTCACCGAGATCGCCCCACAGGGAGATCGAATGCGCGTCGAACTGAAATTGGCGCGCGAGGTTCCCGTCGCCGAGGACGCGAAAGCGGTGATCGTTGCCCAGTCGCTGGTCTCGGCCCGCTTCGTGCAGTTGACGCCGGCGGTGACGGACGGCGCCGACGCACTGAATGACGGTGCGGAGATCGGGCTCGACCGAACAGCCGTCCCGGTCGAGTGGGACCAGATCAAGGAACAGCTGGGCCGGGCTGCCGATGCTTTGGGTCCCGACGGGGACGATCGCGGTCCCGCCGCCAACTTCCTCGACGGTGCCGGATCCGCACTGGCCGGCAACGGGGAAGCGCTGGGGCGCTCGGTGACCGAACTCTCGGAGGCTATGAGCACACTCGACGAAGGCGGAGCCGATCTGTTCGGCACCATCCGCGGCCTGCAGACCTTCACGACCGCACTCGCCGCAAGCGACGAACAGATCGTTCAGTTCCAAGGACGACTGGCAAATGTCTCGAGTGTGCTCGCCGAGAGCCGGACGCAATTGGCTCCGGCTCTCGCCGATCTGGACGCCGCCGTCATCGACGTACAGCGGTTTGTCGAACAGAACCGAACCGGCTTGACGGAGCAGATCGCGAAGTTGGCCGACGTGTCCCAGGTATTGGTCGACAAGCGCGCAGGTCTCGAGAAGGTACTGCATCTGGCTCCGACAGCGTTGTCGAACTACTACAACGTCTACCGGCCGGCCCAAGGAGCGATGGTGGGTGTGCCCGCATTCCAGAACGTCGGCAACCCGATCGACTTGATCTGCGGCGGAATCGCCGGCCTGGCCAACGACACCTCGAAGAAGGGCGCGGATTTGTGCATCGAATACCTCGGCCCGTTGCTCAACACGATCAAGGCGAACTACCCGGACCTGAGCATCAACCCGACCCGGGCGCTCGGCGCTCTTCCGGACCAACTGGTGTACAGCGAGCCTGATCTGGAACCGACTGGCGCCTTGAGTTTTCCGACGGTACCGGTGGCGTCTGATCTGACCGGCTTGCTCATGCCGTCGACAGGATCACGATGACTGGCCGCCGGTGGGGAACAGTGTGTGTGGCGGCGAGCGCCGTGCTCGTTCTGACGGGTTGTCAATGGAGCGGGCTGAATTCGGTGTCGCTGCCGGGCGCGGCCGGCCGCGGTGAGGGAAGTTTCTCGGTCGTGATCGAGATGCCGGACGTCACGTCGATCAGTCCCAACTCTCCGGTCATGGTCAACGACGTGACAGTCGGAAGTATCAGTGCGATCGAGACCGACAACTGGCACGCCCGGGTGACGGTTGCGCTCGACGGTTCGGTGTCGCTGCCCGCCAACGCGACTGCCAAGATCGGCCAAACCAGTCTGCTCGGATCCAAACACGTCGCGCTCGCGCCGCCCACCGAGGTGGCGCCGGAAGGGCGGTTGTCGGAGGGATCCGTGATTCCCCTTGCATCGGCCAGTGTCTATCCCACCACCGAGGAAGCGTTGACGGCACTGTCCTTGGTGCTCAACGGCGGTGGGCTGGCCCAGATTCACAGCATCACCACGGAACTGAACACCGCTCTCGGCGGGCGGACCGATGCGGCGCGCGACCTGCTGAGCCAGATGGACAGCGTGACCGAGACACTCGACCGTCAACGCGAGGCGATAGTCACGACCATGGAGAATCTCGACGTGTTCGCCGGTGAGATCACGGCTCAGCGAGACGTTCTCGGTGAGGCGTTGGAGACCCTTGATCCGGCCTTGGCGGAACTGAGCGCCCAACGCGTCGACCTGACCACCGCCCTCGATGCGGTCGGCAGGTTCGGGGACGTCGGGACCGATCTGGTCGACCGGACCCGCGACGATTTGAAAGCCAATTTGAGCGCCTTGGAATCGACGCTGCAGAAGGTGGTCGAAACAGGACCGGACCTGATCAACAATTTGGGCAATCTGAGTACCTTCCCCTTCCCCCAGACGACCATCGACGACGGAATGCGCGGTGATTACACCAATTTGTGGGCGCTGATCGACCTCACGAGTAATCGCCTTCAGTCAGGTCTGGGCTTCGGTACTCCGTTCGGGGCGCCGCAAACTCCGGTGGAGAACGGAATACTGGTCGATCCTTTGACCGCGCCTCTGGGTACCGGGCGGGCCGCCCCAAGTGACACCGGGCGGGCCGCCCCAAGTGGTACAGGGCGGACCGACCAGGACGGTGGACGATGATTCTCACGAAGTTGGTGCGAAGGCAATTGACGATCTTCGCGATCCTGGCGGTGATAGGCATGAGCGCAGCGGCTATCTCGTACCTGAGAGTTCCGACCATGCTCGGCATCGGGCGCTATTCGGTGACAGTCGAACTGCCCGACGCCGGCGGCCTGTATCGGAACGCGAACGTGACCTATCGCGGCGACACCATCGGTCAGGTCAGGTCGGTGCGTCTCTCTCCGGGAGTGGTACGCGCCGAATTATCCTTGGAGAGTGCGGTTCCCGTTCCCTCCAGCGGGCTCACAGTAGCGGTGCGAAGCGTGTCGGCAATCGGTGAGCAATACGTCGACATGCAACCGAGCACCGCGGACGGACCCTTTCTGGCCGACGGAGACGTGATCGGCCCCGACGCTGTCACGATCCCGACCGAGATCGGACCGGTCCTCGATCAGGCGCAGGCGATGCTCGCATCCGTACCGCAGGACAAGTTGCGATCGGTGATCGACGAGTCCGCGGCAGCTTTCGGAGGCAGGGGAGAGGATCTGGCTCGTCTGCTGGATTCGACCACCTCGTTCGTCGATCAGATGGCCGCTGCCACAACGCCGGCTACGACGCTCGTACAGCAGTTGGATCCGCTCCTGCAGACACAGGTGGTGACGGGCGATCAGATTCGCCAGTGGGCGTCCAGTGTCGCTCAGCTCAGTGGACAGTTGGAGGTCGCCGACGGGTCCGTGCGCAATATCCTCGAGACCGGACCGGGCTTCGCGACTGAAGCCGACCTGCTGTTTCAAGGCCTCAAACCCACTTTGCCTGTGCTGCTTGCCAATTTCACCAGCACCGCTCAGGTGGCTTTGACGTACAACGCCGGGTTGGAACAGGTGCTCGTCATCTTGCCGCCACTGGTCGCGGCACAGGAAACCGTCGTACAACGCGGGCAGGTGGACGGCGCCGCGAACGTCAACTTCCACCTCCAAGCGCAGGACCCTGCGGCGTGCTCGACCGGTTACCTTCCTGCCGATCAGCGACGGGACCCGACCCAGACGAGTGTGCCGGACACCCCGGCTGATCTGTACTGCAAAGTGCCACAGAACTCGGTCTTCGCCGTTCGTGGATCTCGGAACATTCCCTGCATGGAGGTACCGGGCAAACGAGCACCGAGCCCGGAGATCTGCCGGAGCCCCGAAGCGTACGTGCCGTCGGGGACCAATGCGCCCGGCGAGTTGTACACCGGGCCTGACGGAGTCGACTATCAACACACGGAGTTGGCTCCGGCTGACTCCGGTCCGGGGGAGGGGGAGCCGTGGCAACAGTTGCTGACGCCGACGAATCGCTGAGAGGTGAGGTGCTGGATCCGGTCCGAGGGAAGCGCGGTGTACTCACTGCCCTGGTCTGGATTGCACTCGCGGCTCTGAGCGTCGTTGTCGTCTTCGGTTGTCTGGCAGTTCGATCGGACCGCGTGCGAGAGTCCCAGCGTCAAGGGTTCGTCGACGGTGCTGTCGCAGGAACCCTTGCTCTGATCGACGTTCACTCTGCCACGCTCGACGAGGATCTCGCGGAGCTGAAGTCGCTGACTACGGGAACTTTTGCAGACGAACTGAAGTCCGGTGAATCTGCGTTCGTCGCATCGATCCGTGATTTCGCCGTCGATTCCGACGGTCATGTCGACACCGCCGCCCTGGCATCGGAATCCGGAACCTCGGGGGTGGTACTGATCGCGGCATCGGCTCAGGTCGGCAATTCGGCGGGAGAGTCTTCGGCGCGAACCTACCGTCTTCGCGTCGGTGTCGAAGAGGTCGACGGTCGGGTACTGATGTCGAGTGTGGAGTTCGTCCCGTGAAGCGCGTGGTCTTGGCGTTTGCAGCGCTGATCTTGGTGGGAGCCGGCGGGACTCTGCTCTGGAGTCACCACCGTTCGGCAGCCGCTGAAACCGCACGTGTCGAGGTGATCGGTGTGGCGCCGATGCTCGTCGAGAATCTCTTGACCTACAACAGCGACACGGTGGACGAGGATCTTGCACATGCTGCCGAGGGCGCAAGTGGAACATTTCAGGACGGCTTCGCCGAATTCGGATCGAAAACCGTTGCACCCCAGTCGAAGGAGCAAGGAATCAGCACGAAGGCGCGAGTAGTCGACGTGGGAGTGCTCTCCGCTGCTGCAGACCGAGCGGAATTGCTCCTGTTCGTCGATCAGATCACGACGAGTATCGCGCGGCCGGCACCAGCGTCGACGTCGAGCCGAGTCGAGGTGACACTCGATCGAGTCGACGGCACATGGTTGGTGAGTGCCATGACTCCCGTCTAGTGAAGGTTGTCGCGGCCCGCCATGATCAGCCTGGCAGTGACTTCGAGCCGGTCTGCGATCTGCGAATAGGACTCGTATCCCATGCCGGCTCGGACAAGCGCTCCGGACCAGGAGATTTCGAGTGCTTCGAGTACGTCGGGATCGTATGACGGCCCCAGTGCCTCGATGAGCCGCTCGCGGATGTTCTTGCCGATACGTCCCCGAAGGTGTTCGACGTCGGGATCGTTGCCCATCATCGCCGTGGTCACGGCCGCGGCCAGCTCCGGTTCGTCGGAAACGAGGAGTGCGACGCTTCGAAGGACCGAGCAGACCTGCGCTTCTCGTTCCGCCTCGGGGGAGGGTTCGTGAGGTACCGCGTCGAGTCGGCGCCAGAACAGTTCTGCCACAAGGTGACTCTTGGACGAAAAATAGGTGTATGCCGTGGCTGCGGCGACACCGGCTTCCGCTGCCACCATTCGCACAGTCAGATCGGCAAACCCTTTGTCGCGCAGGACCGTGATCGCTGCCGCGGTCAATCGATCGACGGTTTCGGCTTGCTGCTGTGTGAGCCGTCGACGAGTGGACTCGAACTTGGTCTTACCAGACATGTGTCCAGACACTACGGGATCAGACCCGTGCGGGCAAAGTGTGCGCTATCACCGCTCGTTCTCGCTCCCCGCTCGGTGTCATGTCTCGCTCCCCGCTCGGTGTCATGTCTCGCTCCCGCTCGGCGTCATGTCTCGCTCCCGCTCGGTGGGACAGAATTTCGATCCCCCGCGATCGCTAAGTCCATGTGTTAGAACGATTTCTAGAACACGTTCGGAAATGTGCCCAGGATCGGAGAGGCTGATTATGACGAAGTGGGACGAGACATGCGACGTACTCGCTGTGGGATCGGGCGGCGGACTCGCCGGCGCGTATACGGCAGCACGCGAAGGCCTCGACGTCATTGTGATCGAAGCGACCGGCAAGTACGGCGGAACAACGGCGTACTCGGGCGGCGGCGGAATGTGGTTCCCGTGCAACGCCGTTCTTCGCCGGGGCGGGGACGACGACACCATCGAAGATGCGCTGGAGTACTACCGTTCGGTGGTGGGTGATCGGACACCTGCCGACGTCCAGGAGGCATACGTTCGAGGCGGCGCCGGGTTGATCGACTATCTCGAAGAGGACTCGAATTTCGAGTTCCAGATACTGCCGTGGCCCGACTACTTCGGGGAAAAACCCAAGGCTCGCGCGAGCGGTCGACACATCGTTCCCAAGCCGATGAACGCGAAGAAGCTTGGTGTGCTTCGTGATTCACTTCGGCCGCCGCTCGCGACGGAGCGGTTGGGAGAAGAGTTGCCGGCGTACCTCGTCGGCGGGCAGTCGTTGATCGGTCGATTCTTGCTGGCACTTTCGACATTCGCCAACGCCGCCATGCACCTGAACACCACTCTCGAAGAATTGGTTGTCGAGGACGGATCGGTCGTCGGCGCGGTCGTCGAACAAGGTGGTCGGCGTCGAACCATCCGAGCCCGCAGAGGAGTGATTCTGGCCGCGGGCGGATTCGAACAGAACGAGACCCTGCGTGCCGAATTCGGTGTTCCCGGCTCTGCGCTCGACACGATGGGTTGTCCCGGCAATCTCGGCAAGGCGCATCAGGCGGCTATCGCCGTGGGCGCCGATACCGACCTCATGGGGGAGGCCTGGTGGTCGCCGGGGCTCACCCATCCGGATGGCCGCTCCGCGTTTGCGCTGTGGTTCACCGGCGGAATCTTCGTGGACGACAACGGTCGTCGATTCGTCAACGAGTCTGCGCCGTACGACCGCTTGGGTCGCTCCGTCATCGAACACATACTGGCACGAGAAGTAACCACACCGTATTGGATGATCTACGACAACAGGGAAGGTGCAGTGCCGCCGGTGAAGGCGCCCAACGTGCCCATGGCGCAGACGGAGCAGTATGTGGATGCGGGGTTGTGGAAGAGTGCCCAGACGCTCGAAGACCTCGCCGCCCAGATCGATGTTCCCGCAGCGGAACTGGTGCAGACAGTGAAACGATTCAACGAGTCTGCGGCGACCGGCGTCGACACGGACTTCGGCCGAGGAGACACTGCGTACGACCGTGCCTTTTCGGAGGGGGCTTCACCGCTAGTACCGATCGACCAAGGACCGTTTCACGCTGCCGCTTTCGGTATCTCCGACCTCGGGACCAAAGGTGGTCTACGTACCGACGCAACCGGGCGGGTGCTCAAAGCCGACGGTACGGCGATTGCCGGGTTGTACGCGGCGGGGAACACGATGGCAGCGGCCAGCGGGACTACGTATCCCGGAGGTGGAAACCCGATCGGAGCGAGCATGCTGTTCAGTCACCTGGCTGCACTCGACCTCACGAAGCCGCCATCGTAAGGATCAGACCGCTGGTGTCGGGAAAGGGGTCAGGCCTTGCCGAGTCCGGCGGCGATTCCCTTGTCCAGTTGGCTGAGCATTGCAGTCCCCAAGGACGAAAGCTGGGCGACCTGGCGATCATCGAGGCCCTCGAAGAGGAGACCTTGAACGGAGGCAACGTGTGGCGGCGCGGCCGCGACGACCTTTGTCATTCCTTCGTCGGTGAGTACTGCGTTGGAGCCGCGGCTGCCGCGAATGACTTCCCGTTTCACCCAGCCGGCTTTCTCCATCTTCGTGACGACGTGCGAGAGGCGGGACAGGGAAGCGTTCGCGCGCTGGGCCAGTACCGACAACTGGAGCTTGTGGTCGGGGGCGTCCGAGAGTGCGGCGAGCACGAAGTATTCGAAGTGGGTGAGTGCCGAATCGCGTTGCAGTTGAGTGTCGAGTGCGGCAGGCAACCGTGTCACGAGAGCGATCAGTGTCAGCCAGGCTTCCTGCTGCTCGGCTGTGAGCCACTTCGTCTGAGACTGCGCGTCGGGCTGCGCGGTCGGTTCACTCATCGGTGACTTCTCCTTCGGGTCGAGCATTCTTCGTGCACGGAGCGTGCTGGTGTACAGCGTCTCAGACGCATGTCCAGAAGAATATTGCGGGGAATAGTTGCGGGACGCAAGTGTTGAGTCCTATATTAGGTTGAACCTTCAACTTAACGACGAATGTCTATCCCGAGGAGCCCATATGTCCACCACAACCATGCCTGCGCTGTATCTCAGCCACGGTGCTCCGCCGCTGGTGGACAGCGCGTTGTGGGTCGACCAATTGGGGGCGTGGGCCGGTGATCTTCCGCGGCCGACGGCAATCCTCGTCGTCTCGGCGCACTGGGAATCAGCACCGCTGACGATCGGTTCGACGACCACGGGCACCCCGCTCATCTACGACTTCGGTGGTTTTCCCGAGAGGTTCTACCGCGCGAAGTACAACTCTCCCGGCGCTCCGGAACTCGCAGCTCAGGTTGCCGCGTTGATGCCGGACAACGAACGAGTGGTTCAGCAGCCGAATCGAGGACTCGATCACGGTGCCTACGTGCCGCTCACGGTGATGTACCCGGACGCAGACATCCCGGTACTGCAAATTTCGCTGCCAACCCTCGATCCCGAGCGTTTGCTCCATCTCGGAGAACGCCTACGGCCACTCCGTGAGCAAGGTGTACTGATCGTGGGATCCGGATTCACCACGCACGGGCTGCCGTTCCTGCGCGATCCGTCACCGGAGGCGCGGGCCCCGGGATGGTCGGCGGAATTCGACGCGTGGGCAGGGGAGAGGTTCGCTGCCGGAGACGTCGATTCGTTGATCGACTTCCGCGCCCAAGCTCCCGGGATGCCATACGCGCATCCGACCATCGAGCACTTCGCCCCGTTGTTCGTCACGCTCGGTGCGTCGTCCGATCCGGAGCAGGTGCCCACCCAGGTGATCGACGGATTCTGGATGGGACTTGCGAAGCGCTCGATTCAGGTCGCCTAGAGAATCAGGTTGCTCAGAGAATCACTTCGCCCAGGTGAGTCAGCTTCGATTGCGAAGGAACTCGAGTGCCTGGTCGCCGTGCGTGTTGGCGCGAAGTTCACTCGAGATGACTTTGAGAACGGTGCGGTCTGTGTCGATCACGAAGGTCGAGCGTTTGACCGGAGCCAGCTTGCCCAGGAGTCCGCGCTTGACGCCGAACTGTTCGGCTACCTTGCCGTCGGTGTCGGCGAGCAGGGGGTAGTCGAAGGATTGTGCGGTGGCAAAGGTGGACTGAGCTTCGACCGTATCGGTGCTGATACCTGCCCGCGAAGCGCCCACCGCGGCGAATTCGCTGCCCAGGTCACGGAAGTGGCACGCCTCGGCGGTGCACACCGGCGTCGAGGCTGCCGGGTAGAAGAAGAGGACCAAGGGGCCGTTCGCGAGCAGGCTCGTCAGCGAGCGCGGAGTTCCGTCCTGGTCGGGCAGCGAGAAATCGGGGGCGAGTTGGCCTGGTTTCATTCGGCCGAGGTTACCCGCGCACGACGACCGTGTGGGGGAGCCTGGGATGATGGAGGCATGCACGGCGAGCCCACCTCCATGTCCGCACGGTCGTCCGACACCGCGATCGTCGGTGACGCGTCCGATTCCACCACCACTCGGGAGCAGTTCCGTGCCCTCGCAGCTGAGCACCGGGTCGTTCCGGTCACTCGGAAAGTGTTGGCGGACTCCGAAACTCCGCTCTCGGCGTACGAGAAGTTGGCCGGCAATCGTCCAGGCACCTTCTTGCTCGAGTCGGCCGAGAACGGTCGTTCGTGGTCGCGGTGGTCGTTCATCGGCGTCGGGAGTCCGGCTGCACTGACCGTCGTGGACGGAGAGGCGGCTTGGTACGGCAATGTTCCGGCCGGTGCTCCGGCCGGCGGTGACCCGATCGATGCACTCGGTGCCACCCTCGAACTACTTCGTTCGGAGCGACTTCCCGACCTACCCCCGCTGACCGGCGGAATGGTCGGGTTCCTCGGTTACGACGCGGTGCGGCGCCTCGAGAGATTGGGTGACTCCGCGGTCGACGACCTGCAGATACCCGAGATGGTCATGCTGCTTGCTGCCGACATCGCCGCTGTCGATCACCACGAAGGGGCGATCACCCTCATCGCCAATGCGGTCAACTGGGACGGCACCGACGAGCGTGTCGACACGGCGTACGACGACGCGGTCGCCAGGTTGGACGCGATGACTCGCGCTCTCGCGGCGCCGGCGAAATCGACGGTGTCGACATTCTCGAAAGCGACTCCGAACTACCGTCGTCAACGCACCACCGAGAGCTTCGGTGTCGACGTCAAAAAGTTGATCGGCGACATCGAAGCGGGCGAGGCATTCCAGGTAGTTCTCTCGCAGCGATTCGAGATCGATTGCACTGCAGCACCGATCGACGTGTACCGGATGCTGCGCGCGTCGAACCCCAGCCCGTACATGTATCTGCTCAACGTGCCGAACGGTGACGGAGAGACGGCGTTTTCGATCGTCGGTTCGAGCCCTGAAGCACTGGTCACCGTCGCCGAGGGCGTCGCGACAACACACCCGATCGCTGGAACCAGATGGCGCGGTGCCACAGAGGAGGACGACATCCTGCTCGAGAAGGACCTCCTCGCCGACGAGAAGGAAAACTCCGAGCACCTCATGCTCGTCGATCTGGGGCGAAACGATCTGGGTCGTGTCTGTCGCCCGGGCACGGTGAAGGTGCACGACTACCGGCACATCGAGCGGTACAGCCACGTGATGCATCTCGTATCGACCGTCACCGGTCATCTGGCCGAGGGAAAGCACGCTCTCGACGCGGTCACCGCATGCTTCCCCGCTGGAACCCTGTCAGGGGCACCCAAGGTGCGTGCGATGCAGCTGATCGAAGAACTCGAGCCCACCAGGCGGGGTATCTACGGCGGCATCGTCGGCTACCTCGACTTCGCCGGCGACGCCGACACCGCGATCGCGATCCGAACGGCATTGATCAAGGACGGGATCGGATATGTCCAGGCGGGCGCCGGCGTCGTCGCCGACTCCGATCCGGTCTACGAGGACACCGAGGCCCGCAACAAGGCGATGGCAGTGCTGAGCGCCATCGCGTCGGCGCACACCCTGCGCACCATCGGAGGTGACGATCAGTGAGTGAGAACGAGTCGATTGCAGCGGAGCAGCCTACAAGGGCTTCTCGTGGCACCGCTGTGCCGAGGACGCTTTTGCTTGCACTGTCGGCAGCAGCTCTGTGGGGCAGCTCACGAATGACGTGGGTTCATCTGACCTCGAGCGACGGCAAGACGCTGGAGCGGACGACGGACCTCGACGGCAGCACCTGGGCGGCGGCGATGACTCCGCTCGCGCTCGCGCTTCTGGCGGCGATCGCGGCGTCGTTCGCGGTGCGAGGTTGGGCGCTTCGTGTGGTCGGACTGTTGGTGGCACTCGTCGCCGTCGCGGTAGCGGTTCCGGCGGTGCAGTTGTTGGTGTCCGGAGCCTCTGCGGACCGAGCGGTGGAGTTGGCCGAGTTGTCCGGTCACCCGGAAGATCTCTCGACGACTGTTTCGGTACTGCCTGCCTTGCTTGCGTTGCTCGGAGCGGTGGCGGCGCTCGGCGCAGCAGTACTTCTGATGCGCAAACCTCCAGTGCGAGGCGGGTTGTCGTCGAAGTACGACAACCCGGCCGCGCGCCGCGAAGCTGCAGCCAAGCTCGGTCAGGGAGACACGCCCGCGTCGGACGAGCCTGTGACACAACGGATGTTGTGGGACGCGCTCGATGCCGGAGAGGACCCGACAGTGGCTGACGGGGACGACGGAGCTGGGGGAGGCAACGGTGCGAAACCGGGGTCGTCGCACTGAGTAAGACTGAACCCTCACCTGCGTGGGTACCCCGGCGGAGTAGCAAAATTTCGTCCCACTAGGCTGAGACCACCCTGATGACGTATCTCACATCGGGCTCTTGCCCAGAAAGGATTCGGGCCACGATGACCGTACTCGACTCGATTCTCGACGGGGTGCGCGCTGATGTCGCCGCCCGCGAAGCCGTACTCGACTTCGCTGCAGTCAAGGCTGCTGCGGCCGCTGCACCGCCTGCACTCGATGCTGCAGCAGCACTTCTGGAATCGAGCATCGGCGTCATCGCCGAGGTCAAGCGAGCGAGCCCCTCAAAGGGTGCGCTGGCCGACATTGCCGATCCCGCAGAGCTTGCCGCGGCTTACCAAGCCGGTGGCGCACGCATCATCAGTGTTCTCACCGAAGAGCGCCGTTTTCACGGCTCGTTGGCCGACCTCGACGCAGTCCGTAAAGCGGTCACCATTCCGGTGCTGCGCAAGGACTTCATCGTGGGGCCGTACCAGATTCACGAAGCTCGCGCTCACGGCGCCGACGTCATCTTGCTGATCGTCGCGGCACTCGAACAGCAGGCGCTCGCCTCGCTGATCGATCGCACCGAATCTCTGGGAATGACTGCCCTCGTCGAGGTGCACACCGAGGAAGAAGCCAACCGCGCGCTCGAAGCCGGCGCCAAGGTGATCGGTGTCAACGCGCGCAATCTCAAAACCCTCGAGGTGGACAAGAACACCTTCGGTCGCATTGCTCCCGGTCTGCCGACCGAGACGATCAAGATCGCCGAATCGGGTGTTCGCGGAACTGCCGATCTGTTGGCGTACGCCGGTGCGGGCGCCGACGCAGTGCTCGTCGGTGAAGGCCTCGTGACCAGCGGCGACCCTCGCAAGGCCGTCGCAGATCTGGTCAATGCCGGTGCTCACCCGTCCTGCCCCAAACCGTCTCGATAAAGCGCTTCACCCGCCCGGCGTGCTTTGATGCACCCGGGCGGTGACCAGCGACACCGTTGGGGCAGACTGGTGGGGTGACTTCACGTACTCAGGAACCAGGCTCCGGTGCAGTATTCAAGGGCGGCAATCTGCCGCCGGCCAGCGCGGGACTCACCGAGCGCTCTCACGACCCGGATGCCGGAGGGCATTTCGGCGTCTATGGCGGACGGCATGTGCCGGAAGCCCTCATGGCGGTTATCGAGGAAGTCACTGCGGAGTACGAAAAGGCTCGCGCGGACGACACGTTCTTGAACGAACTCGATCGCTTGCAGCGCGATTACACCGGGCGTCCGTCGCCGATTTTCGAGGCAACACGAATGAGCGAGTTCGCCGGTGGTGCGCGCATCATTCTCAAGCGTGAAGATCTGAACCACACCGGTTCTCACAAGATCAACAATGTTCTCGGTCAGGTTCTGCTGGCGAAGCGTATGGGCAAGACCCGCATCATCGCCGAGACCGGAGCGGGCCAGCACGGTGTGGCATCGGCCACCGCCTGTGCACTGCTCGGTCTCGAGTGCGTCATCTACATGGGTGCTGTCGACACCGAACGTCAAGCACTGAACGTCGCACGCATGCGCCTGCTCGGCGCGGAGGTCGTCTCGGTCGAGACCGGTTCGCGCACGCTCAAGGACGCGATCAACGAAGCCTTGCGCGACTGGGTTTCCCACGCGGACAACACCTATTACTGCTTCGGTACCGCGGCAGGCCCGCACCCGTTCCCCACCATCGTTCGCGACTTCCAGCGAGTGGTCGGCCTCGAAACACGCGTCCAGGTTCAGGCACTGACCGGCCGCCTGCCCGATGCAGTCACAGCCTGCGTCGGAGGCGGCTCCAACGCAATCGGACTCTTCCATCCGTTCATCGACGATCTGTCGGTACGTCTGGTTGGCTACGAAGCAGCCGGCGACGGTGTCGAAACCGGAAGGCATGCAGCAACGTTCGCCGGCGGTACCCCTGGCGCATTCCAGGGTGCCTACTCCTACCTGCTCCAGGACGAAGACGGTCAGACCATCGAATCGCACTCGATCTCTGCTGGTCTGGACTACCCGGGCGTCGGACCCGAGCACGCTTACCTGAGCGATATCGGGCGTGCCACCTACGAACCCGTCACCGACAGCGAAGCGATGGATGCTCTACTGCTGCTCTCGCGCCGCGAAGGCATCATCCCGGCCATCGAATCCGCCCACGCCGTTGCCGGCGCGCTCCGACTGGGCAAGGAACTCGGCGAGGGCGCGATCATCGTCGTCAATCTCTCCGGTCGCGGTGACAAGGACATGGACACCGCCGCAAGCTGGTTCGGTCTCTTCGACGGCGCCTCGAGTCAGGCAACCGCTCCGGCTGATGCAGCAGACCAGAACGACAACACGGAAGGCTCGGACAAGTGAGCGAACGACCATCACGCCTCGCACCCACCTTTGCAGCGTGCAAGGCTGACAAGCGTGCCGCCCTCGTCGGTTACCTGCCTGCCGGTTATCCGACCGTTCCCGAATCGATCGACGTGTTCAAGGCGATGGTCGACGGTGGCTGCGACATCATCGAAGTCGGTGTCGCGTATTCCGATCCGGTCATGGACGGTCCGACCATCCAGCGTGCAGCCGAAACCGCACTCACCAACGGCGTTCGCCTTCGCGACATCTTCACCGTGATCGAGCAGATCAGTTCGGTCGGCGGCAAGGCCGTCGTGATGACCTACTGGAACCCGGTACTGCAGTACGGCGTCGACAAGTTCGCACGAGACCTCGCTTCCGCCGGCGGGCTCGGACTCATCACCCCCAACCTCATTCCGGAAGAAGCAGGCGCCTGGATGGAAGCATCCGAGGAGCACCACCTCGACCGGATCTTCCTTGTCGCCCCGTCCTCGACGGAAGAACGGCTCGCGATGACACTCGACGCGAGTAGTGGATTTATCTACGCGGCCTCGACAATGGGTGTCACCGGCGCTCGAGACGCCGTGTCTTCGATGGCTCCGGAACTGACCGCACGAATCCGCGCGCATTCCGACATTCCCGTCGGCGTCGGATTGGGTGTTCGGTCCGGCGCACAAGCTGCCGAAATCGCGGCGTACGCCGATGCCGTCATCGTCGGCTCGGCTCTGGTCTCCGCGGTCGAGAACGGCTTGGGAGCGGTTCGCTCGCTCACCGAAGAACTCGCCGAGGGCGTCCGCTCGGCTACCGTGGCGTCGTGACCTCAACTGTGGACCTACTGGCCTATATCCCCAGCCCGCCCCAAGGCGTCTGGTACGTCGGACCGGTAGCGCTGCGCGCCTACGCGCTCTTCATCATCCTCGGCATCATCGTCGCGATCGTGTGGGGAGATCGTCGTTGGGTCGCCCGCGGCGGCGAGAAGGGGACCGTTCTCGACATCGCGATCTGGGCTGTTCCGTTCGGTCTGATCGGTGGCAGGCTCTATCACGTATTGACCGACTGGCCCGCCTATTTCGGCGAGAACGGTCAGCCTCTCGATGCACTCAAGGTGTGGCAGGGAGGCCTCGGAATCTGGGGAGCTGTGTTCCTCGGCGGCATCGGTGCGTGGATCGGCTGCCGTCGACGCGGCATTCCGGTTTCCGCGCTCGGTGATGCGATTGCGCCCGGAATCCTGCTCGCGCAGGCCATCGGTCGTATCGGCAACTACTTCAACCAGGAGTTGTACGGTCGCGAGACCACCGTCCCATGGGGCCTCGAGATCTTCGAGCGTGTGAACTCCTCCGGCCAGCTCGATCAACTGGCAGGTGTCTCCAACGGAGAAGTCATTCGGGTCGTTCACCCGACGTTCCTCTACGAAGCTGTGTGGAACGTCCTGATCGTGATCCTGCTGGTCCTCGTCGACCGCCGATTCAAGATCGGTCACGGACGCCTGTTTGCTCTGTACGTCGCGGGTTATTGCCTGGGCCGGTTTGTCGTCGAACTGATGCGCGACGATTTCGCATACGAGATCGCCGGCATTCGAGTCAACACATTCACTTCGGGGATCGTGTTCTTCGCCGCACTGGCCTACTTCTTCCTGGCGAAGAAGGGTCGTGAGGATCCGGCTGATTTGAAGTCGAAGGACTACGTCGCTGCGGTAGCTGCCGGCGAAGCAGGAGTCGCGGCGCCAGTTACCGAAACTGATTCGGCGAAGGCCGACGCGAAAGGCGCCGACGCTGAAGATTCTGAATCCGATGCTGCTGAATCCGCTTCCAGTGAGGCAAGCGCCTCCACGGCAGCGTCGGATGAGTCGTCGGACGCGGTGAAGCTGTCGAAGAAAGACAAGCCGTGACAGGTCCCTATTCGCAAGGGGGATTCCCCGAGGATCAGGGACCGGTCTACGGCGCGCCCAATCCGTACGGATATCAGCAGCCACTGCCCGCTCAATCGATGTACGGGTTCGGAGATCCCTATGCGCCGTACGGTCGGCACCCGGTAACGGGGGAACCGTATTCCGACAAGTCGAAAGCTACAGCTGGACTGTTGCAGATCTTGCTGGGCTTCTTCGGAATCTGTGGAGTCGGTCGTCTTTACATCGGGAGCGTCGGCATTGGACTGTGCCAACTGCTCGGCATGTTCTTCGCGCTGTTCATGTCCGCGTTCCTCATCGGAATTCCATTTGCCATCGGAATTTGGATCTGGGCGTTCGTCGACGGCATCGTGATACTTTCGGGCAATGCGCGGGACGGTGTTCGCCGGCCGTTACGAGGATGATCCGGGAGCACGAACCGAGGAAAGATCTGTGGGGGACCGGCCACGCGAAGGCCGAACCCGTCTCGTGGCCCGATAACAAAAGCTATTACGTACCGTCGTCGAATCGAAGGAAAGTACGTTGCCTAACTTGAACAAGAATCCGGAACCGTCCGAGTCGGGGGACTCGTCAGGATCGCAGCCGCCGGTTCCACCCCAGTTCGGGTCGCCGTTCGACTACGACGCGACGGCAGATGCGTCGTTGACGGAAACCTCGGCGCCAACGGAAAAGACTCCGTCGACGGAGACCACCGGCACCGGTCCAGGCTGGGACACGTATTCGGGAGTCGGGAACGGCCCGGGCTGGGGAAACCACCCCATCTACCCGCCGCCGACCGGAACCGAATCGACTACAGCGTTCCCCACTGCCGATTCTGATTCCACCCCGAGTCAGCCCACGGCGCCTTACACGTCGCAGGAAAGCTACGCCGCCCAGAACTATCCGGCGACCGACCATCCGGCGCCGGACTACTCGAGGCCGACCCAAACCCCGACGGACGGTCCCGTCTACGGTGCGCCGGCAGATCAAACTCCGAATCCCTACGCGGCTCCGCCGCAGGGCTACCCCGCCGCTCCGCCGCAGGGAAGCCAGAATTACGGTCAGCAGCAGGGCTACCCCCAGCCTGGATATTCGCAGCCCGGTTACGGTCAGCCTCAGGGTTACCCGCAAGGTCAGGGTTATCCTCAGCCTGGTTTCGGCCTTGTCGATCCGTCCGCACCCTACGGACGTGACCCGATGACCGGCGAACCGTATTCGGACAAGTCGAAGACGACCGCCGGATTGCTGGGCATTCTGCTCGGCGGTTTCGGAGCAGGACGTTTTTACCTCAACCAGCCCGGCATGGCTGTCGCACAGATCGCGGTCACTTGGTTGACGTGTGGAATCGGTGGCATCTGGCCGCTCATCGACGGAATCATGATGTTGACCGGCAGTGTGCGCGATCAGTACAACCGACCTTTGCGTAGCTGATCGAAAACGATGTTCGGAACTGTGGCCCCCTGACGCTCGTCGTCAGGGGGTCACACTTTTCTCTCGCGACCTGCGGTTATGTGCTGATAAACTAACGAACGTCGGCTGCATGACCGTGTGGAGGTCGCCGAGTGCCGTTTTCTCGAATACCTGATCCTCGAGGCCTGTACGACCCCGATCAGGAAACCGATTCATGTGGTGTAGCCGTAGTAGCAGACACCTCTGGACGTCACCTGCATTCCATTGTCGACGAGGCGCTCGCGGTCCTGGCCAATCTCACCCACCGTGGCGCGGTCGGGCGCGAGTGCAACAGTGGTGACGGCGCGGGCATCCTTCTTCAGCTGCCGACGGAATTCTTCGACGCGGTGACCGCGTTCGAGCTTCCACCACCCAACGCGATGGGTGAGAACACCTACGCAGCCGGAAACTGCTTTCTCCCGGTGGATCAGGAAGCACGTGGGCGCGCGGTAGTTCGGATACACCGGTACGCAGCGGCAGAAGGACTGCGGATTATCGGGTGGCGGGAGGTCCCAGTCGACCGTGACTGCGTCGGAACCGTTGCCGCGCAGTGCGCTCCGTACATCAGTCAATGTTTTGTGACGTGCGCCGAGCCAAGAGATCGCAGTGTGGGCGGAATTGCCTTGGACCGACGAGTGTTCGCGCTCAGGAGACAAGTCGAGCGAATTCATTCGGCCGATGATGCGGTGTATTTCCCCTCGTTGTCCGCCCGAACCATCGTGTACAAGGGCATGCTCACGCCGACGCAGTTACCCGGTTACTTCACCGACCTATGCGACGCCCGAATGCGAACTGCCTTGGCGGTCGTGCACAGTCGGTACTCCACGAACACTTTTCCGTCGTGGTCACTTGCTCAGCCGTATCGCTGCATCGCTCACAACGGCGAGATCAATACGATTGTGGGAAACAGGAATTGGATGCGCGCTCGCGAGCCGATGTTGCGGAGCGCACTTTTGGGTGGGGACATCGATCGCATGTTTCCGATCTGTACCCCGGGTGGATCCGACTCTTCGTCGTTCGACGAAGTGCTCGAGTTTCTGACGCTCGGGGGCCGCAGTGTGCAGCACGCCATCGCGATGATGATTCCCGGTGCCTGGGAGAACGATTCTTCGATGCCAGACGAGATGAGGGCCTTCTACCAATTTCACGCTTGCCTGATGGAACCATGGGACGGTCCGGCGTCCGTGACGTTCAGCGACGGCACTGTTGTCGGGGCGGTGTTGGATCGTAACGGTCTTCGCCCCGGGCGATGGTGGCGGATGAGGAACGGCCGTATCGTGTTGGCGAGTGAGAGCGGTGTGTTCGACGCTCCGACGTCCGAGGTGTTGGAGAAGGGGCGCCTCGAACCGGGTCGAATGTTCCTCGTCGACACCGCTCGTCGTGGCATCGTTTCCGATGCGGAGATCAAATCCGAACTCGCGAGCACAGCCCCCTACCGGGAATGGGTCGACGGGGGATTGGTCGATCTCGAGGAAATCCCCGAGTCGGCGCCTGCCCGAGGCGATCCGGCTCCGCTGTTGCAAAGGCAGGTGCTCTTCGGATACCAGGCAGAGGACTTGCAGGAAGTTCTCCTTCCAATGGCTCGCTCAGGATCGGAGCCGTTGGGATCGATGGGAGTCGACACACCTCTCGCCGTTCTCTCGGATCGGCCGAAGCTGTTGTACGACTACTTCGTCCAGCTCTTTGCTCAGGTGACGAACCCGCCTTTGGACGCGATTCGCGAGGAAGTCGTCACTACGCTTGGTGTCACCCTCGGCGCTGAGCAGAACTTGTTCGAAGCGTCGGCGCTGTCGTGCCGAAGGATTGTTCTCGATAAACCGGTGATTGGACCGGGGAAGATGGCGAAGGTCGCCGAACTGTGCGGCGCAAGAACTCCGAGAAGCGCTGTCCTACGGGGAGGTTTCGATCCGAGAGGCAGTCTCGGCGAAGGCGTCGAGAGGCTTCGTGAGTCCGCCCGAACGGTCGCCGCAGCCGGAATCGAGATTCTGGTGATCTCCGACCGTGGATCGGGCCCTGAGCAGGCTCCCATTCCGTCATTGCTCGCAGTATCTGCCGTGCATCACGATCTGGTTCGGCATGGCCTGCGAACCAAGGTTTCCCTCGTCGTCGAGTCGGGTGACGCGCGCGAAGTTCATCACATCGCGCTGCTGATCGGCTACGGTGCTGCGGCTGTCCACCCCTATCTTGCTCTCGAATCGGTAGAAGCACTCAGCGAGCAAGACGAGCTTCCCGGAATAGATTCGAAAATGGCATCGGACAACTATCTGAGAGCGGCAAATTCCGGCGTGCTCAAAGTGATGTCGAAGATGGGAATCGCTACGGTTCACTCCTATACGGGCGCACAGGTATTCGAGGCAGTGGGCTTGGGCCGAGAATTGGTCGACGAATACTTCTGCAACACACGAAGCAGGATCGGCGGGATCGGTATCACCGAAGTCGCGCGAGAAGTTCTGATGCGTCACGCGGCCACGTATCGTACGGTGCGGCATCGTCAGTTGAGCAGCAGTGGAGAGTTCCGGTATCGCCGCGGTGGTGAATTGCATGTGTTCACACCCGAGTCCGTGTTCTTCCTTCAGCATGCGACCCGGACGGGGCGAAGTGAGATGTTTCGTCGCTACAGCGATGAAGTCGATCGACTGAGTGCGCAGGGCGGAACACTTCGGGGGCTGTTTCGATTTCGGCGTGGGATTCGTCCGCCGATTCCGCTCCGTCAGGTCGAACCCGTCGAGTTGATTCTCGCTCGATTCAACACCGGTGCGATGAGCTACGGCTCCCTCTCTGCCGAGGCTCACGAGACGATGGCAGTCGCGATGAATGCTCTCGGCGGACGTTCCAACACCGGTGAGGGCGGAGAGTCACCGGAGCGGTTGCGCGACAACAAGCGTCGAAGCGCAGTCAAGCAGGTCGCGAGTGGGCGCTTCGGGGTGACCAGCGATTACCTGGTCAACGCCACCGACATTCAGATCAAGATGGCCCAGGGTGCCAAGCCCGGTGAAGGAGGGCAGCTTCCGGGGTCCAAGGTGTACCCGTGGATCGCGGAAACCCGGTACTCGACACCTGGAGTCGGGCTCATTTCTCCGCCCCCGCACCACGACATCTATTCGATCGAGGATCTCGCCCAATTGATCTACGACCTCAGATGCGCAAACGATCGTGCGCGGATACACGTGAAGTTGGTCAGCGCAGTCGGAGTCGGGACTGTTGCGGCAGGTGTGGCCAAAGCGCACGCCGACGTGGTGCTGATCTCCGGTCACGACGGCGGGACGGGGGCGGCGGCACTCTCGTCCATCCACCACGCTGGTACGCCCTGGGAGATCGGGCTGGCCGAAACTCAGCAGACCTTGGTGCTCAACGGGTTACGCGATCGGATCGTCGTCCAGTGTGACGGGGGTTTGCGCACGGCGCGGGACGTCGTCGTCGCCGCGTTGCTGGGGGCGCAGGAGTACGGGTTTTCCACGGCGCCACTGATCGCGGCCGGCTGCGTCATGATGCGGGTATGTCACCTCGACACCTGCCCCGTCGGAGTAGCGACGCAGAATCCCGAACTGCGAGAGCGATTCACCGGCCGGCCGGAGTACGTCGAGAACTTCTTTCGCTTCATCGCCGACGACGTACGACGTTTGTTGGCAGAACTGGGGTTTCGAAGTATCGACGACGCTCTGGGCCACGCAGACGTATTGGAAATGTCTCCGGCGGTGGCGCATTGGAAGAGTCGCACGTTGGACCTCTCACCACTCTTCGACGTTCCGGCCGCGCCGACCGGCGCGGCCTACCCGCCGTGTGTACCTGTCTCGAGCGAACTCGAACGCACCCTGATCGAGTGCGCGGCGAACTCACTCGAGGACGCTCGACCCGTGCATATCGAACTGCCAGTACACAATACGGATCGGGCGGTGGGAACGAGGCTGGGCGCAGAGGTGACCAGACGTTACGGCGCCGTCGGGCTACCTCAAGGCACCATCGACGTCGTGCTCAGTGGAACGGCAGGCCAGTCACTCGGTGCGTTCCTGCCGCCCGGCATCTCGCTGGTCGTTGTCGGCGATGCAAACGACTACGTGGGGAAGGGGCTCTCCGGTGGACGAATCGCGCTTCGGCCGAGTGAGGACGCGCCCTTCGTAGCGGAGGATCAGGTGATTGCCGGCAATACGCTGCTGTACGGAGCTACGAGCGGTGCGCTCTATGCCAGGGGGCGTGTCGGGGAACGATTCGCGGTGCGCAACTCGGGCGCGGTCGCTGTGGTGGAAGGCGTCGGAGACCATGCGTGCGAGTACATGACCGGGGGTCGCGTCGTCATCATCGGCCCAACTGGTAGGAACCTTGCTGCGGGAATGTCGGGCGGAATTGCCTTCGTACTCGACGTGAAGGCAGAGAAGGTCAACGGCGACATGGTCGTTCTGGAGCGGCCTTCGGCGGAAGACTGCAGTCAGCTGGTCGAAATTCTCGGCGAGCATTTGGCTGCGACCGGCTCGCCGGTGGCGGCAAAACTTCTCGACGACTGGGTTGGCCAGAGTCCGAGATTCACCAAAGTTTTGCCTGTCGACTACCGGAAGGTCGTGGAAGAGAACGAACTGGTGGAGCCGGCTCATGCCTGACGCACGCGGGTTCCTCAACGTGAAACGATCCGGCTCACCGACCAGATCGACCGATGTGCGTGTCGGCGACTGGGCGTCGGTATACGAGTCGCTGGATCCCGTCGTGCGAAATCGAGACGTATCTGCACAGGCCTCGCGTTGCATGGACTGCGCTGTGCCGTACTGCCATTCGGCCGACGTGGGGTGTCCGCTCGGCAATCTCATTCCGGAATGGAACGACCTGGTTCGGCGTGGACGGTGGTCCGAAGCCTCGGAGAATCTGCATTCCACCAACAATTTCCCCGAGTTCACCGGACATCTGTGCCCCGCACCGTGCGAAACGGCGTGCGTTCTCGCACTCGACGACGAGCACACGTCGGGGGGTGTCACCATCAAGCGCATCGAACAGGCAATCGTCGACAACGCCTGGGAGTCGGGTTGGTTGGGGCCGCAGGCACCGGTAGTTCACAGTGGAAACCGTGTTGCAGTTGTCGGTTCGGGACCGGCGGGACTGGCTGCGGCTCAACAACTGACACGAGCCGGACACAGTGTCACGGTGTTCGAGCGGAGCGATCGGATCGGGGGACTGCTTCGCTACGGAATTCCGGAATTCAAGTTGCCCAAGGCCCTCATCAACCGGCGGCTGGACCAACTGACCGCCGAGGGGACCAGATTCGTCACCGACTGCGCCGTCGGAGTGAACGTGAGCGCGCACGACCTCTCGACGGAATTCGAGGCGGTAGTCCTGGCGGTCGGGGCTGACCGTGCCAGAGACACAGACGTACCGGGTCGTAGTCTTCGCGGAATCCATCGTGCGATGACGTACCTGCGTGCGGCCAACCACGAATGCGAGGGTGACGGAGCGTCGAGCATCTCGGCGCGAGGTAAGAACGTCGTGATCATCGGTGGCGGCGACACGGCCGCCGACTGCCTCGGCACGGTGCATCGCCAAGGCGCCCTCTCGGTGACGGAATTGGATTACCACGTCCCACCTCCGGCACGCCGCGATCGAGATCGCGACCCATGGCCGTTGTGGCCGCGGGTCCTACGCAGCTCGCCGGCAGACGAGGAGGGCAGTGACAAACGATTCCGATGGGCGGCGCAGGAATTTCTCGACGACGGTGGGGGTGCGGTCCGCGCAATCCGGATGGTTCCGGTAGCCGTGTCGCGGGGGACGAATGGACAACGGA
Source organism: Rhodococcus sp. MS13 (assembly GCF_013277835.1). Classification (NCBI taxonomy): domain Bacteria; kingdom Bacillati; phylum Actinomycetota; class Actinomycetes; order Mycobacteriales; family Nocardiaceae; genus Rhodococcus; species Rhodococcus sp. MS13. Next base: position 57,945 of record NZ_VBTL01000005.1, read on the forward strand.
CCCTGGTGGAGACCGGCGACACGACGGATCTGGTGTGCGAGATGGTCCTGCTCGCTCTGGGTTTCGACGGCGTCGAAACCGCCCCACTGCTCACCGACCTTGATGTCGGCACCGATCCACTCGGCAGAATCGAGTGTGATGTCGGGTGGCAGACCCGGACACCCGGCGTATTCGTCTGCGGCGACGCGCATCGCGGCGCGTCGCTGGTCGTGTGGGCGATTGCCGAGGGACGGTCGGCCGCACGTGCCGTCGACATGTTTCTCACAGGCGAGTCGGCGCTTCCGGCTCCGGTTCATCCAAAGGCATTTCCGCTGTTCGTGAGCTGACCAACTGAATCGAGTAAGTACAGAAAGTGCAGGTCGCAAATGCCGGATAGAAGTGCGGTGGGGTAGCGACTAGGCTCGAGCCGTGAACCGACGGACAAAAATTGTATGCACACTTGGACCTGCGACAGCTTCTGGCGACCGCATCCGTGAGCTCGTGGAGAGCGGCATGGACGTGGCGCGCCTCAACTTCAGCCACGGCGAGCATGCCGATCACGAAGAAAACTACATTCGCGTCCGCGCCGCGTCGGACGCCACCGGAAAGGCCGTCGGTGTTCTCGCCGACCTTCAGGGGCCCAAGATTCGCCTCGGCCGATTCAAGGACGAGCGGACCACCTGGGCCAACGGTGAAGAGGTTCGTATCACCGTCGACGACGTCGAGGGAACGCACGATCGCGTCGGGACCACGTACAAGGAATTGGCGCGCGACGCCAAGGCCGGCGATCGACTGCTGGTCGACGACGGAAAGGTCGGCCTGGTCGTCACGTCCATCGACGGCAACGACGTCGTCTGTCGGGTCACCGAAGGCGGTCCGGTCAGCAACAACAAGGGCCTCTCACTGCCCGGTATGAACGTCTCCGTTCCAGCCCTGTCGGGCAAGGACATCGCCGACCTCGAGTTCGCTCTCAAGCTGGGTGTCGACTTCATTGCACTCTCCTTCGTTCGCTCACCGGCGGACGTCGAATTGGTTCACGCCATCATGGATCGAGTCGGGCGCCGCGTTCCCGTCATCGCGAAGCTCGAGAAGCCCGAGGCCATCGACAATCTCGAGGCCATCGTGCTCGCGTTCGACGCCGTCATGGTCGCCCGCGGTGACCTCGGTGTCGAGTTGCCGCTCGAGCAGGTCCCGCTCGTTCAGAAGCGCGCAATCCAGATTGCTCGTGAGAACGCGAAGCCGGTCATCGTCGCGACGCAGATGCTCGAGTCGATGATCGAGAACTCACGTCCCACTCGTGCAGAGGCATCCGATGTCGCCAACGCCGTTCTCGACGGCGCCGACGCAGTCATGCTCTCGGGCGAGACTTCGGTGGGCAAGTACGTCATGGAAACCGTTCGCACCATGGCCCGCATCGTCGAGGCCGTCGAGAACGAATCAACCCGTGTCCCACCGTTGACCCACGTCCCGCGCACCAAGCGCGGAGTCATCTCGTACGCAGCACGCGACATCGGCGAACGTCTCGACGCCAAGGCCTTGGTTGCGTTCACTCAGTCCGGTGACACGGTGCGTCGACTGGCTCGTCTGCACACGCCGCTGCCGTTGCTCGCCTTCACACCGCTGCCTGCGGTGCGCAGTCAGCTGACGCTGACGTGGGGAACCGAGACGTTCCTGGTCGATGCGGTGGCCACCACTGACGAGATGGTGCGTCAGGTGGACAGTGCGTTGCTCTCCCTCGGGCGGTACGTCAAGGGAGACCTCGTGGTCATCGTTGCCGGATCCCCTCCGGGAACTGTCGGTTCCACCAACCTCATTCACGTCCACCGTATCGGCGAAGAGGACCACTGAGTGACCCACGCGAACGCGTCCACCGACCTCGGTACTCTTCTCGGTCTGTTGGATCTGGAGCAGATCGGTGACGACGCGTTCCGTGGATACCACCCGAAACAGGTAGGTTCGCGGACGTTCGGCGGTCAATTGGTGTCTCAGGCACTGATGGCCGCCGGACGGACTGTCGACGGTGATCGCCCCATCCATGCCGTGAACGCCCATTTCATTCGGGGCGGAGATGTGAAGGCGCCTATCGAGTACCGGGTGGAGCGTCATCGTGACGGGAGGGCATTCGCCAACCGTCAGGTGACTGCCTATCAGGGTGAGAACGAATTGTTCGTGATGCTCGCGGCGTTCCAGGACTCCGGCAAGGGGCTCGACCATGCTGTCGAGATCCCGGATGTTCCACTTCCGGAGTCGTTGCCTCCCATCGGCGATCATCTGGTGGGGTACGAGGAAAAACTGCCGCATTTCAGTGCGGCGCTCAAGCCGATCGACATGCGGTACGCCAACGATCCGGCGTGGATCCTCAAGGGCACCGGCGAGAAACTCAACCACAATCGGGTGTGGATGCGCCCCGACGGTGATCTGCCGGACGATTCGCTCATTCACGCTGCGACGCTGGCATATTCGTCCGACACCACCGTGCTCGATTCGATTCTGACCACTCATGGTTTGTCCTGGGGTCATGATCGTATCGTCGCGGCGACGGTCAATCATTCGATCTGGTTCCATCGCCCGTTCCGGTTCACCGACTGGGTTCTGTACGCCACCGAATCGCCGGTCGCCGCAGGTTCGCGCGGTCTGGCAACCGGACGGTACTTCTCGGTGGAAGGACTGCTGTTGGCGACGGTGGTCCAAGAAGGAATGATCAGGCATTTCCCGCGTAAAGGGGAATGAGATGCGGGCCCGAGACTGAACTCGGGCCCAGAATCAAGCAGACTTGCGATATTGCGGTGAGAGTTCGTCGGCGCGGTCCCACGGAGACCAGTCGACTTCGCGTCCATCGAGTTGGGCCGCAACAACTTCCAAGCCCGCGTGCCAGCCGGCGGCGTGGGCGTACGCGGACTCTTCGTCTTCCATCGTGTGGGTGAGGGTCAGCCAGCAACCGCCGGTGCCGTCCGGTGCCAGTTCCCAATGCAGAGTATCTGCGTCCCAGAGGAATTCGAGAATTCGGTGCGGGTGGACGCTGATGACCGTCCCGCGCGTCACGTGATCTGCGGGCAGTCCGAATCGCTCGACTTGTTCCGGGGTCACCTTGAACAGCAGATCCGCGCCTGGAGTGAGATTGAAATCGACGTCCGCCGGGAACCAGGCGTCGAGGTACTCGCGTTCCGTTATCACTTTCCAGACCTTGTCCGGTGCGTGCGGAATTGCCAGTTGGAAGCTCAGTGACACCCGACCGTCATAGGTCAGGTTTATCTTGCCGTTGTCCATCGGTGCCTCCAATGCTTGGTGCCCGTGCGGTTGCCCCCATCGTGCCATCTAATTGCTTGGGATGGAATAACTGCAGGTCAGATCGTTACCTATTGATAGGTTATGTCGATTTGTCTCGTTTTGAGAGCGGCGTTCCGGATGCGTTTCGTGGCAGTGAGACAAACGCGCGGTACGCTGACCACGCACGACTGGCGCGGGTGGGAATTACCACCGGGGAGTGCACATCGCGAGGCATCGACCGCCTGGGTGCTTCACACATCTTGTGTGAAGGGGGATTCATGTCTACCGAAAATCTGTCTACCGAAAATCTGCCCAGCCAGAACGTGGCCGCTCGAATAATCGACGGACGCGCAATTGCCGATGCTGCGCTCGCGGACCTGTCAGTGCGCACGAGGCAGTTTCGTGATGAGACGGGGCACGTTCCTTGCCTGGCCGCCGTCATCGTGGGAGCGGACCCGGCCTCGAAGGCGTATGTACAGATGAAGGCCAAACGGTCTGTCGCCGTCGGAATGACGTCGCGGACGGTCGAACTCCCGGTGAGTACAACCACCGAAGAACTAGTCGACGTGCTGAGAGCGTTGTCGGCGGACCCTTCGATCGACGGCATACTGCTGCAGCACCCGGTGCCAGGCCACATCGACGAACGGGCTGCGTTCGATGCCATCTCGGCCGACAAAGACGTCGACGGCGTTACCTCGGCAGCGTTCGCGGCAATGGCGTTGACCGGTGGGGGATTCGAATCATGTACACCGAGTGGCATCCTGCGCCTGCTCGACGCCACAGGCGTCGAACTCACCGGAAAGCATGCTGTCGTGGTCGGCCGAAGCCCGATACTCGGATTGCCGATGGGAATGCTCCTCCTGCGTCGAGGCGCAACGGTGACGTACTGCCATTCGCGAACCGTCGACCTGGCCGCCCACGTCGCCTCGGCAGACGTCGTTATCGCGGCCGTCGGTGTTCCGGAACTGATCAAAGGGGCGTGGATCAAGCCTGGGGCAGTGGTGATCGATGCGGGGTACAACGAGGGCAACGTCGGAGACGTGGAGTACGTCGCCGCACTCGCACATGCCGGTGCGATCACACCGGTGCCGGGTGGCGTCGGCCCCATGACGGTTGCCGTCCTGCTGGAACAAACACTGGCAGCAGCAGTTCGAGCAGCGGAAGTTCGGGCATGCAGTGAGAGTTCGGGCATGTAGTGAGAGTTCGGGCATGTAGTGAGAATCATGACAGTCGTGTTGGACCGGACCCAGCAATCGCCTCGGATCGATTGTGAGACCTCGGTTTCGAGACGGAGTATTCATCCGCCCCTCGATAACCGAATTACCGCGTCGAGCACCGCTGCGCTGGAATGGCTGAGCTGAGCGCGCAATTGGGTATTCGACAGTCAGCTGTCTGCCGTGGGGATGTCGATCATCAACTGGGACGGTGAATCGGATGTCGATACGGTGTATGCCGGACGGGTGTCGACCGTGCCGACAAACGACTGCAGGATCGCACTGTTCCTGGCCGCACTGTCTATGCGCGTGATGTTTTCGCCCTCGTGAGATACGGAGTTGAGCGACGAATCCGATTGGACTCCCATCAGGTCGACTTGAAGTATCGATCGACTTCCGACGTCCACGACTGTGCTGTCACCCGCTCGGATTGCTTCGCTGACGTATTCGGTTTTCCAGAACACTGATCCATTTCCGTCGAATCGGTAGGTGATTCGGGTGAAACCATCTTGATCGGTCACGTCGATCTCGGTCACGTCGACGCGCGGATTCGGTGAAGGGATCTCCGTGTCGTTCGGGAACGGAGCAAGCGTGGAGATCTCGGTTGGTGGGGCATCGATCGGGGGAGTGCCGACCTGAAGGGTGCCTGTCTGTGTTGCAGCATCGAGGACGGTCTGGGTGGAAGATTCGCCGGCAGTGTTGGATTCGCCGGCAGTGTCGGATTGGTCGTCAGTCTGACACCCGGGGAGCAGCGCGAAAACAGATATGGCTCCGAGCAGAGCAATCAGGCGACGACCGTTCATGGATCGAATCTAACTGCGGTCGATCTGGGGTACAGCCGAATGCCGAAACCTTGCGGTACGGCCAACTGCGGCAGGTGGTGCCCTCGGTGAGACTCGAACTCACACTGGACGGGTTTTGAATCCGTTTCCTCTGCCAATTGGGATACGAGGGCTTGTTGCGATGACTACATTAGAAGATGCGATTTCAATGTCAAACACCGGTACCCTCTAATCGTTCGCGTCTCGTGTCGGGGCGGTTCGATGGAGGAGGATGGTGGCCATGAATTCGCCGCAGCCGCAAGGCAATCAGCTCGCACCCCGTCGTGTTGTCGTCGCTGAAGACGAGGCGTTGATCCGCATGGATCTGGTCGAGATGCTCCGCGAAGAGGGCTACGACGTCGTCGGTGAGGCCGGTGACGGGCAGGTTGCGGTGGAGTTGGCCGAGTCGCTCAAGCCTGATCTGGTCATCATGGACGTGAAGATGCCCAGGAGAGACGGCATCGACGCCGCTTCGGAGATTGCCGCCAAGCGGATCGCTCCTGTTGTCATTCTCACAGCGTTCAGTCAGCGCGAGTTGGTCGAGCGCGCACGCGATGCCGGCGCCATGGCTTACTTGGTCAAGCCGTTCTCGATCAGTGACCTCGTTCCCGCTGTCGAATTGGCGGTCAGTCGTTTCCGCGAGGTGACGGCGCTCGAGCGTGAGGTCGCTGATCTTTCCGACCGGCTCGAAGCACGCAAGCTGATCGAGCGAGCCAAGAGTGTTCTGATGGTTCGCCAAGCGCTCACCGAACCTGAGGCGTTCAAGTGGATTCAGCGCGCCGCGATGGATCGGCGCTCCACGATGAAGGCGGTCGCACAGGTCGTACTGGAAACTCTGGGCGGTGAACCGGACGCTTGAGCAAAGTGTCCGGGTTATCCGGCTGCACTGAGTGGCTGCGTCGACCGTCGAAACGTCGCGCAGCGCTACAGCCGTGTAAACACTGTGCGCCTTCAGATAACAGTCAGGTCACAGGGCTTTCTTGAAGGATCGCGAAACGGTTCCAAGGTCTAGCGTCTGATCCCACAGCGAGCGCCAGTTCGGGTGGCGCGAGCACCGGCTGATCTTAGGAGCGTGGGATGGCTAGACGAACACTTGTGCGTACTGCTGCAGTTCTCGGCGCGGCATCACTGGCACTTGCAGGCTGTAGCTCGGACAAGTCGGATGACTCGTCTTCGAGTGGCTCTACGTCCGGCGCTTCCGCCGCGACGACATCCGTCACGACTGATTGCACCCCGGAGCAGGCCAAGGCCGGCGCCACCCCGTCCACGGAAGCGCTGCGTATCGGTACGCTTCTTCCCGATACAGGCAGCTTGTCGTTCCTCGGGCCGCCGATGGTCGCGGGCACCCAGCTGGGAGTCAACGACGTCAATGCAGCCGGAGGCGTTCTCGGCCAACCGGTCCAGCTGATTCCCGGCGATTCGGGTGACACCACAACGGACACCGCCAACACCACCGTCGACCGCGAATTGGCTGCAGGCACTCAGGTCATCGTCGGCGCCGCGTCGTCTTCGGTCTCGCTCAAGGTGATCGACAAGATCGCCAGCGCAGGCGTCGTGATGTTCTCGCCTGCCAACACCTCGGACCAATTCGTCTGCTACCCCGACAAGGGCATGTACTTCCGCACCGCTCCGACGGACGTACTGCAGGCTCAGGCCGTCGCACAGCTCATTTCGGACGACGGTGGTCAGCGCGTAGCGATCATGGCCCTCAACGACCCGTACGGGACGGGTCTGGCGGACAACATCGAAAAGAATCTGATCGATTCGGGCGTCCCCTCCGATCAGATCGAGAAGATCATCTACGACCCGAACGCGCAGTCGTTCAACTCCGAAGTCGATCAAGTCAAGAACTTCAATCCGGATGCAGTGGCATTGGTGGGCTTCGAGGAGTCGGCGAAGATCATCACGCGCATGCACGAAGTGGGCATCGGCCCGTCGGACGGAATGGCGATGTACGGCGTCGACGGCAACATGGGTAACGCGCTCGGCGAATCCGTGGCGAAGCCGTTGCTCGACACCATGCAGGGAACCACGCCCCTGACGGACGTCGGAGCTGCCTTCCAGGATCGTCTGAAGGCTGTGAACCCCTCTCTGATCGACTTCAACTACGCCGGAGAGTCGTACGACGCGGTGGTGATCTCAGCGCTCGCTGCCGAGCAGGCGAAGTCGACGGCCGGTACCGACATCGCAGCCAACATCAACAGCGTCACCGAAGGCGGCACCAAGTGCACGTCCTACGTCGAGTGCCTGCCGTTGGTGAAGGCGGGAACCGACATCGACTACGACGGCATCACCGGTGAGTTGGACTTCAACGATTCGGGAGAACCGTCCATCGGTTCGTACGGAAAGCTCAAGTTCGGCCCTGAGAACACGCTGACCACAGAAGGATTCGTGGTCGTGGGCAAGTAAGCAGCCAACGAGAATGGGCCAGGGTCGAGAGACCCTGGCCCATTCTCGTGTCTGTCCTACTTCTCTTTGCTTCCGGCGAGCGTTCCCAAGTACAACTCGATCACCTTGGGGTCGTTCATCAGATTGGCGCCGGTGTCGGTGTACGCGTTCTTACCCTGATCGAGTACGTAGCCGCGGTCGCAGATCTGAAGGCAGCGGCGCGCGTTCTGCTCGACCATGATGACCGAGACACCCGCAGCATTGATCTTCTTGCAGCGGATGAACACCTCGTCCTGGAACATGGGGGACAGGCCCGCGGACGGTTCGTCGAGCAGCAGCACCGACGGATCCATCATCAGGGCCCGGCCCATCGCGACCATCTGGCGTTCGCCGCCGGAGAGTGCGCCGGCCTTCACCTTTCGCCGTTCACTCAGAAGAGGGAACAGTTCACTCACGAAGGCGAATCGTTCCGCGAATGCCTTGGGACGCAGATAAATGCCCATTTCGAGGTTTTCTTCGATGGTCAGAGTCTGAAAGACGTTCTGTGTCTGAGGGACGTACCCGACTCCCTTCTGAACGAGGACGTGAGCGGGCGCAGACGTGATGTTGTCCTCGCGTAGGGTGACCGACCCTTCGCGTACCGGTATCAGTCCGAACAGTGATTTCAGGAGTGTCGATTTGCCTGCGCCGTTCGGTCCGATGATCCCGACGATTTCCCCTTCCTTCAGGAAGAAGTTGCATTCACGCAGGATGTTGACGCCGGGAATGTAGCCCGCGACGAGGCTGTCGGCGCGGAGTAGGGCACCTGCCGACAGTCGCTGATGCTCCTCGGCCGTCGCGGCGAACTCTGCAGGCGTCAGTGAACGTGCGTGGTTCTCGCTCATGGCTTCTCGTGCCTTCCGCGCGGTTCCTCGGGACTCGATTCCAGCGTCGCGGCGAGATCGGCCGGAAGGCTGTCGACGTCGGGTTCCGACAGGTCCCCGCCCGACTCGAGGGTTTCGACCTCGGCTTCAGCCAGGGCGGCGGCCAGAACGGCCGTCTCGCCCACCGGATTTCCGTTGTCGTCGAACTCGAGGGCCTGGTCATGGTGGCTGCCCAGATATGCGTCGACGACGGCTGTGTTGGACGAGAGTTCGTCCGGGGTGGATTCGGCGATGACGCTGCCCTGCGCCATGACCACCACCCAATCGCTGATATCTCGGATCACGTCCATGTCGTGTTCGACGAACACGACCGTCATTCCGTCGTCGCGCAATGATTTGATGTGTCCGAGCAGGCTTTGCGTCAGAGCAGGATTGACCCCCGCCATCGGTTCGTCGAGCATCACCACCGAGGGCGAGGTCATGAGTGCGCGAGCCATTTCGAGCAATTTGCGCTGCCCACCGGAGAGTGAACCGGCGAGGTCGTCTGCCTTGGTGTCGAGTTTGAATCGTGCGAGGAGTTCGTTGGCGCGTTCGGTGATCTCGCGTTCCTGGCCTTTCCAGATCCACGGAACGAGGGATGCAAAAATGCGTTCACCACGTTGGCCGGTGGCACCGAGACGTACGTTGTCCAGCACGGTGAGTTTGGAGAGCGCCTTGGTCAACTGGAACGTCCGTACCACTCCTTTCCTGGCTACCTGGTGGGGATACATGCGGCCCAGCGATTGACCGTCCATCGACCACGTACCGGTGTCCGGCCGGTCGAAACCGGTGAGGAGGTTGAAGAGCGTCGTTTTTCCGGCACCGTTTGGACCGATCAGACCCGTGATGCACCCTCGTTGAATCTCGAGGTGATCGACGTCGACGGCCTTGAGACCGCCGAACGTCCGCGAGACGTTGTCAGCGACCAACACCGGGTCGGGTTTCGCCGATCCGGGAAGGTGAGGAACGTCGGCAAAGATCTGTGCTCTGGTATCGGCGTCAAGCATTGAGTTGCACCTCCCGCTTGTTACCCAGTATTCCCTGCGGTCTGAAGACCATCAGGAGAGCAATCATCAATCCGAGCAGGACATATCTGGTGGCCCCGACTTGCTGTTCCGTGAGTGAAAGCAGCGGATTTTCGCCGGAGATCGCCTGACGCAGCAAGGCATCAGGGATGGCGAGGAGGAACCAGAACAACATTGCGCCGACCACCGGGCCGAATACCGTTGCCGCCCCGCCCAGAATCAGTGCGCCGAACGCGAAGAACGTCTGCGCGGTCGAGTAGAAGTCCGGGTTGATGGACTTGGTCTGCAAAGCGTTGAACACACCGGCCAGACCACCGATCACACCGCCGAGAACCAGCGCCTGCATCTTGTACACGAAGACGTTCTTGCCCAACGATCGCGCTGCGTCCTCGTCTTCGCGAACCGCCTTGAGGACGCGCCCCCACGGACTGTGCGTCAACAGGTAGACAAATCCGCACAAGATCAAGACCAGCGTCCACCCCACGACCATCGACCAGAGGTCGTCTCCGTAGAACTTCACGCCGAGAAATGAGTACTGCTTGGCCGAGTCGAAGGGGCTCAGTGCGGTGAACGGGTCTGCGAAACCGAACAGGCCATTGGTGGAACCGGTCACCGAATCCGACGCGGTCGAGCGGAAGATCAGACGCAGGATCTCCGAAGCGGCGATGGTCACGATGGCGAGATAGTCGGCGCGCAGACGCAGCGTCGGGATACCGAGCACGAGCGCGAGGAGCCCGGCTGCGGTAAGTCCGACGAGGATGCCGAGCCACAACGGCTGGTCGTAGGTCACGGTCATGATGCCGACGCCGTAGCCGCCGAGGAGGGCAAAACCGATCTGACCGAAGTTGAGCAGTCCGGCGTAGCCGAAGTGCAGGTTCAGCCCGATTGCCAGCAGTGCGTAGAAGATTGCCGACGGCCCGATCAACTGGGCGAAGGAAACCTGGAAAGCTCCCATGATGTCCATGTTCGTCACCCGATCCTTTGTCTGGATCCGAGGATGCCCTGGGGGCGAACCACGAGGATCACGATCAAGACGAGAAGTCCGCCGATGTATTTGAGATCGGGGTTGATGATGAGCGTCGAGAGTTGGACCAGAAGTCCCACGATGACGCAGCCGAGTAGCGCCCCGTACGCGGTTCCCAGACCACCGAGGGTGATTCCGGCGAACATGAGCAGCAACAGTTTGAAGCCCATTTCCCACTGGACGCGTCCGCCGAGTTCGGAGATACCGAACAGCACACCGCCTAGGGCGGCCAGTCCGCCGCCGAGACCCCAGACGAACATGATCACGCGCTCGACGTTGATACCGGACGAAGCGGCGAGGTCACGATTGTCGGAGACGGCACGCATGGCCTTTCCGATGCGAGTCTTCTGCAGAAGCAGTGCGACGCCGACCAGGACGACAAGACTGACGATCATGACTATCGCGTTGGCGTCGGTCAGTGCGATCGGGCCCCAGTTCTTCTCGACCTGGCCCTGGTAGTCGTCGAACGGTTCGGCGCGGTCGGAGAAGAAGATCAGGATCAAGTAGCGCAATGAAATCGCGAGACCGATCGAGACCACCAATTGCGCGATCAACCCGGTTTTGCGCTTACGCAGTGGTTTCCAGACGATTCCGTTGGTCAGCAGGCCGATGCCGATGCCGACGAAGATCGCGAGGATCGTGGCGGGAATCAGCGGAACGCCGAAGGACGTGTTGATCACCCAGGCAGCAACGGCTCCTAACGTCACCATCTCGCCGTGAGCGAAGTTGGTCAGGCCAGTGGTGCCGTAGATCAGGCTCAAACCCACACCGGCGATCGCGATCACGAGGCCGAACCGCAGACCGTCGACCGTCGTGCGGATCAGCTTCTCGCCGAAGCTGACATTCGAGGCGGTACGTACCTCGCCGAACGAGAAGATCACGGTGTTCGCGCGGCCGGCCACCACCTCGCGTTCGACAGCGGCTTGCACACTGACCCCGTCGGGAAGTGTGTCGGCAACGATCTCGAAGGTGTAGGTGCCCGGTGCCACGGCCAGTTCCCAACGGCCGTTCGATGCCGATTCTCCGGTGGCGACTTCCGTACCGGAAGAATCGAGCGCACGGACGGTGACGCCCTCGAGGCGTGTGCCGCCGTTGTTGAGATTGCCGCTGACGGGGACAGCGTTGTCGGGAACCGGTGCTGTCGGTGTTGCGGATGCTGTCGGGGTCGGCGGTGTAGGGGAAGTGGTCGGTTCCTGAGCCGAAGCAGTTCCGGCCAGGCTGAGTAATGCGAAGAACGTCAGTAATGCAAAGGCCAGTAGTCGGCTGAGTGTCGCGAGGGTCTGCCGTTTCACTACGGGTGGGGCCACGTACGTCCTCCGAGCGGGTCGGGAATAGCGCGTCTGGACAAAGGTGCCGCGCAGCACAGGCATTGTTTCGTTGCTGCGATTTCCGGACTCTAACGGCTCCGTTCGCTTGAGATGGGGTTCTGAGATTTCCGGGATGTTTCGGTTCCGTATCGAAGGCCGAAGGCTGCATCAATTGTCCGATTCTTGTGTCTGTTCCTGCGTAAACAACGGCGAAGGCGTCGATGTCGGTCGCGATCCCTAGACTGATGAACCGTGAGCCCCGCAACCACAACTCGGTCCAGCACGTCCACCGCTTCAGCCGGCACCACCGGCAAGGCGGACGATCGCCCTCTTCTGATGCTTCTCGACGGGCATTCGTTGGCATTTCGCGCCTTCTATGCGCTGCCTGCAGAGAATTTCAAGACACACAGTGGGCAGGCCACCAACGCGGTGTACGGCTTCACGTCGATGCTGATCAACCTTCTTCGTGACGAGCAGCCCACCCACTTGGCCGCGGCTTTCGACGTGTCGCGTCAGACGTTTCGCGCCGACCTGTTCCCCGAATACAAGGCGCAGCGCGCGAAGGCTCCGGACGAATTCAAGGGCCAGATCGACATCACCAAGGACGTTCTCGGCGCGCTGGGCATCCCGGTCATGGCCGAGGAAGGTTTCGAGGCCGACGACGTGATTGCCACGTTGACCACGCAGGCGGAGGCACTCGGATACCGGGTTCTCGTCGTGACCGGCGACCGCGACTCGCTGCAGCTGGTGACCGACAACGTCACTGTGCTCTACCCGAAGAAGGGTGTCTCGGAGCTCACCCGATTCACGCCGACGGCCGTCGAGGAGAAGTACAGCCTCACTCCGTCGCAGTATCCGGATTTTGCTGCCCTGCGCGGCGACCCGAGTGACAACCTCCCCGGTATCCCCGGCGTCGGCGAGAAAACCGCTACCAAGTGGATCCGTGAGTACGGTGACCTGCAGGGACTGGTAGACAACGTGGACAAGGTCCGCGGCAAGGTGGGCGACTCACTACGAGAGAACCTCGCAAACGTCCTGCTCAATCGTCAGCTCACCGAGATGGTTCGCGACGTTCCGTTGCCGTACACGCCCGAGCAGTTGGTCTTGGCCCCGTGGGACCGCGAGAAGATTCATGCGTTGTTCGACGATCTCGAGTTCAAGGTTCTCCGCGATCGACTGTTCGCGACCCTGTCGTCGTCCGAGCCCGAAGCAGAGGAAGGGTTCGAGGTCAGCGGCGACGCACTCGCCCCGGGTGCGGTTGCCGCGTGGCTCGACGCCCACGCGCGAACCGGTGAGCGTCACGGCGTCACGGTGCTCGGAACCAGAACTCCGTTTGCCGGCGACGTCACTGCACTCGCGATCGCGGCCTCCGACGGTGAATGTGCGTACATCGCGGCGTCGACGGCAACACCGGAAGACGAAGCAGCTCTCGGTGATTGGCTCGCCGATGCATCGCAGCCGAAGGCGCTGCACGAAGCCAAGTGGGCGATCCATGCTCTGCGTGGGCGTGGTTGGACGCTCGGTGGACTGACCAGCGACACTGCTCTGGCCGCGTATCTCGTCCGGCCGGGCCAGCGCAGCTTCAATCTCGACGATCTCTCGCTCCGCTACCTCAAGCGTGAACTGCGCGCCGAAACATCCGGCCAGGAACAGCTTTCGCTGCTCGACGACACCGAACAGCTCGATGCCGAAGCAGCCGAGACCGCGATGCTCAGCGCTCAGGCCGTTCTCGACTTGGCAGCCGCACTGGACACCGAGTTGGAGTCGATCGAGTCCAAGTCGCTCCTCTCCGACATGGAACTGCCGTTGACGATCGAGCTCGCTCAGATCGAGGCCACCGGCATCGCCGTCGACAGCGCGCATCTGCACGATCTTCAGAGCCGTTTCGCCTCCCAGGTCGCCGACGCCGCAAACTCCGCGTACGAGGTGATCGACAAGCAGATCAACCTGGGTTCGCCGAAGCAGCTGCAGGTGGTCTTGTTCGAAGAACTCGACATGCCCAAGACGAAGAAGACGAAGACGGGCTACACCACCGACGCCGAGGCGTTGCAGGGTCTGTTCGACAAGACAGGACACCCGTTCCTCGAACACCTTCTCGCGCACCGTGATGCGACGCGCATGAAGGTGACCGTCGACGGTCTTCTCAAGGCCGTGGCCGAAGACGGTCGCATCCACACGACGTTCAACCAGACGGTTGCCGCGACCGGGCGTCTGTCGTCGACCGATCCGAACTTGCAGAACATCCCGGTGCGAAACGACGCGGGGCGCGAGATTCGCGACGGATTCGTAGTCGGGCAGGGGTTCGACGTTCTGCTCACTGCCGACTACAGCCAGATCGAAATGCGCATCATGGCGCACGTGTCAGGCGACGAGGGGCTGATCGAGGCATTCAACACCGGTGAGGACCTGCACAGCTTTGTCGGCTCGCGCGCATTCGGTGTACCGATCGAAGAGGTCACTCCTGAACTGCGTCGCCGGGTCAAGGCGATGTCCTACGGTCTGGCCTACGGGCTCAGTGCCTACGGATTGGCGTCGCAGCTGAAGATTTCGACCGAAGAAGCGAAGCAGCAGATGGATGCGTACTTCGCTCGTTTCGGCGGCGTGCGGGATTACCTCCACGCGGTGGTCGAGCAGGCACGTAAGGACGGCTACACCTCGACGCTCTACGGTCGTCGTCGCTACCTGCCGGACCTCAACAGCGACAACCGTCAGCGTCGTGAGGTGGCCGAACGTGCTGCCCTGAATGCGCCGATCCAGGGCACCGCAGCCGACATCATCAAGGTCGCGATGATCAATGTTCAGAAGGCTCTCGCCGAAGCCGGATTGAAGTCGCGCATGCTGTTGCAGGTGCACGACGAATTGGTGCTCGAAGTGGTCGCCTCCGAGTTGGAGGAAGTCACCGCACTGGTCAAGGACAAGATGGCCACAGCCATCGAGTTGTCGGTACCCCTGGACGTTTCGGTGGGAACCGGTCGAAGCTGGGACAGCGCGGCTCACTGAGTCGGCGTCAAGACAGTCTGGCTACGAAAAGAGCGCGCTCCGAATCGAATTCGATTCGGAGCGCGCTCTTTTCGCTATTCAGCTGAAGCGGTCTGCTCTGCGATCTGCTTGCGGACCTCGTCCATGTCGAGTGCCTTGACCTGAGTGACGAGCTCTTCGAGCTGAGCAGCGGGAAGAGCGCCGGCCTGGTTGAACACGAGTACGCCTTCGCGGAAGGCCATGATCGTGGGGATGGAGCGGATGTTGGCGGCCGCTGCGATTCCCTGCTCGGCCTCGGTGTCGACCTTGGCGTGAACGACGTCGGCATGCTTCTCCGAAGAGGCTTCGAACGTCGGTGCGAACTGGCGGCACGGGCCGCACCAGGAGGCCCAGAAGTCCACGAGGACGACGTCGCTGCCGTTGATCGTTTCGTCGAAGTTCTGCTGGGTGAGTGTCTGGGTGGCCACAGGGGTCCTTTCCATTGTGCGGGCTGTTGGTGTGTGCAACGCCCCGGAACCGCTGATTCTTCCCTGAGCCGATTTCAGCTTGCGTTCTCGGTCGCCCGAAACGTCCGGCGGTAGGCTTGGGGCGTGGTGCAGCGAAGCCGGATGAAGTGCTGGCGAAGCACGGCGCCGCCGCCGAAACCGACGCGTTCCGCGATGACATCGACGGAGAGGTCCGAATTCTCCAGGAGTTGCTGGGCGGCCAGTACTCGCTGATCGCTGAGCCAGCGGGCGGGAGTTGTTCCCGTTTCCGCTTGGAAACGGCGGGCAAATGTGCGAGCGGACATGTTCGCTCGGGCCGCGACCATTCCGACAGTGAGGTCGAGGGCGAGATTCTCCGTCATCCAGTCGAGGAGTGGGGCAAGGGTTGCACTCGGCGTCGAGGTGAGGGGAGTGGCGACGTACTGGGCCTGCCCACCGTCACGGTGGGGTGGCACCACCATCCTTCTCGCGATGCCGTTGGCGACACGAGAACCCTGTTCCTTTCGCACGATGTGCAGGCACAGATCGATTCCTGCCGCGGTGCCTGCGCTGGTGAACACCGGATCTTCGTCCACGTACAACACGTCCGGATCGACCTTGGCTTCCGGATACGTCTGGGCAAGCCTCTCTGCGTGCCGCCAATGCGTCGTGCATCGCCTTCCGTCCAGTAGTCCAGCCGCGCCGAGGACAAACGCTCCGGTGCACAGGCTCGCCACCTTGGCGCCCCGGGCTACGGCCTCGTTGAGTTTCACCAGCAGGGGATCGACACTCGAGTCGGGACTCGGTGAGCACATGTACGCGTCGCCGGCGTCGTAGGTTCCGCCGGCGGAAACGACGATGAGGTCGGCGTCGTCGAGAGAATCGAGGTTGTACGGAACATCGATGTTGTAACCGAACCGCGTTCGGATCGGGCCCGGAACTGCGGCGATCAGCGAGAAGTCGTACGTGGGGAGGCCGTCGTCGGATCGGTCGAAGCCGAAGACTTCACATGCCACGCCGAGTTCGAACGCCTCGGTCATCGGCATCAGTGGGACTACCACTTTCGCGAGCATCTTTCGAGTGTGACAGAAAAACAGGAAAGTGGCAGAAAATCGTCCAAGTCTGGCTTTTCTGCCACTACTGCCACGTGGGACATTCCGTCAGGCTGGACACATGGCAATCATCGTCGTCAGCCTCCTGGTCCTACTGGTCCTGAACGTACTAGCTCTTGCCGGCCGAACGCCCGATACTCGTCACGACGTCAGTCCGCACGGAGACTTCACCCTTTGAGGGCAAGTCTGGCCTTTCAATACACCGCAGCTGCGGTGGTGTGGGGAGCTAGTTTCCTCTTCATGAAGATCGGGCTCGAAGGTCTGTCCTTCACGCAGGTAGTTCTGTGGCGCTTGGTCTTCGGTGCGCTCGCGCTGGTTCTCGTGTCAGCGGTCAGCCGGATCGGCCTACCGAGGGAATTTCGTGTCTGGAAGCACCTGGCTTTTCTCGCAGCGACGCAATGCATCGTTCCGTGGCTGCTGTTCAGTTGGGCGGAGCAGGACATGTCCTCGGGACTCGCGAGCATCTACAACGCCACCACGCCACTGATGACTATGGCTGTCTCCCTTGCCTTTCTGCCGGGGGAGACGCTGACGCGATACAAGTCGCTGGGGTTGCTTCTCGGATTCGGTGGAGTGCTGATCGTGTTGGCGCCGTGGAATCTCGGCGTCGGCGGAACCCTCAGTGCGCAGGTGGCTTGCCTGGGAGCGACTGCGTCGTACGGGATTTCGTTTGTCTACCTCAGGCGTTTCGTGCTTCCTCTCGGCGTCGACACTCGTACGGTCGCGCTTGTGCAGATCAGTATCGGTGCTTTCGTGATGGTTCTGGCCTCTCCGGTCGTCGCAAACACGCCGATGCACCTCACGCCGGCAGTTGTCCTGTCGATGATCGCTCTGGGCGCACTGGGGACCGGGCTCGCATTCATCTGGAACACCAATGTCGTTCAGGGGTGGGGGCCGACTGCGGCGTCCACCGTCACTTATCTCAGTCCAGTGGTGGGCGTCGCTCTCGGCGCAATAGTCTTGGACGAAAGCGTTGGCTGGAATCAGCCGGTTGGTGCGCTGGCGGTGATCGCGGGAATCCTGGTGACCCGACGTGCAACCCGCTCTGTCACACCGGCGGTGTCAGTAACCATTCCGTCTTCTGTTCGCCGTCCCAGCGCCTGATCCCGCCGCTGCGCCCTTGAATCACGTCGGTGCCCAGCAGGGCGATGGCTTCACCCAGACGTGCAGGTTCGACGCGTCGGGCGAGCGTCACATGAGGCGTCCACGCGCCGGGCTCGACGTGGGCGGGAAGTGCCGTCGAGCCAACTGTTGACTCGGCTATTTCTCGGTGCAGGTGAAGGAGTGCACGCGAAGGAACAACCGAGCGCGCCAAGACCATCTGCTTGCCGCCGAACACGACGTAGCCACCCAGCCGGACCTCGAAGTCCGGGGCCGAGAAGCGCCGCACCAACAGTTCGTCGATCTCCGCGGGGATCTCACGGGCGACGAACAGCGTGATGTGCGGACGGTTGGACGGGCTGTGATGAGAGGCCTGACTCGGTAATCCGGCGTCGGCGAGAAGCTGCCATTGTGCTCGCACTGCCGACTCACTCACCGGATCGAGGAGCAATTCCACCGACTGGACCATGGTGAGCAATGATTGCCTGATGACAGGTGCGAGCGCAATCGGTACTCCGGCCATGCGGCTGGGACTCATGCACGGCGACGGAATTGGCCACGAAATCGTCCCGGCGACACGGCAGATCGTGGATGCGGCGCTGTCATCGGTTCACGCTCCGCCCGTCGAGTGGGTCGAGCTTCCGCTCGGGAGTACGGCCATCGACACTCACGGCACGCCAATTCCCGACGAAACCATCGATGGGTTGGGGCAGCTGCAAGGCTGGATCCTCGGACCCCATGACAGCGCGTCGTATCCCGAGAGGTTTCGCGGACAACTCACCCCCGGCGGCGTCATCCGGAAAAAGTTCGAGTTGTTCGCGAACATCCGACCGGCAGCAGCATTCCCCGGCGTCAAGGCGATGGTCCCCGACATGGATCTGGTGATCGTCCGCGAGAACACCGAGGGGTTGTACGCGGATCGGAACATGGCAGTCGGCAGCGGCGAATTCATGCCGACGCCAGACATCGCCCTGGCCGTCGGTGTGTTCACCCGCGCTGCATGCGAACGGATCGCACGCACTGCCTTCGCGTTGGCGTCGCGTCGGCGCAATCACGTCACGATCGTCCACAAGGCCAACGTCCTGACACTGACCACCGGCCTCTTCCGCGACGCCTGCCGAACCGTCGCCGCGGAGTACCCCCACGTAGTCGTCGACGACGAGCACGTCGACGCGATGGCGGCGCACCTCGTTCGACGCGGCGGAGACTTCGACGTCGTGGTGACCGAAAACATGTTCGGCGACATTTTGTCGGATCTGGCGGGCGAGCTGTCCGGTTCACTCGGAACCGCGCCGTCGATCAACGCTTCCGAGACGCAGGTCATGGCTCAGGCTGCGCACGGTGCAGCACCCGACATCGCCGGGAAGAATCGGGCGAACCCGACGGCACTGTTCCTCTCGAGCGCAATGATGCTCGACTGGCTCGGTGATGCGCGGGGAGATCGCTTGTTGTCTGCGGCGGCACGCCGCATTTCAGACGCGGTTCGCACGACCATCGCGTCGGGTATCGCGACCGCCGACCTCGGCGGTTTGGCATCGACCAGCGAATTTTCCGAAGTCGTGTACGCGCACACTCTGCGTCGCTGATTCTTGTACGACAGGCCGGAATCCTGCGAAGTCGGCGACGGTGGAACTCCTGCCGTAACCTACCGTTCGACTGAATTTCGGATGGACGTTGCAAGTGCGGCGATCGACGAGTGGAGAGCAGAGTCGTGGTCGATGAAAACGCACGGGCACCAAGGCCACGTGGCGTGGGTTATGGCTCGAGCAGTGGCGGGCGTATCCGCACCAACGTGGTGCGAGTCTTGTTGGTGGGCTTGATCGTCGCCCTGTGCGGCGGATGTGTCACCAACAACGAGGGCCTCGTTCCGGAAGGGCCGCCACTTGATGTCCAGAAGGTGCCCGAGATCGCCGCACTTCTGCCGTCCAAGGTCACGGATTCGGGCAAGCTGCAGGTCGGCGTCAACATTCCGTACGCGCCAAACGAATTCAAGGACGCGGACGGCAACATCGTCGGTTTCGACGTCGACCTGATGAATGCCGTTGCCGCCGTGCTCGGTGTCGAAGCTGTCTTCAACCAAGCCGATTTCGACAAGATCATCCCCGCTATCCAGTCGGGAAGCTACGACCTCGGCATGTCTTCGTTCACCGACTCCAAGGAACGCGAGAAGACGGTCGACTTCGTCACGTACTACAGCGCAGGTATCCAGTGGGCGCAACGGCCGGACAAGCCAGTCGATCCGAACAACGCATGCGGGCTTCGGGTGGCGGTGCAGACCACGACCACCGAGGACATCGACGAGGTGCCTGCCAAGAGCGAGGCATGCGTGGCCGAGGGCAAGCCCCCGATCGACAAGATCAAGTACGACAGCCAGGACGACGCGGCCAACGCGCTCATCCTCGGTCGAGTCGACGCGCTGTCCGCTGATTCACCAGTGACCGGCTATGCGATCAAACGGAGCAAGGGCCGGATGGAAGCTGCGGGAGAACCCTTTGATTCGGCGCCGTACGGCTGGCCGATCGTGAAGGGTTCCGCCCTTGGGCCCGCCCTGCAGCAGGCAATGCAGTACCTGATCGACAACGGCGTCTATCAACAGATCGCGCAGACCTGGAGTGTCGAGGCCGGCGTCATCGAAGTATCCAAGATCAACGGCGCGGAAAGCTGATGAACATGACAACAACTGAGACCGGCGATCCGGTGCCGATCAAGGCGATTCCACTACGCAGACCTGGTCGTTGGATTGCCGCGGTCGTCGTCGTGGTCCTCTTCGGACTGTTCGTTTACGGCGCGGCGACCAACGAAGCCTTTGCATGGGGGACTTACGGTCAGTATCTGTTCGACAAACGGATCTCCGCTGGTGCGTGGACAACGATCCAGCTGACGGTGCTGGCAATGGTGATCGCGATCGTCCTCGGTGTGATTTTGGCAGTCATGCGACTTTCTCCCAACCCGGTGCTTCGCGCCGCGGCCTGGGGCTATCTGTGGATCTTTCGAGGAACCCCTGTCTACGTGCAGTTGGTCTTCTGGGGCCTGTTCCCGTCGATCTACAAGAGCATCGATCTCGGTATTCCCTTCGTACATCAGTTTGCGCACATCAATCTCCAGGACTTGCAGGCAGCGTTTCTGTTTGCGGTGATCGGTTTGGCATTGAACGAGGCTGCATACATGGCCGAGATCGTCCGTGCCGGCGTGAGTTCGGTCAACGAGGGCCAGACCGAAGCATCTGTTGCCTTGGGTATGACGTGGAGTCAGACGATGCGCCGAACCGTTCTACCGCAGGCGATGCGCGTCATTATTCCGCCGACAGGTAACGAAGTCATCAGCATGCTCAAGACCACCTCGCTCGTGACGGCGGTCCCTTACAGCTTCGAGTTGTACGGTCGAGCGCGCGATATCTCGGGCGCCAACTTCGAGCCGATTCCCCTGTTGATGGTGGCGGCAACGTGGTACCTCGCGATCACGAGTCTGCTCATGATCGGGCAGTACTACGTCGAGCGTCACTATTCGAAGGGTGCAACCCGAGCACTGACCACACGCCAGCTTCAGGCACTGGCCGACGCGCAAGGAAAAGCTACGGTAGTGGAAACGCTTCCGGATACCCCCGGAGGAGAACGCAAATGACACCCATGGTGAAAGCAGACCGAGTTTGTAAGAACTTCGGCGCACTGGAGGTCCTGAAAGGGATTTCGCTCGAAATCGACCCTGGCCAGGTCCTCTGCCTGGTCGGTCCGTCCGGGTCGGGCAAGTCGACGTTCTTGCGCTGCATCAATCACCTCGAGCAGGTCAACGCCGGCCGACTGTACGTCGACGGCGACCTGGTGGGCTACTCGGAGAAGAACGGCAAACTGTACGAACTCCACCCGCGAGCAGCGGCCAAACAACGCCGCGACATCGGGATGGTGTTTCAGCACTTCAACCTGTTCCCGCACCGCACCGCTCTCGAGAACATCATCGAAGCGCCGACGCAGGTGAAGCGCGTCAGTAAGAAGAAGGCTGTCGAACGAGCAAAGGACCTCCTCGATCAGGTCGGGTTGAGCGCCAAAGCCAACGCCTACCCGGCCCAGTTGTCGGGTGGTCAGCAGCAAAGAGTTGCCATCGCCCGCGCTCTCGCGATGGACCCGAAGCTCATGCTGTTCGACGAGCCGACGTCCGCGCTCGACCCCGAACTCGTCGGTGAAGTTCTCACTGTGATGAAGCAATTGGCCAAAGAAGGCATGACGATGGTGGTCGTCACCCACGAGATGGGTTTCGCCCGCGAGGTCGCAGATCAGTTGGTGTTCATGGACGGGGGAGTTGTGGTCGAGGCAGGCGAGCCCCGGGAACTCCTGGCCAATCCGCAGCACGATCGGACCAAGGCGTTCCTGTCGAAGCTGCTGTAGCCGTCAGGGTTTGACGGCGCTGAAAATTGCAGTGCCCGGAAAGAGTTGGCCGCGCAGGGGACTCCACTGTCCCCATTCGCGGTCCAACCACTCCGGCCATTCGGGCTCGATGATGTCGCGCATCTGAAGTCCGGCCGCGACGATCTCACGAACCCGGTCGCCGATGGTGCGGTGATGCTCGACGTAGGTGGGGACTCCGTTGTCATCGACCTCGACATAAGGGGTGCGGTCGAAGTACGGGAGGGTCGCGGTCAAGCCCTTCGGCCCGGGATCGTCGGGGAAGATCCATCGGATCGGATGGTTGACGGCAAAGACCCACGATCCGCCGGGACGCAGAACCCGGGCGACTTCGTTCATCACTCGCTGCGAATCGGCAACGAACGGGACGGCGCCGAACGCAGAACAGACGATGTCGAAACTCTCGTCGGCAAATGGCAGGAGTTCCGCACTTGCCTGAATCAACGGGACTGCCGGTCCGCCGGCATTCATCGCGTCCTGCCCGCGGGCGAGCATCCCCATCGAGATGTCGAGACCGACGGCCCGAGCACCGTGTCCGGCGAGCCATCGGGCACACGGCGCCGAGCCGCAACCCACTTCCAATATGTCTTTGTCGACTATGTCGCCGAGTAAGTGGTGATCGCCCTCGTGCAGCCCTTCGGGGCACCAGACGAATTCACCTTCCGCGCTGTTCACGCCCAGAAACTCGCCGTGGGTTCGGTGGTAATCGTCGGCGTCGGCGTCCCACCACGCACGGCTGGCACGGTCGCTGGCACTGGAATCGACACGGACCCGGCCGACACCGCTGGTGCCGAGAATGGAATTGGCGGCGGCATGGCGCTCGTCAGACATGAACAACACAGTAGAACGGGCGATGCGGGCGCAGGGTACCCGGGTTTGCCCGGCAAGATAGCCGACGCGTAGTCTTACTCACGCGAGTGTCTGTCATCCGACCGATTGTCTATACGGGATCTTTACCAAGGTCTCGGAATCAGTTGGACCGAGGGAGCTCGCGGTGCGCTTCCGTGGTGTGGAATGTGATCCGGTATTCGGTTGTTCGTTATTGATGCAGCTGGGTACTTCGATCTAGTACTTCACAAAAGTACTTCCAACATTTGTACGCCACAGTTGCGCATCTCGTCCGACAAAATCCATCAACCGACCACAACTCGTCCGGAGCAATTCAACATATGCCCTCCACAACCGTCACCTCGCCGCAGGTTGCCATTAACGACATTGGCTCCGCCGAGGACTTCCTCGCCGCCATCGATGCCACGATCAAGTACTTCAACGATGGTGACATCGTCGAAGGAACCATCGTCAAGGTCGACCGCGACGAGGTTCTGCTCGACATCGGTTACAAGACCGAAGGTGTCATCCCTTCTCGTGAGCTCTCCATCAAGCACGACGTCGACCCCAACGAGGTCGTCTCCGTGGGAGATGCGGTCGAGGCTCTCGTCCTCACCAAGGAGGACAAAGAAGGTCGACTGATCCTGTCGAAGAAGCGCGCTCAGTACGAGCGTGCCTGGGGCACCATCGAGGAGCTCAAGGAGAAGGACGAGGCCGTCAAGGGCACCGTCATCGAGGTCGTCAAGGGCGGCCTCATCCTTGACATCGGTCTTCGTGGCTTCCTCCCCGCTTCGCTCGTCGAAATGCGTCGCGTCCGCGACCTCCAGCCGTACGTCGGCAAGGAGATCGAGGCCAAGATCATCGAGCTCGACAAGAACCGCAACAACGTGGTCCTGTCGCGCCGCGCATGGCTCGAGCAGACTCAGTCCGAGGTTCGCAGCGAATTCCTGCACCAGCTCCAGAAGGGCCAGGTCCGCAAGGGCGTCGTGTCCTCCATCGTCAACTTCGGTGCATTCGTGGACCTGGGCGGCGTAGACGGTCTGGTTCACGTTTCCGAGCTGTCTTGGAAGCACATCGATCACCCGTCCGAGGTTGTCGAGGTCGGCACCGAGGTCACCGTCGAGGTTCTCGACGTCGACCTGGACCGCGAGCGCGTCTCCCTGTCGCTCAAGGCAACGCAGGAAGATCCGTGGCGTCAGTTCGCCCGCACGCACGCCATCGGCCAGATCGTGCCCGGCAAGGTCACGAAGCTGGTTCCGTTCGGTGCATTCGTGCGCGTCGAAGAGGGAATCGAAGGCCTCGTTCACATCTCGGAGCTCGCTGAGCGCCACGTCGAGGTTCCGGACCAGGTTGTCGGCGTCGGCGACGATGCACTCGTCAAGGTCATCGACATCGACCTCGAGCGTCGTCGTATCTCGCTGTCGCTGAAGCAGGCCAACGAGGATTACAACGCCGAGTTCGATCCGTCCAAGTACGGCATGGCCGACTCGTACGACGAGCAGGGCAACTACATCTTCCCCGAGGGCTTCGATCCCGAGACCAACGAATGGCTCGAGGGCTTCGACAAGCAGCGCGAAGAGTGGGAGAACCGCTACGCCGAGGCTGAGCGTCGTCACAAGATGCACACCACTCAGATGGAGAAGACCGCTGCAGACGAGGCCGCTGAGGCTGCCACCGCTGCTGCCGGCTACTCCTCGGAGACGGCTGCTGCAGACGATGCTGAGGCTCCGGCTGCTGCCGGCTCCGCTCCGGCAGAGTCCGCTGGCGGATCGCTTGCCAGCGATGCGCAGCTCGCCGCACTTCGCGAGAAGCTGTCGGGCAACGCATAAGGATTACCGCTTGATCTGATCAAGCGAGATCTTTGAAGAACCCCGCCCCTGCACTTGCAGGGGCGGGGTTCTTTTCTCGGTCAGGTACCACTGGCACGCGAAGAACTCAGTGAGTGAACACAGAAATGACCGGCACCGTAGGGTTGCCGGTCATTTTGTACTTCGTGAAAAAACTCAGTTTGCGGGAGCAGGCACCCAGTAGGTGGCGGTCGCTTCGGCTGTGCGCTTACGCATCGATGCGAAGCTGTGTCGGCCTTGGCTCACGAGCATCGTGAACCACGTACGACGGTGCTCTGCCAGGGCAAAAGCAACTTCGGGAAACTCTATGCAGTGCACGCCGTTCGGCATTCCGAGGCGGTGCTGACCGTGATGGTCGCGATCTGCTCGCATGGCGTCCACTTTCTCGAGAAGGTGCAGGTACAGGTGCGTTCGCTAGAACATAACCGCACGGTCACCGAAATTGTGGTATTTGAGCCTCGAACGCCTCGGCGTGTTCGATCGGTAGGCGTGTCTCAATCTCTCGGGCGCGGAGATGAGAGACTGTCGAGTGTGTTGAGAGTAGGCCTCACTGGAGGCATCGGAGCCGGTAAGTCGACAGTGTCGAAAATCCTCAGCGAACTGGGAGCCGTCATCGTCGATGCCGACCTGATCGCCCGAGAAGTGGTCGAGCCCGGTACTCCTGGCCTTGCCGCTCTGGTCGACGCATTCGGCGACGGGATACTGTCGGAGGACGGCAGCCTCAACCGCCCCGCGCTGGCCTCGTTGGCGTTTGCCGACGACACGTCACGCGGAACTCTCAATGGCATCCTTCACCCACTTATCGGTGCGCGGACGATGGAGCAGATCTCGTCTGCACCGTCGGATGCAGTGCTCGTTCAAGACATTCCGCTGTTGGTCGAGGGTTCGATGGCGCCGGCGTTCAACCTGGTCGTCATCGTCTACGTCGACGAGGAGGAACGAGTTCGACGCTTGGTGGGCTCACGCGGTATGCCGGAATCCGACGCTCGTGCGCGCATCGCAGCGCAGGCACATGACGATCAGCGTCGTGCGGTTGCCGACGTGTGGCTCGACAACAGCGGAGAGCCGGGTTCACTCGACGACGTGGTCCGCGACCTGTGGGCGAATCGACTTGTACCTTTCGAGAAGAACCTCCGCGAGCGCACGGTAGTACGTGCACTGCCGGAGCTGGCTCCAGCTGACCCGTCGTGGCCGGCACAGGCCGAACGGATCATCGGCCGGTTGTCGCTGGCGTCCGGCGACCGCGCGCGCCGTATCGATCACATCGGATCGACCGCGGTGCCTGGTCTCGATGCCAAGGACGTGATCGACATTCAGATCACTGTCGAGCACCTCGGCGTTGCCGACGACCTCGCGGAAGATCTGGCCGCTGCCGGGTTCCCCCGGATCGAGCACATCGTCGCCGACGACCCGAAACCGTCGTACCTCGGTGGTGAAACCGATCCGGCGGTGTGGGCAAAGCGGATTCACGGCAGCGCCGATCCAGGGCGCCGCGCGAACATTCACATTCGGGTGGACGGTTGGCCCGGTCAGCAGTTCGCGATCCTCTTCCGCGACTGGCTTCGCGCCGATGCGTCGGCGCGTGCCGAGTATGCCGAGCTCAAGGTCAAGGCAGCCGAGAGTGCCGCAGGCATCGACGACTACGCCGCTGCGATCGACGCTTACCTGGGAGTCAAGACGCCGTGGTTCGACGCCGCTTTCCACCGGGCGTGGGAGTGGGCCGAGAAATCAGGCTGGTCCCTCTAACCGCTCAGCGCCACGTGACCGGCATGCCCACCGAGGTGAGCCAGGCGTCGAGATCGTGACCGTGGGCGGCGATGCCGTCGATAGCGCGGGCCGCGTTCAGCATCGCGCGCTCTGACGTCTTCGGGTCGAGAATCCCGGCGGTGTTCGCCTCGAGTAATTCGTCGACGTCGAGCAATTCGATGGTGTGTCCGGTCCGCACGATCAGGTCGAGGTAGTGGTCTTCGGAGGTCCAGACATGCTCGCCGCGGATGAAGTCGCCGATGTCGACATAGAAATCCCAGTCGCGGACATGCTCTGGTGTGAAGTGGAAAATCGATGCTCGAATTCCGAGTTCGGGAATGATCCAGGACTCCAGGTAGTGAAACCGGGGATGGTCGGCGTGGCGCGCCATGTACAGCCCCCACGGTTCTTCGCGGTAGTGCTCGACAGGGCGAACGAAACCCTTGGGATCGACGTTGGTGCGAGCTGCGATGTCGAAGGTTTCGACCTTCGGCCGGTGAATGTGGGGACGTTCCTCGCTCATGGTCGAAGAACCTACCGCCGAACTGCATTTTCGGCTGAACGCGGACGAGCAGGCATTGTGTCGGTGGGTGCGCCTACCCTGGTTTCATGGCGTTTGCTTCCGAACATCCCGTGGTCGCGCATTCCGAGTTTCGGCCGGTTGGTGACATCGAGCGCTCAGACGCGCGCTTCGAGGTCGTCAGCCCGTACGAACCGGCAGGCGATCAGCCGGCAGCTATCGCCGAGCTTGAAAAACGGATCAATGAGGGAGAGAAAGACGTTGTCCTCCTCGGTGCGACCGGTACCGGTAAGTCCGCGACAACAGCGTGGTTGATCGAAAAGCTGCAGCGCCCGGCTTTGGTGATGGCTCCGAACAAGACCTTGGCGGCTCAGCTCGCGAACGAGCTTCGGGAAATGCTTCCCAACAACGCGGTCGAGTACTTCGTCTCGTACTACGACTACTACCAACCCGAGGCGTACATCGCCCAGACGGACACTTACATCGAGAAGGATTCGTCGGTCAATGACGACGTCGAGCGGCTTCGCCACTCGGCAACGTCCAGCCTTCTGTCACGACGGGATGTGGTCGTGGTGGCCTCGGTGTCGTGCATCTACGGCCTCGGTACACCGCAGTCGTATCTCGATCGCTCGATTCAGCTCGACGTCGGTGTCGAGGTACCGCGCGACGCGTTCCTCCGTCTGCTCGTCGACGTTCAGTACAACCGCAACGACA
This sequence comes from Rhodococcus sp. MS13, assembly GCF_013277835.1. Classification (NCBI taxonomy): domain Bacteria; kingdom Bacillati; phylum Actinomycetota; class Actinomycetes; order Mycobacteriales; family Nocardiaceae; genus Rhodococcus; species Rhodococcus sp. MS13. The sequence continues at coordinate 85,580 of NZ_VBTL01000005.1, forward strand.
TGGCGTTCACGCGAGGTTCGTTCCGCGTGCGCGGCGACACGGTCGAGATCATTCCTTCCTACGAAGAGCTGGCGGTCCGCATCGAATTCTTCGGTGACGAGATCGAGGCGCTGTACTACCTACATCCACTGACCGGGGACATCGTTCGCCAGGTCGACACGGTTCGCATCTTCCCGGCGACGCACTACGTCGCCGGCCCTGAACGCATGGAGCGTGCAGCCAAGGACATCGAGGCGGAACTGGAAGAGCGGCTCGCGGAACTCGAGGGCAAGGGCAAGCTTCTCGAAGCTCAGCGTCTGCGCATGCGAACGCAGTACGACCTAGAGATGATCAAGCAGGTCGGATTCTGCTCCGGCATCGAGAACTACTCGCGCCACATCGACGGCCGTGGCCCCGGAACTGCCCCCGCAACTTTGATCGACTATTTCCCCGAAGATTTCCTACTGGTCATCGACGAGTCACATGTGACCGTTCCGCAGATCGGCGCCATGTACGAGGGCGATATGTCGCGCAAGCGCAACCTGGTCGAATTCGGATTCCGGCTACCGTCGGCAACCGATAACCGCCCTCTGACTTGGGAAGAATTCAGTAAGCGGATCGGTCAGACCGTCTACCTGTCGGCGACGCCCGGTAAGTACGAGTTGGGTCAGTCCGGCGGTGAGTTCGTCGAGCAGGTGATTCGCCCGACCGGATTGATCGATCCCGAGGTCATCGTCAAACCCACCAAGGGGCAGATCGACGATCTCGTTCACGAGATCCGCGAGCGTGCCGAACGTGACGAGCGTGTGCTGGTCACGACGTTGACCAAGAAGATGTCGGAAGACCTGACCGACTACCTTCTCGAACTCGGAATTCGTGTCCGGTATCTGCACTCGGATATCGATACGCTCCGGCGAGTCGAGCTGCTCCGGCAGCTCCGCCTGGGTGAGTACGACGTGTTGGTCGGCATCAACCTCCTGCGAGAGGGACTCGACCTCCCCGAGGTGTCGCTGGTCGCGATCCTTGATGCCGACAAGGAAGGCTTCCTTCGTAGCTCCACCAGCCTCATTCAGACGATCGGTCGAGCGGCTCGAAATGTGTCCGGTCAAGTGCACATGTATGCGGACAAGATCACCGCATCCATGGCGCAGGCCATCGAGGAAACGGAGCGGCGGCGCGAGAAGCAGGTCGCCTACAACGAGAAGATGGGCGTCGACCCACAACCTCTACGCAAGAAGATCGCGGACATTCTCGATCAGGTGTACGAGGAGGCAGAGGACACTGCGGCGTCCGTGGACGTCGGTGGTTCGGGTCGCAATGCGACGCGTGGTCGGCGTGCGCAGGGTGAGGCCGGTCGTGCGGTCAGTGCCGGTGTGTACGAGGGTCGCGACACCAAATCGATGCCTCGGGCCGAATTGGCAGATCTGGTCAAGGAACTCACGGATCAGATGATGAACGCTGCACGCGACCTTCAGTTCGAGTTGGCTGGGCGATTGCGAGACGAAATCTCGGATTTGAAGAAGGAGCTCCGAGGGATGGACGCCGCGGGTCTCAAGTAGGTCGCCTCGCGTGGGTTCGTGCTCTCGACCGCTACGGTTTCAGGTATGGATGCACAGACTGCAGGCAAGACCGCGCGGACTCTCGAACTTCTCCACTCGTTGGCGTACTTCGTCCCGGAGACGGAGAAGGAGCTTGTCGGCGTCGGGTTGGAGCCTGGCCGAATGGTGTACTTCGCAGGGCGATCAGCACCGCTCGGCGCTCCACCCGCGACTGTCGTCACGGCCACCTTCTTCAACTTCAATCCCGAACTGATCGCCAGCGTCATCCCACGTGCCTGGGAATTGGCAAGGCCCACAGAGGTTGTCGCCGCGCGGTATCGGGCAATCGACGCGGCGTACGTCCGCCTGTTCGGTGCGGACGTGACAGGATCGGCAGACATGGCCGAGGCCGCCGAACTCGTGTCGATCGCGGCTCAGAACATCCCCGGAGTGGACGGCCGCCCCCTGTACGCGGGTTGGGCGTCGCTCGACTGGCCGATCGAACCGCACCTGCGTTTCTGGCACGCGCTGACACTGCTGCGTGAGTATCGCGGCGACGGTCACATTGCGGCTCTTCAGACCGCGGGATTGAACGGCCTGGACGCGTTGATCACGCACACCGCGACGGGAATCGGGTTTCAGCGCAAGTTCGCGCAGACTCGCCGCGGATGGTCGCAGGAACAGTGGGACGAGGCCGTCGAGAGTTTGAAGAACCGCGAACTGCTGGATCGTTCGTCCGGTGCACTGACCGAGGACGGGCAGGAACTGCGTGACGTCGTCGAAGACCTGACGGACGACCTCGCTTTGGCTCCGTGGGATGCGTTGGGTGAGGAGGGTGCCAAGCGGTTGCTGGAATTGGCGACGCCGTGGCGTACCGCCCTGGTCGAGCAGGAAGTTTTTCCGGCGGCGCTGTTCGGGCCCCGCTTCGGCAAACTTCGCTGAGTGGTCACCGCCGCACAAATGTGTCTGTGACGAAGAATCACATTCATTGTGGGCTTGTGGCGTGTACTGCAAATAACACTATCCGCGGCACAATCCCGCTAATGTCAGCGCAGCGGTTGTCGAGCGGGCGCAACAGCGTTGCGCCCGGTGCCGGCCGTACCGTCCGTCCCGTAACCATGGAGGAATGAATGAGTGCCTACCGGACCGTTGTCGTAGGAACCGATGGCTCCGAGTCGTCACTGAAGGCAGTCGACAGAGCTGCCGCCATTGCCAGTGGCTCGGACGCTCAGCTCGTCATCGCGTGTGCGTACTACCCGGCTGATCCCAAGGACGTCAGCGCTGCCGCTGATGCGTTGGGTAACGAGGCCTACCAGGTCACCGGTTCCGCTCCGACCTACGAGATCCTTCGCACCGCTCGTGAGCGCGCACATGCCCAGGGTGCCAAGGATGTTGTCGAGCGCGCTATCGTCGGCGCTCCCGTCGAATCGCTTCTCGCTTTGCTCGACGAGGTCAAGGGTGACTTGCTGGTCGTCGGAAATCGCGGATTGAACACACTGACCGGGCGTCTGCTCGGATCGGTGCCTTCCGATGCGGCGCGCAAGGCGACATCCGATGTCCTGATCGTGCACACCGTTCGCTGACCTACCGGCAGTAGTCGGCCTCGGCCGCATCGACGAACACTTCAGCCAGCTGATCGGCGCTGGGGGGCGTTGTCGATGCGGCCGAGTCGTTTCCGGTGGTGACCATCGGTTCGCTCGCGCCGTTCAGCGATACCGTCCGCAGATTCGCGATGATCATCGCTCGATCCGTGCCGGCCGCGAGCTGCTGGCAGACACCGTCACCGAGCGCCTGCAACATGTCGTCGGAAAAGGCTGGCTTGACCCCGGTAGATGCAAGCGCCGCCCGCAGCCGTTCTGCATCGTCTACCGGTTTTTCGGTCGGTGCGGCAGCAACAGCAGCGATGTCGTCGCTGCCTGCAGCAGTCGTTGAACTCGAATCATCCTCTGAACAACCGGCTGTCACCGCCGCAAGCATCCCGACACAGATCACCACGCGAGCGATCTTGCGGAAGGGTGCGGCGGAACTTGCGGGCAGGCCAAGCACGAGGGGTCATTCCTTCAGTCGTCGACACAAATTGGGGTGACACCACGATTCGTGGTGTCACGCACGAACCTACTCCGTGAGGCTCACGAATCGAAGGCCAACTCTGCTGCCGCGACGCCGTCGAGAACCGCGGGGAGCGATTCGACGTGAATGATGCCGAGCCTCTGGGTAGCGCGGGTCAACGCGACGTAGAGGTCGTTCATTCCGCGTGGTGACTCGTCGAGAATGTCGGCAGGTTCGACGATCAACACGGTGTCGAACTCGAGTCCCTTGACGTCCTTGACCGACAGGACACTTACGGTCTCACTCGCAATGCCCGCCAGATCGGCAACGACCTCGGAACCGGCGATCACTGCGGTGATACCGGGATGCGACTCGGACTCGATGCAACGGCGCACGGTCGATTCCAATTCTTCGGCCGTGGTCTTGAGTGCCCACGGCGCGAATCCGCTGTCGCGTACCGACCGGGGCACGGATTGCTCCGGGTCGATCTCTTCGAGCACACGGTGCGCGACATCCATGATCTCCGAGGGAGTTCGGTAGTTGACGGTCAGTTCGGTGAGCTTCCAGCGCTTGGCGACGTAAGGCTCGAGAATCTTCTGCCAGGACGAGGTTCCCGCGGGATCACCGGTCTGAGCTGTATCGCCGACCAACGTCATCCAGCGATTCGGTATGCGCCGCATCAGCATTCGCCACGCCATTTCGGAGAGCTCTTGGGCTTCGTCGACGATCACGTGACCGTAGGTCCAGGTTCGGTCGCCGGCAGCGCGTTCTGCCGTGGTCTGGCGCTGGCCCTGATCGTGGCGCTGGGCGAGTTGGCTGGCGTCGATCAAGTCGTACGCCATCAAGATCTCGGGGTCCATCTCGTCTTCGAGATCCTGTGGTGCAGAGCCGGTGAGGATGTCGAGGGCGCCCTGGGCGTCGGCGATCTGCGCGCGCCATTCACGTTGTGCGCGTTCGCGTTCGGCGGCATCGTCGACTCCGAGGATCTCGGCCAGTTCATCGAGGAGGGGAGCGTCTGCCGCACTGAAACCTGGTCCGACGCTCTGCAGAAGCTCGTCGCGTTGGGCGTCGTCGAGTTGCGGCGCTGCCTTGGCCAACCTCGCCGGAGAGGTCCACAGTTCCGCGAGGATTTGCTGCGGCGACAATTCAGGCCACAGCTTTCCGATGGCGGACATGATGTCCGCGTCCTCACGCATCTCGTCGCGAATGTCGGCGATGTCGTCGCGACTGAGGAGTGAGCCGCCGTCGACGAGGTTGCCGCCGATGAGTTCGGCCATCTGCAGTGCCAACGCCTCGATGACTGCTGCCACGAAGATCGGGCGCGCCAGGTTGTGTGGGCGACGCGACGACCGAGCACGTCCGCGAGCCTTCGTGACAGTCTTGCGATCCAGCTTCAAGTCGTACGTGTCGAATCGAAGGGTGATCGGCTTCGACGGGACTTCCTGCCGATCCCGGACGGCGTTCTTGAGTACATCGAGGATCGCGAGGGAACCCTTGATCTCACCGGCGGCGAGGGAATCCGTACGAGTCGCACGCACTCCGGGGTACAGGTCCCCGATCGTCGAGAGCAGAACTCCGGTCTCACCGAGTGAAGGAAGGACCTGGCTGATGTAGTCGAGGAACGTCGCGTTCGGCCCGATGATGAGAACACCGGCCTTGGCCAGTTGCTGGCGGTAGGTGTAGAGCAGGAACGCGGCACGGTGAAGGGCGACTGCGGTTTTGCCGGTACCCGGACCGCCCTGGACCACCAGAACGCTTTTGTGCTCGGAGCGGATGATGGCATCCTGCTCACTCTGAATGGTCTCGACGATGTCGTTCATCTGACCCGTACGCGCTGCGTTCAGAGCGTCCAGGAGTGCGCTCTCACCGGCGACGCCGCCGGCTTCGGTCACCACGCCGGCGGCTCGGGCAGCGTCGAGGTCCAGGTATTCGTCGTTGATTCCGGTGACTGTTCGGCTCCGACTGCGGATATGGCGTCGTCGCTTGACGCCCTCAGGTGCCGCGGGCGTCGCCAGATAGAACGGGCGTGCCATCGGAGCTCGCCAGTCGAGCAGTAGCGTTTCGTAGTCGTTGTCGGTGTCCAGAATTCCGAGTCGGCCGACGTAGCGTCGCTCGTCGTCGAAGTCGATGCGTCCGAAACACATTCCGTTCTCGGCTGCGTCGTACTTGGCGAGATCCTCGGTGTACATGGCATTGAAGGATTCGCGTTCACTGCGTGCTTGCGGGGTTCCGCCGGTCTCGAGGAGGACCGTGCTCAAGCGAGTTTGGGCATACTTTCGAAGATCGTCGAGACGGGAGTACAACATCGTCACGTACTGCTGCTCGAGCTCTTGCTCGTTCAGTGACGGGTCCGCGTCGGGCAAAGGATCTCCTAGGCTTGATGAGAAATTCACGCGCTGCAAAAGCGCCAAGACAGTCTAGTTCCCCCAGATGAACTGCCGCATAGATACAGGTCAGGCCACCCGAAGGTGGCCTGACCGTGTTTTTCGGTGCACTCAGTGCGTCAATTCGTCCTTCTTGGCGCGAGCCTTTTCGAGCGCCTTCTCGGCGCGCTTTCGGGCACGCTTACCCAGCACCTCGGTCTGCTCCGACGCCGTTTCGGCCCACTCGTTGCTCTTTTCGAGCGCGAGTTCGGCGAACTCGGAGCTGCGCTTGCTCGCCAGCTCTGCCAGTTCGGCGCTGCGCTCGCGTGCGGTCTCGGCCAGTTCGGAGCCGCGCTTCTGCGCGACTTCGAGGATGTCCGGGCCGCGTTCTTTGGCGACCTCTCCGAATTCCGCGGCACGCTTGCTCGCGATCTCCGCGAACTCGGAGCTGCGCTCCTTGGCAAGTTCGAGCCAATCCGTGCCGTGCGCCTTCGCGGTTTCGGCAAGTTCGGAACCGCGTTCGGACGCCACCGACAGAGCGTGTTCGACGCGATCGCTCGTGTGATCGGTCTGCGATGCGACCAACGGAAGTGCCGCGGCGATAGACGCCTGAGCCTTCTTCGCGGCGCGGCGGCCACGCCAGCCGAGCGACGGCTTGCCCTCTGTGTCGACGGACGCGATCATCAGTCCGCCGAGCAGGCTGACGTTCTTGATGAAGTTGGTCCGCTGCATCGCTCGCAGTGACGGATCGGTTTCGTTCCAGAAGTCGTGACCGGCAAGCGTGGTCGGTACCAGGCTCCCCGCGAGGACCAACGACGCGAGACGCGGCGCCTTGCCGGTGGCCAGCAGGGCACCGCCGCCGATCTGGACGGCGGCGTTGATCTTGACGAGTGTTTCCGGATCAGCAGGCACCTTCTGCGTCACTGCTCCTGGCAGCGTCTCGACGGATTTGTCGATCAGCGGCGACGCTTTGGCTGCTCGCTGAGCGGGGTTGCGCAAAGCATCGATTCCCCCGGCGATGAAGATCGTGGAAAGCAGTGGACGAGCAATTCGACGTACCAGCATGTTTCAAGCCTCCCGATGTAGGTTCGTTTTCCACCCTAGCGATCTCACAAGGAATTGGTCCGGTTCGGCGATCCCGCGACGCCTGACCCGGTTGACGGATTCCTGGTCGCCGAAGCGCGCTGTACTGCGTCGATGACTTCTCCACCGATCCGGACACACCGTTCTGAAGTATCCGTTACCGCGTATCCGCATACGGCGTGTTCGAAGGTGTCACACAATGCACACCGATCAACCACCATGGTGCGGTGACCACGAAGGTATCGCTGAGCCGACGCCGTCCGTGGTCTTCGATTTGGGTGCGGTGCCAGCTGCGACTCCAGGGGCGTGGGCCGCTCGAGTTGATGCGATCAACGCCGAAGCGTTGCGCTGTTTTGTCATCGATTGGAACGACGATCCCAACTTTGTCGTCCTGGACTGGCAGGATCCGGGCTACACCTTCTGCCATCCGTGGGAACGCACGCTGTGTGTTCGGGGAACGGATGGTCGAAGGACTCGGCCGGACTCTGTCGACCTGGCTTCCGCGACTTCGCGTCGACGGTGAACAGGTCGACGGCGAACAGGTCGATAGTCAGGAAGTCGGCTAGCGGGGTCTAGTACGGAACAGGTGAAACGTCACCAACCGCGCTCGCGCCATTCCGCCAGGTGCGGGCGCTCGGTACCCAGCGTCGTGTCCTTGCCGTGCCCGGGGTAGACGACAGTCGCGTCGTCGTACCTTCCGAACAACTTGTTTTCCACGTCGTCGAGCAGGGAAGTGAACTTCTCGGGGTCGGCGGTCTTTCCGACGCCTCCGGGGAAGAGTGAGTCGCCGGTGAAGAGGTGAACCTGCCCGTTCGGTTCGGTCAGAGCCAACGCAATGGAACCGGGCGTGTGGCCGGACAGGTGGATGACGTCGAGGCTCAGATTGCCTACTGTCACCTTGTCGCCGTCTTCGAGGAGTACGTCCGGGGTGACGGGAAGGACCTCCGCGTCGAGAGGGTGAGCGGCGGTCGGCACCTTGGTGGCAGCGTGGACGTCCTGCAAAGCCAACCAGTGATCGCCGTGTTGATGGGTGGTGACGATGGAATCGAAAACAGGTGCTTCCTGTTCGATGAGCGCAATGATCTTCTCGGCCTCGTTGGCCGCATCGATCAGGAGAGATTTCCCGGTCGCGGAACAGACGACGAGGTAAGTGTTGTTGTCCATGGGGCCGACCGACATCTTCGTGATGACGGCACCGTCGACTGTGCGCCGCTGAGGGGCAGAATCGGGGGAGACCTGACCGGTGTAGGAGTCGTCGATCACGATGGGCTGATTCGTCATGAAACGCAGGCTACCTTCGAATAGGGGCAGGTAGAGCGATGGGCTCGCCTGGTGAGATAAACGTGTCGGTGGCTCGGCCTACGATGACGATCGCTCGAGGACTCGCGTTTGCGAGGCCACTCGAGACTTCTCCGGGGGGACGGCCCCGGACGATTGACAATGAAGGGAATTGGTGTGGCGGATCGCCTGATCGTGCGGGGTGCGCGTGAGCACAATCTGCGAGGAGTCGATCTCGACCTCCCGCGAGACAGCCTGATCGTCTTCACCGGGTTGTCCGGCTCCGGCAAGTCCAGCCTCGCGTTCGACACGATCTTTGCCGAAGGTCAGCGCCGCTACGTCGAGTCACTCTCGGCATACGCGCGTCAGTTCCTCGGTCAGATGGACAAGCCCGATGTCGATTTCATCGAGGGTTTGTCGCCGGCGGTGTCCATCGACCAGAAGTCGACCAACCGCAACCCTCGTTCGACGGTGGGCACGATCACCGAGGTCTACGACTACCTCCGGCTCCTTTATGCCCGCGCAGGTTCGGCGCACTGCCCGGTGTGTGGTGAGAAGATCGCACGTCAGACGCCTCAGCAGATCGTCGACCAGGTGCTCGAGATGGAGGAGGGCATCAAGTTCCAGGTCCTCGCACCAGTGGTCCGTACTCGTAAGGGCGAGTTCGTCGATCTCTTCGATCAGCTCAACACCCAGGGCTACTCGCGTGTGCGCGTCGACGGAGTCGTCCATTCGCTGGCCGATCCGCCGAAGCTCAAGAAGCAGGAAAAGCACGACATCGAAGTAGTGGTCGACCGATTGCAGGTCAAGGCGAGCTCGAAGCAGCGCCTGACCGACTCGGTCGAGACCGCACTTCGATTGGCCGAAGGCATCGTGGTCCTCGACTTCGTCGACCGTGAAGAAAATGCACCTGATCGTGAGCGTCGTTTCTCAGAGAAGCTGGCCTGCCCGAATGGCCACGCACTCGCGATCGACGATCTCGAACCGCGCTCGTTCTCCTTCAACTCGCCCTACGGCGCCTGCCCGGAATGCACCGGCCTCGGTATCCGCAAGGAGGTCGACCCGGATCTGGTGGTTCCGGACCCTGACCTGAGTCTCGAAGACGGTGCAATCGCGCCGTGGTCGATGGGCCAGAGTTCCGAGTACTTCGGACGCCTGCTGTCCGGCCTCGGCGACATTCTCGGATTCGACATGAAGACGCCGTGGAACAAGTTGCCGGCGAAGGCCCGCAAAGCAATCCTCGAAGGCAGCGAAGAGCAGGTGCACGTCCGGTACAAGAATCGATACGGCCGTACCCGTTCTTACTACGCGGAGTTCGAAGGTGTGATGCCGTTCTTGCACCGCCGGCTCGAACAGACCGAATCCGATCAGATGAAGGAACGCTACGACGGGTACATGCGCGACACCCCGTGCCCGGCGTGTGGTGGTGCTCGCCTGCGCCCCGAAATCCTGTCGGTAACTATCGCGGCTGGAGACTTCGGCAGTAAGTCCATCGCCGAGGTCTGTGAACTGTCGATCTCCGATTGCGCGGATTTCCTGAACAGCCTCACTCTCGGCTCGCGTGAAGAGGCAATCGCGGGTCAGGTCCTCAAGGAAGTTCAGGCGCGCCTCGGCTTCCTGCTCGACGTCGGCCTGGAATACCTTTCCCTCTCGCGAGCCGCGGGCACGTTGTCCGGTGGCGAAGCCCAGCGAATTCGCTTGGCAACGCAGATCGGATCCGGGCTCGTCGGTGTGTTGTACGTGCTCGACGAGCCGTCCATCGGGCTGCACCAGCGTGACAACCGGCGACTGATCGAAACCCTGACGCGCCTGCGCGACCTCGGCAACACGCTGATCGTCGTCGAACACGACGAAGACACGATCCGTACATCCGACTGGGTGGTCGACATCGGACCGTACGCCGGCGAGCACGGCGGCAAGGTCGTCCACAGCGGACCGTACGAAGAACTGCTGACGTGTGAAGAGTCTTTGACAGGCGCCTACCTGTCGGGTCGCAGCTTCATCGAGGTTCCGGCCATTCGTCGGCCGGTGGATCGCAAACGTCAGGTCACGGTGGTCGGAGCTCGCGAGCACAATCTCGACGGCATCGACGTGAGTTTCCCGCTGGGTGTTCTCACCGCTGTCACCGGTGTCTCCGGTTCGGGCAAGTCGACGTTGGTCAACGACATTCTCGCGACCGTCATGGCGAACAAGCTCAACGGTGCACGCCAGGTGCCTGGCCGTCACACACGAATCAACGGTCTCGATCAGCTGGACAAGCTCGTGCAGGTCGATCAGTCTCCGATCGGCCGGACTCCGCGATCGAATGCGGCGACGTACACCGGTGTGTTCGACAAGATCCGAACCCTGTTCGCGGCCACCACGGAAGCGAAAGTCCGCGGTTACCAGCCCGGCCGATTCTCGTTCAATGTCAAGGGTGGACGCTGCGAGGCGTGCTCCGGCGACGGAACCTTGAAGATCGAGATGAACTTCCTGCCGGACGTGTACGTGCCCTGCGAGGTATGCCACGGCGCTCGGTACAACCGCGAAACGCTCGAGGTCCACTACAAGGGCAAGTCGATCGCCGAGGTACTCGACATGCCCATCGAGGAAGCAGCCGAGTTCTTCCAGCCGGTCACCTCTATTCACCGGTACCTCAAGACGCTGGTCGACGTCGGACTGGGCTATGTCCGACTGGGTCAGCCGGCTCCGACCCTGTCCGGTGGTGAGGCGCAGCGCGTCAAGCTGGCCGCCGAGTTGCAGAAGCGGTCCACCGGTCGCACGGTTTACATCCTCGACGAGCCCACCACGGGTCTGCATTTCGAGGACATCCGCAAGCTCCTGATCGTGATCAACGGTCTGGTCGACAAGGGCAACAGCGTGATCGTGATCGAGCACAACCTCGACGTGATCAAGACGTCGGACTGGGTCGTCGACATGGGGCCCGAAGGTGGATCCGGCGGCGGAACCGTTGTGGCGCAAGGTACCCCGGAGGACGTTGCCGCGGTCCCCGAGAGCTACACGGGCAAGTTCCTCAGTGAGGTTCTCACCGCACAGCACCCGCCCGTCAAGGCCAAGCCGATCACCAAGAAGCGTGCAACGAAGGCAGTTGCCGCAAAGAAGGCGGCGCCACGGAAGAAAGCTGCTTCCGTGAGCTAGTAGAAGGTGAGCAAGTAGAAGTCGGTCAGTGATGCCGGGTCGGAATCCGATCCGGCATCACTGCTTTGTCGATCAGGAAGCGGCGGCCTCGAGGATCACCTGGGCGACGTCTTCGGGGCGCGACCACATCGGCCAATGGCCGGTCGGGAGGTCGACGTACGTCACGGGGAGTTTCGCCAGTTCTGCGGCCATCGGATGACCTCCGTCGGCCATCTGGGCAATCACCGCGGACGGGAACGTGCTGCAAACGACGGTTGACGGCACCTGGTAGCGCTTTTCGTTCGTCAGGACAATTGGCTCACGCGCCGGCCCGGCCGGTTCGGGGACGGCGTTGGCGCGAAACGCCTCGAGAGCCTTCTCGTCGAGTCCTTCGAGGCTGCTGCCGTCTGCTTCAAGTTCTGCCCACGTCGGCAGCGGTACCTCGACGACGTCAGCGGCCAGATCCGGTCGCAGCGCCGCGCCGTCGGGCATGGGACCTGAATCGACGTAGACGATCCGCGCGACCCGATCCGGGATGCGATCGGTTACCGCGTATCCCACCGGGCCGGCGCCGCTGTGCACGACCAGTACCGTACGTTCGTCTGAATCCGATACAGCGTCGATGACTGCGCGGACGTGGGCGTCGAAGGTGACCGCTGATCTATCTGCATCGACGGCGTCGAGTCCGGGCAGCGTCAGGCTGGTCACGCGGGTGGTGTCGGAGCGCTCGAGGTGGGGGAGGACTGCGTCCCAAGCCCATGAGCCGAGCCAGAATCCGGGAACAAGAACGATGTGAGTTTTCATGGACTCACTGTGCAATCAGGTTGGTGACAACAGAGTGTCACCAATTATGTCACTGTTTGGTATCGAAATCTGCGACACTGGTGAACGTGAATCGAGCTGCGAGATTGCACGCTCTCGTCGAAGAGCTTCGGCGACAGGGCGATCGAGGGGCTACGTGTTCCCGATTGTCCGAGGAATTCGGTGTCACCACCCGGACGATCAAGCGGGATATCGAGACTCTGATGATGTCGGGCGCGGCGATCGAGGCGCGCTCGGGCCCCGGGGGTGGATACCGACTCGCAGGTCGCGCCACGCTACCGCCGGTCAATTTCACTGTTCCTCAAGCAGTTTCAATCGCGTTGGCCTTGACGGCGGCCGGTGACGCCCCGTTTGCGCCGGACGGACGAGCAGCTCTGGCGAAACTGCTCGACGTGATGGACGAGGAGAGTCGTCGTAAGGTCGCCGAACTCGGTGGCCGTGTGTGGATTCGCGGCGACGGCGGGGTAGTAGCGGATTCGCGCACGAACCGGCGGGCCGTCGAGCAGGGGCTCGAACAGAGTCGCGTCGTGTCGTTGCACTACGTGGATGGGGACGGTGCGGAGACGGTGCGGGCAGTTGAGCCGCACATTCTGGCGCAGGACCGTGGGCAGTGGTTTCTCATCGGCTGGTGTCGCCAGCGCGACGCGGTGCGGTGGTTTCGACTCGATCGAATGCGTCGGGCCACGCTCACGAACGATCACTTCACACCACGGGATTCGACCCTGTTCGGCCAACCGCCCGAAGACGCTCGGCCTGTAGCCCCACGAAGGTGACCTGTTCAGTCGATCATGTTGCGGGCTGCGGCAACGGAATCCGCGATCAGTTCGGTCAGGACTGCCATGTCGACGTCGCTCAGCCGTTTGACGTACAGGCAGCCCTTGCCGATCTTGTGCTTGCCGAGGCGCGCCAGTGTGTCGGTGTAGTCGTCGAAGTTCAGCGACAAATACAACGTGAGCGCGGTGGCCCTGGGGGAGAACCCGATCAGTGGGGTGTCACCTTCGTGGCCACTCGCATACCGGTAGTGCCGTGCCCCGAAACCGATGATGCTCGAGCCCCACATCACGGCAGGCTCGCCGGTCGCGGCCGACAGCAAGGAGATCAACTCCACGCTGTCGGCACGCTTGCGGTCGTCGACGCGTGAAATGAATGCGTCGACGTCACCGGGCGTCGGTTGAGTCTTGTTGGCGGTTGCCAACTCAGTAGACCGGACCGGTGAACTTCTCGCCCGGTCCCTTTCCTGGCTCGTCCGGGTGCGAGGAGGCCTCACGGAATGCGCGCTGCAGGGCTTGAAGGCCTTCACGGATGGGTCCCGCGTGGGGGCCGAGGTATTCGACCGACGCAGTCACGAGTCCGGCAAGCGCCGTGATGACTCGACGAGCTTCGTCGAGGTCCAGATAGGGACTGGAAGACGGATCGGCGTCGGAGAGGCCGAGTTTTTCGGCAGCCGAACTCATCAGCATCACTGCGGCGCGGCTGATGACCTCGACCGCGGGAACTTCGGAGAGTTCGCGGACGTCGGGGTTCGCGCCGTCGGTGTTCTGATCTGCCTCGAAGTTCTCACTCATGGTTGTAAGGATTCCATCAGGCCGTGGTGGTGTTGAATCGGGCCTCTCCCGGCAGCACTGGGAGCGGCACCGATTTCTTTCATCTGTGGCGACCTGTTACTCTTGTTGCAACGACCGCCTCCGACTTGTTCGGGGGCAGCAAGTGGAGTCCGACTCCCACCTCTGCACGGCAGGTGAAACTGCAGTTCAGTGGTTCCGGTCACCTGTTATCGGAGATCAATTCTTCGTCAGGTTCCTCGCTCAGTCGAGGAGATAGGTTTCGGCGTGAGCTGGATCTTATGTGATCGGTCGACATCGGGCCCCGCGGATGAGCAATCATCACAGCGGGGCTTTTTTGTTGGGGTGCGGGCGGTACGGGCTGCGTGCGGTCATGAAGACCGCACCGTTCAACCTAGGAGGCCCCATCAGCACTGAGACCCGCATCAACGATCGTATCCGCGTTCCCGAGGTTCGTTTGGTCGGACCTGGCGGGGAACAGGTAGGCATCGTGCGTGTTGAAGATGCACTCCGCTTGGCCCTTGAGGCCGACCTCGACCTGGTCGAGGTAGCTCCTGATGCCCGTCCACCGGTCTGCAAGATCATGGACTACGGCAAGTTCAAGTACGAGGCTGCGCAGAAGGCACGTGAGTCACGTAAGAACCAGCAGCTGACGGTCATCAAGGAGCAGAAGCTCCGACCCAAGATCGACGACCACGACTACGAGACCAAGAAGCGCAACGTCGTTCGCTTCCTTGAAGCCGGTTCCAAGGTCAAGGTCACGATCATGTTCCGCGGACGTGAGCAGTCACGCCCCGAACTCGGCTACCGCCTTCTGCAGCGTCTGGGAGCAGACGTCGCAGATCTCGGATTCGTCGAAACCTCGGCAAAGCAGGACGGCCGAAACATGACGATGGTCCTGGCACCGCACAAGGGCGCCAAGACTCGCGTCAAGGCGCAGGAGAGCGCTCAGGCGCCAGTGGCTCAGGCTGCTCCGCGTCCGGCTCCGGCCGCACCGGCTTCCAGTGAAGCAGCTCCGGAAGCACCGGCGACCGGCGATGCCGCTCCCGAGGCTCCGGCCAGCTAGTCGATTTCCCAAGATCCACCACGTAACAAGAACTGAGGACTCCATGCCCAAGATGAAGAGCCACAGCGGCGCCTCGAAGCGATTCAAGGTGTCCGGCAGCGGAAAGCTCATGCGCCAGAAGGCCGGCCGTCGCCACCTTCTCGAGCACAAGTCCAGCAGGGTTACCCGTCGTCTCGACGGTGTCGCTGTTGTCAGCCCTGACGACGCTCCGCGCATCAAGCGCATGCTCGGCATCTGAGTCGCCCCCTTACTGACCACCCGGGGCCGTATTTTCAGCCCCTAGATTGACAGGATTTTTCAAGTGGCACGCGTAAAGAGGGCGGTCAACGCCCAGAAGAAGCGTCGTTCAATTCTTGCTGCATCCAGCGGCTACCGTGGACAGCGTTCGCGTCTGTACACCAAGGCCAAGGAGCAGCAGCTCCACTCGCTCACCTACGCGTACCGCGACCGTCGTGCGCGCAAGGGCGAGTTCCGCAAGCTGTGGATCACGCGTATCAACGCTGCAGCTCGCGCAAACGACATCACGTACAACCGCCTCATCCAGGGCCTGCGTCTGGCAGAGGTCGAGGTCGACCGCAAGATCCTGGCCGAGCTCGCTGTCTCCGATGCCGAGGCCTTTGCCGGCCTGGTCGCACTCGCGAAGGCAGCTCTGCCGGCTGACGTGAACGCTCCTGCCGGAGAAGCAGCCTGATTCACGCATCACAGCAACGGCCCGTGGACCCGCTCACCGAGCGGACTCCGCGGGTCGTTTCTGCTGTCAAGCTCCTGCGCACAGCAGAACGACGCAAAGCAGGACGTTTCCTCGTAGAGGGCGAGAACTCGGTCACCGAACTGTTGAACGGTGCACTCTCGCACGGCGAGGCCCGCCCGGTACACGACCTCTTCTACACCGAGGACGCAGCCGAGCGCTATCAGCACGTCATCGATCGGGCGCTGACCGCTGGAGTTCGTGTTGCTCTTGTGACCGATCGAGCAATCAAAGCTCTGAGCGACACCGTCACGCCGCCCGGTCTCGTTGCCGTCAGCGATCTACTGGATGTACCGCTGAGCGCAGCCGTCCATCAGGAGACCCGCCTGCTCGCAGTGCCGGTCGAGGTCAACGAACCAGGTAACGCGGGCACCGTCATTCGCATCGCCGACGCAGTGGGTGCCGATGCGGCAATCCTCGCCGGTGACAGCGTCGATCCGCACAACGGCAAGGTCGTTCGTTCGTCGGCGGGCAGCCTCTTTCACCTGCCAGTCGTCCGCGATCGAGACACGGTGTCGGTGATCGAGCAGATTCGCGCAGCCGGCATTCAGATTCTCGCGACTGCAGCTGACGGCGAGGTCGATCTCGACGAGGCCGACGAGTTGCTGAGCAAGCCGACGGCTTGGCTGTTCGGTAACGAAGCTCACGGTCTCGATCCGGCGATCGCCGCGCAGGCTGATCATCGGGTCAGGATTCCGATCCATGGCCGCGCCGAAAGCTTGAACCTCGCGACAGCGGCGGCAATTTGCCTGTACGCAAGCGCGCGGGTGCAAAATCGCGCCGCCGATCACGGCTGAAAGCGCACGCGAAGACCTCACGGAATCCCATTTGCGGAAGCCTGAGACAATACAAGAGCAGAGACAATGCTCGAGCGAGTTCGAATGCTCGCTCGCAGTACAAGAAGTAAGCAGTACAAGAAGCACGCAGTACGAGAAGTAAACCGAGAAGCGACAGGAGCGTCACAGCCGTGGCCAAAAATGAGGGCGCGACACCGCCGGAGGTCGACGCGAGTGTACTCACCGAAGAGGCGTTGACCGCTGCGGCTGAGAACGCCGAGAAGGCGCTGGCGGACGCCGCTGACCTGGACGCGCTGGCGCACGTCAAGGTGGAGCACCTGGGGGACAAGTCCCCGATCGCCCTCGCGCGCCGGGGACTCGGCAGCCTTCCGGGCAAGGAAAAGGCGGACGCCGGTAAGCGCGTCAACATCTTCCGCACTCGGATCAACAACGCGTACGACGCTCGTCGTGAGGTTCTCCTCGCCGAGCGTGACGCCGCGGTGTTGGTTGCCGAGGCAATCGACGTCACTCTGCCTTCCGATCGCCACCCCGTCGGGGCTCGTCACCCGATCAGCCTGATTTCCGAGCAGGTCGCCGACGTATTCGTCGCGATGGGTTGGGAAGTTGCCGAGGGTCCGGAGGTGGAGACCGAGCACTTCAACTTCGACGCGCTCAACTTCTTGCCGGATCACCCTGCGCGCACGATGCAGGACACCTTCCACCTGGCACCCGAGAACTCTCGCCAGGTGCTGCGTACCCACACCTCGCCGGTGCAGGTCCGCACCATGCTCTCGCGTGAGGTGCCGATCTACGTGGTGTGCCCGGGCCGCACGTTCCGCACCGATGAACTCGATGCGACCCACACGCCTGTCTTCTCGCAGGTCGAAGGCCTGGCCGTCGACAAGGGCCTGACCATGGCCAACCTGCGCGGGACTCTCGACGCGTTCGCTCGTGCCCTTTTCGGCCCCGAGACCCGTACCCGTATGCGCCCCAACTACTTCCCGTTCACGGAACCGTCGGCCGAGGTCGACGTCTGGTTCGCGAACAAGAAGGGCGGCGCAGGCTGGGTCGAGTGGGGCGGCTGCGGCATGGTCAACCCGAACGTTCTGCGCGCCAGCGGTATCGATCCCGACGAGTACTCGGGTTTCGCATTCGGCATGGGCCTCGAGCGGACCCTGCAGTTCCGCAACGGTATCCCGGACATGCGCGACATCGTCGAAGGTGACGTGCGTTTCACGCTGCCCTTCGGTGTCGCAGGCTGACCGATCCGGTCCGCGGAACTTTCACAAAGACTTATCGACAAACGAGAGAGCTGAGCAGACGTGCGAGTAGCGCAATCCTGGCTGACCGAGATCCTGCAGCGGGCAACTCCGGACTGGGAGGTGACCCCGGAAGAGCTGGACGCCGGGTTCGTCCGGGTGGGACTCGAAGTCGAGGAACTCGACACACTCGAGGCGATCGACGGCCCGTTGGTCGTCGGCAAGGTCGTCTCCATCACCGAACTGACCGAGTTCAAGAAGCCGATCCGCTTCTGCCAGGTCGAGGTCGGCGAACCCGAGCCTCGCGGCATCGTCTGTGGCGCACGCAATTTCAACGAGGGTGACCTCGTCGTCGTTGCGCTGCCCGGCGCGGTGCTGCCCGGCGGATTCGAAATCGCCACTCGCAAGACGTACGGCCAGGTGTCCGACGGCATGATCTGCTCCGTCTCGGAACTCGGTATCGGCAAAGACCATTCGGGCATCTTGGTGCTCGAGCCTGGTACCGCCGAACCCGGCGCAGATGGCAACGAGTTGCTCGGTCTCGGTGACACGATCATCGAACTGAACATCACCCCGGACCGTGGTTACTGCTTCTCGGTCCGCGGTCTCACACGAGAGCTCGCGTGCGGCTTCGATCTCGAATATGCCGATCCCGCTTCGGTTCCCGCGCACCCGGCTGAGGGTGAAGCCTGGCCGGTGCGCCTCGAACCGGAGTCCAAGGCTTCGCGTTTCGTGATGCGGAAGATCACGGGTATTGATCCGCAGGCAGTGAGCCCGTGGTGGCTGCAGCGTCGACTTCTGCTCTCGGGTGTTCGCCCGATCTCGCCGGCCGTCGACGTCACCAACTACGTGATGCTCGAACTCGGCCAACCTCTGCACGCGTTCGATGCGACCTCGGTGCAGGGCGACCTGGTGGTCCGTCGCGCCAAGGTGGGGGAGAAGCTGACGACGCTCGACGACGTCGAACGCACGCTCGATCCCGAAGACGTTGTCATCGCCGACGATTCCGGAGTCATCTCGCTGGCTGCCGTCATGGGCGGCGCAACCACCGAGGTGGGAACGGCAACGACGGACATCCTCCTCGAAGGAGCTACTTGGGATCCGCTCGCAGTCTTCAAGACTGCGCGCCGGCACAAGCTGCCGAGTGAGGCGAGCAAGCGTTTCGAGCGCGTCGTCGATCCGGCGATTCCGCTCGCGGCCGTCGACCGCGCAGCCGCTCTGCTGGTCGAGATTGCCGGCGGACGGATCGAGCCGGTCCTGACCGACGTGGGCGATGTTGCCCCTCGCGCTGCCATTCGCATGGATATCGACCTGCCCGATCGTGTCGCCGGAGTCACGTACCCCAACGGCACCGCAGCTCGCCGCCTCACCCAGGTTGGCTGCAACGTCGAGGTCGGCGTCAGCGAAGAGGGACACGGCCAGTTGGTCGCGACGCCGCCGTCGTGGCGTCCGGACCTGGTGCAGCCTGCGGACCTCGTCGAGGAAGTTCTTCGCCTCGAAGGTCTCGAGCAGATCCCGTCGGTGCTTCCCGCCGCTCCGGCCGGACGCGGATTGACTCCGTCGCAGCGGCGTAAGCGCATGGTGTCGAAGGCCGTGGCTCACGCCGGTTACGTCGAGGTACTTCCTCCGGTCTTCCTGCCCACCAACGTCTTCGACGTCTGGGGCCTCGACGCGGATGATCCGCGCCGCAACACCAGCAAGGTCCTCAACCCGCTCGAAGCCGATCGTCCGGAGTTGGCGACCACGCTGCTCCCGGGTCTGCTGGAGATCCTGGCTCGCAACGCTTCTCGCGGTCAGCGTGATCTTTCGCTGTACGGCATCGCGCAGGTTGTCCTGCCGGGCCCCGATACCAAGCCGGTGGATGCATTGCCGGTGGATCGTCGCCCGACGGACGAGCAGATCGCGAACCTGATCGCGTCGTTGCCGGCTCAGCCCGTGCACATCGCTGCAGTGTTGAGTGGTTTGCGTGAGCCGAGCGGCCCCTGGGGTCCTGGCCGTCAGGCCGAGGCTTCGGACACTTTTGCAGCAGTGCGGGTCATTGCAGCTGCAGCAGGCGTCGAGGTGGAACTGCGTGCGGCGCAGTACCTGCCGTGGCATCCCGGCCGTTGCGCCGAGGTTGTCGTTGACGGCAACGTAGTCGGTCATGCGGGCGAACTGCATCCGGCTGTTCTCGAGCGTGCGGGATTGCCTGCGCGCACTTGTGCACTGGAGATCGACCTCGACGCTTTGCCGTTGGTCGAGAACCTGCCGGCGCCGCGCATTTCGCCCTTCCCTGCAGTGCTCCAGGACGTGGCGGTTGTTGTCGATCGCGATATTCCTGCGGCGAAGGTCCAGGAAGCTCTGCGTTCCGGCGGCGGCGAACTTCTCGAAGACATTCGCCTCTTCGACGTCTTCGAGGGCGAGCAGGTCGGTGAAGGCCGCAAGTCGCTCGCGTTCGCGTTGCGATTCCGTGGTGTCGACCGGACACTGACCGAGGACGAGGCAAGCGCGGCTCGCGATGCCGCGGTCGAGGCTGCCTCCAAGGCCGTCGGTGCGCAGATGCGCGGCTGATCTACTCAACTGATCACAGAGCCCACGTCCACTCCCGGTGGTCGTGGGCTCTGTCGTGTTATCGGTTTTCCGGTGAATCGGTGCGGCTCGGCAACCACACATCCGGGGCGATCGTCGAGGTTCTGCGCCCGTCCTGATCGAGTACGTGACCGAGCAGTTTGCGCAGGTGCAGCACGATGGATCGTTCGGTGACGTAAAGCCCCGAAATCTCCTTGCGCAGACGAATTTCGAATGCATCGAGTTCTGCAGGAGAATGCAGCCACAACTGAACCACCAGATTGTCGGCGCCCACCACCGCAAAACAGTTTCGGACTTCCGGCGCTCGGCTCAGTAATCGGCCCGCAGTATCGAGAAGTTCGGGTTCGACGCGGCACCACAGTGTGGCGAGCACGGGAAGCCCGGCCAGCGGCCGGGCAAATTCACACCGCAGCGCCACCAACCCCGAAGACGTGAGCCGGTCGATCTGGCGTTTGCACGCAGCCGGACTGACACCGATCGCGTCGGCCAACTCCTTCATGGGAGTGCGCCCGTCGTAGGCGAGGATCGTGAGAACCTTGCGATCCTTTTCGGAAATGCCGGTCGACCGAGCGCGCACGGCAGTACGGTTTTCGCTGGTGGTCAGCACACCCTTCTCGGACGGTGCCAGCGCATTGAGTCTCCATCGCCCACCTTCGGTGAACCAGCGTGTGATGATCGAGGTTCGTGTCGCGAGTACGCCGTCGATGGTTGCGATCTCTTCCGAGATGAAGCGCGACATCGACGCCAAGTCTGCAGTACCGGCTGTGACGAGCAGATCGGCTCTACCTGTTGATACTTCGATGGTCACGGCGTGGGCCAAGACGGTGAGACGTGCCGCGACGGTGTCGAGAAGTTCTGGTGAGCAATCGATTTCGATGATCGCTGTGACGATGGTGCCCAGCACCTGTGGCCCCGGAGTAACCGTGACCCAGGCCAACGACGATTCGGACAGTCGATTCCAACGCCGGGCGAGAGTCGCGGCGTCGAGTTCGAGTGGGCCGGCCAACGCAAGCCACTTCGATCGCGGAGCGAGCTGCAGCGCATTGATTATCCTCAGATCGATTTCATCTATCCCGCGATCGTTGTCGGCATCGAGTGCGCTCATAACGTCATTATCCTGCACATTGCCGCAAGATTCGAACTATCTGCGACGCTCGACCCATGAGCACAGAGGGCAAGTACGCGCTGATCGGAGCGGGTCCGTCTGGATTGGCCGGCGCACGAAACCTCGATCGAGCCGGCACAGCGTTCGACGGCTTCGAGAGCCACGACGACGTCGGTGGGCTCTGGGACATCGACAACCCGCACAGCACCGTCTACGAGTCGGCGCACCTCATTTCGTCGAAGGGCACCACCGCATTCGCGGAGTTCCCGATGGCGGATTCGGTTGCCGACTACCCGAGCCACGTCGAACTTGCCGAGTATTTCCGCGACTACGCCGATACCCACGATCTTCGCAAGCACTTTGCCTTCGGCACTACCGTCATCGACGTTTCGCCGGTCGATTCGCTGTGGCAGGTCACAACGCGTAGTCGCAGCGGTGAGACGACAGTCGCGCGGTATCGAGGCGTGATCATCGCGAACGGAACGCTGTCGAAGCCGAACGTACCGACGTTCCGGGGCGACTTCACCGGCACGTTGATGCACACGAGCGAGTACCGCAGCGCCGAGATCTTCCGCGGAAAGAGAGTGCTGGTCATCGGAGCGGGCAACAGTGGATGCGACATCGCCGTCGATGCCGTCCACCAGGCCGAGTGCGTCGATTTGAGCGTTCGGCGAGGCTACTACTTCGTCCCCAAGTATCTGTTCGGGCGACCCTCGGACACCTTGAATCAGGGAAAGCCGTTGCCGCCGTGGATCAAACAACGCGTCGACACCTTGGTACTCAAGCAGTTCACGGGAGATCCGGTGCGGTTCGGATTTCCGGCACCGGACTACAAGATCTACGAATCGCATCCGGTCGTGAACTCGTTGATCCTGCACCACATCGGGCACGGTGACGTGCACGTGCGCGCTGACGTCGACCGGTTCGAGGGGAAGACGGTGCGGTTTGTCGACGGATCGTCTGCCGACTACGACCTCGTTCTCTGCGCCACGGGGTATCACCTCGACTATCCCTTCATCGCGCGCGAGGACCTGGACTGGTCGGGCGCTGCCCCGGACCTGTTCCTCAACGTCGCGAGTCGCCGTCACGACAATCTCTTTGTGCTCGGCATGGTCGAAGCATCCGGTCTCGGGTGGCAGGGCCGTTACGAGCAGGCCGAGATGGTGGCCAAATTGATCACCGCACGCACCGAAGCCCCCGCCGCGGCGCGCGAATTCTCGGCAGCGGCGGCCGGCCCTCCTCCCGATCTGTCCGGGGGATACAAGTACATGAAGCTGGGACGAATGGCCTACTACGTGAACAAGGACGCCTACCGATCGGCGATCAGACGGCACATCGGACTGCTCGATGCCGCTCTGACGAAGGGAGGTCAGTGATGCCGATCGATGACGTGGTGCTCAACTTCAACCCGGGATCGTTGATGATCCTCAACGTGGTGCTGGCCGCGATCATGCTGGGGATCGCCCTCGACACCTCGGTCGACGACTTCCGTCGTGCGCTCACCAAACCCAAGGCGATGGCGGTGGGTATCGCTGCCCAGTTCCTGCTGCTGCCGGCAGTGACTTTTCTGCTGACGCTGATTCTCTCGCCCGCTCCCTCGGTAGCGCTCGGCATGATCCTGGTGGCGTGCTGCCCGCCGGGCAATATCTCGAATGTCCTGACTCACCGGGCGGGCGGCGACGTCGCACTCTCGGTGTCCATGACGGCGGTGTCGAACGTCTTCGCGATCTTCCTCATGCCGCTCAATCTCGCGTTCTGGGGGAGCCGACGCCCGGAGACCGACGCTCTGTTGCAGTCCGTGAACCTGAATGCGCTCGAGATGGTCGCGCAAATCGCCCTGATCATCGGTGTGCCGTTCGTTCTCGGCATCTGGGCGGCACAAAAGTTCCCGGAGATCGCCGCGAAAGCGCAGCCGTGGGTGAAAAACGGTTCGTTGGTGGCGTTGTTGATCTTCATCGTCGCGGGGGTGTCAGGGAATGCGTCGTACTTCGTCGACTACATCGGGGTGGTACTGCTCGCGGTCTTCCTGCACGACACGGTTGCCCTCGCACTGGGATACTTCTGCGGCGCCGTCACCGGGTTGAACGAATACAGCCGTCGCGCCGTCTCTTTCGAGGTCGGCATCCGCAATGCCGGACTGGGGCTTGGCCTGGTGTTCACGTTCTTCGACGGGCTCGGTGGCATGGCCGTCGTGGCCGGCTGGTGGGGGATCTGGGACATCATCGCCGGGCTGGCTCTGGCGACGGTCTGGTCCAAGCGACGCGCCCGAAAGGCGGTACCGGCATGACCGTCGCACTCGTCACGGGCGGGAACGGGTTCCTGGGTACCGCTGTCATCGACGCACTGATCGCGCAGGGCATCACCGTCGTCTGTGTCGACCTCACCGTCAAGGACACGCCGGACGATCGCATCCGCCGCGTTAGGGCGGACGTCTGCGACCCCACAGAATTGGGGCGGGTGTTCGGTCAGTACCGACCGAACGTCGTGATCCACCTTGCGTCCATCGTGAATCCCGGCAAGAACACGACAGCAGAGCAGGAGTACCACGTCGACGTCGACGGGACACGAAACGTGCTCGCGGCCTGCGTCGAACACGGGGTTGGACGGATCGTCGTGTCTTCGTCCGGAGCGGCGTACGGCTACCACTCCGACAACCCACCGTGGATCACCGAGGACGTACCTGTCCGAGGCAACGACGAATTCACTTACAGTCGCCACAAACGGATGGTCGAAGAGATGCTCGCCGAATATCGCGTCGAACACCCGGAGTTGGAACAAGTTGTCTTCCGGATCGGCACGATCTTGGGTGAGAGCGTCGACAATCAGATCACCGCGTTGTTCGATCGCCGCAAGCTGCTCAAGGTTGCCGGGAGCGACAGCCCCTTCGTGTTCGTCTGGCACACCGATGTCGCGGGCGCTTTTGCGGAGGCCGTGACCGGAAACCAAGTGGGCATCTTCAACGTCGCGGGCGACGGCGCGTTGACCGTCGACGAGTTGGCTTCCCGGATGGGCAAGCGCACGGTGACGCTTCCTGCATGGCTGTTGCGAGGCGTTCTACGCGTCGGACGGCGATTGGGCGTAACGGAACACGGTCCGGAGCGCGTCGGATTTCTCCAGTACCGACCCGTTCTCGACAATCGGCGGCTCAAGGAACAGTTCGGGTACGTCCCCGAATATTCGAGCGAGGACGCGTTTGCCGCTTACCTCGCCTCACGCTGACCCCTTCGGCAGACAGTCGTGGAAGGATCGGAGTTGTCCGTCGGCATTTCGAGAAGGGACTGACAGTGTCACGAAATGATGGGCCCGAACATGATGGGTCCGAGCACGATGGTTCCGTGCACCAGGTGGTCGAGGCCGCCAGTGCACTCGACGACAAGGACTTCCTCGCGGTCGTCCGCGCAGTGGTCGAGCGTCGTCCGAGCTTGTCGGTCCTTCTTTCCGTGGTGGACACCGCTGCCGCGAGCCTCGAGTCGCACCGTGTAGAGGACGACAACACGATCACCGACGCCGAAGAAGTCGAACTGCCCGACACCGTTGTGGAGGTCGACGAGATCATCGACGTCCCGGTGGTACTTGCGACCGACCCGAGAATTCCCGAACCCGACTACACCGAAGGGGGAGTCCCCACTTTCGACCGTGTTCGGGAGAAGATAGAGGGGCGCTTCGGTACTTCCATAGGTTCGGCCGAATTGGCACACGAGAGTCCTGCCGGAAAATCCGTCGACGAGCAGTGGGACGAGCGCCAGAAGGCCGCAAAAGCCAAGCTCGAGGAGATCCGGCGTTCCATGGGTAAGTAATTATGCATTCCGATGCACAATGATGCATACTGTGTGACATGACTGAAGGTGGTACGACCGAGAACGCACGCAAGCCGATCAGAGTCGCCGTTGCCGGCGCCAGTGGGTACGCCGGTGGTGAGGTTCTGCGTCTGCTCCTCGGGCACCCGTCCTACGCCGACGGCAGTCTGGTGATCGGTTCGCTGACCGCCGGTGGCAACGCCGGTTCGACGCTCGGTGAGCATCATCCGCACTTGCTCCCACTCTCTTCGCGGGTACTCGAAGAGACCACTGTCGAAATCCTCTCGGGTCACGACGTCGTCTTCCTCGGTCTCCCACATGGAAATTCGGCTCAGTACGCCAAGTTGCTGCCCGAGTCGACGGTCATCATCGACTGCGGCGCGGACTTCCGGCTGCAGGATCCCGCAGCCTGGGAGAAGTACTACAAGAGCACTCACGCCGGTACCTGGCCATACGGTCTTCCTGAATTGCCCGGTGCCCGTGAGAAATTGGTAGGCGCAACCCGCATTGCCGTTCCGGGCTGCTACCCGACGGCAGCGAGCCTCGCGCTGGCCCCCGCCGTTGCCGCGGGGATCGTGGACTCACACGTGAACGTGGTTGCGGTCAGTGGCACTTCGGGCGCCGGCCGGGCGCCGAAGGCCGATCTGCTGGGTTCCGAGGTCATGGGCTCCGTCCGCGCATACGGTGTCGGAGGTGTCCATCGCCACACCCCTGAGATCATTCAGAATCTTTCGGCCGCAGGCGGCAAGGACATCAGTGTTTCTTTCACTCCAGTCCTCGCGCCCATGCCGCGCGGCATCCTCGCGACCTGCACGGCAGCCACCACGGCCACCGAAGAGCAAGCGCGCGAAATCTACGAAAAGGCATACAACGACGAGCCGTTCATCCACGTGCTGCCTGCCGGAGTCTTCCCGCAGACCGGTGCCGTGATCGGATCCAATGCCGTGCAGATCGGGGTCACCGTTGACGCCGACGCCGGTCAGCTCGTTGTCATCTCGGCAATCGACAATCTCACCAAGGGCACCGCCGGTGGCGCGGTGCAATCGATGAATCTCGCCCTTGGCCTACCCGAGACCGCAGGTCTCTCTACCGTGGGAGTAGCTCCGTGAGCACCGACAATCCGCAGCAGATCGACAACGCAACCGAGCCTGACGCGACAGTTGCAGACGTGGTTCACGTCGCCGGGGGACGTCTGCTCCGCACACAGGGCGTTACCGCACCTGCCGGATTCCGCGGTGCCGGAATTGCTGCCGGTATCAAGAAGAGTGGCAAGTCGGACCTCGCATTGGTGCTCAACGAGGGACCCGATCTGGCCGCTGCCGGCGTCTTCACCCTGAACAAGGTCAAGGCTGCTCCGGTGCTGTGGTCTCAGCAGGTTTTGACGACGGGCAAGCTGCGCGCGGTCGTGCTCAACTCGGGCGGCGCAAACGCGTGTACCGGCGCGGGTGGATTCCAGGATGCGCACAAGACTGCCGAGGAAGTTGCCTCGGCACTGAGCAATTGGGGAACCGAGACGGGCGCGATCGAGGTCGCCGTCTGTTCGACCGGCCTGATCGGTGACCGCTTGCCCATGGACAAGCTGATCCCCGGTGTCACCGAGGTAGTGCACGAACTGGCCGGCGGAATCTCCGGCGGTACCGACGCGGCGTACGCGATCATGACCACCGATACCGTGCCGAAGCAGGCGTCGCTGCACCACGCGAACAAGTGGAACGTCGGCGGAATGGCCAAGGGTGCAGGCATGCTCGCGCCCGCACTGGCGACGATGCTGTGCGTCGTCACGACCGATGCTGTCGCAACGGCCGAGCAGCTCGATACCGCTCTGCGCGCCGCCACCCACCTGAGCTTCGATCGCCTCGACGTCGACGGCGCCACGTCCACCAACGACACGGTGCTCCTGTTGGCCTCCGGCGCCAGCGGTGTCACACCGACCCAGGACGAACTCAACGCCGCGGTCTTGGCAGTGTGCGACGATCTCGCGGATCAGTTGATGGCAGACGCCGAGGGCGTCACCAAGCGGGTCAAGGTGACGGTTCGCGGCGCAGCGTCCGAGTCCGATGCGTTGATCGGCGCCCGGACCATCGCCCGCGACAGCCTGGTCAAGACGGCACTGTTCGGATCCGATCCGAACTGGGGCCGCGTCCTCGCAGCAGTGGGTATCGCTCCCATCGAGCTCGATCCCGATCGAATCAGTGTGTCCTTCAACGGGAGTCCCGTCTGCATCGACGGCGTCGGCGCTCCGGGAGCGCGTGAGGTGGACCTGAGCGGGATCGACATCGAACTCGACATCGACCTGGGAATCGGCAACGAGTCCGTGAGCATTCGCACCACGGACCTCTCGCACGCGTACGTCGAAGAGAACTCGGCGTACTCGTCATGACCGAGACGTATCCCGTGATCAGCGAGCATCAGAAGGCGCATGTCCTCGCCGACGCGCTGCCGTGGCTGCAGCGATTCCGAGACAAGGTGGTCGTGGTCAAGTACGGCGGAAACGCCATGATCGACGAGACACTCAAGACCGCCTTCGCCGCGGACATGGCGTTCCTGCGGACTGTCGGCATCCACCCCGTCGTCGTGCACGGCGGCGGCCCGCAGATCAACGCGATGCTGGCACGCCTTGGCATGAAGGGTGAGTTCCGCGGTGGTTTCCGGGTCACGACGCCCGAGGTGATGGACGTCGTCCGGATGGTGCTCTTCGGTCAGGTGGGCCGTGAACTCGTCGGCCTGATCAACGCGCACGGTCCGTACGCGGTCGGTATCTCCGGTGAAGATGCGCACCTGTTCACCGCTACTCGACGCACTGTTGCGGTCGAGGGGGAGCAGACCGACATCGGCCTGGTCGGAGACGTCACCACCGTGAACCCAGACGCGGTACTCGATCTCATTGCGGCAGGACGCATTCCGGTGGTCTCGACCATCGCGCCCGATGCCGACGGCGTCGTCCACAACATCAACGCCGATACCGCCGCTGCCGCACTGGCCGAGGCGATCGGTGCCGAGAAGCTCGTTGTCCTCACCGACGTCGAAGGCCTGTACACCGATTGGCCGGACCGATCCTCGCTGGCCACCGAAATCGACACTGACGCCCTTGCCCAGTTGTTGCCGAGTCTCGATGCCGGCATGGTGCCCAAGATGGAGGCCTGCCTTCGCGCGGTGCGCGGAGGTGTGCCGTCGGCGCACGTGATCGACGGCCGGCTCGAACATTCAGTCCTACTCGAACTTTTCACCGGTGAAGGAATCGGCACGATGGTCGTGCCCGGCTCCTCGGTCGCCGGTCCCCAGCAGGGAGCTACTTCATGAGCACGATCGATCTGCAGCAGCGGTGGTCCGCTTCGCTGATGAACAATTACGGCGTACCCCGGGTTGCTCTCGTCCGCGGTGACGGCGCCGTACTCACCGACGCCGACGGCAAGCAGTACGTCGACTTCCTTGCCGGAATCGCCGTCAACATCCTCGGACACGGACATCCGGCCGTCGTCGAAGCCGTCACTACTCAGTTGTCGACACTCGGCCATGTTTCCAACCTGTACGCCAGCGAGCCGGTCGTCGAGTTGGCCGAGCAGTTGCTCGCTCATCTCGGCAACGTCACCGGGCGCGCGTTCTTCTGCAACTCCGGTACCGAGGCGAACGAGGCTGCCTTCAAGCTCGCTCGCGCTACTGGCCGGAAGAAGATCATCGCGGCCGAGGGCTCTTTCCACGGTCGCACGATGGGGGCACTCGCTCTGACGGGTCAGCCGGCCAAGCGGGCGCCGTTCGAACCGATGCCCGCCGGTGTCGAGTTCGTGCCGTACGGCGATGTCGAGGCACTGGAGCGGGCAGTCGATTCCGACACCGCTGCTGTGTTCCTCGAACCGATCATGGGTGAGGGCGGCGTCGTGGTGCCACCCGAGGGATACCTAGTCGAGGCTCGGCGGATCACCGCCGAACGCGGGGCGCTGCTCGTACTCGACGAAGTTCAGACCGGCATCGGCCGGACCGGCTGGTTCTACGCACATCAGGCAGTCGGCATCGTGCCGGACGTCATCACTCTTGCGAAGGGACTCGGCGGCGGAATGCCGATCGGCGCCTGCATCGCGACCGGAGCAACGGCAGAGTTGTTCGGACCGGGCAAGCACGGTACGACGTTCGGTGGCAATCCGGTGTGCGCTGCGGCGGCGCTTGCCGTGCTGAAAACCATTGCAGCGGAAGACCTGATCTCACGCGCCGACAGCTTGGGCAAATCGATCTCGGCGGGCATCGAAGATCTGGGCCATCCGTTGGTCGACTACGTACGGGGATCAGGACTGTTGCTGGGTGTCGTGCTGACCGAGGACGTCGCGCCGGCGGTGGAAAGTGCCGCGCGCGAAGCCGGGTACCTTGTGAATGCAGCGCAACCCGGAGTGATCCGGTTGGCGCCGCCGCTCATCCTCACGGATGAGCAGGCCGAAACCTTCGTGGCAGCACTACCTGCCATCTTCGACAGTGCACTATCGGCTGACCAGCCGGGGGAGAAGTGACTACCGTGGTGAAACACTTTCTCAGGGACGACGATCTGACTCCGGCGCAGCAGGCCGAAGTTCTGGAACTCGCTGCGATTCTCAAGAAGGACCCGTTCGCTCGGCGTCCACTCGAGGGTCCTCGCGGAGTCGGCGTCATCTTCGAGAAGAACTCGACGCGTACACGTTTCTCGTTCGAGATGGGCATCGCGCAGATGGGCGGCCACGCCGTCGTCGTCGACGGGCGTAGTACCCAACTCGGTCGTGAAGAGACGTTGGCGGACACCGGACGCGTACTCTCCCGCTATGTCGACGCCGTCGTGTGGCGCACGTTCGGCCAGAAGCGCTTGGAGCAAATGGCAACGGGTGCAACGATTCCCATCGTCAATGCGTTGTCCGACGAATTTCATCCCTGTCAGGTTCTGGCCGATCTGCAAACGCTGATCGAGCAGAAGGGTGAGCTCAAGGGACTGAAGCTGACCTACCTGGGCGACGGCGCCAACAACATGGCTCACTCGCTGATGCTCGGCGGAGTCACCGCAGGCATCGACGTCACCATCGCAAGTCCCGCTGGCTTCGAACCGGCGGACTGGGTAGTGGCAGCAGCGCGCACACGCGCCGCGGAAACCGGTGCAACCATCACGCTGACGCAGGACCCGCAGGCCGGCGTCGTCGGTGCCGACGCGTTGGTCACCGATACCTGGACCTCGATGGGTCAGGAGAACGACGGGCTCGATCGGGTCGGACCTTTCCGCCCGTTCCAGATCAACAAGGAACTCCTCGCCAAAGCAGATCCGAAGGCTGTCGTCCTGCACTGCCTGCCGGCCCATCGCGGCGAAGAGGTCACCGACGAGGTTCTCGACGGACCCCAGAGCGTCGTCTGGGACGAGGCGGAAAACCGTCTGCACGCCCAGAAGGCGTTGCTCGTGTGGCTGCTGGAACAGCGAACCCAACTGGACCAGGCGTGAGCGTCGCTCCCACTCGGGCCGGTCGCCAGTCGCGCATCATCGCGCTGCTGGCGGCGCACCCCGTCCGAAGTCAGACGGAGTTGGCGGCGTTGCTCGGTGCCGAGGGCATCGAAGCGACGCAGGCCACCCTCTCGCGTGACCTCGAAGAGCTGGGAGCGGTGAAACTGCGTGCCGCCGACGGCGGCGCCGGTGTTTACGTGGTGCCGGAGGACGGGAACCCGGTACGCGGTGTGTCCGGCGGTACCGACCGCCTCTCACGGCTGTTGGGTGAGCTGTTGGTCTCCACCGATTTCAGCGGCAACATGGCGGTTCTCCGGACACCGCCGGGAGCCGCGCACTACCTCGCGAGCGCACTGGATCGGTCCTCGATGCCCGACATCGTGGGAACGATCGCCGGAGATGACACCATCTTCGTGGTGGCCCGAGAACCGCTTTCCGGAGCGGAACTCGCGGCCATGATCGAATCGCTCGCCTGACCCCTTATTCTTTGATAGAGATTTTCAACCGAAGGAGCACAAAAACCATGGCCGATCGCGTCGTACTCGCCTACTCGGGCGGGCTGGACACTTCTGTTGCCATCAGTTGGATCGGTAAGGAGACCGGCGCTGAAGTTGTCGCCGTCGCCATCGATCTGGGGCAGGGTGGCGAGGACATGGAGGTCGTGCGTCAGCGCGCGATCGACTGCGGCGCAGTCGAATCCGTTGTCGTCGACGCCCGCGACGAGTTCGCGGACGAGTACTGCCTGCCGACCATTGCGGCCAACGCCCTCTACATGGACCGCTACCCGCTGGTCTCGGCCATCAGCCGTCCGCTGATCGTCAAGCACATCGTCGAAGCTGCACGCTCGCACGGCGGCACCATCGTCTCGCACGGTTGCACCGGTAAGGGCAACGACCAGGTTCGCTTCGAGGTCGGATTCGGCGCCCTCGCGCCCGACCTTCAGGTCATCGCACCGGTCCGCGACTACGCCTGGACCCGCGAGAAGGCCATCGCCTTCGCCGAAGAGAACAACATCCCGATCAACGTCTCCAAGAAGTCGCCGTTCTCGATCGACCAGAACGTCTGGGGCCGCGCCGTCGAAACCGGCTTCCTCGAGGATCTGTGGAACGCACCGACGAAGGACGTCTACGACTACACCCAGGACCCGACGGTCAACTGGAACGCGCCCGACGAGCTCATCATCAGCTTCGACAAGGGTCGCCCGGTTGCCATCGACGGCCGCCCGGTGTCGGTTCTCGAAGCCATCCAGGAACTGAACAAGCGCGCAGGCGCTCAGGGTGTCGGTCGCCTCGACGTCGTCGAGGACCGTCTCGTGGGCATCAAGAGCCGTGAGATCTACGAAGCTCCCGGAGCCATGGTTCTCATCACCGCGCACCAGGAACTCGAGCACGTCACCCTCGAACGCGAACTCGGTCGCTACAAGCGTCAGATGGAGCAGCGTTGGTCCGAGCTGGTCTACGACGGCCTCTGGTTCTCGCCCCTCAAGGACGCACTGGATACGTTCGTCAACAAGACGCAGGAGCGCGTCACCGGCGACATTCGTCTCTTCCTGCACGGTGGAGCCATCACCGTCAACGGTCGTCGTAGCCCCGAGTCGCTCTACGACTTCAACCTCGCGACGTACGACGAGGGCGACAGCTTCGACCAGTCCGCATCCAAGGGCTTCGTCGAGATCCACGGTCTGTCGTCGAAGGTCGCCGCGAAGCGCGATCTGGGACTCTGAGCCATGACGGCTCACGGTGACGGAGACGCCCAAAAACACGGCACCAACGAAGGCGCGCTGTGGGGCGGACGGTTCGAGTCCGGACCGGCCGCTGCCATGGCGGCGCTGAGCAAGTCGACTCATTTCGACTGGGTCCTCGCTCCGTACGACGTGCGTGCGTCGCAGGCGCATGCTCGCGTGCTGAACAAGGCAGGCCTGCTCAGCGAGGCCGACCTCGCGACAATGCTCGACGGTCTCGACCGTCTGGCGGCAGATGTCGCCAGTGGCGCCTTCGGACCGAGTGATTCGGACGAGGACGTACACGGCGCACTCGAACGCGGTCTGATCGAGCGTGTCGGGCCTGAGGTCGGCGGACGCCTGCGTGCTGGTCGTTCGCGAAACGACCAGGTGGCCACGCTGTTCCGAATGTGGCTTCGGGATGCGGTTCGCCGCATCTCCACCGGCGTTCTCGACGTGGTCGACGCATTGGCGACTCAGGCCGGGGCTCACCCGGATGCCGTGATGCCGGGCAAGACGCACCTGCAGGCTGCTCAACCGGTCTTGTTGGCACATCACCTGCTCGCCCATGCGCATCCGCTGTTGCGCGACGTGCAACGTCTTCGCGACTTCGACGTACGAGCTGCGGTGTCCCCGTACGGTTCCGGTGCACTCGCCGGTTCCTCGCTCGGTCTCGACCCCGAAGCCATTGCAGCGGAATTGAAGTTCGACAGCTCGGCCGAGAACTCGATCGACGCAACCGCTTCGCGTGATTTTGCGGCCGAGGCAGCGTTCGTGCTTGCGATGATCGGTGTCGATCTCTCACGCATGGCGGAAGAGATCATCATCTGGAGCACACCGGAATTCGGCTACATCACGCTTGCCGACGCGTGGTCGACAGGTTCGTCGATCATGCCGCAGAAGAAGAATCCGGATGTCTCGGAACTCACGCGCGGTAAGTCTGGTCGTTTGATCGGTAACCTCACCGGCCTGCTGGCGACGCTCAAGGCTCAGCCGCTGGCGTACAACCGCGATCTGCAAGAGGACAAGGAACCGGTCTTCGACTCGGTTGCGCAGCTGGAGATGTTGCTCCCGGCCATCACCGGCCTGGTGCAGACTCTCGAGTTCCACACCGCGCGTATGGCGGAACTTGCTCCGGCAGGGTTCACGTTGGCCACCGACATCGCGGAGTGGATGGTGCGCCAGGGCGTGCCGTTCCGGGTTGCACACGAGGCTGCTGGAGCGTGTGTGCGTGTCGCCGAAGCGCGAGGCGTCGGACTCGAAGATCTCACGGACGAGGAACTGGCCGGCGTCGACAGCGCGCTGACACCCGCTGTTCGTGAGGTGCTGACAGTCGAGGGTTCCATCGCTTCGCGTAATGCGCGAGGCGGCACCGCGGGGGTGCGGGTAGCAGAACAGTTGGACGGAGTCCGAGCAGTGGCGCAGTCGCTGCGGGAATGGACCCTCTGACCTTGCGGTCACGAGTGTTTCCCCTCTCTTTTCGGCAGTAGTCCTTCGGTCGTACGCGGTCAGGGAGCAGAATTTGCTCCCTGACCGCGTACGCGTATTCGTCGTCAGTAGGCTTGTTGCGCGCGGGAAAAATGAGACTGACGTCACATGGTGAGTAACTTGGGAGTGAAATGGTGGGATTGAATTCCAAGTCTGTGCTGGGCCCGATTCGTCGGGTGGTTGCGACAGCACAAAACGGCCTCGAGGTCGTCCGGTTGGGTGGGCTGGAAACGGATGCGACCACGTCGCCGTTCGAGATCGTCGAGCGCGCAGCGATGTACCGGCTTCGCCGCTACTTCCCGGACAGCGATCCGGAAACCGTCGGTGCACCGATCGTGCTGATCCCGCCGATGATGATGTCGGCGAACGTGTACGACGTGACCCGCGACCAGGGTGCTGTGGGAATTCTGCACGAGATGGGCCTGGACCCCTGGGTAGTCGATTTTGGTTCGCCCGACTCCGAAGAGGGCGGTTGGGATCGCAATCTCGCCGATCACATCATCGCTCTCAGCGACATCATCGACCACATCCACCGTCACACCGGTAAAGATGTTCACATCTCCGGCTATTCGCAGGGCGGCATGTTCGCCTATCAAGCTGCCGCGTATCGGCGTAGTCGAAACATCGCCAGCGTCATCACCTTCGGCAGTCCGGTCGACACACTCGCCGCGTTGCCCTTCGGTATCCCGGCCGGATTGGCCACCAAGGGTGCGGATTTCCTCGCCGATCACGTCTTCAATCGCCTGGCGGTCACCGGGTGGATGGCTCGCACCGGGTTCCAGTTGCTCGATCCCGTGAAGACGTTGAAGATGCGAGTCGACTTCCTGCTTCAACTGCACGACCGTGAGGCTTTGCTGCCGAGGGAGCAGCAGCGACGTTTCCTCGCGACCGAGGGTTGGGTCGCGTGGTCCGGGCCCGCGGTTGCCGAACTGCTCAAGCAGTTCATCGTGCACAACCGAATGATGACCGGTGGTTTTGTCATCAAGGATCAATTGGTCTCGCTCGCCGAGATCACCTGCCCCATCCTGGCATTCGTCGGCGAGGTCGACGACATTGGTCAACCTCAGGCGGTTCGTGGGATCAGCCAGGCAGCGCCGCGGGCCAAGGTCTACGAATCTACCTTGCGCGCAGGTCATTTCGGATTGGTTGTCGGTTCCACCGCGGCCAATCACACCTGGCCGACCACCGGTGAATTCGTGCAGTGGACCGAGACGGGTGGACCCCTCCCGGACCGTATCGCGAACATGGTCTACGGCGCCGACCTCGAAGACCAGACCGGTGTGTCGATCAGCAATCGGATCATCCACACTGTCGCCTCGGTCGCTGAAGTAGGTGCAGGAGTCACCAAGGGAATCAGTGACCTTGCAGCCGGTGCGTTGCGCGGGACTTTCGAATTGTCCGGCGAAGCGGCACGCGCGTTGCCACGTCTTGCGCGACTCAACCAAATTCAGCCACACACCAAGATCTCGCTGAGCCAATTGCTCGCGGAGCAGCGTCGAAAAGCACCGAACGGCGAGTGCTTCCTCTTCGACAATCGTGTGCACACCTACGAAGCGGTCAACGCCCGCATCGACAATGTCGTGCGTGGATTGATTTCCGTGGGAGTGCGTCCGGCAGCGCACGTCGGTGTCCTGATGGAGACCCGCCCCAGCGCGCTCGCGGCCATCGCGGCCCTGTCGCGCCTCGGTGCCGTTGCCGTCATGCTTCCGCCGGGGTCCGACATCTCGGCGGCGGTCAAGCTGGGATCGGTTGATCGGATCATCACCGATCCGGAGAACGTCGACGCTGCGGTGGTCACCGGTAGGCCGGTCTTGGTACTCGGCGGCGGCGATGCCCGCGGACTCGAGGTGGATCCGTCACACGACGTGATCGATCTCGAACAAATCGATCCGACGAAGGTCAATCTGCCCGGTTGGTACCGGCCGGATCCCGGCGTCGCCCGTGAACTCGCATTCATCATCTTTGCGGAATCGGGCGGTGTGCTCGAAGCCAAGCAGATCACCAACTACCGGTGGGCACTGTCTGCCTTCGGAACGGCCACGGCGGCAGATCTCGATCGCGGTGACACCGTGTACTGCCTTGCACCACTCCATCATTCGTCGAGTCTGCTCGCGACCATCGGTGGCGCCATGGCCGGTGGCTCACGGATTGCGCTCTCACGCGGACTGAATCCGGCTCGATTCGTCGAGGAAATCCATCGCTACGGTGTGACCGTCGTGAGTTACACGTGGTCGATGATGCGCGAGATCCTCGACGAGGATCTTCTTCTCATCGACGGTAGCCATCCGGTCCGACTGTTCATCGGTTCGGGAATGCCTCACGGGCTGTGGAAGCGGACCACGGAGGCGTTCGACCCCGCGCAGGTGCTCGAGTTCTATGCGTCGACCGAAGGTGACGTGATTCTTGCCAATGTCGCGGGCTCCAAAGTTGGTTCCAAGGGCCGCCCGTTGCCGGGTAGCGCGCAGGTGCGGTTGGCGGCATACGACCCGCTGAGTGGTCGGCTCCTCGAAAATGGAAACGGATTTGTCCGTGAGTGCGCCGAAGACGAAGTCGGGTTGCTACTCGGGCGCGCGGGATTCACTGCCGATCTCTCGGGCGGAGCCATGCGGGGACTCTTCCAAGCGGGTGATTCGTGGATTCCCACGGAGAATCTCTTCCGCCGGGACGCCGACGGCGACTACTGGCTGATCGATCACAAGAACACGGTCATTTCGACGCTCCGCGGTCCCGTGTTCACCCAGCCGATCGTCGACGCGTTGTCGAGTGTGGCGCGGGTAGATCTTGCCGTCGCATACGGCGTCGGTGACGCGCCGCATCAGCTGGCGGTCGCTGCCGTGACATGGCGTCCGGGGCGGCAGTTCCGTTCCGCCGAGCTTGCAGAGGCTCTCTCGCGCATCGCTTTTGATGCGCGCCCGGATATCGTGCACGTGGTAGACGAGATCCCGGTGGGTTCGTCGTACCGTCCGAGCTCCACTGCGTTAGCTGCCGCCGGATTGCCGGCGCCAGGACCACGGACCTGGTTCCTCGATTCCGAGACGCAGTCGTACAAGCGGCTGACCAAGGCAATTGCCGCGCAGTTGATGCCGACGAGGGTGGGCACCGGAGCACGGTAGCCTGAGGACATTCTGTTTGATCGGTTCGAGAGGACTCACGTGGCTATTGATTCGACGTTGCTCAGCATTTTGGCCTGCCCCCAGGACAAAGGCCCGCTGTTGCTGGTCGGGGACGAGTTGCTCTACAACCCGCGCCTGCGGCGTGCATACCCGATCGAGAACGGCATTCCCGTTCTGTTGATCGACGAGGCACGCGATGTGGCGGACGACGAGCACGAGAAGTTGCTCGCGCGGGCTGAAGGCTAGATCGGTAATTCACCGGTCAGGTACCGCTGGAGGTTCGGAGCCACCAGCGGTACCAAAGCGTCAACGCTCAATGATGCGAGTGGTTCGAGTCCGAGCACATATCGCGTGACCAGCAGTCCGGCCATCTGAGATGCCACCAATTCCGCTCTGATCAAGCCGGTACCAGGTGGTGTGTCCACCCGCGGAATGATGTCGCGCAATACGACATCGAGCAGAAAGCTCTGGATCAGCTGCGATCCGTCGCCGGAAACCGCCGATCGAAAAGCCGCCAGAATCGCCGGCTGGTGTTCCGATTCCCACAGCCCGATCACTGCTCTGAGTAGATTTTCGCCGAGATTTTCGGTCGGAGAGGCGTGAACCGGTCCCAATACCTGGACTGGATCGATCGGTAGCGCGATCGCAGCGGTGAACAACTGCTCCTTGCTTCCGAAATGATGATGAATCATGGCCGGATCGACGTCAGCGGCCGCAGCTATCGATCGAATGGTTGTTCGTCGAAAACCGTTCTGGGAGAACGCCCGTCGCGCCGAATCGAGGATCTGCGCGCGAGTCTCCGACTTGCCCGGTCGTCGCCCCGAACGAATCGGTGCAGGTGCGGGCGCCGTGTCGTTGTCGTTCATGAAGTGCGGCGATCGAGTGTTGCCGCGGCCAGCGAGAGTGCTGCGGCGGCGAAGCCCGCCATGACGGCGAGATCACGCCACATCTGACCCGTCGCGTCGGCATGCATCGACACTTGCTGAAGTGCGTCGACGGCGTAGCTCAAGGGGAGGACGTTGCTGATCCATTCGAGCCAGGTCGGCAATTGGTCGCGGGGCACGAGGAGTCCACAGAGGAACAGTTGGGGGACCACAACTACCGGCATGAACTGCACCGCTTGGAACTCGGTCTTCGCGAATGCGCTGGCCAACAGGCCGAGCGCAACGCCGAGTATTGCGCCGAGAACTGCAATGACGATGACCCAGGCAAGACTGCCGGCGATGGTGAGTCCGAGAAATCCGAAAGCAACCGCGCACGCGAGAGCCGCCTGAGCGGCGGCCGAGAGCGAAAATGCCGCGCCGTATCCCGCCAGAAGATCGAGTTTGCCCATCGGGGTGGTGAGCAGGCGTTCGAGTGTTCCTGAACTGCGTTCGCGCTGCATGGCGATGGACGTGACCAGGAACATGACTACAAACGGCAAGATTCCCAGCATGGTGATCGCCACCCGTTGGAACAGTGAAACCTGGCCGGGCGGCGTGGGTACGTCTTGGTAGAGGAAATACAGCAAAATCATCAACAACGACGGGACCAACAAGATCATGGCCACCGTGCGATGGTCCTGGCGGAGCTGAAGCAGAATGCGTACGGTCGTAGCACCGAAGATCCTGATGCTCATGATATTTCGCCTCCGACGGGTGAAGTCCGAATCAGCTCGAGGAAGGCGTCCTCGAGGCGTTCACATCTGGTTTTGGCGCGCAATTCATCGGGTGTGAGTTGAGCGAGGAGATGCCCGTCTCGCATCAGGATCAGTTCAGCGCAGTGGTCGGCCTCATCCATGACGTGGCTGGAGACCAACAGGGTGGTTCCGCTGCGAGCAAGGTCGGCAAATCGTTCCCACAATTCGACACGAAGCACCGGATCGAGACCGACGGTCGGTTCGTCGAGGATCAACACATCAGGTGATGCCACCAACGCGCATGCCAGCGAGACTCGACCGCGTTGACCTCCGGACAGATCGGCGGCGGTCCGGTCGGCGTATCGGCTCAATCCGACGGCGTCGACCGCTGCTGCGACGTCTGCGCCGGACTTGCCGTACAGAGCTCCGAAGTACTGGACGTTTCGAGTGACCGTCAGGTCGCCGTACACGCTGGGGGATTGGGTGACGTATCCGACCCGGCGGCGAAGGGCAACGGACCCCGCGAGGTCGCCCAGGACTCTGACCTCACCACTTTCGACGATCTGGGTTCCGACTATCGCGCGCATCAGGGTTGTCTTGCCGCAGCCGGACGGGCCGAGCAGTCCGGTGATCGATCCTGCCGAAACCTGCAGGTCGAGTGAGTGAAGAACTTCGTGCTTGCCGCGAATGACTCGTAGTCCGCGGATGTCTATTGCCGGCGTGGTGGTCACGGTTCGCCTCATTTCAATAATTCATCACTTGTTGAATTATGCGACTCGGCCGACCGATGAGTCAACGGCGTGGGCACAATCGAAGGGTGAGTATCGAGACCTTGGAAAATGTGAAGAACCCGTTGGAAGCGGGCCTGACAATTCTCGGCTCGACCTTGATCGTCGACGACATCTCGCTGAGGATTGTCGAGGTCGAGGCGTACGGAGGGGAGAAGGACGGGCTCTGGCCAGATCCGGCAGCACATTCGTATCGGGGGCAAACGCCGCGGAACAGCGTGATGTTCGGGCGGGCGGGCCGTCTCTACGTCTACCGCAGCTACGGAATGCACTTTTGTATGAACATCTCGTACGGCCCGGATGGTGTCGCGGGTGGTGTTCTGCTCCGAGCGGCCGAAATCGAGGCCGGTCACGATGTGGTGTCGGCTCGGAGATCGCCGGATCGACCATCTCACCAATGGGCCAGAGGGCCAGGTAATCTCGGCGCTTCCGTTGCAATCACGTTGGCGGACAACGGAACAGACGTGTTCAACCCCGCTTCGCGGGTTCGGCTCGAATTGGGGGAGTCGAAGGAATGGGTCAGTGGACCGCGGGTGGGGGTCAGTACTGCGGCCGAGGTCCCGTGGCGCCTCTGGATTCCGGACTCGCGAGCGGTGTCCGCGTACCGCCGAAGCCCGCGAGCGCCGGTCATTTCGTGAAGATGGGATGATCGAGTCCGTGACTGAGAATATTCTCGACGAACTGACCTGGCGTGGGCTGATCGCCCAATCAACTGATCTCGACGCTTTGCGTAAAGATCTCGAGGCCGGACCGGTCACGTTGTATGCGGGCTTCGACCCGACCGGACCGAGCCTGCACGCAGGTCACCTGGTTCCGCTCCTCGCGCTCAAGCGGTTTCAGCGTGCCGGTAACCGTCCGATCGTTCTTGCCGGCGGTGCAACAGGCCTGATCGGTGATCCCCGTGACGTCGGGGAACGGACGATGAACTCCGCCGATACTGTCGCGGACTGGGCAGGTCGCATCCGTGGTCAGCTCGAACGATTCGTGGATTTCGACGATTCACCGACGAGTGCGGTCATCGAGAACAATATGAACTGGACCGGCAAGATGTCGGCCATCGACTTCCTGCGTGATGTCGGCAAACACTTCTCTGTGAACGTCATGCTTGCGCGTGACACCGTGAAGCGTCGTCTCGAGTCGGACGGGATGTCGTACACCGAGTTCAGCTACATGCTGCTCCAAGCCAACGACTACCTGCACTTGCGACGCGATCTCGGCTGCACTCTGCAGGTCGGTGGGTCCGATCAGTGGGGCAACATCATCGCGGGCGTCGAACTCAACCGTCGTGTCGACGGCGAGAGTGTTCACGCAATGACCGTTCCGCTGGTGACCTCGGCTGACGGGAAGAAGTTCGGAAAGTCGACCGGTGGCGGCAGTCTGTGGCTCGACCCCGAGATGACCAGCCCGTACGCGTGGTACCAGTACTTCGTGAACACCGGCGACGCCGACGTGATCAAGTACCTGCGCTGGTTCACGTTCCTGACCGCAGACGAACTCGCGGAACTCGAGACGGCAACGGCGGAGCGTCCGCATGCGCGCGAAGCGCAGAAGCGATTGGCTGCGGAGATGACGACCTTGGTTCACGGAGAACACAACACTCGCGCCGTCGAGCTCGCCAGCCAGGCGTTGTTCGGCAAGGCGGAATTGGCGGAACTCGACGAGTCGACGCTCGCCGCGGCGCTGAAGGAAGCATCTGTCAGCGAATTGGCGCCGGGGGAGCCGCGCACGATCATCGATCTGCTTGTGACGAGCGGTTTGTGTGAGAGCAAGGGAGCTGCTCGACGCGCAGTGAAGGAAGGCGGCGCTTCGGTGAACAACCAGAAGGTGTCGGCCGACGACTGGGAGCCCGCCGCATCCGATCTGCTTCACGGCAGCTGGTTGGTCGTCCGGCGCGGAAAGCGCAATTTCGCCGGCGTGAAAATACTTTCGAACTGACGTGTGTGGGGTCACAGTTGTCTCGCGGGGCTCCTGTGGCCGTTGGTGGCCCGCCTGCGGGCGGGCTACCAGCGGATTTAACCTGACGAACACCTGCGACCTGCACGTTTGACGCTCAGTTTTCATTCGCGTAACTTTGTCCAAGTCAGAGCGACACGGACACCAACCCCGACCGAGAGGCCGGGGACACGCGGTTGGACGAAGTCGGAGACATTCACGCTCAACGGGAACTTGCTTCCTGGGAGCGAACAAGCTAAGATTGTAACCCTTGCCCCGGAGCTTTCAACCAGTTTGAAGCGATGGTGTGTGCGTGTTCTTTGAGAACTCAACAGTGTGTCGATGAATGTCAGTGCCAAATTTTTTTTGGTACTT
Source organism: Rhodococcus sp. MS13 (assembly GCF_013277835.1). Taxonomy (NCBI): domain Bacteria; kingdom Bacillati; phylum Actinomycetota; class Actinomycetes; order Mycobacteriales; family Nocardiaceae; genus Rhodococcus; species Rhodococcus sp. MS13. The sequence continues at coordinate 127,167 of NZ_VBTL01000005.1, forward strand.
CGCATGTCGGATGATGTTCCGGGCCTTCGGGTTTCGGTTCTGATGTTCGGGGTGTGAGTATTTTTCGTCGGTGATTGTTCATTCTTCCGTCTGAATGGTTGCCGACACATTTTTTGCTAGTTGAGTTTTTTTGCTAGTGATTTGACTCTTTTTGTCTATGACTGATTAGCCGGCCTTCGGGTTGTGAAATCTAGAGTCTTCAACGGAGAG
>NZ_VBTL01000006.1:0-119027 GCF_013277835.1 Rhodococcus sp. MS13
GGTGGCGTCATGGTTACACGTATGGCGGGCATGCCGGTGCTGCTGCGGCGGCGATGGCGAACCTCGACATTCTCGAGCGTGAGAATTTGCTTGGGGAGTCCAAGCGTCTGGAGGCGTCGTTGCATACGCATCTGCAGCCGTTGGCCGAGCATCCGCGGGTGGCGGAGGTTCGTAGTGGGCTCGGTGCGGTCGCTGCGGTGCAGTTGGCTGATCCGGCGGAGGCGTTGCTGTTCGTGAAGACGTTGCGTGAGCACGGTATTTCGGGTCGCGCGGCGGGTCAGGGTGCGATGCAGATTTCGCCGACGTTCGTGATGACCGATGATCAGGTCGCGGAGATGGCAGCAGGGATCCTCGCAGCCCTCGGCTAGGTACCTCGTTTTCCGTTGACAGACATCGTGTTACGGAATCATTAAGCCGAAGAAAATGTTTGGACCCTTCGCGGCGCGGTCCTCATTTCGGTCGAAACTGTCTCCAGCACTGACGATGACCCCTGCCCGCGTCATCTGCCACCATTGTTGCCAATCTCGGCGAGTGGGTTCTGGCAGATTGTCATCACGTCCAAATCTGATTGCTGCATTAGCGTTTCACTCCAGACACGGTGTTTGTGAGCTGGGGCACAAAGCATTTCGAACACCTTCCTCCTTCGCGAAAGGTCTCGTCATGCCGATCTGGACGTTGCACGGAGACGGAAAGAACATCGGACCCGGTGAAGTGGTCGCTCCCGGCGAGCGACTCAGTTGGGGAAGAACCATCGGGTTGGGTGGCCAGCATGTCGTGTCGATGTTCGGCGCGACGTTCGTCTTCCCGATCATCATGGGGCTCAATCCTCAACTTGCCGTGATGATGTCGGGCTTTTGTACGCTCTTTTTCCTCCTGGTGGTCAAAGGACGCGTCCCCAGTTACCTCGGTACGTCGGCGGCCTTCGTCGGCGGCGTTGCCGCTATTCGTGCTCAGGGTGGAACGACGGCGGAAGTGACCGGTGCGATTCTGGTGTCGGGGTTGGTTCTGGGATTCGTCGGCATCGCCATTCACTTTCTCGGCGGTGGCGTCATCAGTAAAGCGCTACCGCCGGTGGTCACCGGCGCTGTGGTGATGCTGATCGGTTTCAACCTGGCGCCCGTTGTCGCGGGGTTGTACTGGCCGCAGGACCAATGGGTGGCACTGATCGTGATGGTTGCCCTGATCGTGATGAGCGTTGCGCTACGCGGCTTCCTGGGACGTATCGCCATTCTCGTCGCGCTGGTTTTCGGCTACATCTTCTCGTGGGTCCTCGACCGGGTCTCCGGTCCGATCACGTCCGCCGGCGGTAGTGGAGCACCCACCGAGCACTTTCGTGTCAACTGGGATTCGGTGCACTCGGCGTCATGGTTCGGGTTGCCGCCGTTCTCGGACGAAGCCAACGGAATCGTCGGTATCCACGCTCCCTCGTTCAGCCTCACGTTCATCGTTCTGGTCCTTCCCGGTGTCATCGCACTGGTCGCGGAAAACGCCGGTCACGTCAAGGCCGTCGCCGAGATCACGGGCGACGATCTCGACCCGTACATCGGACGCGCAATTGCCGGTGACGGTTTTGCCACCGCCATCGCCAGCGCAGTAGGCGGCTCTCCCACGACGACACACGCCGAGAACATCGGTGTCATGGCGGCCACTCGGGTGTACTCGACCGCCGCGTACGTGATCGCGGGTGTCATCGCGATCCTGCTCGGCTTCTCCCCCAAGTTCGGGGCGGTCATGGCGGCGACTCCCGGCGGCGTTCTCGGCGGAATTCTTGTGGTTCTGTTCGGCATGATCGGTCTGCTCGGCGCCAAGATCTGGAAAGAGAACGGTGTCGACTTCGGGAATCCGCTGAATCTGATGCCGATCGCCGCCGGTCTGATCATCGGTATCGGCGACACGGCTCTGAAGTTCAGTGACACGTTCTCACTCGGAGGCATCGCGCTCGGCACCATCGTCTTGATCGTGATGTACCACTTCTGCCAGTTCGTCGGGTCCAGGAACCCCGAACTGAACAGGCCGGAGCCCGGCAGGCGACCGGGCTCCACGACGGGTCCGGATACGTCAGATGACGAACGGGAAGAGCCCGTGGCGCAGCTCACGTGATGCCAAGTTGAATGTATGCCAGGTATGACCCGTGACCGTTGTCACATCTGCACAAAACGTGAAGTGACTCATAGAGGCAGGATTGAGTAATGAAACCGTCGCCGCTGACTTATCACCGACCGTCCTCGGTCGAGGACGCGTGCCGAATCCTCTCCGAGGTCTCTCACGAGGGGAAGGTGCTCGCCGGTGGGCAATCGCTTGTGCCGCTGCTGTCCATGCGCCTCGCCGCGCCCGCCCACATCGTCGACATCGGATCGATCCCGAACCTCGCTTCGGTGACCTCGTCCGAAGACGAAGGAGTGCGGTTCCAGGCCCTGGCCACGCACTCGGTGCTGGCGGCCGACGAAGGTGCTCGTCGAGTTCAGCCTCTACTGAACCGTGCTCTGCAGTTGGTAGCGCACCCCACGATCCGTAACCGCGGGACGAGCGTCGGTTCCATCGTCCATGCCGACCCGTCGGCGGAGATGCCGGCAGTCCTGACACTGCTCGGCGGCAGCGTGACCGTCCAGTCGGTGCGTGGCACCCGCGAGATCGCGTCGACGGATCTCTTTGCCGGTCCTCTCGAGTCGAGCCTGGAATCGGACGAGATCGCGGTGTCGGTGTCGGTGCCCGGCGCCGAACCCGGAGTGGGGACCGCCATCGACGAGATCGCGCGTCGTCACGGTGACTATGCACTGGTCGGCGTCGTCGCCCGGATTCGCGTGGTCGACGGTCTGGTGGCCGAAGCGCACATGACGTACGTGTCCGCCGGAGAGCTGGGGCAGGTCGTGGACTACACGGACGTGCTGGCGGGGGCGTCCGCGACGGATCAGCGAGACCCGCGATGGCGCACTCTCGGAGAATGCGCCCGCGCGCAGATAGATACCGAGGCAGACATTCACGGGACGGCGGCGTACCGCTCGCAGTTGGTGTCCGCGCTCACGGCGCGGGTCGGCTTCGCGGCGGCAACGGATGCTCTCAGTGAGAACGCAGTACTGGCAGGAAAGTGGTGACAATGTCCAAAAACGATCGCTCCATCGATGATCAACTTGCCGAGTTGGCAGCAGACACCGGTGAGCACCATGTGGCCGTGACGTTCACGCTCAACGAGGTGACGAGCACCGTCGTTCTTCCCTCCCGCACCTTGGCTTCGGATGCCATTCGTCACCACCTCCGTAAGACGGGCACGCACGTCGGTTGTGAACACGGCGTGTGTGGTGCGTGCACCGTGCTGCTCGACGGAAAGCCGGTTCGGTCCTGCCTCGTCCTCGCTGCCAGCCTCGAAGGTCGATCGATCACGACCGTCGAAGGCCTCGTCGAGCCGGACGGTACTTTGCATCCGGTTCAGCAGGCGTTCAAGGATTGTCACGGTCTGCAGTGCGGATTCTGCACACCGGGATTCGTGACGACCATCGCGGCGTTTCTCGAGGAGAACCCCAATCCCACACGTGAGGAAGCAACCGACGCGATCGCGGGAAACCTCTGCCGTTGTACGGGATACCAGAACATCAGGGCGTCGGTTCTGCGCGCAGCCGAGATCAAGCGTGAACGGGCCGGGCAGTTCCCGCTCGGAATCGACGACGCGTCCACTCGGGAGGCGTTGGATCGCAAGGTGCGGGGAACGACGAATCCCGTCGGAGGACGGGCGGGTAAGGCATGAGTACTCCGGTCAAACCAGCAAAGCGCAACGGGGCGAAGCACCCGGCTTCCGATCATTCGACGGCCGATCATTCGGTTGCCGACGACGGCAAGTTCTTCGGTAAACCGATTCCGCGCGAGGAAGATACGCGTCTGCTCAGCGGTCAGGGGCGATACCTCGACGATCTGGGCCACAACGCGCTGATCGCGGCATTCGTCAGGTCGCCGCACGCTCATGCGCGAATCATCGACATCGACATCGACCAGGCGCTGGAAGTGCCTGGTGTGCATGCCATCTACACCTACGAAGATCTCCTGGCCGACACGCCGGAAATGGCGGAGAACCTGCCACTGCTCATTCCGCATCCGGGAATCATCGCTCCGCGCAACGGGTATCCCCTCGCGAAGGACGAGGTGAAGCATGTCGGCGAAGCCATCGCCATGGTGGTCGCCGACAACCGGTACATCGCCGAGGACGCTTGCGCGAAGATCGACGTCACCTACGAGGCGCTGAAGCCTGTAGTGGGGATCGACGTCGCTCGCACCGCCGCCAACGCCGTCCACGCCGACGTTCCGGACAACGTCGCCGCTCACCTGCAGCACGGGTTCGGAGATCTGGATGCCGAACTGGCCGCCGCGCCGCACCGACTGACGCTGGATCTCGAAATCGAGCGTTCGGCTTCCATGCCGATGGAGGGCAAGGGTGTCTACGCGCGCTGGGACGGCGACGAGAACACCCTCACGTTCTGGACCTCCACCCAGACCTCCACGTCCGCCCGCGCCGCAATCGCCGCGCGATTGGGGATGGCGCTGAACAAGGTTCACTGCATCGCTCCTGACGTCGGCGGTGGATTCGGCGTCAAGATCGTTCACCCGTGGCCCGAAGAAGTGATGATCACGTGGGCCGCTCGACGCCTCGGCCAGGCCGGCATCTCCTGTGAGGTGAAGTGGGTCGAGGATCGCCGTGAGCACTTCATCTCGAGCGCGCACGAGCGTGGGCAGATCCAGAAGGTCGACATCGGATTCGACGACGAGGGTCGCCTGTTGGCGTTCGACTTCACGTTCTGGCACGACAACGGTGCCTACCTGCCGTACGGGATCATCGTCATGATCAACACCGCGACGCAGGTTCTCGGGCCGTACAAGCCGAAGTCGTTCCGGGTCAACGCCTATTCGCTGTACACCAACACGGTCATAGTGACCCCGTACCGAGGTGCCGGACGTCCGCAGGCCGTGTTCGCTATGGAGCGATCCATGGACGCCATCGCCAAGTACCTGAACAAGGACAAGATCGCGGTGCGGGAGGCGAACTTCATTCGCCCCGAGGACATGCCGTACGACTTCGGCCTGATGTTCCAGGACGGACGCCCGTTGATCTACGACACGGGCGACTACCAGGCAGGCATCGACAAGCTCAAGAAGCTCATCGACTGGGACGGATTTCCCGAGTACCAGAGGAAGGCTCGCGCCGAAGGGCGGTCGGTCGGAATCGGTATCGGTGCGTACGTCGAGGGAACCGGCCCGGGACCTTACGAGGGTGCCCACGTCGTGGTCGAGACGTCCGGAAAGGTCAAGGCGGCAACAGGCTTGACGACGCAAGGCCAAGGCCATCAGACCGCGTTCGCCCAGATCGTTGCGGACGATCTCGGAGTCAATGTCTCCGACGTCGAGATCGTCACGGGTGATACCCGCCGGTTCGGTTATGCCGTAGGCACTTTCGCCTCGCGTGGGGCGGTCATGTCGGGTTCGGCCTTCCATGTCGCGGCGCAGATGGTCGCGGAGAAGGCGAAGAAGATCGCCTCCGGAATCTTGGATCTGCCGGAAACTGAACTGGAACTCCGGGAAGGCCACGTGTGCAAGATCGGCACCGAAGCCGGTGTGGAAGGTACGTCCGTACCGCTGAGTGTTGTTGCCGTGCTGTCGAACCCGCTACGATATGCGTTCGACCGTGAGTCGAAGCTGGCCACCGGTTTCGCCAAGACCGACACGGACATGTCGAAGCCGCCGATTCCCGAGGGTGAGCAGCCCGGTCTGGAAGCAACAGGCTACTACTCGCCGCCCAGTTCCACCTTCGCTTCGGGAGTGCACGCGGCGATCGTCGAAACTGATCCCGTGACAGCCGAGATCACGGTCCGTCGTTACGTTGTCATCCACGACTGCGGGAACGTGATCAACCCCCGCATCGTAGAAGGCCAGGTCATGGGCGCAGTTGCGCAAGGTATCGGCGGCGCACTCTACGAGCGGATCGTCTACGACGAGCACGGGCAGATGCTCAACGCGTCGTACATGGACTTCTTGATGCCGTTCGTCACCGAGATGCCGGATTCGCTCGAGATGGATCACACCGTCACGCCGTCAGGGCTCAACCCACTCGGAATGAAGGGTGCCGGTGAGGCCGGTGTGATCCCCACCAGTGCCGTCATCGCGGCCGCCATCGAGGACGCCGAAGGAATCTCGATCACGTCCATGCCCATTTCACCGTCCGAACTGTTCGAACTTCGACTCGCACATGCGGGTTCGTCATCAGAGGAGAATTCATGAGAATCGCCGGCACCGCGCAGTTGACGGCACCTCGCGAAGAGGTCTACGACAAGCTCCAGGACGGTCGTGTACTGGCCGCGACCATTCCCGGTGTGCAGTCGCTCGAGCAGCTCACGGACAATCACTACAAGCTCTCCATCATGGCCGGAGTTGCGTCGATCAAGGGCGTCTACGACGGCGAGGTTGTTCTGTCGCAACAGAATCGGCCCAATTCGTTTGTCATGACGGCTTCGGGGGCTGGTGCTCCCGGCACGGTGAAGGCGGACGTCACGGTCACCTTGACGGAGAACGAGGGTGGCACGCTGCTTTCGTATGACGCCGATGCCGTGGTCGGCGGGATGGTCGGCGGCGTCGGGCAGCGCATGATCACCGGTGTAGCCAAAAAGATGGCCGGGGTGTTCTTCAAGAGCATCGACGGCGTCATTGCCAACGGCATCCCCGAGAAGGTCACTGCCGCCGTGGCGGCGGCAATACCGGCAGTGGCGGTCGAAGGCGCGCCGGTGATTTCCGGAGCTGTTGCGGCACCGGCGGTTCTTCCGGTCGCTGCACCGACAGCGGGTGGCACAGATGCTCGCACGGTGATGGTCAGCGCCGTCGTCGGCGCAGCCATTGCTTTGTCAGGTGTTGCTATAGGCGGATTCCTGGCGCGTTCTGGTTGTCGCGAGTAGTTCACTCAGGTGTCAACAGCTGATTCACGATGAGGGAAACGCCCCGAACCGACCAGGTTCGGGGCGTTTTTCACGTCCGCGTAACCCATGGGGGCGCCGGCGAAGATCCGCTCGTGATCGTGCGCCGAACCTTGGTCCCCCGATTCGGCGAATTGTGACAAAGAATCCGCCCTTCTGAACCTGTGGAATAGCACTACACGTCAGGTACGAGCCACTCACCGGCTAGGCCGCAACCGTCGATCGGTACCAGACGAGACGAGCCAAAGATCTCAGGAGGAAGCGTGGAACCCAGGAAGATTCGGGTCGGTATCGATACCGGCGGAACGTTCACCGACATCGTGGCAGTGGACGACGAAACCGGCGCCATCGTCACCACCAAGACCCCGTCCACCCCGGCGGATCCCGCCGAGGGCTTTCTCGCCGGTATCGAGAAAGTGCTCGCCAAGCTCGGCGAGAGCGGCGACTCGATCGGTGCGGTCAGCCACGGCACGACCGTTGCGACCAACAAGCTGCTCGAAGGCAAGGTCGAGAACCTCGGCTTCATCACCACCGAAGGCTACGAGCACGTTCTCGAAATCGCTCGTCAGTCGGTGCCGGACGGCTACGGCAACTCGTACTTCTGGGTCAAGCCCGAACGCATCGTTCCCGCCGATCGTGTACGCACCGTCGGTGGACGGCTTTCCTTCGACGGCAGCGAGATTCGTCCGCTCGACGAAGAGAGCGTTCGCAGCGCAGCGCAGTTCTTCAAGGACCGCGGCATCCGGACCATCGGCGTCTGCCTCATGCACTCGTACGCCGATCCGACGCACGAGGAGCGCGTTCGCGACATCCTCTTCGAGGTCTTCCCCGATGCGACGGTGAGCATCTCGAGCCAGGTGCTTCGTGAGTACCGCGAATACGAGCGGTCCATCACCACTCTCGTCGACGCCGCGGTCAAGCCGAACATCCGAAACTACGTGAACAACATCGCGAATCGTCTGCGTGAGTTCTCGACCACCGACGGCGAACCCCGCGACATACCGTTCTACGTCATGAAGTCCAACGGCGGTGTCCTGTCAGCCAAAGAGGTTGTTCACCAGCCTATTACGACAGTCCTGTCGGGACCGGCTGCCGGAGCTCTCGGTGCTGCGCTGATCGCCGATGCGGCCGGCGTCGAGCAGGTGTTGACCTGTGACGGCGGCGGAACATCGACGGACGTCACCGTCGTGGTTCGCGGCGAGCCCGCGCTGACCACCGAAGGGCGAGTAGGCAACTACCCCTCGAAGATCCCGATGATCGACGTCGTGACCGTCGGCGCCGGCGGTGGCTCGATCGCGTGGATGACGCCGGAACGCACCCTCCGAGTCGGCCCTCAGTCGGCGGGCGCCGATCCCGGACCGTTGTGCTACGGCAAGGGCGGCAGCGAACCGACCATCACCGACGCGCACGTCCTGCTTGGCCGCATCCCACCCCATCTGCTCGGCGGCGAAATTCCCCTCGACACAGAACTGGCACGCAAGGGCCTCGAAGAGCTTGCAACACAGCTCAGTCTGGGCTTCGAGGAGTGTGCGGTCGGTGTCCTCGAGGTTTCGGCGTGGAACCAGGCCAACGCCCTGCGTCAGATCACGGTCAAGCGTGGCCTCGACGTTCGCGACTTCACCCTCGTGACGTTCGGCGGCTCCGGCTCCCTGCTCGCCTGCCGTCTCGTCGACATCCTGGGTCTGAAAGACGTTCTTGTCCCGCTCAATCCGGGTAACGTCTCCGCGTTCGGTCTGCTGACGGTCGATGTCCGCAACGACTACGTCCAGACGCATGTCAGTCGTCACGACCGGTTGAAGGCTGAAGACCTGCAGAGCCAGTTCGACGCGTTGGCCGGCGAAGCCGAGATCGCGCTCGCCGAAGAGGGTTTCGACGAGACGCAGCGCAAGTACTCCCGTACTGCGGATCTGCGTTACCTCGGTCAGGCCTTCGAGGTACGCGTCCCGGTGGCGGAAGGTACCGTCACGGCGCAGATCATGGACGACGCGGCCGAGGCGTTCCATCAGGCGCACCGCGAACTGTACGGCTACGACTTCCGGGGAGACCCGTCACAGCACGTGGAATGGGTCAACCTGCGCGTGAGCGGCATCGGCCCGATCAAGCGTCCGACGCTCAAGGAGATCCCCGCCGGCACTGGCGCCGACACCGCCCGAACCGGTTCGCGGCAATCGTATTTCGACAGCTGGGTCGAAACTGCTACCTACGACCGCACGCTGCTCGGTGCGGGTGACGTCATCGAAGGACCGGCCGTGATCGAGGAGTTCAGCTCGACTGTCCCGATCCACCCCGGATTCTCGGCACGTATCGACACCTTCGGGAACATTCGTATCTCGAAGTCTTCCGACTCGAACGGAGTGAAGTGATGACCGCCATTCTCGATGCTGCTGCTGCCACCGCGGCCAAGCCGTACCGACTCACCGCTACCGACGGCGCGTCACCTGATCCGATTCTGGTCGAGATCGTCGCCGGTTACCTCGCCAGCGTGGAAATGGAAGTCGAGACCTCCATTTCGCGCACCTCGCGTTCGCCGATGATCCGTGACGCTCACGATTTCCGCGCCGGTATTCACGACCGGAACCTCCGCAAGCTCACGGGCCGTTCGTATTCCGCCCTGGTTCATCCGATCGCCCGGGACTTCCCACTCGAGACGATGAAGCCGGGAGACGTGTATTTCCACAACGACGTCTACCTGTCCGAAGGTGGCATCGGCCATCTCCCCGACCTCTGCGTCACGGTGCCTGTCTTCGCCCGCGTCACTCCCGATGCCGAGCCGAAGGTTGTTGCGTTCGTTCAGGCATTCGGTCACCACGACGACATCGGCGGTTGCTGCCCCGGCTCCATGCCGTCCGGCGCCACCACGGTGTACGAAGAGGGTTTGATGGTTCCGCCGATCAAACTGTGGGACCAGGGAGTTCCCAACGAGGCGGCGCTGCGCATCATGACGCGTAACTCCCGCATGCCGGACGCTCTCGCAGCTGACCTCGACGCCGAGTGCTCGGCGTGCCTGATGGGTGCGCGTCGACTCACCGAATTGTTCGAGCGCTACGGCGTCGACACCGTCGAGTCGTGCTTCGACGCGATGATGGACGCGACCACCGAGACGTACCGCCGCGAGATCCTCAGCAAGATCCCGGTCGGTGAGTACACGTGGGAGGACTACGCCGAGCACGACGGCGTCGACGAGCCGATGCTCCACATCCAGCGCATCACGCTCACGAAGACGCGGCCGGAGGACGAGGGCGGCGAGCGACTCATCCTGGACTTCAACGGAACCGGACCGCAGGCAAAGGGCCCGATCAACCACTGCGGTGACTACGCGGACGGAAACTTCCTCATCAAGTGGTTGGCCCCGATTCTGCGTAACCTCGCGGACACCCCCGAGCGCATGGCCGAACTGGATGTCAACGAGGGCGTCGTACCGCTGATCGAGATGAAGTTCCCCGAAAAGGGAACATTGATCACCCCGATCTTCCCTGCCCCCACCAACGCTCGCACCTTTGTCATCCTCCGTCTGCTCGGAGTGCTGGCCGGCGTCGTCGCCAAGGCTGTGGACGGCAACATGCCCGCCGACCAGGAGACCATCAGGTACACCGGTGTTTACGGTGAAGACTTCGAGGGTCACTCGTACCTCATGCGTGAGGTGCTCGGCGGCGGTTCGGGCGGACGCTACTACGCCGACGGTGAGGACACGATTCACGTCGTTCCCGATTCACGGAACCTGCCGACCGAATTCACCGAGAGCCGTTTCCCCTTCATCGTCGAGAAGCTCGGTCTGGCCATGGATTCCGGCGGAGCCGGACGCTACCGCGGCGGCCTGGGATACGAGAAGCACATCCGGATGCTCAAGGATGCGCACTTCATGTCCATTGCGGATCGTTCGATCCTCGCCTGCTGGGGAGTCAAGGGCGGCAAGGCCGGTCGGCCGTTCTCCGTGGTCCTGGATCCGGGTGGACCGAACGAGCGTGAGTTCGACGCTCTGACCGATGCCGAGCCGATCAAGGCCGGCGAGGTCGTACGGATTCGCACCACCGGTGGTGGCGGTTGGGGAGATCCACTGGAGCGCCCGATCGAAGAGGTCTTGCGAGACATTCAGTGGCGCAAGGTTTCCGTGGAGGGTGCACGCGACGACTACGGTGTTGTCGTGATCGAGGGTGACGAGCCGTCGGTGGACGAGGCTGCTACCACGGAGCTACGGGATCAGTTGCGCTCGGAGCGCGGTGAGAACGAACCCTTCTTCGATCGGGGTCCGGGCTACGCGCAGCTTTCCGGTGGCGCCACCTCAGCGGTCTACGACTACGTCTAGGACGGAAAACTCTCATGGAGAACGGAATTGCTCGCGGCGCCGACATCGCGGTGATCGGTGCCGCGGGTAAGACCGGTGAGGCAGTCGTCGCTGCACTGCCGCCGAGCGTGACAGCTCGGCGACTGGTGCGAAAGGCGCGTGTCGACGGGGACTTCGAGGTAGAACTCGAAACGGGAAGAGGGCTGCGCAAGGCCCTCGCCGGGTGCCGAGGGGTGTACTTCATTGCTCCGAACGTCCATCCCGACGAGCCGGCACTGCTTCGCAATGCGCTGACGGCAGCGGCTTCGGCGGGGGTGGAGCACTTTGTCTATCACTCCGTTGCGTGGCCGTTCAGCCCGTCAATGCCGCATCACCTGGACAAAGCCAGGTGTGAGGACGAACTGCATCGTTCTCCCTTGAAATGGACTGTGCTGCAACCATGTGCGTACGCGCAGAATTTCGAAGCGGTACTCACGGGTCGGTCAGAGACCATCGTCGTGCCGTACAGCGCGGACACGAGGTTTTCGTTCGTGAGTCTGGCGGACGTGGCAGCTGTTGCCGCGGTCGTCCTGAGCGAGGGCCCGGGCGAGCATCACGGAGCGACGTACGAGGTGGGGGGCCCGCAAGCTCTGAGCGTCATGGAGGTGGCACAGATGGTGGAGAAGCAGACGTCACGTACCGTCGCGATAGAACAGATCAGCGTGGATCAATGGCGTGAACAGATCGGCAGCGGCCTGGATGTCAACGCCAGCTCACGACTGGCGGCGATGTTCGAGTTCTACAACCACCACGACTTCCTTGCGGGCAGTGCTGCCGTGGAACTGCTTCTGGGTCGCCGACCGATGGGCGTCGAGAGCCTGATTCGGTGATGCTTGCTACGCAATGCCTCCTGCCGCCCAGACAACCAGTGGGGGCAGGGCGGCGAGGATCAGGCAGACCGTTCCGTTGAGCCACTTGTGTTCCACCGTGACGGCGGCGAACTCGCGCAGAATAGCGCTCGGCAGGTAGTACCGGGCGGTGTGGGAACCGATGACTTCTGCGTCCAGATCGAGGCTTCGGGCAAACGTTGCGGTTCGGAGTATGTGGAAGTTGCTGGTGACCAGAACCATTCGAGGCTTCGTGGTGTCGGCGCGGAGAAGGTCCCTGGTGTACTCGAGGTTCTCGAGCGTGGTGGTCGAACGGTCCTCTAGCATCACGTTCTCGCGCGGGATCCCGTGATCGACGAGGTAGACGCACATTGCCTCAGCCTCGCTGACCACCTCGTCCGAACCCTTCCCGCCGCTGACGACCAACAGCGGTGAACGTCCTTCGCGGACCTCGGCGCGGAAGACGTCCGCGGCCTTGTCCAGACGGCTGGCCAGCAGGGGCGTCACGTCGGCACCCGAAAGCCCGGCGCCGTGCACCACTATCGCGTCCATCCCGGGCTGGTACTTCTGGCGTCCGTACACGTAGGAGTAGAGCAGAAAGCTCGTGAACAGAAACCCCAGGTACGACGCGACCAGGCTGAACGATCCGAGAACGACTGCGAGCCAATATCTCTGCGTCAGCAACGCTGATGCGAGCAGTACGTAGGGAACGAGCAGTCCGAGTCCGGCGACGAGGGAGAGCAGGTTCGCCACGCTGAATCCCTCGCGCCGCAGCATCGTGACCCCGTTGACGATCAGGAATCCTGCAAGCAGGAGCACCAGCAACGGCGAGAGCAGAGCGATCGTCGCGATGACGAACGACGGGATCTCCGTCCCCGGTGCACCCGACTGCAGCATCCACAGACCGGTGAAGATCACTCCGAGAAGTAGATAGACGCCGTTGCTCAGCCTCCGCCGATCCTGCCTGAACCGGTAGCCGCAGAATCCGAGCAGGGCGAGGCCGATGAGGAGAAGGATCACGGAGCCAGACTAGGCGAGGTGCCCACTACACGGGCGCCACCGTTTTGGACTGCTGGATCGCGGACAGCACCCTGGTACGGCACTCGATGAACAGTGGGTCCGCCTTGGTGGTCAGTTGATCTCGAGCTCCGGTCAACGGGACGTCGACGATGTCCTGCATCAATGCCGGCGTTCCGCCGAGTACGACCACTCGATCGGACAGGTACACCGATTCGTCGACGTCGTGGGTGACCAGGAGGACGGTGATACCAAGATCACGTTGAAGCGTCAGCAGCAGGTCTTCGAGTTCCGCGCGGGTCTGCGCATCGACCGACGCGAAGGGTTCGTCCATGAGGAGTACCTGCGGCCGATAGGCGAGAGCGCGAGCTATCGCTACTCTCTGCTGCATTCCGCCGGACAACTGCCAGGGGTAGGAACGCGCAGCGCCGCCTAGACCGACAACGGCGAGTGCATCGGTAACCCTCTCGTTCTGAACCTTCCGCGCCAGACTGTTGCCCCGCAGCGGCAGGCGAACATTCTCGCCCACTCGAAGCCACGGCATCAGTGTGCGTCCGTAGTCCTGTGACACGAGAGCCAGAGTGGCCGGCGGTGCATCGATCGCGATCCCGGCGATGCGGACCTCACCGGTGGTCGGCTTCTGCAGACCGGCGATGCAACGAATCAGCGTGCTTTTGCCGATGCCGGAATGGCCGACGATGCAGACGATTTCTCCCGGTGCGACCGTAAGGTCGATCCCGCGGAGCACTTCGCGGCCGGTGGGGCCGCCGTAGGTCACCCCGAGGCCGCTCAGTTCGACTGCGGGTATCGATGCCGCAGATTCTGTGGATGACATCAGTTTCCTTTCACTGCGAGAGCGTCGTGGGTCCGCGGCTGCCATCTGAGCAACCATCGTTCGATCACGCCGTATCCGAGGTTGAGCACGTATCCGATGATTCCCAGCAGGAGAATTCCGGACCACATGTCCGCGATGGCGAATGTCTGTTGCGCGACGATCACGAAGTGACCGATTCCTGCAGTGGAGACATACATTTCGCTGCCGACCATGATGACGACACCGATCGCGAGACTGGTACGGATACCGACTGTTATCTGCGGCATCGCTCCGGGGAGGAGTACCTGCGTCACCAGGAGGGGTGTACGGATCCGGTAGCTGCGCGCCACCAATCGGATACTCGGGTCGATGGAGCGAATGCCGTCGAGGGTGTTGAGGAGTATCGGCCAGACCGCGCCGAAGGCGATGGCGGCAACGTTACCCGTCGAACCGGTTCCGAAAACGATGAAGAGGGCGGGCAATACGGCCAGCGCCGGAATGGCGCGGAAGAACTGGAGAAACGGATCGGCAATATCGGCAGCCAGCGGGAACAGGGCCAGCAGGAGACCGGCGCCGATGCCGACCACCAGTGCCACGGCGAGACCGAAGGCAAGGTTGGTCAAGCTCGGTACGACGTCGTGGGCGAATCCCGGACCGAACCAGTTGTCCACAAACGCTTTCCAGATACGCGACAGTGGCGGGAAGTAGGGTGACTTGCTCGACTCCGAACCGAAGTACCATACGACGACGATCAAGATCGGCAGCCACAACTCCCACGCGAGGAGTCGAAGTCCTGACATCATCTTCACGTCGTCATCCTCCTCGGGATGTAATGCCAAGCAAGTAAACGATTCTCGATCGCCATCACGGCGAAGGCGAGCAGCATTCCGAGTAGTCCGGCGACGATGATCAGTGCGAACATTCGATCGGGGACGGATTGGCTCAGCAGGATCTCCTTACCGAGTCCCGGCACGCCGGCGATCAATTCTGCACCGATGGTCAGCAGCAAGCTCAGTGTTGCCGAGATGCGAATCCCGGTGAAGATGTAGGGCATCGACGCCGGTGCGACGACGAGAGCGAGTCTGCGCCACAGCGGAAGTCGGAAGGATCGTGCGGTCGCCAGCAGTTCCGGGTCGACGTTGCGCACACCGTGAATCGTCTGGAGCAGAATCGGCCACACACTTACTGCCACGATCAGCGCCACCGCCATCCGTTGCGTCGGGCCCATGATCAGCAGAAAGAGCGGAATGATTGCGAGCGGCGGAACGGTTCGGCAGAAGTCGATGACGAAACGGGAGGAGACCGTCAGGAACGGGTGCGCGGCGAGCAGCAGTCCTGCCGGGATCCCGACGACCAGGCACAGCGCCAAACCGATCGCTGTGGTGGTCACCGTTTGTCCCAGTGATGTCCACAACGAGGATGTGCCGAGTTCGTTCACAAGGGCCACTGCCACGTCGCTGAACTTCGGAATACCTTTGACGTCCTCGTCGCCGAGCATTCCGAAGATCTGCCAGGCGGCTGCCAACGCGAAGAGCGTCAGCAGCCGACCGAGCAGAACCTGCCTGCGGCGAGTCTGCAGGGTTGTCAAGGCGGACAACTCAGTTGGCCGGGGTCAGCAAGGAATCGGCCTCGACCGAATCCGTCAGTACCCCGTACTTGACCAGCAGTTCGATCTCCGTGCCGAGAGCACCCGGTTCCACTACTGCGACGAACTGAGGATTCTTGCTGTTGGCCAGCATTTCGAGCGGAATCTTGGCTTGTGTCGAGAGTGCAGCCTTGACGGCGCCCGGATTCTGATTGGCGTAGTCGACGGATTTGGCAAGCGCCGTGCGGAATTTGGCGAGTGAGTCCGGGTTCGCGTCGACAAACGATTCCGAAGCGACCAGCGAGGTCCCTGGCACACCGGGCGCGGCCAAGGGGAAGGGGTGGCCGAGGATCTTCAGCCCCGAGTCGGTTGCTTTGCTCAGGAACGGATCGATGAGGAATGCCGCATCGGCTCCGCCAGTGGAAACAAGGTCGCCGAGGTTGGGCATGGGCGCCTGAATGAACGAGATCTTGTCCGCTGCTCCACCGGACTTCTCCACCGCAGCAGAGATGACTGCCTCGCTGACGGACTTCAATCCGCTGATCGCAACGGTTTTGCCTTCGAGGTCACGGAAGCCGCTGATGGAACTGTCTTTGGCGACGACGAGGCCGGACTGGTCGACGCCGTCACTCGCGGCAAAATTCGTGAGTCCTCCGACGATGGTGACGGGCATGTTCTGGCTGCGTGCCTGAATTGCGGCGGCGGCGGTCGTGGCCGCCATATCTGCATTTCCGCTGAGCAGCAACGGAATTTGAGCCGAGGAACTAGCACCGCCCTCGACGAGTTGGATGTCGAGTCCTTCGTCGGTGAAGTATCCCTGCTCCATTCCGAGCCAGATCGGTGCGAAGTCTGCGATCGGCTGAGGTGCGATTCGAATCGTGGTGGTCTGGGTGCCCCCGTCGTCGGAGGCCGTGGCGTCGCTCGAGCAGCCGGTCAGTGCCAATGCTGCGGTCGCGACCGCAGCTAGGGCAACAACTCTGAACCGTGGTGTCGACCGAAGGGTATGTCCAACCGTCATGTCCGAAAGCCTCTCGCTGGGAAAGATATGACTTCCTTGCCGGTAATCCGGTGGGAAGGTGAAGACGCTCAAAGAATTCCGTACGCCGGAACGATTGTTGTGACTATAGTAATTTCCAAGACGAATGCCAAGGGTTTTCCAAGAACACGAGATTTCGGATCGCCGGGTACATCCACGGCACCGGGAGGGGATCGGATGACGAAGGGTTCTGCGTCCGCCGTCGACAAAGCGCTGGATCTACTCGAGGCCATCGCGCGCTCGACCACGCCGATGAAGCTCAGCGAACTGGCAGAAGAAGTCGGGATGCTCCGCCCGACTGCGCACCGAGTGCTCGGAGAACTCGCGAACCGTGGTTGGGTCTTCCGCTACGACGGTCGCTATCTCCCCGGACCGGCTGCACTGCAGGTTTCCCACGAAGCGGCAGCGCACTCGTTGGCGGCCTTGTGCGATCCGACCATGCGGGTGCTGTCCGAGAGCACCGACATGATGGTGAATCTGCAGGTTCTCGAGAGCGGCGGAACGCGGATCATCGCGGCGCTGCGTCCCGAGAGACTCAAGATGATCACTCGGATGCTCGGGGATCTGCTTCCGCCGCACCGGTTCGCGGGTCCGCTCGCGTTGGTCGCGGCACTCGAGGACAACACCCGGGCGCCCTACCTGGCGATGGTGGAGAAGAGCGGCTATCCACTGGAAGGCCCCACCGGCTTTCTCGCCGACATAGCCGAGACGCAGAAAACCGGATTCGCCGTTGTACACAAACGATCTCAGGACATCATCGGTTCGGTCTCGCGTGCAGTGTCTTCCCGCAAGGGATCTCCGCTCTGCGCGTTGACGGTGATCGGGTTCGATACCGACTTCGATGCGAAAACGACGCGAATGGTCGAAGAACACCTGCTGCGGGCCACCGATGAAGTGCAGCAACTCCTCACTGACCACACTTCGGGCAAGCGCCCGTCCGACACAGGAGAAGAAGGATGATTTCACGGACCGAGGGCTTCATCACCGTCGCAGACGGCGAACGGGTCTGGTACGAGACTGCCGGCGAAGGCCCGGATCTGATTCTCACGCACGGTCTCGGCGGCAACGCCGCGGTCTGGTACCAACAGGTACCGTACTTCGCTCAGCATTATCGGGTAATCAGCTGGGATCAGCGAGGATTCGGCCGGTCCACCAACGAAAAGGGCAACCACGGCCCGGTAGCGGCAGTCTCGGATCTGATCGAAATCATGAACCTGTTGGAGGTCGATCGAGCGCACGTGGTCGGCCAGTCGATGGGCGGTTGGGCCGCATTGGGGACCGCGATCGCTGTTCCGGAGCGGGTGGAGTCGGTAGTCCTGGCCTGCACGACCGGCGGCATTCCCGTCGGATTCGGTCCGGACGGCGCACCTCCCCTCACCGCGGCGCCCGTCACGGCGCGGCCACTGGGGGAACACCCCGCTGTGGGCGGACGGTTGCCGAGCTTGGACATGGCGAGGGCATACCTGTACCAAGCTCTCGGCACCTTCGGTCATCGCCCACCTGACACCGAGTTCTTCCGAATTCTCAAGGCCCACAACTACTCGCCGAGCGATCTTGCCGCGGTGACGGCGCCGGTTCTGCTGATCGCGGGTGAGCTGGACGATTTGATGACACCCGAGCGGATTCGCAGCGCCGCCGAGTTCCTGCCCCACGCCGAAGTGGTCGAACTTGCCGACCGCGGCCACTCCCCCTACTTCGAGGACCCACACGCGTGGAACGAGTTGGTGGCGCACTTCCTGGCCGATGTTCGTGCCCGCCCAGTGCGCTGAAACACCAACTCGTCACGCATATTCCAACTCCGAGGAGATCTAATGGATTCATCTCAGACCGTCGAGTTCATCCCACCCGCTTTCGATACGCCGTTCTCTACCGGAGTGCGCGTCGGAGACGTTCTGTATCTGTCGGGTCAGATCGGCATGCTCCCGGACGGGACTTTGGCCGACGGCTTCGAAGCGCAGGCTCGACAGACCATGGAGAACATCGTGGCTTCGCTGATCGCTTACGGTTCCGGCGTCGAAGCAATCTTCAAATGCACTGTCATGCTTGACGACATGTCTCGTTGGCAGGAGTTCAACAAGGTCTACCTCGAGTACTTCCCGGCGTCGAGACTGCCGGCCCGCAGTGCGTTCGGAACAGACGGACTGGCGCTGGGTGCGCACATGGAGGTCGAATGCATGGCGTACACACCGCGGGTCTGACTGCTCGCGGGCACTAGCCGTCCCAATCCACACGTTCAGCCAGGCGCAGCAATGTGCGTCGGCGCGTAGTGCTGGTTTCGCCGATGTGAGCGATCCGGCCGTAGATGTGGGCGCGGAAGTTCTCGATACCGTCCCGATTCTGTTCCTGCGCAGAAGTACTGGCGGCATTGTGCAGCAGGGCACGCAAGCGATCGTAGTCGTCACGCGGATACGACGGTTGGTCGTTGATCACCAATCCGGTGAGGTGTTGGCGTCGATGAGGGCGCATCACCTTGGTCTTTCGTGGATGGATGGCAAACCCTTCGTCCCTGGCGATCTGCTCGACCGTCCAGAGGAGGGTTCCGACGTCGGCTACTTCAATTCCGGAGAACGCGAGGTCGTCGGCGTATCGGGTGTAGGTGAGCCAGTTCGCTTGTGCGAGTCCACTCAAGCGGATGTCGAGTTTGCGTGCGACGAGATTCGCCAGTGCAGGCGAAGTTGGCGCGCCTTGCGGAAGATGCGCGGTGCGTAGCTGTGATGCCTGTGCATACGGTAGTCCGCGCAGGGTATCGGCAGGTGTTGCAACAGTGCACAATCCGGTGAGAACTCCTGCCACTGCGGGTGGATAGCCGAGGGCTGTGAAGACGGCGTGAACGCGGCTGCCGCTGATCGAGGGGAAGAACTGCGCGAGGTCCACACCGATCACGATTTCCGACTGTGCGTGCGGCGCTGCAAAAGTCAGAGGGCTTCGACCACGGACGAATCCGTGTGCCGCGTCGTGTGGGGGCACCAGGTCGAGTATGCGGCGCAGAATCTTGCGCTGAATTTCGCGCAATCGAGGTTTCGGTACCTCGAGGAGGCGAGCGCCGGTCTTCTTGCTGATCTGCATGGGCCGGTAGTGGCGTAGCGGTAGGGGTTTCGTGCGGAGCCATTCCCCTCGGTCGGCAAACCACTCGAGTTCGGAGATCGTCAGATCCAGTGAACGAGCCAGGTCCACACTGGTGTTGTAGCGGGGAACGTCGAACCGCCACACCGAAGATTCATTGGTGTCCAGTGAGAGAGGAACAGGCCGCAGGCGAGGTAGTTCGCGAAGCAATCGGTACAGCGTTTGCGGTTCGAACGGTGGGGCGGGCATGAGGTCGAGAACGCGCACGGCCAGGAGCGTCGGGGAAACGCCGAAGACGGTTCCGAATGCCTCCTCGAGGCCGCTGAGGGTCCACGGAGCGTCAGCAGCCGCAACGGCCAGACGACGCGCCAACTCGGGATCGAGCTCGAAGTCACGCATGATTCGACTCCGGGATGCGACGGGGCGGGGTGACCAAATCCTTTGTCCGGTGCGGCGGCAAGCACGCGGAGCGTGCCGAACGCCGGTGGACGCAGTATCCAATTCTTCTGGCCGACCCAGGGGTTACCCCTGAGACTGGTCGCGTGGACCAACTCTCACCCACGCGCCGCCGCATCCCTTCACAATGGCAGACCGTTCGGTATCTGTCACGTGTGAAGCGGATCTGTCAGGTGTGGGTTCTCAGATCGACGAACGATCCGAACCGACGAACTCGCTGATCCACGGCACGACTGCTTCGCGGACGGTGACCGCCTTCGGCAGTAGTCCGTTGCTCAGCAGGAGATCGGCCGCGCGCTGCTGCTCGTCGAGGAACTCGTCGGTGACCGGGTTGACACCGAAAGGACGTCCGCGCAGTGCAGCTTCCCAGGCATCGATGCTCGCGGACCCGCCACGCTTCTCGATGTCGTCGACGAAGATCTGCGCGGCTTCGCGGGGGTTGGCTTCGATCCAGGCGTCGGATTCCTGCAGGGCCTCGATGATCGCCTGGAGGGCTTCCGGGTTGGTATCCGCGAAATTGCGCCGGGTGAACCACAGTGAGGGGTGGCTGAAGAGTCCGTCGGTGGCGATCAGCGTGCGCAGTTCGTGGTTCGCTTCGATGTCGGTCAGCCCCGGGTACGCTCCTACCCAGGCATCGATGGTGCCGTCGACGAGGTCCGCTCCACCACCGCGCACGTCGGTATCGACGGGGACGATGTCGGACCAGGTCAGCCCCGCCTGATCCAAGGCGAACAACAACAGTGTGGTTTGCCACGATCCGTGCGCGATGCCGACGCGCTTGCCGCGCAGGTCCTCTACCGTGTTGATCTCGGACTCTGCCTTGACTACCAGGCGCCCGTTCTCCACGCGGGGGCCGGAGATTCCGATGTAGACGAGATCGCGGCCCTGAGCCAAACCGGTGACGGGCGGCGTGAAGCCGGTTCCGATCACGTCGTATCCGCCCTCCTCGAACAGCCAGTCCGAGTGCAGGGTCGGCAAGGCGTTTTCCGGGTTCACTGCAGGCTTGGCGGGAAGCTCACGCAGGTCCACCCACTCGACGTCCGGGAGACGACGTTCGAGGATTCCGGTGTGGCGCAGTACGAACAGCGAATTGTTGTGTGGGAAGTATCCGACGCGAACGGTCATGAGATCTACGGTTTCCTGTTCTGAATCAGTGATGGGGGTGGCTAGATGAGGCCGCGTCGACGCGCCTCGTCGGCGAGTCCGCTACGGCCCCACTGGACGGCGAGGTTGGACGGATCGAATTCGACCGAACCGCCGAGGGTTTCGGCGATCGCCTGGAACTGGGCGCCTTCCTCGAGGAGGACGACGAACTTCGCGAGGTCGAGCAACCCGCTGCGGCCGATGACGTTGACCCCGCCGTTGGCTTCGAAGATCGCCACCAGATCGGGATCGCGTTCGAGACGCTCGAGAATGAACTCGCCTGCAGACCGGGATCGATCGATGTGCGGCGGAATCTCTCGGGAGAGCGTCAGCCTCTGCGAAGCCGCATATCGGATGGGTAGCGTCCGGTGTGTCTGTGCCCAACCGCCGAGCCACGGAGTGTGGATGTGGACGACGCTGGTGATTTCCGGATGCTGACGGAAGACTGACGCGTAGCCGGTGACAAAACCGGCCGATCCGTTGCCGGAGAGCACCTCTCCGTCGAACGTAGCAACAACCGGTGACACCGACGGATCGTCCGCCCACGGTCCCGGGTCGTTCAGGGCGACCGCGATTTCGGTGCCGGGAACGCGTTCGACGAAGTTCACGGTCCCGTTGGCTGCAACCGTTCCGGTCTTGCGGAAGACGTCGAATGCTTTGTCTGCTGCTTTGCGCGCTTCTTCGACGAATGCTGCGGTATCGGCGTCGAGTCGAGTTTCGGTGGTGGTCATCGAGTCTCCAGTCCAGAAGGTGTGATCGGGGTGCGCTGCAGGAGGGGAAGAACTTCTTCGCCGACGCGGTATGCCTCTTCGAGATGCGGGTTACCCGCGAGGATGAAGGCGTCGACGCCCAGTTCGCGCAGCTCGTCGAGTCTTTCGGCGACCTGTTCGTAGCTGCCGACCAGTCCGAACGCCGGTCCGCCACGGATGAGGCTGAAGCCACACCACACGTTGGGCTGCACTTCCAGATCTCGGTAACCGGTGATGTGTTCGGGCACCCACCCCTTGATGCGGGCGGCGCCCACCGAATCGCCCTGCGCTGCGCGGTCGGCGGCCCCCTTGTCGACGAAGGCCCAGCCTTTCTCGATCTCGGCCCACGCGGCTTCTTCGGTGTGCCGGGCAACGACGTCGATGCGTACGGCGAACTTCGGGGTGCGTCCCAGCTTGGCCGAGTTCTCCCGCACGCCGTCGATCTTGGCTCTCAGATCGGCGTACGGCTCCAGCCAGGAAAGGTAGTAATCGGAGTGCAGTCCGGCGGCAGCGACGGCTGCTGCCGAAGATCCGGAGAAGTACACCTCGGGAAACGGCTGGCCGGCAAGTCCGGGTGGAAGTGCAGCGCCGTGGGTTTGGAAGAAGCGACCGTCGAAGTCGAAAGGTTCGCCGTCCCACACACCCTTGAGGACATCGAGGAACTCGGATGTCCTGGTGTAGCGATCGTCGTGGTCGACTTTGTCGCCCCACCACAGCTGAGGCGCGCCGCCTCCACCACTGATGATGTTGTAAACCAGACGTCCGCCTGTTGCTCGCTGCAGACTGGCCGACATCCGCGCGGCCTGCACCGGGTGAAGGAACCCTGGTTGGAACGCGACCATGAATCGGTACGTGGTGGTCTCGGCGGCCAACGCTGCTGCGGTCGCCCACGGATCCTCGGTCATCGGGAAGGACGGCAGCAGTCCACCGAGGAAGCCGGCGGACTCGGAAGCCTTTGCCACTGCGGCCATGTGGTCGATGTAGCTGTATCCGTCCAACTCACCGCCGCGGATCGCGGGAGCGATGTTGCCCGGCCCGTATCCACCGGCGTCGCCGCGGTTGTAGCGACGCGGAGTACGCAGCGACGCGTGGTCGCCTTCCATCCCGATCCGCCAATAGAAATCGATGCTCATGCGGTGGCCTTCTCTTCTGTGGTGGCCTTCTCTTCCTTGCGGATCCGACCCTCGGGATCGACCAGGTGGAGGAGATGCTCGCCCGCCCGGTGCAGCTCTTCGATGTGTGGTCGACCGGACAAGACGAAACCGTCCACGCCGAGATCGCGATACGACGACAATCGCTGCGCCACTTCCTCGTAGCTTCCTACGAGGCCGATACTGTGCTCGTAGCCGATGCGGTCGAATCCGGACCACAGGATGCCGCCCCGATCGATCTCGAGTGCAGCGGAATCGGCCTCTCTCAGTTGCCGTTCGACGCGAGCCCAGGCTTCGTCGGCTGTCTCCCTCGCGATGATCGGGATGCGCAGGACCTTCTCGACGGTCCTGCCGAGTTCGGATGCTCGGTCGTCGAGGGTGGTGATCCGTGTCGACAACTCGTCACCGGCAAGGGTGAACTGATGGACATCGGCATGGTGGGCCGAGAGTTCCAGAGCTTCCGGTGAGTCTCCGGTCAGATGTACTCGGGGAAAACGGAGTCCCGACAAGATGCCTCGGAATCCGCCGCCGAGTACGTCGTAGTACTCGCCGTCGAAGTCGTAACCCGTGCCGCCGAATCCGCCGGGGAGAATCTGTTCCTCGTTCCACACACCGCGTGCGACGGTCAGGAACTCCGCGGCGCGCGCGTAGCGGTCGGCACCTCGAACCACGTCTCCGCGAGTAGCGGCATCTTCGGGGTCCGTCTCTACCTTCACTCGCCATTCGAGACGACCTGCCGACAGGCGCTGAAGTGTCGCCGACATTTTGGCGGCGTAGACGGGAGTGCCGAAAGTGGGGTGAAACTCCACGACCACTCGCGAATGACGCGTCTGACGTAGGGCGGCGGCAGCAACGATCCAGGATTCTTCGCCATTCGGATCGTACGGTGCGACAACGCCGTCGACGCCCGACAGTTCGGCTGCGAGAACGATCTGTGCCAATTCGTCGAAGGGCCCGAAGTTTCCGGGGCGAACATCGGTCGCGACGGTAGTCGGTCGCTGTGGCCCGAAGCCGCCGCGACTGTTCAGCGCGGCCACTGCCCGGCGTCCGTCACCGCGCGAGGGCAGCTCCCAGTAGACGTCCGTCATTCTTCTGTGCCCTTCTGCGCGGCGACAAGTGCGCGTGCCTGTTCCAGTGGTTCGTGCGCCACCCAGGACTGCAGGTCGAAGTCGGCGGCAAGGAAGCCATGCGCATACAGGAATTGTTTCTGCACGCCGAGCAGGTCCACACGCTCGTCCGACAGGCTCAAATGCAGTCCGGTGTGGAAGTTCTCGCCGTAGGCTGCCACCACACCTTCGGGCCCGGATTGTGTTTCGGTCTGCAGCACGGCTCGGACCTCGTCGATGTTGGCTGCGGCCCAGTCCGCTGCTCTCAGGCTCTCGGCGAGGAAACCGACGACGATGTCCGGGCGCTGTTCGAGTAGGTCGGCATGAACCGTGATCGGTCGTGGGGTGCCGTTGTTGACGCGATCACGTAGGGATGCAGTGGAATCGAGATCGACGGCAACGGCGAGGCCGTGTTCGCGGGCAACTTCCTGGGCGCGGGCGCCCTTGACGTAGATGGCATCGACGTCGCCGCGGAGCAGGGATTCGACACCCCACGTCGTGTTGCGGGTGGACGAGGCGGTGCGGACCTCGGGGGCTGCGGTCGTCGCAACCTCGACGAGGGTGACGTCGGCAAAACTCAACTCGCCCAGTCGAAGTGCGGAGGCGAAGCCGTGCAGGGCCATGGCGCGAGGAAAGCTCCTGGCCTGATCCGCAGCCCAGGCCGGGATACCGATCCGAGCGCCGGCCAGAAGACCTGCTTCGCGGATGTCGGAGTCTCCGCGCACCAGGATTGCCTGGGCCTCGTCGATCCAGGTGAGCCCGATGAGCCTCGTCGGAGAACCACTGGCACGCGCGGCCAGTGCGGGGACGTTGCCGCCTTCGCGAACGAGTCCGGAGAGATGGTGATCGAAATGACGCACTGCCAATTCCGGTCCGGCATCTTGCAGTACGCCGAAACGCACTCCGGATTCATTTGCCGTCCGGTCGAGCCAACCGAGACTGTTGGCGAGACCGCTGGCGGTGGGAACGGGGCAGCGGGTGTACCAGAGTGTGTCGATTGCGGAATCAGCGATCAATGTCATGACTGTCCTGTCCGTCGGGGAAGGTGCGGCCGACACCGAGTTCCTTCAGGAAACTCGCTCGGTAGCGCAAAGATTCGGGATCGTTCCGATCGCGGGGGCGTGGCAGGTCGATGTCGACGTCCACGGCAAACCCGCCCTTGTCGAGGATGAGCACGCGGTCGGCAAGTCGTACGGCTTCGTCGACGTCGTGCGTGACGAGTAGTACGGCCGGACGGTGGCGGGCGACCAGATCGCCTACCAAGTCTTGCATTTGGAGCCTGGTCAAAGCGTCGAGGGCCGCGAACGGTTCGTCGAGCAGTAATAGTTCAGGTTCGCGAACGAGAGCGCGCGCCAATGCGACGCGTTGGGCCTCGCCGCCGGAGAGGGTGGCCGGCCAGGCACGGTGCTTGTCCGCGAGGTTGACCTCGGAGAGTGCGTTGCGTGCATTGTCGGTCACCTGACGTGACCGTTTCTGTCCGACTGTGACATTGGCCAGAACTCGCTTCGACGGTATCAATCGCGGTTCCTGGTAGACGACCGTGCGGTCGCGCGGAACCAGCACCTCGCCGCTGTCCGGTGCTTCCAAACCGGAGAGCACTCGCAACAGGGTTGTCTTGCCGGTACCGCTGGGGCCGAGGAGAACGACGAACTCTCCGCGTGTGATCTCGAGGTCGATACCACCCAGAACAGTCTTGTCACCGAACGACTTCCGCACTCCGGTGAGTGAGACTGCCACTGGTGATCCGGCTCGTCGTTCGGCCGCAGTGGTGCCGGTCCGCTCACGCGTTGCCAACGGCGGGAGAGGTGCTTCGGTGGTCGGCAGCGAGCCGACGGTCGTGTTCGTCATCGCGCCACCGACAATCTCCGCCACGGCATGGAGTACCGCTCGATCAGCCTGACGACGGCGTCGAAGATGAGACCCAGCGCCGCGTACATGACGATGCACAGAACCATGTAATCGGTGCGGTTGTATTCCTGCGCCAGAGTGACCAGGTATCCGATGCCCTCACGTGTGCCGACCTGCTCGGCGGCGATCAATCCGGTGATGCTGAGCGACAAGCAGATTCGAAGCCCCATCAGAACACCGGGGAGGGCGGTCGGAAGAATCGCTCCGAACACCAGTCGCCAACCTGTCAGTCCGAAACCCTGTGCCGCTTCGACCATCTTACGATCGACCCCGCGCACACCGAGGTAGGTGTACGCGTACATGGGGGCGACGGTCGCGACCGCGATCAGGACCACCTTGAAAGTTTCGTCGATACCGAACCAGGCGATGAACAACGGAACGAGCGCGAGGAACGGAACCGCGCGGTTGATCTGCATGGTCGAGTCGATCAGTTCTTCACCGAGCGAGGAGAGACCGGACAGAACCCCGAGCACCAATCCGACGATCACACCGACCGAAACACCGAGTGCAGCACGTTGAAGCGACGCGAGACCGAAGTCGACCAACTGACCCGACTGGTACAGCTCGGCGAATGCCGTCCACACCGCCGGAGGTCCGGCCAGGATCTCTTCGCGGATCAGTCCGGTAGCGGATCCGATCCACCATCCGGCAACCAGCAGCGCGGGCACGAGGAAGCGGAGGGGGATCGAGACCCACTTGGGCCTGCTGCGATTGCGCCGGTAGCGGGGCGTTTCGAGTTGCGGATGTTCCACTGACGGCGACGCCGTTCGTGCGGGGCGGGTCAGCGTCACCATCGGGTCACTTCCCCTCGGTGGTGGGCGCTGCCGCTGCCGAACCTGCCACAGCACCCTGGAGGTCGAAGATCACATCGCTGCCCTTGAGCGGCTGCTGGATCACCTTGTTCTCGGCGAACAGTGTGGAGATCGATTCGAGGTCGGTGGCATCCGCTGCGGTCGGATAGCGGAAGTTGGTGATCTGGCCGCCCAGGGTGATCGCGTCGTCGAGCCGCTGTCCGGAGAGTGCACGCGGACCGGTCTGTTCGAAGACGTTCTCGAAGGCTGCTGGGTCGGCCTGCTGCTTCGCGGTGAGTTCCTGGGTGACCTCGAGGAACTTCTGGACAACCTCGGGATGGGCTTCGAGTACTGCGGTGCGGCCGGCGATGATGGTGCTGTCCACGGAGTCGATGCTCGCCTCGGTTGCGATCTCGACCGCGCCCTTGGCCTTCGCCTCCTGATACGGAATCAGGAACGATGCCCACGCGTCGACCTGCCCGGTGGAGAACGCCGACGCCGCGTCAGCCTGTTGCAGCGGAACGCGTTCGACGGAATCGATCGGCACTCCGGCCTGTGTCAGGGCCTTGAGCGTGATGTACTCGCCCTTACCTGCAGGGTTGACGGCGATGCGCTTGCCGGCCAGATCTGCGACGGTCTTGATTCCGGATTCCGGAGTGGCGATGATGCCGGCCTGGTCTTTGTTGTACGGGTCGGACGTGGCGAAGATGCGGACACCTACGTCCTTGGACAGTGCGCCGACGACGGGACTGTATGCGCCGGTTTGGATGTCGAGTTCTCCGCTGTTGAACAGTTTGAGGTTGGAGCTGAATCCCGGTGTGGTCTTGACCCATTCGATCTTTGCGCCCAGCGGTGCCAGCGCCTCGTCGTAGGTTCCGTCACGCTTGCCGACGGCGATGGCACCGGAGTTTCCGGGATCGAAGACTTTGAGCGTGAAGTCGGCGCTGGAATTGCCTGCGGCGCTGTCGGAATCGGAAGACCCACACGCCACCGCCAACCCGGCCAGCGGGATCATGGCGAGCGCAGCGGCAGCTCGTGGCAGTCGGCGGAAGCGGGACATGTATGTGGCTCCTTCAGGCGTTGATTCGTCAGAACTGACGACGATGACGCTATTGGGTGCCTGTCCGTTTTACCCCCGTTTGTTTTCTGGAGATTGGAAATCTTGACAACATCGGAAGTCTGTTCATCTGGGCTTTTATGGACCGTCGTCTGGTTCCTTTCCACCTGATGGAAAGGATGGCCGGACTGCTGGGTCCGTGTTAGCGTCCGATTCTCAGGTCGATCAGGCCACAGCGAAAGGATCGTTCGTGACGGACGCACGCGGCGCGGGAGTTCAGACGGTAACCCGTGCCCTGACCATGCTCACATGTTTTCGCAGTGGCGAAGAACTGGGAGTCTCGGAAGTTGCGCGGCGACAAGAGCTTGCGGTCAGCACCACGCATCGATTGCTG
The DNA here is from genome assembly GCF_013277835.1 of Rhodococcus sp. MS13. Taxonomy (NCBI): domain Bacteria; kingdom Bacillati; phylum Actinomycetota; class Actinomycetes; order Mycobacteriales; family Nocardiaceae; genus Rhodococcus; species Rhodococcus sp. MS13. Next base: position 28,363 of record NZ_VBTL01000006.1, read on the forward strand.
CAGTCGCTCGTCGACGCGGGGTTCCTCGAGAAGGACGACGCAACCAGTCGGTATCGCATCGGCGCGGCGCTGGCGGCATACGGACAGGTCTCCTACCGGCAGCATCGGATCTATCTGTCCGAGCCCTATTTGGAGCAATTGGCCGCGACGACAGGAGCATCCGCCTCCCTGGCAGTGCGAAGCGGAAGTGAGGTGGTGTTGCTCGGATTCAGCCGATGGCGCGAGGCCGACGGGCACGTGCTCCAGGGTGTCCGCCTTCCCTTGCATGCGAGCGCACTGGGGAAAGCCTTTCTGGCTTGGTCCGATGTCGACGATTCCGAGCTCGCTGCGCTGCCACGTGAAGCGACCACTCAGCGTGCGATCACCGATGTTGCCGGTATCCGCCGGGAATTGGAACTGACTCGTGAGCGAGGATACGGATTCAACGACGAGGAGTTGACCCCGGATTACCGAACGATCGGAATTCCGATCATCGATGGATCCGGCACTGTGCGTTACGCTCTCGGGCTTCGTGGTCCGGTCGAGCTGATGATCGACGAACGGATTCCGTTCCTCGCCGACCTTGCCAAGGTGACTGCGCGACAGATCGGTGAAGTGCTTCTCTGAACTGGCGTGAAGCGCTTGTGGCAGATCCGGCCGAACGTGATTACCGTTGAAGTCGAGGGCGCGATTGCACAATGGCTACGCGACGTGACCGCGTCCTCGCGAGCGTGGAGACGAGTGATGACGACGATCGGTGTCGTTGCCCTGCTGCTGGGCGTCCTGTTGATCGTGGTCGAGGCGCATGCCCCAACCGCGGGGGTGCTCGGTGTGCTTGGAGCACTCATGATCGGTGCCGGCGTCTGGATGCTTTTCACATCCGACGGTATCGGCCAATTGATCGCGATCCCGGTGACGGCGGGAGTCGCGGTAGTCGGCCTGGGCGTGGTGGCGGTAGCGAGTCGAAAAGCGCTTACCGCGCGCCGCGCTCCCGTGCGTACGGGGACGGAATCTCTTGTCGGTTCCGACGCGACCGTTCGCAGTTGGACCGGCGCGCAGGGTCAGGTCGAGCTTGACGGCGGATTATGGAGTGCTCGAATGGAATTCGGGTACGACGACTCCGTGCCTGCCGTGGGCGAATTCGTCGTCGTAGAGCAGGTACGAGGCCTGACTCTGAAAGTGCGCCGTCGTGAACCGTGGGAGCTGCCGCTATGACCACCGTGCTTGTCGTGTTGTCCGTGTTTGTCGTGCTGATTGCAGTCCTTGTGGGAATGTCGGTGAGAGTTCTGCGCGAGTACGAGCGCGCGGTGGTGTTCCGCCTCGGCCGATTGATCACCTTGAAAGGCCCAGGCCTGGTGATTCTGGTGCCGGCGATCGATCGCATGGAACGGGTCAGTCTGCGAACCGTCACGCTGAAAATACCGGTCCAAGAAGTGATTACCCGCGACAATGTTCCTGTGAAGGTCACCGCCGTCACGTACTTTCGGGTCGTCGACGCTGACCGTTCGATAGTCGAAGTCGAGGACTTTCTGGCCGCCACCTCACAGATCGCCCAGACCACACTGCGCTCCATCCTCGGTAAAGCTGAGCTGGACTCGCTGCTATCCGAACGTGAACGCCTCAACGAGGATCTGCAGAAAGTCATCGACCAGCAGACCGAACCGTGGGGCGTCAAGGTCACGACCGTCGAGATCAAGGATGTCGAGATTCCAGCCAACATGCAGCGCGCCATCGCCAGGCAAGCAGAGGCCGAACGTGAACGTCGAGCCAAGATCATCAACGCCGACGCAGAGTTTCAGGCTTCGGCCAAGCTCGCCGAAGCGGCCGAGGTGATCAGCCGCAATCCGACCACCCTGCAATTGCGATATCTGCAGACACTTCACGAGATCGGTAGCGAGAACAACTCCACCGTTGTCTTCCCCTTGCCGCTGGATCTTGTCCGGCCCTTCATGGGCGGCCACGCGGAGGTTTCCACAGCCACCCAAGAACATGCCCGTTCTGTCTGGAATGCGAAAGTTGTTGATTAGCAGCTAGTTTCATCTCGATATTCTCTTGTATTCGAAACTGTGTTCGAATATGATTGCTGCATGGACAGTCGGGATGCGTGGCAACTGGATGGCGAGGACCTCAAGAGTGAGGTTCTCGATCTGGTGCGCGCCCGGCACGAGTTGCAGTCGCGGATGGTGTTGCTGATCGTGGAGATGTTTTCCCGGGAGGTTCTCGGTGGGAAGGGTTTTCGGGCGATCGCGCAGTGGTTGCATGGTTCGACGAATTTGGAGATCGGTGAGTGCAGTCTGCTGGTCGGGTTGGCGCGGTTGTTGATGCTCGAACCTGTTGTCGGCGATGCGTTTCATCGTGGTGATGTTGATGCGTTGAAGGCACGTCAGGTGGCGTCGTTTTGTCAGCATCCGCCGAAGAATATGACCCTGGCAGATGTGGACAAGGCTCGCGGGATCTTGTTGGGGTTGGCGTCGAAGAACATTGCCGATTGTGATGCGGTGCGGGCAGCGATCCGGCGGATCGAGAAGCAGTACGGCAAGCGTGAGGACGGTGTTCCGGTCGGCGAGGATTCCGAACGGAACGAGTTCTACGCCTCGAAAGGCTTGTACGGGCGTGTGTCTGTGAAGGGCGATCTGGATGCTGTGAACGGGGCCCGTCTGATCACGTTGTTGTCGAGTCTGTCGGCGCCGACACCGGAGAAAGACGGCGTCAAGGACACCCGCACGCCGGCGCTACGACGGGCGGACGGGTTTTGCGAACTGTTGCGCCGGTACGAGCGGGCGGGGTTGGGTCCGATCGAAGGGGGCGTGAAACCACACATCACGGTGACCGCATCGGCGAAAGACATGACGGACCTGCAAGCGTTGAAAGACCTCCTGCCGTCCACGGAGGAACTCGGGTTCGCGTGGACGGATTGGGTGGGCCCGATCAGTATCGATACCGCACGGATGCTGGCGTGCGACTGCACCGTCACCCGAATTTTGTTGGATGAGAATGGTGTTCCGCTCGACTGCGGTAAGGAAGCGAGAACGGCAACGGTGCCGCAGAGGCGGGCGTTGGCGGTTCGTGATGGCGGTTGTGCGTTTCCAGGGTGCGGGACTCCGTCGGGGTGGTGCGATGCCCACCATATTGTTCACTGGGGTGATGGTGGCCCAACAGATCTCGACAACCTGATCTTGTTGTGCGGTCACCATCATCGGACACTGCACCACACCGAATGGCGGGTCGAGATCGGCCCCGATCGGAAGACGGTGTTCTACCCACCGATGTCGATCGATCCGCACCAGCATCCGATCGGCGGGAACAGCCCACCTACAGCAGCCTGAACGGGCGCAACTGAATACGTACACACCGGGGCATAGCCATGCCCCGGTGTGTACGGCGTGTGCGGTCAGAGCATCGTCGAGATATGGTCCGGAAGCGCGACACCTGAGTCGAGATCCTCGGACGGGATCGGTTCACCGAAGTGCGTGGCTGCGGGAACTACTCCAGCCCAAACGGTTTCGACACCAATGTCGGCGGCATCGTCGCCGGGGCCGCCGGTGCGGGCCTTGACGGAAGCCTCGTACAACGGCAGGGCAAGAACGATGGTTGCCGCCATTTCCTTGCGCGTGTGATCCCGCAAGTGTTGGGAACGTCCGGGAACCACCTGGTCGACGATCAGATTCAAAGCCTTCACTCGCTCGTCGCCGTCGGTCACGACTCGAGGTGATCCGATGATGACGCCGCTGCGGTAGTTCATCGAGTGGTGGAAGCCCGACCGCGCCAACACGAGCCCGTCGAGGATCGTGATGGTGATGCAGATTTCGCTGTCCGGAGCCAAGCTTCGCGAGGCCACCGAGCCGTGAACATAAATAGACCCGCCGCGGTCAGGGCCGTCGAGGTCGAACCCGTACGCGGTGGGAAACACCATGGGAACTCCGCCGACGGTCACGCCCATGTGGCACAGCTTCGCGGACTGCAAGACGTCGACGAGTGCCGCGCGTTCTGCGACGCCGTGGTGGCGGGCGCGCTTGTGCGTCGTACGTGCTGTCGGAGACAGCGGAATAGGTGCAGTGGGGGCAGGAGCAGGGGCAGCAAAGACAACGGAATCTGTCATGCAGACAATGCTGGTGGCAAAGTGGCTTCAAGTCATGGTCCAATCAGTGGAGACTTCGATAGGCCACTTCGATTTTCCACTTCCGAGAGGGTTCTGAATGTTTCTTCCTTCGGCGGTAGCCGTCGTCCTCGACCGGACAGATCGGCGGGCGCTCCCGATCCAGATTGCCGACCACCTCAGAGCGGATATCCGCAGTGGTAAGGCGGCAGTGGGTCTGAGGTTGCCCAGTTCCCGGAAGCTGGCGGCGGAGCTCGAGGTGGCGCGGGGCGTCGTGGAACGGGCGTATGAGCAGTTGATCGCCGAGGGTTGGCTTGTCGCTGTGCACGGCTCGGGCACCTTCGTTGCCGAGGCGCCCTCTCCCGCGGTCACTCCCACGACTACACCGAAGAAGACCGCCGACAAGATGTCACCCAGGGTGCAGCTCCGGCCGGGCGTGCCGTGGACGCCGCCGCGTGCATCGGCAGCGTGGCGGCGGGCGTGGCGTGACGTCGGGTCCAAACCGCCACCATTCGAGGATCCCGATCCTGCGGGTGACTACGAATTGCGTTCGGCACTATCGGAATTGCTGGCAAGAGCCCGCGGAATGTCGGTTGAACCCGAGAGAATCCTGATCACCTCAGGTGCCACGCATGGTCTCGGCCTCGCCCTGTCGGCTCTGCGTACCCGTGGTGCTGTTCTGGCGATGGAAGATCCCGGATACCGGTATGCGTCCTCGGCCGCAACAGCCTGTGGATGGTCGCTGCTCGACGTGCCCGTCGACGCTCATGGTCTCTGTGTCGACCAACTCGAAACGGCGTCGGAGGGCGTCCGCGGTGTGTATGTGACACCGTCCCATCAGTATCCGACGGGTGGGCTGCTTCCGGTAGGTCGGCGCAACCAGTTGATCGAGTTCGCACGCGCCCGCGACGTCGTCCTGTTCGAGGACGATTACGACTCCGAATTCCGTTACGACGTAGCGCCTTTGCCTGCGCTCGCCCAGTTGGCTCCTGATCGGGTGGTGTATCTCGGAACGGTTGCCAAAACGCTCGGCGCCGGAATTCGATTGGGCTGGTTGGTAGCTCCCCTCGACCTGGTCGACCGCATAGCATTACACCGCAAGCGAATCGGCGACTTCCCGTCGGTTCCGCTGCAGCAAGCACTCCTGTCCCTGCTCCGTGACGGCGAATGGGATCGAGCGGTACGTACCGCCCGGCGTAGGTACCGCGAGCGCGATCGGGCGGTCGAGGAAGCACTGTCATCGTTCGGTGAACTGCGCGGACTCGGCGCCGGCATGCACACGACGCTCATGCTCGACGCGGATCTGGCAGCCACCGTCGCTCGCGAGGCACTTGAACACGGCGTCGAAGTGCCCACCCTGGTCGAGTCCACCCGAACGCACGGAGACCCCGGTGGATTGGTCATCGGCTACGGGCGAGTGGAATCCGCGGACCTCGAATATGCGCTCGAGGTGATAGCCGAGTGCCTCGCACGTCACAGCGCGTGAAGTCTCGTTGATCGGGAGTGCGGCAACGGATGGGCGTGGTCCAGTTCTAGCGTCTGCTCGTGACGATCCGAAGCCAGACCTTTCCGCACCTGCTCGCACCAGGCACCATCGGCCCGATGACCGTGCCCAATCGCGTGGTTCTCCCTGCGATGGACATGAACCTGTGTGAAGACGGGGAAATCGAAAAGGGCGACATCGACCACTTCGTGGCTCGTGCGGCCGGTGGAACGGGTCTGATCATCACCGGTTGCTGCGCTGTTGCGTACCCGCTGGGCTGCACCAGCCGCAAGGAACCAGGGCTCTCGGAAGACCGGTTCATCCCCGGGCTCAAAGCGTTGGCCGACGCGGTGCACGACGCAGGCAGCAAGCTCTGTGTGCAGATGACACACCACGGCAAGGTGGCGCGCATCGATACCCTCGACGGCCGACCGCAGCTGGTCCCGTCCACACCGAAGCCGCCGGGTGACATGAGTGCGATGGCCGATTGCACGCCCGAAGAACTGGGCAAGATGGCTGCCATCAACGAGGGCAAGAGGGCGACCTACCACGAGGCCACCAAGGAAGATCTTGATTGGCTCGTCCGCATGTTCGCCGAGGCTGCCGGACGAGTGAAGGCGGCGGGCGGCGACGCCGTCGAGATTCACTGTGCCCACAACTACGTCCTCGGAGCGTTCCTGAGTCGGTACACGAATCAGCGCAGCGATGAGTACGGAGGTTCCATGGAGAACCGTGCACGCCTGGCTTGTGAGGTTATTCGGGCGGTCAAGGAGGAGGTCGGCGGTGCGCTTGCCGTCATCGTGCGTCTGGCCGGTCAAGAGTACGGCGAAACCGACGGGCTGACCGTCGACGAGGCTGCTGCGGCCGCCAAGATGTTCGAAGAGGCCGGCGCTGACGCCATTCACGTCACCGGTACCGCGCTGAATGCTTTTGCCAACTTCACCGACGGCCCCCTGCCCGACAAGGTCGGCTACTACACGGACAACGCAACGCGAATCAAGCAGGTGATATCGATCCCCGTGATCACGGTCGGACGTATGCTCCCCGAGGTCGGCGAGAAGATGATCGCGGAAGGTCGCACGGACTTCGCCGCGATGGGCCGCCAGCTCCTGGCCGATCCACAGTTGGTGAACAAACTCAAAGACGGTGCACCCGAGCGGGTTCGGCCTTGCATCAATTGCTACGTCTGCGTGCAGGAGAACTTCTGGGACGAGACCCCGCTGTGCGCGGTGAACCCTGCCCTGGGCAACGAAGCGCTGCTCCCCTTCGTTCGGACCAGCACTCCGAAACACGTTGTTGTGGTCGGAGCGGGCCCCGGTGGTCTCGAAACGGCTCGCGTGGCCGCTGAACGTGGGCACCGAGTCACGGTGTTGGACAAATCCGATCGCCTTGGCGGCACCCTGTGGTTCTCGAGCCTCACTACCCCGGACAACGGGCGTCTGCTCAGCTGGTTGAAAGTGGAAATCGAGCGTCTCGGTGTCGATGTTCGACTGAAGACCGAAGCCTCGGTTGCTTCGATCCGGGCACTGAACCCCGACGCCGCAGTCGTGGCCACCGGTGCAGTTCGTGAGCGGCCTAGTGTTCCGGGCGGCGACTTGCCGCACGTGCACACCGGTGATTCGTTGCGCGCGTTGATGACCGGAGCGGGAGACGTCTCACAGGTGCCGCCGTTCCTGCGGACGATGGCCAAGTTGGGCAAGCTGTCCGGTATCACCAAGAGCCCCGCGGCGATTCGAGCTGTGACCCGCAAGTTCCTGCCCATGGGTAAGGACGTTGTCGTGATCGGTGGTTCGCTTGTCGGACTCGAGCTTGCGGAGTTCCTGGCCGAGCGAGGTCGCAATGTGACGCTGATCGAAGAAGGCCAGCAGTTGGGTATTCCGATGGCGATGCCGCGCCGCTGGACGGCTGTGCGCCACGCCAAGCATGTCGGTGTGGACATTCACCGCAATTCTACGGTGCAGCGAATCACCAAGGAGCACGTCGAATTCCGTTCCGGTGACAAGACACTGACCGCTCCAGCCGACATGGTTGTCGTCGCATCGGGGGTGTCAGCGCAAGCGCCGCTGGCCGACGCTCTGATCGGCGTCGTCTCCGACGTGCACGTGGTCGGTGACGCGGTGAACGTCGACTACATCGAAGGTGCGATGCACACGGCGTGGAAAGTTGCGATGGATCTTTGACCCATCCCCTAGGTAGCGCTTTGTGCCGCAACGATGTCCGGCCACCATCGGGCCGCGACATCGGGGTGCGCGCGTAGTCGACTCTTGAGGGCGTTCGCCCCGTAGGAATCGTGGATCGGGTTGTTCGCGTCCACGGTGACGCCGGTGGCGCGCGCCGCCAGCTCGGGTGGTAGGTCGAACTCCGGGATCTGCGCTGCGTAGTTCGGGTTGAAGAAGAACGGCACCGAGATACGTTCGCCGTCGCCCTCGGGTGAAACTACCCGGTGCACAGTCGCTTTCAAGTAGCCGCCGGTAGCGACCTCGAGAAGTTCGCCGATGTTGACCACCAGCGCCCCGTCGATCGGCGGTGCGTCGATCCAATCGCCGTCGTGCTCGACCTGCAGACCGCCCTTGCCCGGTTCGACATAGAGCAGGGTCAGCACACCCGCGTCCTTGTGCCCGCCGACGCCCTGGGAGCCGGCACCTTTCGGGCGGCCCGGGTAACGCACCACCTTGATGAGGATCGACGGATCGTGAGCGAACGCGTCGTCGAAGATGTTCGCATCCTGGCCCAGGGCTACCGCCCATTCGCGTAAGAGGCTCAATGCGATCGAGGTGAGTGTGTCGTTCCACTCGGTGATGACGTCGCGGAGTTCGGGAAGGGCGTCGGGCCACTGGTTGGGGCCCTGCAGGATCTCCCAGGCCGGTGAGGTGTCGGTGCGCTCGGCTGCGGGCTGTTCGGCGCCGATGTCGATCTGCTCGCGCCAGTCCTGCTTGCCTTCGGTCAGTTCGCCGCCGAGCCTGGTGTACCCACGGAAGTGCGGGCTGCGGACGTTCTCGATCGCGAGCTTCTCGGCAGTCGGTAGCGCGAAGAACTCGCGGGCGACGGCGAGGAGGCGTCGCTGCAGTTCGTCGGGAATTCCGTGGCCGACCAGGTAGAAGAATCCGACCTCGTGGGTGGCCTCGCGGAGCTGAGTGCGGAACTGCTCGGCGGTGTCGGGATTCTGCGCAAGCGACAGATCGAGCACTGGCAGCGACGTAATCGACATGGGGTCCTCGATCCGTGTGATGGTTCTGATGTCCATCATTCCACGCTGATCGGCACCCGGACCCGCGCAGCGATTCGGCAGCCGCAGGCGTGATTACCCGCGCGGATGCGGAAACACCCTGCGGATAACAGAATCGGGGCCTTGCGCCGTTGGCGCAAGACCCCGAATCAGCGTGAACCTAAATCAGGCCTCGTCGGCCCGGCGTCTAGCTACGCCTCATCGGCTCCGATGATGAACGCTTCGAGCTCGATGCGAGCCTTGTCGTCGGCCATCTGGACCGGCGGGGACTTCATCAGGTAAGCGGAAGCCGGGTAAACCGGTCCACCGATGCCGCGGTCCTTGGCGATCTTGGCTGCGCGGACGGCGTCGATGATGATGCCGGCAGAGTTGGGCGAATCCCAGACCTCGAGCTTGTACTCCAGGTTCAGGGGAGCGTCACCGAAGGCGCGGCCTTCGAGGCGGACGTATGCCCACTTGCGGTCGTCGAGCCACTCCACGTAGTCCGAGGGACCGATGTGGACGTTGCGGTCGTGAACCTTGCCGGCAAGTGCGCCGGTCAGGTTGGACGTCACGGCCTGGGTCTTGGAAACCTTCTTGGACTCCAGGCGATCACGCTCGAGCATGTTCTTGAAGTCCATGTTTCCACCGACGTTGAGCTGGTAGGTGCGGTCCAGCACGACGCCGCGGTCTTCGAACAGCTTCGCCATCACGCGGTGGGTGATGGTGGCGCCGACCTGGCTCTTGATGTCGTCGCCGACGATCGGGACGCCGGCGTCCTTGAACTTGGCAGCCCACTCCGGGTCGGAAGCGATGAAGACGGGCAGGGCGTTGACGAATGCAACGCCTGCGTCGATCGCGCACTGTGCGTAGAATTTGTCAGCGTCATCGGAACCGACGGGCAGGTAGGAGACGAGGACGTCGACCTGAGCGTCCTTGAGTGCCTTGACGACGTCGACGGGCTCGGCGTCGGACAGCTCGATGGTCTCGGCGTAGTACTTGCCGATGCCGTCGAGGGTCGGGCCACGCTGAACGGGAACGTCCAGGGGCGGGACGTCGGCGATCTTGATGGTGTTGTTCTCGCTCGCGAGGATCGCCTCGGAGAGGTCGAAGCCGACCTTCTTGGCGTCGACGTCGAACGCAGCGACGAACTGCACGTCGCGGACGTGGTACTTACCGAACTTGACGTGCATGAGGCCGGGGACCGTCTGGGTCTCGTCGGCATCCTTGTAGTAGTGGACGCCCTGAACCAGGGACGAGGCGCAGTTACCCACGCCCACAATGGCTACGCGCACCGCGGTGCTGTTCTCACCCATGGTCGGGTTCTCCTTCTTTCCGGGATGTTCCTGTTGTCGATTGCTCGGCTGCGATCAATTCGTTGAGCCAACGCACTTCGCGTTCACTCGATTCGAGTCCGAGCTGATGGAGCTGACGGGTATAGCGGTCCAGCGATCCGCTGGCCCGACCGACGGCCTCGCGGAGCCCCTCACGGCGCTCCTCGACCTGGCGTCGCCTGCCTTCGAGGATCCGCATCCGCGCTTCTGCGGGGGTGCGGCTGAAGAAGGCGAGGTGAACGCCGAAACCGTCGTCGGTGTAGTTCTGCGGCCCGGTGTCGGCGACCAGTTCGGTGAACCGTTGCCGACCTTCCGGAGTGAGCTGGTAGACGCGACGCGCCCGACGCTTGAGCGTGCCGGTGGCAGTGTCGACGTCTTCCGAGATCAATCCGTCGGCTTGCATGCGCCGCAGTGCCGGGTACAGCGATCCGTACGAGAACGCGCGGAATGCGCCGAGCAGACCAGTGAGCCGCTTACGCAGCTCGTATCCGTGCATCGGTGACTCGAGGAGCAGCCCGAGGATTGCGAGTTCGAGCAACTGACAAACCTCCCGAGTCGTTGAACCTAACCGCTTGATGCGATAACCAACTATATCGCGCCGATATATAAAACCACACTGCGGCCCGATACGTGTACCAAGGTGTCACGGCTAGATCAGGGGGTGAACGGGTAGATCGACATGATTTCCCCGTCGAGGCCAGCGGTCAGGTACCCGCTTTCGTCGAGGTCGTTGCCGACGTGGATCTCGATGGTCGGCACGGTTTCGGTGCTTCCGACAGAGACGTACCGAGTGGTCGGATTTTGCACCGACGTTGTGGTTCCGGCGCCGTCGAGCAGGGCGATCACGATGCGAGGATCGAGCTGTGTGACGTCGATCTGTGTCACGCCGGGTTCGCGCGATCCTCCCGAAGTCGTGTCCTCGAGGTCGCCTCGGTAGTAACTGTCGAGGCTCTTGCGCTGCGCAGCAGGATCGGCGCGCGTTACGCGTGCATAAGTGGGATAGATGGTCATCTCGTCGACCAGTCCGCTGCCGTACTCCGTTTCGATGGCACGGAACATCGCCCCCAGGCCGTCGACGGTGTGCAACTGTGGCTCGGGGCTGGAGAAGATCGTGACGTCCGACGCCACATATTTGATTCCGAAGCCGATTGCCGACACCAGTGACAGAGCGATGATCGCAAGGGCGATCAAACGCGTGTCGAGCGAAGGTTCTTTCCGGAGAACAGGCAGAGACGCTTCGGTCTGCAGATCGGACGTCAAATCTTCGAGATCGCCGAGAGTGACAGCCACCGCGGCGAGTTCGGTCAATTCGTCGTGCTCGGTCGCCGTGAGTTGCCCGTCGGCGAAGGCGGAGTCCAGCACCGCGCAGGTAGCCTCGCGATCGGCATTGCGAGCGCGGGTGGTCCTGGTCAGATCGTTCGGCATGTCCGGGCCTATCGAGGAGTGAAGGGAGACAAGCGGATCGGGCGTCCGTCAGGCGTCAGGTCCATCCACCCGCTCGCGCCGAGGTTGTTGCTCACGTAGATGGAGACGCGTGGATCATCGCTCGACGAACTCATGCTGATGTGTGTGATCTCGGCGTCGGGGACGTTGAGATTTGCGGACACTCCTGCCAGATATCCGGCGAGTTTGTCGATGTCGACGGCAGCGAGGTCGAAGGTGGCAGTGCTGGCCGCTCGAGTCGACGTGCTGTCACGTGGTGTGAAACCGCCTCGAAAGTCGATGTCCTCCTCCAGATTCGGCGAGATAGCGGCGGCGCGAGTAACGCTTGCATAGCCGTCGTAGAAGTTGACGGAATCGATTATCGTCGTGCCGTACTTGGTGCTGTATTTTGTGATAAATTCCCCGATCCCGCTTGCGGTGACGGTGTTCAGTGTCGAACTCACAATGGGGGCAAGCGGTTCGACGTTTTCGTCTGCCGCCGGTGGAGGCGGTGGGGGTGAATCGTCGGCGGACAAGGTGAGGAACCCGATCAGGCCCGCGAAGACAACCGATGCGGCCGCGAGGTACCAGATCTTGTCGATACGACGAACTTTGGCAACTGCGTTGCGCAGCGTTGCTTTCTGCAGATCGCGGACCAGTAGATCGAGCTGGCCGAGGGTGGTCGCGGTCATGGCCGCAGCCGTCCGGTTCGCGTGCTCGTCGACCGTGATCTGGCCGTCGGACAGAGCCGTATCGAGAACGGCGCAGGTATCGGAACGGTCGACGTCGCGCGCACGGGTGCGCGTAGAGGTAGTAGTCGGGGACCCACTCACCGGCTCACCCTAGCTCCCGTACGGGTAGGAACGAGAGATCTCGCCCCACGGCGTGACCTCGATTCGTCCTTGGTGGCCGAGTCCGTTCTCCGCATAGATCGCGATCTCCGGGAGGCCGTAGTTCGCGTCCACGATCAAGTGCGTGATCGTGGCGTCCGAAACATTGACGTAGGCGCCGATGTTAACCATGTACGGCGCGAGCTTGTCGATCTGGATGGAACCGAGATCGAAGGTCGGCTGGCCCGTTCGCCGCGGAATGGATGTCACTTCCCGCTCGAAGCCGTCGCGAAAACTGATGGACTCGGTGAGGGCTGGAGCGTCGGGTACCGCCCGGCTCACCAGGGAGAAGTCGCCGTGGAAGCTGGCGTCATCGATGAACATGTCGCCGAACTCGTCGCGATACTTCTCGATAAATGCGCCGATACCCTCGGGAGTCAATGTGTCGATGTGTGCGATCAGTATCGGTTCGACGGTCGGCTCCGGCACCAGGGTGGTGGTCGGCAACGGTGGCGCGAGGGAAGTAGTGCTGGCATAACTGGCGGTGATGTCTTCCGAAGGCGTCAATGGTGAGCGACTCCAGGCCACCGCGGCGACCGCGCCGACGACGATCAGAGCAGCGCCACCGATGTACACGGCCTTGCGCGTCACCGACGTCCGAGGCGCCGTTGTGGTATCGATCTTCGGCACCTGCAGATCGTTGACCAGGCGCGCGAGCTCGAGCAGGGTTTTCGCGGACCTCGCCTTTTCGGTCCGTTCGAAGTAGTCCTCCGCGCTCAACTGCCCTTCGGCGTACGCGGCGTCCAACACATTGCACGTTTCGACGCGATCAAGATCACGAGCACGCGTCATCGGGGAACGGGAAGACTTCACAGGAAGTGATCGTAATGGCTGGTCGCCATGCGTCCGGACCGCAAAATGTGTTCATCGTGACCCTCCCGAACCGTCCGTGGCGGCACGGACGCACGTACGCTGGTCAGGTGCGGATACAGCGGCAAGTTGTGGACTACGCGCTCGCGCGTCGGTCTGTGCTGGCCGAAGTGTCTGCGGGTAGGACCGACGTCAAGCAAGTGTGTGACGCCGATCCGTACCTACTCAGAGCCGCGAAGTTCCACGGCCGGGGCAGCGACGTCGTCTGCCCCATTTGCCGCAAGGAACAGTTGACGCTCGTGTCCTGGGTGTTCGGCGACAAGCTCGGTCAGGTTTCGGGATCGGCCCGAACCTCGGACGAGCTCGCTCGGCTTGCGGAAACAGCAGAGGAGTTCACGGTGCACGTTGTAGAGGTGTGCCGTACCTGCAGTTGGAACCACTTGGTGCAGTCCTATGTGCTCGGCGCAGTACCTGCGCCGCCGCGACCGCGGCGAGCACGCCCACCAAGCCGGCGCACCGCCAGCGAGTAACGCCACACCCGAAGAAGGGCCCGATCGAAGTCTGCACGTGATCGGTCCGTGACCACTGGAGATTTGATTCGTGAGTTCCCCCAGCAACAACAACCCGGGAGGCAACAACCCGGGTGGCCGTCCCGTCGGTCCCAACCGTCCCGCCGGACCTCCTCAGGGTCGTCCGCCGCAGGGACGTCCGATGGGTCCACCACCGCAGGGTTCACCTCCGCAGGGACGCCCTCCGATGGGTCCGCCCCCTCAGGGTCGTCCGCAGCAAGGCCGTCCGATGGGACCCCCGCCTCAGGGTCGTCCGCCTCAGGGTCGACCTTCGGGCCCGCCTCCTCAGGGCCGCCCCGCCGGTCCCCCTCCTCAGGGTCGTCCGCCGCAAGGCCGACCTGCCGGCCCGTCGCCTCGAGATCGCGCCGCAGGCGCTCAGGCAAACGAACCGACCCAGCGCGTCGCGGCAGCAGCAGCGACCACCCGTACCAACGCGGGCACCCGCCCGCCAGTCGGACCTCCGCCGACGAAGCCGCCGACAGGTGGCTCCGGTGGCGGTGGCAACGACGGACAACCCCCGAAGGGAAGAAAGAGCACCGTGAAGAAGAAGTCCAAGTGGCGCACAGTTCGCCGCTCGGCCTACGTCTTGGTGGCGCTCGGTCTTGTTCTGCCCGTCCTTGCCTTCATGGCGGCGTACATCGTGCAGGACGTCCCCAAGCCAGGTGACCTCAAGACCAATCAGGTGGCGACGGTCTTCGCCGCCGACGGCACCACGGTGATCAGTACCGTCGTCCCGCCGGACGGCAACCGCGTCGAGGTTTCGCTCGATCAGGTACCGCTTCACGTTCGGAACGCCGTTCTGGCCGCAGAGGACCGCGATTTCTACTCGAACCCGGGCTTCTCGATCTCCGGTTTCGCACGCGCAGCCCGAGACAACGTCCTCGGTCGCGACAGTGCCGGTGGTGGCTCGACCATCACGCAGCAGTACGTGAAGAAGGCGCTCGTCGGCTCGGAGCGTTCGCTGACGCGAAAGATGAAAGAGCTCGTCATCTCCTCGAAGATGGCCAACGAGTGGTCCAAGGACGACATCCTCGCCGCGTATCTGAACACCATTTACTTCGGTCGCGGCGCATACGGCATCGGCGCAGCATCCAAGGCTTACTTCGGCAAGCCCGTCGACCAGCTGACCATCGAAGAAGGCGCCGTCCTGGCATCGTCGATTCAGCTTCCGTCGCTCCTCGATCCCGAGACCAACCCGACCGGCGCGAAGTCCCGTTGGGATTACGTGCTCGACGGCATGGTGTCCGCCGGCACGCTGGATCAGGCCGCGCGCACGCCGATGCAGTACCCCGCCTACATCCCGCTCGCCCAGGTCGACAACAGCAGCCAAGGCTCGACCGGACCCGAGGGCCTGATCAAGCGTCAGGTGCTCAAGGAGATCGGCGACGCCGGAATCAGCGAGCAGTTGCTCAACACCGAGGGCTTGCAGATCACCACGACCATCGACCCGCAGGCTCAGGCCGCAGCGGTCGAGGCAGCCCGTTCCAACATGGAGGGTGAGCCGGAGAACCTGCGCACCGCCGTTGTATCGGTCGACCCGAAGACCGGAGCCGTCAAGGCGTACTACGGCGGTGAGGACGGCGCGGGATACGACTTCGCGAATGCCGGACTTCAGACCGGTTCCTCGTTCAAGGTGTTCGGTCTCGCAGCCGCCCTGGATCAGGGAATCCCGCTCTCGCAGATGTACGACAGCTCGCCGCTGACCGTCAACGGCATCTCCATCGGCAACGTCGAAGGTGAAAGCTGCGGCACCTGCACCATCGCAGAGGCGCTCAAGCGTTCGCTGAACACCAGCTTCTACCGCCAGATGCTCAGCCTCGACGGCAACGGCCCGCAGGCAATCGCGGACATCGCACACCAAGCAGGCATCCCGAAGGACATCCCGGGCGTCGGCCCGTCGCTCACCGAGGCTGACGGTTCCGGTCCCAACAACGGCATCGTGCTCGGCCAGTACCAGGCCCGCGTGCTCGACATGGCGTCGTCGTACGCGACGCTCGCCGCATCCGGCACGTATCACGCACCACACTTCGTCCAGAAGGTCGTTGCCGCCGACGGCACCGTGCTGCTGGACCGCGGCGCACCCGCCGGTGAGGACCGCATCGACGCTGCCGTGGCGGACAACGTGACGGCTGCGATGCAGCCGATCGCGGCGTACTCGCGCGGTCACAACCTGGCCGGCGGACGTCTGTCGGCGTCGAAGACAGGTACCGCGCAGCTCGGTGACACCGGAGCCAACAAGGACGCATGGATGGTCGGCTACACGCCGTCACTCTCGACCGCGGTCTGGGTCGGAACTCCCGACGGTGAAGCGATCACCAACTCGGGCGGCGCGATGATCTACGGCTCGGGTCTGCCTTCGGACATCTGGAAGGACACGATGGACGGCGCCCTCGACGGCACCGACAACGAGAAGTTCCCGACGCCGGGCAAGATCAACGGCCAAGCCGGTGGTGTTCCGGAGTACACGGCACCTGCACCGCCCAAGACGTCGGCGCCGCCGACCACCGCACCGACGACGACGGAAACCACTCCGCCGCCCGTGGTGACGACGACGCAGGTCGAGGTTCTGCCAGGCATCACCATCCCGATTCCGGGCATCTCCCGGCCGACGACAACCACGCCGCAGGTACCAGGGGCAGGCGAGACCACCGAGGAAGAACCGGCAGGTGTGAGCCCCGGCCAGTAGTTGGAGGGTGGTCGGTTCGAAAGACGGTAACCTCGCGGAGTGGCCGCGAATGCTGATGATGCCGAACCGACCTCCCCAGCTCCGCTGGCCGAAGATCTTCGTTCGGCGGATTGGCGGGACGTTCCCAGTCGCAACGACGCGATGGTGTCTGCGCTGTCGGGAACCGTCGGCGGTCCGGTAGGTCGTCACGCACTGATCGGACGCACTCGCTTCTTCACACCGATGCGAGTGATCCTTCTGCTCGCCGTGGTGTTCTTGGCTTTCGGCTGGTTCGCGAAGGCCGGCTGTATTCAGCAGGCGCCGGTCGGCGAGAGCGGGCAGGTCGGCCTCGACTGGAGTGGCAGCCGTCAGTACGTGGCCATGTGTTACTCCGACACCGTTCCGCTGTACGGGGCCGAACGCCTCGATCAGGGAGCATTCCCGTACAAGACGTCGTGGGAAGAAGTACGCGGCGACGGTTCGATCCAGATGCGGTACATGGAGTATCCGGTGATCTCGGGGCTCTATCAGTACGGCGCGATGAAGGTCGCCAAGGCGTGGGATTCGATCACCTGGCTGCCGGGCGCGATTCAGGTGGCGCTCTATTTCAACGTCGTGGCGTTCGGGTTGGCGTTGGCGTGGCTGGTCACCGTGTGGGCGAGCACCCTGCTGGCCGGACGACGAGTGTGGGACGGCGCGCTCATCGCGTGTTCCCCGTTGGTGATCGTGCACGTGTTCACGAACTTCGATCCTCTGGCGACGGCGTTCGCGGCTGGCGGGTTGTTGGCGTGGGCACGCAAGCGGCCAGTGCTCGCGGGAATCCTGCTCGGCCTGGGCGGCGCCGCGAAGCTCTACCCGCTGCTCCTACTCGGACCGCTTTTCGTCCTGTGTCTGCGCGCGGGCAAGACGAGGGACTGGCTGGTGACCGCACTCAGTGCCGTCGCGGCATGGCTTGCGGTGAACCTGCCCATCGCCGCGCTGTACCCGCATGGTTGGTACGAGTTCTTCCGGCTCAACTCCGAGCGCGGGGCCGATCCAGATTCCCTCTACAACGTGATCGCGTCGTTCACGTCGTGGAAGGGCCTCGACGGTCCTCTCGCACAGGGCGAGTCACCGTCGAATCTCAACGCCGTCTCTCTGCTTTTGTTCGTGGCCGTCTGCATCGGTGTCGGATACGTCGCCCTGACGGCGCAGCGTCGTCCGCGCGTTGCGCAGTTGTGCTTCCTGTTGGTGGCGGGCTTCTTGCTCACCAACAAGGTGTGGAGCCCGCAGTATTCTCTGTGGCTGGTGCCGCTGGCCGTGTTGGCCTTGCCGCACCGCAGACTCCTGCTCGCGTGGATGACCATCGACGCCCTGGTCTGGGTTCCTCGAATGATGTATTACCTCGGGGTGTCCAACAAGGGGCTGCCCGAGCAGTGGTTCACCGGAACCGTCGTGATCCGGGACATCGCGGTACTCGTTCTGTGCGCGCTGGTGCTCCGTCAGATCTACCGGCCGTCGGAGGATCTCGTGCGGTACGGGTTCATCGACGATCCGGCGGGCGGTGTTCTCGATCAGGCTCCGGACAAACAACCTGCCTGGCTACCCGGTTGGTTGAAGCCGTCCAAAGCGAAGGAACCGGAAACCGTCGCGGTCTGAGGTCACCACTCGTCGAGGGTGGTGTACCCGTCCTGGACCGCGCGGGCGAACAACGCTGCCTTCGTGGGAGCCGGCCGCCCGACGTCGCTGTACTTCGTGCGTACCCGAGTGATGTGTGTGTTGACGGTGCAGACGCGTAGGCCGAGTGTCTCGGCGACCTCGGACTTGGAATCCGAACGAAGCCAGGCGAGAAGTACTTCGATCTCGCGGACGCTCAGCTTCGGCTTGTGCTTGCCGTGCTTGGGGTTGCCGACTCGGGACACGTTTGCCTCGATCTTCGGAGAAAAGCCGATTGAAGACATGCGCGCAGCGCCTTTCGACGGAGGGAATGGGCGTCGACTGCCGTATTTGCAGAAGGGCTGCTGAGATGGGGCGCGACTGAGAACGAGTATTTCGATCTAGGCGTCTCAGTGGAACGGACGCAACTCTCTCGATACAGAGTCCATACAACGGACAAATCTCCTACCTGCTCCGATAGAGTGCCTCGCTATGAACTCGAAGGCGGAAGCCGGTAGGCGCAATCAGGTCGATCCGGGCCAGATCGAGTCGCGTGGACAGTTTGCTGAGGCGCTCACGGCGTTGCGGAAGGCAGCCGGACTGACGGTCCGCGAAGCCGTCGAGCGTTCGGGTGGTTTGCACGGAACCGTCAGCGGATGGTTCGCCGGCCAACACCTGCCGACGCCGGCGAGTACCCCGATGTTTTTTGCGCTCCTCGAGGCCTGCGGTGTCGACTCCGAGGATGAGCGGCAGCGCTGGATCGGTGCGGTGCAACGAGTGAGGCAGCTGACGGCCAGACGACGCGGCGACGCCACCGTTCCGTATCGAGGTCTCGAATCTTTCCGACAAGAGGACGCCGAGTGGTTCTTCGGTCGAGACGAACTCACTGCCAACTTGGTCGAGCGGGTGGCGTCGGCGATACGAGGTGTCGGCCGCCGTCAGTTCATGGTGATCGGTGCTTCCGGATCGGGTAAGTCGTCGTTGCTGCGGGCCGGGCTCGCCCCCAAGGTTGCCGAGGGCGATTCGCGGTTCGACGGCTGGCGGGTGGAAATCCTGCAGCCGGGTACGGGAGGAATTCCGTCGTCGATTTCCGACGAACCAACCGTCTTGATCCTCGACCAGTTCGAGGAACTGTGGACGCAGTGCGACGGTGATCGGCGCGAGGAAATACTGCGGACTCTCGCGGAACTCGGTGAGAACACCATCGCCGTCATCGGAATGCGCGCCGACTTCTACGGGCTCGCGGCGGAGGAACCGCTTTTGGTGCCGCTGCTCGACGATTCGCCGATGGTGGTCGGGCCACTGACCGACGAACAATTGCGCGAGGTGATCGTCGAGCCGGCGATCAAGGCCGGGATGACCGTGCAGAGCGAATTGGTTCAGGTTCTGGTATCCGAGCTGACACCACGCGGCTCGCGTACGGCGAGCGACCCCGGAGCTTTGCCCTTGCTGTCACACGCACTGTTGGGGACCTGGCAACGGTCGACGCGTAAAACTCTGACCGTCTCGGATTACTACGCCACCGACGGGATTGCCGGAGCCGTCCAGCAAAGCGCGGAGGAAGTGTACGGCGAGCTCACAGAGCGGCAGCAGCAGTTGGCGCGCAGGATCTTCCTGCGATTGGTCAACGTCGACGAAGTGACGCAGACGCGTCGGCGTGCACCGCGCACCGAACTCTTCCTCGGTGACGACGTCGACGACGTGAACACCGTCATCGACCGGTTCGCCTTACGGCGCCTTCTCACCGTCGACGAAGAGACGGTCGAGGTTTCGCACGAGGTCTTACTGTCAGCGTGGAGTCGGCTTCGCGATTGGATCGACTCGGACCGCGCCGGCCTGGCGGTGCATCGCCGGTTCACGTACGCGGCGCAGGTGTGGGAAGACAGTGGACGCGACCCCGGTGCGCTGCTCGGACCCGCACGTCTTCACCTGACGGAAGAATGGCTGAACTCGGGTGAACTCGGTCTCCCACTGGAACCGAGTCGGACCCGCGCCGCCGACCTCAACGCCACCGAGCGGGAGTACCTCGCTGCGAGCATCGAGCATCGTGATCAGCAGGAATTTGCCGATCGCCGACGTACACGCGTTCTGCGACGGCTCGTGACTGCGTTGGCAGCCGCGTCGGTGATCGCTCTGGTGTTGGCGGTGGTTGCGACCGTCGCCGGTATCGGAGCGAATCGTCAACGTGTCCAAGCAGATACCGCGCGAGACGAGGCGATGTCGCGTCAGGTGGCCACCGAGTCGATCAGGATGCGCGAGCGGGATCCGTCGCTGGCGTCGCAGCTTGCTCTGGCGGCATTTGCGGTCAACGAAACGACCGAAGCCCGCTCGGCATTGCTGGATGCGTCGGGCGTTCATTCGGCTACTCGCATCATCGGACCGCCCGGCGCGATGAAGGCCCGGATAAACCCAGCCGGAACTGTTGTGGCGGTGGGTGGTTCGGATGGGAAGGTCAGACTTTATCCGATGGTCGACGGTGTGGCCTCAGCTGTTCCGCAGGCGGAGTTCCTCGGAGTCTCGGAGGGCACGGCCCTCTTTGCTGTCGCCTACAGCCCGGACGGACGGCTGCTTGCGACTGGTGGCGCCGGCGGCGCTGCGCTGTGGGACGTGTCGGATCCCGAGAATCCGGTCCGTGGAACTCTTCCCGTCGACGGTGAACGCGTAGTGCAGGACATGGAGTTCAGTCCAGACGGAACCAAGCTGGTCGCCGGTACCTCGACGCCCGACGTCCTGCGATGGAACATCGACGTTTCCGCGAATGCCGTTGCTTTGCCTGCTCTTCCGCACCCAGCTGACGGCATCGTCACCGCGACGTTCAGTCCTGACGGACGTTTCCTCGTGGCAGGCGGGCGTCAATCGACACTTCGTGTGTGGGACGTCGCGAAGTGGGGTGAGGAATCGGCGCCGATCTTCGCGACCGAGCCGAACGGCACCACCGTCCACTACCTCGGTGTCGCCTTCAGTCCGGACGGACGCGAGCTTGCGGCGGGAACCACTGGCAGGGAGGTGGTTCGGTGGGACATGAGCGATCCGGCGCGCCCCACTCCCCTGCCGGCACTGACGGGATTTTCCAGCTACGTCAACGAACTCAACTACGGCAAAGACGGAACACGTCTTGCCGCAGGAAGTTCCGACAACTCCGTGCGCGTGTGGGACCCACGAACCGGGGCGTTGATCGAAACACTTCCGGACAGTGGGGCGGTGACCACCGTCGACTACAGCGACGACGGCCGCAACCTGGTCACCGGAGGACTCAACGGTGTGACTCGCGTGTGGGCTCTACCGGGTCCGGTCTGGGCGGGACCTCGGGACACGATTTTCACCAGTCCCTTTGCCGCGGACGGCTCGCGTCTGGTGGCCGGCGTCGGGGCCAGGGGTGGCGCGATGTTGGCGTGGAACACCGAGGATCTCGATCGCCCCGCGGTGATGCCGGAGTTGAAACCGCAAGGGGACGACTCTTTCAGCGGTGCGTCGGCGGTGTCGGCAGACGGGAACCTGGCTGTGAGCGGCACCGGCGGCGGCGGTGCATATCTTTGGGACCTGAGTGATCCGGCGTCGCCACGGATCTACAGCGAACCCGCGGTGTACGTGAAGGGCATCGTGGCGGTCGTCGCGTTGAATCCCGCCGGAGATCTGCTGGCGGTGTCCTCGCAGGACGACAACAGCATTGCGTTGGTCGACGTTTCCGATCCATCGGAACCGAAGCTGCTGTCGTCGACCGATGTCGGCTCTTACCCGCAGATGATGGCATTTCAACCGGGCGCCGACATCCTAGCGATCGCGAACGCCAAGAACGAAGTGGATCTGTGGGATGTGTCGAACCCAGCGTCGCCCCGGGTGGCGGCGACGGTGGGTGGATTCGAAAGTTACGCACTAGCAGTGTCTTTCAGCGCCGACGGGACGTTGTTGGCCGCCGGAAGTGCGGATCACAGGGTCGCCGTGTGGGACGTACGCACACCGTCGGCACCCGAGGAGCTCGCTCGTCTTCTCGGTCCCGAGGGCGCAATCTATTCGATCTCGTTCAACCGCGCCGGTGATCGGCTCGCTGCCGGTGTCGGCGACGGAACCGTCTGGCTCTGGGATATCGAGACCCCCTCGCGGTCAACACGATTTGCGACGCTGTCCGCCTACCCGGGTCGCGTCAACGACGCTCAGTTCGCCGGCGAGAGTGACATGATCGCGGGCAGCGGGTCGGACAAGACCGTTCGCTTGTGGGGAATCGACCCCGACAGCGTCGTTGATCGATTGTGCCGCACCGCAGGATCTCCCATCACGGAAGCCGAATGGGAGCGTTACCTGCCCGGTGTTCCCTATCAGGATCCGTGCGCCGGCTGACGTGGGTCAGTTCATCCAGAACTCGAGCGCCGGTTCCCGACCCAGCTCGCCTCCGCTGCCGGTGATCACCAGTCCGGCGGAGGTGAGCTGGTACGTCACGTCCTTGTTGGTGACGGTGAATCCGTTGCCGGTGGGCGTCGGATCGTCGAGTTCGATGGTGGCGCCGTCGCTCAGCCGTTGACCCTTGTAGTAGTAGCGGCCGACTCCCGTTTCGCAGATGACGATTCGTGATCCGGTCGTGACGGCGATGGCGACGGCAGGATTGGTGGAGTTGCAACTGGGGCCGCCGGAGATGAAACCCTGACGGTCGGTGCCAGAGACGGTCGGCGCCGGACCGATCGAGGTTGTGACGCGTGGTGGCGTCGTCGTTTTCGGCGCTGTGGTGGGTGCACTCGGTGCCCGAGTCGTGGTCGTGGAGTACGAGTACGGCGTCGTGTAGGTGAAACTCCGCGAACTCGCGTCATTGGCGGCGTTGCCGAAAGCGGCGGCGAGCAGCCCGAAGAACGCGATCCACACGATCACGGCCAGGATGCCGAGTGCGGTGAAGATGTAGCCGATGATCAGTCCGGCAAGGGCGAGTCCGTCGCCTTCTTCGCCGGTCCGTTTGATCTGGCCGCGAGCGATGTGCCCGAAGACGATCCCCAACGGCGCGATGAGGAACGCGAAGACGAGGGCGAGCACCGCGAGTGTGTTCGTCGGGCGCCTGCCGTACGGATCGGGCTGCCCGTACGGAGCCGGTTGCCAATTCTGATTGCCCTGGTACCCGTACCCACCCTGATCGCTCATGAGGTGAATCTTGGCATGGACTTGGCCGAAGAGTGCAGGTGATCGCTAGTTTCGGGTACGTGTCTCGAGCTGAGGTGCGATGGTCGGCCAGTCTTCGTCGGTCATCGCGAACAGCGCTGTTGTACGCCAACTGCCGTCGACGCGGCGTCGGTGCTTGCGCAGCAGGCCCTCGAACTGAGCGCCGAGCTTTGCGATCGCTGCCCTGGACTGTTCGTTGAACTCGTCCGTGTGCCACTCGACGCGTACGGCCTCGAGCTGGTCGAAGGCGTGGCGAAGCAGGAGCAGCTTCGATTCGGGATTGATCCCGGTTCCCTGAACAGATCGCGACAACCACGTGTATCCGATTGCAAGACTGCGGTTTACCGGGTCGATCTGGTACATGGACGTAGTGCCGACCACGGCGTTCGTCGCGATGTTCACCTGCGCGAAGGCGATCCGATTCGGGTCGTCGAGGGCTGCAGAGATGTACCTCTGTGCCTGTTCCCGATCGGTGATGGGCGCTGCGGTCCAACGAAAGATCGCCGCGTCGTCGGCCGCCGCGAGCAGAGCGTCGGTGTGCGCGAAGCCCAGGGGTTCGAGTCGGACACGATCACCGGTCAGCGTCGGTGATTCGAACCATGATGCAGTCATCAGGCGTGCTCCCGTGAGTGAGTCGGAAGGTTGTTGTCGGAGTTCGCAATCTGATCGGTCCCACCGGCAAGCGGATACCGCAGTGGGACTCGCAGGAACAAGAAGAAGAACACGGCGAGCAGGACGACGTGGCCCCACACACTCGCCTGGACGACGGCTTCGTACTTGCTCGGATCGAGATTCATGTCCAGTTGGTAGAAGTACCGGAAGATGCCGATACCCAACGCCGCGTCGGCGATCAGATAGGCGACGATCCAGAACCACCGGATCTTGAACAGTACGAGGAACGGCAGGATCCACAGTGTGTACTGCGGTGAATTGACCTTGTGCAGCAACACGAATCCGCACAACATCGCGGCACTGACTGCAATCCACGGAAAGTAGCCGTCGCGGACGTATCGTCGCCAACCCAGATACATCGCGAGCGCGAACGAGACCAGGATCATGACCGGAGACAGGATGCTCACCAGTGCGTCGTAGTCGGCGTTGAGTTCGCGAACTCCGAAACCGTAGAACGGGCGCAACCCCCAGAACCACACCGAGTTGGTGGTGATGTCGGCGCTTCGCTTCTCCTGGAAGCTGAACGACGCGCGCCAGCCTTCGTAGGAAATGAGGGCGAACGGCAGGTTGACGAGGACGACGGTGACGATCGCCGCGCCCGCCGTCATCAGCGCCCCACGAACGTCGTAGCGCTTGCCTTCGGTGCCGCGTAGGAGCACATAGGCCATGAGCGGCAGCACGAACATTCCCGGGTACAGCTTCAAACAGAAACCGATCGCCAGGATGACGGCCGCCAGAACCGCGCGAGTTCGCAGTGGAATCCGCTCGAACGTCATCAGGAAGATCGCGCCGACGCTGGTGGCCACCACCGGGAGCTCCCAGTTGTGGAATGCGTACAGAACCAGGGGCGGAGTCGCCGACCACACGAGCGCGTACGCGCCGCTCATCTTGCCGAGCATCCACGCCGTGAGCAGTCCGAAAGGAGCCAGGATCAGTGCCGAGTGCAGAAGGAAATCGGTGTCGGTGTGTGAGCCGATACCGCCCAGCCACATCAGAATTCCGCTGAGCACCGGGTATTCGACGGTTCCGCCGGTCAGGAATCCTTCGGGCGTTATCCCTCCGGTGACAAAGGGGAACAGATGTTGATCGATTCCTCGTCCGAGCCAGAGCAACTGGATATCGGAGTAGCAGACGTCGATGTTCTTGTTGACGTCGAAGTTCAGGCTTCGGCCGTCGGGCGCGAACGGTGCACCGCCGCATCTGGCCTTGTTGAAATAGCCCAGCGCCATCGTCAGCCCGCACAATCCGACGACCAACGCCAGGATCGACGCCGGGGTCTTGCGGTCTGTTCGCATGATTCTCACCCTAGGGGGCGCAGTGGCTCGCGGGGTGATGCGTCTGCGCCACGCGTCGCGCATCGATCTGGTGGTCTTCCCGGAGGGCCGGGACGATTTCCCTGGTCAAGGCCCCTCGTGTAACCTACGAGGGTTGCTGACGCAACGACCCTCCTGCCACGGATAGTCCGTGGCCGTTTTCACTTAGTCCACAGGAGGTGATGAGGTCTTATGCGTCATTACGAATTGATGGTCATCCTTGACCCCAGCCTGGACGAGCGCACTGTCGCTCCTTCACTGGATACGTTCCTCAATGTTGTGCGCCAGCACGGCGGCACGATCGACAAGGTCGATGTCTGGGGTAAGCGTCGTCTCGCCTACGAGATCCTGAAGCATGCTGAAGGTATCTACGCGGTGATCGACATCAACGCCACTCCCGCCACCGTCGCTGAGCTCGATCGTCAGCTCGGTCTGAACGAGTCGGTTCTGCGCACGAAGGTTCTGCGCCACAACAAGTAATTACTGTCGGTAGCGAGCTCTACTCTCGCGCCCAACGGTCTTACATCAATGCAGGAGGAACCACATGGCTGGCGACACCATCATCACCGTCATCGGAAACCTGACGGCTGATCCTGAACTTCGTTTCACCCCGGCGGGTGCCGCGGTTGCAAACTTCACGGTTGCTTCCACGCCCCGCACCTTCGACCGTAATTCCAATGAATGGAAAGACGGCGATGCGCTGTTCATGCGTTGCAACATCTGGCGCGAAGCAGCCGAGAACGTCGCGGAGAGCTTGACCCGTGGTTCACGAGTAATCGTGAGCGGCCGGCTCAAGCAGCGTTCGTACGAAACTCGCGAGGGCGAAAAGCGAACTGTCGTCGAGCTCGAAGTCGATGAAATCGGTCCTTCACTGAAGTACGCCACGGCAAAGGTCAACAAGGCCAACCGTGGTGGCGGCGGTGGAGGCGGCAACTTCGGCGGTTCCTCCGGCGGATCGGGTGGCGGACGTCCGAGCGCTGCACCTTCGGGTGGAGACGATCCTTGGGGCAGTGCGCCTCAGGCTTCGGGCTCCTTCGGTGGTGCGGGCAGCGACGAACCGCCCTTCTGATCCGTACCTGATCAGGAACATCCAGAAAAGAGCAAAGACATGCCGAAGCCGCCCTTGCGCGACAAGGTTATGAAGAAGAAGGTCTGCACCTTCTGCAAAGAGAAGAACACGCAGATCAACTACAAGGACACGACGTTGCTTCGTAAGTACGTCAGCGATCGCGGAAAGATCCGTGCTCGCCGTGTCACCGGCAATTGCGTCCAGCACCAGCGCGACGTTGCCATTGCCGTCAAGAACTCACGTGAGGTAGCACTGCTGCCTTACGCCACCGTGGCTCGCTAAGGAAAGGGAGGAAAGAACATGAAGCTCATCCTCACCGCTGACGTGGACAACCTCGGTGCGCCTGGCGACACCGTGGAGGTCAAGGACGGCTACGGCCGTAACTACCTGCTCCCCCGCGGACTGGCAATCGTCGCCACCCGTGGCGCCGAGAAGCAGGTCGAGGGCATCCGTCGTGCACAGGAAGCGCGCGCTGTGCGCGGCCTGGATCACGCCAAGGAGCTCAAGGCAGCTATCGAGGGCCTCGAGTCCGTAACGCTGACGGTCAAGACCGCCGGTGGCTCGGGCAAGCTCTTCGGTTCGGTTACCGTCGCTGACGTCGCTGCTGCGATCAAGGCTGCCGGTGGACCGATTGTCGACAAGCGCTCCATCGTGTTGCCGAAGGCTCACATCAAGAACACGGGCAAGCACGCCGTGGTCGTGAACCTGCACCCCGATGTGGTTGCCAAGTTCAACCTGAACGTCGTCGGCGCATAGTCGACTGTTCGTCTCGTCGGGCCCCGCACACTTCGGTGTGTGGGGCCCGACGTTTTGTTTCGGGGTGCGGTGTGCCGCCTGACAGCGTCCCGAATCGGACCTGGGGATAACTCTCACACTGTGATGTTCGACTTGGTGATCAGTGACGAATCGGGCGAGGCAACACGCCCGACACGCCGACGCGCCGACTGTGGAAAAACTATTTTCATCAACAGGCCTGTGAAATTGTGGATAGCCATCTACCTGGTCTTTTGTGGTTGCTAGGCAAAGTAGTCCCCAAATGCTCCACAGGCGGTGCACACCGTGGGGCGGGAGTTTCCACAAAGCATCCACAGGTTTATCCATAGTCCGGTTTGTATGCGGACCTACTAGTCCCTAACGTCATCTCGGCGTCTATCTACAGCCCGGCCGAATGCGGCTAGGGGATGTCGGTGGGGGCAGGTACAAATGATGAGGGCGCTGCGGTTTCTGGCAGTGTCGTCGAGTGTTTTACGGGAAGGTCTCGCTTGTGGCTGTTGTAGATGATCGAGGACCTTCCGACTTCTCGGGGCCGGACTACCCGGGCCCTCCCGAGGCCGAGCCCGACCAGGAGTTCGGACGCCAGCCACCTCAGGACATGACTGCCGAGCAGTCGGTGCTCGGCGGCATGCTGCTGAGCAAGGACGCCATCGCTGACGTCCTCGAGGTACTGCGTCCGGGTGACTTCTACCGGCCCGCCCACCAGTCCGTCTACGACGTGATCCTGGACCTCTACAGCCGTGGCGAGCCCGCCGACCCGGTGACGGTCTCCGCCGAGCTCGACCGTCGAGGTGAGCTCCGCCGTATCGGTGGTGCTGCCTACCTGGTGACGCTGACCCAGACAGTGCCCACAGCCGCCAACGCCGCCTTCTATGCCGAGATCGTGGCGGAGAAGTCCGTGCTGCGTCGTCTCGTCGATGCCGGTACGCGCATCGTCCAGTACGGCTACGCCGGCACCGAGGGTCAGGACGTGGCCGAGGTTGTCGACCGCGCGCAGGCCGAGATCTTCGAGGTCACCGAGCGTCGGACCACCGAAGACTTCGTACCCCTCACCGAACTCCTCCAGCCCACGATGGACGAGATCGACTCCATCGCCAGCCGCGGCGGAATCTCCCTCGGTGTGCCCACCGGATTCAAGGATCTCGACGAGATCACCAACGGCCTTCACGCAGGTCAGATGATCATCGTCGCGGCTAGACCTGGTGTGGGCAAATCGACCCTTGGAATGGATTTTTTGCGTTCCTGCTCGATCACGCACGGCATGGCCAGCGTCATGTTCTCGTTGGAAATGAGCAAAACCGAGATCGTCATGCGTCTGTTGTCCGCAGAGGCAAAGATCAAGCTCGGTGACATGCGTTCCGGCAAGATGACCGACGACGACTGGACCAAACTCGCGCGTCGTATGAGTGAGATCAGTGAGGCGCCGCTCTTCATCGACGACTCCCCCAACCTCACGATGATGGAAATTCGCGCAAAAGCGCGGCGGCTCAAGCAGAAACATGACATTCGCCTGATCGTGATCGACTACCTCCAGCTGATGAGCTCAGGTAAAAAGGTCGAGTCCCGTCAGCAGGAAGTCTCCGAATTTTCCCGTAGCCTAAAGCTTTTGGCGAAGGAGCTCGAAGTTCCGGTTGTCGCGATCTGTCAGCTCAACCGTGGCCCTGAGCAGCGAACCGACAAGCGTCCCCAGGTCGCCGACCTTCGTGAGTCCGGATCGCTCGAGCAGGACGCCGACATGGTGATCCTGCTGTATCGCCCTGACGCGACCGAGCGAGACGATCCGCGTGGCGGTGAAGCCGACCTGATTCTGGGTAAGCACCGTAACGGCCCGACCGCGACAATCACTGTGGCGCACCAGCTTCACCTGTCCAAGTTTGTGGACATGGCCCGGGGATAGTGGCTGCCTGTAGATTCCGGATCTAAATGACAGATTCCGGACCTATATATTCCGTATTTGGCATAGTTACGTCCTATATGTCATTTTGGACTTGTTTTGGTAACGGTCGCGAAGCTCTTGCCGGCATGCAGTGCCGTTGTGTAGCGATAAACATCAGGTGGCTCGGTTGCCTTGGTTTTGCATCCGTGATTGGGGATGTCCGGTTGGGTGTGTTTAATCATCGGTGGTCGCATGCATGCCAGTGTCTGGAGAACTCAATACAGACTGGATCGGCGACCGTCAGGTTCTGTGGGCGACGCAGTGACCTCGAATGGCGATGGATGAACCTCCAGGCTTGCGCCGAATTAGCTCGCTATGCCGAAGCAAGTTTAGAGCAAATTTCGAATCAATTTGTTGCGCGCACTTGTCAATTACTTGCTTCTGCAACGCAATAAAGTCTATCGACAAGTGAAATGTCCCTTCTATCATAGGGATTGCTGAGTTCGGGTCGTGAATTTTGTTGGCCGGCTTGCTGAGTCGGCAGTATCCGGCATGATGATTTTTCTGGTTTAGGCCCAGATGGTGTGCTGTAATTGATTACAGCGAGGCTAGTCATGGACGGGTACGGCGGCGATCCAATCATTCGGATCTTGGATGGCGATTCGATAATTGAGTCGCCGTTGAGTTGTGTGTCGGTAGACGAGATTGCCGCCGCGCGCCCCATCCGCGCCTTGTCGTGGTACTCCGGTCAGCGGAGTTTCCCGGGGTGGTATTGGTCATCGACGGTGGGGGAGCATGTTCCGTACGACTCGCGTTTGGAGCTCGCACGGCTTTTGCTAGCCGACTTCGATTGCTCTGTGGAAATCATTGTTGCGCAGCCCTTTCAGCTTGTCGGGGAAATTGGGTGCAAGCTGTGTCGGCATGTCCCTGATTTTCTGCTGGTACGTGGGGATCGGACTGTCACGGTAGTGAACGTGAAGACTGCGATGGCACTTGAAAAAGCAAAAGTACGAAGAACATTCGAGTGGGTTACGAGAGTCTTGTCCGGACGGGGTTGGGATCACGAGGTGTGGACGGGAAGCAATTCGACGTTCCTCGCGAATGTGCGGTTTCTCGCAGGGTTTCGCCGCGAGCACTACCCGGTTGCCCTATTGGAGGCTATCGAAGGCGGAGCCCCAGGCCACAATTTTCCTGAAGCCGAACTGGCGGTCGCCCCTCGCTGGGATCGGAGAGAAGTGCGTGCAGCGATCCTGCACCTTCTTTGGTTGCACAGGCTCGTAGCCGATCTGGATGTGCCCTTGTCGACCCGCACTGTTCTGGAGGCGCCGCCATGATGGTCAGTACAGCTGCCTTGAGGATCGGAACGAGGATTCAACGGGATGGCCAGTTGTGGACTGTGGGAGAGTTGCATGCGAATCGTGTGCAGCTTCGATCCGGGTCTGCGGCGATTGTGGTCTCGGTCGATGAGTTGGTTGATGATCCGCATACCGGATTTGTTGATTGCCAGTCATTGGCGAGCAACGATATTGGCGCAACAATCGATGACCTGACCGCCGCGCAGAGGCAGCAGTGGCTGGAGGTGGTCGGTCACGTACACGAGGTGCTCACTGGATTTCGATCGGGCGAGGCCGCGGATGCTCGCGCTGGTGAACCCCGCAGTTGCTACCTCCCCGACGTCGAAATGGATGTAAGATACCGGGCGAAGGCCGAAGAGATCGGAAAATCAGTCAGGACGATAGCTCGCTGGGTGCACAAATATCGGTGCGAAGGTTCCGGCGCACTCGTCGATCACCGTCGCACCCGAGCGAAGGGGGTGCTCGACTCCTGCGATCGGCGTTGGGTAGAGATGTGCTCGACTGTCAGCGCGGAGTTGATCTCCGAAGCCAGTCATTCGAAATCCTACGTTCTGCGTATTGTCCAGGGCCGCTTGATCGACGAGTTCGGACCCGGCGTCGTGACGGTCCCGAAGAAGACAGCCGCATATCGCGCCCTTGATGAAATAACCAAGGGCACCAACATGTTCCGCGGAAGCGCGAGAGGTCGACGAGAGATCGCCACCCGCCCTGACGGGGTATACGGTCAGCTTCGAGCAACTAGGCTCGGTGAGTACGTCATTCTCGATACGACTCGTTTGGACGTATACGCCATGGAGAAGGTCACCTATCGCTGGGTGAATACCGAACTCACGGTTGCGATCGACCTGTACGGGCGGATCGTGTGCGGACTTCGGCTCGCGCCCATATCCACTCGCAGTATAGATGTCGCATCCGTGCTCTACGAGGTGATCTGTCCGCGCTCCGAGTCGGATCCGAAGGTCATGCCGTACATAGGGTTCCCCGAGTCTCTGCTGGTGCCGACTAGTTCCGAACCCGATCCTCCCGGCGCTGCGTCGATACCGATCGAGTGCGTCGTCATCGACCATGGCCGCGTCTACATGTCCCAGCACGTCAGGTCGGTCTTGGAGCGATTCGGTATTTCGATTCAACCGGTTCGTCTCTACCAGGGGTCGGACAAAGGACCATTGGAACGGTGGTTCCGCACATTGAGGGAAGGCTTGCTCGAACACCTCGACGGATACAAGGGCCCGGATGTGTACTCGCGAGGCAAGGACGCCGAAGTGGGTGCCTTCTACTTCGTAGATGAACTCGAGCAGATCATCCGGAACTGGATCCGCACCGTTTATCACCGACGCCCTCACAAAGGGCT
Organism: Rhodococcus sp. MS13; assembly: GCF_013277835.1. Lineage (NCBI taxonomy): Bacteria > Bacillati > Actinomycetota > Actinomycetes > Mycobacteriales > Nocardiaceae > Rhodococcus > Rhodococcus sp. MS13. Next base: position 60,000 of record NZ_VBTL01000006.1, read on the forward strand.
GGTCCTTCCCTCGGCTCCGCGGCTGGAGCTTTCCCCCGAGATGATGTACGAGATCGCGATATCCACCACCGGGTTCCGCCGAATACCGACCAGTCCCGACGCCGTGTACGACCTACTCCCCATTTCATGGCGCAAGATCCATCACTACGGAATCGACTTCCACAAACTTATCTACAACGACGCTGTCCTCGTCGACTTCGCTAACGCGACAAGCCCATTTCGGGGTTCACATCCCGGCAAATATCCCATCCGATACGACCCCGGCGACATCAGCGCTATCTACTTCCAACATCCGCATCACCGAACTTGGCATCGAATCGAATGGATACACGCCGCCTCTGTACGGGCGCCGTTCAGTCTCGATGCGCTCGACATCGCACGCAAGTTAGCTACCCGCCGCCATCCCGACAGGTTTCCCGACGACAAGTTGGCGCTCACGGAACTACTGAGACGGTGGAGTCGATCAACAACGACAGATCGACGTGAACGCAAAGTTGCTCTGCAACAGTACGACGACTACGCGAGCCTACTGCGTCGCGATCTGGACACCCGCGACGCCGCCGCGTCGCCCATGCCCACAATCGCCGAGCAAATGGGCGAGCAGGTCTCAGACGATGACGATGCCGCAGACCTCGACGAAGAGAAGCTAAGCGAGGACGACTACTACCTCGACGCGATGGAGATCCTGGAATGAAAACCCAACGCAGACAGCAGCAAATAGAGCCACAAGCAGACCCGTCACCATTGTGCAGGAAAGAAGGATGGTCCCGCTGGGCCGAGGCGCCGGCCCCGAAGAAGCCACCGGTGTTGACGACCTCGGAGCTCAAAAGCCTGAGCAGCGACGAATTGTTCGAGTACGACGAGCGACGAAGAAATTGGCACGCGAATATCGGACCTCTGGCCACACCGCAAATGATCGAGGCCCATGAGTCTTTATGGGAGATCGTCGACAGTAACAGGCAAAGCGCTGGCCATCCGCGAGGCGCAGTCGCTATCGACGCGTATCCAGGTCTCGGTAAGACCACGATCGCTGACAGCTTCGGCTTCGAGTTCCACCGCATCCTCAAACGCCGCCATGGACCCCGCACGGATGCAGGGCACGACCGCATTCCGGTCTGCTGTATCGGTCTGACTTCGAACACGACCATGCGCCAGCTCAACGTCAAGCTGTGCAGATTCTATGGACACCCTGGAAAGACTGGGAGTGCATACGCTTTCGCCGATCAAGCATTGGACTGCATCCTCTCGTGTGACACTCGACTGGTCATCGTCGACGACGTCCATTTCCTCAACATGCGAAACAAGGACGGACTGGCGATCGTCAACCACTTCAAGTCGCTCGCCAACGAATTCCCGGTTACGTTCTTGTTCGTCGGAGTGGACCTGCGCGGCCGCGGGCTGATGACCGAAGGTCTCAGCGCTGCCGGGACTTCTCGCGCGCAAACCGCGCGCCATTGGACACGCATCCCCGTGCTGCCCTTCGAGATATCGAGCCAGGTGGGCCGCAAGAACTGGCATCGTCTGCTCTTGGGGATCGAGAAGAACATCGTTCTGTCGAATTCGCACCCCGGAATGATCGCGGACGAGTTGTCCAACTACCTCTTCGCTCGGAGCACCGGACACATCGGATCGTTGATGACCCTCATCACCAGAGGCTGCTACCGGGCCATGCAGAGCGGGGAGGAAAAGTTGACCGCCGATCTCATGGACCATGTCAAGAATGACGAGGCATCGGAGCAGGCGCGCCTTCAACTCCAATCGTCCTTCGATCTGGGGTTCTTGACTACGAACCCAGTTCAGCGCGGTCGTACACACCGACCTCGCCGCGGACAGCGAGGTAACGCAGCGTAAGTGCCGAAACGAAAAGCTCATGACTGCAATACCGCGCACGATCCCCATCCGATTCCAGCCCGTAGTAGGGGAGTCCCTCGAGAGCTGGTTGTGGGCCTACGCCCATCGACTGCGGGTCAAGCCAATCGAGTTGCTCGACGCACTACAACTCGTACACTCTCGCTTGAATACGTTCCCCGACTGCACAGTACGGTTGCTCCCTTCTGAGCTCAACGACCTGTCGACGATTACCGATATCGATGCCGGCATCTTCCGCGCAATGACTCTCGATCGATTCCACAAGCGGGTGCTGTTCGTGCGAGAGGACAAACCGCGATCCATCGACCGCTACCACCTCTGGGCTCGTCCCACCGGATCTCGATTCTGTCCGTACTGTCTGGCCGACTCGGGTGGAAGGTGGCAACTCGCTTGGCGACTTTCCTGGACATTCGCCTGCGCCGAGCATCGGTGCCTGCTCCTCGACCGGTGCCCGTCGTGCGGGGCCATCCCGCGTGGCTACCAGGGGGTCGGGTATCTCGTCGCGCCCGGTTTCTGCACTGCCAGGCTTGCCGGACAACATCGCTCGGCACGGTGCCGAACAAATCTGAAGAAAGTGAAGGCGCCGATCCTTCGCAGCGGGAGAGTGCTTCGCGCACAGGACTGGATCAACACACGAATTGACGGATCAGAGCCAGACTCCGCGGTTCGCGACGCACTTGTCGATCTCAGTTCGATAGTGGGAAGGATCTTCAACCAGCATCGCGCGGACCTGCTGTACGGCATCGGGAAACGGTTCGGTGACGCGTTCACCAATGCCGAGAAGTCCGGGAATATCAAGCTCCATCGGTCCACCTTTCCCATAGTCGATTCGACCCTGACAGCCGGTGCCCTCACCGTCGCCGTCGAGGCACTCGACGTGATCGATCGAGGAGAGACGTCGCGCGCGGTCAAGTCGATCGTCGCACGCGACCACGAGAGCCGGTGGGGCACCGCTCCGAGCAACTACTTCACGGAATGGAACTTCGGATCAGAGCGCTTGCGTACAGCAGTGATACAAGCCCACTCGGCGCGATTCACCAACGTGGACGGACTGCGCTATCGCATCGCAACTCCCACGCCACGCGTTCCCCGAAGTAACCGAGAATTCGCTGCCCGGCACATCAAGATCCCGCAGATGTGTTGGCGTAATACAGCACTCGCACTCAATCCAGGCGTGAATCCGAAAGTGTTCCGGCCCGCGCTGAGCGTTGCGCTGTTGCTCCCGGGTAGTCCTGGGCGCGATATCGCGCCGTTGTCGGCGAAACTAGAGAATCCTTTCGCCAGACGTGTCAGCCAAGTGCTCCGACAATTGAAGAAATGCACAGGCGCCGCCGGTGTGCAAGCGATCTGCGCGTTGGCCGACTACTTGGATTCGATCGAACCGATCATCGACTATCAACGTCGACGTCGACTAATCGGACCGAACTTGCTCCCACCAGGGAGGTGGAAACGATTGTGTGGCCGAGTCGGTTTCGAGTCAGGCGGTGACAGGCGAGAGAAACTCGCCCGCTCCTACCTCTACTCGCTACTGAGCGGCAACGCTCTGGATGCCGCTCCAGAGCCGTTCGGGTTCGCGAGACCCTACGAACGGGCGGGATACAACACCTTCGTCTATTGCATGACGTCGGAAATCTATGCAGCACTCAATGAATACGCAAACGAGTACCTTGTTGATCGCGGAATCGACGGCGAACCCCTCACATGGGAGCCGCCTTTCGAGGTTTTCTCCGGTCTCGCACTTCCCGGCCCCGGACCCGGCTCGCTCGACTGGCACACGGTGCACGAGCAGATCGACAACGGCGACCCAACCTGCTCGGTGCTCGCACACCGTCTCGGTACGAGCGAAGAGCACGTCCGCTGTCTCCTGGCCGATCATCCGCGTCCCCCGAAGCCTCCGTCGCCGAGGACAGTCGCATCTGCCTCCGCCCGCTACATCGAGGTGCAGAACGCGCTACCGCCTCGAGTGTTTGTCGACCTCGCACAAGACGGATGCACGTCCGTTCGCGGGATCTCGGCGCGCACAGGTATTAGCCGCCAACTAGTCGCGCGCAGGATGCGTGAGATCGGAATCGCAGTTCCTGAACCAGGAGGCCGCGCCAGAGTGATCGTCAACCGAGAGTGGTTGTGGCGGAGATACATCGACGATCATCGCACCACCGGGCAGATCGCGACTGAACTTGGCGCCACACCGTCAACGGTACAAAGGCTCATCGCCTCGCATGAGGTCCCGATGCGGCCACGCGGAGCGGCGAGCCATATCGAGCATCTCCGAATCCGCGACGATGCACCCCGGGGCTATCCCGAACCGCTCCGACTCACCTTGACCGGGGAAGGCGCGTGGACCCGGCTCGCACGGTTGGATGCCGTTGCGCGCTGTCGCTCATTCAGAGGCGCAGCGGCAGCCCTCAAGGCCGATCAAAATGTGTTGTCGACGCAAGTAGCACGACTTGAAAAGGAGACACGGTGCAAACTCCTCGAGCGCAACAACGGAATTCACTCCGTGGTTCCGACACAGAATGGGCGGAAACTGCTTGCACAGCTTCACCAATTTCGGCCCGACAGAAGTAGGCCTTGCGAATCGATCACGCAAAGTGTCTAAGCGCCGTCGTCAACTAGTTGCTAACAGGTTCGTCGACATCTGTGAACAGTTGATGCATGCGATGCCTGTGTCGCTGACGCGAGGCGTCCTCAAGAGGTATCAAAAAGAAGACCACACAGTCGCGATGCCGGCACGCGCAACGATCGTCCAACGTGTCCGCGCCGATTCTCCCAACGAAGACGCCGGTGAGTGGTTTGGTGCACAAGTCAGCGGCCGCGGCGGCGTCACTAGCTTCGATCTCTGACTACGGGCGGACGCCGATGCCGTGCTCCTCCAGGTAGTAGTCGAGTTCAAGGAACTGGAGTACTTGTTTGCGGATCTGCTCAATGTTCATGCCATTGTCGGGCCGGGCCGCGTACTCGACACGGTCCGCCATCGTGGAGATGCCTGTCAGGTCGGCCAAGTTGCAACCGGTGGCCATCGCGACGGCGAGTAACTCGTTCGCCTTCGCAGGCCGCGTGCCGGCGATGATGCGGGAGAGGGTGGCGTGGGAGATGCCGGCCTTGGCAGCGAGTTGACGTTGGCTTGTGAAATGAGCGGCGCGCCTTGCCTCCTCGATCCGCTCGCCGATCGAGAGTGTGGTCATGGCGGTAGCCTCCTCAATTAACTAGTCGGCAATCGAGTTCAGGGTAAGCGCACCGATGTCATCACGGCAAGAAAACGTGCGCTCCCCATCACGCGACTGTCCTAGGGAGACGTCAGGCGTCGTGGATCGTAGTGCAACTAGCGGATCGGGCGGTGCTGTTGGGGCCCGCCTCACGAAGGCCGCCACAGCCCCCAGCGCGGTGTGGCGGCGATGAACACCCGCCGACAGTTCCCCGAGGCCGAGACAACAGTCGCGCTATGTCACCGATGACAGCCTCAAATGGGACTGCCGCTTGCGGCAATATGTAGCGGTGCGCATATTTCGGGAGCTCCATCAGAACGACGACGATCCCTTCCGCCGCGAGACGAGGCGAAATCCGTCGCCGACGAAGGATGAGGGTGATCTGTTCATCCACCGACCGAGCCCGCGCAAGCTCCGGATCCTCGTGGACGTTGAACACCTTCCCGCGGATACTTCCACGCCTGTGGGGTTGTTCGAAACACTGGTCAGGCATCGACGAATCTTCCACCTCGATATCGCGGCCAGTTCGATTACTTCCACTGCTTGGTCGTCGTCGGTCGAGCCTGGGCGGATCAGTGTCCGTGACACGACCGCGAGTGCCGGAGCCTTCAGCTATCCAGGGCCGCAGTACAGTTGGTCTATCGACGACGAGGACGCTCATCCAGATGGATCTTCGACGTTGGGTCATCGAGGCTCGACTCATCCGCTCAAACAGATATGGGACACAGCGGAGGTCTACCGGAAACTCCCTCTTCGGGACCGCATCGAGTTCAGGTTGAAGGACGCGGTCACACTGACGATCATGGCCGAAATCGTTCGGGATGCCGGCTTCGACATCCTCGTTTCCGAGGCGCCCGCGGCACGCTGTGGAATGTTGCCTGTCCACGACCGGGCCGTGACGCTGTCCCGTGCCGAAGCGGTCCCAGTCATCGCGCATTATCTGCGGCGCCAGCACATCTTCCTGTTCGATCCCCACTCGAATGCGCATTATTCGCGTCACGACTTCTATCAGCAGTCGGTCCACACGCTGGCGCCGGCGTTGAAGGGTTGGGAAGAGCGCTTCGGCTTCGAGACATCAGGTGTGGGTGCGGATGTGAGGGCGAGGTACCTCACTGCAGTTAACCGCCTGGCTCGTGCACTAGAGAGTCGCGACGACATCATCTGGAGCTTGGGTAGCCATCTCGTAGAAGCGGTGCGCGAAGACTGCCTTGACGACTTCGACCATCTGTTGCTCATGCTGTGTGGTGGTGTGGATGTGATGGCGCGAGCGTTGCATTTTGCGCTCGGATTGGACGTGGAGAAAGTACGTTCGGCCAAATTGCATGTTGTCTCCGCCGGCTCCTGGTACGCGAGCAATATCGTAGAGCGCTACGGTTCAAACCCCGCCGAGCGCAATACGTTTGCGGAGCTAAGCCGACTTCAGGCTGACCTGCAGGTGATTTTCGAGTTGCGAAACTCGGTCCACAATGTGCGGATCCGGATTGTGTATGCCCTCTTCCTCGGGGCCAGGTCCTCGACGGATAAGGGCGGATCGCCGTACTCCGCTCATATCATGGCGGACATCGTAGACAGGATCAAAGCGATCGGACCCGACGTTATGTCGGAATGGGGGCTCCAAGAAACCGCTGATCGAGGCGCAGTGGCGGATCTATGGGAGCTGGCGGACAAGGCGGTAAGGACGGCGTTCAGTTTCTTGGATCTACTGAGCAGTATCGTCCTTCGCAATCCGCTGCCTGTATCGGCGTCGACTTTCTTGTCCGGGCCCGCTTTGGCCTCGCCTCGACCAGGGAACTATCTTGAAGCTGCCGGAGAACATCTGCCAGTCCTGCTCGGATTTTCGAATGTTCGTCGCGGCGCTATTGACTTGTCGTCGCAACCCCGCGTCGACGAGGGCGAGAACGTAATTGGAGAATCATCAGCCGCCGAATCTGTTGTAGGACAATCGGGCAGCCTCACAGTTCTCAGCGTGCAGGAGACGTGGTGGAGGGCCCATATTCGGTTATCGATCGCCACGCTTCGTGGTGCACATCGGATTGGGTCTCCGGATATCGAGGGAGCCTCATGGGCTCACGAGGAGTGGATCAATGATGCTCTCGAAGCTGAGAGGCGTCACAGTGGACGAGAGTGGCCCGATTCGATGACAATCGCGCGGACTGTTATCACTAGTTACTCGACAGATTTCGTGTGATTCTGACTGAGTCCACTGATCCCCGTGATCCGTGAACTTCGTCGTTCTGGCCATCGAGCTTGCAGTGGGTTCTGTCGGCGAGTCGACAGAGCCGAAGTGCTGCAATCTTTTCGCCGGCGAGTGCAAGTTGGATGATTTCTTCGGGGTCGCCTGCAGTGGATGATGCGAGTGTGAGTGAGAGGCTCGGTCGTTGCAGATCGCTGCGACCGATGTCGGGGAGGTGGCGTTCTTTACAACGGCTACGGATCCCTCACCCTGATCGCTTCCGTCTAACCGCCCCCCGACGGGTCCATGCACTCCACTACCCGCCCCCAACGACGCGATCCTCGACGGCGGCTGGACGCCACCAGCTGTGCGCCGCGCCGACTGAGCTAGACGCTTCGCGTATTCCGGCACGGAGTGCTCAGAAGGAATCGGAGCCGTCGTTCAGAAATAGTGCTGCGAGACGGCGCGCCAATATTCCCGCTGCCGGCTACTCCGAATGAGTGAAAAGCGAAGCAAGGAAGAAGATTCCTCTACCGGATTAGGATCATCCTTGTCGTTGCGATGTCAGGAGAGGGCGCACAGGGCCTTGTGAAAGTCGTTTGACCAGCGTGGTTCCGTACCTGCTGACCGCGATCACGGTCACGGTACCGACAACAGCCCCGACGAGGAGACCCGCGGCGACGTCGTGCGGATAGTGGGCACCTACGTAGACGCGGGAGAAACCCATGATCACCGCCGCCGCGGTAGTGACGAGCCCTAGGCGTCGATCTACCAGGAAGAATGCGGCCGCCATCGCGGCTGCGACCGCAGCGTGATTGCTGGGAAAGCTGTAGTCCGTGACGGGTGGACATTGTTCGAGCAGAAATGTTCCTGGAAGTGCATAACAGGGACGTTGTTCCGAGACCAGCCATTTGATGCCGTCGTTAACCAGGTAGGCGCTCACGGCGGCGATCGGGACACCAATCGCCGCGGCCATCACGGATGGCGCGGACCGCCGGCCGATCCACCATGCGGTAAGGATGAGGACTGCGAACAACACCATGCCCGCACTCGAGTAGTCCACCATCGGGGTGTTGAGCCAGGGTGTATCCCGTGCGAATGTGGTCACGTCGGTGTACCAGGCGTCGTCGATCCTGGATTCGCTGAGAGCGGCAATGTGACTGATCATCTCGTGTTTCGTCTTTCCCTCGACTACTGATGCTTGTGCGTATCAATCGGTGTGGGTGCACGCCACGGCGTGGTGACGGCACCGAGGAGGAAGGTAATCACCGCGAGGGCGCCGAATCCTGTTGTGAGCGTGGCTGCTGCGGCCACCCCGGCAACGAGTAGCGGTCCTCCGGCATCGCCCAGTTCACGCCCGAGTTCGGCGGCTCCCATCGTCTGCCCCATCCGTTCCTCGGGGGTTGAGGACGCCAACGTCGCGAAAGCCAGTGGGGTGATGATTCCGGTGCCGATTCCGATCGCGACACCGGCAAGGAGGACACCTGCCAATCCGGGGATCATCGCGCACGCAAGACCTACGGCGGTCAGCGTCAACCCTGCTGCGACGCCCACGGGTCCCGAGATCCTGCCCGCGTCGAAGGCTCGTCCGGCCTGTGGCTGGGTAATCGCGGCGCACAACGCGAGTACAGAGACCGCGGCTCCTGTCGCTACCGGTCCGAGACCTGCGGCGGCGCCGGAGACCGGGAGGAATCCGACTCCGACCGACAATGCGGATGTCGCAGCGGCGAGTGCAGCGGTCGGGCGCAGAAATCGTCGGTCGCTCAACCGTCGTGCGAGGTCGACAACCGTCTGCCGTGACCGAGGAAGCGGCGGTAGTCCTGGTACGACCGTGTGCGCCCAGATCGCGACGACCAGGGCGAGGACGGCCATCACGGCAAACAACAAGCCGAGGCCGCCGGCCCACATCACCGCACCACCAAGTAGCGGCCCGAGGGTATAGCCGAGACTTTTGTAGAACCCGTAGGTTCCGAATGCGCTGCCGCGCCGTTCTCTCGGTGTCAGCCGGGCGACCAGCGAACTGGCAGCGGGTGAGAATGCCGATGCTGCGGCGCCTTGGCCGAGGCGAGCGAGCCACAGCCAGTTCGTGTCGGCGACGAGGACGAACAGCACTGATGCTGCAGCGAAGCCGATCAACCCGCCGAGCAGGACAGGTTTCGCCCCGACCTTGTCGGCAAGCGTCCCGAACACCGGCTTGAGGAGTACTTCGGCGCCGTCGTAGAGGGCGAGCAGAAGACCGAGGTAGAGCAGCGAGTTCGCCATGTCGTCGAGGTCGAAGGCGAGGTTCGCCGCGACCGCGTGAGCACCGAAGGCGGTGGTGAACCCGGCTGCGTACAGCGGCCACATCCGCCAACGCTCGACCCCAGGATCCGTCTTTGCGGTGCTCATGGCCGATCGCCCTCGTCGCTGGAGGGGCCGTGCAGTGCGGCGATCACACGTTCGGAGTAGTCCTCGAACCGCTGCGTGCACTGCTGCAACGCCGCTGTCGCCTGCTCGGAGTTGCTGGCGCCGAATACATCTCGCGCTTTCAAGTCTCGATGCCATCGCCGCAACCGGTCCAGGCTCTGGTCTTCTTCTTCGAGTTCGGCCAGGGTGAATTTGCGGATCCGGATTTCCTTGTCGAGTTCTGCTTCGTATTTCGTGCAGTCGGAGAGGAATTCGGCCCAATCGTCCTCGCGTGCTTCCGTGAACATCGCCTCGAATCGGGCGCTGTCCGCTGCCGTGGCACCGGCAGCATCAAGGAAGATGATCACCCCGTCTGCCCGTTCGACCAGGGCGGCGGCTTTGTCGATACCGACCGCGAATGCTGCGACGTTCGGAACAGCCCACACGCCTTGGCCGATCGACAACGCACCGATCTTGCGTAGTTCGCGCCACACTGCGACTCGGTGGCGTGACGGTTCGGCGGGGATCTTGATCAGAACGATCCGCCAGGTGGTGGTCGCTTCTCTTGTTTCCACCAGTAAAATGTATCAGTCGTTACATTTCACGTATAGTCAAGTGTTACTTCGGGCGAGCGTTCGCCGCGATTGACCGGGTAGGCCCCGGCGGCCGGGGTGACAACTTCATCGGTGACCAATGCTGGGCATCGAGTCTTTCCGGAAACGCCGCAGGACTTTTTTTATCGGACCTGTCGACTGTGGCCCACCATGAGTTCGGCCAGGCGTTCGTGCGTGACCTCTCACGATTGGTGAACGGGCGTGTGCGATTTGTGATGTCCTGTGCGGGTACGCGCCCCTATTCATGTTTATGTGAATTTTCGTCCCGCATTGTATCCGGCGCTGTGTAGGTGCGGAAAGAATCGTCGCGTGGTGCGTATGCGGTCTCCCGACAGCAGGTCACAACTCTCGTAACGCGGTCAGTGGTGCCCGGCGAGCGAGGTGACTGGTCGTTGCCGCGACGACGACGACCACCACGACGAGTGTGGAGCCGACGGCGGCGAGATACGTCCACGGCACCGTGAGCGATGTCGGCGGCGGGTCGAATACGCCGGTGAGCACTGTGACGAGCATTTGCGAGAGCACCCAGCCGGTCAGACTGCCGGCGAGCAGACCGCCCACAATGAGGACACCTGCCTCGGCAACGACGAACGACCGCAGCTGTCGGGCACTGCCGCCCAACGCACTCGCAATCGCGAAACCACGTCGCCGCTCGGCCAGCCCCAGCGCCAGTACCAGTGCCCCTGCGGCGGCAGCGAGGACGAAGCCGTAGCCGAGCTCGATTCGCGTCAGACCGGCGAGGTTCACTGAAGTGAGGCTGGATCCGACTTCGCCTCGTGTGGTGGTGATGTCGGTGACCGTCGCGCTGGTCCCGACGACTGCTCGGATGCCTTCGGCGACCGCGGGGGTGTCGCGTCCTCCCGCGTCGACGAGGAAGGCGCCGACCGCATCGCTGCCCGTCTGTACGGCGATGTACGACGCGTTGGCGACGAAGAAACTGTCCTTGGGGGCGGTCGGGAACTCGGCGACCACTCCCACGTAGTGGAACGGCACGGTGACCAATTGGTGGGTGCGCTCGTCCTGCAGGCGCAGATTGACGGTGTCGCCGGGGGAGAGCTGAAAGTCGTTGACTGTTTCGGCACTGACCAGGATCGAATCCGGTTGAGCGCGAAGCCTGTTCATCAGGTCGGTGGCGGTACCGCCGCGGAAATAGCTGTCGCGCACTGTTGTGACGGTGGAGATGCTGGACGGGTTCACTCCGTAGAGGTCTTGCAGGTCGGCGCCGATGTACGCGAAGCGATGCTGGATCGGTTCGACCGCCCGGACGCCCGGGACAGCCGACAGTGCGGTCCCGGCAGTGGGGGGCACCGGGTTTCCGGGCGATTCGGTGACGGTGACGTCGGCACCGTTGGTGAGCTGGGCATCCGCTTCGGCTTGAGCCCGGTAGGTGGCATTGAATGTCGCGGTGGAGAATGCGAATGCCAGCGCAAGGCCAATCAGTACGATCCCTTGAGCGAGTGGACGTCGTTGACGAGCAACGGAATTGGCCACCGTTTGCGACAGTGATCCAGCGTACGGATGCAAGGCGGTCCCGACGATGCGGCGTCCGCGACCGAGTATCAGGTCGGACAGCCGCCAGATCAGCAGTGCGGCGCCCGCCCAGAGCAGGGCGGGGGCGGCGAATGCCCAGTAGGACACCGAGATGGTGGGCACGCCCTCTGGCGCGAGAACGAGTTGGTAGCCGTTTCGGCTGGTCAGCCAGAACAGCACACCGGATGCGGCGAGCAGCACGATATCGACCTTGAACCGGGCCCATGGAGGGGAGGTGGGGGCGGTGACGGTGGCTCGACCCGCAGTGACGCTCATCCGGCGTAGGTCCCGCCAGACCGGCGCCAGCACCGCGGCCGCAGCCACTGCCATTCCTGTGGCAGCGGCCGCCGCGGCCCATCCGGCGGCACCACTAGCGGTGGCGCCGAATCGTAAGGATCCGAAGGTAGCCCAGCCTGCGAGGGCCGCGGCGATGAGCCCTACGATGCTCCCGCCGACGCCGACCACGACCGCTTCGACGGCGGCCAGTCGAACCAACTGGCTTTGGGAGGCGCCGCGGGCGCGAAGCAGCGACTGCTCCTGCCGGCGGCGTACCTGTCCGGTCGCAACGACGGTGGCGGTCAACAGGCCTGCCAGCACTGCTGCGGGCAGCCCGAGGAACAAGAACAGGACCTGCGCGTAGGCGGCGTCCGAGCGGGCGGCGCCCAGACTCGCGCCGAGGTTGTCTCCGACCTGCGCCGTGCCGGCGCTGCGGGCTTCGAGATTGTGCGCTGCCGCGGTCACCGCGCCGTAGGCGGACGCGGGATGGTTCGGTAGCAAGTGGTCGAGTGCGGCATGTATTTCGGTGGTGACGAGGTCGGGACGTGCGGCGGCCAGCGGGTCGAACAGTGTGTGCCATCGCCCCTGGTCGATCAGGATCACGTTGTCCGGCGGCGCGACCGGTTGCGCGCCGGGCGGGGCGCCGATGGTTTGGAAGAGTGAGTTCGCCTGAGGCAGGTCCACCACTGCGTCCACCACGACCTGCACGGAGGGCAGACCGGCCCGCCCGATCTCGACGGTGTCGCCGCGGGTGACGTGCAGGTTCGCAGCCGTCTGCTGCGCGAGGAGGACCCCGCTGTCCGTGCCGGTCAGAGTGCGCAGGGCGCCGGCGAAGTCGGTGCGGTATCCATCGGGCAGCCCCAGGACCATGCCGGGCCCGGTGGTCGTTGTCGTGTCGTCGGCGGCGGCGGAGAATCCGCTCGAGTGGGCGAACCCGACCGGGACCGCGGTCCGTACTCCGTCGGTGGCGCGCACCAGGTCGAGGACACCACCTGGGGCAGCGGGGGGTTGGACCTGCACCTGCCAGTCCACGACGACGCTGCGGACGGCGCGATCGGTCATCGAACTCTGCGCGGAGGCGAGGAAGATGCCGATGCCGGCGAGTAGAGCGACGGAGGCGGCGACCCCGACGGCGGTAGCGGTCAGTCGAGCGCTTCGCCGACGCAGCAGTCCTCGTGCCCAGATCCCGATCATGGTGTGTCGCCGCCGACATCGATCGCCTCGGCCCGCAACCCGGCTCCAGGGCTGTTGATTGCGCTGCCGGTGTCGAGTCTGCCGTCGCGCATCGTCCATCGAGCGGTGAGACGGTCCGCGACGGCCGGGTCGTGGGTGGCGATGATCACGGCTGCATCGATCGCGTCGGCAGTGTCGAGGAGTACGGCGATGGTCCTGGATGCGGTGTCGTGGTCGAGTTGGCCGGTGGGTTCGTCGGCAAGGATCAGCTTGGGGCGGGCTGCGAGGACCCTGGCGATCGCGGCCCGCTGGGCTTGCCCACCGGAGAGCTCGTCCGGCAGCTTGTCGGCGAGCTCGCCGATCTGCAGGAGGGTGAGGGTGATGGCCGCGTGCTGCAACGCCTGGTCCTCGGACTGGCCGGCGAACAGGAGCGGCAGTGCGACGTTTTCGGTCACGTCCAGGGTGGGAAACAGGCTCGGGCCCTGGAAGACCATCCCGACCTTGGTGGCCCGGCCCCGGCGGATGTCACGTAGTGCCGGCCATCGGACCGTACCGGTGGTGGGCGTATCGAGACCGGCGATCAGATGCAGCAGTGTGGTCTTTCCGGATCCGGAGGGGCCGACCAACGCGACCCGTGCGGAGGCGGGCAGCGCGAAGCTCACCTCGCGTACCGCCGTCACTGCTGCCTCGCCGGCGTCGTAAGTGCGGCCTATCCCGATGCACTCGACCACGATGCGCGACGCGCTCGGATCAGGTGCGGCGCCTGGGCTGTGTCCGGTCATGGGCGCACCCGCCCGTCTTCGAGGGTGATCACCCGGGTCGCCGCGCCCGCCACCGCGGCGCTGTGGCTGGCCACGACGATCGCGGTGCCGCTCCCGGCGGCATCGGTGAGCAGGTCGAGGACCGCGGATTCGGTGATGCTGTCGAGTTCGCCGGTGGGTTCGTCGGCAAGTAGGACGGTCGGTGCGTTGGTGAGTGCGACCGACAGTCCGGCGCGGGCCAGTTCGCCGCCGGAGAGTTGGCTCGGGTAGGCCGCGGCGCGGTGGGCCAGTCCCAGTTCTCCGAGCACGTTCACGGTGTTCACGCGGTCGCGGCGACGGACGAGGCCCCGTACGAGATCGATGTTCTGCGCCAGAGTCAAGTGTTGGAGGAGATTCGCGCCCTGGAAGAGCATCCCGACATGACAGGCGCGTATTCGTGCCTGCACGGGCGCGGGTTGGTGGCTGATCCGCCGGCCGGCGATGCGCACACATCCCCCGTCGGGATCGTCCATTCCGGCCAGACATGCGAGCAGGGTGGACTTTCCCGACCCGGACGGGCCGGCGACAACGATGAATTCGCCGTGCCGGGCAGTGACGGAAACCCCTTGCAGCGCCAGGGTTTCCTCGTCGCCGGCCCGGTAGAATCGATACAGCGACGATGCCTGCACGGCGGGTTCGGCGGCCATCACGACCACTGCAGCGAATCGGTCACGGCGCGCCACGGGTCGACATTGTCGGCGCCGCGGGCCCCGGTCAGTGTCAGGACCACTTCGTGGCCGTCCCGCCAGAATTCGTAGCGCTCGGCTGCCTCGTCGACGGACTTTCCGGTCACGGGGTCGGCCGTCGAGGTTGCCGTGTAGGTGATCAGAATTGCCTGTCCCGCATTGCGCTGGACCGCGGACACCGTCCCGGGGATGTAGCCGGGGGTCGTGGCTGCGATCGGGGCGAGTTCCTCCGCGGCCGCCGTATCGACCGTTGGTGCATCGGCGCGGGCGGCGGTCTGGACTCTGATGGAGTTGAATTTGTCCGAGAAGACAGCGTCGGCGCCGATCGTGCTCCGCGGCCAGCCCTCGGGAACGGATACGGTGAACAGATTGTCGGGCGAGGTGAAGGTCACGTACACCTGGTTGTCGGGGATGTCGCCGGCGGGGTTGTCCTCAGGAGCCGCCCTGGGTACGGACGACGAGGAGCTCGGGACGGTGCCGGTCGTCGACGGGCCGTGGCCGCAACCGCCTGCCACTGCTGCGGCCAGGAGTCCCGCGATCAGGGTGACGCGGCTGCTGTGAAACCTCATGGTGACCTCCGCGATGCACTCGGGAACTGTTGATTTCGTGGACGATCGACGATCAAACGGGTGATGCACGTCGGTCCAGTGCTTTCGGGCCGAGGCATTCTGGTGCCGCCCCGTCTAGCGCCGCGAGCAGGACTTCGGAGGACCACGGCGGACAGGTGGTTCTCGGCCGGTGCCGCACGGAGCCGGACCTGACAATCGACGAGTCGGTTTGTGAGTGCGGGCATGAGATCACCTGGTCGATTCCGGCCGAAGTCCGTGGCCGATCCCTTGATTCCACTGCGCGGTATCCGGACTCACCAGGCAAGGACGGTCGGCGATTGTCCTGCGAAAGGAGATCGTCGGTGGGGACAAAGGCGGCCGGCAGGTGCCTGACCGTGAAAACCTTGGCAACCACTGACGCGGCAGTAGCGACCGCCGCGCCGAGCAGCACGCCAGCGAACACATCGGTCAACCAGCACGCGCCGAGGTAGAGCACAGTCCCTGTGACAACGGTCACCACGAACACGACCGCAGCCCCGACACCAACGCGGACAGAAGTGGTCCGCACACGAGCGCCGTACACAACCCACAGCGCCCCGGCAAGGGCAACGATCCCGGTCACATGCTCCGACGGATACGACCAATCGACCCCGGTGACGAGTTCGGCAGTCGCTGGTGGCCGCGAGCGCCCGACGATCATCGTCGTGATGGTGCTTGCCGCCGCCGCGGCCGCCACCGTGCCCACGATGAGTATCCCCGGTGCCCACGATCGCCGACGCCACGACACCAGAGCCGCGGATGCCACTGCAATGACCGCGAGCCCGAGCGGACTGGCGGGCTGGGTGATCACCACTGCCACCAACGTCACGGCGCCGAACCGATGCGCGAGACTCCAATCGAGCGTCGCAGCGTCCGCCCCGGTCAACCAACCCGCTGCGCTGGCCTGAACCGTCACGAGGGCGAACATCGCTAACAACGCCGCGAACCGCATTGCGCCCCAACCGTGTGCCGCCGAGAGCGCGTCAGCTCCGCGCGCGCGGGCTTTCCGGCCTGCGCCCACTGCACCGACGTACGCCGCGACCGAGATCGAGATCGTCCAGAGCGCGACCTCCGCGGTCGCTGACTCGGTCCGAACTTCTGTCACGAGCACACGCACCGTGTCGAGGGTTCCAGACATACTGCCAGTCTTCGCCGTGGCAGCTGTGAAAACGTTGAGAGCCATCTGATTACGTCGGGCAGGTTTCCCGCGGACTTGCAGACGCAATGGAGTGACGAGGCGATGTCGAAGGTTTGAATGAGAACTCAACAATCGGCCGAGGTGCTTGTCCAGGGCTGCATGTCTGCTGTGGAGCTGCTGGGAATCGGTCGTGCCGTTGGAGAGCTCCGAGTTCCGCGATCGCGCTGCAATCTTGGAGAGTTCTCACAGCGGACGTGGCAGGCTCGCAGGTATGGGCACGAAACCACGAATTCTTCTTGTCGAGGACGACCGGCAATTGGCTGGCATGCTCGCGGACCTCTTCGAGGAGGAAGGGTACGAGGTCGACGTGGCTCACGACGGACAAGTCGGTCTGCATCTGGCGTTGACTCGCACCTACGATGCTTTCGTTTTCGATCGTGGGGTACCGGTCATCGACGGCGTGGAGTTGCTCAGAACCCTTCGGGCGAGGGATTGCTCAGTCCCGTCGTTGATCCTCACTGCTCGCGGTTCGGTTGCCGATCGTGTGGAGGGACTCGATGCCGGTGCCGAGGACTACTTGGTCAAACCATTCGAGATTCCCGAGTTGTTGGCTCGAGTACGTGCCCTGTTGCGTCGCCGAACCGCCGTTGTGTCGACCGTGGTCGGTAGGTGGGAAATCGATCGTGCGAACCGGACGGCTACCGACACCGAGTCCGGATCGGTGACCTCGTTGTCCGAACGAGAGAGTGAACTGCTCGGATTTCTGTGCGCATCGCCTGGGCAAGTTTTTTCTCGGACTCAGCTTCTGGGACGTGTGTTCGGAAGTGCAGATACTCCGGGCACCGTTGACACCTATGTTCATTATCTCAGGCGGAAACTGGGCAGGGATGTCGTTGCCACGGTCCACGGACTCGGCTACCGGCTCGGATCATGATTGTCCGCAGCAAAATCACGGACGGGCCGTCGTCTGGGATCGGGTTCGGTGACGAGGCGCGTCTGCGGCGAGCCGGACGTTCGGCTGCGGTACAGGCGGCCATTGCTCTCGGTGCCGTGTTGCTGATCGTCGGAGCGGTGTCCTATGTCGGTTATGCGCGGGCGCAGGATCGTCAGATTCGTTCTGCACTGACCGAGGTCGCAGCCACAGCAGATGATGCTGACGATCCGCCACCCGGTATGTCGCTGGCCTTTCGTTCCAATGGTGGCGTGGAGACCGTGAGCGTGCATGCCCCCACCGGGACCGCAGATCTTTTGGATTCGCCTGCTGGGTATTCGGATTTCACCGATGGTGACAGTAACTTCAGGGCCCTCGTGTCCGACGGTGCGGAAGGTCGCGTCGTCGTGGTCGCGGCACTCGAGCCCTATGAATCAGGAAGGCAGCGATTACTTCTTGCTCTCGGATTTGCCGAACTCACCGGAATTGCTGCATCTGTGGGCGTGGTGGTGTTGTTGTCCCGACGTGCGATTCAGCCGCTGACGCAGGCGCTCGAGCTGCAACGTCGTTTTGTCGCCGATGCGTCGCACGAACTACGTGCGCCGTTGACCGTACTGCACACCCGTGCACAACTTTTGGCCAGGCGAGGAGACTCGCTCGAGTCGTCTGAGCTTGTTTCGCAGCTCAACGGGCTGGTGGATGACACTCGGGCCCTCGGCGAAGTCATCGAGGACCTGTTGATGGCCGCATCGATGGACGACAGCGGACAACCCCGGAATCGGGTGGACATGGCGGCAGTGTGTGAGAAGGTCCGTGACAGCGTTGCCGATCATGCTCAGAAATCTGGCATTGCTGTCGACGTGAGTAAGGCCGGGACTGGAGAGCCAATGGTCTTGGGGATCGAATCGGCTTTGCGCCGAGCGGTTCTCGCGCTTGTCGACAATGCGCTTGCTCACGAGCGTCCGGGAGGGCACGTCCTTCTCCGCGTCGAACGAGATCGCGACCACGTCAGAATCCGCGTGAGCGATACGGGAATCGGAATCGAACCTGAAGCGGTTCCGGTTCTGTTCGACCGATTCTCACATGGCCCGACTCAACCCGTCGGTAGCCGGCGATATGGCATCGGATTGTCCTTGGTTCGCGAGATCGCGCACGCGCACCGAGGGAAAGTCTTCGTCGAATCGACACCGGATGTCGGCTCGTCCTTCGAGATTGTGCTGCCGGTGGCTCGTTGACACCGAGCACGTTCGAGCAGGGTCCCAGAACTCTCCAAGAAATTCTGCCTACGTTGGTCGACATGGGCCTGACCACGATCGGCGGACTACCTGCCCACCCGCTTCTCGTTCATTTCGTTGTCGTGTTGGTTCCGCTCTCGGCGGTTCTGGTTCTCTGCTCCGTTCTGTGGCCGAGTGCCCGGCGTAGGCTCGGGATTTTTCCACCGGCCATCGCCCTCGTCACGTTGATACTCGTACCGATCACCACCGATGCAGGTGAATGGCTCGAACACAATTCGCCTCACAGCGAGTTGATCGAGATTCACGCCGAGCTCGGTGATCAACTTCTGATCTGGTCCATTGCGGTGTTCGTGTTTGCGGCGACGTGGTGGGTCCTGCATACCAATAGATTCTCCGAGTGGCGAAGCGCACGAACTTCACTGTCCGACAGTTCGACGCTGCTCCGAGTCGTGACAGTTGCGATAGCGGCGATGGCAGTTGTCGCGGCAGTGGGTTCGATGGTTCAGGTCTATCGGATCGGTGAGAGCGGAGCGAAGGCAGTCTGGCAGGAGCAGTCGTAGACATCCACCGAGTAAGTCCACGGCAGGAGCGCAGTGTGATGATTCGATTTCCCGGTGTCTATGCGCCTCAGAGCGATACTCGTCTTATCTCTGACGCAGTACGCGCCGAGAAGTTGGATGCGTCTTCTCAGGTTCTCGATTTGTGCTCCGGTAGTGGTGCGCTGAGTGTGTGTGCGGCCAAGGCCGGGGCGGGAACGGTTTTCGCCGTGGATATCTCACGACGTGCCGCGGTGTGCACCTGGATGAACGGGCGACTCCGCGGTCACAGAATCCGCGTTCGTCACGGAGATCTCCTGGCCCCGTTTCACGGTCGTCGATTCGACCTTGTCGTCTCGAACCCGCCTTATGTTCCTACTGAGGGCGATCGTGCGCCGCGCTCCGGCCGTGCTCGTAGTTGGGACGGTGGCAACGACGGGCGCCTGTTGCTCGATCGCATATGTGCGGCGGCACCGGGTGTCCTGCGGAACGAGGGCACGATATTGCTGATCCAGTCCGCACTCAGCGGCATCGATCGCACCGTCGAACTGTTTGCCGACCACGAACTCGAGGCATCGGTAGTCTCGAGGATCTCGATTCCTTTCGGCCCGGTCTTGCTGTCGCGCAGGCGATACCTGGAGTCGATCGGCGTCATCGACCCTGACCAGGTCACCGAGGAGATCGTCGTGATCCGAGCGAGACGATGACGCCGTTGACAGCCGCACAACGCTCGTTGTGGTTCGCTCAGTCCCTTGACCCGGCGACGCCGTTTGTCATAGCTCAGTTCGTTGATCTGAACGGTGAACTGGACGCATCTCGGCTGGAATCATCGACAGTCGCCGCGCACCGTGAGTTCGGCGTTGCGGGCCTTCGTCTGCGTGTGACGGATGGAGTGCCGGAATTGGACGAAGACCCTGGTAAGACACTGGTCGGCGGAAGGCTGGATTTTCGTCGATACGACGATCCCGTCGAGGCAGCGATGACGTGGATGAATCGAGAGTGGTGCACGGCAACTCTCGATTCGGATACTGCCCTCGCCGTCGCAAATCTGTTGCAGGTCGGTCCTCATCGCTGGTTCTGGTACTACCGTGCGCATCACATCGCACTCGACGGTTACTCCGCTGCACTTCTGATGCGCCGCACCGCCGAGATCTATCTGTCCGCTGGTCCGGTGTCGCCGGATCAGGTCGACTCGGTTGTGGCGGATCGCGCGGCGGCGGTTGCCCGCCAGGAAAGCCGATACCGAGAATCACAACGCTGTGTCCGCGATCGAGAATTCTGGCACGAGAAACTCCGGTCAGTTCCTTCACCTCCGTCCTTGAGCACGAGTGTGATGGGCACTTCTCGGGGAAGTACGCTGCGAGCGAGTGGCACAGTGCCACTGTCCGATCTCTCGGCAGCAACCGTGATATCGGCGTTCGCGTCATACGTCGCGCTGATGTGTGGTGTCGACGACCTGTGTTTGTCGCTGCCGGTATCCGGACGAGTGACTGCTGCGTCGAGATCGTTGCCAGGGGCGATGTCGAACGTGGTTCCTCTGGTACTTCACGGAGTGGGTGCATCGACCCCCTCCTCGGCGGTATGCGTTGTCGAAAGCGCACTGAGCGAGGCACTTCGGCACCAACGTTACCGCCGGGAGGACATCTCCGCTCTGACTGACGGCCGAGGGCAGTCGAACGTGCAAGCGTTCGGTCCGGTCGTCAACATCATGTTGTTCGACAGGACCCTGACCTTGGGCGCGGTACGAGGTCACGTCGAGATACTCACGACCGGACCGGTCGACGATATTGCGGTCAACGTCTACCCCGGTTGCACAGGGAACATTCGAGTCGATCTCGAGGCCAACGGTGCGCTGTACAGCTCTGCCGAACTTTCTGCGCACCATGATCGATTCGTTCGGTTCCTCGAGGCCTTCGTCGACACGCCGCCGGATCATCCTGCTCCGCCTCTGTGGACGGATATCGAGCTGGGAGCCACGACGCCGGCGCGTGGCGAGCTTTCGGTCGAGCCCAGAAGTCTTGATTCTCTTCTGCGTTCCGCAGTGAACCACGCTGCCGATTCGGTTGCGATCTCCGACAGTGATCGGTCATGGACCTACCGGCACCTCGATCGGATGGCGGAGATCTGGAGTCGGCATTTGAAGTCCGCCGATGTGGGCCCCGATGATGTTGTCGTCGTGGCGATCCCGCGATCCATCGAATCGGTCCTGGCAATGTGGGCTGTGGCGCGAGTGGGAGCCACATACGTACCGATCGATCCGGCCCACCCCGCCGAACGGGTCGTGGACATGCTCGGTGTATGCAAACCGAAGATCGGGCTCACGACTTTCGGGCTGCGAAATTCGTTGCCGTACGACCTCGAGTGGCTGTTTTTGGACCGTCACCCCGATGCTTTCGGGCCGTCCTTCGACGCCGAGCCCGCACATGCCGATCATCGGGCTTACATGATCTTCACCTCCGGCTCCACGGGCCAGCCCAAAGCGGTGTCGGTCACTCACCGTGGCCTGGCCAATTTGGCTACCGACATTAACGAGAAATACGAGCTCGATTCACGCTCTGTCGTAATGCATTGTGCTTCAACCAGTTTTGACACCTCTGTCGTAGAGATGCTCGCTCCCGCTCTGTTCGGCGCCTCGTCGGTGATCTGCCCACCCGAGACCGTTGGTGGATTCGAGCTGGAAGACCTCATCCGCCGTCATGCCGTGACACATCTACTCGTAACACCTTCGGCGCTCGCAACATTGGCTCCGGAACGGGTGCGCTGCTTGAAATTCCTGATAGTCGGTGGCGAGAAATTACCGCACGACCTGATGCGCCGGTGGGCGCCGTTCGTGCGTGTTCGAAGCGCGTACGGCCCTACCGAGGCGACATGCAGTGTCACCATCACCGACGTCTTGAACGTCGACGATCGTGTGACACTCGGGCGGCTCATGCACGGAGTCGAGGCGGTGGTTCTCGACGCATCGCTCGAGCCGTTGTCCACCGGGGCCGCGGGGGAGCTCTACCTGTCGGGGCCTGGTTTGGCCAGAGGATACGAGGGGAGAGCGGGGGAGACGGCTGCGCGTTTCGTTGCGTCCACACTTTCAGCGGGGCAGCGCATGTTCCGAAGCGGCGATCGGGTCCGATGGACAGACGACGCCCAACTCGAATTCCTCGGCCGCACAGACGATCAGGTGAAGGTGCGTGGGCGCCGAATCGAACTCGGTGAGATCGATTCCGTCCTGTACGCCCACCCGTCGGTCGAGTTCGCCACGACGTTAGTCCGCGATCTGGCCAACGGTTCGCCGGCGCTGGTGAGTTACGTGAAACTGCACTCGGGAATCATGGACTCGGACGCGAGTATCGAACGCCTTCTGACACAGAAGTTGCCGGAATACATGATCCCGGTAGTCATGATTCGCATCGACGCGGTTCCACTCACCACGAACAAGAAAGTCGATCGGGGCGCGCTCCCCGCTCCTACCTTCGAGCGGAGAGAAGCGGTACGGGTCGCAACACCGATCGAGTCCCGCATCATCCGTACCTTCGAGGAAGTGCTCACGGCCACCGAGATCGGCCACAACGATTCGTTCTTCGATCTCGGGGGAGACTCATTGTCTGCAACGCGAGTGATCGGCCGCCTCAACGCCGATTTCGGCATAAACCTCGGTGTTCGTGATCTGTTCGACTCACCGAGCGCCGCCGCGCTCGCGAGTTCCTTCGGCCAACACATCGGACGGGTGCCACCACTGGAACAGGCCGTCGACGCCTCGACGCCGCTGCTTTCACCCGCACAGGAATACATCGGTCGAGAACCCACCTCTCCTGCTCTGTACAACCTGCCCTTCACAATTCGCGTGCGCGGCAGACTCGACCACGACGCATTGGCTTCGGCCGTGCATGACGTAATGGTCAGGCACGAAACACTTCGAACCGTGTATCCGGATGTCGCGGGTTCGCCCAGCCCGCTAGTAGTGAATCCGGACCGGATTCCGCGTGGACTTCCAGTGGTCGAAGGGAATTCGAGCGATGCAGAATCGATCGTTCACCAGACGCTCTCGGAGGGTTTCGATGTGCGGTCCGAGATCCCCATTCGCTTGATCGTATGTGCATACGGTCGCGACGATCATCTGTTGGCGGCGGTTATCCATCACATCGCGGCAGATGGATGGTCCCTCGCCATCCTCGCGCGCGACTTGTCCATCGCATACGAGGCTCGCGCGCGGAACACGCACCCGACGTGGCCGGAGACCGCGGTGCGGTACTCGGACTACGCCAAGTGGCGCACGGCAATTCTGGGGGCGCAAGAGGCGCCTACCGACCTCACTGTCGGTCAACTCGAACACTGGGCGACCGTTCTCGACGGGGCACCGAGCGAGATTTCCCTGCCACTCGACCACACTCGACCCTCGATATGGACGTTCGGGGCCGGGCGAGTCGAATTCTTGCTCGATCCCGAGACTCATCGCGGGCTGACGGCGTCTGCAAAGCGAGCCGAGACCGGGATGTTCACGGTCGTTCACGCCGCATTAGCGGCGACACTGAGTGCTCTCTCCGGTGACCACAACATCGTCATCGGAAGCCCGATCGCCGGCCGGGGCCATCCGAAACTCGACGACCTCGTGGGCATGTTCGTGAACACACTCGTGCTTCGCACCCACGTCGACGTTACGGCGGACTTCGACTCACTTGTAGCGCAGTGCCGCCGAGTAGAACTGTTGGCCCACGACCACAGTGACATCCAGTTCGAGCGACTGGTCGACTACCTCGATCCTCCTCGCCACGCGTCGCTGCACCCGTTCTTCCAAGTCGCAATGTCGTTCGAAAACTTCCCCGCCGCAGTGCTCGAATCCGACGGGCTGACCTTCGAGGTCACGCCGCGGCCACTCGACATCGCCAAGTGTGACCTTCATTTTCACTTCGCCGAAGTGTTCGACGAAACCGGTGAACCCGCCGGGATCGAGGCGGCACTCGTCTACTCCGCCGATCTCTTCGACGCAGCCACCGCCACCCTCTTCGCCAAGACCCTGTCCGCAACCGCAGATGCTCTCGTGGCCAGCCCGGACACGCCGCTGCTCGCGCTGGACACGAGATCGTGACGGTCAGCGTGCGGTGTGTTCCGGAATGCAGACATGTTTGTGGATTTCCCGCGAGAGCTCCGCGACGGTCTCGGTCAGGGCCGTGTTCGCCTCGATCAACTGTCGGAGTTGATTGGTGTTGTCGAGTGTGTGAATCGCAACTTCACTACTGATGGCATCCGCCCGTTTCGCCGAGATCAACAGAATCGCTCCCTGCATGCCGGCAAGCATCGACAAAAACAGATTCAGCAGAATGAACGGGTAGGGATCAAAACCGGTATTGCCGTTGAACCCTGCCCAGATCCCCATGATCGCGACGAACACGAAGACAAACGGCCACGACCCCATGCCGTTGCGGACCACATCGGCCGCACGCTCTCCGCGGGTCAACTCCGAACCCGTTCGGACTCCAGGATGCAGATGCCACCGATTCTTGCTTCCACGATTCATAGTTCGTCATTGTGCGCCTGTCAGTTCGGATTGCTCGCTCAGGACGGGCGGAAGCAGACGATCGAACACTCGAGGTCGATGTAGCCGGCATCTGTGCCGGACTCGAATAGGCGCCATCCCCTTTTACCTCGTCGAATCAGTGCCGCGGCACGATGCGATCACCAGAACGAATTCCCCATTACCAACAGGGAGATCCTTTGCTCATACGGCAGGGCTGATGCGCACGGTGCGGCCGGGTCCGTATCGCTCGACGAGAGGGGGTAAGAACACGGACCCCACCACGGGGGTTGTTCGTGATTCGGACAGAAGCGTCGATGCGTCCGAATGCGCCACGTGCAGAACCTGTATCGCGACTTGCATGGACGTGGTTGCTCGCGAGATGACTGCAGAAGGGGGCGGATCACGTTCATCGTCATCGTGAATATTTGATGGATTCTGTTGCGACCCATACGTGATACCCCGATTTGGCGATTCGAGCCCTTAGGTATCGGCCCTTAGGTGTACGCTCCGACAGGATCGAGTGAAATTCAGCCCCGAGGGACGATGTGGGAACGCATTGTTCTGAGGATCGTTGAGGCGATGACTTCGAACCAGAACAACAATTGGCAATTCACGAAAGCCGTTCTTCGAGTGTGAGGTCGTCAGCGGAGACAGGCCAAGACCCGGCCGCGAGACATCCACCGAATACTTCTTTTTGCGTGGAACTTCAGAGACATTCCTCAGGTCTGTAGGCCGCGCCGCCGAGCGACGGCGGCAAACCGATCGGCGGCCCGAGCCCAGACGTCGCGACCCTCGAAGTCGCCAGCCAGCGCGCATATGGACGTCTCCCGAACCTACGGCTCCGAGATGATCGTCCCTCAACATCCCCCTGGATCGCTTCCACCGAAGATCCCGACCTGGGTGATGGGTGCATCGAACACTGTTACGGAAACCATTGGTGCGTCCACACCGCCACGCCAGTACCAACTGTGCATCCCCGCCGATCGCTTCGCGCCACACGGCATCATTCCGTCGATATCCTCGTCCAGGGGCAGGTGCGCTTCCATCCATCGCACCGCCTCGTCGAAGCTCATTCCTGGAAGGTCGAAGCTGATCGATTCGGCACCCATGTGCGTTGGATTGGTGGCGACTCCTGGCACCAAGATCCCGTACTTCCCCGAGTCCTGCATCTCGGGGGTCGCCAGGGGCGATGAGGGAGCGCTCGAGGTTGGCTGAGCGGGGATCGTGGGTGCATCGGTCGATCCGCATCCGGCTACAAGTGATGCACAGACCAAGACGAGTGCCGAGGCATAGGCCTTGTTCATCTCCACATCAAATCAGACCAGAAGCACGAAAAACGTTGTTTCCGAAAGACTGTGACGTGGTGAGCTGTCGGCATGGCTCACCAGTCGTCTCACCCCATCCGAGGGACGTTGCCCGGCAGGTGGTGCCGGTGTGATCACTGATCTCACCTCGCCCGAACCCCGAAGCAGGTGGTGCACCCAACCCTCTGAAATTGGGTGCACCACCCGCCAGCGGCTCATCCTCAGTGAGTTCGACGAACCAGTGCCGACGCTACGCAGCTGCTTCTGAAGGAACGCTGAATGCCAGGGGCGCGCAGTTCGATGGCACGGCACTTGCGTGAGGTCTCCGGTCCAGTCTGGCGTCTTCTCCGTGCGCGATTCGTGGCGGTGCGAGGTCGGCGGAGAGGTCGCGAGGGCGCCTCGATGGCGCATGCGGTGGCGAGATCTTCAGCGAGGCTTCAGGTTGCCGGGCGCAGGATGAAAGGAGGCATCGGGGCAGTTAGGAACAGTGATGGTTGTCCTGCGAACGAGAGAGCAGTCGGGTGGAGCTACGCGACCGCGCGCGGGTCGGATCCGCCGGGCCGCGAGGATGACGGGCATCGTTTTCGCGGTGACGCTCGCGTTGCTGTCGATGTCCTACGGCAGGGCGTTGCTCGCGCCCGGATATGCCACATGGACGGACAAGACGTCGTCCTGGATCAGAGACAACGGTGGTGGACGCCTTCTCGATGCCTACGAGAATTGGCGATATGCAGCGCCGCCGAGCGACAGTCAACCCGACCTGCATCAGTACGTTGCCCCAGTTGCGATTCCGGGTGGTTCCGATACGACGGCGATTCACCTAGCGGTGCTTCCGTCGGTGCCTGGGCAAAGCGCACCGGTGTGGACCTCGGGGCGTGCAGACGTCCACGGGGTCACCAGGTCGTACACGTCGGTATTTCAACCCGATCCTGAACATCGAAGCGTCGTGGCCGGCGTGGCGATCGTTGCATATGCCGCGGTGAGCGCGCATCTTGTGCCCGGCACGAGCCAACCCGGTGGTGATGCCCCGGGCGATGCGCACGTGCCAGCCACTGACATCCCGAGTTTGGTGGCGGTGTTCAACTCGGGATTCAAGATGAACGATATCGATGGCGGTTTCTACCTCGATGGAACCGCGTATCGGCCACTGCGTGATGGGCAGGCGTCCGCCGTTGTAGACAGTGCCGGCCATCTGAGAGTCGAACAATGGGGGCGTGACGACGCAATGGGACCCTCGATCAGCGCGGTTCGTCAAAATCTCGCACTGATCGTCGATCACGGTGCGGCGGTGGAGGGTTTGGATGTCAACAGTGACAATCGGTGGGGCTCGGCACAGAATCAGCTGCAGTACACCCAGCGCTCGGCCCTCGGAACCACTGCTTCCGGTGATCTGATCTACATCGCCGGTGGCGCGATGAACTTGTCGACTCTTGCCCGCGCACTGGTGGACGCCGGCGCCGTCACCGGTATGGAACTCGACATCCATTCCGGGATGACGATGTTCTCGTCGTGGGTGCCCGACATGTCGGGTGTGTTGGCTCCGACCACCCTGATGCCTGATATTCAACAAGACCCGAATCGGTATCTGGCGCCGGACCGTCGCGACTTCTTCTACATCACGTTGTCGGAGCCGACTCCGCAACAGTCTTCGGTCTTTTCGCTGTCGGTTTCTTCGATGACGACTGCGGCGAAGTTCGACGGGTCGTGAACGCCATCCGCGATACGTACCACGGACGCCGACGGGCGAATTCAGCTCGGCGACGCCCACGCGGTGCACCACGGCTTGCTGTCGACAGTGGGCTTCCGTCACCTCGAGCGATACGTTCGTGAAAAAACAACCCGCGTCGTCGTCCGCAGAGGTCGAGATCAGCGCGGTTCGATGAGTGCAACAATGGCCGCTTCGGGGCGCTCTACGCGTGCTTTTGGCGCGGTGGTGGGCTCGGCCCTCACCGATCACAGCGCCGATACGCTCCTGTTGACGGTGAGAGCTGTTGTGTCAGTGAGGGAACAGTATGTAATCGCGGTCTGCTACCTTCCATGTTCCGGTAGCTGCCTCACTGGTGGTTACCAACTCGGCGGCGATCGGTCGCGGGGGAGGGTTTCCCAGCTGTCAGCGGTCCGCGTGGCGAATTCACGTTGCGGGGTCATGTCAGTGTCATCTACATCCCTTACAGTGGTCGCCGCGAACGGATGCCGGAACTGCAGGAGTGATCGTGTTGCTGGACATATCGCTGATCGACGGACCCGTTCGGATACTTATTCTCGCACTGGGATGGTCCGCGTTGGTGTGGCTGCTGAGCGGACGTGGACGACGGTGGTGGCTCGCTCGTGTGCCGTTGAGCTTAGGGATCGGTGTTGTTGCGGCAATCGCCTTGTCGGTGGGAGTGAACACGATCTGGAAGCCGTTTCCGGACGCTGTTCCTGCTGTTGCGTTGTTGTGGGTGGGGATTCTCTTCGCCGCCTGCTCGCTCGCACTGCTTCGCCGAACGTCGTGGGCGATGAAAGGCCTCGCAATGGTCGCAGTCGGTGCGATAGCAGTCTGCGGCGTGGCGCAGGTCAATCAAGAGTTCGGAACATACCCGACCATGCGCGGCGTTCTCGGCGTCAGCCTTGCTGACGAAATCGACTTCGACCACGTCCCCGGCCGCACTGAAACCCTCGTCACCGCGAGTTCCGGTGCATCGCTCGGCGCAGTGTGGTCCCCGCCTTCGGACATGCCCGAGAACGGCGTGGTCACTACCGTCGAGATTGCGGGAACGGTCTCGGGATTCCGCGCCCGCGACGCCTGGATTTATCTTCCGCCGGCATACTTGGCCACCCCACGGGCGCAATTGCCGGTACTCGTGTTGGTGCCCGGCCAACCCGGAACTCCACGAGATTGGTTCGACGGCGGGCGGCTGAACGAGGTTGCAGATGCCTACGCGCACGATCATTCAGGTTTGGCGCCTGTCATCGTGGTGGCCGATTCACTGGGCGATCAGTTCTCGCAACCTCTGTGCATGGACTCGCCCACCGCGAACGCCTTCACCTATCTCAGTGTCGACGTCCCCGCGTGGATCGAAACGAACTTACAAGTCGACCCCGATCACGGTCACTGGGCAGTCGGAGGATTCTCCGCGGGCGGAACGTGTGCGCTCGTGCTGGGGGTGAACGCGCCTACGGTCTATCCGACTTTCGTGGACATCACCGGAGAAGACGAACCCAGCCTCGGCTCGCGTGAGCTGACCGTGGATCGCGTGTTCGACGGAAACGGTGAGGCGTTCAGCAAATTCAACCCTCTCGATGTCCTCAACCGCGAAGACTTCAAGACCAGTACCGGCACAATCGTTGCAGGAGAGGAGGATCCGGACCTTCCCCAGGCTCGTCATGTGCTTGACGCGACGACCGCTGCCGGTATGGCCGTTCGGTATCTCGAACTTCCCGGCGGGCACTCGTGGTACGTGTGGGGGCCAGGGCTGGAACAGTCCCTTCCATGGTTGGCGACGCGTGTGGGCTTGACAGCCTGAACAATCCTGCGCCACGGGAGAAGCCCGCCCGACCTTCGGCACCCGGACGGGCTTCTGAGCGGGCGCGCATGCGTGTGAATGCGGAGCGCGACCGCCGTCGACAACGATGCCAGTCTGCTCCTGAGAAAACCCTGAACGCGTAGCCGTGCAGTCGATCAGCACCATCTCTGGAAAGTTCGCTCATTGATCGACGAGCCCGTGAAATCAGCTGCTACGGACTCCGGGGGATTCGCCGCGCGACAAGGACGAGAATCCTCGTCGTGCGCGTATGAAACCACGCGTGACGTGAGGCGTCCTCGTCGTGACCGTTGTCGAGGCTCTCAGCATTCCTGCTCCTTCTCGGGCGGGAGACGTTGACGCGGAGCTCCTTTGACTGTGCTCTTGTGGACCGCCGACTGCGGGGCTACGTGTGCAGCGTGTGGTCGTCTACTGAAGTTCGGTCAACAATGCGGTGAGAGTTCGGGTTTCGTTAGTCGGATCGGGTGTGCTGGCCCGAACCGATTTGAGGACGCTGTCGATCCGGCCGTCGAGTGCACCCCAGACAGTCGCGTCGAGGGGGCGCAGAGATGTTTCGTCGTCGTCCCATGCGGTTTCGAGGTCTTTGATCCGTGCAACTGCGCCGGTGTGGTCACCGGCTTGCACCTTTGTCAGCGTGTCCTGCGTGATGGCGCGGAAGTTGGCGATGTCTGTGGATGGGAACACGGCGCTGACCTGCCCCGGCGTGAGGGTCGCGCTCGCCGCGGTCGTGCCGGTTTCCTCTTCGCTCGCCAGGGCCTCGTGCGGCTGGGCGGAGGCCCAGACGAGCAGTGCACCGGCCGCGACGGCGACTGCGGCGTAGTAGCCGAGCATGATCCGTTCGCGTCCCCGAGGCGGCGTGTCGGCGGCAGGGCGTGCGGGTTCGGATTCGGGTTCGGTGACGACGTCGCGGCGGGTAATCGTGAGATAGACGACCGTCGCCACAATCGCGAGGAGGAAAATAGCGCTGGTGAGAGCTGTACCTGCACCGAGACCACGATCGGTGGACGAGGACGCAACCCAGTCGCCGAGGTTGGCGCCGAGCGGACGGGTCAGCACGTACGCGAGCCAGAAGGAGAGCACTGCGTTCGCGCCCAGCCGCCAGCCGATCACGATCAAGACGATCAACCCGGCAGGCAACAGGACCGAGATGCCGGGCCCCCATCCGGTGATCTCGAGTGTCCAATCACCCGCGGCAGTGCCGAGGGCGAACGTGACCAGAACAGCAAGCCAGTAGAACAACTCCCGCGGCACCGAGACGATGCTGTGAATCGACAAGGTCCCTTCACGGGCGAACCAGACACCGAAAACCACAGCCAGGGCCGCGGCGAAGACGCTCGTACTCACCGCAAGTGGCACACCCAGATCGTCGGTCAGGATGTCGGTGTAGAGCGTGCCGGCGACGCTGAGCACCACCACCGCCAGCCAGTAGACGAACGGCACGTAGCGGTTGAGGCGCAACTGCCACACCAGGACAACGGCAAGTACCACCGTGAAAATGAGGGCGGTCGCGTTCAGGCCTAGACCCAAGGTCATGTTGATCCAGTCGGCGAAACTTTCCCCGACAGTGGTGCACAGGATCTTGATGACCCAGAACCAGACCGTGATCTCGGGGACCTTACTCAGCATCACTCGCCGGGTCGTGGCAGCTTCAGATCTCGTTGTCTCACTCACAGATCCGACCGTAGAGAGACGATGCTGAAAACGCCCTGAGAGAGGCCGCGCACCTATTCGTGCCGACAGTCCTGCCCGGCCGGAAGGGCGTGATCGGTGTCCCATTCTCAGCGGCTCCACAGCTGCCGACTTCGATACTGATGGGGTGAAAGAAGTGGAGCCACATTCGCTGTCATTGGTATCGGCGGCGGGGCACGGTGCGTCGGTCCGTATGAACCTGGTCGGGAGGGCCCACGATTTGGTGTCCGGCATACATCAAGGCGCTGCAGCCGCGATCGCTCTGGCCGTGTTGGTCGGGGGAGTGGCGCTGTTTTCGGGTGCCTCGCTTTGGCGGAGCCTGCCAGGAACTCGCCGCTCGGCCGGAACGGCGCTGATCTGCCTGCAGGGCGCCGGATTGGCGGCGGCGTTTGTCGCGCTGGCGTATCAGGTAAAAGCTGGAGACTGGTTGACCAGCGCGGACCCGGCGGTCTTGGGTTGGTTCTCCGGGCGCCGCTCGGACTGGGTGACCGGGCCGGCTATCGCTGTTACCGACGCCGGCGGGCCGGTGGGCACTATCGTCCTTGCGGTCGTGATCGGTGCGGTGCTGTCCCGGCGAGCCCGCTCGCCGATCCCCGCGCTGATTCTTATCGGGACGGTCGGTGCGGCTGGGCTGGTCTCGACCGTGACGAAATCCGTTGTCGGGCGGGCTCGTCCCCCGATCGCGTCCCAGGTCCTGCTCGAGACGGACTATTCCTTTCCGTCCGGGCATGCGACGGGGGCGATGGCGTTGTTCATGACGGCCGCTCTCCTGCTCGGGTATGCCTGGTCTCCGGCCCGGCGGGCGTTGTTGCTGGTGACGGCCGCAGTCGTGGCGGTGGTGGTGTCGGTGACTCGCCTGTACCTCGGTGAACACTGGCTCAGCGATGTGATCGGCGGCATGCTCCTCGGCGGCCTCGCCGCGGTGATCGGCGGCGCGATCTACACGAGCTGGATGGCCCGCTCCCACGACCGGCGCACCAGAGCGTTGGACCCGAGGAGCGCTGCCCGGGACCGCAACAACCCGACGACGATGGGACAACCAGCATGAACGTGGCATTGGGGCCTGGAATATTGGACGCTTCGACACTGCTGGGCACCCTGGGGTTGCTCGGCGTCCTCGGCGCCGTCGTCATCGAAACGGGCCTGCTCGTCGGGTTCTTCCTGCCGGGCGACTCGTTGCTGTTCACTGCCGGAGTCTTCGCCGCGCAGCCGCATCCGTTCGCCCCGCTGTGGTTGCTGCTGCTCACCATCCCGATCGCTGCGATCGTCGGCGATCAACTCGGCTTCCTGATCGGACGGAAGGCAGGGGCGGCAGTATTTCATCGGCCCAGTGCCAGACGGATCGGCCCGAAACAACTCGAGCAGTCGCGGCGGTTCTTCGACCGCTACGGCCCGCGCACAATTTTGTTGGCCCGCTTCGTCCCCGTTGCCCGCACGATCGCGCCGGTCATGGCCGGCGCATCGGGGATGAAGTACCGCACCTTCGCCGTCTACAACGTCATCGGCGGCACCGTCTGGGGAATCGGGGTGCCGACACTGGGGTACCTGCTCGGCGGAATCGGATTCGTCCGTAGTCACATCGAAGTGATTCTGATAGTGATCGTGTTCCTCTCTGTCGCGCCGCTGCTGATCAATGGTCTGCGGTCACGACGGCAGAGAACAACCCAGCCGGCCGGCCAACAGGCCAACGTCTCGACCGCGGACGGTGAAGAGCTGATGCACATAGACAGCGACCTGTGACGGTGAACAGCGCGAATCCCCAATCGACAACCTGCTCGTCAACGCCTTCATATGGCCGTCGAGCTATCCGGCCGGAATGCGCGTTCTGTGACCGCGCTTAACCGTCAGATATTCGCCGATCGGATTGTTGTCATCGACGCCGCAGAGGACCGCGCGAGCGGATGATGACCGCATGAGGTCGGTACCCGAATGGCTCAGACCCTCGGTGTGGGGACTGGCGATCCGGTCTGCACTGGCTGCGGCCGGTGTCGTGACCATCGCCCTGGCGCTCGGGGCGGCGGCGTTGCTGTTCGTACTGGACCGGGCCCTGCTCTCGGCCCTCGACGACGCCGCGACCATCCGAGCCCAGGACATCACCACCAGCCTGCAGTCGGACTCACCCACAGACCTCGACAGTGAGTTGTTCGGCACCAATCAACGCATCGTCCTCGTCCAAGTCATCGATCCGACAGGGCAGGTCGTGCGGACATCGGACCCCGACCCCGGCGCCCCGGCGACCGATACGCGCCCGCCCACTGGTGGGCCGCCGGCGCGGGGACTGTCCGGGCCGACCGACCATGGGACAGATCTCCGGATCACCGCGCAGGGAGCCTCCAGCGGCGCAACCGATTACACCGTCCTCGTCGCGGTGAGCGCAGAATCGGTGGAAGCCACCGTCGCCACCGTAGGTGGGCTCCTCGCCCTCGGTGGCCCGGTCATCGCTCTCGTCGCCGCAGTAGCGACCTACACACTGGTACGGCGTTCGCTGCGATCGGTCGAACACATCCGCACCCAGGTCGCCGCCATCTCGAGTAACGACCTCGGTGAACGGATTCCGGTGCCCACGCCCCGCGACGAGATCACGGCGTTGGCCCGGACCATGAACGACATGCTCACCCGAATCGACGCCGGCCACACCGCGCAACGCCGATTCGTCGCAGACGCGTCCCACGAGCTACGAAACCCATTGACCACCCTCACCCTTGCCTTGGAGCTGGCGGACGCCCGCCCAGAACTGCTCGATCACGAACTCGTACGCGAAACATTGCTACCCGAGGTCACACGCATGCATCTACTGGTCGACGACCTGCTGTTGCTCGCACGCGCCGACGAACACGGTCTACCCCTGCGTCTCGGCGACGTGGACCTCGACGACGTCGTGGACGCCGAAGTCCACCGCGCTCGCGGTGGGACCGAGAAGACGATCACGGCCGCGTTGAGCCCTGTGCGGATCTGCGGCGACCGCACTCAGCTCGAGCGAGTAGTGCGCAACCTCATCGACAACGCCATCCGATTTGCGGCACAGACTGTCCATGCGCAGGTAATGCAGTATGGGGACACCGCGCAGGTCATCGTTTCCGACGACGGCCCGGGCATCCCGCAGCCAGATCGGGACCGAGTCCTCGAACGGTTCGTGCGACTCGACAATTCCCGTGAACGCAACCTCGGCGGTTCGGGTCTCGGCTTGGCGATTGTTACGGAAATCGTTGCCGCCCAACGAGGTTCGGTACGGATCGGTGACAGCGGACAGGGCGGGTGTCAGGTCGTGGTCACACTTGCGGCGAGTCCGGTGACCCCGGCCGAGGAGTCCTGAACCGATACTCGGCGCGGCAGGGTGCGCGTTGGGGGCGTGTGCACCAAGGATGATCGCACCAAAGATGATTCTGTCTCCGGCTGGCTTCGCACCGTGAGACCGACCAGGCAGTCGATTGGGCATCAGAGGTGGGTGTACCAGCACGCCGGGCGAGACTAGGGGCTGCGTCTTGAAGATGGGTCCGTAGTTGCGGTCCTCCTCCGGATCCCTGATGCGTTCGGATCTGAGGCGGGGTATGTCACGGCGGGGCCGGCGACTCGGATGCCGACGCGGTCTCCGGGAGTGAGAGCGGTGGCACCGAAACGGCGGACCGTGACTCGTTCGGCGTCTGTTCCGCTTGCGGTGTCCAGGCGGATGCCGAGCAGCATCTCGGATCCAAGGTATTCGATGTCGACTACCGTCCCGGATATGCCTGCGCCGTCCGGGGTGAGTTCGATTTGTTCCGGCCGCACCATGATGCGGGCGTCGCCGTGGATGCCAGTCGGCGACACAGCGATATCGCCGAGCGCAGAGTGGGCTGTGCCTTCCACGACCTGTGCCGGCAGAACGACGGCGTCACCGATGAACTGCGCGGTGGGGACATCGATGGGGGTGGAATAGATTTCGCGTGGGGTACCGATCTGCGCGAGGCGTCCGGCGCTCATGACCGCCACACGATCAGCGAACGAGAGAGCCTCGGACTGATCATGGGTGACGAGGATGGTGGTGATTCCGGCCTTTGCCAGGACATCGGCGACGATCCGCCGGGTAGTGGCCCGCAAGCCGGCGTCGAGCGCGGAGAACGGCTCGTCCAGCAGCATCAGTTCCGGTTCGCGGGCCAGTGCCCGCGCGAGCGCCACGCGCTGTTGCTGCCCGCCGGAGAGCTGGTCGGGTCGCCGGCTCGCGTAGGAGGCATCGAGCGACACCATCTCGAGCAGTTCGGCGACCTTCGACGCGGTCCGGTCACGGCGGGGCAACCCGAACCCGACATTGGCGCCGACAGTGGTGTGCGGGAACAGCGCTCCGTCCTGGGCGACGTATCCCACCGACCGTCGGTGCGCGGGCGTCCAATTTCCGCCTGCGACGATACGGCCGGCAAGGGCGATGGTGCCGGCGTCCGGTTTCTCGAACCCGGCGATCAGGCGGAGCAACGTGGTCTTCCCGCAGCCTGACGGCCCGACAATAGCGGTGGTGGATCCGGCCTCGACGCCGAACGCGATCTGGTGGAGGACTGCCGCGGAGCCGAACCTCTTGTCGAGCCCTGCCACTTCGAGTGCGTTGGTCATAGTCCGGCTACCTTTTTCGACTGGGTGAAGAGTACGTAAGTCATGGGCAGCGACAGCACGATCATGATCAGCGCGTACGGTGCTGCGCCGGCGTAGTCGATCTCGCTGCTCAGCGACCAGAATTGCATGGACAGGGTGCGGGTGCCGGTCGGCGCCAGCAGCAGGGTGGCGGTCAGCTCGTTCACGATCCCCAAGAACACCAGCGCTCCGCCCGCCGCCGTGGCGGGGGCTGCCAGCGGCAGCGTCACCCGGAAAAATGCTGACAGTGGCGAGACACCGAGCGACTGCGCGGCTTCCTCCAGGCCGATGGGCGCTTGCGCGAACCCCGCTCGCAGGTTCACCAGCGCGCGCGGCAGGAACAGCAGTGCGTAGGCCGCGATGACAACGGTGACCGTTTGGTAGAGCGGATGTAGGTAATGGATGGAGACGGTGACGAACGCCAGTGCCACCACGATGCCGGGCAGTGAGCTCGAGATGTACGTGCAGCTTTCCAAAAACCGGCTGAATCGCCCGCGGTGGCGAATCGAAATCCATGCGATCGGAAATGCGAGAACACACGTCACCACGGCGCCGGCGATGCCGAAGCCGACGGTCTGGACCAGCGCGGAGCCGACGGTATCGAGCTTCCAGACCGCCGCCCCGCCGATGACCAGCCAGCGTAGGACACTGATCACCGGGACGCCGACGGACAGTACGATCAGCACTCCGAGGAAGAGCAGGACGGCCAGCGAATTCCCCCAGCCGAGTTCGGCGGGCACGGCGGGCCTGGCGGCTCCGGCGCCGATGCGGGCGTACCGCGCACTGCCCCGGACCACAGATTCGATCACCAGCAGAGTGAGGCAGAGCAACACCAGGACACCAGCGAGCATGGTGGCCGCAGCTCCGTTGAACGTCGACTGGTATTGCTCGAAAATCGCGGTGGTGAACGTATCGAACCGGATGAAGACGAACGCACCGTACTCGGCGAGCAGGTGCAACGAGACCAGCAGCGCTCCTCCAGCGATGGCCAGCCGCAGCTGAGGTACCACGACGCGGAAGAACACTGCCCACGGCCCGGCACCGAGCGCGCGCGCCGATTCCTCCACGGCCGGATCCAGCCGCCGAAGTGTCGCGGCCGTGGGGATGTACACGAGAGGGAAGTACGACAGGGTCGCGATGAGGACGCCCCCGTGCAAACCGCCCAGGGAGGGAATCGTGGTCACCCACGAGTAACTGTTCACGAACGCGGGAACGGCCAGGGGCGCCGCGAGCAGGACCGCCCAGACCTTCGCCCCGAACACCCGGGTGCGTTCGACGAGCCAGGCGGCGATTACGCCGGTCACGATGCAGATCGGCACCGTGACCACGACCAGCATCACCGTGTTGGTCAGCAATTCCCGGACCCGAGGTCGAAACAGCAGCGCCGATGCGGTATCCCAACCCGTGTCGAAGCTTTCGACGATTACGTACCCGAGCGGGATGATCGATGCGGCCACAACGATGAGCGCGGCAACCGCCAAGGGGAGTGGCATCGGCGTTCGGGCGGTCGGGGGACGCACTGTGTTTGCGTGCCCCGACCGCCTCCGACCGATCAGTGCGAGATTCAGAGCAGGCCGGCTTCGGTCATGAGCTCGGTGACCTGCGGGCTGTTGAGCTTCGCAGGGTCGACCTGTGGAGCCTGGAGTTCGGTGAGGGGAACGAGCTTCGGGTTCGCTGCCACGCCGCTGCCCACCGTGTATTCGAACGATGTCCCGGTCTGCAGGACCTCCTGACCCTTATGGCCGGTGACGAACTCGAGGAACTGTTGCGCCGCATCCTGTTTCGAGCTGGACTTCAGGACGCCACCACCGGAGACGCTGACGAATGCACCGGGGTCCTCGTTCTTGAAGTAGTGGAGTGCGACGTTGTTGCTGTTCTCACCGGTCTTCGCCTGATCGCCGAACCAGTAGTAGTGGTAGATGAGACCACCGGGGATTTCCCCGGCGTTGACTGCCTTCATCACCGTGCTGTTGCCCTTGTAGGTGCGGACGTTGTCCTTCATTCCCGCCAGCCACTGCCGGGTGGCGTCCTCGCCCTTGAGTTCGAGCAGCGCACTGACGATCGCCTGGAAGTCTGCACCCGAGGGCGAAGCGGCCCACCGGTCCTTCCACGCGGGATCCTGCAGTTCGAGCAGCGACTTCGGCAGCTGATCCTGATTCAACATGTCCTTGTTGTAGGCGAAGACGGTGGAACGGGCTGCGATACCGGTCCACTTACCGCTCGACGGCCGGTACTGGCTGGGCACCTGATCGAGGACGTTCTGGTTCACGTCGGCGAACAACCCGGCATTCTCGACAAGTGTCATTGCGGGCGAGTTTT
This sequence comes from Rhodococcus sp. MS13, assembly GCF_013277835.1. Classification (NCBI taxonomy): domain Bacteria; kingdom Bacillati; phylum Actinomycetota; class Actinomycetes; order Mycobacteriales; family Nocardiaceae; genus Rhodococcus; species Rhodococcus sp. MS13. Next base: position 98,077 of record NZ_VBTL01000006.1, read on the forward strand.
CGGTGAGAAACACATCTGCCGGCGAGCGGTCGCCTTCGGCGACGAGCTGGTTGCCGAGCTCGGTATCGCTGCCGTTACGAAGTTCTACTTCGATTCCGGACTCCGCGGTGAAAGCATCGGCCCATTCCTGCGTCAATGACTCGTGCTGCGCGTTGTACACGGTGATCTTGGTGGCCGTGCCCGGGTCCGTCCCGCCGTCCGAACCGGAATTCGAGCACCCCGAAATCGTCAGCACCGCTGCGGTGGCCAGTGCGACCCCCGACATCAGTCCGATTCGTATCCTCATCGATTGTCCTTCTTTACCGCAGCGGGACCTTTTCCAGCCGTCTTCAGGGGAATGATGGTACATACAGGATTGGCAAACCTAATGATCCGTGTCGCCGCTTGCTGTGTAGCGGCGGTGGCTGGTGGCGGGTCCACTGGGTGAGAGAGGGGATGTCCTGATGCGGCACCTGTGGAGCGAGGCGACGACGAAACCGGTACCCCTCTGGTCTATTGCAGCAACGGCGGATTGGTTGCAGGGGAACGGGTTCAGGCCGATCGCAGGTATGTGTCCCGAGCGCAGAGTGCGGTTGTCGCGGCGAAATGCTCGCTTCTGTCTCCCGGGCTCTGGGCTGTGGCCATATGTTCAGGCCATGCGCGAAGGAAGCGAGTCGGGTTCGAAGGACAGTGACGCTGGCCGCTTCAGTTCGATGTCAGTGAGTACCGGTTTTCTGCATATGCTCGTGCATGTCGGTTCCGGCGAAGGCGAGCAGCACGCCGAGTACAACCGCCAACGTGAGCACTGCCGCCGAGGTGATTCGAGGGTGTTTCCGAGCCAGCGCCCCGCAGGCGAAAAGCAGACCGACCAGGGCTGCCCACATGGCATGAACGTGGTCGCTGAGTGAGCCGTCGACGACTGATGTGCGTTCTGGTGGCGTATCGGTGGGCAGGTCCTGCACCAGAAATTCGAGTTCGTGGCGAAACCGACTCGCGTACAGCAACTGTGAGCGTTCGTCCACCTCGGCGAGGGTGAGCATGCCGGCAGAAGCGGCGGCATGGAGGGCGGCGGCCGTCCGCTCGCGGTCGGCGTCCGAAGCTCGAATTCCGGGCGCGATAGGTGCGGACTGTAGGTCGGTGGTTCCCATGAAGTCTCCTGTGGTTGGCCGTGATCTGCACGCCACAATGACCCGCCGCTGCTGAAGAAACACTGAAAGCGATCGCCAGCTCAAAGAAACGCTGGTATTCGGTTTCGGCCGAATTCAGCGCAGTGCGTGAGGTACTCGAATCACGGCGGGGAGACGGATGTGAGTGGCTCACGTGATTCACGCATAAGTTTCCAGCAGAAGCGCACCTCCGCCAGACGGTTGACCTCTCCCCTTGAACGCCGCGAGCTGGTGTCGGTTACATGCCGACCGGTGGGCGGGATTCGGACTGACGACAGACCAGCTCGTCACGGACGATCTGCAATCGGAGCTCCTCGCACCGACCCAATTCGTTCTGACTCTCGAGCCTGTTCAGCTCCGCGACCAGCTCCGTATCGGTCATGGCGCGCCGTACGTCCTTCATTTGAGATGCCTCTCGATCCGCAATGTTCTCGTCTCGGCATACCCCCGACCAGTCGACCGGTAATCAGGGAGGGGGCCGGCCAGGGATGCACCCTCATCGACCAAAACACCCTGGCCGGCCCCTTGAGCGGTGAGGATACAGGCGCTGAGTGACGATAAGGGTGTCGAACGTGGGCTTGCCGCTCGAAAGATGAGCGGCAGTCGGACGACGCCGGCTTCGGTGGCCGATTCTCTGTCGCCGGGGAGGGCGGGAGGCTCAGTCCTTGGTCGGGCGGTCCCAGATCGCGTGGTGGACAGCTGGCCAGAACTCGAACCCAGCGGTTGCGAGGCCGCCGACGCCGATGACGCCTATCGCGGCGTCGACGCTGATGCGTCCCTCGTTGGCCCAGTACACATCTTGCAGATCGAGAAGCAACGCCAGCTCATCGACGATCAATGCTGATCCGGCGCCGTAAGCAATTGCGGCCGCGGGATGGCGACGGTGCCGTTCAGTGCCGCGCAACGCGACGGCCCCGAGGCCGGTGAGCATGCCGATCCCGATGTTGTAATGGTGGAAATGCTTGCCGCCGATACTCATTCCCCCACCGCTGGGACCGTGCCCGGCCCTGATCCAGTGAGTCAGCACACGCACACCGCCAAAGGTCACGGTGAACGCGGTCCACGCCCACACCGCAGAGCGTTCGCCCGGGTCGAGGTTGTTCTCCCACGCTTCCCGAATCTTTGTCCACCGTCGGCTCGAGAACCGCGGTGAACCGTTCGGTAGCGACACATCGCGAGATGCGTTCTCGGGTGTCGGATTGTACAGGTCGGCCACATCGCCCATAGTGGCACTGGAATCGGTGAGTGCGCGGCAGTTTGCCTGGATGCGGTTCTGACAACGATTTACGCTCGACAGATGACGGGTGACCGTCGCTGCTGCCCTCAGCCTGCTCGACGAGCTAGACCCCACCGATCGCCCATCGCGTTTGATGCGGCCTGCACGCGATCGTGAAACGCGCCGCTCAGTCCGTGCCCCTCGGGCTGCCCTGACGAATTCACTGGACGACGGTGGCCCCGACCGCTGGAACCCCAGCGGTCGATCGGGTGGGCCAACGATGCTGCGCGTCTGTCCCTGACAGTTCGGATGCGCACCGCCCGCCGAAGTCGCGTTCACCCGCAGCGTTGGCGGGGTTTTCTGAGCAGCGCGTTCCCTGACACACGACCCGCAGATTCCGGCGGGCCACCTTTGCGAAACTCTCAGCTTCCCTTCAGTTTCCGCCCTTTATAGTTCATCCTCGCACTGCCATCCCGACATGGCAGCGCTATCGCTCGCTGCGGAGGTGTCCGACACCGACCAGTGAGCTGCCCCGTCTGCGTACGTCCCCGGACTTCAGTACGCAGAGGCCCGCCAGGCATGACACCTAACCCCAGCCTGGCGGGCCATTCGGCAGACGAAAATCCGCTGAACAGTGCGAGAAGTTCCGCCTCGCACTGAAACTCGAAGCCCTGTTCAGTGTTCCTTCAGGAACCGACACGTAGCGTCGGCACTGGTTCGTCGAACTACTGGAGGGTGAGCCACTGGCAGATGACGCCCCGACTTCTCGAAGTCGGGGCGTCATCGGATTCTAAGGTTTGGGACTGCTGGTGCAGAGGTACAGGGGCTTTGCGGGGAACGGTTTCGGGGGTGCCGCACCGGGAACCCACTGATCGATAGCAGACCCGGCAGGGGTTGCCTGATCTGCGCATCGGAAGAGTGCAACAGTTTGGTGCGCACGGCTCACCGACGACGTCTCGCAGTCGGCTCGTCGGTGAGCCCCCGAAGGCGAATTTGCGCCGCACTTATAGGTATGCGACATCGACGAGCACTACTTTTTCGTGTCGTGCACCATGTTGGCGGTAGGTCGAGCTGGATATCTTGTCGTTGGCGCACTAGATCTTCGGGCGGTGTCTGGCGCGCGGCCCGCCTCCAGATGTCGCTCCCTGGGACACGGGCCCCCGAGGGCGGGCTCGTTTGTCCTTTCGACGGATTTCAGTCCGATTCGTCAAGTGCTCGAGGATTGTGAGCCAGGGGCGAGGAGCAGGGGCAGGGGCAGGGGCAGCGAGGGTTCGCCCTGCGCAGGGGTCACCGTGTCATGTGCTTGGCGCGGTGGCGTTCCATCGCCTCCGACTCTCCACTGGTCATCGGCCTCATCAACACAAGTCCGCTTAGAGCGAGTAGCGGTGACCCAACCCGGCGTATCCGGTCCTGTAGGCGACAACGGAGGACAGTATTAGCGTGGCCACACCCGGCTGCGTGCTTTGCCCTGACCGGTCTGCCCAGACGTATTCCGCGGGCGACGAACAGCGCGGCGACTGCAAGGGCAACGATCCATTGGTGGTGGTGGTCATCGAGGTGCTCGACGGTCCCAAGCACAAGCACAAGCACAAGCACAAGCACAAGCGCGACGGCCGCGACGAGGAGAAGAACCATCCTTCCGGTATGGAGGATCAGGCTTCTTCGACCACTGTCTCCGCCGGAATGCAGGTCATCGGATGGAGATGCGTGTTCAGGGTTCCCCTTCACTTGAACATCCCTCCGAGCGGTTCTGCTTTGCCGGTGCGAATTGGTTCGGTTGACGGCAAATAGGAGATTCGTACGGAATGCGCCTCGCGTTACTAGCTTCCACCGGACTGGGAGACCCTACCTTCAGCAGGTCGAGACGACCTCCGACCAAATCAGGATGCCACTATTCGACTCAGATGCGACACCGCTTCCCTTCGGTGGCGAAAACCTGTCACCAAAACGGTATGGGCCCTTCAACTTTCCGTTTGGTAACAGTGTGGCGTGGGTATTTTGATGCTGTTATCTGGGTACTTCGAATGGGCTCTCGGTCGACGTCGGCGGCGAATTCGTTCGTGCCGCCGCGACGGATTCCGATCTCGGAAGGCGTGGGGGGTCGGCGGCAGGGCCACAATTGGATGGATGGTGCTTGTGTATGAGGGTTTCACGGGTCGGCGGAGCAGTGGGTACCAGGTCGAGGATCGGTGCGGTTGGGGTCGCGGCTTTCCTTGCCATCGTGCTGAGTAGCACCACGGCGTCGGCCGGTGTCGACAACACCAGTTCGATCGTCGATTCCAAAGGGCACCGGATAGAAGTCCTGCAGATGGATACTGTCATCCGTACTGTTCCGCCGCTCGACAGTTCGCCGCTGAGTGTCGAGTTCTTCCACGACGGCGTTGCCAGCGTGAAGATCGACGGTCCGGGTGCCGACGGTTTCACCGGTACCAAGCTGACGATCGGCTACCAGATCGGTTACCCCATCGCTCTGACCGGTGGGACCGTCACACTCAATTCGCCCAACCTCGATTGGGCCCTGACGAGTGATAACCATCTGAATGTCGGAATCGTGCCGAATCCGACGCTTGACCTGAATGTGGGCGGTACGGCAGGGATCGGTGGCAACATCATTCCGTCACAGCAACTCGATATCAATTTGGCTCCGGGCGGAATCACCGATGCGCCGCTGCTGACGGACCAGTCGTTCGACGGTCCGCAAGCAACCGTGCGACTAGCCGGGATTCACGGATATGTGCAGGGGACTGTAGGCCCGGTGACTATCCGACCATACGCGAAAGCGGTGACGTCCAGCGGTGACACAGTGATCACTTACGGTGTCCCACAACGACTCTGACGTGCGCTTACGATCAGGCTTTCGAGTGTCGTTGGCCGTCCTGTGCTGCGGCGAGGAGACTATTCCTCGTGGGTGGCGGACGGAGTGTGGATCTTTTCTCGGAGTTCGAGGCTGCTTTGGTACTCGGCGTGCCAGCGCGGTGTGTGCGGCACAGGCCACGTCCAGACGTTCCTTCTTCGCGCCGCGGGCTGGTGTGGGGCTGCCGATCTCGGCTGAGAAGCTTCCGGTCCCTTTTACTGCCCAGTGATGTTCCGATAGCAGGACGAGGTGCGGTTGGTGTCGATGGTGGCTGATGTGGCGAAGGGTTTCGGCTCGTTGGTAGGTGTTCGCGGCGGCACTGAAGAGCCTCGCTATGACGTCCTGGGGAAGATTCAGGGGCTCGAGATCCGCCGGTACGGTCCGCGTATCGCAGACCGGTACGGTCCGCGTATCGCAGCCGAGACCACAGTGCCGGGGGATGAGGAGAGCGCCCGTAATGCAGGTTTTCGGCGTCTGGCCGGCTACATCTTCGGTGCCAACATGAGTAAGTCGAAGATCGCGATGACCGCGCCGGTATCGCAGGTACGAGGTCCGGGCGACTCGTGGATAGTCCAGTTTTACATGCCGTCGCACTCGACGATGAACACTCTGCCCACTCCCGAGGAACAGGGCGTGGAACTCGTGGAGGTTGCTGCCGAGACGGTGGCGGTGCTGCGCTTTTCCGGTGACCGTAGCCGGGGGACGGTCGCTGCGCGAACCGCCGAACTGCTCCGCGTGTTGGAGAAAACTGCGTGGGTTCCGAACGGCGAGCCGGTCGCTTGGTTTTACGATCCGCCCTGGACCATTCCGTTTCGTCGTCGTAATGAGGTGGGGGTCCCGGTGATGGCGCGGTGATCCTTCGTATGCTGGATGGGCGCTCATGTCGTGCAACCACGGCACCGAAAACGCGCTGAGGACCGTCCTGAGGGTTCCGGTGTGCGTTTTTAGCTATCGCCCACTATGGGCGATCCGGAGTCGGCGCCTTCGTCCACCCAGGCGATGACAAGGCTCGACATCATCCTTCCCTCCACACCGGTCTGAACAAGACACTCTCATACGCCGTCGTAGGAGTGCGACAATGCGCTGATCGTCGCGGGCGGGCCCTTCACTTGATTGGGGATCTGCGCTCCGCTCGGGAACCATCACTCATGGGTTCAGGGGCTGAATTTGGAGGACCGTCGCGCGTTCAGTAGCGGCGCGGACATGGACTTGTACTTCTACCCCGCTGGTGGGGCGCTCTCGCGAATCGACGTGGACAGGCAGATCGGTGTTGTTCGCGGTGTCTGTGTGTGGCGTCAGTTCTCTTCAGTGGACGAGAAGCCGGTGGAGCGGGTACGTGTGGGTAGTGTGTTGAGTTCGCCGCGGCCGGTGGTGTCCTCGGTCGGCTGGTGTTGCCCGAGGCTGTCGCGTAGGGAGTCGTAGATTGCCAGGCCCTGCCCGACGAGTCCGGTGGCGATCTCGCCGAGTCCGTCGGCGCCGTTGAGGACGGTCAGGTTTGCCCCTGACAATCCTTGGGCGGCCTGTTTGACGATCTCGGGGAGCTGGTCGATCAACAGGCGATCGAGGGCGACACGGTTGTGTGAGGCTGCCGCTTCGGCCTGGATCTTCATCTTCTCGGCCTCGGCCAGCGCCAGGATCCGCACTCTCTCGGCCTCTGCCTCTGCGGGCTTGACCACCTCGGAAACCAGCTCTTGTTGCCGGAGCTCGGCGGCCCTCTGTGCCAGCTCGGTCTGCATTGCGAGCACTTCCCGTTGTGCTTGTGCCTGCGCTAATGGTCCTGCCTGCGCTGCTTCGGCCTGCGCCTTGTCGACTTCGGCTTTGTATTGGGCCTGCACGATCGCAGTCTGGCGGGCGTACTGGGCCTGGTTCCGTTGTGATTCCTGCTCGGCCTCGGCGGCGGCTTGGTTGGCTTTTGCCTGGGCGATCTGTGCTTGTTGTTGGATTGCAGCGTTGTGTGGTGCGGACATCGCGCGGATATAGCCGAGGGAGCCGTCGTCGATGGACTGGATTTGTAGTGCGTCGACGGTCAACCCGATCTTGACCATCTCTTCCTTCGAGCCGTCGAGGACTTCGGTCGCCAGCTTTTGGCGTTCCTTGATGATCTGCTCCACGGTCATTGATCCGATGATCGATCGTAGGTGGCCGGCGAAGATTCGACCGGTGAGCACCGACATCTGGTCCTGGTCGGAGAGGAAGCGTTGACCTGCGCTGATGATGCTTTCGGTGTCATTGCCCACTTTGAACGCGATGACTGCCCGTACGTTGAGGCTGATCCCTTGTTGGGTGACGCATGTTTCCTCCACCTCTGCCTCGCACATGGCCAGTGTGAGGAACCGGACTTTGCGAAGGAGCGGCATGATGTAGGCGCCGTGTCCGGTGACCACACGGAACGGTGCCTCACCTTTGCTTCTGCCTCCGGAGATCAGCATTGCTTCATCTGGTGCAGGCACTCTGTAGCCGAACATGTTTTGGCTCCTCAGGTCGTGTTGTTTGCGGATCGAGCGTCACATTTTGAGTCCGGGCCAGGGTTCGACCTGGACGGTCCGCGCTCCGAGGATGTCGATCACCAACACCTCGGTGCCCTTCGGCAACGGCTCGTCCGACCACGCCAGGTATGCCTCTTTCGATCCGCGCACCGCCAGTAGTACCTCCCCGGCGCCGGCAGATCCGCGGGTCGCCACCATCAACGAACCGAGGCAGCCGATCACCGAAAAATCATCCATGTCATGCATAATCCTCCGCGTGAGCCCGTCGCGCACTTGGCTGTGTCGGTACATCGCATAGGCCGCGAAAGTCCTTCGTTGTCTGGTGTGAGAATGCCCGCGTAGAGGTGCGTCGAACCTTTGCGCTGCCGAATTGGCTGGCCGCATTTGCTCTCGCACGACTCCTGGTAGATCTGACCTGGAATGAGGACTCGGGCGAAATAACGCCTTCGGCATCGCTGTGAACCCGTTCGGTGAAAATGTGCGATGTCGTGAGGCCGCAGACGCGAATGAATTTCAGATATTCACCCGCCTACGGATGCTGCGGATACGACGCCCATGATCCGCTATCGGGTGGGTCGCTTACCTCGGTTGCGAGGTATTCGACCAGTCACTGGTGCGAGAATTGGTGGCATGTACCAAAATCGTCCGGCGCGTGTCGACGGTGTACTTGCACTGTCAGCGGGCACCTTCTTTGGTGTGACTACTGGTGTCACGAGTAGCAGCGTGTGGGAAGGAATTTCCACAGGTACTGCTATCGCGGCGGCTTTCATCCTGGCGCGTCTGCTCATCCGAGGCTGACTCGCTCTATCGTTCGACGCTCTCGGGAATCGACGATGGCGACTGTAAGCGTCGCGAGGTCTCGATGGGGGTGGTCGGTCTCACGGTGAACGCCACTGAAGGCAACGATGCACTGGAATGCCGTGTATTCGATCTATGTGAAATCGGTTCCGTGGCAACCGAGCACTCCCATTGTCGTCGTGAGCAGTGCTGTGCAGTTTGAGCAAGGTTTGAAGGATGGACTTGCGTTCCGTGGCCAGATACTTCCTGTGTTGAGCCCGGGGTACGAGGTGCCAGCTGTGGTTCGGAAGGGTTGTGGGTGTCTGGTTCTCGCGGGTCGATGGCACCGGTGCACCCGTTGGGGCAGTCCACGAATCCTTCTCGGGTGGGGTCGGGTGTCGGGTGCGGGTCGTTCGAGCATCGTGATCGTCAGGGTTTGGCCGCATCGGATGCAGTTGCGGCCGTGTTTGGTCACGACGACGGGTACGGTGCTCATGGTCGGGTGGTGGGCGGACCGACGACAGAGGAGATAGAGGCCGCATTCTTAATCCCGAGAGCCACCATGTCGCAAGGCATCAGCAAATGTATTCCGGCGCAATTCAGAAGAACTGAGGACCAGATGACCCCTGATCAGACCCCAGCCGAGGAGTACCGCGAACTTGCTGGCCGCTTCACCGAAATCGTCGAAGGTGTACCCGATCAGGCAGCCTGGAACAGGGCCGCGCCGGTCGAGGGTTGGAATGCCCGCGACGTTGTTCGCCACCTCGTCGAATGGTTTCCGCCGTTCCTTCAGGAAGGCGCCGGCATCACATTGCCCGCCGGTCCGGACGTCGATGACGATCCGGCAGCCGCGTGGCGCATCTTCAACGACGGTGTCCAAGCGGTGCTCGATGATCCGACTGCCGGGGACAAAGTCTTCTCCCATCCGAACACCGGTCAGGCGCCCTTGCCTCAGGCTGTGGCGCAGTTCTTCACCGCCGACGTGTTCATGCACAGTTGGGACCTGGCGCGCGCTACCGGTCAGGACGAGACCCTCGACCCTGAACGCTGCGCCATGATGCTCGCGGGTATGGAGTCCTGGGATGAGGTGCTGCGATCCAGCGGCCAGTACGGGCCACGGGTAGATGTGCCTGACGGCTCCGACGTTCAGACTCGATTTCTGGCCTTCATCGGACGTGACCCACGACCGTGAGGTAACCAGCGACTGGGGACGCCGGCCACCCGGATCATGTTGCTCTGCAACAGGAACCTTACGAAGCTTCGACCGCCGTGAACAGTCCCCGGGAACAACGACCCGACCGTGCTCGAACCTCTCCGCTGACGTCCCGGGCCGTGGTGTGACGTCCGGGACGGAGCTCGAGGGTCAGAATCCGGAGGGTGGTCAAGCGTCGCTGAGCGCGTAGAGCAGCCCGCCGAGTATGGTGACGTTTTTCTGAAATTGAATGCGTTGCATTGTGTGGGCGGCAGGGTCTTCGATTGTCGATCGAGGTCGTTGGTTTACCCGCAGCGATCAGTGCGGGACACTCGACTGGTGTTGGGCGACAGCGAGAAAGCTCACCTTCCGCGTTCGGTGCTATTCGTGGACGCGGTGGAACTGTGCTGGGCAGATCCGCTGAAGCGGGTCGTCATGATCGTGGTCGTCGTTCTGGTGGCCTCGATCGGTGTGGCCTATCTGTGGTTCGCGTCCAACTATCATTCGGTGACCTGGCCACTGCATACACCGGAGCGGATGAGAATGCACGGGCGCGACTACCAGCGCAACCTCTTCCCCCCGGTTGGGCGAAGTTCCGGAACCGGATCGACAGTCGGAGATCGACACGATGATGCCCTTCGGCTATCCGGTCATCGGATACACCGGTTACGAGACCAGTACCGTCATTTATCTGCGTTGGCGAGATGGCGAGTACTACGGCTACTCGCTGCAGGGAGGCCCCTGAGCTGTCGACCTGCCGGTGTCCGTCACTGGAGCGGCCGCGTCACAAGGACCATGATCATTGCGGCGAAGGCCACAGAGATGGCGACTGGATTCGTCATCGGCGGCAACAGCTTCCATTCATCCCAGGTGCCGTTTCTTCGTGTGAACGCCAGCATCATCCGGACAATGCTCACGATGATGGCGACACCTGTTAGGGCAGGGACGGCACTGAGCGCGAGGACGTGCTTCTTCGTTTCATCGAGCGACTGAACGCACAAAGGTTCCAGGGGAGGAAGTCGGCGTGCGGCCGAATCATTCGCATTTTCTTCCTCCGCCCAGCGGACGTGTGTGAAGTTGAGCTCGGCGACACTTCCGCATGGGTACGCCGCATCGCTGACGGGGCGGACGGTGACAGCGACAGGCTCTTGGAGCGCTTGAATCGGACCCACAATGGAGGATCCGAGCAATACGAGAAGTGTGGTAGCAGCAGGAATTCCGAGCCGAGTGAACGCATGTCCCGCCTAGAAGTCATGGGTGGCTGTCGTGCCAGAAGCGGGCACCGATGCGGTTGTCATTTGTCGGCGGGGGTGGTGCGATCTGTGGTCACCCGGTTGGTTCCGCGGAGTTGTTGTCAGGGCCCGCCTTGGAGTGTGTAGGGGACGAAGGTTCCGTTCTCGTCTCGCGCGAGGATGGTGACGGGCTGATTAGTGGTGACGGGTTGCCCCGGTGAAACTGCGGCGTACAGGTCGATGTTCTCCTCGTCGAGGTGGTCGACTTTCGAGTAGTCGTATCCACTTGCAGATCGTGGCATGTCGGCGACGGGGTCGCCGCTGCGGTTGTAGTGCCGGTGAAGGTAGGTGAGACTGATCGGAAACCCGTCCGCGGGTGTCCGGTGACGCGAGTAGTAGAGACCGCCGTAGATGGACATCACGACGAGTATTCCGGCGATGACAAGCAAGACGAACCCCGCGGCGGCGTTCGTCGGCCACAGTCGTCTTCCTTTTCGCATGCACGATTATGGCCAACAGTTGGTACGTCCGTCGGGACGTGGCCGGGGCACTGCTAGGTGTGTTGCGCGCGGTTCGGTGCCGGGCCTCACTGTGATCACTTCGAGAGGAGGGTGTTCAGCGCATCGAGTAATGCGCCGTCTGCGGGAGTCCGGGTTGAACTGGCCGCTTGCAGTGAACGTGTCACGGCCGGCTCGGTGGGCAGATATGAGTATCAACTCTCGTCGTGGGCGCTCCATCCCGCGTCCGGCTGTGTGGATACTCGATTGTTGTCTGCGCAGTGGCGCGAAGTTGGGGATGCGTGGTCGTTGGATTCGGTGTACAGATGTAAAGATGTTGGGTCTCATAGGTTTCCTAGTGGTTGTGTGGCTGGTTTTCGTGGTCGTGGGCTTGGTTGTAAAAGGCTTGTTCTGGCTGGCGATCATCGGGATAGTTCTCCTCGTCGCGACTGCTGCGTGGGGATGGATCAAACGCAACGCTTCCACCTGAACGCAATCCGTATCGGAAAGAATTCGACTTCTACGTCGGCTATTCGTGCGGCGCGGTTCGACTGGCGGGTGATCGTGTATCCATCCTCAATGACGTTGCTTTCCAGCCTGTTACGTGGGTCGAAGGACAAAGCGGTTTCGAACGGCGCCGGTTGCTTTGTGCCGGTGTGTTGGCGGTGGTGTGATGCGCTCCAGGCGGCGCCGAGGGAGAAGTGGCTGACGACGCCGTAGTGGTTCATCGCGTCGGCGACTCGGCGGCGACCGGTTCGGGCTGTCACCCCGAGTGTGGTTGAGTCTGATTCCATCGTCATGCCGGAGTTCATCAGGTGCAAAATGGGGTCCTAGGGGTTTTCCGATGGCTGGTCGTGCGCGGTGACGGGTACTGCTTCCTCCCAGATGCGGTGATAGATCCAGGTCATCGTCTGCGCGAGGGTGGGGGAATCGATAGCCATGATGCTGCTTGGCCATGCTTGTCCCTAAGTGCGGGGGATTCCGATGCGGGTGTGGTCGAGTATCCAGAAGAAGCTCGGTGGGTTTGGATGCATCCGAACGTGTGAGCCTGCGTTGATTTCGTGGGCAATTTGGTTGCGTCCGAGATCGGAGTTCGCGTCGGCGGTACTGACGATCAGGCGGAAGTCGTGATCGGGTGCGGCGTTTTTCTCCCTGTAGGATCCGGGTTCCTGTTCGAGAAGCGCCGTGTACAGGGGTGTGGTGTCGGGCATGCATGCGTAGGAGGTGCGGGGTTTCGCTCGTGAGGCTTGCAGTTTGTACATGTCTGCGGCGGCGAATGGGCCGTGCATGACGGCGATGGGCAGACCGTGGCTTTTTGCGGCTTGGTGGGTTGCCGACCACATCATGTTGCAATCGTTGCAAAGCGCCAGTGGGTGTTTCGTTGCATCAACGACGGCTGAGGTTGGAAACGACATGGACGATCTCCGCTGGCAAAGTATGTAGGGGTGGGTGTTGCCCCTTGGAGCGCTCGGGATGGTCGTGGGAAGTCGCGGCCACACCCGTTGTCGCCGAACCATGGCGATCGGTCACCTGTCGAGTTGGTGCCTGGTGCTGGAAAGTTTCGAACCTAGTCAACAGTTTCCATCGGCAGTTACTCCCGGTCGTCGACACACTGGTGAATCCTGACACCCCGTGCCTTGTTCGTGGCTCTGTTACTAACGGTTTCATCACGTCGAGTCAAGGGAGAAGGGGCAGTGTTGACCGACTGCTGGTGGATTGTTCTCAGCTGTCGAAAAAGGTCATCTTTACCCGGAATTTCAGCGACAACTGTCGCGGAATTTTTCGAAAGTCGCCGGTTGATCTGACAAATAGATCCGGAATCTACACTGCCGCCATCGTCTGGTGATGAGACAAAAATCGGACATCATGAGATTTTGAGACAAACACCTGCAGTTTTGTGAATTTGAGACAAATGCAGGCTGAGTACACTCTCAACTTCTGAAGGTTGGAATTGCTGCGAGGCAGAACACTGTTTCCTGCACACAGCGACGCCTTGCGGGCAAATGCGAACCGCAAGGCGTCGGTATCGTTGGGGGTTTAGGTTGGTCGGGGTGGTTCGCAGCTGGCTATCTGCCGGAGGCGATCGATGTTCGCCCGCGCGAGGTGGTACAGCGACGTGCCGGTCGGTGTGAGTTGGCGTGGCCCGTGGCTGGTATCTCGTGTGAAAACGTCGGTTCCGAGTGCCTTGGCAAGGTAGGTGTATTCCCGGTGTATCTGGGTGGGTCGGACCCCGAACATCGCGGCAGCGTCGCCATCGAGCTTGCAGTGGGCGCTGTCGGCGAATCGGCAGAGTCGAAGTGCTGCAATCTTTTCGCCGGCGAGTGCCAGATGGACGAGTTCTTCGGGGTCGCCTGCAGTGGATGCTGCGAGTGTGAGTGAGAGGCTCGTACGCCGGAGATCGGTGCGACCGATGTCGGGGAGGTAGCGTTCTTCGCGTCCGAAGGGTGCCCATGCCCCGGTATTCATGCTGAATTGTGGTGTGTAGCTTGTTGGCTCACCGATTCGGTGCTTCAGTAGAAGGCGTTGGGCGACTTCGCCGGACTTGTCTTGGAGGTCGACCGGCATCGTCAGGACGAATTTGCGGTAGCTGTAGGCGGCGGGGCCGTGGAGCAGAGCGGCTCCGTAGGTCACGAGCGGGTCGCTGCCGGTCAGGAGCTGCCAGATATAGCGTTGGATCTTCCACGTGAATGCGGTGGTCAGGTAAGTGTTTGCTGCTCGGGCGAGAAGTCTGGTGTGGTTACGTCCGATGTCAGATGGCGCGGGGAAGAGGTGGCGCCGCCTCCGGTAGTCGATCGGTGGCGGGCACGACAGCAGATGCGCGTGCAGGTTTTGAAGGTAGTTGAATATTTCGTTCCCATGTTCGTTGCTGATGAGATGGTTTAGCGCATAGCGGATTTCGTCGGCGTTGTAGTCAAGGCCGAATTCCTGGGCGAGTCGTTTGTAGTCTGGTTTGCGTCCCATTGAGGCGAGTGCGATCGGTGCGGTGAGGGGGAAGAGTCGTGTGACTCGGTCGGGGAGTTCGGGAGCGTTGTCGCGTACCTGCCTCCAGATGCAGGAGGGAAGATTCATCGCGTCGATCGCTCGTGTGGTGGCGTTTGTCAATGCCTTCGCGGAATGCTGTGGTCGGCGACGTCCGAGCCGGTCGCTCAAGACGGTTCCGGTTTGTGGCGGTCGTCGCCAGCTGAGTAACCGTTCGAGGTGGACGGTGCAGGTGGCGTGGTTCGTTCGTCGTAGATGGTCGATGATGTGTGTGATTCGCGATGGTGACAACCAGGTATCAACTAAGTCTCTGCCGCTGGAAGCGGTGGTGAGGATGCCGATCGCCGCGGTTTGTGCGATGAGAAACTGTGGGGTTGTCACTTCGGATACTCCACTTCGGCCCATGGGTGTGCTGACGAAGTCCGACTGACTCAGTTGTTGAGTCCACGCTCCTGGGTCCGGGCTGTCGGGGATGGTTCCGACGCCGTCGACGTAGGTCATGGCGTTGAGAGCGTGCCGGGTCAGGAGCGAGGCGTCTGTGAGGATGCTTTCCGCGCTGAGGAACTCGCCGTCGGTGTATGCGCATGAAGCGCCGTTGGTGTGCAGAATTCTGGTGAGCGATGAATGCGCGTCGTAAGCGGCAGAGTGGATTTCGATTGTGTGCGCTGTGTTCTGGGCCAGGATTTCGGTGGCACATCCGTGAATGCATCTTCTCAGGCGCCATGCGGATATCCGGGAGCCGGTAGTGCGTGGGTGGTGTGTGCGCGTGTCACGCGCTCTCGATCCGCACGCGGGACAGTTGTCTCTCAGCACTGTGTGGTGTTCCTCGCAGATGTTGATCCAGCGCAGGTGCCAAGGCAATTTCCAGCGGAGATCGTCGTCGATGAGACATGTGGGGCAGTAACCGGTTCCGCGTACCTGAGACCATGAGCCGGTCGATGAATCACGCGTGACGTTCGCGAGCCCGACGGGCTTGTATCGACGTAGTGTCGCCTCGGCCAATCGGTCAGGGTCCACGCCGGTGCACTCGGAGATGTAGAGGAGCGAGGGGTCGTCGACGGACCTGGTGAGGGGTAGGGCTTTGTCCTTGTTGATGGTGTCGTTGCGGCCTGTGATGTGGCGTGGGCGGCACCCGTTGAGATCGGCGAGAAGTTCGATCCAAGAATCGAGTGACTCGTCGTGAAGAAGATCGGCTTGGATTGGAATCATTCGGCGGCCTTTCTCTTGGATTCGATTATGAGGTCATTGACTGTGGGGCGCCGGCGGTGGGTAATTGCGGCGATAGTGGCGTCCTTGAGTAGCTCGAGGGACAGGCCTGTTCGGCCGCCGGACGCGTGAAAGAGGTTGGCGGCGAACGTCGCGTCACGGAGTTCGCTGCTGTCGAGTCCGTCTATGAGTTCTAGTCGGCTGATCAGTGCACCGATGCGTCGATGCCAGGCTCGCATTTGAGTTTTGTCCGTGTCGACGAACGGCGTCAGATCGCGACGATACATTCGACCAGCGAGCTGTACTGCTGCGGAGTATTCGTCCGCTGAGCGATCCGTCCGTTTGAGGAGGGCGCTGTTTTCGAGTCCGGCTCCGACGAAGACGAAACTGACAGGAAGCGCGTCGACCGTCATTTTCAGGTTGTCGGTCAGATCACGAGCGGCACCCACGCGGCGAAGCATGTGCGCGTCATCGACGACGATCATCCGAGTTCCGATGCTGGGCAGCACTGTTCGTAGTTGTCGGAGCATGTCGGCCCCCGTCGCCAGCCTGGTGTTCGGTACGCTGGCGAATGCGCCGATAGCTCGTAGGAGTGTCGGCCAGCTTGCGCCCGCATCGCTGACGAAAACTACCGGTATGTGTTCGGCTCGAATACCTTTTCCTGGATCGTGAGGATGTTTGAGTAGGTCGTCATGTATTCGGAGCATGGCGGCCGTGGTCGCCTGTGTTTTTCCGACGAGTGATGGCCCGTTGATCGCGACCCATCGACGACCCGCATTCACCGAAGTGGCGTTGTGGTCGAGCAACTTGCGCATGTCGCTTTCGATCGTTTGGATGTCGGAGGTCTCGATGGGGCCGATCGATCTGATCCATCGGGCGAGTGTGATCCCATCACCGTCGATCCCGCACGGCGGCGCATCGGCAGAGTCTCGCCGCCGCAGTCGAGGCCAGTCTGCGCGGTTCTGTAGGACGGGTGGCTGATCTGCCATGAGGGAACGAATGGCAGATGTTGTCTGAATTGCCATGGGTCACCACACCTCGTCGGTATCGGCTGGCTCGAGATCCCAGATCGCGAAAGTGTCCACGTCGACTGGCGGTAGTGCCGGCATGCCGATGCCGCTTGTCTCAGTCGTTCCGGGGTTCGACTGCGGGACCGGAGCTGAGTTCGCGACACGGGCGCGGTCAAGGGACCAACGTTTGCGTTCGTGTTCGGCTAATTCGTCAGCGAACTTACAGAAGGCGACTTCGGCGTTGTCTCGCTCTTCGCGGGTCAACCGATTGCCCCCGAGGAACTGCGAAAAGTCATCTGCGACAAGGTCACTGAACGGAGGAAATGTCGTGCCGTCGTCGTGGATGGCGGTGAGGGTGTGCCAGCGCCCGTCGAAGTCGTCTCGAAAGAACATCCGAGACCTGTCGTAGCTGTCGTAAAAGAACCGGCGCTTGCGTCCAGGCCGAGCCAACGGCGAGATGGACCCTCTCCGAACTTCATTGAGTATCGGTCCATCGTAGCGGAAGTCTCGATAATGAACGCCGTCCGAAGACACTGCAAGGTCGGCACAGTCGAGGAAACCGAACACGTCATCGGGTGGGGAGCCACGTGCAGATCACCACCCCGAATCAAGCATTGCTCATACCGCTGGGCCGGAGTCAAAAAGTGCCCCTTCTTGGTTGCAGACGGTAGTCCGCTGTGAGGAAGATGCGGATAGTAGGTCATCGCCCATTCCTTGCAGATCGATTGCACCGCAGACAATGTCAGAGTGGCATTGACATCGTCGCCTCGGTTCTCGGGACCGTCGCCGGTGAAACCATCGAGGTTCTGCTGCATGATGGCTAGTGACCGATTCACAGACTCGACGTAGGGCTTGTCCATGCCGCGTCGGGTTCGTGCCAGTTCGATTGTGCTACCCCACCGGGCCAGCGCATCGACAACACGGTAATTCTCGTACTCACTGCCGTGATCGATGACCAGCACGCCGATACCCATCCCTGGATGGACCAGCGTTTCTCGGGGTACACCGAGCGCAAGAGTGTGGGGGCGGGCAATTTCAGGTAGGACGAGCGGCGACATCACGTCGAAGAGCAGCATCCGCGTGTCCCGGCCCGATGGCTTCTCAGCTGTGACCCGTACCGTGACCAGTCTAGTTGCCACACACACGGCGACGCTGATCCATGGCCGTATTTCCTTTCCCGTGTCGGGGCATCTAATCCACACGTTGAGTTCGGTGGCATCAATTTCAATTCTCTCGCCGGGCATCGACGGGGCCGGCCTGCGATATCCGCGTTGGGCCCGGGCGTTGTTGGTGCGACGAGTCCGTGCTGTGCCCGCGAGAGTCAGTTCGGTGGACAGCATCCGGACGACAGCTTCGAGGCGGAAAGATGTGAGCAGCGGGTCGTTGATTCTCAGGTGGTCAAGCTCTCGCAGTACTCGCGTCTTCCTCGCTTGGAGACCCACCGTCGACTTGTGCCTCGCCAGGTCCAATAACACTCGGTAGATTGTGTCCAATGTGTCCTCGCGGAGACCTAATCTCGGGTCGTCGGGGCGCGATTTGTCAGCGTGACGAGGAATGAGCGCGTGGATGCCGCCGCTCTCGAAATCCGAAACCATGCGATACAACTGAGCGCGTGAGTATCCACGGGTGCCTGCGAGATCTCGGGTCAGCGTCCGGAGTCTCGATGGCCGGGTGGTCAGTGCAGGGTTGTACCGAGGATCGCTGTCGGGGCCGACAACTCCTGACGGGTCCCCGTGGATCACAGTGCGTGCGAGTGCGGCTCGTTCGATCGTTTGCAACTTGACGTGCGTCGGTAGGTCGTCGAGTAGGTCGCTGTCGTTGGTGTCGGTGATCCTCGGCTGATCGATCATGCAGAAGTCATTCAACATCCAAATAGCTTGCAGCAGAGCGATTTCGATGTATTCTCCGGCATCATTTCGCAGAGTCGCAATTGGTGGGGTCAGTGTCGCCGCGATCGAGATGACCGTACATAGCTGCCCGTCCACCTCGAAGCGGGTTCCCAGACCGAAGGTGTTGGTATTCATCGCCACACCACCTCCGACGCCTGCGTGATGGGCCGGTCGAGATCGATGTCGAGATGGCACTGCGCGAGCGCCCGCAGAGCCCGTCCACGTCCTACCGGACCGCCGCCGAACACATCCGACACTGCACCAAGGCTTTTCGTTGACCGAATGTCGTTACCCGCCACCCACCAAGGCTCTTTCATGGCAGGCGCTTTCCACCGGAGCGCGCCGAGCAGGCGAAGATTCACTGTTCGCTGGTGCGGCATCGTCCCACACACGCGGTAGTCGATGCCCTGCGCCCGAAGCGTTTCCGGAAGTAGCTCGGTCAGAATCACTCGCGCGTACTCGCCCATGTTGTCGTCGGCGCGCACGCTGATGATCTCCACCCCCGCCTCGCAGGACACCAGGAGGTCCGGTATCTGCAGGATGCACCGCTCCCCAACGGGCCAAGACAGTACACAGGCCTGGCTTTGATAGCGGTGCACGTCGGCTCGGCGGTCGAGTTCCATCATCCAGAGTTGCTCGGGTTTGGATTCGGCCCACACCACAGCTGGTAGGCCAGCAAACCGGGTCGTATGGATCATCAGATTGGAGCGTGAATGCATATGTGATCCCAGCCGGCGCACCGGCATCACGGACTCAACATTCGTTCTCGTCAGGGTTGCTACCGGCGCAATGCGGGTGTCTGCGCCGTCCCACAAAATCACGCTGCATCCGGCGACGGCCTTGGCCCGGATTTGTGGATCGCGAAGTGCGTCGAGCGCGTCCCGGCGGGGCAATGCGCGGCGGAGGTGCGCAGTGATCTGTTTGGGTGAGCGACGAACCCCTCGGCGCGCACTCACAGAAGTACCTGGTACCAGCGGCGATCTCATCGTGGACCCCAGACTGGTAGCCCGGCACAGTGGTCGAGTACAGGTCGATCTGCCGGTTCAAGGAGTCGATCCGCAACGAATAGAACCTTGACAACGCCCGATGGGCAGGCTGAAATAGACATAACAAACCTCCAAGTCAAAAAGGTGAGTTTGGGTGAGGCAGCGGCGGGAACCGCTGTTGAGAATTGAGGAAAAGCCGGGTTGTCGCCCGGCTTTTTCCATGCCCAGAAGGGCTAGGGACCGTCACGGCTTCGTCGCGAGCACTCGCACTCAAGAGCGTCAAGAGCTTCAGCAGTTACTGCACTGAGCGTGCGCTGGGACAGGCGTGCGCGCTCGTAGAGGCGTTGGGCAGTCTTCACGGGCAGTCGGACCTCAACCCGCACGGTGTCGTCCGGTTCGAAGTTCCTCGTCGTGCGTCGCCCAAAATGAGCCGACGGAAGTTCAATCATGGAGTGCGCCATCCCTTCGCCGTGGTTCGACTAGCTGGTTTGCGCACCTCCGATGTCACACAGAGTACCGGCTCGGCCCGGTACTCCACAACGGATTCGACCGTCGAATTAGGTATGCGACATTTGAAATATGTGGTGGAGCAGCGTGATTGCTGTCGGGCAAGCGTGTGTCATCGCTCCGATCAATGATTGGGTGGGGGTCCTGTTCCGGTTCGGCTCCATGATTGGCTCTGTCCCGCGACTGACTTGACCGGATTGGAAGTTGACGCCGGTAGAAGGTAGGCCAAACGGGACGTCGCGGCTCACAATCTAGCGAAGATTCTTGCTGCGATGGTGCCGGCGCACATACTCTGATTTGATCGCCGAGTACGCGATTGAGGAGGTGATCTCTGATGAGTGCACCCTCGACTGGCGCGCGGATCGAGAAGGCGAGGCTCGCTGCCCAAATCGCAAGCCGACGCGAACTGGCCGACAAGGCTGGCATCTCCGTGTCCACTCTCTCGCGCATCATCGCTGGCACCCAGCCTGCGAAGGCGAACGAATTACTCGCTATCGCGATGGCCACCGGTTGTCCGTTGGCAGAGCTGATAGGAATCTGCACGATGGCGGAGCCTCTCCAGTGCGGAGCTAGGCCGGACAGTGGCGCGAACTTTGAGGAGATGCGAGAGCAACTGCTCCAGTTCTTCGAACTCAACTCCTACTTGGACGAGCAGGGCATCAGCGTCCGCCAGGAAGCACCGAGATAGACGTCAGCAGATCACGGGCAGCGCCCCACTCGAGCTAATTCGACATCCGTCGCAGAGCATCGAATGCTTCAAACCTTCTTTCTTGCATAGGGTTCCGCTCCTGATCTTCCGAATGTTTCTGACACTGCCTCTTCTTTCAATCCGTTGTCGTCCTGCCCAGCGGTGGATGGAGGAGTGATCTAGACCGCCCTTGCTGCACGGTAACCTACACGGGACTCATTCGTTCGCACTTCTTGACTTCGTCGACGCCGCAACCGACA
The DNA here is from genome assembly GCF_013277835.1 of Rhodococcus sp. MS13. Taxonomy (NCBI): domain Bacteria; kingdom Bacillati; phylum Actinomycetota; class Actinomycetes; order Mycobacteriales; family Nocardiaceae; genus Rhodococcus; species Rhodococcus sp. MS13. The sequence continues at coordinate 119,001 of NZ_VBTL01000006.1, forward strand.
ACATTTGAGGTTCACCTCGGATGGTGG